>CAVYKB010000014.1:0-147906 GCA_963768975.1 uncultured Acidimicrobiia bacterium | reverse complement strand
CTGGCGTGACAACCCGCTCGACCCGATGGCCCCCATCGGCATCCGCTCCCGGGCCATCGAGCCCGACTCCAGCCGCATCCGCCTCGGGCCGCTGGAGAAGATCTACCTGATCTGGATGGTCGGTGGCTCCTGCGACGGTTGCACCGTGTCGGTCACCGGCGCCGTGCACCCCCGGGTGGAGCACCTCCTCGCCGGCATCGTCCCCGGCCTGCCCCGGGTCGAGCTGATCCACACCGTGGTCTCGACCGAGGTCGGCCCCGAGTGGACCCACAACCTCTTCATGGCCGAGCGGGGCGAGCTCGACGCCCCCTACGTCATCACCTGGGAGGGCTCGATCATGGACGAGTCCATCGCCGGTGACGGCTACTGGATGGGCCTGGGCGAAGACCCCCAGACCGGCCGCCAGATCACCTCCCTGGAGTGGCTCGACCGCCTTTCCCCCGGCTGCGCGGCGGTCATCGCCATCGGCACGTGTGCCTCCTGGGGCGGCATCCCCGGGGCCAAGGGCAACGTCACCAACTCCATGGGCGTCATGGACTACCTGGGCAAGGACTACCGCAGCGCCTTCGGCGTGCCCGTGGTCAACGTGCCCGGCTGCTCCCCCATCGGGGAGAACTACATCGAGACCGCCGCCGCGGTGTGTCTGTTCCTCAACGGCCTGGCCCCCCTGCCCGAGTTCGACGAGCTGGGCCGCCCGGCCTGGCTGTTCGGCGAGACGGTGCACCGCCACTGCCCCCGGGCCGGCTACTACGAAGAGGGCGTCTTCGCCCGGGAGTACGGCGACAAGGAGTGCCTGGTCGAGCTGGGCTGCTGGGGCCCGGTGGTCCAGTGCAACATCGCCGAGCGGGGCATCGTCGACGGCCACGGCGGCTGCATGCAGATGGGCGGCATCTGCATCGGCTGCACCATGCCCGGCTTCCCCGACAAGTTCAGCCCCATCACCGAGATCGCCCCCGGGTCGCTGATCTCCTCCACCACCTCCCGGGCCGTCGGCGGCTTCATCCGCCGCATGCGCTACCTGTCCCGCCAGGACAAGAACATGACGGTCCGCTGGGAGAACGACGCTCCGTCGGGCTGGGCGAGGGGAAAGATCGGCCCCCGCGGCGCGGCGAAGATCGTGCACAAGGTGTACTCGAAGTACCAGCACAGCCACGAGGGTGGGAACGGGAAGACCTACGGCGAGACCCACGAGGGTCGGGGTCGGAACCGCTTCGAATCCGGACACAACTGGTAAACCGCATACTGGCCACCCGAACAGCCTGCCGATAGGGAGAACCTGCCACCATGTGTTTCAAGAACCTGCCAATCGAGTTCGACGCGGGCGGGAAGGCCCAGCTGAAGGCCGGGGTCGTCGACCCCTACTCCGTCACGGTGGCCGAGCCCAAGGGCTATGTCCGCCGCAAGGAGGGCCCCGGCGCCCAGCTGGCCGCCCCGCCCCGCCTGCGTGACTGGAACATCGACCCCATGACCCGGGTGGCCGGCGCCCTCGCCGTCCACACGGTGCTGGACCTGGAGAACCGCCGGGCCGTCGACGCCCACTCCCGGGCCATGCTCTTCCGGGGCTATGAGGTCATCCTCGAAGGCCGTGACCCCCGCGACGCCATCGACATCTCCTCGCGGGCCTGTGGGGTGTGCGGCGGCGTGCACGCCACCGTCTCGGCCCTGTGCATCGAGCAGGCCTTCGGCGTGTGCCCCCCGCCCCTGGGCGTCGAGGTCCGCAACCTGGGCGAGGTGGGCGAGATGTTCTACGACCGCCCCCTGCACCTGGGCCTGCTGGCCGGCCCCGACTACTCCACCGCCCTGGTGAGCGTGACCAACCCCGAGCTGGTGACCCGGGCCGAGAAGACCCTGGCCCCCCACGGCGACATCCACGGCTACACCACGGTCAAGGACATCATGGATGCCCTCAACCCCCTCACCGGCAAGATCTACCTCGAGGCCCTGGAGTGGACCCGGGTGGGGCGCATCATGTGCATGCTCATGTTCGGCAAGTTCCCCCACCCCTCCACCATCGTGCCCGGGGGCATGTCGACGACCGTCACCACCTCGACGTTCAACGAGTACTACGGCCAGCTGGGCAAGATCATCGACTGGTGCAAGGTCATCTGCCGCATCTGGGACGACCTGGTGGACTTCTTCCTCGACGCCAACCCGGCCTACGAGCAGGTCGGCGCCCGTCCCACCAACCTGTGCCAGACCGGCATCTGGGACAACTCCGAGGTCTATGACGCCACCTACGCCAACATGGACCGCTGGGGCAACGCCCGCTGGGCCACCCCCTCGGTCATCATCGAGGGCAAGCTGGTCACCACCAACCTGACCGACATCAACATGGGCATGGAGGAGTTCATCGAGCACTCCTTCTACGACGACTGGACCAAGACCGGCCCCCAGCGCTACAAGACCGACCCCCTGGGCAACCCCATGTCGCCCTACCAGGCGTGGAACAAGACCACCCTGCCCAAGCCCACGGGGACGAACTTCAAGGAGCGCTACACCTGGGACACCGCCCCGCGCTGGGACCGCCAGGTGGTCGAGACCGGCGCCTACGGCCAGCTGTGGGGCACGGCCCTCAAGGGCGACTACACCGAGAACCCCTTCTGTGAGCCCACCGGCGACGGCATCCGCATGCTGCTGCCCCGCCACGCCCTGCCCGAGACCGAGCTGTTCTGGCCCCTGCCCCGCACCCTGTGCGCCCTGGAGCGCAACCGGGCGAGGGCCTACTCCATGGCCTTCACCGCCACCATCGGCATGAACTGCCTGCTCAAGGCCTTCGAGTACTGGCGCCAGGGCGAGACCCGGGTCCACACCCCGTTCAAGATCCCCCGTGACGAGCGCATCTCGGTGGGCTACTGGGAGGCCGGCCGCGGCTACCTCAGCCACCACATGATCATCGACAAGGGCAAGATCGTGAACTACCAGATCAACACGCCCTCCACCCTCAACGCCTCGCCCACCGACCCCTTCGGTGGCCTGGGCCCCTACGAGCAGGCCGTGGTCGACACCCCCATCCTGGAGTCGGTCCCCGACGACCAGATCAAGGGCATCGACGTGCTGCGGGCCATCCGCAGCTTCGACCCCTGCATGCCCTGCACGACCCACATGGACACCGGAAAGGGCATCATCACCCGGGAGATCAACTCCTGCGGTTGCACCCTCGAGTAACCCCCCCACGTTCCTCGGAGCCAACCGCAGTCAACGGGCCCCTTCGGGGGCCCGTTGTCGCGCCCGCTCCCGGCCACAGCCGGCGTGTTGTGCATTCTCCCGGCCCAGAGCCGCAATTCTGCACACTCACCGGGGCCGCCGGCGCGTTACTGGAGGTAGCCGGCCAAGTCGTGTTCTGCGGTGAGGTCTTGATCCCGATGCGCATCGTGGTGTCCTATCACCGGCCATGATCGGAGGATGCTGTCCGAGGACGACGTCGACCCGAATCCGGTGGCGCAGTTCCACGCCTGGCACGCCGAGGCCGGATCACCTCCGGAGGTCGCCGTCGCCACCGCCTCGGCGGACGGCGTGCCGGCGGTGCGGATGGTGCTGCTCAAGAGCGCGGACGAGCGGGGTTTCGCCTTCTTCACCAATTACGGGAGCGCCAAGGCCAAGGACCTGATCGCCAACCCCCGGGCGGCGCTGCTGTTCTTCTGGGCGCCGGCCCGCCAGGTGCGGGTGGCCGGCGCCGCCGTCCTCGTCGATCCCGAGGAGTCCGACGCCTACTGGCGCGGCCGGCCCCGGGGTAGCCAGCTCGGCGCCTGGGCGTCACGCCAGAGCGAGGTCATCGTCGACCGGGCCCAGCTGGAGGCCCGGCTGGCCGAGGCGACGGCCCGGTACCCCGGCGAGGTGCCGCGGCCGGCGTTCTGGGGCGGGTTCCGGATCGTGCCCGAGACCGTCGAGTTCTGGCACCACCGCGACGACCGGCTGCACGACCGCCTGCGCTACCGGCGTGACGGCGCCGGCGGCTGGGTCATCGAACGCCTCTCACCCTGACCCCTCAATGACGGCGAGGATGTCCTCGCCGTAGCGCTCCAGCTTGAGGGGGCCGATGCCGGCGCAGCCGGCCAGCTCCCGCAGCGTCGCCGGCTTCCGGTCGGCGATGCCCTTCAGGTGGGCGTCGCTCATGACGACGTAGGGCGGCACCTTGTCCCGGCGGGCGATGCCGGTCCGCCACTCCTTGAGCGCGTCCCACAGGGGCGACTCCCCTGCGACAGGTACTTCCGTTCGAATCCGCACCTTGGGCGCCGGCGCCTCCCGCACTGCCGGCGCCGCTGCGGTGCCCTCCAGCTCGGCAAGGAACGGCGACGGGGCCTCCGTGTCGCCCAGAACCACGCACGTCCTTGACGCTCGGGTCAGGGCGACGTGGAAGACCCGCCGCTCCTCCTCGACGTCGTCGGACAGCCGGTGCGGGAACAGGTCGGCCGAGGCGCCGAAGACGATCACGTTCGGCCACTCCCGGCCCTTGACCTTGTGGACCGTCGACAGGTGCACGCAGGGGCGCCCGTCGTCGGGATGGGCGGTCAGCGCGGCACGGAGCCAGGGCTCGAACCCGCCGGGGTCGGGATGGAGGGCGGCTAGCTGCTCCAGCGCCCACAGGTCGTCGCCGTGGGCCGAACGGTCGGCCGAGCCGCGGGAGGCGTCGAGGGCGCTCATGGCCCGGTCGAGGCCCACCCGCCGGCGGATGAGGTCGAAGACCGCCGCCGTCGTGGCGCCTGGCCGGGCGGTGGCCGCAGAGATCAGCTCCAGGTCGTTGGCGTAGGTGTGGACCCGCTCGGAGTCGTCGCCGGAGAGCCAGTCACCCAGGCTGCGGAGGTCGGCGATCGACGTGCGGGGCCGCCGGCCCATCATCTCCAGCACGTTGCGGGCGATCTTGCGCGACGGCCGGCGCACGGTGGCGGCCACGTCCTCCCGGGAGATGTCGTGCGGCGCCACCCCGATGCGTAGGTAGGCGAGGGCGGCGGCGATGCCCGTGCGGCCCAGCAGCTCGGTGCCGACCGCCCGGTTGCACGGGATACCCGACTGGGCCAGCAATACCTGGATGGGCAGCAGCACGGCATTGACCCGGGCCAGGATGGCGACGTCGGTGGGCTCGACGTCGTGGTCGAGCCAGGCCACCACCCGGTCGCGGGCGGCCCGGGTGAGGTCGTCCGCCGGCACGGGCTGGACGACGAGGGCGCCGGCCTCATCCGCCCGGCCCGGCGCCGGCGACACGGTCTTGGGGATGCGCCGGCGGTTGTAGCCCAGCAGGGTCTGGGCGCCGGCGACGATGGCCGGCGGGCAGCGGTAGTTGACCCGGAGGTCGTAAGTGGCGGCGCCGGGGAACCAGCGGGCGAAGTCGATGAGGAACCCGGGGTCGGCGCCGGCGTAGCCGTAGATGACCTGGTCGTCGTCGCCCACCCCGAACACCGACGCCGGCGGCCCGGCCAGCAGCCGGATCAGCAGCACGTGGGCCGGCGTGAGGTCCTGGAACTCGTCGACGAGGAGCGTGCGGCACCCGGCCCGGGCCCGCGCCCGGATGTCGGGGTCGGTGAGCAGCAGCTCGACGGCCCGGTAGATCTGCTCGTCGAAGTCGACAGCGCCCCGCTTGGCCAGGGCGGCGCGGTAGCCGTCGAAGGCCACCGAGACGCCGGCGGCGTCGGGGAAGCGGGACTCGGCCGCCTCGGGGTCGAGCAGGCCCAGGCGGATGGCCGACAGCGCCTCCAGGTAGGGGGCGACGGGGTCGGCGTTGGCCTTGCGGGGGATCTTGACCAGCGACTGGACGATGTTGCGGCACTCCCGCTCCTCGACCACCGAGACCGACCCCGCCATCTGGCAGATGAACAGGCCGAGGGAGTTGAGGGTGCGGACGGTCGGCCTCAGGCCGACTGAGCCGCTTGGCGGCTCTCCGCCGACTATGCGCCCCCGCAGCTCCTCGGCCGCCTTCACGTTGTAGGCCACCGCGGTGAGCAGGTCGGGCTCGTGGTTGCGGTCCGCCAGCAGGTGGCGGAGCCGCTCGGTCAGCACCCGGGTCTTGCCCGAGCCGGCGGGGGCGATGATGCGGGCCGGGCCGCCGGCGTGGGAGACGGCGGCCAGCTGGTCGGGCGCGAGCACCGCAGCCGTCGGGTGGTCCGTGGCCACGGTCAGGCGGCCGGCGTCGATCGAGTCCCGGTGCACCACTGCGTACTCCACGCCGGCCAGCGCCTGCCGGGGCCCACCGTCGCACCACGCCGGCGTGCCGTCGGGCAGGACGACGTCGGCGGGGCCGCCCACGGCCACACGAGTGGCAGTGGCGCCCAGGCGCCCGGCCCGCACCCCGTGCCACCACACCGGCTCCCCCGAGCGGGCGTCGTAGGTGTTGGCCCACACCAGGAAGTGCAGCCGCTCCCGGGCGAACTCAAAGCCGGGGCCAAGGACATACGGCGGCCGGGCCTCGGTCTCGGGCTTCTTTAGCTCGCCGGCGTCGATGCCCAGCTCGACCACGACCGGCCGGCGCTGCGACCACGCCTCGTGCAGGGCGCCGGCGGCCGACTCGTCCTCCACCCGGATCCGGGGGGCGCCGGCCCACTCCGCCGGCGCCTCGGCGCCAGGGGCGACGACCACGCCACGCCCGAGCGGGTTCATGCCGGCTTGGTGCCCACCAGGAGGTGGTGGGGATGGGGATAGCCGCGATGGATGGGCCGGTCACGCACGGTGACCCCGCCGGCGGCCATGGCCGCCGCCATCTCCGCCGGCGCCAGGAACGTCAGCTGCTCGCCCTCGGTGATGCCCAGCAGCTTCACCGAGGCCGTCTCCTGCAGGCGGTTCCACGCCGCCTTCCACCCGGGCTCCAACGCCATCTCCTTGACCACCAGCGTGCCACCGGGCGACACCAGCTCGGCGCAGGACCGCAACAACGACAGCTGGTCGGGCGCCGAGAGGAGGTAGAGCACGTCGACGATGGCGATGCCGGCCCAGGGCCCCGCCGGCAGCTCGGCGCCGGCGACCACCTCAAAGGTGGCGTCAAGGCCGGCGCCGGCGGCCGCCGCCTGGGCTGCGGCCAGCTTGTCCTCGTCGACGTCGATCCCGACGACCTGGCGCTCGGCCGAGGTGAGGGCCAGGTACAGCGACAGGAGGCCGTGCCCGCACCCGACCTCGAGGATGCGGCCGGCGCCCGGCAACTGGGCGGCCACCGCAGGGAACGGGCAGGTCGCCCACCGGACCGTAGTGTGGGCCCGGACGGGTAGAGCCGCACCCCGGTACAGAGACAGGACCCGCCGGCGGGGCGAACCGGGCGCCAGACGCCCGTACGTCACCTGGCTGCGCGGGGAAGGTCCGCGTAGGTGGCGAGGATGAAGCCGGCGTCGGCAACCGCCCTCCGGGCGACGGGGCCCACCAGGGCGGCCAGCTCGTCCTCCCAGCGGTAGCCCCACTGGTAGCGGGCCCGGTCCTGGTCCTCGCCCTCGCCGGGGTGCACGGTGAGCTCGGCGTTCGCGTGGTTGTGGGCGGCCAGGCGGGCAAGGACCGTGGGCAGGCGCTTCTCGTCGAGGTGGCCGGCGCACTCGATGCCGACGGCGTCGAGCGGGAAGGCCAGGCCGGCCCGCTTGGCCCGCCGGGCCAGGGCGGCGCCGAGCACGGTGACACCCAGGGCGACAGGGTTGCGGGCCCGGAAGCGCGGCACCCGTACCGCGGGGATGCGGTAGCGGGTGGCGAGGTCGATCACGACCGAGCACACCGATGGCCACAGCTGGAGGTGCTGGTGGGCGTCGAGGTGGGTGATCGGTACCCCGAGCTCCTGGACCGACTCCAGCTGGGCGGTGAACTCCAGCCGCAGCTCCTCGGAGTTGATGCGCCCGGTGAGGGCCCGCTTGAGGAAGGCGCCGTAGGTCTCGCACAGGTGGCCCCGCTTGGAAACGAGCGACGGGACCTCTCGGGCACTGAGCAAGGGCGGGTCCTCCCCCACCGCGGCCAGGTGGACTCCGACGCCGAGGGTCTCGTGCTCGGCCAGCCACTTGGCCACCTTGGGGTACGCCGGCCCCAGGGCGATCGCCGAGGTGCTGGTGACGATCCCCTCCTGATGGGCGTGGAGGATGCCGCGGGAGATGCCCTCGGTGAGCCCATAGTCATCGGCGTTGACGATCAACAACCGGGTCAAACGAGCGCGTCTCCTGTCATGACAAGTAGTACCCGGTGCCGAAGATGGCGGTAAGGGCCACCAGGGCGACCCCGCCGGCAGGAATGTACAGCCGGCGCAGGCCCGGGCGCTCATCCAGCACTTCACCGAGGGCCGCGAAGCACGGGAAGGCGGCCAGCAGGTAGCGGGCCATGCCGAAGAAGTTCTTGGTCGACAGGGCGGACAGGCCGATCAGCAGGGCGGCATAGATGCCGTAGCCGGCGCCGAAGCGGCGGAAGACCCGGGGCAGCAGGCAGGCGGCGGCGATGGTGAGCACGGGATGGGCCATGTACAGGAGCCAGGCCCGCGGGCTGCGCAGGTCGGTGATGTCCTCGAAAAACTGGAACTTGAGCCAGGTCGCCGGCCCCGCGCCCTGGTCCCAGGCGCCCTGGGCACTGGCGAACGCAAACGGGTCGCCGAAGCGGGCCCATAGGTAGACGCACCAGCCGGCGATGCCGAGGACGGACAGCAGCACGCCGGCGTCGGCCGGGTGGGCCCGGCGCCAGTCGACCCATCGGCCGCCCGCCGGCCTCAGGGCGCCCCGGCGTTCCAGGGCCCGGACGGCCAGGCCGACGATCAGCACGATGCCGACGGGGCGGGCCGCGGTCGCCACCGCTCCGGCCAGCCCGGCCAGCACGGGGTGGTCATCGTCGAGGAGCACGAAGGCGCCCAGGAGGGCGGCCACGAACAGGGCGTCGGCGTACACCACGCCGTAGAGGAAGAAGGCGTAGGGGAACAGCAGGAAGGCCAGGAGGGCGGCCCACGCCGCGGTCGGCGAGAGCCGGGGCCGCGCCCACGCCGCGAACAGGGCAGCCACCGCCACCCCGGCCGCCAGGGTGACGGCGATGCCGGCCAGATAGGGGTCGTCAACCAGGACACCGAGGGCCCCCACCACCACCGGGTAGGCCGGGAAGAAGGCCACTGTGGACTGCTGGCCGGCGACGTAGGAGTAGCCGTCGGCGGCGATCCGGTGATACCACCCCGAGTCCCATTGCGCCCAGCCGGCCAGCCACTCGGGCCCGGTGAATGCCGGCGTCAGCCGCAGCCCCGACGCCTCCGGGAGCCGGGGCGCGACGGCCCCCATGACGAGGAACAGCACCGCCGCAGTGGCCAGGAACACGGCCACGGCCTGCCAGGTGAGCGGCGCCCCGGACGGGGTTTCGGCGGGCGCAGGTGGGTCGGACAGCATCGAAACGTACCACCCGGCTAGTCCAGATCGGGGTTTCTCGCGATCCTCGGTGACTGGGCGCACCCCTGGGTCGCATATTGCCCAGCGGAGCTTCGGTGGGGTCCTTGCTGGCCGCGGCAAGGGTGCAGGCCGACGCAAAACTCGTTCCCCGGGGGTCCCCGGCGCCGGCGGGTCGGCGCAATCGAAGGTGATGCTGTGGCGTGGACAGTCATCGCTGGGCGATCAGAGCTCGGAGGGGCTCGAGGTCGAACGGCGGGCCGGCACCGAGGATGAGGTGCTGGGCGCCGGCGTCGAGGTAGGCGTCGACGTCGCTGGCGTCGAAGACCATCACCGTGCGCTCGATCTCGGTTGGGTCGCGCCCGACCCGGGCGCACCAGTCGTCGAGCACCTTGTTCTTGGCCGCGAACGCCTCGACCGGGCCGAAGGTGTTCCACATGTCGGCGTACTGGGCGACGAGGCGCAGGGTGACCTTCTCGCCGGCGCCGCCCACCAGGATCGGCAGCGGGCCAAGGGGCGGGGGGTTCAGGCGGTCGATCCGGGCCCGGATCCGCTGCAGGGACGCCTCCAGCGCCTTGAGCCGGCCGGCGGGCGTGCCGAAGTCGTAGCCGTACTCGTCGAAGTCCCGCTCGAACCAGCCGGCGCCGATGCCCAGGACGGCCCGCCCGCCGCTGAGGTGGTCCACCGTGCGGGCCATGTCGGCCAGCAGGTCGGGGTTGCGGTAGGGATTGCCGGTGACGAGCATGCCGAGCTGGGCATGCTCGGTGTCGACGGCCATGGCCGCCAGCAGGGACCAGCCCTCGAACGAGGCGGCACCCGGGTCGCCGTAGATCGGGAAGAAATGGTCCCAGGGCCAGATGCTGTCGACCCCCATCCGGTCGGCCTCCTGCCAGACCCGCCGCAGCTCGGCGATCGTCGTGCCCTGCTGGAAGAAGTGGTACCCGACCTTGAAGCGCGACATGGGCCCGACGGTACTCAGCCGGTCACGGCGTGAGCGCGTGAAGGTCCGGGTCGTCGCTCCGGCCGACGATCAGGCCAGGAGCCGGCGGCGCTCAGGTCCGGCGGTGTCGATGCCGGCGCCGGCCGGCAGCCGGGCGGCCGGGCCGGGCAGGGCTCGGGCCAGCTTCGCTTCGACGTAATCGTCCGGCCAGCCGTGACCGAGGTCGACTAGAGCCATGGCTTCGGTACCTTGGTATCCGATCGTGCGGAGAGGAGGCAAAACGTGTTTCTGAGCGTGCGTCACCGGGCTGGGGCCCTCGTCATCGCACTGGCACTGGCTGCCCCGGTGGCAATTGCTGGGCCGGTCTCGGCCGCGCCGAACCAGGCGACACCGGCCGCGTCACCGGTCAACGACGTCCTGCTCCTCCTCAACAACGTCCTGGCCCGGCTGATCCCGATGCCGGAAGCGAAGCTGGTGCCCGCCCTGAGCCCGGTGACCGCCTCGACCGTCCGGGTGAGCGGCGCGGCGTGCGGCCGGCGCCTCTACGGCAGCGGGTTCTCGCCGGCACCCGACACCATCGTGACCAACGCCCACGTGGTCGCCGGCACGACCAGCGCCGAGGTCCTGCGGCCCGACGGGCGCACGCTACCCGCCACCGTGGTCACCTTCGACCCCGTGCGCGATCTCGCCGTGCTGGCGGTGCCCGGCCTGGGCCAGCCGTCCCTTGGCCTGGGCTCCGCCGTCGTCGGCGAGACCGATGGGGTGTACGGCCACCCGCGAGGCCGGCCGGCGGTGGAGATCTCGCCGGCCCAGGTCCTGCGCCGGGCGACGATCGACGCCGGCGACATCTACGACCGCCCGTCGACGCCCCGGCAGATCCTGGTCCTCGGCGCCGACCTCGAGCCCGGTGACTCCGGCGCCGCCCTGGTCAACAGCGCGGGCAAGGTGGTCGGCGTGGCCTTCGCCGTCTCCAACCTGCGGCGGGGCACCGCATTCGCGGTGGCCAGCGAGGAGCTGGGCCCTGTCCTGGCCCGGCCCCGCTCCGGCCGGGTCAGCACTGGCCCTTGCTTGGTCTGAGTTTCTCGCCGGCGGCGCCGGGTGTGGGCGCTCCGGTGCCGTATTTGGCCGCGAATCGCCCACTCGGGTTGGTCAGGAAGCGGACCGGCTCGCGTGTGAGCTACGGGCCGCCCAGCACCAGCTGGTCGTCGCCGCGGGGCAGGAAGTGCTTGCCCAGCGTCTCCTCCTGCTGCTGGTAGGACGACCCGATCCCCTGCCCGTAGAGGGTGGCCGGCTCGGCCAGCATGCGCTCGAAGGTGAGCTTGCAGACCCGCTGGCCGTGCTCGATCATGAACGGCACGTCGTGGGCGCGCACCTCGAGCGCAGCCCGTGAGCCCCGGAACAGGCCGCCGCCGTCGAAGCCGAAGCCGGGGTCGAAGAAGCCGGCGTAATGGGTGCGCAGCTCCCCGCTGGTGGGGTCGTAGGCCATCATCTCGGCGGCCAGGTCGGGCGGGATGGTCACCGACTCGTCGGACATCAGCAGGTAGAACCGCTGGGGCGTGAGGACGATGCGGTCGCCGTCCTCGCTCTTGACGTGCTCCCAGTACGCCTCGGGATCGAGCCCGCCCACCCGGGTCAGGTCGAGAAGTGGGGCGTTGTCGCGAGCCCGGTACCCCACCCGGCCCGAGCGGTCGCCCCGGAGGTCGAGGCTCAGGAACAGCCCGTCGTCGACCGCCAGCTCGCCGGCGACCACCGGCTCCCCGTGGCGGAACAGCAGGGGCTGGTCGGCGTGGAAACGGCGGAGCTCGTCGTCGGAGAGCTCCGGGCGGCCGACCGACAGCCGCAGCTGGTTGAGGCTGAGGTCCTCCCGTACCCGGATGGCGAAGGAGAGTGGGACGACTTCCAGGTACAAGTTGCCGGTGTAGCCCTCGGCTACCTCGTCGAACCGGTCGCTGCCGTCGGTGATGACCCGGGTGAAGACGTCGACGCGCCCGGTCGAGCTTTTCGGGTTGGCCTTGCCCCGCAGGTTGGCCGGCAGGTCCAGCCGCTCCTTGAGAGGGATCAGATAGGGGCGGTTGGTCTCCAGCACCGCGCCCTCGCGATGGAGGTCCAGCTCGTCGATCACGTAGTCCTTGAGCCGGTCGGCGACGCTGTGACGGCCGGGCAGGAAGCTGCAGCGGATCCGATAGGCGACCTCGCCGAGGCGGAGGTCGAGGCTGGCGGGCTGGATGTTCTCCCGGGGGATCGTGAAGCCGCCGGCGGAGATCACGCCGGCGTCGACCGCGGCGGCCAGGAACTGGCTGGGGAGGACACCCTCGCCGGGCGGCAGCACCATCGCAGATTCCACCGGCGGAGTTTAGGGGGCCGCGGCCAGGAAGCGGGCGGCCAGGGGCGCCGCCACCCGGCCGCCGACGCCTCCACCCTCGACCAGGATGGAGAAGGCCAGCTGGGGCCCTCGATAGCCGATGAACCAGGCGTGGGTGCGGTCGGGGTTGGGCCCGCCCACCTCGGCGGTGCCGGTCTTACCCGCCACCGCCTGGCCGGCGACGGCCGCAGCCGTGCCTGTTCCGGTGCGCACCACCTCCCCGGTCAGCTCCTTCAGCAGCGGCACCACCTGGGGGTCGAGGGCGACGGCCGGGGCGGCGAGGTTGTCGCTCAGCAGGCGGGGCGGGCGCCAGGCGCCGGAGGCGACCGCGCCGGCCACCGTGGCCATGTGTAGGGGGCTGGCCTCCACCCGGCCCTGCCCGATGGCCTGCGACGCCCGCTCGGCGAGGTCCCTGGGCGCCGGGAACTCGGCTCCCTCGGTGGGCAGGCCGAGGTCGTAGCGCCGGCCGAACCCGAAGCTGTCGGCGGCGGCGGCCAGGCCGCCGTCGGTCAGGCCCGATGAGAGCGTCACGAACGCGGTGTTGCACGACTGGGCGAACGCCGAGCGGAAGGTGGTCCCGCCCAGGGAGCCGCCTTCGAAGTTCCGGAACGTCTGCCCGCCGACGGTGGCCTCGGCCGGGCAGGCGACCGGGCTGGCCGGCGTCGTCCCCGCCCTCAGTAGCGCGGCGGTCGTCACCACCTTGAACGTCGACGCCGGCGGGTACTGCCCGGCGAGGGCCCGGTTGAACGGCTGGTCAAGGGGCCGGCTCACCACGGCCCGCACGTCGCCGGTCCCGGGATCGACGGCCACCAGGGCGGCCGGCGACGTCACGCCGGCGAGCGCCTGCTCCGCCGCCTCCTGGGTCCGCCGGTCGAGCGTCGTGCGGACAGGCTCCGGCTGCTTGCTGGTGAACTGGAACAGCACCCTCCCGCGCTCCTCGGTGGCGACGTCGACCACCCGCACCTCGCCCGAGGGCGTCCCGGCCAGCCGGCGCTCGAAGGCTGCCTCCAGCCCGGAGAGTCCGACGAAGTCGCCGACGAGGTAGGGCCCGCCCAGCTGGTCCAGGCGCTCGGCAGTGACCTCGTCGAAGCGCCCGAGGACGTGGAGGGCGAAATTGTCGGACACCGCCAGCCGGCCCGTCGTGCGCTGGAAGAAGACGCCGGGCACCGGCTCCAGCACGGGACGGACCTGGGCGAATCGGTCCGGGCGGATGCGGACCACCGGCACGAAATGGTCCGGTCGCACACCCGGCGCACCCAGGGCGGCGGTCACGGCCGCCGGGTCGGCGCCCACCTGCTGCTGGAGAATGGCGATGACCTGTGCCCGGTCGCGTATGCGCTCGGGTTGGAGGCCGACATCGACGACCTCGGTAGCCACGACCAGCGGCGATCCGTCGCCGGCGAGGATCGGCGCCCGGGCCGGCCACGTTCGGCTCCGGCCGAAGCGCTGGCCCGGCGCCAGGTCTGGGTGCAGCGACGCCGGCGCCCACGCCACCCGCCACCGCCCGGCTACCCGGACCAGATCGAGGGTGCCGTCGTAGGCCCAGGTGCCGAGCCCGGCCAGCTCCAGCTCGGCGCTGTAACGGGCCGTGACCCGGTCGCCCTCGCGGCCGATCGGGCCCGGCCGGAAGCGGGCCGCACTGACCTGGAGGTCGTCGCGCATGGCGGTGACGGCGCCGGCCATCTCGGCCGGCGGGGCGGCGGCCAGGGCCGCCATGGCGCCGGCGTCGAAGGCGCCCCACGCCTCCAGGTAGGCAGCCACCTCGCGGGACGGCAGGGCCGGCTCGCGGTCGGCGAGGACGAACCAGCCGGCGCCGGCGGCCGCCGCCACGACGGCCACGGCCACCGCGATCGCCACGCCCCGCCGCCTGCTTTCTGGTCGCATCCGGCTCATCGTATGGGGCGATGCTCTGGCGCCGGAGGCCTCAGCAACTACGATGTCCGGAGCCCCGGCGAAAGGAAGGCCGATGGCCGACGAAACAACGCAGGCCGAGGAAGAGACGTCGTGGTGGGTGTTCGACGTCTTCGCAGACTCCGATCTGCCGTCGACGTCGTTCGACGAGCCCCTGGAATGGCCCGAGACCCTCGATTGGGGCGACGTGGGGGGCGAAGACGCGGAGCTGCGGTTCCCAGGGACCTCCGACGCCGGCGTCACCCAGTTCTCCGACCCGATCTTCCCTCCCGCGGCGGAGGTGGAGCCCTTCGCCCCCAGCGCTCCGCCGGCGCCGCCGGCCGCACCTGAGACTGCACCGGAAGCCGCCGCCGACCAAGGCGAGCCCACCGCCGCCGTTCCCCCGCTGGCCGCCCTGGGCGGCGCCTCGGCACCCCGCGCCGTGCCCGCCACCAACCACACCGTTCACGAGCGCCTTCCCGACTCGATCTGGGCGGGCGACGCAAAGGTCGGCGCCGCAGGAGGGGGCCTCGGCGGCGGCACGACCGCGGTCATGGCCGACCTGGACCGTGAGGCACCGGGCGGATGGCGCCGCCGGTTCGACCTCCGCCACGGCAACGCCCCGGTGATCGCCCTCATCTCCCTGGTCAGCCTGGTGCTGCTGGGGATGTTCCTGTCGGTCCGGGCCCGCAACGACGTGCCCACCGACTCGTCCCAGACCCGCACCACCAGCGACCGGATCGCGGTCCAGAACACGCTCAACACGGTCCCGTTGACGATCCCGAACACCACCCTCGCCGGCCCGCCCTCGACGATCAACCTTGCCGACCTCGTGCCTGCGGCCGAGGACGCAACCGCCGCCACCGCGCCGGCCACCGGCTCCGGCGCCGGCGGGAGCACCGCCACCACTGCACCTCGCGCCACGGGCGGCGCGACGGCCGCCACCCAGCCGCCCGCCACCCAGCCGACGACGGCCACCACGGCGGCGCCGGCGCCGGTCGAAACCACGACGCCGACGAGTGCGGCGCCGGCGCCGCCGGTCGACAGCACGACCCAGACCACTGCCCGCCGCACCACGACCTCGCTCTCCCTCCCGACCTTCCCTACGACGCCCGGCGGCAGCCAGCCGACCTACACCCTCCCGACGTTCCCCCCGGGCTTCGGGAGCTAGCGGGACGCTCCGCGGCGGTGGGCGAGGTTGGCCCACGCCACCAGCACCAGAGCGCCGAAGCCGACCCACGGTGCCCGGCCGAGCGGCTCGGCGGTCGCCGCGGTCAGGCCCCTGCCCGGCACGAAGGAGCCGGCGGCGGGAGGGAACGAGCCGACGATGGTTCCCAGCTGCTCGCCCTCCGGCGGGGCCTCGGCCACCTCGGTGCGCAGCGAGAACAGCGTGGAGCGGAGCTGGAACTCGGACCAGAAGCGGTGGCCCTGGACGGCCATCGGCCCGGAGGCGCCGTCGAAGGTGATCTCCAGCGGACGCCCCGACGGCCCGGTCCGAGTCACCTTGGCGTCGCGCACCTCGCCCCGGTAACCCATACGGGCGCCGGCCTGCTGGAGGGGAAGGGTGAGGGCCCACAGCTGGGGGTCGTCGACTGCGTAGGCGACCGGCCGCAGGTAGGGCAGGTCTGGGCTGCCGGCGCCGAAACCCTCCTCAGCCGTGCCCGTAACGCCCCCCGCGCTGGCCGAGTACACGGTCTCGGCCAGCGCTCCCATGTACGTCAGGACCTGGCCGCGGGTGGTCAGCGCCGCCGCGCCGGTGGAGGCGTGCTCGTTGCCGGCGCCGATGTAGACCTGGCACAGCTGGGAGTCGCACAGCGTCTTGCCGGCGGCTGCAGCCCGAATGGCGAAGGTCCGGGCCGTGATCGCCTGCGCCTGAAGGGCGGCGGCCGGCCAGCTGGCCGGCATCTCCCCCAGGCCCCGCAGGTACTGCTCGACGTCGACCTCGTTGACCAGCTGCAGGCCCCGCCCTCCGGAGGCGGCCTGGATCAGCCCCCGGTAGCTGCGGCCGGACCCCGGCACCGCCACCGTGGCGTCTCCCCGAGGCACCGCCCACAGGCTCCGGCCCGAGAGGGCGAAGTTCTGCGCCGCAGGCACGGTGGCCGACGGGGCGACCGCCGTCGTGGCCGGCGCCGGCGGCGCCGTGGCGGGGACGAGGGCGTTGAGCAGCGGGTCGAGGAGGCCCGTCGTCGTGGTGGTCGGCGGGACAGTCGTGGGTGGCGGTGGCGCTGGCGCCGGCGCCGCGGCCACGGGCGCGGCCGGCGCCCGGTTGAGGGCGGCCCCGGCGAGCGGGGTGGCCTTGTACCGGCCCCCTTCGAAGGCGAGCGCCACGCTGCCGCCGGGGTTCACCGTGATGGGAAAGCCGGCCGACTGGGCCCCGGACGCGGCGTCGCGCACCTCTCCCCCGCCCGGGAGCACCACCACGACCCCGCTGGGCGCATCGAGGACGCCGACCCGCACCGTCGCCGCCCGCCGGGCGATGGCCGTCCCCGGGTAGAAGTGGTTGAGGATGGCGGCGGCCGAGGATCCCTTCGCGGCCATGGCGTAGGCGCCGTCCTGGGGCATGCCGACCCCGTGGCCGAAGCCCCGGCCCTCGACGACCAGCACGGGCGCCGGATCGGCACCCGCCGGCGCCGGCGCCAGCCCGACGAGGGTCGCGGCGGCCGCGGCGAGGGCGCCCAGGGACCTGCGAGGCATGGCTCATACTGCCACCCGCCCGCCGCGGCTCCAAAGGCCGTGTTAGGCCAGGAGCAGGCCCAGGACGTCCGCCGGCGCTGGCCTCGGCGGCCGCCGTCCGAGCCAGCGCCCGCCACAGGTCGGCGACCATGACGGCGTCTTCGACGGAGAGGCAGGCGTCGGCGGCCCGGAACTCCAGCGTCTCGTAGCGGGCCGACGGCCGGACGTCCCGGTAGAGGAACGTGGCATCCGGGAGGGCGTCGACGTCCTGCAGGGCGGAAACTCCACCCCGAGGGTGAAGTCGGCGGCCCCTACCTCCGGCGCAGCGAGGCGCCCGTCTTGCAGCTCACGCACAGCGTGGCCTCGGGCACGACCTCGAGTCGCGCCTCGGGGATGGGCTTCCCGCACGCCTCGCAGAGGCCGTAGGTGCCGGCGTCGACCCTGGTGATGGCGGCGTCGATCTCGGCCACCTTGGCCTGGGCCTCGGCGGCGACGAGGAGCAGCCGGTCGCGCTCGACGTTGAGCGTGTCGCCCTCGCCGAAGCCGTCCTCGTCGGCCATGTCCTGATTGGCGCCGTCCTCGGTCAGCTCCAACGCAGTGGCCGTGGAACGGTCAACGTCAGCAAGGTAGGAGGCGCGGCGGGCCTCCAGCTCGCGCCGTTGGGCGGCGAGGAAATCGGCGGTGGTCATCGTCATTGGATTCTCATTCTCTCTCAGCGGGGCGGGCTATCTTGCCTCACACCGGACCGGCCAGAGACCAACCGTCGCATTCCCGGCGGGCGACGAAGCGCCCGGCGTCGAGGGGCACCGGGGCGCCGGGGCCAACCGCCACCACCGCCGGCGCCAGCAGGTCCAGCTCCAGGCGGTCGGCGGAGACGTGCACGCCGATGCGGGTGCCCCGCCAGCGGATCGGGAAGCTGAGAGCCTGCCACGCCGCCGGCAGCCTGGGGTCGATGCGCACGGCCCGGCCCTCGGCCCGCACGCCGCCAAAGCCGAAGACCGCGGCCTGCCACAGCCCGCCCATGGTGGCGATGTGGACACCGTCGGCCGCGTTCCCCATCCGGTTGTCGAGGTCGACGCCGCCGGCGAGGTGGAAGTAAGCGAGGGCGTCGTCGAGGTCGCCGACCCGGGCTGCGACCAGGGCGTGCATGGCCGGCGACAGCGAGCTGCCGTGTGACGTCCGCGGCTCGTAGTACCGGTAGTTCGCCATCTGCGTCTCGGCGTCGATCTCGCCGGGAAGGAGCACGCCGAGCATGAGGGCGTCGGCCTGCTTGACCACCTGGGCGGTGCGGAGCCGGTCGACGCCCACCACCATCTCACCGGTGAACGGCCGGGGGGCGAGGTCGACGGCCCGCACGTTCTCCAGGTCGAAGAAGCCGGCGAACTGCTCGTGGAGCCCGGCGCCGGCGTCGAAGGGGACGACCAGGTTTTCGGCCACCTCCTGCCACCGCTCGCGCTCGCCGGCGGTCACGCCCAGCCGGTTCGCGATCTCGGGGAACCGGTCACACAGGTCGTCTGCGGCCCGCAGGTTCCAGCGGGCCATGGCGTTGGTGTAGGCGTTGTCGTCGACGCCCTCGTGGTACTCGTCGGGGCCGATGACCTCGCAGATGTGGTGGGCGCCGGCGGCGTCCACCGTCGTCCGCGACGCCCAGAACCGGGCTGTCTCGACCACGATCTCCGCGCCCATGTCGACGAGGAAGCCGTCGTCGCCAGTGACCTCGGCGTACTGGCACGCCGCCCAGGCCACGTCGGCGGCGATGTGGTGCTCCTGGAGGCCGGTGAGGACCTTGAGCACGGTCCCGTCGGGGAGTGCGATCGACTCAGGCGTGGTCTCCTCGCCCGTGTCGGCCGACTCCCAGGCATAGAGGGCGCCGGCGTAGCCAAGGCGGGCGGCCTTGGCCATGGCCGCCGGCAGGGTGCGGTGGCGGTACGCCAGTAGGGCCCGTGCGGTCTCCGGGTGGGTCCAGATGAAGAAGGGCAGGACGAAGACCTCGGTGTCCCAGAACACATGGCCGCGGTACCCCGGCCCGGTGAGGGCGCGGGCCCCGATGGACGCCCGGTCGCTCTCGGGGTCGCCGGCGATGATCAGGTGGTAGAGGGCGAAGCGCAGGTCGCGTTGGGCCTTGCTGTCGCCGGCGACGACGACGTCGGCGTCGAACCAGCGGTCCCGCCACGCCCGGCGGTGGCGGGCCAGGAGGCCGGCGGGACCGTGAGCCTGGGCCCGGGCCAGGGCGTCGTGGGCAGGGCCGTCACGGTCTACGGCCACGAGCCGGGTGCCCTCGCCGGCGGCGGCGATGGCGAACCAGGCGCCGGCGCCGTCGCGGGCCTGCATGCCGATGTGGACCCCGCCCTCGGTGACGGCCACGTCGACGCTGCCGACCGCGCCGGTGGCCGCCGGCGGCTCGACATCGCCCAGCGGCGGCCCCTCGCCCTGGAGGACGAGCACGTCGCGGTCGGCCAGCGACGCGTACCGGGCCGAGCGGAACCCCGGCATCTCGTTGAACAGCACGCCCTGGCGCAGGTCCAGCGTGCGCCGGGCCTCACACGGGCCGGCGTCGACCCGAGCACGGATCCGGGTCCACTCGGGGCCGCCCATGAGCTCGGGCCCCGCCGGCTCTCCGGGATCCCAGCCATAGACACCGGCGACGTACAGCGCCGGCTGCGAGGTCTCTCCCGCGGCCTCCAGCGACCCCCGGGTACCGGTGCGCCCGTTGCCTACGGTGAACCACGACTCGACCTCGCGCTCACGGTCGGGGTCGGAGCGGTCGACCACGATCCGCCAGCAATGGTCCTCGGCCGGCGTAGGGAGGTCGCCGGCGCCGGCCAGGAGGTCGGCGAGCCCCTCGGCGGTCGCGACTTCTACGACCGCCTCTTCGGGCGCCCCTGTGCCCACCAGCCGGTGGCGGGCCCAGTCGGCGGCGCCGTCGCCACCCGGCCAGCTGACGAGCCGGCCCGGGCCGGCGGTGCGGCTGAGCCCGGCCGCCGCTTCCGCTGTGGCTCGGGAGGCGACCAGGACCACGTCGACGCCCCGGGCCAGGAGGTCGCCGACGCCGGCGGCCAGGGCCGGCGCCGGTCCGTCCCAGTCGATGACGACCACCTCGACGGCTGACGGGCTCACGACCGGTCTGACGCTAGCGGTCCTGGACAGGCACTCAGCTCACGATGGTGCCGCGGGCGTGGAGCTGGGTGAGCACGAGGAGGCCCACGCCCGACACACCGAGCACCGCCCAGGCCAGCCGGGGCCGGCGGAACAGCACGTCGGCGGCCACCGCGAAGCACGGGAAGGCGGCGAGGGAGTACCGGCCCATGCCGACGAAGTCCTTGGTGGCCACCGCAGTGGCCAGCACGGCCACGACCACGTAGGCCCCGTAGCCCCACCCGAGCCGGCGGAACACCAAAGGGATGAAGGCGGCGGTAACGACGGCCGCCAGCCCGTTGATGAGCAGGTGGCCGAAGTGCCCGTCGGTCCAGGGCCCGTTCCACATGGCCTTGACCCAGTGGACCTTGAACCACGTGTGAGCGCCCGGCGGCTGATCCCACCCGGGCGCACCGGCCACGTCGAAGAAGGCGAACGGCTCACCGAAGCGGGCCCACAGGAAGGCGCAGAACGCCAGCATGCCCATGGGGGCGAGGAGGAGGCCGGCGTCTCGGAGGCGGGGCCGCTGGCGGCTCCCCTTTGGCCCGAAGACGCCCTTGCGCTCGAGGTAAAGGACCCACAGGCCGAGAACCAGCGCGGCCCCGACGGGGCGGCTGGCCGTCGCCACCATGGCCGCCACTCCCGCCAGCACCGGCCGGTCGCGCTCCAGGGCTAGGAAGGCGGCGAGGGCGGCCACGATGAAGAGGGCGTCGCCGTAGGCCGTACCCATCAGGTAGAAGGCGAACGGGTACAGCAGGACCAGGCCCACGGCCAGCCGGGCCTTGGCCGTTCCGAGCTTGTCGACGCACCACCGGTGGAACAGCACGGCCACGCCCAGGCCGCAAGAGAGGGTGATCAGGAAGCCGGCCACCAGCGGGCCGCCGACCACCTGGGCGAGATAGCGCATGGCCAGCGGGTAGGCCGGGAAGAACGCCACCGGGGACTGCCGGTCGGGCTGGAAGAACCAGTACCCGCGCCGGGCGATGCCGACGTACCACCAGCCGTCCCACCAGCCGAAGGCGTCGACCCACCGGTTGCCCTGGAGGTCCCGGTGGAACGGGTGGAGCAGGGTCAGCCAGGCGTGGGCCAGGATCGACACCACGATGACGACGCCGGCCACCGCGGCGAACGCCACGAACGGAAACCACCGGTCGCCCGTGCCGAGGAGCCGGCGCGGGACGGCGACCTCGGGGCCACCGGTGGGCAGAGTTTCGACAGCAGCGCGTGCAGGCGCGCTGTCGCGTCGAAGCTCCGTCTCGAACATCGGCGTCGTGTACCCCCCCAGGTAGTCGAACGGGCGGCAGAATAGAGCCCGCCTCCGCCCGGGGGCCACATTTGGTTCATCTCCCTCAGGTCGCAGTCGGCAAACCAAGGATGGACCAGCCCAAGTCGGGGAAGCCGGAGACCTCCGCCACTCGGGCCGACGCCGCGTTCCCCCGGCCGTGGAGGTAGATCGGCACCCCGCCGGCCCGCAGGATGGTGGCCGAGGCCCGCGCCACCAGGGCCCGGGCCAGCCCCCGCCCCCGCCATGCCTCGTCGGTGGCCACCGCCACCTCGAGCCCGAGGACGTCGTGGCGCTTGATGCCCAGGCCGGCGACGTACTGCCCGTCCTCCCGTACCACCAGCACCTGGCCCCCGAACGGCCGCAGCCACGCCGGCACCCCCGGATCGTCTGCGGCCACCCATTCGCCCACCGGCTCGACCGGCGGGGGCGCCACGCAGTACCGGTACACGCCCCGGCCCACCACTGCCCCCGGCTGGCCGAGGGCCTCGGGGACGCCGTCGAGGATCTCCTCCAGGGTCGCCCCTGCCGAGCGGACGGCATCGACCCGGTCGGGCGGCACCGATAGCACTGTCCCCGCCGGCGTGCTCACCCCTGCGAACGGCCGCACGGCGCCGTCCCAGCCCGCCTCGGTCCGCCGGTCGCTGCCCACCACGTTCACCAGCGCCGACGGTGGCCACGCGCCGAGCCAGGCGCCCAGGTGCCGGTGCAGCCGGTCGAGCACCTCCGCCTCGGCGGGCAGCGGTCCCTCGGCGCCTGAGTCCATGCCCGCACCAGGATGGCAGGCCGGCGCCGGCGCCTAGGTCGCCGGCTCGGTGACGAAGTCGATGAGGCGTTCCACCGCGCCGACCAACGCGGGCTCCAAGTCGGCGTAGGACCGCACCGACGCCAGTACCCGCGGCCACATCGTCGCCGGGTCGACGCCGAGCCGGGCGCAGATCCCGGTCTTCCAGTCCTCGCCTCGCGGCACCGCAGGCCACGCCGGAATGCCGACCGTCGCCGGCTTGACCGCCGCCCACACGTCGATGAACGGCGTGCCGGTCACCAGGACGTGGGGGTGGGCCACCGACGCCGCCAACCGGGCCTCCTTGCTGCCTTCGACCAGGTGGTCGACGAGCACGCCCAGCCGGGCACCGGGACCGGGCCCGAACGCGGCCACCACGCCGGCGAGGTCGTCGATCCCGTCCAGGCGCTCGACCACCACGCCCTCCACCCGGAGATCGTCGCCCCAGACCCGCTCCACCAGCTCGGCATCGTGCACGCCCTCGACGAGGATGCGGCTGGCCCGCGCCACGCGGGCCCGAGCCCCGGCCACGGCCAGCGATCCGGAGGCGGTCACCGCCGGCGCCGCCGGCGGTGCCAGGCCCGCCGGCGCCGGCCGGGTGAGGGTCACCGCCCGCCCGTCGACGTCGAAGCCGCCAGGCGTGGCCACAAAGATGCGCTCAAGCCCGCTGGCGCCCCGCAGCACGACGCCGTCGCGCTCCCAGCGGGCCAGGGAGCCGGTGAACCCGCTGCCGCGGTGGCGGGTCCGCAGCCCGGGCACGCCGCCGACCTCCGGGTACGCCGCCCGCACTTTCGCCGGCCCGTCGACCGGGCCGGAGAGGATGCCGGCCCATGGATCGCGCCTGCTCACGCGACCGAACGTAGACCGCTCTAGCCTGCAGTTCGGTGATCTCCGCCGTCTCCACCTCCATCACCGCCTTCGTCGGCGAGACCACCAACCCCGGTGGCGACCAGCCGGTGGCGGTGCTTTCACCGGCCGACTTCGACCAGACCTTCGGCGCCGGCGGAACCGTCGCTGCCGCCGTGCACGACTTCTTCCGCCAGGGCGGCACCATCGCCATGGTCGCCCGCGACCTCGACTCCCTCCGGGCCGCCGGCGCCATCTTCAACCTTCTCGTCGTCCCCGGTGACCCGTCGCCCGAGGTGGCGGCCGGCGCCGTCGCCCTAGCCGGGGAGCGGGGCGGGTTCTGCATCCTCGACCCGCCGGCGGCATGGACGACGATCGCCCAGGCCGCCGCCGGCGCCACCTCGCCGGCGTTCGTCCACAGCCCGAACGCCGCCGTCTACTTCCCCCGGATCGCCCAGCCCGGGCCGGTACGGGGCCCGGCCGGCGCCGTGGCCGGCATCATCGCCCGCAACGACGTGGTGCGGGGCGTGTGGGCGGCGCCGGCCGGCGTCGACGCGACGCTGCGGGGCGTCGCCGCCCTCGACCTCCAGGTGGCCGACGCCGACAGCGCCCGGCTGAACCCCCTTGGCGTCAACTGTCTCCGCAGCTTCGCCGGCGCCGGGCCGGTGGTGTGGGGCGCCCGAACGACCGACACCGCCGACGCGGAGTGGCGCTACGTGAACGTGCGGCGCACGGCCGTCTTCATCGAGCGCTCCATCGGCCAGGGAACCCAGTGGGCGACGTTCGAGCCCAACAGTGAGCCCCTCTGGGCCCGCCTGCGGACCGAGATCGGCGCCTTCCTCGACGACCTGTTCCGGTCTGAGGCCTTCGCCGGCACCACTGCGCGCGACGCGTACGTCGTGAAGTGCGACCGCGAGACGACCTCCCAGGCTGACATCGACAACGGTATCGCCAACGTCCAGGTGGGCTTTGCCCCCCTGCGCCCGGCCGAGTTCGTCGTCATCCACATCCGGCTGCAGACAGCTTGCGATACCACCAGTCCGCGATAGACCAGCGCACGGAGGGCCAGGACCCCGCCGACCTCCTGCGGGCCGGCGGCGTGGTGGCGACGATCGCCTGGCTCAGGCCCCGCCCGTCGGCCCGAACCGCTCGACACGGATGGCGCCGGCGGGTAGTCCCGACTCCATGTGCAGTGCGGTGGCGGCGTCGGCGAACCCGCTCGACCCACATACGTAGGCGAGGGGCGCCGGCGGCGGGAGGTCGGCCAGGGTCAGCCGGCCTGGCGCCCGGTCCGAGCCGGGCAGGTTCCGGCGGGTGAAGACGACGGTCGCATCGGGCCCCGGCAGCTCCCCGGCGTAGAGGAGGTCCTCCGGCGAACGGACGGAGACCACCAGCCGCAGGGGGTGGTCGTGGCCCTGCCGGCGGGCCAGGCGCAGCATCGACATCAGCGGCACCACGCCGCAGCCGCCGCCCACGAGCGTCGCCGGCGTGGTAGCCGTTGCGCTCCCAGAAGCCCGGCTCGTCGTGGTCCCCAGGGTGAGGCCGGCGACCCACTTGGCGCTCTTCCAGAAGTACAGGTGGGGCACGAGGAGGCGGGCGGGGCCGCCGTGGTCGGCGGGTAGGGGCGCCCCGTCGACCTCCCAGGTGACCCACGCTTTCCCGCCGGTGACGTCGGCGAGTGGCAGGTTCGTCGTGTACCCGGTGTGGGAGAACGCCAGCACGTGCGTGGCCTCCGGCACCGGCCCCGCCCCGGTGCGCTGGCCCCGGCCGCCTTTGGTCACTGGGGGGCATATGTCCCCATCGAGTGACCACACGACGGCGGTGCGCCGGCCCAGCGTCAGCTAGAGCTGCCGTACTCCCACGTGCACGTGGTTGAAGTGGCCGGCGACCTTCCACAGGACCTGAAACCGGTACCCGTCGATGGTCATGTTCAGGTCGCCGCCGCCCCAGTCGGGCACGCCGAGGGCGGCCGCCACCCGGCGGGCGGCCAGCTCGGTGGCCGGCGTCGGGGCTTGAATGCCTCGCACGGCCAGGTCGGCAGCCCAGCTGTCACTGCGGGAGATGTGGTGGTCGGAGTTGGCACCGCCGGTCGTCCGTCCCCACTGTTCGCTCACGTAGAGCGGGGCGTTCTCGTGCAGGGCGATGGCGGCGAGGAACCGGGCCAGCGCTTCGGTGCCGCCGTTGCGGCCGCCGGGCTGGAACCACTGGTCCGGGCTCGTCGGCATGACCACCGGCGGCGGCGCCGGCGTCGTCACGGGCACGGTCACGGCTACGGTGGTCGTGGGCAGCTCGGCCGGCGGCCCGACGATGGCGCCGGCGCTGGCCACCTCCTGGTTCGGGACCGGTCCGATGCCGGTCTCCCCCGGCGACATGGCGCTGGCCGCCAGGAACAGGCCCGTACCGGCCAGGATGCTCGTCGCCACCCGGTGCTTGAGCGCGCGCGTGATGTCCATGGTGTGCATCCCCCGGCCCCCGCCTCGGACCCCTTCGCGCTCGCCCCCGGCGGCGCCCAGTAAGTGCGTTGAATCTAGAGTGAAAGTGCCTTCATGTCCAGAAGAAAGGTGTTTACGAAGCTCGCGAAAAGGGTAACCCATGTTTACGGGTCCTCCGACACGTTCTGTTGACGCGCATCTCCACCCAATCAGGGGCCCGACGCGCGGGAGCTGGCGACAGTGCGCCAGCTCCACGCGGACGGGATGGCCCTGCGGGCTACCCGCAGTACGTCGCCACGACCGTCCCCGTCCCGGGGTGGCCGGGGTTCGGCGCGTAGCCGCTGTCGGTCTTGACCACGACGATCCGGGTCACCGTGCCGGCCAGCCGGCTGCCCGACTGCGACACGCCGCTGGTCACCGCCACGCCCATGTAGGACGGGACGTCGGCGGGCGGCGCCGGGCTGTTGCCGGTCGACGTGGTCCAGCCGGCGCCGCAGCTCGGCGGCGTGCTGGCCGGGGCGGCGGCGAAGCCCTTGAACGCAGCCGGCGCCGGCCCCCCGCTCAGGGGGTTCAGGGCCGACCACTGACTACTCCACCAGGTCGCCGCCGGCGCCGAGGTCCGGTCGCCCACGGTGAACACGCCCCGGGACGGGAAGGCGAACACGATCGCCTGCTGGGTGCGGTCCGACGACGGCTCGTAGAACCCGTCGCCGGCGAAGCTTGCTCCCAGGGGCTGGGGGCCCAGAGCATTGGCCACGCTGGCGATGGTGCAGCTGGCGGACCCGGTGGCGTCGGTCGTGCCGGTGCACGACTGGGCACCGAGGTCCAGCTTCACCGCCCGGCCGACGACCGGGTCCGGTCCGGACTCTTCGACCACCCGCCCGCTGAGGGTGACCGGCTGGCCGGCGGCGATCACCAGCGGGCCGGTGTAGGTCGTCGTCGTCTCCTGCCGGGTGATCTCGAAGGGCTTCGAGGCCGTGGACCCCAGGTAGCCGGCGTCGCCGGCGAAGGTGGCGGTCACCGGTACGGTGCCGGCCGGCTGGGTGGGCGTGATCGAGCACGCGGCCCGCCCGCCGGCGTCGGTGGTGGCCGTGCACCCGTCGCCGGCGCCCAGGGCAAAGGCCACGCCCTTGCCCGCCACCGCCCCATCGGGCTCGGTGAGCACCGCCGAGGCCTCGAAGGCGTCGTGGTAGTCAGACGTGGTCGCCCCCGTGTAGCTCAGGGCCGTCTGCTCCTTGGTCACGGTGAACACCGCCGTGCCCGAGCCGGGCTCGTAGGCGGGGTCGCCGGCGAAAGCGGCGGCGGCCGTCAAGGCGCCGGCGGGCTGGTCGATCGTCACCTGGCACGTTGCCCGGCCAGCCAGGTCGGTGCGGGCCGTGCAGCTCTGGGTGCCGAGCGTCAGGGTGACCGGCCGGTACGGGACGGGGGCGGTGGTGCCGCTGACCCGCACGTCGCCGGCGAGGGTCACGGGGTCGCTGAAGTCGCCGGTGGTGGCGCCGGCGTAGGTCACGCCGACCTTGATCTTGCAGCCGGCCACGGTGACGGTGGCCGTGTTGGCCGCCGCATCGAGTGTGTTGATAGCGATGTAGGCGTTGCGGGCGGTGTCGACGTACTCGGTGCCCGCCGCGCCCTGGCCGATGCCCGGCGGCCGGTAGTACGTGCCGATGACCCCATTGGTGTCGACCAGGTAGGAGTAGTTGTCCTGGCCGTGGAGGTGGATGACGGTGGTGTCGGCGGGGATCGCCGAGTCCCAGCCGTCCTTGGAGCGCATCTCGACTGCGTAGTAGTCGGTGGTCGTGAGCTGCATCCCCCGGAAGTTCATGGGGATCGCCGCCGGCACCCGCACCTCCATGTACCCCGGGACCTCGGGGTGGTTGAGGGCGGCCATGGGCACGGTCGACTGCCGGCACGCGCTGTTGTCGAAGGACCGGAAGCCCCGGTCGGCCGGGAACCAACCGGCGGTCGTCAGCTGGACGACGTTGAGCCCCGGCCCGCCGGTGCCCTGATAGGAGACGGCACCGTGCAGGCACTGGTCGTCACAGCTCATGACGTCCCAGGGATCGCCGTAGTCGGACTGGGTCGACGTCGGCGTCATCCGGGAGTGGACCCGGGAGTGCACAAGGCCCAGGGAGTGCCCGGCCTCGTGGAAGATGATCCGCATCGGCTGGTCCTCCTCGGCGACCATGCCGCCGATGTTGTAGCTGGTGCCGGCGATGGTGATCGGGCCGGCGGTGCCGTACAGGTCCTCGTTGAAGCCGGTGGCGTTCGTCAGCACCACCACGCCGGCGAACTTGGAGAAGTCGACGTCATCCTTGGCCATCGACGCGCAGGCGTCGATGTCGGCGCCCCGGGCCAAGTCGTTCCACTCGGCCGTCTTCTTCGGCACGGTGTACCAGCCCTTCACGACCGTGCCCGACACGCTGAGCTGGCCGTAGGAGACGTCCCGCCAATAGTCGAACATGCCGCCCTGGCCGTTGCCAGTCTCGTTGAACATGGCCTCGTAGTACGACTTCGGGTGGGGCTCGGTCAGCCGGTCCGACGGCTTGCAGAGGATCACGGCCAGGGGCCGGGTCGCCGGCGCCGCCGCCGCCGGCGGGGCCGCCGCCAGCACGGTCGGGGCCAGCGCGGCCACGGCCAGCGCCACGGAACACAACGTACGTCTCATCGACTCTTCTCCTTGGTCTGCGGGGAACCGTGGAGGAGGCCGAGGACCTCCTCGTCGCCGAGGAACGGGGTGACGGCACCGGTAGCCACATGCCGGACGAGGCCGCGCAGCTCGGGGCTGTTCGACCGCTCGTCGGCAGGTACCCACACCTGCACCAGGAACGTCTCCATTTCCCACCTCCTGATTGGTAGGCGGCCATCATCCGCACCCGCCTTCGGGTGCGGTTCGGGTGGGTTTCAGGCGCCCGCCCCGACACCACCCAAGCGCACCGGAAAGCCACCGAAAGGGCCGTCCGGATGCTGGCGGTCCGCGACCACTACGTCTCCGAGCAGCTGGCCCGCCAGCGGATCACCTTCATGGCGGCCGACACCCTGACCGAGTGGAACGCAAGTACGCCTGCGTCGTGGCCAAAGCCGGCCGGCCTCACCCAGGCACGTCGCACCAGCGTCGGGTAGCCGTCTACTGTCGAGCCCGATGACGCAGGTCCTGCGCCCGCCCGCGACCCTGACGACGCCTCCGGCCGACTCGGGACGCGGGCGCCGGCGCGCCGCCTACGCGCGCACCGTCGGCCTGTACCTGTTGACGCTGTGGGCAGCCGTCACCCTCACCTTCCTGCTCCCCCGGCTCCTCCCCGGCGATCCCCTGCGCCAGCTTGACGACCCCGACAGCGGCACGTTCGTCTACGACGACCAGGTGCGCGACCGCCTGGCCGCCTACTACGGGCTCGACAAGCCCCTGATCTCCCAGTACGGCTCGTACCTGTCCGACCTCACCAAGGGCGACTTCGGCTGGTCGATCTCCCAGAACAGCCCGGTGTCGACCCTGCTGCGCAACCGACTGCCGTGGACGCTCCTCCTCACTGGGTCCGCACTGCTCCTGTCCTCCGCGCTCAGCTACTTCGCCGGCCTCACTGCGGCCTGGCACCGCGGCCGCTTCGCCGACCGGGCCCTTATCTCCGTGCTCTCGGTGACGCGGGCCATCCCCGAGTACGCCATGGCCAGCGCGCTGCTGATCCTCTTCGCCGTGACCTATCCAGTGTTCCCCCAGGCCGGCGCCCACGAGGCGTTCGCCACCTACTCCTCCATCTGGGACCGGTTCGCCGACATCGGCTTCCACCTGGTCCTTCCCCTGGCCGCACTGACGCTCGGCTTGCTGGCCAACAAGTTCCTCATCGTCCGCAACACGGCCATCGCCACCCTCGGCGAGGACTACATGGTCCTGGCCCGGGCCAAGGGCCTCTCCCGCCGGCTCCTCAAGTACCGCCACTCCGGCCGCAACGCCCTGCTGCCCTTCGTCACCGCCCTGGGCATCCAGACCGCCTTCGCCCTCGGCGGGTCGGTTTTCGTGGAGACGATCTTCGCCTACCCCGGGATGGGCACGCTCCTGGAGCGGGCCGTGTTCGCCCGGGACTACCCGCTGCTCCAGGGCTACTTCGTAGTCATCGCCGTCGTCGTGCTGCTCGCGAACCTGCTCACCGAGCTGACGTACACCCGCCTCGACCCGAGAGTGGGGCGACGGTGACGGCCAGCACCATCGTCCGCCCGCCGGCCGCCGGACCGCTGTCGGCCCGGCGGAGCAAGGTCGCCGGTGGGATCGGCGGCCTGATCCTCGCCGTCTACTTCGCCCTCCTGCTCTTCGGGAGCCAGCTGGCGGCGTTCCGGGCCACCGAGCTCGCTGGACGGTCCCTCGAATCCCCCGGAGGCGACCACCTGCTCGGCACCAACGTCTTGGGCCAGGACCTCGCCAGCCAGCTGATCCTCGGCGCCCGCGCCTCGCTGCTGGTCGCCCTGCTCGCCGGCGCCGGCACGGTGCTGCTCGGGGGCGTCATCGGCGTCCTGGCCGGCTGGTCGCCGGGCTGGTTCGACAGCGTCCTGATGCGGGCGACCGACCTCACCCTCATCCTTCCCAAGCTGCCCCTGCTGCTCCTGATCGGCGCCCTCACCGGCGGGTCGGTCCTCGGGCTCTCGCTGGTCATCTCCCTGCTGTTCTGGCCCACCGCGGCCCGGATCCTGCGCTCCCAGGTCCTCACCCTGCGCTCCCGGACCCATGTCAGGGCCGCCACCGGCTTCGGCGCCGGCACCTTGCACCAGCTGCGGCGTCACATCCTCCCCGACCTCGGCCTGCTGATGGTGGCCGAGTTCATCCCCGCCGCCGGCCGAGCCGTCGCCCTCCAGGCCGGGCTCGCCTTCTTCGGCGTCGGCGACCCCACCCAGCCGTCGTGGGGCGCCATGATCCGCGACGCCATCGCCTTTCGGGGCGTGTTCATCACCGACGCCTGGAAGTGGTGGCTGGCGCCGCCCATCGTCGCCCTCGTCCTGCTCATCGTCGCCATCACCCTGCTGGGCACCGCCGCCGAGCGCCGCTTCAGCCCCCGCGTCGCCCGCCACGCGCGTTAGCCAGTCAAACTGCGACCAACCTCGTAACTTACGGCTCCGACGTGGCGTCGAGGTTGCCGGCCAGCACGGGGGCGACGATCAGCTGATACCTGCGACTCCGAAGGGCATGCTCGGCAATGACGATGTCGCGCAGCTCGGCGAACGTCCCGGACGGAACGCCCATCGCGTCGGCTCCCCGCTGCACCCGATCGAGCTCCTCGGGCGTGAGAGGACCGTCGGACGAGCAGGCCCGGAGCGTCTCGTACACCGTCCCTCGGCAGATCATCGACATGCCGGGGAGCTGCATGAGGCCTTCGAGCGTGTCGGCGTCGTCGTAGGTCTTGATCATCTCGATGACGCGGTCCGAACTGCCGGCCGCGGTGTGATAGCCGATGAGCCACTCCCGCTCCTGCGGCGTGAGGTAGCCGTTCCCGCCGCCGCAGAGGAGGACCGCTTTTGCATCCAAAGCGTTGTCCTCCTCGGTGATCTGCTCGTACAGCTCACCGGGCGCTTCCCAGTTCTCCCAACCGATCCACTTCAGGGCGGTCAGCCGTCGTCGTTCGACGTCGACGTCCGCAGGCACGGCGAGAGGGATGTCGGCGGACACGGTCGTCCCCCGGCCCGGCTCACTGTCGACCACCAGCTCGCCCCCGAGGGCGCTGACGCGGTCGGCGAGACCTTCGAGTCCCGACCCTGTTGCTGCACCGGCGCCGCCGGACCCGTCGTCGGACACGGCCAAGTGCAAGGCTCCGTCGGCGACCGTTGCCCGTACCGTCGCTTGCCGGGCGCCGGCGTGCTTGTTGACGTTGGTGAGGGCCTCGGCGACGAGGTAGTAGGCGGCGACCTCCACCGTTTGCGGCAGTCGCTGCTGAACCTCGAGGTGAAGCTCGACCGGGACGCCCGGCCGCTCGGCAAGGGTTTCCAGCGCACCAGCGAGGCCGGCCTCGTCGACGATCGCAGGGTGGATGCCTCGGGCCAGTTCACGGAGCTCGGTAAGCGCATCGTCGAGCTCTCTCGTAGCGTCGGCGATGAGCTCGGTCATGACCGCGTCGCCTGCGACCTGGCGGCTGGCGAGGCGGAGCATCAGGGCCAGCCCGACCAGGCGCTGTTGGGCGCCGTCGTGGAGATTGCGCTCCACCCGCCGAAGCTCACGGTCACCTGCGTCGACGATTCGGGCCCGCGATGCGTGGACCTCGGCGAGCTGCGCGTGGAGCTGGGCCTTGAGTCGCTCGTTGTCGATCGCCAGCGACGCCGCCTCGGTGACAGCCTTGAGCCGCTCGGGGTCGTCCAGCAGGGCGCGATCGTGGATCAGGCCGGCGATTGGCTTCCCGCCGCGGGCAATGGGGGTGAACGCTCGGCCGTCGATTGCAGTGGTCGTCGCAACCTCGCCCAGCTGGTCGATCCAGCCACCGGTTCCGACCCGGGAATAGACGATATCGAGTTCCGGGTCGCCAAGCGCCCGCCTGAGCGTGTCGCGCACCGGTTCGCCGGCGCCACGCGTCCCGAGGCTCACAACGAACGGATCGGGTCGGGGCAGCCGCTCGCCGTGGTCCCGTATCCGAGCGCTCCGAGCGGCATGCCCCCATTCTGGCCGCTCGGCGGTAGAGACCGCATGGAGCGAGGTCAACGATACGGGGACCACCGTGTGAGCCGTCGTGAGCTGCGCCAAGGCTGGCTCGTCAACAGAACGCTTCAGTGCGAGCACGGATGCAATACCGGTCGGAAAGGACGACGATGGGCCCATGCCACTGCGTGTCGTCCTAGTGGATGACGACGGACGGTTTCGCGCTGTGGCCCGGCGGGCGCTGGTCGCCGAGGGCATCGACATCGTGGCCGAGGTGGAGTGCGGCGAGGAGGTTCAGGACGCAGTGGCCAGATGGCGGCCGGACGTCCTACTGCTCGACATCGGGCTGCCCGGCATCGACGGCCTCGAAGTGGCGCGGCAGCTGCGGGCGAAAGGCGGTGGTCCGGTCGTGATTCTCATGTCGTCTCGTGACGGGGCCTACGGCCGCCGAGTGGCCGAAGGGCTGGCCGCTGGCTACCTGCGCAAAGAGGAGCTCTCGCTGACCGCGATCTCCGAGCTCGCCGGCCCGTCATAACGCACCGTCCCGATTCTCACTCTCGTTCGCTCGACGGCGACGTCCTCACGCGAAGGTGGGCGAGTACGGCGAGGACCCGACGGTGGGTCGCCGGGTCGGCATCGAGGCCGAGCTTGGCGAAGATGCGGCTGGTGTGGGTCTCCACCGTACGGGCTGTCACCACGAGCTGCTCGGCGATCCGGTCGTTGGAGTACCCCGCGGCCACGAGCGCGAGCACGTCGCGCTCCCTGGCGGTCAGGCCTGCCATGGGGTCGGCGCGGCGAGATGTCTGGAAGACGGTGCGAACTACCTCGGGATCGATGGCCGTCCCCCCGGCGACGACTCGGCGGACGGCATCAACGAGCTCCGCCGGGCGGGCGATGCGCTCCTTCAACATGTAGCCCACCCCAGCCCGCCCACCGGTGAGCAGCTCGACGGCATGGCGGGTCTCGACGTGCTGGGACAGGACCAGGACACCAAGGTGGGGGTGCTCGCCTTTCAGCTCGATGGCGGCCTCCAGCCCTTCGGTGGTGTTCGTCGGCGGCATGCGGACGTCGATGATGACGGCGTCGGGCTGGTCGGCTCGCACCGCTGGCAGCAAACCGGTGGCGTCCGAGAGCTCAGCGACGACGTGGACGCCCTCATCGGCCAGCAGCCGGGCAATGCCGGCACGCACGAGGCGCGCATCGTCGACGAGCATGACGCGCAACGGATCCACCGGCGAATGATGCCGTATCGAGCCGCCTATAGGGACCGGCTGTCAACGACGACACGGGCCATCGGTCGAAAGTATCGGTAGGCCCGAGACCGGTCCGCACCGGTCGTACGGCCGCCAACCACCACGATCTCGGTCTGCGCTCGTCAAGTTTCCCCACTGGCATCCGTGCTGGCACGGACGACGTGGGAGTTGTGAGGCACGACGATACAGATCCGCTGCGAGCAGCAGGCAGGAGGGGAAGCCCGACATGACGACATTCGCGCCCATCGCACCGACGATCGCGGTACCGCCGCTGGAAATTGCGAAGGACACCTTCGTGATCCACCAGGTCCAGGAAGCACTCGGCCAACCGTTGTTCGTCTACATCAACTCGATGGTCATCCTGGGAGCCGAGCCCATCATCGTCGACACCGGCACGCCGGCCAACCGCCAACAGTGGCTCAGTGACGTGTTCTCGCTGGTCGCGCCCGAGGATGTCCGGTGGGTGTTCCTGTCGCACGACGACGTCGACCACACCGGCAACCTCGAGCAGGTGATGGACGCCTGCCCCAACGCCAAGCTGGTGTGCAACTGGGCCATGGTCGAGCGTCACACCAACTGCTTCAACTTCCCGATCGACCGGTGCCGCTGGGTCATGCACGAGGAGTCGTTCAGCATCGGGGACCGCACGCTCCAGGCCGTCCGGCCGCCCGTCTTCGACTCGCCCACGACCCGGGGATTGTTCGACCCTTCGACGAACGTCTACTGGTGCGTCGACTCCTTCGCCACGCCACTCCCCGACCCGAACACGGCCGTCGCCGACCTCGACCCTGAGTTCTGGCGATTCGGGATGACACTGTTCTCGTTCGGGGCAGTCAGCCCGTGGCTGACGATGGTCGACCAGGCCAAGTTCGGCAAGTCCGTCGACGCCGTGCAGAGCCTCGGCATCAAGACCATCGCCGGCTGCCATACGCCGGTGCTCGAGGGCTCGCTCATCACCCAGGCGTTCGACACCACGCGTGCGTTCCCCTCGGTTGTCCCCCCGCCCCTTCCGGACCAGTCAGTACTCGACCAGATCATCGCCGCCACGGCACTGCCCGTCGCCTGACCCGGCTGGCGAAAAGAAGGAGCGAGTGTCGATCACCGGACCTCGCCAATGCCGCATTCGGAGAGAGGAAGCGTTGTTTGAATCATAAAGATCACTCAGGAATTCGTTTGCGCCGTCCAATGAGCCTCATGGCTTTTGCGGCGCTGGCTATCGCAGGGCTCGCACCCGCCACGGTGCCAGCGCTGGCGACAGTTGTGAGCGAGGAAGCCCGGCGCAATCCGAACTCGATCCAGCTGCAGAACGGGTTCGACCACATCGGCGCCGAGGTCCACTCACTGACGCATCGCGGGCGGACGAGCTACTACATCGACGAAGGCAAGCCCGGCCAGCGCGCCGTCGTCTTCATCGGTGGCCAGGGAACCAGCCTCGAGGCGTTCCAGCTGTCCGAGTTCGCACGCACGAGTCGCGAGGAGCTCGGACTACGCGTCGTTTCGGTCGAGCGCAATGGCTTCGGCGAGTCGGACCTCGACCTGAGCCTCGGCTACTCGGACTACAAGAACGAAGTGCTGGCGGTGCTCGACCACCTGGGTATCGACCAGTTCACGATCGTGTCGATCTCCGGCGGCGGTGCCTATGCGGCGCACCTCGCAGCAGCGGTGCCCGCTCGTGTCATCTCGCTCCACGCCGCGGCTTCCACCGACTCGACGTTGCCGAACCGGACGCCCCGGAACTGCTCGCTGAGCTTTCAGCAGCGCTACGCGTCCAGCTTGTTCTGGTACGAACACCCGAAGGCGTGGTGGGGCGTGCCGGGCTCGCCGGTGCTCGCCGTCCCGGGCTGGCAGGCGACCGCATATTTGGATGCCGTGCGCTCGTTCCACCTCGGGGACGGGCCCACCGACCCGAGCCCGCTGGCCCACGAAGGGGAGCTTCCGTGCCTGCCCGGGGCCATTGTCGATGCGTCGCAAATCACGTCGCCGACGTACCTCTACTGGGGAGGCGCAGATACGACCGTCTCGACCAGCGTGATGCAGAAGTGGCAGGCGGCCCTGCCCAACATCAAGAGGGCCACCGTCTACCCGGGCGAGGGCCACACGGTGCAGTACCGCCACTGGGACCAGATCATGGTCGATTTGGCCGGCTACACCGACCACACGGTCGTCTGCACGAACGGCCAGACCAAGCTCGTGCCCAACGAGCGGGCCGGCGAGGTCGTCGGGAATGGCGCCAGCCTCGGGCTCTGCGCCTGGGCCGCGATTCCGTAGGACAGAAGGCGGTCTCCGCCTGCCCGCCTACGACGCCTCATGCTTCGCAGGCGGGCAGCCGCGGACATCGCGCCGCAAGAGGAGTCGGCCCCACCAAGTGCCGATCAGGCCACCTGCGACTTACGATGAGCGCTCCTCGCTAGAGCACCCGGCGGGGGAACGTCCGGCTGGCGATGGCGACGGTCACCACGATGCCGCCCACCAGCACGCCGGCGTCGAGGAGCAGCCGGTCGGGCCCCACGTCGACGAGGAGCTGGCGCAGCATCTCGACCAGGTACGTCAGGGGGTTGAACCGGGCCACGACCTGCAGCCACCCGGGCATGATCTCCACCGAGTAGAGGGCATTGGAGGCGAACAGCAATGGCAGGGTCACCAGCTGGCCCAGGCCCATGAACTGCTCCCGGCTGCGAACCACGGATGCGATCACCATCGACAGGGCCGACAGCATCGTCGCCCCGAGGAGCACTGCGACCAGCGACCCCAGGATCCCGAACACGGACCAGTCGAGGGGGATGCGGATGACGGCGACGACCGCCAGCACCAGCACGACCTGGAGCACCGCCCGCATGGCCGAGCTCACGGCCTTGCCCAGGATGACCGCGCTGCGATAGGCGGGGGAGACGAGGACCCGCTGGGTGATGCCCAGGTCGCGCTCCCAGATAATGGCCATTCCCGAGAAGATGGCGACGAAGAGGACGGACTGGGACAGCACGCCCGGCACCAGGAACGCCTTGTACGGCACTTCGTCCGTCCCGAGCTCGCGCACCCGGGACACCGCCGAGCCGAACACCAGCAGCCACAGGAGGGGCTGGGCGGCCCGGGCCACGAGCACTGAGCGCTCCCGGCGGGCGCGGCACAGCTCGGCCTGGGCCATGGCCACGACCGTCCCCACATAGCAGGCGGCGACCTGGCGGGGGGTGAGCGCCGGAACGGCCTCAACCAAGGCGTCGGGCGGTGCGACGGGTGCGACCGATGTCATTGAACTCACCTCCCTGGGCCCGGGCGCCGCTGGTGAGGCTCACGAAGACGTCCTCCAGCGTACCGCCGCCGGCAAGCGTGGCCCGGAGCTCCCCCGGGCTGCCCTCGGCGCGGATCTCGCCGGCGCTCATCACCGCCACCCGCTGGCACTGCTCCTCGGCCTCCTCCATCAGGTGCGTCGTCACCAGCATGGTGAGGCCCGTCTCCTCCCGCATCTCGGCCAGGTGCCGCCAGACGGCCCGGCGGGCGACGGGGTCGAGGCCGATCGTCGGCTCGTCGAGGAGGAGCAGCCGGGGCCGGTGCAGCAGCGCGCAGGCGATCTCCAGACGACGGACCATGCCACCGGAGTACGAGCGCACCACCCGATCGGCGGCGCCGGCGATATCCATCAGCTCCAGCATCTGGTCGATCCGCGGTCCCCGCTCCTGGCGGGTGATCCCGTGGAGCCGGGCGAAGAGGTTGGCGTTCTGCCGCCCGGTGAGCGAGCCATCCGCCGAGAGGGCCTGGGGCACGTAGCCGATCAGGCGCCGGGCGGTGCCCGCCTCCGTCGCCACGTCGTGGCCCAGTATCCAAGCCCGCCCGCCGGCCGGCTTCAGCAGCGTCGTGAGCACCCGCATGATCGAGGTCTTGCCCGCCCCGTTGGGCCCGAGCAGCCCGAACACCTGGCCCGCCTCCACGCCGAAGCCGGCGCCCTTCACAGCCTCGAAGTCGCCGTAGCGGACGACGAGGTCGTCGACCACCAGCGCTTTCACGGGGCGCCGGAACCGTTACTGGCGGCGAAGAGGAGGTCCCGGCCGGACGCCGAGAGCAGCGACCGGGTGGCCTCGTGGCGGGGCGTGGCCAGCAGCGTGCCGCCGGCGCCCTCCTCGACGATGCGGCCCCGGTCGAGCACCAGCACGCGGTCGGACACCCGCAGCACCACGGACAGGTCGTGGGAGATGAAGATCATGGCCATCCCCCGTTCCACTTGGAGGTGCTTGAGCAGCTGGATCATCTTGGCCTGCTCGCTCGGGTCCAGCATGGAGACCGCCTCATCCGCGACCAGCAGCCGGGGATCGAGCACCAGGGCCCGGGCCAGCGCCACCCGCTGGAGCTGCCCACCCGACAGCTCGTGGGTGTGGCGGTCGAGGAAGGCGTCGTCGACCGGGAGCCGGCAATCGGTCAGCACGGACCGCACCGTGGCCCGCCGCCCGGCCTTGTCGCCGATGCCCTGGACGTCGAGCGGCTCCTGGACGGCCGCCCCGATGGTCAGCCGCGGCGAGAGGGCCTCGAATGGGTCCTGGAACAGCATCTGCACCTGGGCCCGCAGCGCCTTGAGCTCGGCGCCGCCGGCGGCGAGCAGGTCGTGGCCGTCGAAGGCCACGGCGCCGGCGTCGGCGTCGAGCAGGCGGACGAGCAGCATGCCGAGGGTGGACTTGCCGGCGCCGGTGGCGCCGACCAGCCCGACGACCTCGCCCTCGCGCACGTCGAGGCTGATGTCATCGACGACCGAGACCGACGTCTTGCGGCCCAGCATCCCCCCGGAGGTGTAGGTCTTGCGCAGGTTGCGGGCGGTCAGGATCGACACCACGCCGCCCCGCACGCAGGCCACCTGGCGGGCGCCGTCCTCGCCCTGGGGCGCCACCATCGGCGGCGGCGCCGGCCGGCACAGCTCTTCCCGGCTCTGGTGGCACCGACCGTAGAACGGGCAGCCCTCGGCCCGCTCCGCCGGGTTGGGCGGCGTGCCCCTGATGCCCCGCAGATCCTTCACTGACGCCAGGGTCGGCCGGGCGTTGAGCAGGGCCCACGAGTAGGGGTTGCGGGGGTCGGCCAGCACCTGGCGCCCCGGGCCTACCTCCGCCAGCCAGCCCCGGTAGAGCACCGCCACCCGGTCAGCCAGCATCTCCAAGGCGTCGGCGTCGTGGCTCAGCACCACCAGGGCGGTGCCGGTCTCCTGCCGTACCCGCCGTAGCAGGTCGATAACCTGGTTCCGGGTGGAGGGGTCGAGGCCGGCTGTGGGCTCGTCGAGGATGGCGACGTCGGGCCGGCAGGCCAGGGCCATGGCCAGGAGCACGAGCCGGCGCTGCCCGCCGGAAAGCTCGCTCGGGTACCGCTCCGCCGCCCACGGCCCCAGGCCGACGTCGGTCAGCAGCTCCTCGGTCCGCCGGCCCGAGGCGTCGTGGCTCAGGCCGAGGTGCACGCGCAGGGGCTCGGCGACCTGGAGCCCGCACCGCAGCACCGGGTTGAGCGCCGAAGTCGATTGGAACGACAGCGAGATCCGCTTCCAGCGGACCGATCGCCAGCCCTCCTCGTCGAGGGTGTGCAGGTCGGTGCCGCCGAGCCGTACCGTCCCCTGGACCTCCGCCTCCGACGCCAGGCCGAGCACGGCGCGCGCCATCGTCGACTTTCCGGACCCTGACTCCCCGAGCACGCCGAGGCACTCCCCGGGCGCGACGGACAGGCTGATGCCGCCGACGGCCCGCACGGGCGGCGGGCCCGGGTAGGTCACGACAAGATCGCAGATCTCAAGCCCGCCGCGCCTGGCCTCCGTGGCCGGAACGGCATGGCTGCCGTCAGGTGGCAAAGAGCACCGACCTGGCTTCTTGCCCGGGGAGATCCAGGACCTCCTCGTCGACGGTGAAGCCGGCCTCGGTGAGCCAGGACCGGTACTCGGCCTCGGTGTGGGTGTCGCCGCCGTTGTCGTTCAGCAGCATCTGCACCGCGAAGAGGGCGGTGATCGGGTCGCGGCCCCGGAGGAACGTCACCACCGCCACCCCGCCGCCGGGCGCAACGACCGTGCGCAGGTTCCGGAACAGCGTCAGGTTGTGCTCGCCGTCGAAGGTGTGGGTGATGCCCGAGCAGAACGCCAGGTCGAAAGGGCCGTCGGGCACGGTCTCGAAGAAGCTGCCCTCGAACAGCTCGACGCCGGCCGCCCCAAGGCGGCCCCGCCGGCGCGCCACGTCGACCATGGCCGGCTGGTCCTGCATGGTGGCCTTCAGCCCCCGGCGGGTGAACTCCAGCGAGTACTCCCCGTGCAGCCCACCGAGGTCGAGCACGCTCGCCGCGTGCGGGAAGCGCGTGAGGCAGACGTCGACCACCGTGGGAGCGACCGTGCGGGCGTTGCGGGCCAGGGCGTCGTGGAACATCTCGGGGTCCACGTTGCCCGGGCCTGCGCCCGGCGCCGGCTCGCCGCGCAGCTTGGGCTCGACGGCCGTCGCCCACCGGCGCAGCGCCCGGGCGTGGTGGCGGATGCTCGGCATGGCCTCCGGCGCCGGCGCCGCCGGGCCGAGGGCGAACGTGCCGCCGTCTCCCGCCGCCAGCACGCCCAAGGGAACGAGGGCATCGAGCACCACCCGGGTGGACTCGGGATCCAGCCCGGCCCGCTCGGTCACCTCCGCGGCGGTGCCCGGCAACGCGTCGAACACGCCGGCGGCGATGGCGGCGTCGCACAGCAGGACCATGCGCCAGTCGGCGACGGCCCCTGGTGGCGCGAGGAAAGTGAGGTCGCTCGGCGCCGCCATCAGCTGCCCGGCGCCGGGTTGGCGTTGCCGGAGTGCAGGTGGCGCTTGTTGCCGGTGACCCCGCAGGGCGGGCAGCCGGGCGTGTAGGCGAAGCCCTGGAACTTCTTGTCGTCCACGAAGGAGATCTGCTCAGGGACGTAGAGGGAGATCTGGGGCAGATCCTCGGCCAGGATGGCCTGCATCCGGTTGACCAGCTCCCTGCGCTTGGCCGGGTCGACCTCGACGGCCTGGTCGTTGGCCACCTTGTCGAACTCCGGATTGTTGTAGCCGTGGACCCGCGTGAACGACGTGCTGCGGCTGTTGGAGGCGAAGCGGTTGATCAGGCCCGACGGGTCGCCGGAGAGCCCACCGAAGTGCTGAATAGCCATCTCGTAGTCGCCCTTGGCGCCGCGGTCGTCGGAGGTCTGCTGGTCTACGGCCTGGATCTCGACGTCGATCCCGACGGCGCGCAGGTACTCCTTGACCAGCTGGGCCTGCTGGGTGTCCGACGAGCTGACCGACAGCGGCACCTTGAACGCCGAGCCGTCGGGCTTGTCGCGCAGGCCGTCGTTGTTGCGGTCCCGGAGGTTGATCTGGTCGAACAGTGACGCCGCCTTCGCCTTGTCGTGGTCGTAGGTCGGCAGGTTCTTGTTCAGGAACTCGTTGCCGGGGCCGAGGGCGCCGGCGGGACCGGGGATGCCCTTGCCGTCGACGAGGCGCTGGACCATGTCCTTGCGGTCGAGCCCGTAGACCACGCCCTGGCGAAACGCCTTCTCGTTGTAGGGGAAGCCCTTGAGCGGGTTGAAGAAGAGGGCGAGGTTGAACTCGCCCGGGGCGGTGAGGACCTTGTACTTCTTGGCCAGGGCGTCGTACTGGATCCGCGGGATCAGCGCGTTGCCTCCGCTGGCGGCGTCGACCTCGCCCCGATCGAGGGCCAGCAGCGCGTCGGCCACGGGCACGATCTGGAACTGCCGCACCTTGGCCGGCCCGAGGTAGAACTCCTCGTTGGCCACGAAGTCGAAGCTGTTGGTCGTCAGGTCGAAGTTCTGGAGCTTGTAGGGGCCGGAGCCGATGATCGCCGTCGGGCCCTGGAACTTGGCCGGGTCGGTGACACTCGACCAGATGTGCTTCGGCATGATGGCGAATCCGAACGTGCCGGCGATATCGCTCAGGAAGCTCGGCCGCACCGTCTTCAGCTGGATCACGACCGTCTTCGGGTCCGTGGCGGTGACCGTGTCGATGTAGGTCACGCCCTGTGCGGCGCCGGCGGCGTTCCCCGGCCCGGTGAGGTTGTAGTCAAAGGTGAACTTCACGTCGTCGGAGGTGAGGGGCATGCCGTCGTGGAACTTGACGTTGTCGTTCAGGGTGAACGTCCACGTCTTGCCGTCGGGCGAGGAGGTCCATGACTTGGCCAACCACGGCTTGGGCGTGCCCGTGACGTCGGGGAACGCCAGGGTGTCGAAGATGTAGGTGGTGATGAGGCGCCCCGGCCCGCGGATGGCGGCGTACGGCTGCGGGTAGCCGCCGCTCTGGGTGCTGGCCGCGATGCGCAGCGTCACCCGCTCCGACCCGGGCGTCGTGCTGTCGGTCGAGCCGGTGCCGGCGTCGTCCCCGCTGCTACAGCCGGCGGCGGTGAGGGCCAGCACCAAGGCGCCGGCGGCGAACCGAAGATGTCGTCTGCTCATGTGTGCTCCTTTTGTGCCAGCGCAGCGCCGGCCGACTTGAGGTGTTGGATCAGGGCTTGCAGGTGAGGGGCCGGAGCGCTCGAGGCCACCCACACCGCTTCGAAGCGGATGCTGGCCCGATGGCCGTTGCCGAGCACGATGGGGTGGCCGATGCCCCGCGCCGAGAGCTTGGACTCGGGGAGGATGGCGGAGCCGACGCCGACCCGTGTCCACTCCTCGAGCACCTGGTAGCTGACTGCTTGGCCCTCGTACTCATGCAGTGTGAGTCGCCGGGACGCGAAGAGGTGCCGGGTGGAACGGGTCAGCCCGCAGGCGTCGTGGACGAGCAGGAACGTGTCGTCGGCGATGTCGCGGAGCGTGACCGGTCGCCGGTCGCCGGCGCCCGGTCCCTCGCCGGACCTCAGGTACACGAGGGGGTCGTCGTACAACCGGGCCCGCTCGACCTTGGTGCGCCGGCCCGGCGAGACGGGGCCGAGGACGAAGTCCAGCTCCCCCCGCTCCAGCGCGCGAAAACCCTGCCCGGTGCCGGTTTGGTCAAGCACGACTTTTACGTTCCGGTTCGCGCTCCGGTACGGCGACAGGACCTTCTCGAGGCGGGCCGACTCGACGAGAGGGCAGACGCCCACGTGGACCTGCGTGGATTGTGGGTCGAGGTAGGCATCTGCCGCAGCCACCAGGGCGTCCTGAGCGCGGAGCACCTCGTCGATCTTCGGGAGCAGCCGGTGCCCGAAAGGTGTGAGGCTCACCGTCCGCGTCGTGCGGACGAAGAGGCGCTCCCCGAGCTCTTTCTCGAGGTGCGCGACCGCAGTCGACAGCGTGGACTGGGTCACATAACAGCGCGCTGCGCCGCCGGTGAAGGTGCCGGCATCGACCACGGCGCGGACGAAGCGGAGCTGGGCCAGGTTCAACGGATCATCGCAGCTGCTCGCAAGGCACGTCGATCGTACTGCCCCCATTTATCGATCTGGACGATCACTGTTATCGGCAAAGTCAATGAAAGTCGCTCTATTCCGACCTTGCGTATAGGCACGGTACCCTGAAGAATGACGTTCGGGATCCGGGCTCGTCATGGGCCGAACCGTCACGATGACGCGGCCCACGGGGGAAGGGAACCACGAGTTGATGACCCGATCGCGACGCGTTCTTGCTGCGCTGGTCACCGGCGCAGGCGTCCTGCTCATCCAAGCGGAGGCGCCGGCCGCCGGCCCGCCGGCGCTCACCATGCCGGTGCAGGCCACGAAGGTCGACCTCGACCCGGGCCGGCTGTACTCCAGCCCCGCCATGGCGGTGGACCCGAAGAACCCGCTGCGCATCGTCGGCGGCTGGGCCGACCTGCGCACCCGCCGGTGCGGCATCGTCCGCAGCGTCGACGGGGGCCGCTCGTGGGTGCGCCCTGACGCGGCGCCCAACACCGCGACCTTCCCCTTCTGCTCCCAGAGCCAGGGCGGCGTCATCCAGACCCCGCTCGCCTTCGGCGGCGACGGCATGCTGTACATGGGGCTCAACGGCTGGGGCACGGAGGAGGCGGCTCGTACGGGTGGCGCAGTGATGGTGGCCCGTTCGGCCGACATGGGCGACTCCTGGGAGACGACAGTCGTGCGCAACGCCCGTGAGAAGACCGGCAACGATGCCGAGAACATCCGCCCCATCCAGAGCATCGCGGTCGACGCCAAGGGCGGCGACAACGACGTGATCTACGTGACGTTCTCCCGGAGCCGAACCAACCCGCCGGCGCCCAACGCGGTTCCGTCCAACGCCATGGTTGCCGTGTCCCGTGACGGTGGGCGCACCTTCGACGAGGCGGTCGACCTGACGCAGGGTGTGTTCGCGTCCCAGGCCGTGCGGGATCAGGCTTTCGCTGCGGTCACGACCACGATCGCTTCGGGGCCGACGTCCACGACGACGATCCCTCCGGCCGCCTCAAAAGCGGCCACGCCTAACCAGGAGTCCAACTTCGGCTCCGCCGGCAGCCGCAACGGCATGATCGCCCGGATCGACTCGAAGGGCACGGCCTATGTCACGTGGCCGACGGGCGTCGCGAACTTGAGCCCCAACCCGCCGAGCGCCCTGGCGCTGTCGAAGTCCACCGACGGCGGCAAGACGTGGACCAGCGCCATCTCGATCCCCTTTAGCTACGAGAACGCCACTGGCGGTCCCGCCGGCTCCTACCCGCAGTTCATCATCAACAAGAAGACGGACTCGCTGCACATCGTTTACAACCGCAACCCGACGCCGGACATCGCCGGCATGAGCGACGTCTACAGCCGGGTCTCCTACGACGGCGGGGCCACCTGGACCGAGGCGAAGAACATCAGCGACGACGACCCCAAGCTGTTCGGCGGCCAGTTCTTCCCCAACATCAACGTCGCCCCCAACGGCCGCCTCGACGTCGTCTGGTGGGACACCCGTGACATCCAGGGCCTGCGAGGCACCGACGCCTACTACGCGTACTCCACCGACGACGGCAGGACCTGGAGCAAGAACATCCGCCTCACCGATCGGAGCATCGACCGCAAGCTGGGCATCTGGGGCAACAACTACGACATTGCCTCCGCTCCCGGGGTCGCCTCCACCAACGCCTACGCCGTCTTCGGCTGGGACGACACCCGCAACTCCGACATCGAGTTCCAGGACAGCCGGACCACCGGTGGCGGCCTCCAGGACGTGTACGTCGCCGCCGCCCAGTTCGAGGCCATCGGCGGCGGTTCGTCGAACACCGCAAAGGTCGTCCTCGCCGGTATCGTGGGCCTGGTGTTCGTCGGCCTGATGCTGGTGCTGGCGGCCGTCGTGACCAAGCGGCGCACGGTCGGCGTGTCGTCCGCCACGAGCAGCACGAAGGTCGGCACCAAAGTCTGAGCCGAGGAGGCAGCCATGATCGACGAGCAGACGCTGGACCGGGTGGTCGACTTCCACGGGCACCTGTGCCCGGGCCTGGCCATGGGAGTGGCCGCGGCCCAGATCGCCCTCCGGGAGATCGGGCCCCACGCCAAGGACGAGGAGGTCGTCGCCGTCGTGGAGACGGACATGTGCGGGGTGGATGCCATCCAGTTCCTCACCGGCTGCACATTCGGCAAGGGCAACCTCATCCACCAAGACGTCGGCAAGAACGCCTACAGCTTCTTCCGGCGTTCCGACGGCCGGGCCATCCGCATCAAGGTCCGACCCGACGCATGGGCACGCGATCCGGAGCACCAGGCGCTCTCCGCCAAGGTCCGGTCCGGCGCGGCCACTGACGCCGAGAAGGCCCGGTTCCAGGAGCTGCACGTGAGCCAGTCTCACAAGGTGCTGGCGCTCGACCCCGACACCCTCTACACCTTCGATGAGCTCGATGCCGCCCCGCCCCGCAAGGCCCGCATCCACACCAGCATCACCTGCGCCGAGTGCGGCGAGGCGGCCATGGAGACCCGCATCCGCCGCCTCGACGGCAGCGACCTGTGCCAGCCCTGCTTCGACCTCGCCCTCTCCCCTATCCAGCCGGTACTGCTGCGAGGTCTCGGCCGGCGCTGAGCAGAGTGTGGATAATTCTCGGTGACGGACCGCTGCTGCCGGGCTCAGCGCATGGAGTCGAGGATGGCGGCGGCGTCGGCGGCTGAGGAGCGGGTGTTGACGATGCAGAGGCGCAGGACTGGTTCGCCCCGATGGGCCGAGGCGACCACGAAGGCGTCACCGCTCCGGAGCAGGTCGACCGACCAGGAGCGGTAGTCCTCGGCCGACCAGCCCGGCCGGCGCAGCACGACGACCGACAGCTCCGGCTCGAGAACGAGCTCGACGTGGGGCGCGGCCCGGATCAGGTCGGCGACCTCCCTCGCCGTCCGGAGGCAGGTCTCCACGGCATCGGCGTACGCCTGCCGACCGTGGGCAGCGAGGGAGAACCACAGCGGCAGGCCGCGCGCCCGCCGGCTGAGGTGGACGGCGTAGTCAGACGGGTTCCACTCCGCCCCGTGGAGCACTTCCAGGTAGTCGGCGTGCTGGGCGTGGGTCGCCTTCGCCACCGCCGGATCCCGGTAGAGCAGTGCGCAGGCGTCGAACGGGGCGAAGAGCCACTTGTGGGGGTCGACGATGAAGGAGTCGGCGTGCTCGATGCCGGCGAAGCGGTCGCGGGCCGACGGCGCGGCCAGGGCGGCGCCGCCATACGCACCGTCGACGTGGAGCCACATGCCCTGGCGCCGGCACACCTCCGCCACCGAAGCGAGGTCGTCGACGAGGCCGAGGTTGGTGGAGCCGGCGGTGGCGACGACGGCGAAGGCCCGGTCGCCCACGCCGGCCAGCGCCGGTTCAAGATCGGCACCGGTCAGGCGTTCACCGGGCACGGTCACCAGGTCGACGTCCATCACCGCGGCGGCGGCCTCGATCGAGCTGTGGGCCGACTCCCCCACGACCAGCGACCACCGCGGCGGGCGGCCGCCACGCCGGCCGGCGGCAGCCGCCCGGGCGGTGACCAGCGCCGACAGGTTCCCGATGGTCCCCCCCGAAACGAAGACTCCCCCGGCGCCGGCCGGCATGCCAGCCAGGTCGATCAGCCACTGCAGGGCCTGGTTCTCGGCCCAGACCGCGCCGGCGCCTTCGAGCCAGGAGCCGGCGTAGATCGAGCAGGCGCTCACCACCAGGTCGGCCAGGATCGACACTTCGCTCGGCGCCGCCGGCACGAAGGCCAGGTACCGGTGGTGGTCCGACGACAGGCACGCGGGCTCGAGGATCTCCCGGAACAGGCGCAGGGCCTCGCTGGCGCCGATCCCGTCGTCGGTGATGGTGGCGCCGGCGGCGGCGTCCAGCTCCGCCGGCGTGCGGGGCGTCCCGAGCGCCAGCCCGTGGGCGTCGGCGGCCATGCGCCGGCGGGCGAAGGCCATCACCTCGTCGGCGAACTGGTCCAGGCCCGGGTGGTAGCTGTGCAGGGGGTCCACGGCGTCAGCCGGTGATCGCCGAGAAGCGCTCCTGGAGGTCGTCCTCCGTGGCGCTGTCGAGCCCGGCCCAGAAGTAGAGGCGCCGGCGGGTCTCCTCGTCAGGGAACAGGATGGGGTTCTGGGCCAGCTGGGCCGACGCACCGCCGGCGCGCACGAGCTCCTCGCGCACCCCGAGCACCGGGCTGATGTACTGGACGGCAGCGGTGATGCGGGCCGCGTTGGCGGGGTCGTAGGCGAAGTTCATCCAGTCGGCGGCCGCGGCGGCGCCGGCGGAGCGGGCGGGGATCACCATGCTGTCGAACCACCGGATCCCGCCCTCCTCTGGGATCACGAACCGGATGTCGGCGCGTTCCTGCTGGAGCTGGATGATGTCGCCCGACCAGGCCAGGCAGGCGGCGAAGCGGCCCGACTTCAGGTTGTCGACGAACTCGCTGGCGGTGAACTCCAGGATTTGCCCGTCGTTCTTGGCCGCCTGCAGCCGTTCGAGGGCCCGCTCGGCGGTGGCCCGGGTGGCGCGGGACGGATCGGCGCCCTGGGTCAGCATGACCAGGCCGACGGTCTCCCGCATCTCGCTGACCATGCCGACCCGTCCCCGAAGCGACGGCTCGAACAGCTGGCTCACCCGGGTGATGGGGCGCCCCGTCAGCGCCGGGTTGTACGCGATCCCCGTGATCCCTACCTGCCAAGGCATGTGGAACCGGGCGCCGCGGTCCCACGGCATCCCGAGGTACGCCGGCTCGATGTTGACGTGGTTCGGCACCCGTTCCAGCGGGATCTGCTGGACCCAGTCGCGCTCGAGCATGCGGGCCACGGCCCAGTACGTGGGAACGACGACGTCGTAGCCGGTGGCCCGGCCCCGGCCCAGGGTGGGCTCGAAGACGGTCTCGAACGCCTCCTCGTTGCCGTTGTACTCCTCGACGTAGTCGACGGGGATGCGCGTGGCCTGCTGGAAGCGGTCGACCGTCCCGGAGTCGATGTAGTCCGACCAGTTCAGGACGCGCAGCCGGCCGCTGAACTCGGGAGTGCTGCTGCGGCTGCAGGCGCCGGCAGCGATGGCGGCCGCGGACAGGGCGAGGAGCCGGCGACGCGTGAGCATCACGGGTACTCGTTCAGCCGCAGCTGGAAGCCGACGAGGGCACCGAGCGCTGCGAGCAGGGGCAGGAACAAGGCGACGAGGGTGAGATTGCCGAGGCGGTCGGCGGCCGACGCCAGCCCGTCGAGGAACTGGTCACGGTTGTCGCCGAGCACCGACTCTACCGAGAAGTTGAAACCGTTGAACGTGGCGCTCGTCGGGCCGACGAACACGGCCCGCTGCTGGTCGACGTTGGTGATGGCCCGGAGCTGGGCGGCAGTGTCCTGGTAGCGCTGCCAGCGAACCAGCATCTCGGCCACCGCCGCCCGCTCGCGATCGGAGTCAGCTACGCCGGCGGCGTCGGTGAGCAGGCCCTGGACCCCTGGCGCCCGGCCCTGGCGCACGGCGTCGACCGCCGCGGGGGTGGCCGGGCCGGCCAGCAGCGACCGGGCGGTCGCCGTCGCGCTGGTCCGCCGTGCCCCATCTCCGTTGATGAGGGCGACGGTCTCGTCGGCCTTGGCCCGGTAGGCCGCGGTCTGGATGCGGGAGGTCAGCGTGATTGAGTCATAGCCGTCGGCGCGCGCGGTCTCGATGTCGGCTCGCGACTGGAACGTGGCTGCAACCAGCCAGCCGATCGCGCCGACCAGCAGAAGGGTGGCGACGGCCATAGGGAGGTTCACGACGCGACGGCTCTGCCGGAACGTCCACAGCTGGGCGGCGACGAGCACGCCCAGGGCCAGGACGGCGACGGCGACGGCGGGCAGGACGCCGGTGTCGCGACGGTCCTCGTCCCGCTCGAAGCGCCGCTGGGTGGCATCGGTGAGCCGGGTGGCATCGTCGGCGACGGTGGCCCCCAGCAGGTTGAGGGCGTCCACCAGGTAACCGGGCGCCTCGGCGATACCGGCCCGGTTGGTGGCCCGGGCCGCCTCCACCAGGCCGGCGTAGCGGATCACCGCCACCGAGAGGTCCTTCAGGCTCTCGTGGGTGACCGGGTCGGCCCCGATCAGCGCGGAGACGTCCTCGATCTGGGCGCTGGCCCGGGCCAGCGCCTGCTCGTACAGCGTGCGGGACTCGCGATCCTCGGGGCGGGACAGGAACGCGGCGGTGGCGGCGGCGTCGGCCTCGGCCAGGCTGGAGACCATCTGCTGGGTCGCCACCAGCACGGGCCCGGCGTTGTTGCGGATGCGGTCCGTGCCCGAGCGCAGCGCGGTGGCAGCCGCCCAGCCAGCGACGGCGGTCGCCGCCAGCAGCACCGCGGTCACGACCGACCAAAGCCGGTAGCGGCCCGGGGTCGTCGATGCGGCGGCGCGGAGCCGGTTCATGGAGAGGCGCCCACCCGCTGGAGGGTGATGCGCGTGAACACGCCGACGTTGAGGTGGTCACCATCGTGCAGGCGCACGGCGTCCCCGGGCTTGATGGGAGTGAGCGCGCCCCGCACCAGGGTGCCGTTGGTCGAACCCTGGTCGACGACCACCCAGCCGTCGAGGTTGAGGCGCAGGATCGCGTGACGGCGCGACACCCCCGGATCCGACGGTGGCTGGCTGAGATCGATGGCCGGGAAGATGCCCTTGGAGTCGCTGCGCCGCCCGATCAGGATCTCGTTCGAGGTGAGCGGGACCTCGCGCACCTCGGCGTCGGTGGGGAACGTCACGGTGTGATCGGGGCTCTCGGCCTGGTTGGACTCGAAGTACCGGTGGTCGGCGGACACGACCGCCACCCACTCCGCCGTCACCGCCTCCGGGTCGAGGGCGGCCAGCTCGGCCGCCGGCGACGGCAGCTGCCCGGTGGAGAAGTTCAGGCCGCAGACTTCGCAGAACACCTCGTCGGGCCCTCGGGGCCCCCCGCAGTTCGGGCACGTCGCGCCGGGCGGAACCGGCGTGCTGGGCATCACGGTGGTGCCGGCGGCGGTGGCGGCCGGATCGCCGGGGCTGGGCAGCAGCGGCGGGAGGGTGGTGATGGGCGCTCCGCAGGTGTCGCAGTAGTCGGTGCTCTCCGACGGGTGGCCGTTCGGGCAGGTGACAGGCATGTCAGGCTCCGGGGATGGCAGGGTCGGCGGGCTTGGCCGTTACCCGTACCGTACGGGTGGAGCGGGTGTCCAGCGCCATCTCGTCGACGGCGGCCACTCCCCGCTTCAGGCGGACGGTGCCGGTTGCGGCGTCGTCGACCTCCACGACCTTCTGCAGCAGCTTGACCGTCCCCTCGTTGCCCGACTCGTGCGCCAGCTGGACGGCCCGACCCAGCTTGACGGTGGCGGTGTCGTCGTCGCCGGCCTTGCGGGCCTCCAGGCCCTCGTGGATGGCCGACGCCAGCTCGGCCTGGCCGGTGTAGTGGGCGACCTGGGGGCTGATGCGGGCGGTGAGGGCGTGGTCGTCGGTCCAGATGGCCTTCACCAGCGCTTGGGACACGGGCTGGCCGTCGACCACCAGGCTGACCCGGGCGGCCAGCTTCTCGTCGCCCACCTTGCCCGGTGGGACGTTGACGGCCAGGTGGTAATCGCGGCTCTCCACCCCGCCCCACGCTCCGGTGGGGAAATCGTCGGTGAGCGGGTTGACCGGGACGGCCTTGGCCGTCAGATCGTCGATGGCCGGCGCCACCTGGCGGAGGAACTTGATGGTCGAGCCCTGAGGTGCCCAGATGCGCAGCCGCACGTCGGCCACCGACTTGCCCAGCGCCCGTTGGAGGAACGCCCTGAAGTCGTCGTCCATCAGCTCGGGCTCGGCGATGATGTCGACCTCCCCGAGCAGGGCCGAAGTGATGAGGCGCAGCTCGGCCACCTCCCAGTCCGACCCCACGCCCCGGGCGTCGCACTGGAACACGCTCTCGCAGCGACGCAGGGCGGCTTCCAGGTTCTCGTGCGGCTCGCTCTCGTTGCGGCCGTCGGTGAGCAGGTAGGCCAGCTTGATGGCCTCGGGGTGGCCGGAGAAGACGTCGCGCCCCATGTCGAGCCAGGTCGAGATGGCGGTGCCGCCCTCGGGCTGGAGCTGCTTGGCGATCTCCACCGCCTCGGCCCGGGTGCCGGCGTCGGCCTTGGCCAGCGCCGGCGGCTCGCCGGTGGCGAAAGTGGGCGGGTACACACACATCGCCTCGTGGCTACCGGAGATCACTGCGAACCAGGTGCCGTCGGGTAGCTCCTCCAGCGATGCGGCCAGGGCGTGGCGGGCGGCCCGGATCTTGGTGTTGGGCTGGCCCATGGACCCGCTGGTGTCAACGATGAGCACCACGGCCTTGTCTGGGGAAGCGGCCGGCGCCGCGGTCCCCTCACCGCCCGCCGAGGTTACCGTGACGACCGCGTGCACCTCGGTGGCGTCGGCGGGGAGGAACTCGTTCTGGTAGGTGGAGGCCGAGAAGTTCATGTGGGAGTGCCGCCTTTCAGGTGGAGGTCATTCAGCGGGAGATCCGCCACCACGACGGTGATGTTGTCGGATCCACCGGCGTCGTTGGCGAAGGTGACCAGCCGGCGGGCGAGGTCCACCTGCTCGACCGGCTGCTCCCCCATCGCCGCGACGAGGTCGGCGGGCTCCAGGGTGTAGTTCCACAGGCCGTCGGACACGAGGAGCAAACGGCCGGGACCAGGGACCTCGAAGGTGGTGATGGCGGGCCGCCACTCCGGGTCGGCGTCAGTGGATAGCCACCGGGTGATGACGTGGGCGAACCGGTTGGCGTAGGCCTCGGCCCGGGGCATGCCGCCGGCGATCTGGATCTCGGCCCAGGAGTCATCGACGGTGAGCTGGGTGGCGGTGCCGCCGGCGTACCAGTAGGCCCGGCAGTCGCCGAGGGACGCGAATTGCACCTGCTGGTCGGTGACGACGGCGGCCAGGAAGGTGCACGACGGCGGGCTCAGGGTGGCGCTGGGCTCGTACTCCGTGGCCAGCACCGCACCCCGGGCCGCGTCGTAGGCGCCATCGAGATCCCGCTTCTCGACGAGGACGGCAAGTGCGGCGTCGGCGGCGGCCTGGGAGGCGACGTCGGGGTTCACGCTCGTAGACACCCCGTCGCACACGACGGCCGCAACGAACCCCTCGCCGGCGAACATGGCCATAGCGTCCTCGTTGCGGGAATGGCGCACGCCCTTGTCGGTCACGCCGGCGACCCCCACCAGCGCGACCTCCTGGTGGTCCCTCGGCGCCGGCAGCTTCATGCCGCAGGTCGCACAGTACCCGTCGACCGGTTCGCCGGCGGTCCCGCACGACGGGCAGGTGACGGCGGCGGGCGCGGGCGCCGCAGCCGCTTCGGCGACCGGCTCGGCCGGCGCCGGCTCCGGTACGACAGCCTCGCGGGCGGGGAGAGCGGCGCCGCACGCCTCGCAGAACGAGTCGCCGGGGGCGAACGGCTCGCCGCACGTCGGGCAGGCGGTGGGGGCTTTGGTCACCGTCAGAACGTCCCAGCATCCGTCTGCGGGCCGGCCGTGAACCCGGCGGACGCCCACGCCGGCGCAGCCGGCTTCTCCGGCCGCCGGCAGAAAGCGACGGCGGAGGTCGACCGGCTCCGCCGGGCGGCCGGAGCGCGATTGCCCCGCCGAGCAACTTCTGGTTGCGAGGCGATCATACGACCGAGACCCGTCGCACCTCGTTGGCACGGTCCACCAGCCGCCAGCGGTTTGGGTCGTCGGGGCTGAGCTTCGCCAGCATGCGGTAGGCCCGCTCCAGCCCCTGGCGTACGCCGGGCTCATCGAGTTTCTGGCCCCGCACGGCGACCGAGGGCTGCGCCTTCACCGAGCCCGACGTCAGGCCGGCCAGCGCGGCCTCGAACAGCTCGACGTCGAGCTGGGCGGACTGGCGGCCGGCGACCCGGACCTGCTCGAGCACCTGCCCCGCCTCGGCGAAGCGCGCGGCCCCGACGAGGGCCCGCACCGCGGCCAGCTGAGCCTCGCCATGGGCCCGATGGGTCGCCGGCACCCGCGAAAATGCGGCGAGTGCGCCCGGCACGTCACCGGCCTTCAGCCGGCAGCGGGCCAGGCCGGTGGCCGCGCCCACATAGGAGGGGTCGACCGTGGACACCACGTCGTAGAGGGCGGCGGCGCCGGCGGTGTTCCCCGCCCGCTCGGCGGCGATGGCGGCCGCCAGCTTGGGTGCCAGCTCGCCCGGCACCTCGAACAGGCACCGGTCGAAGGCCTTCACCGCGCCGGCATGGTCGTCGGCAGCGAGTGCCATCACGCCCCGGAGCCAGGCGACCCGCCACTCCCACGGGTCGTCCGCCTCGATCCGGCCGAGCTCGGCCGTCGCTTCGTCCCGCCGGCCCAGCTCGATGGAGGCCCGGGCCCGCCGCAAGCGAAGCTCTACCGTGTCGGTCACCTGCTGCAGCGCCAGGGCGTCGGCGATGCTGCGGAGCACGGCCTCGGGGTCGTCGCTCGACAGGTTGGCGACGAAGCCGGCGGCGTCGTCGTTGGGGTCGACGGTGAGCACGGGCAGCCCGTCGTCGGCGGCGGCGCCGGCGAACACCGCGCTGGGTCCCGGCTGCGGTGTGCCGGTGGCCACGGCGACGACCTCCCGCAACACGCCGACCATCTGGTCGGACAGCTCGGGGACCGATTGGAAGCGGTCGTCGGGATGCTGGGCCGTCGCCTTCAGCAGCAGGCGGTAGAAGGACGGGTTGGCGGCCAGGGCCGGGTGTTCGGCAGGTTCGGGCAAGGAGTGCCGGAAGGTCGACTGGTAGCCCTTGAAGTCGAGCGTGAGCACGGCCAGCGTGCGGCCGATGGTGTAGACGTCGGAGGAGATCGAAGGGCCGGCGTCGGCGATCTCGGGCGCCTGGAAGCCGATGGTCCCGTAGACGTCGCCCGAGGGGTCGTCGAGCCGGCGCACGCCGCCCAGGTCGATGAGCTTCACCTGGTCGCCGACCTGGATGAGGTTGTCCGGCTTGAAGTCGCAGTAGACGAGGCCCCGCCGGTGGAGGTAGCCGAACGCCGGCATGATCGCCAGCACGTAGGCGATGGCCCGGTCGACGGGCAGCGGGTCGGCCACTCCGCTGTTGGCCTCCCGCCGCTGCTTGAGGATCTGCTTGAGCGACGGCCCGCCGACGTACTCCATGACGATGTAGCCGGCGCCGGCGTGGGTCACGAAGTTGAAGATCTTCACGATGTTGGGATGCTCGATCTCGGCCAGGTAGCGGCGCTCGGCCACGGCGACGGCCATGGCCGCCTCGTCACCGGAGTCGAGCAGCCCCTTGAGCACCGACCAGCGGTCGTTCACCGCCTTGTCCCTGGCCAGGTAGATCCACCCGAGGCCGCCGTGGGCCAGAGCGCCGGCGATCTCGTACTGGCGGCCGACCAGGTCGCCAGGGTTGAGCTTGGGGACGAAGTCGAAGGCGTTGCGGCACTTGGGGCAGAAGCCCTTCAACCGGCCGGGCTGGCGGCCCTTGCTCCGGCCGACCGGGGAGCCGCAGTTGGAGCAGAACCGCTTCTCCTCGGACACCTCGGGGTTGGCCATGACGATCGTGGCCGGGTCGATCGACGGCGCCGGCGGCACGTCGACCAGGCCGGCGCCGATGGTGGAGCGCCGGCTCGTGCTCCGGGTGCGGCCACTCAGCGTCCGTCGGGAGCCTCCGGAGCGGGTCGAGCCCGTCTCGAGGTTCCGGGGCGCTCCCACCAGCGCCGCCGGCGTGGCCGTGACTGCCGGGTTGGCCGATCCCTTGGCCGGCGCCTTGGCCGCCGGGGCGGCGACCGGGTCCGGGGCCCTGGTCCCGCACGTGTCGCAGTAGCCGTCGGAAAGGATCCGCCCGGTGCACCCGGGTTCGGCGCAGCGCTGCATCGGCATCAGCCACCGCCTCGCGAGAGCGGGTGCTCGATGGCCCGCCCGTACTCCCGCACCAGGGTCTCGGCTCGGCGCACGTCGCAACGGTAGGCGTAGAGCGCCTCCCTGGCGGCCCGGTACCGGTCGGTGAGGGCCGGATCCTCGGCCAGCCCGTGGACAGCGGCCTTGGCGCGAAAGGCGTCGAGCAGGCCGCGCAAGTCATTCCGCCGCTCCAACGGCGCCCGGTTGGTCGCCGCGACCGCCTCCGCCCGGGCCCGCAGTTCATGAGCCTCCTCCCGCCACGCCTCCAGTCCCTTGGCCGCCGCCGGCCAGGCGCCGGCGTTGGCCTGGGCCCGGATCCGCTCCAACCACGGGCGCAGGGCGCGGGCGCCGGCGTCGAGCACCGAGGGGTCCAGCGGCTCGACCAGGCCCCCCGGCTCGGCGATCCTGGCCTCGGCAGCCTCCCGCGCGCCGGCGCCGGCGGCGATGAGCCCTGCGACTTCGTCGAGCAGGGCGGTGGCGTCGTCGAGATCGGCTCCGATGCCCGCCCGGGTCCGGACCAGCTCGGACATCCGCTGTTCGACGCGCTCCACCAGCCGGTCGGCGTCGTCGACCTCGGCCCCGAGAGGGTCGGCGACAGCCTGGCCGGTGACGTCGTCGACGACCGTGCGGGCGGCGGCCAGCTCGGGGTCGCCGGGCATGCCCAGGGTGTCGGCGGTCGCCGCCGCCGCGGCCAGGCGGTCCCGGAGGGCGTCGAGACGGGGAACGGCGTTGCGCCAGGCCGTGCCCAGTTGCCCGACGAGCGACGAGGCCCGCTCGGCGTCGCCTTCCAACCTGCGCAGCAGTGGCTCGGCGGTGCGGAGGAGCGTCGCCAACCCGTCGCGGTCGGCGCGAGCGAGGGCGGCCTCCACCTTCTCCGCCGCCTCACTCAACTGCGGGTACTGCGTCCAGAGGCCGTCGACCAGCGCCGCCGCATCACCGGCCACCGTGGCCGACCGGCCCTTCAGCTGGTCTCGGTCTCGCACCAGGGCCAGCTCCGGCATGGCGTCGATCTGGTAGAGCGTCTGCGCCAGCCGGGTGATCGCCTCCCGCACGGCCGGCGCGGCCTGAAGCGGATCCTGGCGCGCCCCGGTCATCCGGCCATCCTGCTACGAATCGACCGCCGGTAGAATCGCCGTATCGCCCACCAGCACGTGTTCCACAACGGTCACTCGCACGATGTGGCCGGCATGCGGAAACGGGCCCTGTGGGTGGCGCTGGGGTTCAACGCTGCCTTCCTCGTCGTCGAGGTCGTGGCGGCCGCGGCGTTCGGCTCCCTGGCCCTGCTGGCCGACGCCGCCCACATGGGCTCCGACGTCGCCGCCCTCGGGATCGCCCTCGTCGCCCAGCGCCTGATCGAGCGGCCGGCGACCGCCCGCCACTCCTACGGGCTACAACGAGCCGACGTGCTCGCCGCCCAGCTCAACGGCTTCGGGCTGGTGGCGGTGACTGTCTGGATCTTCTACGAAGCGTTGGGCCGCCTGCACGACCCCGCCGACGTCGCCGGCGGCGGCCTGCTGGTCGTCGCCCTGCTGGGTCTGGCGGTCAATGTCGCCAGCGCCCGGGTCCTCCACCGGGCTCGCGGCCACAGCCTCAACATGCACGGCGCCTTCGCCCACATGACCGCCGACGCTGGCAGCTCCGTCGGCGCAGTGTTGGCTGGCGCGGCCGTCCTGCTCTGGAACGCGACGTGGGCCGACGCTGCCGCATCCATGCTGATCGGCGTCCTCGTGCTGTGGTCGGCGTGGGGTCTGCTGCGCGACGCCACCCAGGTGCTCCTCGAGGGCACGCCGCGCGGCCTCGATGCCGAGGCGGTCGAGACCGCCCTGACCGCCCAGCCCGACGTCGAACTCGTGCACCACCTCCACCTGTGGAACCTGGCATCCGACACGCCGGCGCTGTCCGGTCACGTCGTGCTGCGGGGCGGAATGAGCCTGCACGATGCGCAACAGCGCGCCGACCAGCTCAAGGCCATGCTGGCGGAGCGCTTCGGCATCGACCACGCCACCCTGGAGCTGGAGTGCCACCCCTGCTCTCCGGTCCTGCCGGCGACGGTCACCCTCGTCGAGGATCGCCGGACCCGCTGAGCGGTCGGCTCAGCCGGCGGAGCGGCTGCGCAGCCACCGGCTGCCGGTGACGACCAGGCCGACGAGGGCGCCGACCACCACGAGCACCGCCAGGACGCGGACGATGGTGGCCGCCTGGTAGAGCAGGTGCTGCAGCCCGTAGACCGCCGACGGCGGTTCCTGGAGCTGGCGGTCGGCCGCCGACATGTCCCAGTTGCGCTGCTCGCCGAACGAGACGATGCCGGCGGCGACCACGCTCATCACCACACCGAACACGAGTATGAGCCCGGCCATCGCCGGCGGCGGCAGCTCGTTCAGGCCCGTGGCCGGTGGCTTGACCCGTATGGGCGCCGGCGGGGGCGGGGTGGGCGCCGGCGGGGGCGGGGTGGGCGGGGCCACGTCCGGCGCGGGAAGGGCCCCCTGGATCCCCTGGCACTCCCGCCCGAGCAGGTCGCGGACGGCGGGAACCTGCCAGTACGCCGGCATCACTGCGGACAGGTCGGCGAGGTACCGCTCGAGCTCGACGCGGGAGTACCCCCACGGCCCGTCGTCGGCCATGCCCTGCTCCCGCCGCCACAGGAGCCACGTGTCCTCGACCTCCGACTGCATCTCTTGCAGCTCGTCACCCGCCGGCGCCGGCCCGTACCCAGCACGGACGCCGGCAGTGACCTCCTCCTTGAGCCGGCGCTGGAGGGCCCGCACCTCGCCGCGCAACCGGTGCACCAGGAGGAGGCCGGGATCCCAGGCCGCGTCAGCAACCAGGAGGACCACGCTGCGGCGCCGGCCGGCGACGTCCTCCGTGACCAGGCGGAGGCAGCTGCGGGCGCCACCGGGGACGCGTCCCGGGCTCTCGGCAGGCGGCACCGCCGATACTGAGACGACGTCGACGAACGGCACGACCATCGACTTCGGCGCCCCCGCCGGCACGGCGTCGGCCAAGGTGGTCGGCGGGGTGAACTTCTCCCACACGCTGAACGCCTCGACCACCGTCCCGACCCGCGCCCTGGCGTCGTCGTCCTCATTGGCAATGGCAGACGCCAGGCACACCGTGGTGGCGTCGGCGGCGACGAACGCGAGGCCGGCGTCGGCGCACGCAAGGAGGTGTCCTTGAACTCCCTTCCTCAGCAGGCCGTTGTGGTCTCGGCCCTGCGGAGCCCCGGTGGCGGGATCGAGGTGGAAGACGTGGGCGGCCACGGTGGGCACGAAGCCGGCCTGGGTGCCACCCTTCGACGGCATCGTCCGATGGTCGAGCTGCGTGGTCCCGGTGAGGGACCGCACCGCCAGGCCGGCGTCGTAGAGCGGGAGTGCAGGCGCGGGTAAGCCCGCCAGGCGCGGCACCGAGTACGCCTGGCTCATGGCAGCAGCGCGGCGTGCTCGGGGGCCAGCATCGACTCGACATCGGGAATGCGCCGGTACTCCGGCAGGAGGTCGGCGAGGAGCTGGGTCACGCCGGCCCTGGTTTCGGCGAGGACGGTGGTGCCCCGCGCCTGCAGGGCGCGACGTCGCAGCTGCCGCGCCTGGGCCAACACCACCTCATCAGCCACCGCACCCTCCCCCACGCCGGCCCGAGCCTGCGCTTCGGCAAGATACGGCGCCAGGCTTCGTCGCGCCACGTCCGCCTCGGCCGCCTCGAAGTCGCATGTGACGCGCTGGGACGTGACGATTCGTGCCAGAAGCTCGTTCTTCTTCCGGGAGCCCCCGGCACCCTTGGTCTGGAACCGGTAGGTCCGGCGGTCGCCGGCGACATCCTCGGCCGTGACGAAGGCCTCCGACATCACCACGTCCACCCTGCCGATCGCCACCTCGACAACGTCGAGGAAGGGCAGGAAGAAGGTCCGCGGGTCAGCCAGGTAGTCCTCGGCAGAGTAGGGGTTGGAGACCTCGGCGTGGATGTGCAGGGCCATGCCGACCAGTTCCAGGATGTCCGGCGCGTGCACCAGGTCGAGTACCGGCTCGGACAGCTCCACGCCCTCCTGGTAGGCGGTGGGCTTCTCGGGGAAGAACACCACGCCGTCACGCTTGAACCCGCACCAGCCGGGCACCAACTCGACGGTCCCGGGCCGGGCGGTGAGGAACTGGTCGGTCTGGGCCAACGATCCCGAGGCATCGACCAGCTGCGGGCCGGCGAAGATCTCCGCCAGCGAGGGTGGGGGGAACCGGGACCGGCGGACGGAGTAGGTGACGGGCATCGAGCTGGTCCTCGGCCGGAGCCTATGGCGACCGCGTCCTCGCTGCCGCGGCGATCGCCGCCGGGCAGTGCTCAGCGCCACGGCTCGCACGGATCGATCCGTAGGCGCAGCGTAGGGTTCCCCACCGAGGAGAGGAGGGCCGGTGCTGACCCGACGCTTTGCCGACGCAGTTTCCTTTGCGATGGCCGCCCACGGCACCCAGACCCGCAGGGGCGGCGACATCCCGTACGTCTCCCACCTGCTGGCCGTCGCGTCGCTCGTCCTGGAGGCCGGCGGCGACGAGGACATGGCCATCGCCGGCCTGCTCCACGACACCATCGAGGACACCGACGTCACCGCGGCGGACATCGAGGCCGCCTTCGGCCCCCGAGTCGCCGGCATCGTATGGGGCTGCACTGACACCGACGAGACCCCGAAGCCGCCGTGGCGGCTCCGCAAGGAGCGGTACATCGCCCGCATGATCTTGCCCTCGACGCCGAAGGATGTCCTTGCCGTCTCGCTGGCCGACAAGCTCCACAACGCCCGGTCGATCGTGGCCGACTACCGCCAGTTCGGCGACGAGGTCTCCCTCCGCTTCAACGCCGGCCCCGCGGACCAGCTCTGGTACTACCAGACGCTGGCCGGCATCTATCAGAACCGGATCCCGTCACCGATGACCGACGAGCTGCGCCGCACGGTGGAGCTCATGCGCGAGGAGTTCCGCAAGCTCGGCCCCGTCCGCCCGCTGCCCTGAAACCCTTGACGCCGGCGGGCGGCGCGGGCACAGTCAGGGCGCCCCTCGCCGTCGGGGTTGACGACGCGCCTCGGTTGCATCCCTCTTCCGAAGGACGGCGCGCGTGCCCGAGCCCGATCACCATGCCTTTCTCTGCCTCCTGGCGGAGGCCCTCACCGAGTCCCTCGCCGGTGGTGGCGAGTCCGCCCTGGTCCATGTCGTCTTCCGCCCCGACGGCCCCGATGTCGGCATCCTGCCCCTCGACGGCGTGGCGCCGGCAGAGTTCCTGCTGGGCACCGAGGCGCCGGCCGAGTGGGCGGCCCTCGGGGTCGCCGCCCGTGGCCGGGCGGGGCCGCTGTCGGGCTGCGGCCCGTCGTCGACCGCCGAGGTCGTCGTCCTCGTGCCTCGGGTCGGCGAGATCGTCGGCCGCGTGCGCCACGCCGGCCAGCTCATCAAGGACGCGCCCGAGTACGGCCTGACCGTCGACTGCCTCCAGCGGGCGCTCGGCCTGCCGACCGCCCCGCCGCAGGAGCCCGTCGCCCACCTGCTGGCAATGGCGTGGCTCCAGGCCGTGATCACGGCCGCCGACCCGTCGCCGGCGCTGGCCCTCCTGGAGGCCGGCATCGACCTTCGCTGGGAGCGGCTCCGCCAGCTCACCGCCGAGGGGCACTGGCCGGACCCGGCGGTCGCCCCGGAGGACGCGGCGTGGTTCGACGAAGGTTCGTTCTCGCGTTGGGTGCTCGCCGGCCGCCCGCCGCTGCCGGCGTTGCTCGCCGAGGTGGCTGCCGTCGCCGGGTTTGAGGAGGCCCGGGCCTGCGCCGGCATTCTTCAGGACATGGGCCTCGACGTCGCGCTGCCGCCTCGAAGGGAGCGCCGGCGCCGAAGAGCCGGGTAGGTTCGACCCACGGTGCTGCCGGTCCCCCGCCTCGTCGTCCACCGCTCCGAACGCGCCGATGCGCTGGTGGAAGCCCTGGGCGACGTCGTCTCGACCGGCCTCGCCGATCCCCTTCAGACCGAGGTGATCTCGGTGCCCACCCGGGGCGTCGAGCGATGGCTGACCCAGCGCCTCTCCGGCCGGCTGGGCACGTCACCCGGCCGGGCCGACGGCGTGTGTGCCAACGTCGACTTCCCATTCCCGGGGCGGCTGATCGGGGGCGCGGTCGCCGGCGCATCGGGCGTGGATCGCGACGAGGACCCGTGGCTTCCAGAGCGCGCAGTCTGGCCCCTGCTCGACCTGATCGACGCCGGCATGGAGGAGCCCTGGCTGGCGACGGTGGCCGGCCACCTCGCCGGCAGCGCGAGGTCCCGCCGGTTCAGTACCGCCCGCCACCTCACCGACCTCTTCGACCGCTACGCCGTCCACCGGCCGGAGATGCTGCGGGCGTGGGCGACGGGGGCCGACGTGGACGATGCCGGCGGCGCCCTCCCCTCCGATTGCCGCTGGCAGGCCGAGCTGTGGCGCCGGCTCCGTGCACGGGTCGGCGCGCCCAGCCCGGCCGAGCGCCTCGAGCGCGCCTGCGACCGCCTCGTCGCCGATCCGTCGCTGGCAGATCTGCCTGAGCGGTTCTCGCTGTTCGGCCTCACCCGCCTGCCTGCCAGCTACCTCCAGGTGCTGCGGGCCCTCGCTGCGTCCCGCGACGTGCACCTCTTCCTGCTCCACCCCTCCCCCGCCTTGTGGGACCTCGTGGCCGGCGCCGGCCCCCCGCCCCGCCGGCGGGTCGACGACCACACCGCCGGCCTGGCCCGCCACCCGCTGCTGGCGTCATGGGGACGCGACGCCCGAGAGATGCAGCTGGTCCTCGGGCCGGTGCACGAGCGGCACGACCCGGTCGACGCCGGCCCTCCCGACACGCTCCTCCGCCGCATCCAGCACGCCGTTCGCCAGGACGAGCCCCCGGCCGGCGAACCACTGCCCGGCCACCCGGACGCCCGGTCTCGACTGGACGAGGGCGACCGCAGCATCCAGGTCCACGCCTGCCACGGTCGGGCCCGCCAGGTGGAAGTGCTGCGCGATGCCGTCCTCCACCTCCTCCTCGACGACCCCACCCTCGAGCCGCGTGACGTCATCGTCATGTGCCCCGACATCGAGGCCTTCGCCCCGCTCATCCAAGCCACCTTCGGCGCCGGCGCCGATACCGACGACGGCGACGACGCCCCCATCGACCTCCGCGTCAGGCTGGCCGACCGCTCGCTGCGCCAGACGAACCCGGTCCTCGGTGCCGTGTGGAATTTGCTCACGCTGGCCGACAGCCGCGTGACCGCCCCGGAAGTCGTCGACTTCGCCGGCCGTGACCCCGTCCGCCGGCGATTCCGGATCGACGACGACGACCTGGCCCGCATCAGCGAGTGGGTCGCCGCCACCGGCATCCGCTGGGGCCTCGACGCCGCCCACCGGGCGCCGTTCCACCTCGACGGCCTGGCCCAGAACACCTGGAGCGCCGGCCTCGACCGGGTGCTGCTCGGCGTGTCCATGGCCGACGAGGACCAGCGGCTGGTGGGCGACGTGGTGCCCCTCGACGACGTCGACAGCGGCTCCATCGACCTCGCCGGTCGCTTCGCCGAGCTCGTGGAGCGCCTGGGCGCGGCCCTCGACTCCCTCGCCGGCCCCCAGAGCGCGGCCGGGTGGGTCGACGCGGTCGCCGCCGCCGGCGGCGCCCTCACCGCCACGACACCCGACGACGGCTGGCAGCACGCCCAGCTGCAGCGCATCCTCGACGACGTCCTCGCCGAGGCCGCCGGCAGCCCTGCCCGCTTGGAGCTGGCCGAGTTCCGGTCGCTGCTCTCCGACCGCCTCCGGGGCCAGCCCACACGGGCCAACTTCCGCACCGGCCACCTCACCGTGTGCACGCTCGTACCGATGCGCTCGGTCCCCCATCGGGTCGTGTGCCTCCTCGGCCTGGACGACGGCGCGTTCCCCCGCAGGACCGAGCGCGACGGTGACGACCTGGTCCTGACCGACCCGCACGTGGGCGACCGCGACGGCCGTCATGAGGACGTCCAGCTCCTGCTCGACGCCGTCCTCGCCGCCACCGAGCGCCTGGTCGTCACCTACGCCGGCCGCGACGACCGCACCAACGCCGAGCTGCCGCCGGCGGTGCCCGTCGGCGAGCTGCTCGACGTGATCGACCGCACGGTGCGCCTCGACGGTGGTGCGCCCGCCCGAACCTCGGTCGTCGTCCACCATCCCCTGCAGCCCTTTGACGGCCGCAACTTCACCCCGGGCCGCCTGGTGCCCGACCGCCCCTGGAGCTTCGACCCGGTGAAGCTTGAAGGCGCCCGCGCCCTGGCCGGCGAGCGCACGCCGCCGGCGCCGTTCCTGGCCGGCGTCCTGCCACCGAAGCGGCCCGAGGTCGTCGCCCTCGACGACCTCGTGCGCTTCGTCGAGCACCCGGTGCGCGCCTTCCTGCGCCAGCGGCTCGGCATCTCCCTCGGCGACTGGAGCGTCGATCTGGCCGACGCCCTTCCCGTCGACCTCGACGGCCTGGAGTCCTGGCAGGTGGGCGACCGCATCCTCCAGGCCCGCCTGGCCGGCGCCGGCATGGACGCGTGCGTCGCCGCCGAGCTGGCCCGCGGCCACCTCCCGCCCGGCGCGCTGTCCGAGGCGGCGATGGCCAGGATGCGCTCGACGATCGACCGGCTCCTGGCAGCCACGCCGGCGGGCGACCCCGACAGCGTGGAGGTGCACGTCCGCCTCGACGACGGCCGTCTGCTCGTGGGGACCGTCCCCGGATTGATCGGCGACGTGGCCCGCACCGTCACCTATAGCAAGCTGAAGCCCAAGCACCGGCTGGGGGCGTGGGCCCGCTATCTGGCGCTCGAAGCCCGCTACAGCACCGTGACCATCGGCCGCCGGCGGGCCGGCGGTGAGCCGTACCGCGACATCACCGTCGCCTGCCTGGCCGCCGGGGCTCTGGATGGCGCCACCGCACGGCGGCATCTCCACGACCTCGTCGCCCTCTTCGACAAAGGCCTCTGCGAGCCGATCCCGGTCTACTGCGCGACGTCGGCGGCCTACGCGACGGCGCCGGCCAACCGGGCGGCCACCGCCGGCCGCAAGGCGTGGGAAAGCGCAAGGTACCCGGGCGAGGGCGCCGAGCCCGAGCACCAGCTCGTGCTCGGGCGCATCCCCCCGTTCGACGAGGTGCTTGCCGACCCGAGGTTCGAAGACGACGCCCGCCGGCTGTGGGCCGGCGTGCTGGCCACCGAGACGGTGGAGGACAGATGACTGTCGCCGCCTTCGACGCCTGCGGCCCGCTCCCCGCCGGCGTCACCGTCCTCGAAGCCAGCGCCGGCACCGGCAAGACGTTCACGATCGCCGCCCTCGCCACCCGCTACGTCGCCGACGGCCTTCCGCTGGAGCACCTGCTGATCGTCACGTTCACCCGCATGGCCACCAGCGAGCTGCGCGACCGGGTGCGGGAGCGCATGGTCTCGGCGGAGCAGGGTTTGAGCCGGGCCTTGCTGGGCGTCGAACCCGACGCCGGCGACGGCATCCTGCGCCTCCTCGCCACCGGGCCAACGGAGGAGGTCCGCCGGCGCCGTGACCGCCTTACCCGGGCGCTGTCGGACTTCGACGCCGCCACCATCGCCACCACCCACGGCTTCTGCCAGCACGTCCTGAACGGCCTCGGCGTGGCCGGCGACGTGGAGCGCGACGTCGCCTTCGTCGAGGACTCCCGGTATCTCGTGGACGAGGTGGTCACCGACCTCTACGTCCGGTTCTTCCACCTCCCCCGCCAGGAGGTCCCCTTCATCCTCAAGGAGGCGATCCAGCTCGGCGAGCTGGCGGTCGGCAACCCGGATGCGCTCCTCGTCCCCGAGGATGCACCCCACAACAGCGCGGCGCAGCTGCGCTGGCGCCTGGCCACCAAGGTTCGCAAGGAGGTCGACCGCCGCCGGCGCCTGGCGGGCGTGCTCACCTACGACGACCTGCTCACCCGCCTGCGCGACACCCTCGCCGACCCGGTCCGGGGCGAGATGGCGTGCCGGCGCCTGCGGGAGCGCTACCAGGTGGCGCTGGTCGACGAGTTCCAGGACACCGACCCGGTCCAGTGGGAGATCATGCGCCGGGCCTTCGCGGGGCCGGGCTCCACCCTCGTCCTGATCGGCGATCCCAAGCAGGCCATCTACGCCTTCCGGGGCGCCGACGTCTACGCCTACCTGGAGGCGGCTCGCGTCGCCGAGACCCGGGCCACCTTGGAGGTCAACTGGCGCAGCGACCAGGTCGTGCTGGACGCTTTCGACGCGCTGTTCGCCGGCGCCCGGCTCGGCCACCCGGATATCGTCTACCGCGAAGTGCGGGCGGCGCCGGCCAATGCCGATGGCCGGCGGATGCCGGGGCCGCCACTGCGGGTGCGGGTGCTCCACCGCGACGACGGGCTGGTGAAGCTGACGGGGACCGGGTGCGCCAGCGCCGGCGAGTCCCGGGCATGCATTGCCGCCGACCTGGCCGGCCACGTCGTCCGCCTCCTCACCTCGGAGGCGGGCGTTCGCCCCGGCGACATTGCGGTGCTCGTCCACCGCAACCGCGACGCGCTGGCGGTGCGCGACGCGCTCGACGACGCCGGCGTGCCGGCGGTGGTGAACGGCGCCGGCAGTGTCTTCGCCACTGCGTCGGCCCGGTCCTGGCTGCGACTGCTGGCCGCGCTGGAGCGGCCGGCGGCCGCCAGCACGGCGAGGCTGGCGGCCCTGAGCCCGTTCGTCGGATGGACCGCCGAGCGCTTGGCCCTGGCCGGCGAGCGCGAGTGGGAGGACCTCCACGCCAAGCTGCACCGGTGGGCCGCAGTGCTGCGCCTCCGGGGCGTGGCGGCGCTGTTCGAGACGATCAGCCGCGCCGAACGGCTCGATCGCAGGGTGCTGCGGCGGACCGACGGCGAACGTGAGCTTACCGACCTGCGCCATGTGGCTCAGCTCCTGCACGGCGTTGCCACCGCCGAGCAGCTCGGTGTGACCGCTCTCACCGGCTGGCTGTGCCAGCGCATCGACGAGGCGGGCGAGGAGGACGACGCCGAGGACCGCACCCGCCGGCTCGAGTCCGATGCCGAGGCGGTGCAGGTGCTCACGATCTACCGGAGCAAGGGGTTGGAGTTCCCCGTCGTCTACTGCCCCTACCTGTGGGACCCCGGTTACATCCCCGAGGACGAGCCGCCGGTCTTCCACGACGACGCCGGCCGGCGCACCATCGACGTCGGCGGCGGGAACCCCGAGTTCTTCGACCGCCATGTCGAGGAGCGCCGGGGCGAGGAGCTACGCCTGGCCTACGTGGCGCTCACCCGGGCCCGCCACCTGGCCGTCGTGTGGTGGGCCGGGTCCTACGACGCCCGAGATTCGGCGTTGTGTCGCCTGCTCTTCCGTGGCGCCGATGGCAACGTGCGCCCGACAGGGAGCCGGACGCCGGCCGACGACCAGGTGGTGGGCCGCTTCAGCGAGCTGGGCATCGCCGTCGAGCGGGTCGACGGGGGTGGCGGCGCGGTGTGGGTCGACCATGAGCCGGGCGACGCCGAGCTGGCGGCCGGCCGTTTCGACCGGTCACTCGACCCGTCGTGGCGACGGACGTCCTACACGGGCATCACGTCGGGCGTCCACGAAGCCCGCGTCGCCAGCGAGGCGGAGGAGCGGTGGGAGCCGGAGGAGATGGCGGTCGTGACCAGCGTCGAGGATGACCCGGCACTCCGGAAGGTGCCGGCGCTGCTGGCGGCGATGCCCGGCGGCGCAGACGTCGGGACGTTCGTCCACGGCGCGCTGGAGGGCGCCGACTTCACGGCCACCGACCTCGAGGCCGAGCTGCGTGCGTCGCTGGAGCAGACGGCCGCCCGGGAGGCGGTCGAGGTGGGCGACCGATCGCTCGTCGTGGCCGGGCTGGCCGCAGCGGTGGAGACGCCATTGGGGCCGGTCGCCGGCGAGATGCGGTTGCGCGACATCGGTCGCACGGATCGCGTGAACGAGCTCGGCTTCGAGCTGCCGCTGTGCGGCGGCGACACGCCGGCGGGGAACCTGGCCGTCGCCGATGTCGGCCGGCTGCTGACGCGGCACCTCCCCACCGGCGACCCCTTCCTGGGCTACGTGCCGCGCCTATCCGACCCCGTGCTCCAGACCGGCCTGCGGGGCTACCTCTCCGGTAGCCTCGACCTGGTCTTCCGGACGGCGGACCGCCGCTACGCCGTCGTCGACTACAAGACCAACTGGCTGGGTGCCGGCGACGAGCCGCTGAGCGCCTGGCACTACCGGCCGGCGGCGCTGCTGGAGGCCATGTTCGCCGCCCACTACCCGCTCCAGGCGTTGCTCTACGTCGTCGCCCTGCACCGCTACCTCCGCTGGCGGCTGCCGGGATACGACGTCGAGCGCGATGTCGCCGGCGTGCTGTACCTGTTTCTCCGCGGGATGGTGGGGGCTGACACACCCAAGGTCGACGGCGTGCCGTGCGGTGTCTTCGGCTGGCGCCCGCCGGCGCCGCTGATCGAGGCGCTGAGCGACCTGCTGGACCGGGGTTCGGCGTGATCGTCGAGGACCCGTTCGACACCCGCATCGCCCTTGGCGCAACTGGGCTCCTGCAAGCGTTCAACGTGGCCGGCGTACTGTCGGCGGCCGACGTCCACGTTGCGCAGCGCCTGGGCCGTCTCGTCGGTGAGCACGATGAGGCCGCGCTGCTGGCGGCCGCCTTCGCCGCTCGTGCACCCCGGTTGGCTCACGTGCGCGTCGACTTGGCCACCGTGCGGGAGCGGGTGGCGGTCGACACCGACCTGCCGGTCGACGTCGGGGCGTTGCCCTGGCCGGCCGGCTGGGTGGATTCGGTCGCCGCCAGCCCCCTCGTCGCCGGCGGAGGCCCGCTGCACCTCGACGGCACCCGCCTGTACCTGGACCGCTACTGGCGGGAGGAACGCCAGGTGGCCTCTGACCTGCGGGCCCGGGCCGCGCTGGACGCCCCCGACGTCGACGAGGACTCGCTGGCGACCGGGCTGACCGAGCTGTTCGGCACCGAGGCCGACGATCATCAGCGGCTGGCGGCGGCCACTGCCGTGTCGCGACGCTTGGCCGTCGTCGCCGGCGGCCCGGGGACGGGCAAGACGACCACGGTGGCCCGGGTGCTGGCGCTGCTGCACCAGCAAGCGCTCAGCGCAGGTCAGCCGGCGCCGCTGGTGGCGCTGGCGGCCCCGACAGGCAAGGCGGCGGCCCGGTTGGAGGAGGCGGTCCACGGTGAGGCGCATCGGCTTCACGTCTCGGATGAGGCCAAGGCGTGGCTCCTGGGTTTGTCGGCCGTGACCCTCCATCGCCTGCTGGGGTGGCAGCCGGCGAACCGGGCCCGCTTCCGCCACGACCGTTCGAACCGCCTGCCCCACGGGGTGGTCGTGGTCGACGAGACGTCGATGGTGGCCCTGACGCTGATGGCCCGCCTACTGGAGGCGGTGCGGCCGGCGGCCCGGCTGGTCCTGGTCGGCGACCCTGACCAGTTGGCCTCCGTCGAGGCGGGGGCCGTACTCGGCGACATTGTCGCCGGGGCGGCAGTCGCCGACAGCATCGTCGTCCTGCGCAAGGTCCACCGCTTCGGCGGTGCCATCGCCGAGCTGGCGGAGGCCGTGCAGCGGGGCGACGCTGGCGGCGCCACGGACGTCCTCACCGGCGACCATCCCGACGTCGCGTGGCTCCCCGTCGATGTGGCAGTCGCCGGCCGGGCGGCGCTGACGCCGGTACGCGATGCGGTGGTCGACGCCGGCGGCCGGGTCGCCGAGGCTGCGGCTCTGGGGCGGGGACGCGACGCCCTGGCCGCTCTGGGCAGCTTCCGGCTGCTGTGCGCCCACCGCCGTGGCCCCTACGGGGTGTCGGCCTGGATCGGCCACGTCGAGCGCTGGCTCGACCTCGCCGGCGCCGGCGGTTGGTATGCCGGCCGGCCGCTGCTGGTGACGGAGAACGACTACGGGCTTGGCCTGTACAACGGTGACAGCGGGGTCGTCGTCGCCCACGGCGACGACGGGGGCGTACGCGCCGTCTTCGAGCGCCGGGGCCAGCTCCTCGAGCTGACGCCGCAGCGGCTCCCGCCGGTCGAGACCGTCTACGCCATGACCGTCCACAAGGCCCAGGGCTCCCAGTTCGACGAGGTTGCCGTCCTCCTCCCCGACGCCGGCTCCCCCATCCTGACCCGCGAGCTCCTCTACACCGCCATCACCCGAGCCCGCCGGCGCCTGATCCTGGTCGGCACCGAGGAGACGGTCCGGGGAGCGGTCGCACGCCCGATCACGAGGGCGTCGGGGCTGCGGGAAGCGCTGTCGCTCAGGTGACCGTTGTGCTACAAGTAAAACATGGCGAGTGTCGGCGTTCGAGAGCTGCGGCAGCGGGCCAGCGAGCTCCTGCGCCGGGTGGCGTCAGGCGAGACGATCGAGATCACCGACCGGGGGCGTCCTGTCGCGCTGCTCTGCCCCCTGCCGGACGGCAGTCCCCTCGAACGCCTGCGGGCGGCGGGAGAGATCGAGCCGGCCATCGGTGACCTCGACGACCTGCCCGAGCCCATCCACCTCGGTGCCGGCGCCGAGCTGCCGTCGGCCACACTCGCCCGCATGCGTCACCACGAGCGCTGATGCCGGCGACCTATCTCGATTCCTCGGCCATCGTGAAGCTGGCGGCCAAGGAACCGGAGTCGGCGGCGCTTCGGCGGTACCTCAGCCGGCGCCGGCCTCTCGTCTCGAGCGCCCTGGCCCGCACCGAGGTGCTTCGAGCCCTCCTTCCGGCTGGCTCTGACGCGGTTGCCCGAGGGCGGGAGGTGCTGGCCCGGCTCGACCTGCTACGCATCAACGATCGCGTGCTCGAGAGCGCCGGCATCATGCACCCTCCGGTGCTTCGCTCGCTCGACGCCATCCATCTGGCCACGGCCGCCCAGCTCGGCACCGACCTGGGTCCGATCGTCACCTATGACGAGCAGATGGCGGCGGCCGCCAGGCAGCTCGGCCACCGGGTGGCCATCCCCCGCTGACGAGCTGGCGCCGGTCTAACCCCTTGACCCTCCAGCGACTGGAAGGGCCACGGTATAGAGGTGAGCGCTGACGGCATGACGATCGGGGCACTGGCCGAACAGGCCGGCGTTTCGACGCGCACGCTGCGCTTCTGGGCCGACGAGGGGCTCATCCCGTGCGAGCGCACCGTCGCCGGTTACCGGTCGTTCGGCCCCGAGGCACTGCCGGCGGCGGGCCTCATCCGCGTGCTGCGGGAGCTCGACGTCGACCTCCCCACCATCCGTTCGATCCTCGAAGGCCGGCGCCGGCTCGACGCCGTCGTCACCGCTCATGTCGACGTCATCGACGCCCGCATCGCCCAGCTGCGTTTCCAGCGCTCGGTGCTGCGGGCGGTGGCGACGGTCCGCCACCCCACTCCGAAGGAGCTCCATCTCATGTACGACCTGGCCAACCTCACCGCCGACCAACGCCGGCAGATCATCGCCGACCTCGTCGTCGAGGCCTTCGCCGGCCTCGACGACCCCGGCCGGGTCGCCGATCGCATGCGGGCCGCCACGCCCGACCTCCCGGAGGACCCGTCGCCGGAGCAGGTGGCGGCGTGGGTGGAGCTGGCCCAGCTCGTCGCCGACCCGGCGTTCCGGGCCCGGGTGCGGGAGATGGCCGTGGCCGGCGCCGGCTCGGAGCCCGATGAGAACGGCCCCGCCCTCGCCGCGGCCGTATCCGAGCACGCCGGCGCCGCCCTGGCCGCCGGCGTGGACCCGAGCTCGGCCGAGGCGTCCGAGGTCGTCGAGCGCATCACCCCCGGTGCCAACCGCAGCTCGCTGGCGGATCAGCTCGAACGCTTCACCGACGCCAGGGTCGACCGGTACTGGGCCCTGCTCGGGATCATGAACGGCTGGCCGGCGTGGCCGTCGCAGATCCCCGCCTTCGAGTGGTTCATCACCGCCCTTCGGGCGTCACAGGCCTGAGGGCGAACACCTCCAGCTGGATGTTGTCGGGATCCCGGAACGTGATCATCCCCGAACCGGGGCCCGTTTCCTTGATCTCGGAATGGTCGACGTCGTTCTGCTCGAACCTGCGCTTCCACTGCTGGAGGTCGTCCATGTCCGGCACTGCGAACGACAGGTGGTCAAGGCCGGTGCGCATCTCGTTGAACGGGTCGCCCGTGCCGGCGTCGTGCTGGGTCAGCGTCACCATGACGGCGCTGTCGGGGTGGCGCATGCGGGTGCGCTTGAAGGTCGCCGCCTCCACTTCGGAGTGACGGTCGAAGCCCATCACGTCGCGCCACCAGGCGACACTGCGCTCCCGGTCACTGACCGAGAAGCTGAGGTGACTGAACCCGGTGATCGACGGCACGGTCCGCACTCTAGGACGCACCGCCCGGCAGACTCAGCCGGCGGCGACCCGCCGATCATCATGCCCGCGAAGCTGGCTCAACACAGCCTGGAGCTGTGACGACTTGATCGGCTTGGCCACGTGGGCGTCCATGCCGGCGGCGAGGGCGCTGTCGATGTCGGCCTCCATCACGCTGGCGGTCACGGCCACGATGGGCACCCGGGCGAACGGTGCGTCGGGCCGGCGGATGGCCGCTGCCGCGGCGTAGCCGTCCATGACAGGCATCTCGCAGTCCATGAGCACGGCGTCGTCGTGGTGGCTACCGGCGGCCTCCACGGCGGCATTGCCGTCGGAGGCCTCGTCGACCTCAAAGCCCATGCGTCGCAGGAGCAGCATCGCCACCCGCAGGTTGACCGGGTTGTCGTCGACCACGAGCACCCGGCCGCGGATGACGGTCGGTAGGGCCGGGGGCGCCGGCACCGGCTCCGGCGCCACCTGCACGGCCTTGACCTGGCCCAAGCGGAGCTCGATCGAGAACGACTCAGGAGGCCGGCCTTAGTCGTTGGTCCAGGCGGCCGGCGATGACGTCGATCGTGGCCTTGGGGAAGGGGCCAGGCCTGGCTATGTGTTCTTGAGCCGCTTGTGGCTTGGCCACCAGCACGCCGGCCAGCTCGAACGGCTTGGCGAACCACTGCCAGTCGGCGTCGACGAAGCAGAGCATCGGCCGGATGGGAACGCCGGCCCACTCCTCTCCGAGGGCGTCGCGGACGGCGTCGACCTGTTTCGACATGGCGTAGACGAGCTTCATGCAGTCCCGCCGACCCACGAACAGCCGCACGTCGCTTCTGAGCCAACTGCCGACGTCCTTCTTGACGACCTGTCCCGAGTACCGCTTGGCGTCGATGACCCAGACACCCGAGGGCCCGATGGCGATGTGGTCGATATTGGCGGTGGTCCTCGGGCGGAGACGGTCGTGCAACGTGACGACCCCCTTGGGCGCCAGTCCGTCGAGGCCGGCGCCGACCTTTTGTTCGCCGACGGCGCCCTTCTCCCAGTTCTTGATGTCCTGTGGATCTTCCGTGACGGCGAGCAGGAACCCACCGATGCGCGGGTGTGCCGCTCGGATCCCTGATTCACGCACGGCGCGCTGCTTCTCAGCCATGACCATCGCCGACCCGCCGGCCACTCCTCGCCGGGCTCCCGTCGGCGCCGGCGCCGGCGGCGTGGCCCCACACTGTTCGCACTGCGCGGTCTTGGTGCCGGCGTCCCACCACGCAGCGCTGCTCGGGGCGAGCGCCAGTCCGCAGCCTGAGCAGTCTGCGGCATAGCGAAGTCGGATGAGGCGTCGAGCCACGCCCAGTTGCCATCGGCAGTTGGTAGACCGTCCTTTAGCTCGGCGCCGGCGGCGCCGATAAAGGGAGCGTGACGCTCGGAGCTCGCGTCGTCGTGGTGGCAGTCGGCCTGTTCGTGGCCCTGGCGACCGGCGCCGTCGTGATGAACGGCGACGAGCCGTCAACCGCCCTCTCGTCGGGACCCACGAGCACGGTGCCGGCGCCGTCGACGACGTCAATCGCTCCAACGACCACGGTCGCAACGGCGCCGGCATCCACGACGACGGCGCCGCGGCCGGCGACGACGACCATGAAGGCTCCCCCCACGGTCACTACGGCCCGGCCAACCACGACGGTCAAGCCGGCGACCACGCTGCCGCCGGCGCCGGCGGCGGGGAACACCGCTGCCGACGCCCTCAACCTGATGAACCGGGACCGGACGAGCCGGGGGCTGCCGGCGCTCCCCGTCCGGGCCGATGCGCAGGCGAAGGCGCAGGCATGGGCCGAGAAGCTGGCACGCGACGGGCGCCTCTCCCACTCCAGCCTGGGCCAGGGCTTGACCCAGTGCTACAGCGGCGTCGGCGAAAACGTCGCCATGGCGCCGTCGGTCGCTCACGCCGAGCAGCTCCTGATGGACGACCCGCCCCACCGGGCGAACATCCTGGCCCCGCGGTGGACAGCGGTCGGCGTCGGCGTGGCCCGCACCAACGGTGGCTACATGGTGGTGCAGGTCTTCGTAACCGGCTGCTGACCGGTAGCTCGGATAATCCATTCACAGCGGTCGGCGAATGACTACTATCGATGTCCATGGCACGCATACACATCGTCGAATCGAAGCTCCAGGGAACCGCCCCGTTGAGCGTCGGCGCGTACCCGTGCCTGCCCGATCTGTCACTCGATGAGCGACAGACGGCCGGTCGGCAAGCCGGGAATACCGGCGGGCCCACCGCTCGCTGGTAGCTGACGCTCCGTCCGTTCGCTCCACATCTTCATATTCATGCGCACCTCGCCGTGCGCATTTCTCAAGGGCTCGCGCCAGTGGTGGCGGCGCGGCCTCCAACACCGATGGCCGGGGGTTCGACACCTTCCGAGCCTGCTCATACGCGCCGGATCACCAGTCCCGCCATCAGCATTTTGACAACTGCAGAGCATCGTCGTCGGGGCCATATACCCATGGCCCCGCATGGGTCGGTTGCGCCACCGGGGCGCAGCTGGCGGTAATCCCCAGCCCTCGTTCCGACACAGGGGGTTCGATTCCTCTCCGACCCACACAGGCGCGTCACTCCCGACAGGTAGGGAACCGGGCTCTTACCCCGGACACAGACTGGGTTCGAGCCCCAGGGCGCGCACCACGTCGACGTGGCCCAATGGAGAGGGCGCCGCCCTCCGAAGGCGGGGGTCGCACGTTCGAATCGTGCTGGCGAGGCCACGACGGAGCGTTTGGACAATCGGGGGCAAATGTGGCCGCCGATTGACCGCACGGTCACTCGCAGCAATGCAGGGTGGTCCAGCGGCACGGATGTCCGGCTGTTACCCGGAGGACGAAGGTTCGACCCCTTCCCTGGCAGCACACGTGGTCGCCGTTCAACGGCGAGGACCCCGGCACGCCACGCCGGCGATGGGAGTTCGATTCTCCCCGGCCACACTGAGGAAGCGCTACACCGAAAGGAGGTGTCCACCATGCCCACCACCATCAACCCCAAGCTCGTCTCCTGGGCGAGCGACATCGAGCCTGACACCATCCGTCAGGCCGAGAAGACGGCCCGCCTGCCCATCGTGGAGGGTCACGTGGCCCTCATGCCGGACGCCCACGTCGGCATCGGCGCCACCGTCGGTTCGGTGATCCCGACCAAGAACGCCGTCATCCCGTCGGCCGTGGGCGTGGACATCGGTTGCGGCATGATCGCCGCCGAGCTCGACCTCACCGAGGACCAGCTGCCCGACAACCTCGAGCCGCTCCTCAGCAAGATCGAGCGGGCGGTCCCCGCCGGCGTGGGCCGCGGTCACGACAAGGCGGCCAACGCCGCCGGCAAGTGGCTTTCGAACCACCGTCCCGCCACCTCCCTGTCCGCCGCCCAGGCCGACAAGGCGGCCAAGCAGTTCGGCACCCTCGGCTCGGGCAACCACTTCTTCGAGCTGTGCATCGACGAGCGGGGCCGGGTGTGGGTCGTCCTGCACTCGGGCAGCCGGGGCATCGGCAACCAGCTGGCCCAGATGCACATCGCCAAGGCCCGGCGCCTGGCCAAGCACGCCCAGCTCGGCCTCGAGGACCTGGACCTGGCCTGGTTCGTCCAGGGCACGCCGGAGTTCGAGGCCTACGTCACCGACATGCTGTGGGCCCAGGACTACGCCAAGGCCAACCGCAACTCGATGATGGACCGGGCCATGGCCGAGGTGCTGCGCTTTATCGGCAGCGGCAAGGAGACCCGCCGGATCAACTGCCACCACAACTTCACCCAGCCCGAGGTCCACCAGGGCCGGGAGCTGTGGGTGACCCGCAAGGGCGCCATCCGGGCCGACGTCGGCGACCTCGGCGTCATCCCGGGCTCGATGGGCACTCGCAGCTACATCGTCGAGGGCAAGGGCAACGAGGCCAGCTGGACGTCGTGCTCGCACGGCGCCGGCCGGCGCCACAGCCGGACGAAGGCCCGCAAGCTGTTCACCAACGCCGACCTGGCCACGGCCATGGCCGGCAAGGTGTGGCTGGCGGACCGGGCCGGCGCTCTCCTCGACGAGATCCCCGCCGCCTACAAGGACATCGACCAGGTCATGGCCGACCAGGCCGACCTCGTCACAGTCCTGCACACGCTGCACCAGGTCCTCAACTACAAGGGGACGTAAGTCGCTACCTGGTCCCGCCCGCCGCCGGCCCCGCACACGACTCGCCCGCTGCGAAGGCCAGGGGTTCCTTCGTCTTTCCAAACGAATGCCCGACACCGGGCATGCGCCCCAGGTCGACGGGTTCTCGGGCGAGCACCACGACGAGTAGGTCAGTGGCCAGACCGCCTCTCTTACAAAGAGGATGCCGGAGGCTCGACTCCTCCCTCGTCGACTGTGGCCGAAGTAGAAGTGGACGACACGCCGGGACGTGGCCCGGAAGAAGCCGGTTCGAGTCCGGCCGGCGCCGGCAACGGCGTAGCTCAATCGGAGGAGCGGGGGAAACGCGTCCTCCGCCGCCTTGGTTCCCAGGCCGACTCGAACCCCGGTCAGCTGCGAAGGACGGGCTTCCTTCCTTGGCGGGGGGCGCACCCGTGCGTCCGCCATTCGACTCGGCACCGCTCGTCCGCCCTGTTCCCTGACCGGACCTCCGCGGTACCAACCCAACGGAGCACCACCATGACCAAGTTCTCGGGCACCCGCCGGCGCCCGCTGCGCGCCAACCTCACTGCGCCCGTCCGCACCACGGGCCGGCGCACCCTCACGCATGAGGCGCTCCTGATGCGCTCGGCTGCAGTCGTCATAGCTGCTGAGTACGTGGCGGCCGGCGGCCCCCACGGCCGCGCCGTCGTCAGCGGCGTGCTCCAGCACGCCGACGAGCCGGCCGAGCTGCTCGGCTACTGGCTGTCCACCCACGGCCGCACCGTGCCCATGCCCGTCAAGCGGGGCGTGGCCGACGCCACTCGCCGGCTCTACTCGCCGCCGCGGCCGCCCGGTGGAGGGCCGCCGGTCGGCCTGCGCGAGCGCAGCCCTGCGGCGCTGGCCGAGGCCGGCTTCTCCTGGGAGCGGCTGTCGGGCTGGCTGCCCGGCGGCATGGACGCCGCGGTGGGCATCGGTCATCCCGTCGATGGGCGTGATGGCCCTCGTCCGCAACCTGCACAACTTCGACGAGGCCGGCGTGGACGACGCCACACTGTCGACACCGTCATCGCCACGATCACCGATCCCCACCACGTGGCCAAGGCTCGGCTCTTCCCCTACCAGGTGTGGGCGGCGTACAAGCACGCGCCGTCGGACAACTGGAAGCGGGCCCTGGGCCGCACCCTCGACCTCACGGTCGCCAACGTTCCCCAGCTCGACCGCACCCTCGTGGTGATCGACACCTCGTCGTCCATGACGGCATCGGTGTCGGGCCGGTCGACGCTGTCCCGGGTGAAGGTGGCCGCGGTCATGGCGATGGCCACGGCCACGCGGGCGGCCGGTGTCGACGTGGTCTTTCGGCGAGCGCAACCGCCGGCCGGGTGACCTGGCCGGCGCGTCGGTGCTCGCCGGCGTGGCCAAGGTGGTCGGCTCGGTCGGCCACTCGACCTTCGGCCACACCGCCATCGGCCGCCATTTCAACCCGAAGCGCCACGAGCGGGTCGTCCTGTTCACCGACGACCAGCAGCACGACTCGGGCCTCGTCCGGCTCGACCACGTGCCGCTGATCTACACCTTCAACCTGGCCGGACACCGCCCGTCCGCCCTGCCGGCGGGCGAGCGAGCGGGGCCGCCACACCCTCGGTGGCTTCAGCGACGCCACCTTCACGGTCGTGGAGGTGCTTGAGGGCGCCGCAACGCCGGCTGGCCGTTCATGGCCTGACCCGGTAGTGGAGGTGCACCATGCCGTTGCCGAAGCGGCGTTCGTCCAGGAGCTCGAGATCCTGGCGGACGCCGTCCGGCAAGGCACGGGGGCCGCCGCCCACCAGGACCGGTGCGACGAACAGCTGGCACTCGTCCACCAGCCCGTATCCCAGGGCCTGGCTGGCGAGCTCCGCCCCACCGACCGTGAGGTCGTGTTCCGCCGCCTCCTTCATCTTCCGTACCGCCTCAGGGTCGAAGTCGCGCTCGATCCGGGTCCGCGCACTCGACACCGTCTCCAGCGTCCGGGAGTACACGACCTTGTCGGCCGCCTGCCACACCTGGGCATAGTCCAGCTGGACCGGCGAGTCGGCGGAGGTGTGGGCCGTCTCCCAGTAGACCATCGTCTCGTACATCCTCCGCCCGTACAGGTACGTGCCGACCTCCCGCTCCATGTCGTTGAAGAACTGGTGGACCTCCTCGTCGGGAGCGGCCCAGTCGAAATTGCCGTTCTCGTCGGCGATAGAGCCATCGAGCGACAGAATCACCGAGTAGATCAGCCTGGCCACGAGGACAGGCTACGGCTGACCGCGCAGGCCGGAGGTCGAATCCACCCCCGCGGCCTCGTTACAGTTCGGGCCTGACAGGCGGGCCCGCCTGCGGCCCGTGCGACCGGAGGTAGGACAGTGACGGACAAGCAGGTGAACGTCGGGCGGGGCAACGGCCACCGACCGATCATGCTGGCCATCGCCGGCGACAGTGGCACGGGGAAGACCACGCTCACGGCCGGGTTGGTGGAGGCGCTCGGTCGGGACCGCATCACCTCCGTCGCGGCCGACGACTATCACCGCTACGACCGCCAGGAGCGGAAGGGCCTCTCGTTCACCCCGCTCCACCCGCTGTGCAACTACATGGACATCATGGACCAGCACTTCCAGCATCTCTCGATGGGTCAGCCCATTCTGAAGCCGATCTACGACCACGACACCGGCGAGCTCGGTCGCCCGGAGTACGTCGAGCCGAGCGAGTTCGTGATCGTCGAGGGCCTCCTCCCCCTCCACACCAAGCGGTCCCGGGCGTGCTTCGACATCACGGTGTACCTCGACCCACCGGAGGACATCCGCATCGCGTGGAAGATGCGCCGCGACACGGCGAAGCGGGGGTACACCGAGGAACAGGTCCGCGAGGAGCTGGAACGGCGGGAGCCCGAGTCCACCCAGTTCATCCGGCCCCAGCGGGCCGAGGCGGACATCGTCGTGCGGTTCTCACCGATCGAGGAGCGGGGCGAGACGGCCGCTGACCCGCTCAGCGCCTACCTCATGCTCCGACCGACGATCAGCCACCCGGACCTGACCTCGGTCCTCAGCGACGACGTCCGCACGGCCATGCACCTCAAGCTCCGCCGGGACGAGGACGGCAAGCCGGTCGATTCCGTGCACATCCACTCCTACGCCGACCGGGAAGAGACCCGGCACGTCGAGCAGGCCATCTGGAGCGAGCTGGGGGTGGACGAGCCGGTACCGGAGTCCCTCGGCCGGATCGACTCCGATACTCGCGACGAACCGCTGGCCCTCACCCAGCTCATCCTGCTGTACCACCTCATCCAGGCCCGGCAGGCGGTCGCCGCCGGCTGAGCTGCCCTGAACGGGCGGACAGCACCTACGCTGCCGCCCGTGACAGAGTCGGAGCCGATCCTCGAGATCACCGACCTGCGGATCACCTACGACGCCGGCGCCACGCCCGTCAAGGCCCTACGAGGTGTGACGCTACGCGTGGGCAAGGGCGATGCGGTGGGCGTCGTGGGCGAGTCGGGTAGCGGCAAGACGACCCTGGCCCTGGCCGCGCTGCGCCTGCTGCCGGCGGAAGCGGAGATCGAAGGCAGCGTGCGGCTCGGCGGCCAGGAGCTGGTCGGCGCCCCAGCCGAGGCGGTCCGCCGCCATCGCGGGAGGACTGCCGCGTACGTCATCCAGGCCCCGGGGCGGGGTTTCAACCCCGTTCGCACGATCGGGTCGCAGATCGGCGAGCCGATGCGGCTGCACCTGGACATGCCAAAGCCGGACGCCCGGGAGAAGACCGCCGGCCTCGCCCGCCTGGTCGAGCTCGACCCCGACCTCCTCGACCGCTACTCCCACGAGCTGTCGGGAGGCGAGCGCCAGCGGGCGATGCTGGCCATGGCCCTGGCCTGCGATCCGCCTCTTCTCATCCTCGACGAGCCGACGTCTGGCCTCGACAGCACGACCAAGGCGGCCATCGCCGAGACCCTCGGACGCCTCCGGCGCGAGCAGGGCCTGGCCATCCTGGTCATCTCCCACGACTTCAGCCTGATGGCCGACCTGACCGACGAGCTGGCGGTGCTCTACGGCGGGATCGTGCTCGAGCAGGGTCCGACCCGGACGATCCTCAGCGATCCTCGCCAGCCCTACAGCCGTGACCTGCTGGGTGCCTACCCGTCGATGACCACCCAGAAGGACCTACGGGGCATCCGGGGGTCCGCCCCCGACCCCGCCGACCCGCCGGCGGGCTGCCCGTACCACCCCCGGTGCACGCAGGCACTCGCGGAGTGCGTCACCTGGCAGCCGGAGCTGACGCCGGTCGCCGGCCGGCGCATCGCCTGCGTGCGGGGCGGCGTCCTCACCCGCCTCTCGGCGGAGAACCTCACCAAGTCCTACCGCACGGGGCTCCGGCGCACGGTGACGGCGCTCAAGGGAGTCAGCCTCGAAGTCCGGGAGGGCGAGGTGGTCGGGATCGTCGGCGAGACCGGCTCGGGGAAGTCGACCCTCGTGCGGATCCTCGTCGGCGTCGAGGAGCCCGACGGCGGGACGGTCGACTGGGAGGGGCGCAAGTTCGCCGCCTTTGCGAAGGACGACTGGGCCGACTTTCGCCGGCGGGTCGCGCTCGTCTTCCAGGACCCGTTCGAGGCGGTCAGCCCGCTGCTGTCAGTCGCTGAGGTGGTGCGAGAACCGCTCGACGTGCAGCACATCGGGAGCAGCATCGACCGGGCGCAGCAGGTGGAGACCGCACTCGCCGGCGTTGGGCTGCCCCCGACCGACGCCTTCCGGTCCCGCCGGGCCCATGACCTGTCCGGGGGTCAGCTGCAACGGGTGGCGATCGCCAGGGCGCTCGTCCTCGGCCCCCGACTCCTGCTCGCCGACGAGCCGACGTCGATGCTCGACGCGTCGGAGCAGGCCAAGTTGATGGTGATGCTCAAGGATCAGCAGGTGACCCGCGGGATGGCGATGATCGTTGTCTCCCACGACCTCGCCCTCGTGCGCAAGGTCGCCGACCGCCTCATCGTCCTGCACGCCGGCGAGGTCGTCGAGACCGGTCCCGGCGCCGGCGTGATCGCAGCGCCGCAGCACCCGGTCACCCGAGCGCTCGTGGAGGCTGCGGCGACGCTGGGAACGCGCTAAACCTGTGCCAGGGGCCGCCCGGGCATGAGGTGGCGGCAGGGGGGTTGAAAATGAAACGGAAGCTGCTCGCACTCTTGATCGGGCTCGGACTGATTTCGGCGGCGTGCGCGTCGGACGACAAGCCGATCGAGCAACCCGCGCCGGGGGTCACCACCACGATCCCGCAGGTCGCCACCTTGCGATTCGCCAGCACGACGGCGGAGAAGAACCTCACGCCCTGGACGCAGGGCTCCGGGTACCCCGGCTACTACATGATGACCCTGGTCTACGACACGCTGGCGTGGATCAACCCCGACGGCAAGCCGGAACCCTGGCTGGCCAGGGAGTACAGCGCGGACCCGAGCGGGCTGCGCTGGACCGTGCGCCTCCACGAGGGCGTGACGTTCCACGACGGCCGCCCCCTCACGTCAGCCGACGTGAAGTTCACCGTCGAGTACCTCACCAAGAACGCCCGGCCCCGTTGGATCCTCACCAACATCGACCGGGTGGAGACGCCCGACCCGCTCACGGCCATCTTCGTCCTCAAGGAGCCGAAGGCGTCGTTCGTGCTGAACCCCCTGGCCGACCTGCCGATCATCCCCCAGCACATCTGGTCGACGATCGAGAAGCCGCTCGAGCAGACGACGCAGCTGCCGATCGGCAGTGGGCCGTACCGCCTGGTGGAGTACGTCGAGAACCAGGTCCACCGCTTCCAGGCCGTCCCCGGCTACTTCAAGGGCAAGCCCATCGTCGACGAGATCGTGATGCCCTACATCGCCACGACCCAGGCTGCGTTCACCGCCGTCCAGAGCGGCCAGGCCGACGCCGTCTCCGCCTCGCTCACCCCTGAGCTGAAGACGCAGTTCAACACGGGTGGCCTCAAGACCGCCGGCGGTTCGGGCTATCGCGGCTGGTACCTCTACATGAACACCGGGCGGCCCCCATTCGACAAGCCCCAGTTCCGCCAGGCGATCGCGGCGGCGGTGAACAACGACGACATCGTCGCCACCGCCCTGCTCGGCGCCGGCGCCACCGGCAGTCCCGGCTTCGCCCACCGCTCGACGCCCTGGTCGAACCCGGCGACGCGCGACGGGCGCCACGACCCGGCGCGGGCCCGCACTCTGCTCGACGGGCTGGGCTACCGCGACACCAACAACGACGGCGTCCGCGAGGCGGACGGGAACAAGCTGGAGTTCGACCTCATCACCCGCAACAACGACCCCGTGGCGGTCCGGGCCGCGGAGCTGATCAGCCAGTCCGTCGGCCAGGTCGGCATCAAGCTGAACGTCACCGCCCTCGACCAGACCAGCGCCGGCAGCCGCACGTGGCCGGACTACGCCATCGGGGCCACGGCGAAGGGCGACTACACGATCGCCATGTTCTCCTGGGCCGCGGCCGTCCAGCAGGATCCGGACTTCCTCCGGTCGATGTTCCACTCGAGCACCACGCTGGGCACGCTCAACCGCGCTGGGTACAAGAACCCCCAGTACGACGAGCTCGCCGACCAGCAGACCAAGGCCGTGGACGAAGCGACCCGGAACCGGATCCTCGGGCAGATGCAGGACATCCTGGCGCGCGACATGCCCGCCTACCCGCTCTTCTACCCGGACGACATCTTCCCGTACAAGGTCTCGGCCTTCGACCGCTGGGTGTATTACAAGGGCGTCGGCATCCTGAACAAAGCGTCCCTGATCGCGCCCAAGTAGGCGGTGGCCGCTGGGCGCCCCGGCGGGCGCCGGGCCATGCGCCGGCTCGCGCTCCGGCTGCCCCAGTACGTCTTCATCATCCTGATGGCAGCGACGGCGAACTTCGCCCTGCCCCGCCTCATGCCCGGCAACCCGGTCGAGCTCCTGCTCGGCGAGGACGCCAACCGGCTGCCGGCCGAGACCATCGCCAAGGAACTCGCCGACGTCGGGCTGGATCAGCCGCTCCTCACCCAGTACGGCCGTTACATGTCCGGGCTGGCCTCGGGCGACCTGGGCTACTCGTTCCGTCACCGGCGGGCGGTGTCGACCATTCTCTGGGAGCGCCTGCCGTGGACCCTCCTGCTGGTCGGCACCGCGCTCATGATCAGCACGATCCTCGGCGTGGCCCTGGCCGCGTTCGCCGTGTGGCGGCGAGGGCGCCGACGCGACACGGTGTCGATCGCCGTCAGCACGTTCCTCGAATCCACACCTCCGTTCTGGATCGGGTTGCTGCTGCTCATCTGGTTCGGCGCCAACCTCAAGTTGCTCCCGCTCTTCGGGTCGGTCTCGGTCGACAAGACGACAGGGCTGGCGCGCGCCGGCGACATCCTCCTGCACCTCGTGCTGCCGGCGACGACGCTGGTGCTGTCGAGCGTCGGCGCCACCTTCCTGCTGGCCCGGGCCTCGTTGCTGGGTGTCGTCCGGGACGACTACGTGCTCGTCGCCCGGGCCAAGGGGCTCCGGGAGCGCACCATCGCCTTCCGCCACGCACTGCCCGCGGCATCGCTGCCCATCGCGACCAGCGTCCTCCTGCGGGTCGGCGCCCTGGCCGGCGGGACGGTCATTGTCGAGCGGGTGTTCTCCTATCGCGGCGTCGGCACGATGATGCTGGAGGCGTCGTTCGGCCGCGACTACCCCCTGCTGCAGGGTGGCATGTTCGTGCTCACCGTCCTCGTGGTGGCGATGAACCTGGTCGGCGACCTGCTGTACCCGCGCCTCGACCCCCGGGTGCGCCGATGACTCGGTCAAGCCGCCGGCGCCGGCGTACCAGTCGGATGCTGGCGATCGTGGGCACCGTAGTGCTGGCGATCTTCGGGCTGCTGGCTGTCTTCGGCTCCGCCATCGCTCCTTACGAGGCGCGAGAGCGGGCAGGGAGGCCCTTCCTCGAGCCGAGCCGGGACCACCTCCTGGGCACCGACGACATCGGCCACGACATCCTGAGCGAGCTGATCGGCGGGGCGCAGGTGTCGTTGTGGATCGGCCTGGCTGCGGCCCTGATCGCCACCGTCGCCGGCGGCCTGATCGGCGTCGTGTCCGGATACCGGCGGGGCGTCGTCGACGCCGCCATCATGCGGACGGTCGACTTCGCCCTCGTCGTGCCGACCATCCCCTTGCTCATCGTGCTGGCGTCCTACCTCGAGCGGGGCATGCGCAGCCAGATCCTGGTCGTCGCCGTCCTGCTGTGGGCCGAGCCGGCACGGATCGTCCGCAGCCAGGTCCTGTCTCTGCGCGAGCGGACGCACGTGGTCGCCGCCCGCACCTTCGGCGCCCGGTCGCCCTACCTCATGCGGCGCCATGTCCTGCCGGCGGTCATGCCGCTCCTGATCGCCCAGTTCGTGCGGGTCGTGAGCGTCGCCATCCTGTTCGAGGTCGCCCTCAGCTTCGTCGGCCTCGGCGACCCCGTGCGCCGCAGCTGGGGCAGCATGATCCAGTTCGCGACGGACCGGGGCGCCTTCCTCACCGGCGCCTGGAAGTGGTGGATCGTCCCTCCCGGCCTCTGCGTCGCCCTCGTCGTCTGCAGCTTCGCCTTCGTCGGCCTTAGCCTGGAGGAACGCATGGACCGCCGCTTGGCCCGGGGCGCCGCCGGGTAACGGCAGGTGCGCAGCGGCGTCCCGAGACTCGCCTCGTACGCCACCCACAGCGGGGCGACGTCAGTTGGTCCCTGCAGCCGTGCTGGCGCCGGCGGCGCTGGTCACGCAGGTCCGGCCGGCGGGTCTTGTACCCCGGCGTCACCGACGGGGAACGAACTCCTTGTCATGTACATGCTGGACGCTCGTAGCGGCGGCGTCGGGCCATCCACCGGCCCTCATGAGGGGCGCATGAAGCTCCCGGCGTAGGCGCCGGCCCCGCGGTCCTCGGTGGGCATCGTTGCCCCGGGTCACTGCCCAGTTCGGCGGTCCTGAGCTCGTCCTGGATGTCTCGCGACATGTGTCCGGGATTGTCTCGCGGCACGACAGGGCGCCCTCGGCAGGATTCGAACCTGCGACACACGGTTTAGGAAACCGATGCTCTATCCCCTGAGCTACGAGGGCCGGCCATACATAAGCCCTGGTCAGAGGGTATGACAGCGCTGCCGGCCAATCCGACGGATCACACCTGATCATCCTAGGCCGAGGCCTGACCGCGGCCCGTGGCTCGGGGACCTTGCTCCTGCCGTCGTACTACGCCGAAGTCCCATGTGGAGATGCCGTCGCCGTCGTCGAGGCGGTGGGAACGTTGCACTCGGAGGCTCTCGATGGGTGGCAGCACCATGTTTTCGCGCACGCGTGCTTGGCGACCGGGCCGGGGTTTGGTGTGGGACGACACTTTCCGCTCGGTCGGCGACGAACCGACGTCATGGGCCGAAGACGTCGCCGGGTTCGTTGCGTCCTTCCACGCCGACTCTGCGCCGCGTTCGACCGGCTCGCCCGCAGCTTGTCTGCGGACGGTGCCGACCTGCGACGCGTCTCCGACCGGACGTCGAGTCCCTCGGCGGCAAGCGTCGAGCCGATCGGCGGTGTGCAGCAGCGGCAGCAGATGTCCCGTGCCACGTCGCCCGCCGCCACCCCGGTGGTGTCGAACTCAGCTCGATCGGGGGCCTTCGTCCGTTCGAGCATCGAGCTCGCGCAGCCGGATTCCCGATGCCGGACCGTCTGAACCTGCGACCTGACATTTTCTGCGTCCCTACTTGCCATACATAACACGTAGGTAATACGGTTGCTGCGTGCGCCATGTGCTCCTCGGACTGCTGGACAAGGAGCCGGCGCACGGCTACGAGCTCAAGCAGTTGCTGGATGAACGTCTTGGGCAACTGTCTCCGCCGGTGAACATCGGCCAGATCTACACCACTCTCCGGCGCCTGGAGCGTGACGGGCTCGTGCGTTCCGCTGAGGTCTCACAGCACGACCGCCCCGACAAGCGGGTGTTCGAGTTGACAGACCAGGGACGGGACGACCTCGAGCAGTGGCTCGCAGAGACGACGGTCGACGTGCGAGTTCGGGAGCCGTTCTTCCTAAAGCTGCTAGTGGCAATGAACGGCAGCGGTCGAGACCCCCTCACCCTGGTTGACGGCCACCGGAGGGCGCTGCTGCGTCGGCTCCGCGAGGTGCAGACCCTGGAGGATCTCAATGGCAAGCCAGTCGAACGGATGGTGGTCGAGGGCGCGGTGCTCCACCTGCAGGCTGATCTGCGCTGGTTGGAGGTATGCGAGCAGTTGCTGACAGGCAGCAAGAGCGACGAGGAGGGACGACGATGACAGACCTGCTCCGTGCAGTGGGACTCACCCGCCACCACTCAGCCGGTGCCGGAGTAGTCCGGGCCGTTGACGACGTTGACCTAACGGTGCATGACGGCGAGTTCGTGTCGGTGATGGGCCCGAGCGGGTGCGGCAAGTCCTCGCTTCTGCACCTACTCGGCGGCTTGGACCGTCCGACCTCCGGCGAAGTCTGGCTGCAGGGCCGGCGGGTGGACGGACTGTCGGAGGCGGCGTGGGCCCGATTGCGGCGGCGCACGCTCGGGTTCGTGTTCCAGGCGTACAACCTCATCCCCAACCTCTCGGTGCTCGACAATGTCGAGCTCCCGGGCTTGTTGGCCGGGATGCGTCCGGGGGCAGCTCGAGCGAAGGCCGACGAGCTCCTGGCCCGCTTGCAGCTTTCGAACCGGGCACGTTGGCTGCCCGGCGTGCTCTCCGGCGGTGAACGTCAGCGGGTGGCAGTCGCCCGCGCCCTGGTCAATGACCCGCCGCTCCTGCTGGCTGACGAGCCCACCGGCGCCTTGGATTCGGTGGCTACGACACGGGTGCTCCGTCTGCTGTCCGAGCTCAACCGCGACGGCCTGGCCATAGTGCTCGTCACCCACGACCCGCGGGTGGCGTCGCTGTCCGACCGACTCTTGACCATGCGCGACGGGGCCATCGTCGACGAGACCCGCCTCAGCGACGGTGGCGGGCGCTTGGCCCTTCGGGATCTGCTCGACGCCGAGACCCTCTGATGGGCGCCGCTCATCGCTTGGCTATCGCTTCGTTGCGGGCCCGACCCGGGAGTGCCGTGCTTGTGGCCGCCGTCTTCGTCGCAGTCGCCGCCGCCGCCAGTTCCGCCGTCGCCGTGGATGACGCAGCCGCCCGTGCGTGGGATAGGACCTTCGAACGGACGCACGGCGCCCACCTGCGCATCGTGGCCGCTTCCCCGAATGCAGCGCTGGAGTTGGTGTCGTCCATTCCCGAGGTGGTCGAAAGCAGCGAACCGTGGAACACGGCGTTCACCCAGTTACGAGCGGGGGGACGGATCGTCGCTCTGGCCCTCCTCGTCCGAAACGCCGACTCGGTCATAGACCGGCCCGCCCCCGTCGACGGTGAGGGGCTTTCGGGAAACGGCCTGTTGATAGAGCGCAGCTTCGCCAACGCGTTGGCCCTGCGACCCGGCGATGTAGTAGAGGTGAGAAGGGCAGACGGTTCCTGGGCGCTTACCAAAGTTGGTGGCATCGCAGCTTCGGTGGTAGCGGGGCCCTATCCGTCCACTGTCCCGGGACGAGCGTTCGTGACTCCCGATGGGGCCGCGGCGCTCGGCGTGGCGGCGGGGCCGGGTGCGACCGTCGGCGTGCGCCTTCGGGATCGGGACGGCGCCTCCCGGCTGACGGCTCAGGAAGGGATCAGTCCGGGCGACGCCAGGCTGACGGCTTGGTCGACGGACCGGAACGACGCCCTCAGCGGCGTGTTGGACTTTCAGGTGATTCTCTCGGCCTTCGCGTTGTTGCTCCTCGGCACGGCGGCCAGCGTCCTGGCCGCGACCGTCGGCGGGCGGGTAGTGGTCGAGCAGCGCCAGCTGGGCCTCATGCGGGCCGCGGGATGCACACCCATTCAGGCCGCCTGCGCGTTGATGCTCGAGTACGGCATGGTGGCGGCCACCGGGGCGGCGGCCGGGGCGGCGCTTGCCGCCGCGCTGCTGCCTGCGCTCACAGATGCCGCTCTCCCGCCCCTCGGGATGCCGCCAGGAGGACTGGAGCTTAGAACGGCGGTAGCGGTGGTGCTGTCGGTGACGAGCGCCTCCGCGTTGGTGGCGGCCGCAGCCTCCTGGCGAGCCACCCGACGCCGGCCGGCCACGCTCCTTCACGGCGAGCCGTTCGAACGCCACTCAGGCCTCGGTCGCTGGGCCGTACAACGTGGAGCATCCGTCGTCTTCGCGCTGGGTGTCAAGGACGCGTTCGCCCGCCGCGCTCGGGCCTACACGACCACGGGTGCGGTGGCGCTCGCCGTGATGGCCGTGGTTGCCGGCCTGAGCATGGAAGCCACCTTCGACAGGGCCCTTGAAGCCGAGGAAACAGGCGTCACACGACCGATCTCCTCAACCGGGCCCATGGGGGGATCGCTGCCACCGATGATCGGCGAGGAGGCCACGATCGACGACGGGGGCCGCCTTCGGCCGCTGGTCTACACCCTCGAAGCGGCCCTCGTGGGCACGGCCCTGGTGACGCTGTTGGTGAGCGTGCTCCTCGACGGCCGCGAGCGCCGCCAGGAGCAGGCGATGCTCAAGGCCATCGGCGTCACGCCGCTCCAACTTAGCCTCAGCCGAGGCGTGGCCGGCGGTGTGGTCGCTGCAGCGGGGGCGGTGCTCGGGCTGCCCCTCGGCTGGGTATTCTTCCGCGCTGCCTACGCCGCGGCTGACGGGTCGCCAAGCGAAGTAGGCGACGCCTCGCTACTTGGCGCGCTGGTGGCTGCCGGGGTCGTCTGCATGGTGGGGATTGCGATCTCATCCCTTGCCGGGGCACGAGCGGCGGGGGGTGCCCCTGCCCATGCCCTTGCGGTCGACTGACGCAGTTCGGGGATGGTGCCCCATCCAGTGCGAGCGCGCTGTGCAGCGCCGTCGACGAACACGCGTGGTGCAGTGGTCATCAGTTGTCGGTGATCGTGATGTCACCGTTGACGATAGGCGCGTAGCCGGCGGGCGGATCCGAGTGGTCGATCTCGCAGGTGGGGGCCGTAGCTCCGAGCCACCCGCCGCCGACGAGGTCGGGCTTTCCGGCGGCCGCGTTGTCCACGAAGCTGTACACCTGGTAGGTGCCAGCCGGTGTGCCGGCGACATTGGTCGTGAGGATCTGGGTCCCAACCGTTGCCCGAGCGCCTTCCACGGCGAAGCAGACGACACGTTCGAGGGTGTAGACGCCGCCGGCGGAGAGGTCGCCTTGCTGGCCGTACACGGTGCCGACCGGCCGCCGACCGGAAGGATCACTGAACGCGTCGATGGCGAAGGTGTCGCTGCCGTCGTCGGTAGTGGCAACGCCGAGGACGGCGTCCTGGCGGGCGGTCGGGGCGGCGGTCGCCACGCTGCCCGCCACGAACGCCGAGCCGAGGGCCAGCCCGGCGACAGTCCAGAGGTGGATGTGCTTGACCACGGTGCTCTCCTTATCGGTGGGTTGTGGATTGCTCGGCAAGCCGATCAATGAGACTCGGCGACGGTAAGCGCGAGATCGCTGACGAGACGTCAGGTCGCCTCGGCCACGATCAAGCTCTGAGGGCCGGCCAGAGGCAGATGTTCGATGAAGCGCCAACCGGCCTCGGGCAGCCAATGGCAAAGCTCGTCGACGCTGTAGACGTCGCCGTCGGGAAGGTAGACGGCGAACTCGCCGGCCATGAGCGCGGCGTGCACGGGTTCGGTGTGGGTCGGGTCGGTCCAGAAGTCGGCGAGGAGCAGCCGCGCACCTGGCGCTGCTGCGTCACGAACGCGGCGCAACAGGGCGAGGTTCTGCGTTGGCGACCAGTAGTGGACGAGGTTGGCGACGAGGAACACGTCGTGTCCGAGTGGCAGGTCCTCGGCCATGGCGTCGGCGGGGTGCACGCTGATCCGGTCGGTGAGGCCGGCGTCGGCGATGCGCCGACCGGCGATGGCGGCGGTGACGGGGAGGTCCAGCACCGTCGCTCGCAGCGCCGGGTGCCGGCGCACTGCGGCGATCGACCACGAGCCCGTGCCACCGCCGACGTCGAGCAGGCTGCGGTGCGCCGAGAAGTCGACGGTCGCAGCCAAGGCGTGGGCGGGTCCGGCGAGGACGGCCTCGATGCCCGCAGAGACGATCTCCTGCTGATCGTCGTCGAGGTCGAAGACCGAGGTCCGGGGTCCGCTGGCGAGCGCCCCGGCCAACGTCTGCCAGGTCGGGTAGCTGATCGTGTCCCAGAACCGGAGGAACGGCCGCAGGTCCGCCGGTGTGGCGCCCGCGAGGAAGCGTGCGGCGGCCGGGCCGTTTGCGTACTGGTCGCCGCGGCGCTCGAGCAGGCCGAGGGCGACCATGGCGTCAGCGCTGATTCGCGCCGACCGTTGGGTGAGCCCGGTGCGCGCCGCCAGCGCGTCGAGGGTCGCCGGCGAATCGGCCAAGGCTTCGAAGAGGCCCAGCTCGCTTGCGGCGAACAAATGCTTGGCCGCCATGAACCCCGATGCCACCCGCATGATGGCCTCGGGGCTCGCCACCGCATTGGTTTCGACTGGCGTGTCAGCTGTCTCTTGAACGGTCGTCATCGTGGTCCTCCGTCGTCGTGATGGTCACCTCGATCATGAGGCCGCTCATGCGAAGGGAACATCCCAGATGTCCGGGAAGATCGCCCCCTGCACCCCCAGAATTCTGGGAGTGACCACCCAGATCCGGCGGCGTAGCATCGCAGCGTGAGCCGTGACCGTCGCCGAATCCAGGAGGACATAGTCCATCTCGGCCGGCGGGGGCTGGACTGGGTCAGCTTCGCCACCGAGGTGACCGAAATCATGGCCAAGGTCGTGCCCTTCGACGCCTGCTGCTGGCACACGGTCGACCCCGGCACCGTGCTCTTCACCGGCAGCGTGAACCGAAACGTCGGCTGCTCGGGTTCGTGGCTGGCCGAGCACGAATACGTCATCGACGACGTCAACAAGTGGTGGTTCTTGGCCCGCAGCGGCCGTCTCGCCGGCGCCACGAGCCTCGCAACTCATGGCGACCTTTCCCGGAGCGCCCGTCACCGCTCCCAGACGGCCTACGGCATGGGTGACGAGCTGCGGGGATCCTTCGTCGCCAGCGACCGCTACTGGGGCGCGGCCGGCTTTCTGCGGGGCAGCGACCAGCCGTGGTTCACCGAAGACGACGTCCGGTTCCTCGCCTCGCTGTCAGAGACCATCGCCGAAGGGATGCGCTCGGCGCTGATCACCAGCGTGGCCACGACGCCGACCGAAGTCATTGCCGCCGCTGACGGTCCCGGCGTCGTCGTCTTCGACGAAAATGGCCACCCCGAGTTCATCTCACCGGCGGCGGAGCACTGGATCGCCCAGCTCGTCGAGGAGCCGCCACCCGAATCACCGGCGGAGTCGAAGATGGTCCAGGCGGTCGCAGCCCGGGCGCGCACCCTGACGAGCGGTGACGATCCCCTCCAGCTCGCCGCCCGGTCACGAGTGCAGACGAGATCCGGCGCATGGCTCGTTCTCTACGGCACGGCCCTCGCCGGTGGCGGCGACCGACGGACCGCCGTGATACTCCAGCCCGCGACGCCTAACGAGGTCGCCCCCCTGGTGGCCATGGCATACGGGCTCTCCGAACGCGAAAGCCAGGTCGTGCGCCTGTGTATGCAAGGCCGATCGACCAAGGAAATGGCCGCCGGCCTCCATGTATCCGCCTACACAGTGCAGGACCACCTCAAGTCGATCTTCGACAAGACCGGTGTTCGGAGCCGCAACGAGCTGGTCGGCCAGATCTTTCTCGAGCACTACGCCCCCCGCTGGGAAGACGTCAACGGCCCAACCGGATGGCTGGCCCTGTCGACCCCACCACCAGCCTCAGTCGAGTAGCGGGCGGCTCACCTGGTCGAGGAGGTCGGCTCGCTGGTCCGCAGTGCGCTCCGGGGCCCGGGCCAACGCTTGGAATCAGGACGGGATGACCTTGCGGGTGGCGTAGGCGACGGCTTCGGTCCGGTTGCGGGCACCGAGCTTGGTGAGCACGCTGCTCACGTGGTGCGAGGCGGTCTTGCGGCTGATGTAGAGGCGGGTAGCGATCTCGGGATTCGACAAACCGAGCCCAAGGAGGTGGAGCACTTCCTCCTCGCGCTTGGTGAGTCCCGGTTCATTCCGGGGTGCGCGCCTGGCTCTGACGCCGAAGGCTCGGAGCAGGGCGGCCGCCGCGTCGGCGTCAGCGGTGGCGCCGAGTCGATCGAAGCCCGCCAGTGCTGCCTTTGCCTCGGCGATGGCCGCCTCCGGGTGCTCGTCGCACATCAGACGGGCCAGTTCCAGCCGGACGCGCCCGGCTTCGAGTGGCAGGTCGAGCCGGGAGAACCGCTCGAGCGCATCCTCCAGCTGACGGCAGGCAACCGGGCGATCGCCCTTGGCCACAGCGACGTGGGCGGATGCAAGGACGGCGAGAGCTGCGGACGGGCCCCGGTCCTGTGCGTGCGCCACTGCGTGCAGTTGAGATTCCACGGCCGTGGCGCCGTCGACGTTCCCGTCGGCGAGGTGAGCCTCGACGAGCAGGGCAAGGATGGGCGCCACCTCGATGTGGCCGTCAGCCAGGGATCTGGCCCGGCGCTCGAGTAGGCCGGCCGCAACCGCGGCCTCGCCGCTGGCCAGCCGCACCGCCGCCACCGCCAAGGCCACGTCGCTCGGGTCGTCGACGAGAGCGAGCAGGGCCTCGGCCTCCTCCAGCCGCCCCTGACGCAGACGGAGGTCGGCGAACTGGGCCAGTGCCTCGACGCGGGGTCCCGGGCCGGCGTCCTCGGACATGTCCAAGGCGGCTCGCAGCTGCTCCTCGGCCTGCTCCCAGCGCCCCTTGGCCACCAGCACACCGCCGTAGTGGGTGCGGCAGCGGGCGTAGAGGAAGGGGCAACCGTAGGAAGTCATGAATTCCTCGGCCACCCGGCACCACTGGGTGGCCCGGTCCAGGTCACCCACAAGGTGGCAGGCGGCGAGCATGTTGCACATGGCGAAGACCACCGTGTCGAGCCGCCCGTACTCACCGCCAAGCGTGCCCGCCATGGCCTCATCCAGCATGGCCAAGCCCTCGTCAGCGCGGCCGTGAGCCACCAGAGCCACGCCGAGGTCGCTCAAGGCGAGGAGCTCGAGGTCGACGTCGCCAGTTCCCTGGGCCAGCTCCAGGGCCCGCGCCGTGTCAGCCTGCGCTCGCTCGGCGTCGCCAGACATGTAGCCCTGCATCAGCCACAGCCATCCCTGGAGGGGGTTGGGATCGAGGCGGCGGGTGAGACGTTCGGCACGGGCGAGCCAGCCCCGGGCGGCGACATCGTTGCCCAGGTTCACGAGGTAGCTGATGCTGAGATCGACGGCCGCTCGGCCGGCACGAACGTCGTCACCGCCTTGGCGGAAGAGCACCCACGCCCGTTCCCGGTACCGCACGCTGGTGCGGGCATCGCAGAGCCACCAGTAGACCTGGGCCAGGCCCTCCAGCGCGTCGGCGGTCTCCTGCTGTGCGAGCGACGCCTCGAAGGCGACGCGGGCGCCCTGCCACCGTCCGTCGCCGAGGGCGGCCGACGCCAGTTTGAGGTGTTCTTCGAACTGCACGGCCCCTCCATGATGCCCGCCCGGAATTGGCTCGCCAATGGGGCAACTGCCCGATGTTCGTTTGGGTCTGATGCCGCAGCCTTGGCGGCAGTTGCCCGATGCAAGGAGACGAAAGTGACGAGCACCGAGACCTTCCAGCTCTCGCTGGCCGCTGCGGAGACCTATGAAGCCAAGTTCGTGCCCGCCCTGTTCGGAGAATGGGCGCCACTGGTCATCGATGCGGCCGGGATCACGACCGGCCAGGAGGTCCTCGATGTCGGCTGCGGGACGGGCGTGGTGGCCAGAGCAGCGGCCGAGTGTGTAGGGGCAACGGGCCGTGTGGTGGCGATAGACATCAACGAGGCCATGCTCACCGTCGCTCGCCGCCTCAGCCCTGACGTCGACTGGCGGAACGCCGATGCCGGCAGGCTTCCGTTCCCCGACTCCTCCTTCGACGCCGTGCTCTGCCAGGCCGCTCTCATGTTCTTCCCCGACCGAGCCGGTGCGTTGCGAGAGATGAGCCGGGTGGTCAGAGAAACCGGAGCGGTGGCGGTGCAGGTATGGGCGAGCCTCGACTCCCAGCCCGCCTACCGGCCCTTCGTCGAGGTTGCGGCGCGTCATGCCGGCCCTGCGGCCGTGGACCTGCTCGGCTCATACTGGACGATGGGGGACCTGGGCCACCTCGGCGAGATGTTCGTCGAGGCAGGGATGAGGCTGACCGCCACAAGACGGCACATTGGCACGGCCCGGTTCGCCTCGATTGATGAGTTGGTGAAGATCGAAGTCGAAAGCACCCCGCTCGTCGATCGCATCAGCGATGACACGTACGCGGCGATCCTCGCCGACGCGCGCCACGCGCTCGCCAGGTTCGCGACTCCGGAGGGAAAGGCGGAGGTTCCCATCGTCGGCCACATCCTCACCGGTCGGACGTAGGACTTCCGAGAAGCGTTGCGCGCCCACCCCGTGTACCGGCGATCGGGGCGCCGGTCCGGCGTATTCGACCGCGCGTTCCGACAAGCCCGTTGCGTACGCAGGTCGCCAAGTCGTCAAATGGAAGTGGCCGTCGGGGCATCTCGTTCGGCGAGGCGCGTCACATCGCAGACCTGGGCCCGCAGAGGCGAGCTGCCGCTGATCGGATCACTCGGTGTCTGGTTGAGCACCAAGTTGAGGTTCGCGCTACCGGGACCGAAGGGCGGGAAGCCGGGCAGATCGAGCTCCTCACACGCCTCGAACCAGCCGTGCTGTCCGCTGACGACGTCCGGAGCCAGGGTGTCGTTGAACGCGGCTCGAGCCCGGACGGCGCCCTTGGGCGTCCTGATCTCCACCCAGTCGCCTTCGGCGATGCCGCGCGCGGTGGCCGCGTCTGGGTGGAGTTCCATCAACGGATCGGGAACGTGGCGGCGCAGGCTGGCGACCTGGCGGTGTTGGGTCTCACAGAAGTGCAGCGCCTTGGTGCAGGTGAGCACGAGCGGGAACTCCTCGGCCAGGTCGGGACGTGATCTGGGGCTCAGCGCCGGCTCGGTGAAGGTCGGGACCGGCGGCTGACCGACGTCGAGGAAGGACTCCACGTAAAGCTCGATCCGTCTCGTGGGCGTGGCAAACCCCGCTGGCAGGCCGTCGTCGCCGGCCGCTTCGTACTTACGGTGACGGGTCTGGAGCGGCACGCGAACGCCAGCGGGGTCGGCGCGGAGCTGCTGGAGGGTGACGCCGCTCGGCGCGAGCTGGTGGGCCCAGCCGGCGTCGACGCTTCCGTCGAAGAAGTGCTCGCCGAGCCCCAGACGGGCGGCGAGGTCAAAGATGACCTCGATGTCCGGGCGGGCCTCACCCACCGGCGGCACCAGCGGAGTGCGCAGCTGCACCAGTGACTGCGCCTCCTGGGAGATCTCGAAGCCGACCATCATTCCCTCGGCCTCGAAGGCACTCGTCACCGGCAGAACGATGTCGGCCTGTTCGGCTGTGGGGGTCATAAACAAGTCGAGATGGACGTGGAAGTCCAGCGTCTGCAGCGCGTCCCGGCCTCGGGCACTGTCGCCGTGGGCCATCAACAGGTTCGAGCCGAAACTCACGAGCGCCCGGGGCCGGTAGGGACGGCCCTCCAGCGCTGCCGTGTAGAAGTCCTCGCCGGTGACGAACCCGAAGCGGGCCGGGCCGAGCGGCCGCTCGTTGAGGCCGATCGCCTTTGCCCGTTGCGCCGGCTCGAGCAGTTCCATCCCGGTAATCGGGTTCGTGGCCACGGGCGTGAACAACACGTTGCCGCCGGGGGCGTCGAAGCAGCCGGTCAGGGCGTAGAGCACGTTGATCGCTCGGATGATCTGGGTGGTGCCGCTGTGCTGTTCGAGACCGCTCCAGGTGTAAAACGCCACTGGGCGGCGATCCCACAGAATGTGCGCGGCACGCTCGATGTCGGCGGCAGGAACACCCGTGACCTCTTCGGCCATGCCCAGCGAGAAGGCGCGGCACTGGTCGGCGACGAGGTCGAACGCCGGCCGGCAGGCCACGACGCCTTCGGCTGTCGACACCTGGACCGCCCCGATCAGGGCGAGCCGGTTGTGGTCCTCGACGTCACAGCCGCCTACCGCCGGATCGACGACGATCCGCTGACCGGCAACGGCATCCCATGCGACGTAGTGCCCTGCCTCGGCGTGAGCGGAGAGGTCGTTGGCCCGCAGGAACCGGCCAGTGTCGGCGCGGACCAGGAAGGGGCCGTTCGTCCAGCGGCGTACGAACACCTCGTCGTACCAGCCCCGCTCGATCATCACGTTTGTGATCGCCAGTGCCAGTGCGGCGTCGGTGCCCGGACGGACTCGCAGCCAGGGGTCGGCCTTCGTCCCGAGCCCCGTCCGTCGGGGATCGACGACGATCAACGTCGCTCCGCGGCTCAGCGCCGCCCGCGTTGCCGTTGCGTGGGCAAGTCGTGACACCGACGGGTTGTAGCCCCAGAACAGGATGCACCCGGCGCGGTCGAGGTCGGGCATGTATTCACCGGGTACCGACGCGCCATAGGTGTACAGCGACGCGAGGTACCGGCCCCAGCCGCACAGTTCCATCGACGCCACGAAATTCGGGGTGCCGAACGCACGCTGGAGCCGCTGGATCCACTCCACACAGTCGACGATCGCCGATGTCGACGGCGACACCGAACTGAACACCACCGACTCCGGGCCGTGGTCACGTGCCAGTGCCCGAAGGCGCTCGGTGACGGTGTCGAGCGCCTCGTCCCAGCTGATGCGGTGCCAGCCTGGGTCCGCCGAGCCCTTCACGTTGGTGCGCTTCATCGGGTAGCGCAGCCGATCCGGGTGGGCGGTGATCGCAGGGGCCTCCTTCCCCTTGATGCACAGCACCTTCCCGGTCGGGTGCGAAGGGTCACGATTCAGCGTGAAGGTCCCGCTTGATACCGTCGCCGCCGCACCGCAACGCGACACGCAGAGCGGGCAGTACGTCGCCACCGTGGTCGGCGTTGATGCCTCAGCCATGACATCCTCCCCCGGACGCCGCATCCTCGGGCGGATGGGGCGCCGTCTCTCCTCCTGCGGACCAGCGTAGGCGGTATACAGGCCTGGCGCTCTGGCGTCATCGGCCGGGCCCTCTCCCGCCACTGGCGCTTTCAGTCCGTGCGGCCGCCATACTGAACGGCATGCGGGACGTCCGCTGCCCGGTACTGGTCGGGCGGGAAGCCGAGGTCGAGGCTCTGGTGGGGGCGGTCTCCCGGTCGGCTGAACGGCACGGCGGGCTCGTCTTGGTCGTCGGGGAAGCGGGCGTGGGCAAGTCCCGGCTGGCGGCGGTCGCAGCCGAGGAGGCCAAAGCCAAAGGCATGGCCGTGCTGCGGGGCCGGGCCGCCCCCTCACCGGCTCCCGTCCCATACCGCCCGGTGGCGGAGGCCTTCCTCTCGGTCCTGCGCACCAGCGGTCCGCCGTCGGAGGTCAGCCCCGCCTTGGCCGTGATCGTCCCCGCGTGGGCCCACCCCGGCGAGCACCGTCCGGCCGAACCCTCCATCGTCCTGCTGGGCGAGGCGGTCCTCGGCGTCCTGGGCGGGATCGCTGGCGCTGCCGGAGCGACCGTCCTCCTCGAGGACCTCCACTGGGCCGACGCCGGCACGCTGGAGCTGCTCGACTACCTGGCCGACAAGCTGGACGACTCGCGCGTGGCCGTGGTGGCCACCGTGCGGGCGGGTGAGGGATCCGCCGCCGAGCGCCAGGCGGCTCGGCTTCGGGCCCGCCGGCAGGCGACGGTCATCGATCTCGACCGCCTGACTGGCGACGGCGTCCACACCATGGTTGCCGCCCTGCTGGCCACCGACGACGTGCCGGCCGAGGTGACGGACGTGGTCCTCAAGGCATCCGACGGCCTGCCCTTTCTCGTCGAGGAGGTCGTGGCATCGCTGCTCGAGGCGGGCGCGCTGGAAGGCGACGACGCCGGCCGGATGCACGTACGCGGGCGTCTGGAGCCGGCCGTGCCCCCATCCTTCGCCGCCGTGGTGGCCGACCGTCTCGCCACTCTGCGGGAACCGGCGGCCGTCGAGGTGCTGAGAGCGGCCGCCGTGCTGGGTGAGCAGTTCGACTGGTCCCTGTTGCGGGCCACGTGCGAGTGCGACGACGCCCATGTCCTTGCCGCCCTCCGAGAGGCGGCGGCCATGCAGCTGGTGATGGAGGACCGCCAGGCCCGCAACTTCCGCTTTCGCCACGCCCTCACCCGCGCCGCCGTGCTCGAGAGCATGCTCCTCCCGGAGCGCGCCGCCATCGCATCGCGTGCACTCACCGCCCTGGAAGCAGAGCCGGTTCTGGAACCAGGACGCCTGGAGCTGGCGGCGGAGCTGGCCGAGGCCGCAGGGGATCGCAACCGGGCCGGCGAGCTGCTGCTGGCGGCAGCGGTCGCCGCCCTGCGCACGGGGGCGGTGACGCCGGGCGTGGCCGCCGCCGAACGGGTCGTGACCAACGCCGTCGATCCGGAGCACGGCATCCGGGGCCACGAGCTGCTCCTGGAGGGTTGCGTCCTGGCCGGCGACGTGCGGCGGGTGGTCGACATCGGGGAGCGGCTGCTTGCCCGGCTGGCGGCCACGGGTGCTCCTCCCAGACGCCGGGCCGAGGCCCACCTGCGGCTGGCGGCCGCCGCTCTGGCCGCCACCGACTGGCGGCGCGTCCGCGACCACCTCACCCTCGTCGAGGCGCTCGCTCCCGAGCCGGACGAGGAACTCCTGGCCCGCACCGGCATCCTGCGAGCGCAGGTCGACCTGGGCGAGCACAAGGTCCACGACGCGGCCGCTCATGCGCGCGCAACAAGAGACGTGGCCGCCCGTCTCGGCCTGGCCGACCTCCTGTGCGAGTCGCTCGAAGTTCTCGGCCGGGTCGCTCGGGTCGCCGACCTTCCGTCAGCCGAACGGCACTTCACCAAGGCGCTCATGACAGCTGAGTCCTCGGGACTGGCGCTGCGCCGTGTGCGGGCGCTGCACGAGCTGGGAACGATCGACCTCGTGCGCCTGGGCGGCACCGATCGCCTGCGGGCGGCGCGGGACGGCGCACTGGCCATCGGGGCGCCGGGGCTGGAGGCCCAGGCGGGGATGCACCTGGCCGTAGCCCTGTTCGTCCGCTTCCAGCTGGACGAGGCCCGGGCGGCGGCCGAACGCTCACTCGAGATCGCCCGCCGCCACCAGCTGGGGCTGCTCATTCCCGCAGTGCTCACGGTAAAGGGCGGGATCGAGGCGGTCAGCGGCCGGCGGACGGCGGCAATCGCCGCATTCGAAGAGGCCCGTCCCCTCTTCGACGACGAGATCGAGGCCACCGGGCGGGGCCACGCCCTGGGCCTGGCCGCACTGGCCAGCGAGGACCGGGCCGAGGCGTTGGCCCAGTTCGACACCGCCGAGTCCCTTGTGCCGGCCAACTCGGGGGTGTCCCGGGCCCCGTACCGCGGCGTCTACGCCCTGGTCGAGGCGCTCGACCCGGGGCGGTCCACCGCCGTCCTGGACGACCTCACCAGCGAGGCGGCCTCCATGCACGTCGCCACCGTCGCCCTGGCCGACCTGGCCCGGGCGGTGCACGCGGGACGCGCAGGTGATACCGAATTGGCCGAGTCGGCGTTCCAGGCCGGCACGTCCGTGCTCAAGGATGCGCCCTGGTACGCAAGCCTGGGCCGCCGGCTCGTGGCCGAAGCCGCTATCGAGGATGGCTGGGGGACGCCGGCGGTGTTGCTGCGGGAGGCCCTCGAGTTCTTCGAGAAGGCGGCACTGGACGACTTGGCTCGCGCCTGCCGGTCGCTCCTGCGGAAGGCGGGCGCCCCGGTGCCTCGGCGAGGCGGCGACCCTTCGGACATCCACACTGACCTCGCCCGCCTGGGCGTGACGCGGCGAGAGGCCGACGTGCTCGAGCTGGTCGCCGGCGGCCTCACGAACAAGGAGATCGCCGACCGTCTTTACCTCTCCGCCCGCACGGTTGAGAAGCACGTCGAGCGCCTGATGCTCAAGACGAACACGGCCAACCGGTCCCAGTTGGCGGCCCTGGCCGCTCGCACGGGCGCCGGGAATACGTAGTCGCTCCACCCCGAAGTACGTAGTCCTCCCGCTGTGGCGAGGGGGCGCGATCCGCAGTATGGAGTCATGAACAGCACTCGCCCAGTTCCCAAGGTTCACGACCCCTACCGGATCGCCCCCGAGACGTGGGTAATCCCCGAGATCCTGCCCGCCGCACCCGGCACCGTGGTGCCAGTCAACTCCATGGTGATCACCGGCGCCGAGCCGGTCATCGTCGACACCGGAAACGAGCTGAGCCGGGAGGCCTGGCTCGACGCTGCCTTCTCGCTCGTCGACCCCGCCGACGTGCGCTGGGTCTTCCTGTCCCACGACGACCACGACCATGTAGGCAACCTTTTGCCCGTGCTGGAGGCGTGCCCCAACGCCACCCTCGTGACCAACTGGTTCACGTGCGAGAGGCTGCAGCGGGCCCTGCCCCTGCCCCTCGACCGCATGCGCTGGGTCAACCCGGGCGACAGCTTCGACGCCGGCGACCGCACTCTCACCGCCGTTCTGCCGCCCGTCTGGGACTCCCCCACGACCCGCGGCCTCTACGACTCGACGTCTGGCGTCCTCTGGGCGGTCGACTCCTTTGCCTGCCTCCTGCAGGACCACGTGACTGACACGGGTGACATCCCGGCCGACCTGTACCGAGAGTCCTTCCTGTTCAGCAACCGGGTGGGCGCGCCGTGGCACACCCTGCTCGACATCGACAAATTCGACCGCCACGTCGACGCCGTGCAGGCCCTCGGCATGACGACCGTTGCCTCCGCCCACGCCACGACGCTGCGGGGCGCCGACCTGGCCGAGGCCTTCCGGCTCATCCGCCAGATCGCCCGCATGGACGCCGTCCCGCTGCCCGGTCAGGAAGCCCTGAACGCGATCCTCGCCGTCGACCAGCTCCAGGTGGCGTGACGACCATGGAGCGCACGGTCGTCAACCCGTGGCAGTGGTCGATCCCCATGGGGTTCAACCAGGGCGAGGTCGTCACCGGCCAGACCCGTACCCTCTTCCTGGCCGGCCAGGCCTCGGTGGACGGCGAAGGAGCCGTCCAGCACCCCGGCGAGATGGCCGGCCAGCTCACCCAGGTAGTGGACAACATCGAGGCCGTGCTCCAGGAGGCGGGCATGTCCCTCGCCAACCTGGTACGGCTCACGATCTTCACCACCGACGTGGACCTGTGCTTCCAGCATTACGGGCTCCTGGCGTCCCGCACGGCGGCCGCCGGTGTCGCTCCGCCCGGAACCCTGGTGGGTGTCGCCCGGCTCGCCTATCCCGAGCTCATGGTGGAGATTGAGGCGACAGCTGTCGCGTAGAGGACCGATTCCGCTACCGGCTGCCGTCAGCCACCCGATGGCGACGTGCGGCATCGCGAAGGACAACCGCCCTCACCTTCGAGGAGGCGGGCGGCGCCCCCACGCCGGCTCGGCCGGCGGCGGGACAGCCGCAGCGCCGGCCCTGCCACACGCGGAAAGGCGTCGGTACTCAGCGCACGAACAAGCGCACCCGGACCAGCGCCACCGGCCGTCCCGGCTCGGCAACGATGACCGAGGCCGCCCAGGCTCCCCCCATCTCGAACTTCAGGTCGACCTCGTACCGGCCGCCCGAGACCTCCCGGGCCACGCGGCTCACACCCGGGTGTTGCATGTCGGGCATGTCGGCGGCGAAACAGACCTTGGCTCCGGTGACGGTCCTGCCGTCCCGGCGGAGAGTGATGCGGAACCTGGTCCCCTCCACGCGGGGCGGGTCCGGATCGGAATCGACGGTAACGGTGTAGGAGGGGTCGACCTCGCCATTGCCGCAGTCGGCGTGGCCGTCCCGGCCTCCCGAGCCGGTGGACGGGCTCCGAGTCCGAACCTCCATCGGCACCTCCACGGTGCCTGTCGAGGTGTGGACGACGACGGTGACCGTCCAGCGACCGGCGACGGCCAGTCCCCGCCCGAAACCCCGCCAATGCCTGTCGGGCGAGGCAGTCAGTTCGAGGGATGTCGCTGCGCAGTTCTCCCCCCTCCCGCCCACCACCAACACCACCGCGCCGGTCGTCGCCGCCGTGTTCGGCGGACTGGTCGTCGCCGGGCTCGCCCTCCTGCTGATCCTGCAGATGCGGCGCCGGGAGGCGCAACCGGCGCCGGAGGCGACACCGCTGCGCCAGCCCGCAACAGGGTAGGCGCCGTCGCCGGCGTCGCCGGCCTCATGCGTTCCTGGACTGGCGGGCTGACCAGCACGCCATCGAGGAGCACGACTCGGTCCGTGGAATGCATGGGCGCCGCTATGAGGAGATTCCGTTGCACGATCTTGCGCGTGGTCTTCGACAGGACATGACCGTTGAGGATGCCCTGGCCTGGCGGACGGTGGCGGAAAGTTTGCTGGTTTTCTCAGTCCGCGGGTGGGAAGGAAGGGTGGAGACAGGGCGCCACGCCCGACACCGGCTCGGGGAGCAAAACCATGACGCAGTTGCGAGTGAGTGTGCTGGCGGTTCTCATGTCCGTGGGTGTACTGGCCGGACCGCACCCCGCTCTGGCCGACTGGGAACGATCCACATCGCCCGACAACGTCGTGTCGCTGGAGAACTACGCCGACCATTCCCGGCTGGCCCGGGCCGGGGTGGCCGTGACCCGCGTGGCCGGCGATACCGTGGCCAACCAGAACGTGGCCTCGTCGTATGCAAGTTGCACCGACTGCCGCACGGTGGGCGCCGCGATCCAGGTCGTCATCGTGGAGAGCCAACCCACCGAGTTCCGGCCGGTGAACCTCGGGGTGGCGGTGAACGAGAACTGCCTTCGCTGCCAGACCTATGCCTACGCTCGCCAGGTGGTGCTCTCAGCCGGGATGCGAATGGAGCTGAGCGACGACGCCGAGGAGGCGATCGAGGACATCAGCGAGCAAGCCCGCAGTGTCGTCCGCTCCCGGAGAACCTTCCCGGAGATGACCGCCGCGCTTGACCGTCTTACCGCTCGACTGATCACCATCGTCAAGGGCGAGATCCAGGCGGCAGGCACTTCACCCGATGAAGATGACCGCCGGGACGTCGACGAGGACGACGATGAGGACGACGACTGAGGCTCGTCATCGCGTACCGAGGGTTCGCTGGTCAAAGTCGCCCTGCTCGGCGTAGGAAAGCGTGAGTACCCCATCGGACCGACGGCCGGCGCTATACCAATCTGCTCCTACGACCCCCCCGCCAGCGGGCGGCGAAGGGGCGAAAGGTCCCTTCCGCACCGCTACCGGATCGTCGGGAAGTGGCTCGCGCCGGGCGGCCGGTCGGGGACGGGCGCCAGGAGCTGGGTGGTGAGGGTTTCGATGAGCCATCGCTGGACGTCTGCGCGGCTCCAGCCGCAGGCGATGACCAGGCCGCTGTAGACGTCATCTCCACAGTGGAGCCACAGCAGATCCGTGGCTGAGGCGAGACCCAGCCCCGGACGCAGCGCGACCCCGTCGGACCACCCCCGGACCCATCCGTGACAGGCGGCTCGTCGCCGGCGCTGAGCCTCCTCCCATGCCGGGCGCACCTCTGGGTGACTACTCGTGCGGCGCACCACCTCGATGACGTCCAGCCCGCGCTCGAAGAGATCACAATGAAAGGCCACGATGAGCTCTAGCTGCTCGTGCGCTGAAGCAGCGGACTCGATGGCTGCGGCGTGGGCCGACGCGTCCACCGCGTGCTCGAGCTCGTCGAGGAGAGCAAGGAGCACACCGGCCTTGGAACGGAACAGCGCGTAGACCGTCTGCGGGGAAACTGTCGCCTCGCTGGCGATGGCGGTCACCGTCGTGGCCAGGATGCCCTTCGCGGTGAATAGCCGCCGAGCCGATCTGAGGATCGCCCGCCGAGTGGCCTCGGCCTTTGCCCTTCGGCGAGGCGCGTCGTAGGGCCGGCGGTGCTCAGACATGGGATTCGTGCCCCCCTTGACAAACCGGAATATGAAGCGCACTCTATCGAATATTCACTGAAGCGTACTCTATCCAATAGGGGGAACGATGGATGCCGAGATGGGGAGGAGCGAACACTCGCGGTCTGGCGCCGGCGGCGCCACCGCAGGACGGATCCTGGTCGTGGGCGGCGGATTCGCCGGGGTGTGGAGCGCCTTGGCCGCCGCCCGCGTCCTCGCCGAGGAGGGCTTCGGTGCCCACGTGAGGGTCACCCTCGTCAGCTCCGATCCCTATCTGACCATCCGACCGCGCCTGTATGAGTCTGATCTCGAGAAGCTGCGAATCCCCCTCGACCGGCTGTTGACGCCGGCAGGCGTTGAGAGGATGCAGGCCCGCGCTACCGCCATCGACACCGCCGCCCGCATCGTCACCGTCGTCGGGCCCGATGAGCTTCACCGGCTGCGCTACGACCGATTGGTCCTCGCTACCGGCAGCCAGGTGGCGCGACCGCCTCTGCCGGGGCTGGCTGAGCACGCATTCGACGTCGACACCTACCTCGGCGCCCAGCGACTCCAGGATCACCTGCGGTCGATTCCCCGATGCTCGGGCGACCCCTCACGCTTCTCCGCCGCGGTGATCGGCGCCGGATTCACCGGCCTGGAGGTCGCTACTGAACTCATCGGCCGCCTGCGATCGGTGGCTGCTCGTGAACCCGTCACGGTCACCCTGATCGAGTCTTCCGCCGAGGTCGGCCCGGACCTCGGCCCCGGTCCACGACCCGCCATCCTCGCCGCACTCAATCACCTCGGGGTAGTTCTGCGGGTCGGCCAGCCGGTGGTCGCCGTCGACGCGGGCGGCGTGACCCTGGCCTCTGGGGAGCGCCTGCCGGCGACGACGACGGTGTGGACAGGAGGCCTTCGAGCCAGCCCCCTGGCCGTCCATCTCGACGCCGGCACCGATTCGTTGGGTCGCGTCCCGGTCGATGGCCATCTGCGGACGCGAGCTCGCGACGTCTTCGCCGCCGGCGATGTGGCTCTGGCTATGGCCGACCGTGACCACCCGGCACTGATGTCCTGCCAGCACGCGATCCCCATGGGCAAGTTCGCCGGCCACAACGCCGCCGCCGATCTGCTCGGCCGATCCTTACTCAGCTACGAGCAAACCGACTACGTCACCTGCCTCGATCTGGGCGCCGCCGGCGCCTTGTTCACCCGCGGGTGGGACCGTCACGTGCTCTACACCGGCGCCACTGCGAAGCGGCTCAAGGAGCAGATCAACCAGCACGACATCGTGCCCCCGCTGACCGGGCGACGGGGCGACCTCTTCGACGCCGCCCGTCCCCAGGCGCCGGTGATGGACGGCCTCGTCGCGTTGGGTCAGCGGATCGCGGGTGTCGCGCTAGCCAGTCGCTGATCGCCATCCGGCCACAGATCCCAGCCACGCCGTCTACGACAGAAAGAGAGCGCTTCATGTCCGCCCCTTCCATGGAAGATCCGGTTCGCGTCGGTGCCGACACTTGGGTCCTGCCCACTCCCTTCCCGATCCCGGGCCTGGGCAGTCTCTACATCAACGCCTCGGTGATCAAAGGACGCCAGCCGGTGCTCGTCGACACCGGTGCCCCGGTGTTCCGCGAGGAGTACCTCCGCCGCGTCTTCTCCCTGGTCGACCCAGAGGATGTCCGGTGGATCTTCCTCAGCCATGACGACCGCGATCACTCCGGCAATCTGCCCCAGCTCCTCGAGGTGTGCCCGAATGCCCGGTTGGTGACCAACTTCGTCGGGCTGGGCCGCATGACGGAAGAGTGGGATCTGCCCCTGGACCGCATCAACTTCGCCAACAACGGCGACCAGTTCGACGCCGGCGACCGAACGCTCGTGGCCGTCCGGCCACCGTTCTTCGACTCGCCGGCCACCCGTGGCCTGTGGGACGCCAGCACCGGCGTGTACTTCAGCGTCGACTCCTTCGGCGCCGTCCTGCCTGAGAGCGCGACCGACGTCCGGGACGTTGACCAGGGCGCCTACCGGGACGGCTTCAACTGGTTCAATCGGGCCAACCACCCCTGGCACGTGCTGAGCGATCCGGCCAAGGTCCGGGCCGAGGTCAACGTCATCCGCCGCCTCAATCCGGACGTCATCGTCAGCAGCCACGGTCCGGCGGCCTCCGGCATCAGCGACCAGCTGTGCGACATGCTGGCCGCTGTGGCCACCTTGGAGCCATTGCCCCTCCCCGACCAGTCGGACCTCGACCGTCTACTCGCTGGGGCGCCGGCGGCCTAAGGCAGGCTCACGCCGCCCCGACCGGATGGCTGCGAACACTCTCCCGCGCCGACCCTGAGATCTATGCGCGCACGTTCCAGCGAGCCAGCGCCCGGGAGCTCCGTCTGGGCCCGGATCACGCGGGCACCGGGCGGCCACGAGGTGAGCGAGAGTATGACGACAACGGTGCCGATCGACGAGCCTGCGTAGGCGCCGAGGACCACGAGCAGGTCCGCCGGCGGCGAAGCCGATCTGGATGCCGCGGACGGTGAGAAATGGAAACAGCGCGTTGCGGCCGGCATGAAAGTACTTGCGCCGCCGCTCGGAGAGTCCCTTGGCGCTGGCCAGGAGCATGAAGTCCTCCCCCAGCACGCCGACGGTGGTGTTGCGGACCAGCAGGAACTTGTCCCCCTGAAGGCCGAGGCTCAGCGCCGTGGCCGGCAGGGCCAGATGGCGGGCCACGGTCGACCGTGCCTGCCAAGGGGGACGCGTACGCCGCGAACGGCGTCCTCGCTCCGTAGAGCGGGAAGAGGGGCCGTACCACTCCGAACACACGAGCAGCGCGGTCGCTACGGCGTACTCGGGTCCCGCCCTGGCCCCCGTCGTCCCCGCCACCAACAGCCGGTCGGCCAGCGACTGCGCCGCCACGCCGCGTTGAGCTGGCCCTCTAGTCGGCGACGTACAGGGAGTCGTCCGGATCGACCCGCCTGTATGGGGTCGCCGGCCTGGCGCGCGGGATGAGGAAAATCAGCGTGGCGACGACCACCGGGGTGAGCGCGTACAGCGCAACGGCGCGCATAATGCGCATTGAGGCCGCCCGGCGGCGCGTCAGTACCCCCCGGTGCCTCAGTTCGTCGCTGACATCAGCAGGGTCTGCACTCCGTCCGCCACGTCGACGAGCTGGGGCGGCTCGAATCCCGCCTCGGTGAGCCAACCCGCGTAATCCTCCTCGGCGAACGTGTCCCCTCCGCCGGATCCGGCGAGCATCTGGAGGGCGAATATCGAGGCGATCGGGCTCCGGTTGCGCAGGAAGGTCGAGATCGCCAGGCCACCTCCAGGGGCGACGACCGGCCGCAACCGGGCATACAGGGCGCGGTTGCGCGCACCGCTCATCGTGTGGGTGACGCCCGCGCAGAAGATGAGGTCGAAGGGCCCGTCGGGAAGGACTTCGTGAAAGTCCCCGGCGAAGAGGTGCACGTCGGCCGCCCCCACCGTGCCCCTGCCACGCACGTAATCGATGACCGGGGGCCGGTCCTGGAGCGTGGCGTAGAGCCCGCGCCGGGTGAACTCCATGGCGTGCTCTCCGTGACCACCGCCCAGGTCCAGCACGCGTCGTGCGTCGGGAAATCGGGCCAAGCACGCGTCTACGAGCAGCGGCCCGCTGGACCGGGCGTTGACGGCGAGGGCGTCGAGCCAGTCGGGGCGGGCGGCCGGCGGTGCCGGCGCCGGGACCACTCCTCGCAACCGGTTTCCGAGCTCGGCGCACCACAGGCGCATCGAGCGGGCGTGCAACGCCAGGGTAGCCGCCTCGTCGGACGTCGGGGCGCCGTCCGAGAGCGAGTACGTGCCGTTCTCGCAACCGACGATCCCGAAGGCACCGAGGGCGTCAAGGAGCACCCGCACGCCATGGGCGTCGAGGCCGAGACGATCGGCCAGCGCCCCGGCGGTGCCGGGCAGCCCATCGAGCACACCTGCCTCGTCGAGGAGGTCATAGAGGAGGCTCATCCTCCAGTCGCTGACCTCCCTTGGTGGGGCGAGGAAGGACAGGCGCTCCGGGGCGCTCACCGGCCGAATCCCTGAGGCCGGACCATCACGGCTTTTTCTCCGAGATGAAGATCTGCTTGTTGATGAAGCCGGGATAGGTGCCGCCTCCGTAGAACCAGTTGTCGACTACGGCCTTGTCGTAGATGACCATTCGGGAGGCCACGTACAGGTTGATGATCGGGAGCTCGTCGGCAAGTACCCGCTGCATACTCTTGGCCAACTTGACCCGCTCGGGCTGGTCGACGGTCGTCAGCTGCTTCGCCGCCAGCTCCTCGAAGGCGGCGTTCTCCCACCCGTGCACGGAGGCGAAGGAGGTCGCCGGCAGCTTGGAGGAGAACTGGGTCCGGAGCCCGTCGGGGTCCGAGGAGAACCCGTACCCGATGAGGGCCATCTGGTACCGGCCGTCCTTCGTCGTGGCGTCAGCCGTGGCCTGGTCGACGGTCCTGATCTGGGCGTTGATCCCGACAGCGCGCAGGTACTCCTTGATGGCTTCGGCCGTCTTGGGGTTCCACGTGCTGTTGGAAAGCAGCTCGGGGGTGAAGAGCCGGCCGTCGGGCATGTCGCGGACGCCGTCATTGTTGACGTCCTTGAGCCCGATCTCGTCGAGCATGCGCTTGGCCTGGGCGACGTCGGCGTCGTAGCTGGGCAGATCGCCGGCGAAGAAGGGTGATGTCCGAGGCTCGAGCACGCCGAGATTGCCGACCTCGCCCCGACCGAGGAGGATCCTCTTGAGCAGGTCCTTCCTGTCGATGGCGTAGGCCACGGCCTGGCGGAACTTGACCTCGTTGTACGGGAAGCCCTGCTTCAGGTTGAAGTGGAGAGCCCTGCCGACCTGGCCCGGAGCCTCGAGTCTCTCGTACTTCGCGGTGTCGAAGACCTTCAGGGCCTCGTCCGGGGTGCCGTTGTCGACCACCGCACCTGCGCCCAGGCTTGCTGCGTCGATCTCACCCCGCTGAAGGGCGAGCAACTCGTTGGGGGCAGGTACGAACTCGATGCGCTTCACGTGCGGGGGGCCGAGGAAGTAGGAGTCGTTCGACACGAACCTGTAGCTTCCGGCGCTCTCGTCGAAGGTGTCGAGCCGGTAGGGGCCCGACCCCATCAGCGCCGTCGGATCACGGAACTTCGCCGGGTCGGTCACTGTGTCCCAGATGTGCTTGGGCAGCACAAAGAGGCGCGCCGCCACTCGGTCAAGGAACGGTGCGTACACCGGGTCGGTCGTGAACGTGACCACCGACGGAGACTCGGCGGTCACCGACGTGACCGGCAGAGCGCCGTAGGAGCCGGCGATCTTGCCGGGACCCTTCGTCATGTAGTTCCAGGTGAAGACCACGTCCTCGGCGGTCAGGGGTCGTCCGTCCTGCCAGGTCACGCCGTTGCGAAGGGTCAATCGCCATGACCGCCCACCGTCGCCGACCTCGTATCCCGTGGCCAGCCACGGCTTGGGAATGCCGTCGGCCCCTTTCCACATCAGCGTGTCGAAGAGCAGGCTGCCATAGGCCACCGTGGGCCCGCGACTCGGCCCGAACGGGTTCGGGTAGCCGATGACCGTGCTCCCGGCCAGCCGCAGCACCTCGACCCGGGCTCCTTCCCCGGGGGCTGCGCTTCCGTTCTGGGGGGCTGTCGCCGTCGAGCAGGCGGCAATTGTCATCGCAGCCACGACGGTGCCGATCAGACCCCTCACAGACCTGATGGAGATGTTCATGCGATCCTCGTTCTTGCAGACAGCCCGCGTCGGGCGAGGGTCCCCGCCGCGGTGGCTGCGCTGCGGGCATTCGGGTCGGGCGCGCCGCCGGCAAGCACCGATCGGCGCCGAACCTGCTACCCGCAACCGGTGGGAGTGAAACATTCGCGCCGCCCGCAGCCTGGACCATCTCGCGGATCAGGTCGGTGCCACCGTCGGCCTCGAGCTGCTTGCGCAGCCAGCAGTTGAGTCCCAAGGAGTGGTGTACGAGCCGGTGAGGGCCTGAGGGTCCACCCGACGCGACGGTCACCGCGTCAACCTCAAGAAGAAGTTCCACTTCAACCACTTGAGCAGGAACACGGTGACAGTCCCTACAACTAGCTTCCATCGGAAGCCGATGCTCCATCCCCTCGGTCCTGCCTACCGCGGCGCTAAGGGAACCCTTCACGATTTCGGGCGCCGGCGTCCCCGCCGAGGCGTTCCCGCCGGTGCCGGCGGCATTGAGGAGCCCATGCGTTAGCGGCTGGGCCTGTGGCGGAGCCCATCCGGGGCCTGTCGGCGCGGGACATCGTCCAGATCTCCTTCCGTGAATGGATCCGGAGTGTGCCTTCCGGTCGTGAACTCACGGTCGCCGGTGCGTGTCGCTCCGTGAACTGGGCAGATGCCACGATGGGGCGGCGATGCCGCCCCTCCCCCTGCAGTTCGTCACCTCGGCGGCCAGTGTTCGCGACCTGCCCCCGTCGCCGGCGGAGGTGGCCGTGGTCGGGCGGTCGAACGTGGGGAAGTCGTCGTTGATCAACGCCCTGAGCGGAAGGACGGGCCTGGCCAACGTCTCAAAAACGCCTGGTCGCACCCGGCTGCTCAACTGCTTCGCCATGCCCGCCGGCGGCACCGTCGTCGACTGCCCGGGCTACGGGTACGCCGAAGCATCGAAGTCGATGCGGGCGTCGTGGCAGGCGATGATCGAGCGCTACCTCCTGAAGCGCGAGCCGCTGGCCATGCTGATCGTGCTCGTCGACGGGGAGATCGGCCCGACCCGGCTGGACCTGGAACTGCTCGACTGGCTGCGCCACCACGCGCTGCCGCACTCGATCGTCGCCACCAAGCACGACAAGGTGAAGTCCTCACAGCGGGCCAAGCGGGTGAAGGAGGTGGCGGCCGCCTGCCGGCTGGACCCGCAGGACGTCATCTGGGTCAGCGCGGCGAAGGGGACAGGGATTGAACGGCTGCGGGGGCTGATAGTGATGTGGCTGGCGGTGCCGGCATGAAGGCCGGCGACAAGACCGACGAGACGACCAAAACCGCTGCCAGCCCGAGCTTCTTCCGGAGCCTTCCGCCACTGCGCACCACGGGCCCAGGCGTCGGCACCCGGGCGGAAACCTTTAGGCGCCGTCCGCCAGCAGGCTGAGACCCAGCTGGGCAATCTCCCCTAAAGCGTCACGGCAGTCGCCCCCGAACTCGGGCGCCTTCTCCGCCAGCACCATGGCGACGGCCATGAGCGTCACGCTCACGTCCGGCGTGACCACCACACCCAACGCCGCCAGCCGCTCCCGGAGCTCGACTTCGAGGAGCCAGGTGCCGGCCACATCGCAGACGTCCCTTTCGGCCAGCTGGCTCCGGATCATCTCCGTGAGATCGCCTCGTGCATCTCCCACGATGGCAACTCTACGAGATCGCCCGGTTCGGCACCCAGCGCTGCGGGTGGACCGGAAGTAGGCCCAGAAGGCCCCTGAAGAAGAGGCAGATGATCCCGCAGCTGTCGCCACTGCCTGCACTCGCAGCCCGCCACCCGGGGGGCCGGCGGGCTGGTTCTCGGGGTGACGGCGATCATGTGCCCGCAGGACCGCGATGGCCAACCGTCGTCTGTTCATACCCTCCGCCCCGTCCGTCATGAATGAGCAGAATGGCGGGCCGAGTTCAACGCCAGGTCAGCGGAAGATCAAATCCCGCCCAACTCGGTGAGCAGGTCGCTGGCGGCGACCAGCGCCAGGGCCAGCGTCTTGTAGCCCGCGGAAATCGAAGAAGACGGTGACAGTGTCGCCCTCGTAGCCCATGACCTGGCCCTTGCCCCAGACGCCATGGGAGACCCGGTAGGCCCGCATCATCTCCACCCTCGACTGCTGGATCTGAGCCCTTGCCCCCGCTCCTCATGGGCCCGGGCCGCAGCCACTGCCGGCGCCTCGCCGGCGTCGCCGTCCTCGAGAGCGGTGAGGGCGGCCGTCACCCGGGCCCGGGACAGGCCGGTCAGCTCGACCAGGGCGTCGAGGTCGGTGGCGCCGGCGTCGGCGACCGTAGCCACATCGTCGGGGACAGCGCCTCCCCCGCCGGCGAAGAACCGCCGTAGGCCCAGGTCCTCCGGCCGGCGGCCCGGTCCGGGATGGGGTCGAGGAGGTCGTCAATGGGCAGGTCGCTCATGGGCCGAGTTCCTTCCCCGGGCCGGCGCTCCCTAGACCCCCAGGACGGCGAGGACGGCGTCGACCAGCTCGCCGGGAGCGACGCCGACCAGCTCGTCGGCCACGCCCCCGGAGCCGGCGACGGCGATGAGCGGGCGTCCGGCGCGGACGTGTCCCTGGACCTCGAGGCGGGTGACCGATCCCCCACCGCAGATCACGGCGACCGACGGGGCCAGCCGGCCCAGCGCCGCAGCCAGGGCGAGGAGGACCGGCGTCTCGACGCCCCAGTCGCCGCCCTCGACGAGCACGGCGTGGGTGTGGTGTGGCTCGAGCGGCACGCCCTCCCGGTGGCGAGGAGCCACCCCGACCAGGGGGGCGGTCGGCGCGGCCATCGCCGCACCGAAGAGGTGGAAGATGCCGGCGTCGGTACCGCCGGTCACCACGGTGAGCCGCTCCCGCATGGCGGCACCGGCCAGGGCGGTGAGCACACCGGCCAGCGCGGGATCGATGTGGCCGGTGGTCCCGTTCAGCACGACGGTCGCCCGCGGCGCCGGCAGCTCGAGACCGGCCACCAGCTCGTCGCCGTCGACGTGAGGCCGGACCTCGGCGACGATCACCGCGCGCGGACGATCTCGTAGCCGGCGGAGGTAAGCAGCTCCGGAAGGGCGCGCACCGCGCTGCGGTCGTAGTCCTTCACGTCCTCGGCCAGCTCGGCCCAGGGCACCAGGTACGGCGTCACCTTGCGGGCGTCGTCTCGGGAGGGGCCGGCGGTCCACCCCTCGGCCCGGCGCTCCCGGCACCAGCGCTCGTGCTCCAGCTCCGCCATGGTCTCGACCTCGGCGGCGGTGAACGCCGGCCCGTCGCCGGTCCAGTCGGTCCACGCCTGGATTCGGCAGCCGACGGCGGCGAGCTTGGTGCCGACGTCGGCGGCCTGGGCCCGGTTGGCCTCCTTGGTGCTCTCGGGCAGCTCGTCCCACCCCTGCAGGGGCCTCCCGCCGGCGGGCCTCGGCGCCGCCAGCCGGGCGCGCACGTAGGCGGCGTGGATGGCCTGGGCGAGCAGCTCGATAGTGCCGTTGAGCACGAACTCGGGCCGGCACGCCCGCTCCAGCACGTCGAAGACGACAATGGTGGAGGAGTCGGGCGTGATCCCGCTGACGAGGGTGGCCAGGCCCGACCGCTCGCTGGTCAGCACGACCGTCGGGACGTTGGGGATGATACGGGCCAAGATCACGGCGGCGGCGAGCTCGGACGCGTCGCTGTCGCCGGTGATGTAAGCGCACGTCACCGGTGGCGCTTCGAGGAAGGCGGCCCGCTCGAAGGCCGGCGAGTCGGTCGCCAGGTCAAAAGTGTGCAGATCGCATGCCCGCTCCAGGTGGGGATACCGGACGGCGAGCTCGCCTCCGACCGAGCCGGCCCCGTCGCCGACGAGTGTGACGCGGAGGCGCCGGCCCTCAGCCCCGGGCTCGGCGGCCCACCGCCGGGCCGCGTGCATCACCAGCGCCGGCCCCAGCCGGCCCGCCCCCACGACCAGCAGGTGGTCGCCGGGCGGGAACTCGTCGAGCACGATCGGCGGGACACTCTCCCATACGTTGAAGAACTCCAGCCGCAGCTGGCCGGTGCCGCCGGCGCCCAGCGCAGCCTCGGCCAGCAGCCCCGACAACCGGGGCTGGCCGACGTGGACGAAGCAGGGCACGCCCCGCCGGCGGTGGGCCACGGCGTCGCGGGCGGAGAGGGCGACGTCGGCGTTCCAGGCGTCGTCCTGGGAGGCCACCACCAGGTACCGCGCCCTGCCGACGCCGGCCCGGTGGAGCAGCTCCCGGTCGTTGGCGTCGCCGAGGACCACGAGGACGCCGGCGGCACGGCTGTCGTGCACCGCTCCGTCGGCCCGCCCGCGCTCCAAGCCGACGACCCGGTAGCCGGCGTCGTGGAAATTCACGGCCAGGCGGGAGCCCAGGGCGCCCAGGCCGCAGACGACGACGTGGTCGTGCGCGAAGTACCGGACCCAGGCGCGGGTCGCCCGCTGGCCGAAGAGCCCGAGCACGGCCCGGATGCCGGCGGCGGTGGCCGCGGCCGGGGCCAGGAAACGGGCCACGTCGAGGACGATCGGCAGCTCGGTTGGGTGGGGTGCCCCGTTGATGTCGATGAACAGGATGAACAGTTGGAGCGACCGGTACATGTACTCGGTGAACCGCCGGTCCGGCACGAACGCCTCGTAGCCCACGATGCCCAGCACGAAGCCGGCCAGGGCGGACACGGCGATGGCGGCGCCGGCATGGGCGCCCAGCCGGCGGAGGACGGCTCGGACCACGGCGGCGGAGCCTACCGGCGCGGCGGCGAACTGCACCGAAGGTCGACCATACTGCGACCGTGGAACGGTACGACGTCTTCGTGTCGTACAACAGCGCCGACAGCGACGCCGTTCACCGCATCGCCGAGCAGCTGAAGCGGGAGCGGCTCGCGCCCTGGCTCGACAAGTGGGTGCTCACGCCAGGCCGGTCGTGGCAGGACGAGATTGTCGACGGCCTGGCCCGCTCGTCGACCTGCGCGGTGATGGTCGGCCCCAACGGCCTGGGCGACTGGGCCCGGGAGGAGCTGGCCGTCGCCCACGACCGGGCGGCCAAGGACCGGGACTTCCGCCTCTTCCTCGTCCTGCTGCCCGGCGCCCCCGAGGTGACCGACCCCCGCCTGGCGTTCCTGCGCACGCGCACGTGGGTGGACCTGCGGTCGGGCATTGCCGATCCCGACGCCTTCCAGGATCTGGTCTCGGCGGTCACTGGGTCGGCCCGTACGTCGGCGGTGGCCGGCGGCGGCGCCGATGTCGACGACAGCGTGTCGCCCTACCGGGGCCTGGCCAGCTTCGAGGAGGAGCAGGCCGAGTACTTCTTCGGCCGGGAGGACGACACCGCCCGCATCGTCGAGACGCTCAAGGACAGCCGCTTCGTTGCCGTCATGGGCGCCTCCGGTAGCGGCAAGAGCTCCCTCGTTCGGGCCGGCGTGGTGCGGGCGTTACGCAACGGGCGCCTGCCGGGGAGCGAGGACTGGCCCATCCGGGTGTTCACGCCCGGCGCCCGGCCGCTGGCGACCCTCGCCGCCCAGCTCCACAAGGCGTTCCCCCAGGAGTCACTGTCGGGGACGTTGCGCGACCTGCAGGCCGACCAGCGGGCGCTGGACCTGGCCGCCACTGCCGGCCTGGCCGACAGCGGAGCCGGCCGGCGCCTGGTCCTCGTCGCCGACCAGTTCGAGGAGCTGTTCACCCTTTGCGACGACGAGGCCGAGCGCAAGGCCTTCCTCGACAACCTCCTCTACGCGGCCACCATCCCCGGCGGGCGGATGGTCGTCGTCGTCGGCATGCGGGCCGACTTCTACCACCGCTGCGCCGCCTACCCGGACCTGCGATCGCTGATCTCCACCGAGCAGTACCTCGTCGGGCCCCTCACCGTCGAGGGCCTGCGCCGGGCCATCGAGGAGCCCGCCCGCCGGGTGGGCGTGGGGCTGGAGTCCGGCCTGCTCGACACGATCCTCGCCGATGTCGGCGCCCGCCCGGGGAGCCTGCCGCTCCTCCAGCACGTCCTTTATGAGCTATGGCAGCGCCGGCGGGGGCGCATGCTGACCCTGGAAGCCTACGTGGCCGCCGGCCGCCTGGAAGGGGCCCTGGCCAAGCGGGCCAACGCCGTGTACGAGGCCCTGCCCGCCGACCAGCAGGACATCGCCCGCCGGGCTCTGCTGCGCCTCGTCCAGCCGGGTGAAGGCACCGAGGACACCCGGCGGCGAGCCCCGCTGGACGAGCTGGTCGGCCGGGCCGAGGACCGCCACGCCGCCGAGCGGGTGGTGGAGGCGCTGGCCCAGGAGCGGCTGCTGACCTTCGGCGACGACGACGCCTCCGGCACCCGGGTCGTCGACATCACCCACGAGGCGCTCATCCGGGGCTGGCCCGAGTTCCGGCTCTGGATCGACGAGCAGCGCGAGGAGCTGCGGGCCGAGCGCCGGCTGAACGAGGCTGCGGTGGAGTGGGACCGGGGCGGGCGGGACGAGAGCCTGCTGTACCGGGGTGCCCGGCTGTCGGCGTGGGACGAGCGCGGCCTGGGCGGGCTCACCGGGCTGGAGCAGGACTTCCTGGCCGCCAGCCGGGCTCGGGCGGCCGGCCAGGCCCGGTCCCGCCGGCTGGTCACTGCGTCGCTCTCGGTGTTGACGGTCGTCGCCCTGCTGGCGGCGGCCGTCGCCTTGGTCAATGTGGGCCGGGCCGGCCGGGAGACCGACCGGGCGGAGGCCGCCACCCGGTTGGCCACCTCCCGGCGCATGGCGGCCGAGTCGGTCACCGCCCTGGGCCGCAACGACCAGTCGCTGGCCGCCCTGCTGGCGCTCGGTGGTGACCGGCTGGCCCACACCGTGGAAGCGTCCAGCGCCCTGGCCAGTGCCCTGGCGGCCGACATCGACCCGTCCACCGTCCTGACCGGCCACACCGCCGATGTGCGGGCCGTGGCCGTCGCCCACGACGGCACCATCGTCTCCGGTGGCCTCGACGCGACCGTCCTGGTGTGGCCGCCCGATGGGGGTTCCACGAGGGCCCTGTCAGGCCACGACGGCGAGGTGCTCGACGTGGCCGTCGACCACGACACCCGCCTGGCCCACTCCTCCGGCATCGACGGCACCGTCCGCACGTGGGACCTGCGCTCGGAGGTGCCGACGGTTGTGCGCACCGTCGAGGCGGCGGCGTCGCCGCCCGTGACCACGGCGCCGGCCGGCGGAGGCGGCGGTGGTGGCGGTGGAGGCGGCGGGGGCCAGCGGCCGGCGACGCCTCCCCCGCCCGGAGCGCCGGCGGGGCCCATCTCGATCCGAGCCCTGGCCGTGCAGCCGGGGAGCGGTGGCCTGCTGGCGGGGGCCGGCGCCGATGGCACGGTGCGGCTCTGGAACCGCACGTCGGCCGGCTCGCCCCGCACCGTGGCCACCGGCGAGCCCGACCTGCGCGACGTCGCCTGGCGGCCCGACGGCAACGCCTTCGCCACCAGCAGCCGCAGCGGCACGGTGCAGATCTGGGACACCGCCGCCGGCACCCAGCTGGCGTCGTTCAAGGGCTCCGACGACGCCGTCTTCGGGCTGGCCTGGAGCCCCGACGGCTTGACCCTGGCCGCCGTGGGACGGGACCGCACCCTGCGCCTGTGGGACGTCGCCGCCCGGCGGTCGCGTGACATCGTCGCCCACGACGCCGAGATCTACGGCGTGGCCTTCTCCACCGCCGGCGACCGGGTGGCCACAGCCAGCGCCGACCGGCGGGTCCGCCTCTGGGATCAGCGCAGCGGCCAGCAGGCCGGCGAGCTGATCGGCCACAGCAGCGACGTCCGGGCCGTGGCCTTCGGCGCCGGTGGGTCGATCGTCTCGGCCAGCAGCGACGCAACCGTCCGCCGGTGGACCGCCGGCGGACCGGGTACGGCCATGACGCTGGCCGGAGCGGAGGATGCCGTGCTCGACGTCGCCGTGTCGGCGGACGGCCGCCTGGTGGCCGCCGCCGGCCGCAACGGGACGGTGTCGACCTGGGCCCTGCCCGGCGGGGCGCCGGGCCGGGCGCTGACCGGCCACATCGGCTCGGTGTTCGCCGTGGCGGTCGTCGGGGGGACGGGCCGGGTGGCCTCCGCCGGCTTCGACGGGACAGTGCGGGTGTGGGACGCCGGCACCGGCGCCGCCGACGTGCTGACCGGGCACGACGGCGCGGTCCGAGCCCTGGTGGCCGCCGGCGAGGGCCGGCTGGTCACCGGCGGGGCCGACGGCACGGTGCGGGTCTGGGAGCCGGCCCGGCAAAAGACCCCGGTGGCGACGTGGCGGGGCCACGGGCGCGACGTGCTGGCGGTCGCCACGCACCCGTCGGAGGAGCTGGTGGCGAGCGCCGGCGTCGACGGGACGGTGCGGGTCTGGGACCGCGACGGCAACGGCCGGGTGATCGACACCCTCGACAGCGAGGGTCGGGCGCTGGCGTGGTCTCCGGACGGGGAGACGCTCGTGGCCGCCGGCGCCAACGGGCGGATCCGCCGCTACGCCGGCCCGGACTGGGAGACTGCCGGCGCCGAGCTCGACCACGGCGCCGAGATCCGGGACCTGGCCTGGTCGGGCGACGGGTCGGTGCTGGCGTCCGCCGGCCGGGACCTCGTCATCCGCCTGTGGACCGGCGACGCCGAGTTGGCCGCCCTGTCGCCCCACACCAGCGACGTGCGGGCCGTCGCCTTCGTCGCCGGCGACCGCAGCGTGGTGTCTGCCTCCAACGACGGGCTGGTCCGGGTGTGGCCGGCTCCGGCGGCGTGGGCCGAGGTGGCCTGCGCCCTGGCCGGCCGCGACCTCCGGCCTGAGGAGTGGGACCGCTTTGCCGCCGGCGTAGGCGGCAAACGGCCGGCGCTGTGTTAGCTGCCGGCGAACTGGTTGCATTTACCCGCCGTATGCGCGGGTAAGTGCAACCAGATGCCAGGCTGCGCTCAGTGGCACGTCCCTGAGCCGGCGTCGGTGTAGGTCTTGCCGGCCTCGGGGACGAACTGCCAGTCGTAGGTCGTGGGACGGAGGGTGAGGACCAGGAGGCCGAACGTGGCGTCGTTGCGGGCCTGGCTGCCGTTCTGGGGCGGCCCGAGCGGGTGGTGGCTGCGGCCGCCTGTCCCCACCACGAACTGGCGGACGCCGCGGGCGGGGTCGAAGTTGCCAGCGGGGTCGAGGGGCGGGAATCGCTCGTAGTTGCGCTCGTGGGCGCTGAGGAGGACGTCGACGCCGGCGTCGTGGAGCGCCTGGTAGAGCGGGGCCACCGCCGGCGTGGGCCCATGCGTCGTCCCCGAGGACCAGCGGGGGTGGTGCCAAACGGCCAAGGTGCACGCCCTGGGGTTTGCGCCCATGTCCTGGCGGAGCCACGTCTCCTGCGACCCGCCCAGTGCGCACCCCACGACCTCGCAGTTCGAGTTCATGACGATGACGTGCCAGGTGCCCAGGTTGTAGCTGTACCAGCCGAGTGGAGCCTCGCCGGCGGCGGACCCGAAAGCGCCGAAGTATCCGCCGGCCCGGAACACGCCGTACTCCCGGTCGCCGAGCGCCGGACGGGTTCGGCCCTTGTGGCGGCCCCAGGACGGGTCGTAGCAGTTGGCGAACTCCGCCGCAGTGCCGTTGTCGGTGACGTTGTCGCCAAGCGTGACGATCAGGGCGTTCGGGCGGGCGTCGAGGAGGTTGGCCGTCGCTTCGTCGCCCCCCGAGGCGCAGGACGCGATGTCGCCGGCGGCCAGAATCGTCTCCACGGGCAGGGTCGTCGAGGTGGTGGTGGCCGGCCGGGCGGTCGTCGGGGTCGGCAGGGCGGGCTCGGGCCCGGGGTCGTCGGAACCGCTGCAGGCCGCGAGCATCAGGGCCGAGGTGAGCAGGAGGGCGGCGCGGCGCATGGGCGGCATTCTCCCCTGCGATCCGCGTGGTAGGCACATGGGATGCAGTACCGACGTCTCGGCAGCAGCGATCTGATGGTCTCCGAGATCGGGCTGGGCTCGTGGCTCACCTACGGCGCCGGCGTGGAGGCCGATCGTGCCACCGCGTGCGTGCGCCGGGCCTTCGAGGTGGGGATCAACTTCTTCGACACCGCCAACGTCTACGGGCGGGGCGCCGCGGAGTCGTTCCTCGGCGAGGTGCTCACCGGGGCCGACCGGTCGTCGTACGTGCTCGCCACCAAGGCCTTCTTCCCGATGTCGGACACCGACCGGGGCCTGTCGGCGCTGCAGATCCGCAAGCAGTCGGAGGCGTCGCTCACCCGGCTGCGGACGGACTACGTCGACCTCTACCAGTGCCACCGCTACGACAAGAACACTCCCCTCGAGGAGACGATGGAGGCGCTGAGCGAACTGGTCCGCTCGGGCAAGGCCCGCTACATCGGCTTCAGCGAGTGGACCGCCGAGCAGATCTCCGCCGCCCTGGCCATCCCCGGCGTGGAGCGCTTCGTGTCCAGCCAGCCCGAGTACTCGATGCTGTGGCGGAAGGCCGAGCAGGTCATCCCCCTCTGTGCCAAGGAGGGAATTAGCCAGGTGGTCTGGTCGCCGCTGGCCCAGGGCGCCCTCACCGGCAAGTACAAGCCGGGCTCCCCGCCGCCGGCCGACTCCCGGGCGGCCAGCAAGTCGATGGGCTCGATGATGGGGCGCTTCCGTGACGACTCGGTGCTGGCCGCGGTTCAGCGCCTGCGCCCGATCGGCGACGACCTCGGCCTCTCCATGGCCCAGCTGGCACTGGCGTGGGTGCTGCAGGAGGAGAACGTCGCCTCGGCCATTACCGGCGCCAGCCGGCCCGACCAGATCGACGACAACGTGGCCGCGTCGGGCGTCGCTCTGGACGACGGCGTCCTGGCCATGATCGACGAGGCGCTCGGGGACGCGGTAGGGCCCTGACCTGATCTCGCTCGACTACACCGGCACCCTCCTCGTGGTGCCGTCGATCTCGTTCCCGGTGTCCGAGCTGGCCAAGATCGCGGCATCGACGTCGTACGAGGAGCGGATGCTTTTCCTGGTCCTGCTGCTGCGGAACCCGGGGCTCCGGATCGTCTACGTGACGTCGGCGCCCGTGGATCCGGCGATCGTCGAGTACTACCTGCGGTTCGTCCCGGGCGACGTTCGCGACCGGCTCACGCTGGTCGACGCCGGCGACCCCTCCGTCGGCAGCCTCTCGGCCAAGGTGCTGGCCCAGCCCGACCTGGTGGTCCGCCTGCGCTCGCTCGTGCCCGAGGGTTCCACCATGCTGCCGTTCAACGTGACTGGGGCCGAGGTGGAGCTGGCCGCCGCCCTCCGAGTCAGACTCTGCGGGCCTCCGCTGCACCTGGTGCGCCTGGGGTCGAAGTCCGGCGCCCGCAAGATTGCCCTGAAGGCCGGCGTGGCCCGCACGGAGGGGGCCGAGAACCTGTTCTCGCTGCCGGCGCTGGCCGCGGCGATCTCCGCCATCCGGCTGCGCCGGCCCGAGGTCGAGGCGGTCGTGGTCAAGCTCGACAACGGGTTCTCGGGCATCGGCAACGCCATCCTCGAGGTCGACGGGCTGGCCGACCCGCTGCCGGCGTCGAAGACCACGTTCTGCGCCGCCGGAGAGTCGTGGCCGACGTACGAGGCGAAGGTGGCGGCCGAGGGCGCGGTGGTGGAGCAGCTGCTCCGGGTGCCGGGGCTGATGTCGCCCAGCGTGCAGCTGCGGATCGCCTCGGGTGGCGCGGTGGAGGTGTTGTCGAGCCACGACCAGATTCTGGGCGGGCCGCAGGGCCAGGTGTACGTCGGCTGCCGCTTTCCCGCAGCGCCGGACTATCGATCGGCCATCGTCGCCGAGGCCCGCCGGGTGGGCGAGGTGATGGCCGGCGAGGGGGTGATCGGCTCGTTCGGGATCGACTGGCTGGTCACGCCGGCCGGCGACGTCTACCTCAGCGAGATCAACCTGCGCATGGGCGGCACGACGCATCCGTACTGGATGGCCCGCCTGGCGGGCGGGGCCTCGTACGACCCGGCGACGGACGAACTGGTCGGGCCCCGCCTCTGCTACACGGGCACCGACAACCTGAAGCTGCCCCGGTTGGTGGGCTCGACGCCGGCCGACGTCATCGCCCTGGTCGATAACGCCGGCCTGGCCTTCGACCCCTCGACCGGTCACGGCGTGACCCTTCACCTGCTGGGCGCCGTGCCCGGGCACGGGAAGCTGGGCGCGACGTGCATCGCCGGCAGCCCGGAGGCTGCCGGCGATCTCTACGTCGAGCTGGTGGGCATGCTTTCCGGCTAAACCGGCCCCGCCCCGCGGACCCGAAGGCTGAGGTTGGTACCGGAATTCGTTCCGGACCCGCTGCCCGGCGCCGGCGTGGTGCCCTCGGCGCCGCCCTCCTTGTCCGGGCAGTTCTCCCGGTCGGCACGGGCCGGACGGTCGGGACTGGTGGTCCCGTCGTCCGGCGTCGTGGTGCTGGGCGCATCGGGCACGGTGGTTGTCTGGGCCCCGGACACACCGGGGACACCCAGTACCACGCCCACCACCCCTCCACCGAGCAGGCCGGCGGCGATGGCGGCGGACGCGAGCAACTTCTTGGGCTTGGCCATAGGCGTTTTCTCCTTGTTGGGGGACGCCTTCAGCTTCAGCCCCGCACCTGAGCGCCGGCTGTGCCCGTCCTACGAGTTCGCCCATCGTCGGGACGATCAGGGCGTGAGGCGTTGCAGAGTGGCGCTGTACTCGCTGTGGACGGTGAACAGGCCGCCGGCGGCCGAGGCGTCGAGCACCGAGCGCTCCTTCACCCACAGCCGGGAGCCCCGGTCGATGTTGACGGTGAGCTCCTGGCGGCCGGTGACGTCGCCGGGCGCCAGCGTGACCGTCGCCCGCATGACCAGCGTGTCCACCGCCTGGCCCCCGATGTTCACCCGCTCCTCGCGGAGGACGTCGATCACCAGCTTGGCCGTCGACGTGCCGGCCAGGTCCGCCTCCCGGTGGGCGCCGGGGCCGGCGCCGGTGGCGAGCAGCAGCACCGGCGACGCCGGCCGCAGCTCCCGGGCGTCGGTGATCCCGCTGAAGCCGACGGTCAGGCGCAACGAGTTCAGGAACACGCCTTCGGGCCGGTAGTCGAGGTTGAACTCGCTCTGCACCCCGTTGCCGGCGGCATCGCGCAGGTTGCGGGTGGACCGCTGCCGGGTGCCCGACGGCGCGTCGACCACGAGCGAGGTAACCGCCGGGAACGCGACGGTGCTGCCCAGGGCCGTGGTGGCGCCGGCGGTGTCGTAGCGGTAGGTGCCCGGGGCGGCCGGCGTGAGCGCCCGTGCGCCGGCCGGCGCCACCGTGGTGGTCGTCGCCACCGCCCCTGCCCGGGTGGTGGTCGTACGGGGTCGGGTGGTGGTCGTGCGGCCGGCGCCGGCGCCGGCCGCTGCGGTCGTGCTGGTCGGGGCGGCGACCGTGGTCGACGTCGTCACCTGCGAGGCCGACTCGCGTACCGCCTCGGGCGCCGTCCCACCGTCGCCGCAGGCGCCCAGCAGGAGGACCAGGAGCACGCCGGCCGCCAGCCGGCGCATCAGTTGCGTTCGGTGACGGCCTCGGCCGCTTCGACGGCGCTGATGACCGATGCGGCGATACCTGGCCCGTCGAGTCCGAGGGTGGTGAGGATGGAGGCCGGGGGGGCCTGGGCGATGTAGCGGTCGGGCACGCCGAGGACGACGACCGCCGGCGACGGCCGGCCCTCGGCGGTGAGACCGACGGCATCGGCGATGGCGGTGCCGGCGCCGCCCTCGCGCACGCCGTCCTCCACCGTGACGACCAGAGGGTGGGTGAGGGCGTCGGCGATCATCACCGGGTCGAGGGGCTTGACGACCCGCACGTCCCACACCGTCGCCGTCACGCCCTGCTTCTCGAGGACCCGGGCGGCCTCCTCGGCGGCCTCCACCATCTTGCCGACGGCCAGGATGCAGACGTCGTCGCCGCGCTGGAGGAGCCGGCCCGAGAGCCCTGAGCCCACCTCGCCGGCGGGCACCTGGCGGGCCGGGCCCTTGGGATAGCGGATGGCGCTCGGCCCGTCGGTGATCGACAGGGCCTCGGTGAGCATCACCTCGACCTCCTGCGCCGAGGACGGGGCGAAGATGGTCATCCCCGGCACCTTGCTCAACAGGGCCATGTCCAGAACGCCGTGGTGCGACGGTCCGTCGTCGCCGGTGATGCCGGCGCGGTCGATGGCGAAGATGACGGGAAGGCGGTGGAGCCCGACGTCGAGGTTGATCTGGTCGAAGGCCCGGGTGAGGAAGGTCGAGTAGATGGCCACCACCGGGCGCAGCCCGGCCATGGCCATGCCGGCCGCAGCGGTCACTGCGTGCTGCTCGGCGATGCCGACGTCGAGCAGGCGGTCCGGGTGGCGCGTCTGGAACGGGATAAGCCCGACCGGGCCGACCATGGCTGCGCTGATGGCCACGATGTCGGGGTCGGCCCCGCCGGCCGAGACGATGGCGTCAGCGAAGGCCTGGGTGTAGCCGGCGGGCATGGAAGGCGGCGGGCCGGTGACCGGGTCGAAGACCGGGGTGTCGTGGAGGCACTTCTCGTCGTCGTCCTCGGCCGGCTTGTAGCCCCGCCCCTTCTGAGTCAGGACGTGGACGAGGATGGGCCCGTCGTCGAGCTCGGCCGCCCGCCGCAGGGTGTGCTCGAGAAGCGGGATGTCGTGGCCGTCGATAGGGCCGACGTAGCGCACGCCCAGGGCCTCGAAGAAGCCACCGGAGCCCAGGACCTCCCGGGAGGCGGCTCGCATGCCCTCCAGGCCCAGCTCCAGGTGCTCACCGATGCCCGGAACCCCCCGCAGCATGCGCTGGATGCGGTCCCGGCTCTTGACGTACGACGGGTTCAGGCGGAGCCTCGTCAACCCGGCAGCCAGGCGGGAGACCGTCGGGGCGTACGAGCGGCCGTTGTCGTTGAGGACGATCAGCACCCGCCGGCCGCTGTGGCCCAGGTTGTTGAGCGCCTCGTAGGCCATGCCGCCGGTCATGGAGCCGTCGCCGATCACGGCCACGACCCTCCGGTCGGCCTCGTGCCGGAGGTCCATGGCCATGGCCAGGCCGTGGGCGTAGCCGAGGATGGTCGACGCGTGGCTGTTCTCCACCCAGTCATGGGGCGACTCCGTGCGCGACGGGTACCCGGACAGGCCGTTGGCCTGGCGCAGGCTGGAGAACCGCTCCCGGCGCCCGGTCAGGATCTTGTGGACGTAGGCCTGGTGGCCGGTGTCCCACAGGAGGAGGTCTTTGGGCGACTCGAACACCCGGTGCAGGGCGAGACTCAGCTCGACCACGCCCAGGTTCGACCCCAGGTGCCCACCCGTGACGGAGACGGACTGGACGATGAAGGCGCGGATCTCTCCCGCCAGCTGCTCCAGCTCGTCGTCATCGAGCTCCCGGAGGTCCCCCGGTCCGGTGATCGTCTCCAGAAGCATTCCGATGGTCAACGCTACCCCCGAGGCGCCACTTCCAGTAATCGGCACCGCAACTACGGTGTGCGCCTGTGGACGCCGACCGCTTCCAGTACCTGATCCTCATGGGCCTGTGCCTGCTGATCACCCTGCCCCTGGAGTTTCTCTTCGGGGCCCGGGTCTGGCGCCGGCCCCGCCGGCTGGTGGCGGCCATGGGCATCCCCGTGTTGCTTTTCCTTCTCTGGGACGTGATCGCCATCGCCCGCGACCACTGGGACTTCAACCCGCAGTACGTGACCGGATGGGAACTGCCCTTCGACCTCCCGGTGGAGGAGCTGAGTTTCTTCCTCGTCATCCCCATTTGCTCCCTGCTGACCCTGGAAGCCGTGCGTCGGGTTCTGAACCGCGACTGATGGAGTACACGTGGGCATCCATCGTCGCCGTGCTCCTGGTGATCGCGGTCGAGCTGGCCTGGTTCAAGACCGGCCTGTTCCGGAAGCTGACGTTCTACGTCTCCTGGGCCATCATTCTCTTCTTCATGGTCCTGGTCGACGGCTGGCTGACCAAGCTGTCGGCGCCGATCGTCCTGTACAACGAGGCCGAGAACAGCGGCATCCGGTTCCCCTGGGACATTCCGGTGGAGGACTACCTGTTCGGATTCGCCCTCATCACCCTCACGATGCTTCTGTGGGAGCGGTGGGCTCTGCGCCACCCAGACGACGAAGCGAGTCGGCGAACAACAGGACCGCTGATCCGCCGACGATGACGACGTGGGCCCACAGGGCGGCCGTGGCCAGCATGGGCAGCGCCAGACCCACGGCGGTCAGGATGATGCGGGTGGGCCGCTCTCCGGGGGTGATGAGGGGCTTGCCGGTCACGCCGGCGAGGCTGCCTCTCGACCGGACGTACTCCAGCCACCAGGCGGCGGCGACCGCCCCGACTGCCAGCCACTCGCCGGTGCCGGCGGCGAGCGCCAGCGCTGCGGGGAAGGCGGCATCCGCGATCCGGTCGAGGGCGGAGTCGAGGAGGAAGCCCACCTTGGTGGTGCGGCCGGCCTGGACGGCCACCGCGCCGTCGAGGGAGTCGAGCAGGCCGGAGAGCGTCACGGCCAGGCAGGCGGCGGCGGGGCCGGTCCAGCCGTCGATGGCGGCCAGGGGGACGGCGGCGAGGGCCATGACCAGGGCGGCGACGGTGACCATGTTCGGGGACACGCCCGCCCTGGCCAAAGGCCTGGCCACGGCCGCGGCGGCCTTGAGCCAGCCGCCGACGAAGCCGGCGGGCGGCTCGGTGGCGTGCAGGGCCGCCCAGTCCCGGACGTGCTCGTCGCCATCCATCGGCTGCAAGTACACCTCATAGGTGAGGGTGTCGCCCGCCACCGCGGCCTCGGTGGCCGGGCTGGCCCGCATGGGGCTGGCTGCCCGGCGGTTCCTCGGGCCCGACCCGGCGGCGCCGGCGCTCGACGTGCGGGTTGTCATCCCCGCCCGGAACGAGGCCGCAGTCGTGGCCGCATGCGTCGGCGCGGTCGCCGGCCAGGCCACTGAGGTGGTGGTCGTCGACGACGGGTCCTCGGACGGGACCGGTGCGGTGGCGGCCGGCGCCGGCGCGTCGGTCGTCCGGCTCGACGGCGACCCGCCGGCCGGCTGGCTGGGCAAGCCCCGTGCATGCCTGGCCGGCGCCGGCGGCGCCCGCACCGAGTGGCTCGCGTTCGTCGACGCCGACGTGGTGCTGGCGGCCGGCGCGCTGGCGACGATGGCCGCCGCCACCCGGTCGACCTCCACCAGCGTCGTCGGCGGCCTCGAGTGCCGGACGTTCTGGGAGCGGCTGCTGCTACCGGAGCTGGGGCTGGCCCTAACGCAGGAGGGGTTCCCGCCCGGGTTCGCCAGCGGCCAGTGCTTCCTCGTCCGTCGCGACCACTACGACGCCGTCGGCGGCCACGGCCACCCGGCGGTGCGGGGCTCGGTGATCGACGACCGGGACCTGGCCCTCGTCCTCGGCGGCCACGACGCCCGGCTGGCGCCGGCGCTGATGACCGCCCGCATGTACGACGGCTGGCCGGCGATCCGCGCCGGCCTGACCAAGAACTCGGCGTCGCTGCACCCCCGCCTCGGTCGCCATCTGGCCTGGCTGCTGGCGCCGGTGGCATCCCGCCGGCCGTGGGCCGGCGTGATGGTCAGCGCCGGCGGCCGCCTGGTGGCGGGCCAGAACCCGGCCTACGGCGTGCTGGCGCCCCTGGCCCGGGTCGTGCTGGCCGGCGTCGCCGTCGACAGCTGGTACCGGGCCCGCACCGGCCGCACCGTCGAGTGGAAAGGCCGGCGGGTGCCGGCGTCATTCGAACAGCAAGTGATATCTTGAGAGCCGGCATGTGATGCCGTGTAAGGAGCGTGATGCGCACCACTGTCAACATCGATGATGCGTCACTCGCCGCAGCCCGGGATGCACTCGGCACGAAAGGCCTCACAGAAACCGTCAACCGGGCCCTCGAAGAGGTGGCCCGTCAAGCACGTCTCCGATCCTTCGACGTAAGGGAATTCGACGTCACTGACGAGAACATCGCCATCGGCCGGGCCGACCGCCTCGGGTGAAGGGCTCCGACGCCCCTCCGCCCTTCTCGCAGCGTCACCTTGTCGACAGCACGGTATGGAGCAAGGTCCGCACGAAGAGCCGCCCTGACCTCGCCGAATGGTTCAACAAGGCGGTGCAGGCGGATCTCGTGGCGACCTGCGAACCGATCGTCTTCGAGCTGCTCCGGAGTGCTCGGAACTCGGCGGCATTCGCCAGCCAAGCGGACCTCCTCGCCCTTCTTCCGACGGTACCGACCGGGGAAGGGCAGTTCCGCCGGGCGCGACAGGTGCAGACCGCGCTCGGCGGCGTTGGTCAGCATCGAGGCGTTCCACCCATCGACTTGCTGATCGCGGCCTCGGCCGAGAGCGCCGGGTTGCCTCTCCTGCACTACGACCATGATTACGAGCTCATCGCATCGGTCTCCGGCCAGCAGTGCCTGTGGCTCTCACCACCGGGCAGTCTGCCGTAAGCGCTCCAGTATCAGGCCCCGGATGCCGATGCTCTAGCCAGAGCACAACCGGCGAAAGGGGAACGGCGATGACCATCGAGAAGCGTCGAGAGCTACGCAGGTTCGAGGGATCGAGCGTGAGCCTGGCGCTCGCCGACGGTTCCCGTTTGGACGACGTCAGCCTGGTCTCGGCCCGGGGCATGACCCTCTGGATCTTCGCCTGCGGTGAGGACCGGTTCGTCCCCGTCACCTCGGTGGTCGACGCCTGGCCGTCGGCCAGCGCCAGCGCCGCCTAGTCCGACCGGCTGAGCACCGCGCCTCGTTGCTTGGCAACGCCGGCGCCCAGGGTCCGATGCAGTTCATCCCCACGACCTGGGACATCTACGGGCAGGGCGGAGACCTCAACAACACCCACGACGCCATCCACGGCAGCCGGTTATTGCCCGCAGGCTTCGGCAGCTGAGTCCGTCCTCAAGGTCGACGACCGCTGTGCCGATAGGCGCGCCATGGGGACCGGCGGCAACGCGACGATCGAACCGACAATCGAGAGGGACCCTGTCTCCGCGGGCGGCCCTCGAGTGCCCGTGCGCACGGCCAGCATCGTGACCGTCGCCGTCGCCCTCCTGATGCCCCTTGCATTTCGTGACGGCGTACCTTCCGTCGTTGCCTTGGCCGTGACCGCCGGCACCTCCGAGCCGCTCGTCGAGGCCACGCCGCCGACGGTGGTTGACGAGCCCACGACCACGATTGCGCCGCTCCAACCCCTGGGCGGGCCGACAACCACAGCGGCGCCGCGCCAGGTCACCTCATTGCCGGCGTCACCCACCACGACGGTGGCGAAGTCGACCACATCCAGCTCCGTGCCGCTCCCGCTCCCTACCACCCCGTTCACCCTGCCTCCGGTGAGCGTCCCGCCGCCGAGTCCCCGCGTAACGCTGTTCCCGCTCCCGACGCCGGGCAGCCAGCCGCTGGGCATCGTGTCCGGTCCCGACGGGAACCTCTGGTTCACCGAGAGCAATCGTGACGTGGTGGGCCGCATCTCCCCCCAGGGAGCGATCACCGAGTTCCCCACACCGACCAGGGGCAGCCAGCCGACCGCCATCACCGTCGGCCCGGACCGGAACCTCTGGTTCACGGAGGTTTCGGGCAACAAGGTGGCGCGGATCACCCCGGCCGGTACGGTGACGGAATATGCCATCCCCACGGCATTCGGCTACCCGCTGCACGGCGTCACGACCGGGCCGGACGGTGCCGTGTGGTTCACCGAGTGGAACGCCGGCAAGGTGGCCCGCGTCGACCTGGCCGGCCAGGTGACCGAGTTCGCCGCCGGGACCCAAACTCCGGGCCAGATCGTCGCCGGTCGGGACGGGAACCTGTGGTTCACCGGTTTCGACGGAGCCCTCTGGCGCATGAGCCCGAGCGGCACCACCAGCCCCGTCGCCGTCGGTGACCTCACCGGGGTGTGGGCCCTCACCGTCGACCGCGCCGGCAACCTCTGGTACGCCGGGTCGAACCCCGAGGCCGGTCGGGTCGGTCGCCGGGACGTGGCCGGACGGGTGACCGAGTTCACCATCCCCGGGCGTGACATGTCCTTCAACGGCATTGCCGAAGCACCCGACGGTGCCATCTGGCTCACCCAGGGCGCCCGCAACACCATCATTCGGCTGGCCCTTGACGGGACGATGACCATTTTCTCGGCGCCGTCGCCCATGAGGATCACCGCCGGGCCGGACGGGAACATGTGGTTCACCAGCGGGACGAACGGCAACGCGATCGGGAGGATCGGGGTCGCCTGAGCGGGCGTCCCTACCGGGCCGGCGTCACCGCCAGGAGCGTGTAGGCCGACTTGTCGGTGTAGTCCAGCCGGCCGACGAACTGGGAGCCGACCTGCAGGGCGATGTCGCGGGTCTCCTTGAGGAGCAGGCCGGTGGACGGGTCAAACCAGTCGTCGACCAGCGCCCCGCCGATGGTGGCCCCGGAGAACAAGGTCGTCCAGCGAACGTGGCGGGCGGGCAGGGGCACGCCCTCGACGACCACCGTCTCGTCGCCGATGTACTCGGTGATCTGGTGGGCCTTGGTGTCCTCGTCGCCGCAGTCCCACTCCACCCGGGCGCCGGGGCGCATGCCGGCCATGTCGAACGTGCCCCCCTGGCACAGGAAGTCCTGGGTGCCGTGGGTCCACCAGTAGGCGATATCGGTGCCGTAGGCGACCAGCTCGGAGCCGCACCGGTCGTAGTACTCCAGGTGCTGGGTGACGAAGAACTGCTCCTCCCGCACCCCGCAGCCGTGGCGGGTGACGATCCGCATCGTTTCGCGGCTGTAGGCCCGGTAGGTGTCGAACAGGGAGACCCACTCGCCGCCGGTCGTGGCGTACCGGTACACCCCCGGGGCGGGCAGGCCGGGGATGGCGTCGACCGGCGCTTCGGCGGCCCGGAAGCGGGCCAGGGCCTCCTGGAGGTCGGTGTCAGAGGACCAGTAGCGACCGGCGACCAGGAACAGCCCTCCTGACAGGAGGAGCAGGTCGACGAGAAGGAGGATCTTGAGGCGTTTCAGGGCCACTGACTCTCAGGGGCTCTGACTCTTCAGGGACTCAGCATGCGGAAGGCGACCGCCAGCTTCTTCCAGGTCGGGACGCGCACCCGGGCGGTGAACACGTCGTAGCCGGCCTTCTCGATCTCGGTCAGGATGCCGGAGTACAGCATGCGGGCACCCCGGATGCAGCGGGCCGACGCCGGCGGCAGCATCGGGATGCCCAGGTCGGCCGAGGCGTAGATCTCCCGGGTCCGGGCGATCTCGAAGGCCATCAGCTCCCGCCACTCGGGCGTCACCCGGCGCAGCCACGGGTCGGCGCCGAACTTCCGCAGGTCCTCCTGGGGAAGGTAGACCCGGCCGCGGTCGAGATCCTCGTTCACGTCCCGCCAGAAGTTCGACAGCTGGAAGGCGTTGCCCAGCTCCCGGGCGTGCTCGAACGCCTCGGGCTCGAGCGGCTCCAGGATGGGCACCATCATCTCGCCTATGACGGCCGCCGAGCCATCCATGTAGTCGAGCAGGTCGTCGAAGGTCTCGTAGGTCTCGACGGTGAAGTCCATGGCCATCGACCGCAGGAACCGCCGGAAGCAGTCCGGGTCGATGTCGAAGGCCTTCACCGTGTGCACGACGGCCTTGAGCACCGGGTCGTCGGACGTGCCCCGCTCCAGCTCGACGAAGAACCGGTCGCCGAAGTCGGCCAGGGCGGCCTCCCGCTCGACGGTCGTGGCGCTGGAACCCAAGTCGTCGACGATGTCGTCGGCGTACCGGCAGAACCCGTAGAGCGCGTGGACGTGGTGGCGCTTGACCACCGGCAGCAGGTGGGTCGACCAGTAGTACGTCGTGCCATAGCGGCGGTTGAGCTGCTTGCAGCGGGCGTACGACTGCTCGAGGGTGATCACTGGCGGGCCAGCTCGTCCACCCGGTCGGCGGCCAGACGGCCGGACAGCAGGACCATGGGCACGCCCACGCCGGGCACGGTGCCGGAACCGACGAAAACCACGCCAGGCGCGTTCTTGGTGACGTTGTTGGGCCGGAACGGCCCGGTCTGGAAGAAATTGTGGGCCAGGGCGAACGGCGTGCCGCGCTCCATGCCCTGGCGCTCCCAGTCCGTGGGGTCGACGAACCGCTCGACGTCGACATCGACGGTGGGGTACCCCAATGACGCCACCCTGGCGATGAGCCGCTCCCGAAGGCCGGCGCGCTCGCTGGTCCAGTTGACCTTGCCATCGAGGTTGGGCGTCGGCTCCAGCACGTACAGCTGGATGCGGCCGTCGGGTGCGAGGGAGGGGTCGCTGGCGGTGGGGCTGGTGACCAGCATGGAGGGGTCGGGCATGAGGACACCCTGCTCCAGGAGGGCGTCGAACGCCCCCTTCCACTCGGCACCGAAGTGGATGTTGTGGTGGGTGGCGCCGGCGGGAAGTATGCCCTTGACGCCGGCCAGCCACACCGCGCACGACGGCGAGTAGTTGCCCTTGCGGGCGACCCGGGGCATGGGCACCCCGGGCAGCAGCTCCCGGTAGGCCACGGGCAGGTCCGGGTTCAGGACGACGGCGTCGGCCGTCACCACCTCGCCGCCCTCCAGCCTTACACCGGTGACCCGGTGGTCGGTGGTCCGCACCACCCCGTCGACCGTGGTGTTGTAGCGGAACGACGCCCCCGCCTTCTCGGCCACCTCGGCCAGGGCCCGGGGGATGGCGTGCATGCCACCCTCGGGGAAGTACACGCCCTCCACGGTGTCCATGTAGGTGATGACGCAGTAGATGGCCAGGGCCTCGAAGGGCGACAGGCCGGCGTACATGGCCTGGAACGAGAACAGTTTCTGGAGGCGGGGGTCGTTGAAGAAGCCGCCGACCACGTTCGACATCCGGCGCAGCCCGCCCATCCTCACCAGGCTGAAAAGCGGCCACGGCGGCTTGGCGATGTCGAGGACGTTGTCGAAATTGCGGTCGATGAAGTTGGGCAGCTCGAGCTTGTAGAGGTCGGTGAGGTATTCGCAGAAGCGCACGAAGCCGGCGGCCTCGGCGGCGCCGGCGGTCTCCCTGATCTCTTCGACCATCGCCTCCCGGCCGTGGCGCACGTGGATGGCCGAGCCGTCGGCGAAGCACGCCCGGTACATGGGGTCGACCGGCTTGAGCTTGAGGTGGCTCTCCATCTCGGCGCCGGCGGCGTTGAACGCGGCGGCCAGGATGCCCCGCATGGTCAGCACGCTGGGGCCGGTGTCGAACCGGTAGCCGGCGGTGTCCCAGAGGCCGGCCCGGCCCCCGGGCACGTCGGCCCGCTCCAGGATCTCCACGTCGTGGCCCCGCCCGACCAGGTGGCAGGCGGCCGACAGCCCACCCAGGCCGGCGCCCACGACGACGACTTTCACCCTGCGGCCCCTTCGTTCTGGTTGCACGTACCTGCGAATACGGGGGTCAAGTGCAACCAGATCGTAGGTGGGGTCGGGATCAACGGTCGCGGCCGGCGACGAAGTACGCCAGCTCGACCAGCGACTCCCGCGCCTCCTCGGTGAGGCCGGCGCCGTCGAGCGCCTCGACGCCCTCGGCCACCAGCCGGTCGATGTTGCCCTCGATGGTCTCGACCGCGCCGGAGGTGAGCAGTACGTCCTGGAGGGCGGCGACTTCGTCCTCGTCGAGGTCGGCGGCGCCGTAGCGGGCCAGCACGCCGGCGTCGGCCTCCGACGCCTGCTTCACGGCCATTGCGTACAGGAGGGTGGGCTTGCCCTCGCGCAGGTCCTCCCCCACCGGCTTGCCGGTGACGTCCTCGTCGCCGAAGACGCCCAGCAGGTCGTCGCGCAGCTGGAACGCCTCGCCTAGAGGCAGCCCGTAGCCGGAGAGGGGCACGGCGAGCTCGTCGAGGCGATTGGCGAGGGCGGCGCCCAGGTGGAGGGGCCGCTCGACGGTGTACTTCGCCGACTTGAACCGTGAGATCCGCCGGGCCGTCTCCTCGTTCGCCCGGCCCCGGGCGGTGCCCAGCAGGTCGAGGAACTGGCCGACGTTGACCTCGATGCGCAGCTCGGTGAACACCTGGTGGGCGGCGGGCGGGGCGCCGGCGAGGAGCTGGTCGGCGTAGACGAAGGCCAGGTCGCCGACAAGGATGGCGACGCCCTCGCCGAAGCGGCGGGCCTCGCCCCGCCAGCCGTCGAGGGCGTGGCCCGACTCGAAGAGCACGTGAATGGTGTCCGTTCCCCGGCGGGTGGCCGAGCCGTCCATGATGTCGTCGTGCACCAGGGCGAAGGTGTGCAGCAGTTCCAGGGCGGCGCCGGCGTCGACCACCGCCGGGTCTTCCGCCGAGCCGCCGGCGCCGACGTAGGCCCAGTGGCAGAACGCCGGCCGCAGCCGCTTGCCGCCCGCTAGCACCAGGTCGCGTAGGGCGGAGAACGGCTCGGCCAGGTCGGAGTCCACCGCCGACCAGCGGGCCAGCTCCGCGTCGAGGACGCCGGCGATCCGCTCCTCCACCCGCCGGCCGATACCAGCCAAGCTGGGTGGTGCCATGGCGATTCCAGGGACGACTCGCACCAACCCTCCTCTCCTGGTGACGTGCAGGTTAGGCGCGGTTCGGAGCCACTTCTTCCACCGGATGATGCTCGGTCGCTGCGGCCAGCCGGAAACCGATGAAGGCACCCACGGCCAGGACCACCGCCCCGCCGGCGGCGTCCAGCCAGAAGTGGTTGGCCGTCACCACGATGGCGAACGTGGTCGCCGCCGGGTACAGCACGACGAGCACTCGGGACCAGGGCCGGCGCAACATCGGGTACAGGACGAACGCGCTCCACGCCGACCACCCAAAGTGCAGGCTCGGCATCGCTGCGTACTGGTTGGACACCTGGGCCACCGGGCCGGACTCGAAGGACCAGAGCCCGCCGTAGTCGCGCAGGGTGTCGACGAACCCGTATGCCGCCGGCAGGAGACGCGGCGGCATGAGCGGGTAGGTGGCGAAGCCGATGAGCGCCAGCCCAGTGGTGGCGGCCAGCGTGTTGCGCCAGCGGGGGTAGCGGGCTGGGAACCGCTGGAACAGCAGGATGAGGGCTGCGATGGTCACCACGAAGTGGAACGTCCCATAGAAGAGATTCCAGAACTGGATGAACCATCGCCAGTCGAGGAAGGCCTGCTGGAGGCCCTCCTCGAAGTAGAGGCCGATTGCCCGCTCGATGTCGATCACCTCACGGGCGTGGGCGAACGCGGTGGCCTCAGAGACGCTCGCCGAACCCTGGGTGTTGCGGATGAAGCTGTACACGCCGTAGAAGACGGCGATGTAGATAACTTCCTTCCACCACCGCAGCGTGGACGCCGGCGGCGGGTAGCGGAACGGTGGTGGCTCGGGAAGCGCTTCGGGCTCAGCCTCGCTCAAATTGCCTGGTCGCTGCGCAGGTGGCCGCTCATATTGCCTGGACCCGGGCGGGCCGGGGGCCGACGGCGAAGGCGGGGGCGCCGAGGAGGCTGACCACCATGTTCATGCCGTACAGCAGGAGGCCGAAGGCCACCGCCTGGCCGCTGGAGACGCCGAGGGGGACGAGCAAAAGCACGAGGGCGCCCTCCCGCAGCCCGAGGCCGCTGACCGAGATCGGCAGCACCTGGGCGATGGCCACGATGGGGATGAAGGCCATCATTGCCGACCAGCCCACCTGGATGCCCATGGCGTGGCCCGCCATCCAGGCGCCCGCCACCATGGCCAGTTGATACGCCAAGGCGCTGACGAACACGCGGAGGGCGGCCGCCGGGTCTTGGCGCATACGGGCCAGACCGAGGTGCACGGCGGCCACGAAGCCGAGCCACGACCGGCCGGCGAGCCGCTTCCCCACCCTGGCGCTGGAGACGAGCAGCAGGATGGCGGCCAGGGCGGCCAGGGTGCACAGGGCCACCGTCAGCGTGAGCCGGCTGGCCCGCCCGAAGTGCAGCAGGGTCGGGTTGCCGGCCAGGGCGACCAGCGTGATGAACGGAAGCACGAAGAACCCGGTGAGGCGCTCGACCACGACCGAGGCCACGGACGTGTGCCGCTGGCCGTTGACCGCAGCCAGGCGGGCGACGCGCAGGACGTCGCCTCCCACCGTGCTGGGCAGGAAGTTGGACACGAACATGCCGGCCAGGGTGTGGGAGACCAGAGGCGGCAGGTCAGAGGGGATCTCCAGGGCCTCGAGCACCTGCGCCCACCGCACCGTCGACAGGAGGACGGCCAGGGTGTAGACGGCCAGCCCGCCGACCAGCCATCCCAGGGTGGAGAGCTGCGGCTGGGGGAACAGCGACGCCAGGTGGATGCGGGGCAGGAGGAACGTGAGCATGCCGGCGCTGGCTGCGACCCGAAAGCCGAGCAAAAGCCGTGCCTTGCTCCTCCCTCCCACGCGTTCCAGCCTAGGCGTCCTGGCCACCTTCGGCATCGCATGTTGACCGGTGGGTAACCTGCCGGCCCGGATGCGCTCACGAAGGGTCGATCTCGGCGACATCACGCTCCACGTCGTCGAGGCCGGCGAGGGTGGCCGGCCCGTCATGCTGGTCCACGGCTTCACCGCCAACGCCGACGAGGTCGCCGGCATTGTCGAGCGGCTGGCCGAGCTCGGCTGGCACGCCGTCGCCCCCGAGCTGCGGGGCCACGGGCGGAGCGACCGGCCGACCGATCCCGCCGAGTACAGCTTCGAGCGCATGGCCGCAGACGTCGTGGCCCTGGCCGATCGGCTCGGCTGGGACCGTTTCGCACTGCTCGGCCACTCGATGGGGGGCGGCGTCGCCCAGTTCGTCGCCCTCGACCACCCCGAGCGGCTTACCGGCCTGATCCTGGCGAGCACGTTCCACGGCCCGGTGCCCGGCATCTCTATGGAGCTGGTGCAGCTCGGCTGCTGGGTGGTGCGGGAGGCGGGCATGGAGGGGCTGGCCGACGCCCTGGCCGCCCGGCGGGCCGAGAACCCCGAATCCGTGGCGGCCTTCGAGCGCCTCCAGGAGACCATCCCCGGCTACGCCGAGGCGTCGCGGGCCCGTCTCGTGGAGACCTCGCCCGACATGTGGATGGCGATGGCGCCGCTGTTCGTCTCCCAGGAGGACCGCTTGGCGAGGCTGGCCGCCCTCGACGTCCCCACCGCGGTGATCGTCGGCGAGCACGACGGCACCATGGGCGACGACTGCCGGCGCCTGGCGGCCACGATTCCAGGATCGCACCTCACTGTGGTCCCGGGGGCCGGCCACGTGCCGCAACTGGAGCAGCCCGAGGCGTGGTGGGCGGCGGTGTCGGGCTTCCTTGGCCGGTTGTAGCCACAGGACCGCCGGTACCATCGCCTGATGATCGACGAGGCTCCGCTACTGGAAGAGTCAGCAGTCCAACGAACGCTCACCGCCGCCCTCCGCACCGGCGGCGACTTCGCCGAGGTGTTCGCCGAGGACCGGCGGTCATCGTCGGCCCGGCTCGACGACGGCAAGATCGAGGAGCTGACGTCGGGCCGCGACCGGGGCGCCGGCATCCGGGTCGTGGTCGGCGAGACCACCGGTTTCGCCCACACCTCCGATCTCACGGAGGAGGGCCTACGGGCCGCGGCCCAGGCCGCCGGCGCCGCAGCACGGGGTGGCGGAGGCGGCGTGCGGGAGGTCGCCCTCACCCGGCAGGACCCCTCCAGGCCCCACGAGGTCCAGATCCTCCCGCAGGACGTGGCCAAGTCCCGCAAGGCCGAGCTGCTGCTCAAGGCCGACGATGCCGCCCGTGCCGCGGGCGGCGCCATCCGCCAGGTGGGCGCCACCTACGGCGACAGCCGCCGGCAGATCATGGTGGCCAACAGCGACGGGCTGCTCACCTCCGACGACCAGGTGCGCACCCGCCTGATGGTCAGCTGCGTAGCCTCGGGCGACACCGGCATGCAGACCGGCTACGAGGCGCCCGGGCGCACGATTGGCTTCGAGCTGTTCGACGAGGTCGACCCGGCCGAGATCGCCGCCGAGGCCGCCCGGCGGGCGCTGGTCATGCTCAAGGCTCGGCCGGCGCCGAGCGGGACGCTTCCCGTTGTCCTGAAGCGGGGCGCCGGCGGCGTGCTGTTCCACGAAGCGTGCGGGCATGGGCTGGAGGCCGACCTCGTGGGGCGCGACGCCTCGGTCTTCCGGGACAAGGTCGGCACCCAGGTGGCCAGCCCCCTTGTCAACCTGGTCGATGACGGCACCTACGCGCGGGAGTGGGGCACCTACGCCATCGACGACGAGGGCCACGCCGCCCAGCGCAACTCCCTGATCGAGAACGGCGAGCTCACCGACTACATGTGGGACCACTTGCGGGCCCGCAAGGCCGGCCGAGCCTCCTCGGGCAACGGCCGCCGGCAGAGCTATCACCACCTGCCGATGGTGCGAATGACCAACACCTACGTCCTGGCCGGCGAAGAGGACCCCGAGGAGATCATCCGCCAGACCCCGCACGGCATCTACTGCGTCCAGCTGGGCGGTGGCCAGGTCAACACCGCCACCGGCGACTTCGTGTTCGGGATCACCGAGGCCTACATGATCGAGAACGGGGAGATCACCCACCCCATCCGCTCGGCCAACCTCATCGGCAACGGCCCCGAGGTGCTCCGGGCCATCGATGCGGTGGGCAACGACTTCGACACGTGGACCGGCACCTGCGGCAAGGACGGCCAGGGCGTGCCGGTGTCGTCGGGCCAGCCGACCCTTCGGGTGGCGGCCATGACCGTGGGCGGCACTGCGGCGTGAGTGAGCTGCTCGAGCTCGCAGAACGCATCGTCGACCGGGCCCGGCCCGGCGAGCAGGTCGAGGCCTTCCTCGGTCGCAGCCACCACACCGAGGTGAAGGTGTTCGACGGTGCGGTGGAGTCGCTGTCGTCGGCCGACACCCAGGGCGTCGGCGTGCGGGTGATCGTCGACGGTCGGCAGGGCTTCGCCTACGCCGCCTCCCTCGACGACGCGATCGTGGCCGAGACTCTCGACGAGGCGCGCGACAACGCCGCCTTCGGCACGGTCGACGAGTTCCTCGGCTTGGCCACGCCGGACGGCGTGGAGCCGGTCGACCTCGACCTGTTCCGGCCCGAGCTGGCCGCATTCCCGGCCGACCGCAAGGTCGAGATGGCCCTCGAACTGGAGCGCGCCGTTAAGGCCGCCGACGCCCGCATCCGGGGCGTCGAGGCCGCCGAGTACGGCGACTCCAGCTCGGAGTCGGCCATCGCCTCGACCGCCGGCGTGCGAGCGACGACCCGGCGGTCGAGCTGCTCGATCGTCGCCTCGGCCATGGCCGGCGAGGGCAGCGAGACGATGACCGGCTCCGGCTACTCGGTGGCCCGGACGCCGGAGGACCTCGATATGGCCAAGGCGGTGAAGGACGCCAGCGAGAAGGCCACCCGCCTGCTCGGCGCCCGCAAGCCGGCGTCACGCCGGCTCACCGTGCTCCTCGACCCGTCGATCTCGTCGTCCTTCCTGGGCCTGATCTCCTCGGGCCTATCGGCGTCGTCGGTGATCAAGGGGCGGTCTCTGTTCGCCGGCCGGGAGGGCGAGGCGGTGGCCGTACCCTTTCTGACCCTGGTCGACGACCCCACCGAGCCCCTGGCATGGGGCGCCGGCCGCTACGACGCCGAGGGCCTGGCCAGCCGGCGCAACGTCCTCATCGAGAACGGCGTACTCCAGGGCTTCCTGCACAACTCCTATACGGGCCGGCGCTGCGGGGTGCCGTCGACCGCGTCCGCCGTGCGGGGCGGCTACCGGTCGACGCCCGGCGTTGGCAGCCGGGCCCTCAGCCTCACCCCGGGCGACCGCAGCCAGGAGCAGCTCATGGCCGACGTGGGCGACGGCCTGCTCGTCCAGTCGGTGACCGGCCTGCACTCGGGCGCCAACCCGGTCAGCGGCGACTTCTCCGTGGGCGTCGAGGGCCTGCTCTTCCGCGACGGAGCGCCGGCCGAGCCAGTGCGGGAAGCCACCATCGCCTCCACCCTCCAGCGCATGCTGCTCGACCTGGTCGCCATCGGCGGCGACCTGGAGTGGCTGCCCGGTGGCGCCGCCGGCATGACCCTCGTCATCGGCGACGTCCAGCTCAGCGGCTCCTAGACCTCCGCCGAGCCGCCGTCCCAGTCGATGCGGAGCTTCGGGCCTTCTACGGTGCTGAAGGTCACGCCGAGGACGGTCGACCGGCCGTCGTCGACCGGCTGGTAGGCGCCGGCGTCGTCCAACTTGACCAGCTCGAACCGGCGGTCCCGGTGGACGATCAGTGCCTCGGTGATGCCGCGGCCGGCGTAGAAAGGCAGTTTGGTGTGGCTCTCGTCGCCAGGTGAACACAGCTCGACAACGAGCTCGGCGCCGAGCACACCCTCCTCGACGACATGCTCGGGCCGCACGTAGACCTGATCGGGGATGCGCCAGTCCGTCTCCAGGTGGGCGAAGACGCCGGTGCCGTCGCCGAACGGCTCCAGTCCGAGATGGCGAGCCCGTGGCCCGAGCACAAAACCCAAATCGAAGTTCAAGCGGGTATGCCAAGACTTCGGCGGGTTCACGAAGTGCCACTCCCCTCCCCACCGCTCGTCGAACTTCTCCATGCCCAGCCGGCGGCGCTCCTCCAGGAGCGATTCCGGGGCGTCGACCAGCACCACGCGCATGACCCATTGTCGCAGCCCCTAACCTCCGTCGGTGCTCCTCGCCCAAGCCGCCGCCGGCGAGATCCCGGTCCTGCACGCCATCGTCCTTGGGATCACCCAGGGCCTGTCGGAGTTCCTGCCCATCTCCTCGAGCGGCCACCTGATCCTGGTCCCGTGGCTCTTCGGCTGGGAGGAGCTGACCGGGCCGGAGAACGCCGACTTCAACAAGACCTTCGACGTCGCCCTGCACGTGGGGACAATCGTCGCCACCCTGCTCTACTTCCGGAAGGACCTGTTCCGCTTCGCGGTGGCCGCCATGGAGTCGATCCGCCAGCGGGCGATCACCACCACCGACCAGCGCCTGGCCTGGCTCCTGCTCCTCTCCGCCGTGCCCGGCGCCGTGGTCGGCGCCGGCCTCGAAGGCTTTATCAACGAACATCTGGGCCAGATCTGGCTCATCGCCGTCATGCTCATCGTGTTCGGCCTTGTCCTCCTCGTGGCCGACCGGCTGCCGAGCAACCTGGACGAGGGCGACTACGGCCCCCGCCAGGCCCTCACCATGGGCCTGGCCCAGGCCGTGGCCCTCTCCCCGGGCGTCTCCCGGTCGGGCATCACCATCACCGCCGGCCGCTTCCTCGGCTTCGACCGCAACGCCGCCGCCCGCCTCTCGTTCCTCATGAGCATGCCGATCACCGGCGGCGCCGCCCTCTACAAGGGCGCCGAGCTGGCGGTCGACGGCCTCCCGCCCGGCATGGCGCCTGCCTTCTTCTGGGGCATCGTCGCCTCCGCCGTCACCGGATTGGCAGCGGTATGGCTGGTGCTGACGGTGGTACGGACGCGGTCGTTCCGCCCATTCGTGGCGTACCGGGTGGCGGCGGGGCTGGCCGTGCTGGCGCTGCTGGCGTCACCGTGGCGGTGAGGACGAGCGTCACCACGCCGGCCGCCACCGAATAGGCCACCCGCAGCGCCTCTTCGGCGTCCACCGCGACGGTGACCGCCTCGGGCCCGACGTCGACCACCAGGGCGGCCTCGGCCACCGGGAAGGTTGGCTCCTCGCCGGCCGGCGGCGGGTCGAAGGTGGCGAGCACGTCCACCCGGTCGCCCCGCCGCAGCGCGACCGACGCCGGCCCCGTGGGCACCGCTACTGCCCGCCCGCCGGCGGGCAGCAGGGCGGCGATTCCTTCCAGCCCATCGGGCGCCAGCTGGCCGGCGACCACCGCCGCCCCCCGGAAGAGCGGCACCACTGCGGTGCGACCCACAACGTCGGCCGTCTCCGCCAGCGCCCCCTCGGGCAGGAACGCCGCCGGCATCGACCGCACGACGACGTCGCCCGGCCGCACGGCGGCGCCGACCTCCACGGCTCGCGCCACGGTCACCACCGGTCGCAGGTTCCCGTACCGTGCGGTCTGGGCGCCGGCCCGGTCGACCTGGCCGGCGATGGTGAACGCGGTGAAGGCGGCCAGGGCGACGACGACCGCCCAGTAGGCGTAGGGAGATCGGGTGAGGCGGCGCAGGCGCACGGCGTGGAGTCCTCCGGGAAGAGCGAGCACGGAGGGGGAAGTGACGTGAGATTACGTGAGATTCATCCCGGGGTCCATGGCTCCTTCGCCGCATCCGCAGCTGGCTGCCACCGGGATGGCCGGGATGGCCCGCAGAATCACGCCTTTCACCTTCTCGATGTTGTCGGCGAGCACCCGGAACACCGTGTCCATGGTGACGGCCTCGGCCCGCTCGACCCCTGCGTCGAAGTCCGTGACCAGCGCCAGCCCCGAGTAACAGATGCCCAGCTCGCGGGCCAGGGCGGCCTCGGGGTACTGGGTCATGTTGACGACCGACCATCCCGCAGCGGAGAACCACTGCGACTCGGCCCGGGTGGAGAACCGGGGCCCCTGGATGACGACGACGGTCCCGCCCTCGTGCACGGTCACGCCCTGGTCCCGCGCCGCGCCCGCGGTCACGCCGGCGAGCTCAGGGCAGTACGGGTCGGCGAAGGTCACGTGTGCCGGCAACGGCCCGTCGAAGAACGTGTCGGCCCGGCCCGAGGTGCGGTCGACCAGCTGGTCGACGACCACCAGGTCGCCGGGCTTCACGCCGGGCTGCAGCGAGCCCACCGACGACGGCGCCAGCACCCGGCGCACGCCGAGCCGGCGCAGCGCCCAGAGGTTGGCCCGGTAGTTGATCCGGTGGGCGGGGATGGCGTGGCCCGGCCCGTGGCGGGCCAGAAAGGCCACCGTGCGCCCCTCGACGACGCCGACGGCCAACGGGGCCGACGGCGCACCGAAGGGCGTCTGCACCGCGATCTCCTCGACGTCGTCGAGGAAGGAGTAGAACGCCGTGCCCCCGAAGACGCCGATCTCGGCCGCAGGCAGCGGCACTTAGGCAGACTTGGCTTCGGTGGCCTTGGGAGCCGGCGTGGAGCCGGCGGACGAGGCCGGCGCCGGCTCAGTCGTCTTCGGCTCGGAAGAACCGCCGTCGGTCGACGCCGGCGCCTTGGCGTCGGACGACTCTTTCTTCTCCTTGGGCCGCCCGGTGCGGTTGTCGGTCTTGTAGAAGCCCGTCCCCTTGAAGGTGATGGCCGGGACGCTGAAGACCTTGCGCAGCGGGCCGCCGCACGCCGGGCACTCGGTGAGCGGGTCGTCACTGAACGACTGCATGACTTCGAGGCGCTCGCCACAGCTCTTACAGGCGTACTCGTACTTCGGCATTCACCTCTCCCGGGGCCCGGTCCGGCGGGTTCGCACAGGCACCGGTCGGTTTCCAGCGTACCGCAGGCCGTAGCATTGGAAGTGTGGAGGATCCTCGGGCCCGGCTACGTGACTTCCGCCACGCGCTGGTCCGTCTCGGCGACGTCCTGGCCTCCACGAGGGACCGCCAGGTGATGGTGACTGCGCTCCTGGAGACGACGACGACCTACCTCGGCGCACCGGCGTCGGTGCTCTTCGTCACCGTCGCCGGCAGCGAGCGCCTCCGCCCCATGGAGCAGCTGGGCGCCGCCGCCGGTGCGCCCCTCGGCGAGCTTCCCGGAGGCGCCGGCATCGCCGGCGCCGCATCCCGGGCCGGCGGGGCCGTGCTCTGGCCGGCCGGCGACGACGTGCGGCCCTCCGCGATGGAGCCCGATGCCGGCGCCGGCGCCATGGCCATCCCCGTGCGCTCCGGTGGCCATCCCTTCGGCGTCCTCGGCTACTACGGCCGGGACGCGCCGTTCGAGGAGGAGGACGTCCACTCCCTGGAAATCCTCGTCCGCCAGGCCGAGACCGCCATCGAAAACAGTTTCCTGTACGAAGAAGCGGTCCGGCTGTCGCTCACCGACGGCATGACGGGGCTCTGGAACCGCCGCAACTTCGACCTGCGGCTGGAGTCGGAGCTGTCCCGGGCCCTGCGCTTCTCCGAGCCCTTCGCCGTGGTCTTCGTCGAGCTGGACCAGATGAAGGCGGTGAACGACCGGTGGGGCCACCAGGCCGGCGACACCGTCCTTATCGAGCTGGCCCGGCGCCTGACCGAGGCGGTGCGCGAGGTCGACCTCGTGGCCCGCTGGGGCGGCGACGAGTTCACCCTCCTCCTGCCCAAGACCGGCCTCGACGGAGCCCTTCTGCTGGCCGAGAAGATCAGATCCGCGGTCGGCACCGCCCCCTTCCGGATCGACCAGGGGCCACTCGACATCACCATCTCGGTCGGTGTGGCCGCGTACCCGGAGCACGGCGCATCGGGCAAAGATCTGGTCAACGCCGCCGACGCGGCGATGTACCAGGCCAAAGCCCGGGGGCGGAACCGGGTGGAGCACGCCGGCGCCGCGCACGAGGAGGGAGAGCCACGATGAAACAAATCCGCAAGGTCGTGATCCCCGCCGCCGGTCTCGGCACCCGCTTCCTTCCGGCCACCAAGGCTCAGCCGAAGGAAATGCTGCCGCTGGTCGACAAGCCGGCCATCCAGCACGTGGTGGAGGAAGCCGTCCAAGCCGGCCTGCGCGACATCCTGATCATCACCGGCCGCGGGAAGCGCTCCCTGGAGGACCACTTCGACCGCTCCTTCGAGCTCGAGCACTACCTCGAGAAGGCGGGGCGGTCCGACATGGCTAAGGAGATGAAGGCCATCGCCGAGATGGCCGACATCCACTACGTCCGCCAGGGCGAGCCCCGAGGCCTGGGTCACGCGGTGGCGGTGGCCCGCCAGCACGTGGGCGACGAGCCGTTCGCGGTCATGCTCGGCGACGACATCATGACCGGGCGCTCGACGGTCCTCGCCGACATGGTCGCCCTCCACGAGCGCTACGGCCGGTCGGTGATCGCCCTCAAGGAGTTCCCCCGCAGCGAGATCAGCTCCTACGGCTGCGCAGTTCCCGAGGCGGTCGACGACACGCTCGTCCGCATCGTCGACGTGGTCGAGAAGCCCAAGCCGGAGGAAGCTCCGTCCAACCTGGCCGTCATGGGCCGGTACGTCTTCACCCCGGAGATCTTCGACTGCCTCGAGCAGGTGAAGCCGGGGGCCAACGGCGAGATCCAGCTCACCGACGCCATCGCCATCCTGCTCCAGCAGCAGACGATCTACGGCTACGTCTTCGAGGACGGCCGCTACGACATCGGCGACAAGCTCGACTACCTGCGGGCCACGGTGGAGCTGGCCTGCGACCGGGAGGACCTCGGGCCGAAGTTCCGGCTGTTCCTGGCCGACCTCGTGCAGCGCAAGAAGCTCATCTGATCCCGATCGAACAGGCCCGCAAGGTCATCCTGGCTGCGTGCCCGGCCCTGCCAGCCCGATCGCTTCCCCTGGTCGACGCCCTCGGCTGCGTGACGGCCGGCACGGTGGTCGCCGGCCACGACGTCCCCTCCTTCGCCAACTCGGCCATGGACGGCTTCGCGGTCCGGGCCGAGAACACCCCGGGCACCTTGGAGGTCGTGGGGACGGCGGCCGCCGGCGCCGCGCCGGCCGTGGCGGTCGGGCCGGGCCAAGCGGTGCGCATCATGACCGGCGCAGTGGTGCCCGCCGGCGCCGACGCCATCGTGATGGTCGAGCGCACGTCGCCTGCCGGCGCCGGCCGGGTGACCGTCGAGGCGGCGTCGCCCGGCGATCACGTCCGCCGGCCCGGCGAGGATCTCCGAGCCGGCCAGGTGCTGTTTGAGCCCATGACCGAGCTGGGCCCCGGCCACCTCGGCGTCCTGGCCAGCGTGGGGGCGACCACGGTCGACGTCGTGCCCCGGGCGCGCGTCGGGGTCCTGTCGACCGGCGACGAGCTGACCTCGGCCCCCGGCGGCCTCCGACCCGGACAGATCCGCGACAGCAACCGGCCCATGCTCCTCGCCCTCGTCGCCCAGGCCGGCTGGACCCCCGTCGACCTCGGCTCGGCGCCCGACGACGAGGCCGCCATCAGCGCCGCCGTGGAGCGAGGCGTGGCCGACTGTGACGCGATCCTCACCTCCGGCGGCGTGAGCGTCGGCGACTTCGACCTCGTGAAGGTCGTCCTCGACCGCCTGGGCGACATGTACTGGTGGCAGGTGGCGGTCAGGCCGGCCAAGCCACTGGCCTTCGGCACCGTGGGAGCCATTCCGGTGTTCGGGCTGCCGGGCAACCCCGTCTCGGCCATGGTGTCCTTCGAGCTGTTCGCCCGGCCGGCACTGCGGCAGATGACCGGCCACCGGGACCTGTACCGCCCCGAGCTGCCGGCGGTGGCCGACGAGCCGCTGCGCCGGCACCCCGACGGGAAGCTCCACCTGGTCCGGGTGGTGGCCACCACCGACGGCGATGGCCGGCTGCACGTCCGCTCCTCAGGCGGTCAGGGCTCCCACCTGCTCCGAGCCATGGCGCTGGCCAACGCCCTGGCCATCCTCCCCGACGGCGAGGGCGTGGACGCCGGTGCGATCGTGAAGGTGATGCTTCTCACCTAGGTTGGGCGTATGGAGTTGGTCGACCCCCACGGGCGCACCGTGCGTGACCTGCGCGTCTCCGTCACCGACCGCTGCAACCTGCGGTGCCGCTACTGCATGCCGGCCGAGGGGCTGGCGTGGCTCGCCCGCTCCGACCTGCTCACCTATGAGGAGATCGAGCGGGTGGCCCGGGTGTGCGTCGAGCGCTTCGGCTTCACCGGCATCCGGATCACCGGCGGCGAGCCCACCGTGCGGGCGCACCTGCCGGTCCTCGTCGAGAAGCTGGCCGCATTGGGGACCGACCTGTCCCTCACGACGAACGGGGCCGCCCTGCCCCTCCTCGCCGGCGACCTGCGGGCCGCCGGCCTCCGCCGCATCAACATCTCCCTCGACTCACTCCGGCCCGAGACTTTCTTCGCCATCACCCGCCGCCACATCCTCGACCAGGTGCTCGACGGGATCGACGCCGCGATCGAAGCCGGGTTCTCCCCCGTCAAGGTCAACTGCGTGCTGATCCGGGGAGTGAACGACGACGAGATAGTCGACTTTGCGGCATTCGGGCGCGAGCGGGGGGTGACGATGCGCTTCATCGAGTTCATGCCCCTCGACGCCGACGAGGGGTGGACGCCAGGCACGGTGGTGCCGGGGGCCGAAGTCGTGGCCGCCATTTCCGCCGTCCATCCCCTGGAGCCGGTTGCGGTGCGGGGTTCGGCGCCGGCCGAGCGCTTCCGCTACGTCGACGGGCGGGGCGAGATCGGCGTGATCGCCAGCGTGACCCGGTCGTTCTGTGGCAGCTGCGACCGCGTCCGCCTCACCGCCGAGGGCATGTTCCGAAACTGCCTGTTCGCGGTCAAGGAGACCGACCTCCGGGCCATCCTGCGCGCAGGCGGCTCCGACGACGACGTGGCCGCGGCCGTCGCCGCCGACGTGGGTATGAAGTGGGCCGGGCACTCCATAGGGCAGGTCAACTTCATCCGCCCCGACCGCAGCATGAGTCAGATCGGTGGTTGAGAGGGCGTCCCTCTAGACTGGCCGCCTATGAGCGACCGCGGACTCACCCATATCGACCCCCTCGGCCGAGCCCGCATGGTCGACGTCACCCCCAAAGAGGCCACCCACCGCCGAGCACTGGCCCGCTGCAAGGTCATGATGAAGCCGGAGACCACCTCGATGGTCGCCAGCAACTCCCTGACCAAGGGCGACGTGCTGGCCGTGGCCCGGGTCGCGGGCATCCAGGCGGCCAAGCAGACCCCGAACCTGATACCCCTGTGCCACCCTCTGCTGGTCGGCTCGATCTTCGTCAACTTCACGATCGGCGACGACAACGTGGAGGTCGAGGCCCAGGTCGAGACCATCGACCGGACCGGCGTCGAGATGGAGGCGATGACCGCCTGCGCCATCGCCGCCCTGACCATCTACGACATGTGCAAGTCGGTCGACCGCTCCATCATGATCACCGAGCTGGTGCTCTGGGAGAAGACCGGCGGGCGGTCCGGGATCTACCGCCGGGCGCTCGCCGACTAGCACGTTTTGGGGCCGTCCGCGGACGGTTCGCCGCTTGCCTCTCCCTGCCTCGGCTGGTAGGAAGAGGGGGCGCCGGCTCCCCCCATCCGCGTTTCGCGGCTTGTGGCGCAGTACCGTCCATCGAGGTAAAGGAAGGTCTGAGGAGCGTGACGTTGGTTCTTCTGGTCCTCGTTGGAGTCTGGGCCGTAGTTCTTATTCCGCCGTTCGTCCGTGCTCGGGCGGAGGGTCGACCGGGCGACTCGATCCACAACTTCAAGCGACAGCTGACCGTGCTGCGCCGCACCGGGCCCCATGCGGGCCGGGCTGCCGGCGGGGACCACTGGTACCGCTCCCACGCCTCCCAGGCCGCGCTCGTGCCCGTGCACGGGCCGATCCGGAGCGCCCCCGTCGCCGGCTACCGGGCCACGCCTCGGCCGGTCTACGCCGCCTCGCCGGCCGCCTCCGCAGCCCGCAGCCGCACCATCCGCCGCCGGCGCGACGTGCTATCCGCCCTGCTGGTCGCCTCGGTCGCCACCCTGGCCCTGGGTCTGCTTCTGTCGATGAGCGTCATGCTGGTCGCGCACGTGGCGGCCGACGTGCTGCTCGTCGCTTACGTCGCCCTCCTCGTCCACCAGCGCAACGTGGCCGCCGAGCGCGACATGAAGGTCCGCTTCCTGCCCCAGGCGCACCGGCTCGACCCGACCTTGCTGCGTGCCGAGCCGGCGCTCCTGCGCCGGTCGGCGAACTAAGGGCTCCCCCGTCGAAACCGGCAGCGACCTGGCCAACCTCGGCCAGATCGTGCGCCTGGAGCTCGACGCCGCCAACGGCGCCCGCGAGGTCGCACTGGCGGCCTGCCGGCGCACGATCCGGGCCTGTGGCAGCTCAATCCGCGCCGTTCACCTCCTCCGCCCCGACGAAGCCCGCCGCCTGGCCGACGAGGCCGGCGAGGCCCTTCGGGTGGCCCAGGAGGCCCTGGCGCCGTTCCCGTCGCTCGTGGGCAGTGGCCCCCTGCACGACGCGGCCAAGGAGTACGCCGAGGCCCGGCTGACCGCCGCCCTGGTGGCCAATGGCCCGCTCCCGTCCGCCGGCGACCTCCACGTGCCGGCGGCGGCCTGGCTCAACGGCCTGGCCGAGGCGGCCAGCGAGCTGCGCCGCCACCTGCTCGACCGCCTCCGGGAGGGCGACCTGTCCCGGGGAGAGGCGCTGCTGGCCACCATGGACGAGGCCTACGGCCTGCTCGTCACCATGGACTACCCCGACGCGGTCAGCGGCGGACTGCGCCGCACCACCGACGCCCTCCGGGCCGTGCTCGAGCGCACCCGGGGCGATCTCACCACCACCCTGCTCCAGTCCCGCCTCCAGACCGCACTCAACGAGGCCGCCACCCGCCTCGACTAACCTGGGTGTACCCGGGGGTGTAGCTCAGCTGGCAGAGCGCCACGTTCGCAACGTGGAAGTCGGCGGTTCGAATCCGCTCACCTCCACCCCGTAACTCCGGCATAACCGCAGGTCCGAGGCTATTTCGTGTTTGACCGCTGCTGCCCGCTGTTGACCCCTGAAGCGCGCTGTTTTCCGCTGGGTGTGGCACGGGTGTGG
>CAVYKB010000013.1:0-565879 GCA_963768975.1 uncultured Acidimicrobiia bacterium | reverse complement strand
CGGCTGGCCAAGACGCGGCCGCCCGAAGGGGGGCGTCGCCCGATTCCACGCGCTGGTGGCCACCTTCGCCGGGGACCCGGCGGAGGTGGTGATCGCCACCGAGACCGACCGGGGCCTCTTCGTCGGCGCCCTGGTGGCCGCCGGCTACACGGTACTGGCGGTCAATCCGATGTTGACGTCCCGGGACCGGGAGTAGGCGATGGAGGTGTACTGCCCGCATCGCTGTGGCAGATCAGCGCCGTCGAGGTCGTCGCCCCGTCGGGTCCAGGCCGCCATGTTCAGCGCGTCGACCACCAGGCGCGCGTGCATGCGTGCGGGCCGCCTTCCAGCCCACGATGCGCCGGGAGAACACGTCGACGACGAAGGCGACGTAGACGATCCCCGACCACGTCGAGCAGTATGGTGAAGTCGGCGACCCAGCTGCTCGTCGGGCCGGGTGGCGGTGAAGTCCCGCTCCACCAGGTCCGGGGCCCGCACCGCGGCCGGATCGGCTCGGGTGGTGAAGCGCTTGCGGGCCCGGGTGGCGCCGCGGATGCCCGGGCGGCGCATCAGCCGGGCGACCTGGTCCCGGCCGACGTCGAGGCCCGCCCGCCGCGCCGCCTTGGTCAGCTTGCGGCGCCCGTAGACGGAGTAGTTGGCCACGAACAGCGCCAGCAGCAGCGGCGCCAGCACGGCGTCGGAGATGGCCCGGGCCGACGGCGGGCGGACCTTGGCCGTCCAGTAGGTGGAAGGGGCGATCTCCAGCGCGCTGCAGATCGGCTCGACCCCCCATCGCAGCCCACCGGAGTCTCGGCTCCGGTGGGCGTCGATGAAGGCAACTACCTCCTCGGTCGACCGTCGAGCTCGGTCGCGAAGAAAACCGACGCCGCCTTGAGGATGTCGTTGGCCCGTCGCAGCTCGCCATTCTCCCGCTCCAGCTAGGCGATGCGCTGGGCGTCCGCGCTCGACGTGCCCGGCCGGCGGCCGGAGTCGACCTCGGCCCGGTTGACCCAGGTCCGCAACGACTCGGTCCCGATGCCCAGTTCCCGGGCAACGCGGCCGATCACCCCATGGCTCTCGCCCGTCTCACGTCGGACCTCCGCGACCATCCGGACCGCCCGCTCTCGCAACTTGTCGGGGTACTTCTGCGGGCTCCGTCGTGCTCCTGTGTTTGCCATGCTCCATCCTCGTTTCCAAGGTTAGGAGCCTCAGTGATACCCAGGCCGGTTCACCCCGGCAGATCGTCTCCTCCTCCTCGGTCATCCGGCGGACAGCGGGACCGCCACCGTGGTCGAGCACATCGCCGTGTTGCCGGCCACGTCCGCGCCCGTGTAGGTCAGGGTGTAGACCCGCCCCGTGCCGGTTCCGCTCCGCTCGGCACGAAGGCTGCCGTCGAGGTCGTCGGCGCCGAAGGTCCAGCCCTCGATGTCGCCCGTTGTGTCGCCGTCATCGGCACCATTGTCGGGTTCGTTGCTCTCGACGCTGGCCAGGGTGAAGCCGGCGGGACCCGATCCTCCGTCGCTGACCGTGACCACTGCCTCCGCGTCCTTCATCTTGTGGTTCGGAGGCCAGAGCATGGACGGTGTCGCTTGGCAGGCCACCTCGGGCGGGGTCTTGTCCTGAACGGTCACCGCGAATGTCGCGCCCCCCACGTTGCCGGCGGCGTCGGTCGCCGAGCACAACACATCGGTCGTCCCGATGGGGAAGGTGGTGCCCGACGCAGGACTGCACACAACGGGCACGGGACCGTCGGTCTCATCGGTAGCGCTCTCGCCCGAATAGACCACATCCGCGCCGTCTGGTCCGGTCGCTTCGACCACGACATCCTCCGGAGTGATCACGACCGGCGGGGTCGCATCAGCCAGCGAGGCGGTGATGGAGAACCTCGGTACCTGGCTCTGATAAGGCCGGCAGCACGAGATGTTGGTCCAACTGGCGGCGGCGTTCGTCGTCCGCGCCATCTCGTCGTCGGCAATCGTCCATCCACCTGGCGAGGTCTCGTCGTTCCTGTTGGTCGTCGACCAACCGATGGACGAGCCGGTCGTGTTGCGCACGGCAAGCCAGTAAGACGTCGATGCCGCCAGTTCCATCCCGGAGCCGGTGACGAAGTCGACCGATTGCGACCCTCCCGGATTGGTGGGGCTGTTGTCGAAGGTCATGAGAAGCGCGCCCGGGACGCTGCCGCCGTCGGCATAGATCCTCGCCTCATAGGTCGCAAGGCCATAGGGCCCGTGGTTCCATAGGCGAGCCGTGGCACCATCGAGTCGGTAGTTGGCCGGGCCGGTCGTGAACTTCCCGGCAAACAGGACGTGGGGAAGCCCGTACGGCGCTCTGCTCCAACCCGCCCGTGAGTAGTCGGGCACTGAGATGTTGCTCACCCAGACGGCGCTGGTGGACGCTCGTGCGGGGACGAGACCCCCCAACGGCGTGACGACCGCCATAAGCGTCGCCAGGGTAAATACCACTATGGGTCGAATCCGTGGTCGGGTTGTGGCTGTCAAGGGTTTGTCCTCTCTTCTGCCCCAAGGGCACTACCGAGCCGTCGCGGCGTGGCTGGCCTGGCTGCGAGTGCGGCGCGACGCCGGGCGACATCACCACCAGGGGGTTCGGCCGGTGGATCGCCTCCATCCGAAGCGACGTACCAATCACCCTAGGGGGAGTTCCCCAGCGATTAACAGGCAGATCGGCTGCCTGGTGCGGGATTGTCACCCGACGGCGAGCGGACCGTAACAACGGGCCTCTTCGGATTTCAGCGGGGTGTGATGGTGGCGAGTAGGTCCCAGTCCGGCCATCGCGCGTAGAGCAGGGTGCGGATTCGGTAGTCGGGGAACCGGGAGAAGCCGAACGCCACGCGCTTGATCCGCTTGATGAGGTTGTTGGCGGCCTCGGTTGGCCCGTTGCTCACGTGGGCCTCGAGCCAAGCGGCGATCTGTCGGTGCCAGCGGATCAGCGTCCGGCCCAGCCGGCGGATCTCGGGCGGGCAGTCGGCGTCCTGGAGGTCGTGGCCCAGGCGGGTGACCCAGTCGAGGGCAAGCGCCGGATCGGTGTGGTCGTAGAGCGCCCTCACCGCTTCCTTGGCGTGCCACGCCGTGATCACCTCCCCTAGGGGATCGGCGGCTCGCAGCAGTCCCATCAGCTTGGTCCTGCCGTTGTCGTCGAGCCGCTCGTCGGCCTTGGTGAACAGGCGCCGGCACCGGTAGAGCGGGTCGTGCTTGCGGCCGCGGTGGCCCAGGGTGTCGTCGTGCACGCGTCGCCGGCAGTCGTCGAGGGCGGTGTTGGCCAGCTTGACCAGATGGAACGGGCCGGCCACCTGGACGGCGTCGGGCAGCATCGTGTCGAACACCACCCGGTAGGGGCCCGAGAGATCCAAGGTGGCGAAGTCGATGGCGAACGAGCCACTCCTGTCCTTGTTGGGCGAGCCAGGGGCTGCTCAGACCCCCTCATTTCCGAAGTCCCAGAATACGTCTGGCAGTGCAGTATTCGAATAGACGTTCGGCGTGGACCACGCCCATAACGCGGGGCCAAACGAGCGACCGACCCCGGCGCAACGTGTAGATAAGCCGCTTCCGGTTGGCTTGGACGGTCGGCTCCGGCCACCTCATCCGTCCCATAATCGCGGACGCTGCGAGGGCGACGCGTGTCCCCGTACGCCGGCCGAGGGGCATCATCACGCAGCCTCAGCCGAGCTGTCGGTCTTCCCGGCGGTCCGGTCCGTTGCTGCGGTACAGGTCTCGGAGGAGGCTGACCTCCGCCCTGTGGTGGATCAGTTCGAGAGTGATGTGCTGGATGTTCATCGCAATTGGGAAGCGCGTGTCGATGTGGCCGGCCGGACCTTCAGGTGGGACGTCGAGGTCGGCGTCCGTGAGGCCGGCGACACCCTCTCTATATGCGCGGTAGCCGTCATCGAGCATGGAATGGCGTCGTCGGCCGATCCTGGCCATACGGCGTTCATGGGCGTCAGGGAACGGCCGCCGAAACGGTGATTGGCGCGCATGTTAAGAAGCCGATATGGGCCATCCGCCAAGCGATCGTGGTAAACGGGGCCGGGGACGCTCCGGGGATGCCCAGTCGGGCATGAAGGATCCATCCGGCTGGGCGCGGACCGTCGAACAGCGGGGGACGGGCTCCCAGAAGTACTCGTCGTTGGTGAGACCGTTCATGCGCGGTCGAGCGCGGTCCCAGGCGTAGTCGAGGTGAGCAAGGAGGAGGCGATGTCGCGTCAACGGGAGCTCCGCGTGCTCAAGTTGGTGGCCGAGCATCGTCTGCCAGGCACTCGGCATGACTTCACTGTACGGACGAAGCCCGACAAGGCGGTGTCGGGCTTCTGGACTTCTCGACGCATTGCCTTTCGGCGTGCCGCACGCAGCGCCTTCCTGGTCATCCTCCAGGTGGAGCGCCGGCACTGTCTGATCGAAGAACTCCGGGCCACAGCCCCGAGGAGGATCAGCGGGTCTTCATTGGCCGGGCGGCTTGGAGTCAGCGTTCGTACCATCGAGCGAGACCTGGCGGAGCTGGTGGACGCGGGCGTCCCGATCTGCGTCCAGCGGGGCCATGGAGGCGGCTACCTGCTCGAGATGGGAGGTCCACCAGTGGCGATCAGGTTCAGCGCCGGTGAAGTCGCCGCTCTGGTGGTGAGTCTCGTCGCCGTTGGCCCGTACTCGTCAGCGACCGCGCTCTCCGCTCCCGACAACCTTCGACCGGTGCCCCGAAACGCCGGCACCGGAGCACGCGCAGGAGCGCGGCCTCGGCCGTCCTCAGCTCATCCTCCGCAGTCGACAGCGACGGCCAGAGCAGCGCAAACATCGCGCATCCGGTCGTCGCTGAGCGCGCCTAACCGCTCGACGAGCACTACCACCGAGACGCTCTCGACCGAATCGAGGTTCACTGCGCTGCGCTTCGGGACGGGATCGTCGCCGGGCTCGAGCACCACTTCGCTCTGGAGCCCTCGGATGTTCGTCGTGCACGGCGCTACAAGAGTGCGGCGCAGCCGCGGGATGGCGGCGTCACGCGAAAGCACCACGACCGGACGGCGACCGATGTCCGCGAGCTCTGACCACCACACGTCACCTCGCCTCGGCAGAGGCGTCACGACGCGGCGGCTGCTTCGCGGAACGACCGGAGGTCACCCCACTCGTCGGGCTCGTCGAGCGGGTGCTCCTCGTAGACTGCGTAGGCCGCGTCGATCTCAGCGGCTCGATATCGGGCAAGCAGCGCTCGGAGCGCCTCGTCGAGCAGCACCGCGTCGCTGGCGCCGTGGCGTCGGCTTCGGGCCTCCGCCAAGAGCTCGCCATCGACGGTTGTACTTACCCGAACCCTTGTCATGGCACGACGATGCTACGTATGTGCCACTCACGCAAGTTAAGCGGTGGAGCGACGCCCGACTCCAAGCCTCCGCCGATCGCCAAGCGTCGGCAATCGCCAAAGGCCGTCCCATTCAACGGTCGTGTCCAGACGTGGCGGCGCCCGTAACAGCGGCTCCAAGGCACGCCCTGCTGTCAGGTCGGATGTCCACTCTCGACAGGAGAGGTCCCACTCGTCTCTTGCGAAGTGATGGCCAGGAGATTCCGTGGCGGCGGTGCGAGAGAGAAGCGCTCCGCCGCCACGGGACCGCTGCGAAGTGGTCACCCGGCGCGAGAAGCACGTGGTGACCGCTTCGAAAGGTCGACCTATCTGGCCGTCGTGACCGAGGGAGGGGCGCCGCCGGAAACGCTGGGCGATGTGGGTGCCGTTACCTCAACTGGTGACGTTGATGGCGTCAACAGAGTTCGTTCGCCTCATCACAGCCCGTCTGCCCCCTCTCTCTATCTCGTCTACGTACCTGCGTGGCGCGGTGGATCATCGGGAGGCGGACACCGGAGGACAGGGCAAGGGATGTGTAGCGGGTCCCAGCCGGCGTGGCTGGCCCTGCTCGCCTTCAATACGCTCCGGCGGTAGCTCACCTGCGGCGTGTCGCATCAGACCGTCTGAGTTCCAAGACACCGCCCCATGCGGTCAGGTGACCCTACGTCATACGCCCGGGTGCGGTGATCCGTAGAACGGGCAACCAAAAGCCTCAGGACAGCGGATCGACCTTCGCCGGACAGGCACAACGAAAGAGAGAAACGATGAATATGAAAAGAAGGGCTTCGCTCACCGCGCTTGTCGGAGTACTCGCCCTCACGGGGGCGGCCTGCGGCAGCGACGACAACGGCACTGCGTCGACGTCCCAGGGCGCGGGCAGTTCCCAGGAGCAGGCACAGGCTGCCGACAAGGTGACCGCTATCCCCAGCCTCACCGGCGTGGGTACATCGGTCATCCTCGACGCAGGCACCGCCGGCGCTCTTAAGGGTCTCGGCGTCGCCATTGCCCCGTCGGGCAACGCCGCCTTCGAGGCCTCCACTTCGACGATCACCTTTCCGATTACCTCGGGATACGCAGAGATCCACAGCAACCCTGCGGTGAAGCCCGGCTACATCCAGGGTTCCATCAACCACGAGGGCAGCGGCTTCAGCCTGTCCGCCGGCGCCACCAAGGTCGAGCTCTCCGACTTCGTCGTGGACCCCGGCAACTCGATGCTTTACGGCAACGTCGGTGACACGCCGGGCATCCCCCTGCTCTCCCTCGACGGCACCAACGTCAAGGTGACCATGGAGAACGGCAACGTCGTCCTGTTCGGCACCGTCGCCAAGCTGACCGACACCGCCGCCACCGCTCTCAACGGTGCCTTCAAGACCCAGGCGATCAAGGCCGGGACGCCCCTCGGCGTCGTTCGCCTGGTGGCCAAGGGCACAGCGACCACCTATGACCCCGCCACCGACAAGACGGCCGAGCTCACCCGCCTTGGGGGCAAGCAGACGGCAGTCAAGCTCGACGCCGGTACCGCCGACGCGCTCAAGTCCCTCGGCGTGGCCGTGGCCCCCACCGGCTCGGGCAAGTTCGACGCCGGCACCGGCACGGTCTCCTTCCCGATCACCGGTGGCTACGCCGCCATCCACTCCGACAAGAGCTTCAAGCCCGGCTACATCGTCGGCAACGTCATCCACCAGGGCAGCGGCCTGAAGTTCAGCAAGGGCAGCCAGTCCATCGAGGTCACCGACTTCGTGGTCGACCCGGGGACGTCTATCCTGACCGCGACCGCCGGCGGCAAGTCCGGCATCCCCCTGCTGTCCCTTGACGGCACCAACGTCGCCGTCTCGATGTCGGGCTCCGACGTGGTCCTGCAGGGCACCGTGGCCAAGCTCACCGCCACCGGCGCCACCGCCCTGAACTCCACCTTCAACGTCACCGCATTCAAGGAGGGCATCCCGCTGGGTGTCGTCACCCTGACCGCCGCTCAGGCTGACGCCCCCAAGGCGTAGTCGAAGCGGTCGCAGTACTGGCCGGTACGACGGGTCTACCCCGTCGTACCGGCCTTTTCGCGTCGGTTTTCGATCTCCTTTCCAGCTTGTGGCCGGCATGCACGAGCCGAGGGACCACGAAGGAGCCAGCGGACGTTACTTGCGCATCTCCTACTCTCGCATCCCCTAATGACGGCGAGGCGGAGGTGCCCAACCGCCCCCCGACGCCGGAAGCGGGGCCTCCAATCAGAGCTCCTTGAACCACATGAGCTGGACCTCGTCCGGGAGGTCGGCGTGGGCGAACCGATCGATCGCGCCCAGCGTGCAGCCCATTCGCCGGTAGAAACGGCAGGCCGGCATGTTCGTGTTCTGCGTCTCGGCCTTCAGCGTGCGGCAGCTCCGATCACGAGCCCATGCCTCGACGGCGCAGAACAGCAGTGACCCGATGCCCGCCGAGCCGGCCTCTGGACGCACGCGAATGTCCCACAGGACGGCGAGATCGCTGCGCCCTTCGAGCATCCTGACATCGGGCGTCTTGAAGGCGACGACGGCGCCTCCGATGCGCCGGCCCGCCTCGTGGGCGGATATAAGCCCCAGTTCGTGACGTCGAAGCGCCTTGCCCAACTCGTCGGTCCTTCTCCCTTGATGGCGTCGTAGTCCTTCAGCCATGGCACCTCCACGGCCCTCTCAAAGATCATCACGCCACCGAGCCCTTCTTCCACCAACCTCGTGTCGAGCACGCGCTCGACGAGGATCGCGATCGGGACCTCGCCATGGAGTCCAAGGCGCGCAATGGGCTCTTTAGCGATTCTCACGGCTGCCTCGAATCGGCGGCCCTCCGCACGGTCGGTTAACGGGCTTTCCTGGCGTGGGGCCCCGGGCGCTGCCCAGTGATCAACCAGGCAATGGCGAAGCCGAGAAGGGCTGCGCCGTTGAGCGCCGCCGGGACGCGCCGTCCGTGCAGCAACCAGCCGACCGTGACACTTGCGGTGGCTGCTTCTAGGACCACGAACCACCAAACGCGCCTTTCAGCGAGCACTGGCCTCAACCGGGCGAGCACGACCAACGCCAGCGGGTAGCCGATCATGAGCAGCACGGAGGCCGTCACGTTGCTCACGGGCGCCATGCACCCCATCGTCTCGCGCCGGCCGTCTGCAAGTATGCGCCCCTCCAATTCGCCCAGTCGGGGTGCCGACGGTGCCGCGAGAGTCGCCCATAAGAACGAGAGATTTCTGCCGTACCCCTGCCCCCGCGCGCCGGCCCCTGGGCATGCCGAGATCAGCCTCGACAGCTACAAGATGCGGGACGCCACCCCGGCGGCCACGGCAAGTGAACAACGGAGGCTTCCGCGCACCTAAGCCGGTCCCGGTCAGCCTCCTGCCGCGGCCGACCTGGGCGGCGACGTTTCTGTGGATGGTGGGCAGCTGATCATAGAAGACCCCGCCGGGGCAGTCGGTGGCGTTGACGTCGCGATGCCCGGCGATGTTCGGCAGGTTCTCCTTGACGTAGCTGAGGTCTACCTCGTTGGTATAGGTAGACGAGCCCTCCGCCGAGAGGCCGCGCACGCTCGACTCCCAGGCGAGGAACTTCTCGAGCGAGGTCCTGGCGTTCGTCGTGGGCGCCTGCTTGCTGAGCGTCCCCAGAAGCGCCACACCGACAGTGCCGACGTTGAACCCGTACGCATGTCCCGCCCTCACCACCTTCAGTGCGGTCCCGTCGTGGTAGTCCCCGGTGATGGTGTCAGTCGTCGATCCGGGCGCATGCGAGTGGCGGCCCTTGTAGATCACCCCTGCCTCGTCGATCAGGTAGTTGTACCCGATGTCGCCCCACCCTTGGGTCACTGCGTGGTACCGGTACATGGAGCGAATGGTGGCCTTGGGATCCCGATCGCGGTTTTTGGTAGCGGTGTGGTGGACGAGAAGCTTCTGCGCCTTGTGGAACTCTGGGGGCCAAATCTCGGCGCCCTGCTTGGTGAAGCGCAACGACTCATCGGCGCCCCAGTGGGACCGTGCCTTTATATCCGGCTGCATGACTGCGCTACCAGCGGCCTTGCCCGCCGGAACGACCCGCCGTTCCACCTTCCGCTCGCCGTCGGCCATGGCCAGTACGCACAGGCGACCGACGACCCGGTCGCTGTCGAGGGCAATAGCTGATGCACCCTCGGCGGACAGGAGCGCTCCGTAGGTGCGGCCGTCGCGCCGCTGCTCGCCAACGTCGTCTCGCTCAACGTCTGCCATCTCGCCGAACGTCTTCCCGTCGGCGCTCAAGGCTGCTCTCACGGTTGCGTCAGGGTGCCCGTCCCAGTGCAACGCCACGTGGCTGGCCGGGAAAGGCAGGCGGCGGACCTCCCGGGGGGAGCGGCCTACTGCCACATGCCGCCGGTCTTGTGACGGCTGCACGCAAGTCTTTGCCGCACGAACCTAAGGCGAGTCTGTGATCCATGCCGGCCATGAGGGCCCGGCGGCTGGGTAGCTTCGACCGGAGCCGGTGGAGCAACCGATGCGCCTGCCGGCAGCTGGGCCTGCTCGAGCCGGGCGGCAGATCAGCCGCCGCAGCCGAACGGGCCGCAGTCGGGGCCACCTCCGCCTCCGCCGTTGCCTCCGCCGGTGCCACCGTCGCTCGGGACGCCGGCGTCGAAGGTGAAGCTCTGGCGGGGCAGGAAGAAGATGATTTCCCCTTCGAGGACCTCCATTTGGGGGGGAAGGGGGAACACGAGCTCTTGGCCCTCGAGGATCTGAAGGACCCGCCCTTCCTGGATGATCTCCCCTTCCTCGATCGTCAGCGTGAGTTGCCCGACCCGCTGGATGATCTCGATAGGGCCGAAGGTGACAGTGACGGTCTGGGCCGAAGCCATCCCGGCGGACGCGACGAGCACCGACGCGGCCACGATGCTCGCCGCCACCAACCGCCGAATCGATCTCGCCATCGGGGACCTCCGCATTCGCTTGTGAGGATCAGGTTTCGGAAAGCTTGCCCCGGGCGCTCAGAGGCTAAAACGGGAGCGAGGCATTGACGACGGGTAGATGGCCCAGATTCGCGATTCGCACAAGCCTGGCGCGGCGGCACTGAACGCCGGCTGCTGGTCGGGGGTCCGTATTAGATGCCGAGCGGGCGGGGCGCGAGGAGAAAGGCCTGCCGCGTGGTTTCGTGAGGATGGTCAGGCTCTCGATCCGCCCGCGCAAGCACGCGCAACCCGGCCTCTGTCAGTTGCCGCGACGTCGTCTGCGGAGTGTCGATAGCTGGTCAGCGATAGGCCCTGGTTGCCGGGCGGATCTGGCCAGTGCCGACCTCACCGGTGCCGGTGTCCAAGTAGTCGAACGTGATCTGTGCTCGGTGCACGTCAAATCCACCTACGATCGTCATTCGGGACCTCCTCGAGCTCCTGATACGGCGACCTCATCGTGTCGCCTTGTGCCGAGGGGGTCCCTTCACATGCCATCTTTCTGTTCACCGCCGAGCGCGCCGACCATGCCCATGCCGCTCTGGCCGTGCTCCTCGGACTGAACGGGCTGCGGGTGAGCGAGGCCTGCTCGGCCGACATCGAGAGGCTGGGCATCGAGCGGGGTCACCGCTAGGCCGAAGCCTTCTGGAACAGCCGCGACAGTACGGTCGCCACCCGGGACGGATCGTCGAGCCACGGCATGTGCCCACCCTCCATGACGGAAAGCTCGCCCTGAGGTAGGAGCCCGGCGAACTTCTCCCAGAGCTCCACCGGGCCGTTCGGGTCCGCCTTCGCGAACACCATGGTCATCGGTCGTCCGATGGAGCTCAGCTGGTCGGGTTCGAAGGTCAGCGTCGGTTCAAAGCCCCGGCGGTTGACGATGGCCCGGACCATGTCGCGCTCGTGGCGCATGGAGTCGGTGAGGTTGTTGAGGGCGACGTGCCAGTCGATGTACTCCTCCGGGATGCGACCGTCGTCCAGCGCGGGCCCGTGACCCATCGACTTCATGATCGACCGGGCCCGGCCGGGCTTCTCGGGGAGGCGGACCATGACCCATCCGAGCGGCGACCGGATCAACCGGATGATCTTGGGAACCTCCTTCTCCTGCAGGAGCGGACCGCCACCTAGCAACCCCACGGTCGCGACTCGCGTCGGGAGATGCTGGGCCAGCCGCAGCGCCCACACGTCGCCGATCGACGCGCCCACGATGTGGGCACGCTCGATCCCGAGCCCGTCGAGAACGTCCTTCAGCAGGCCGGCCGCCATCGTGCCGTAGTCGTGCTGGGCGTAGTCGACCGGAGAGCTCAGGCCCCAGCCGGGCCGGTCGAGCAGGATGCAACGGAAGTCCCCGAGCTCTCGAACGAGAGCGCCCCAGTACGGGCCGAGGCCACCGGTCCCGTGCACGAAGAGCACCGGATCTCCGGATCCCACCTCCAGGATGCGCAGCCGCGCACTGGGGGACGTGGTGGTGACGAAGCGCTCACGGGGCTCCAGGCCGTAGTACGACCACAGCGTCGACTCGGCTCGCCGGTACTCCTGCTGGCGACTGTCGTCCGACGTCGCCGATCCGGTTCCCATTCGTCCCACCTTGGTGCCCATTACAGCCTCCCGTCTGTCGTCCTGCCGACACACTCCTCCGCCCGCACCACCGCTCGCCTCGGTGAGCCTCACGGAGGTTTGGTCGCAATCTCCGGGTGGCTCACGGAGGCGAGCGACCACGCCGGGCGCCCACCATGGCGGCATGAGCACTGAGAAGCCCCGGCTCTTGCGGATGACGATCGAGTTCGATCAGGACTCGACTCCGATCGCCGGCCGGGTCGAGCAACCCGATCACGTCACGCAGGAGTTCGAAGGCATTGTCGAGCTCGTTGCGCTCGTCGAGGCGGCCCGCCGGCCCGGCGGAGCCGGCGCACGAGCGGTCCGCCCCCTGGAGGACCACAATCGCGCTGGTGACACCGAGCATCCAGGCTGAGCGCCTCGTCGAACGGGAGGACGAGATCGCTCGGCTGTGCGGGTTCATCGAGGCCGCCGCCGGCGGTGACGGAAAGGTCGTGCTGGTCGCCGGCGAGCCCGGCATCGGCAAGACGGCCCTTCTCGGCGCCGCCGCTCGCCACGCCGCCCAGGCCGGCTTCTCTGTCCTCACGGCCCGTGGGGCGAGGCTCGAACGTGACTTCGCCTACGGCGTCACCCGCCAGCTCTACGAGCGGGTCGTCCACGGGACCTCGGTGCTCGACGGGGCGGCGCAGCTGGCCCGGCCGGCGCTCGGAAACGATGCTGGCGGCGCCGCGGGGACAACCCAAGACGCTCGCTTCGCCACCAACCACGGGCTCTACTGGTTGACCGCCAATCTGGCCGAGCAGGGCCCGCTCCTCCTGGTCATTGATGACGCCCATTGGGCCGACCCCGCGACCCTGCTGTTCCTCAACTACCTCGGGCGCCGGCTCGAAGGGCTTCCCGTCTTGGTCGCCATCGGGATGCGGTGGGCGGAGCCGGGCACGGCCCAGGATCTCCTGAACTCACTGCGAGACGTCCCCGGTGCCGAGGTCGTCGAGCCGGCGGTGCTCAGCGAGGACGCCAGCGGTGCCCTCATCGAGCAGCTCCTCGGCTGCGCTGCTGACCCGTCGTTCCGGCGAGCGTGCCGAGAGGTGACGGGTGGCAACCCGTTCCTTCTCTCGGAGCTGGTTCGCGCCCTGGCCGCCGACGGCGTGGCACCGGTTGCGGCGGCCGCCGCCCGGGTTCGCCGTCTCGCGCCGGACGCCATCGCCTGCAGCGTGCTCAGCCGGCTCGGCGCCATGCCGGCCGCCGCCATCGCCCTCGCCCAGGCCGTTGCCGCGCTCGACGCGGATGCTGAGCTGCGCCACGCCGCCGCCCTCGTCGGGCTCGAGCTGGGTGCGGCCCAGACCGTCGCCGACGAGCTGGCGGCCGCTCACATCCTGGCCGCCGACCGCCCGCTTCGGTTCGCCCACCCCGTCATGCGCCAGGCGGTCTACGACGACCTGCCCATGGGGAAGCGGGCCCGGCTCCACGCCCTCGCCGCACGATTGCTCGACACCGGTGGCGGCGACCCCGACCGCGCCGCCGTGCACCTGCTGGCCGCCGAACCGGCCGCCGATCCATGGGCCCTCGATCGGCTGCGCACAGCCGCGGGCCGAGCGTTGACCCGGGGCGCCCCTGACGCCGCGGTCACGCTGCTGCGCCGGGCCGTCGCCGAGCCTCCTGCCGCCGAGCGCTGGGCCGAGGTGCTGCTGGAGCTGGGCCGGGCCGAACGCCTGGCGGGAGACGGCGAGGCGGTCGCCCACCTCCGCCAGGTGCAGGAGGCAACGGCGGACCCGGCCCTCCGGATCGCCGCCGCCGGTGAGCTGGCCACTGCCCTCGCCGGCGGGGCCCGGGTCGACGAGGCGACGGCCGTGCTCGAGCAGACGATCGCAGAGACGGCGGATCACGAGACCGCTCTGATGCTGGAAGCGCAGCTGTTCGGGCTGAGCCAGGCCAGCGACGCCCTGGCCGCGACGGTGGCCGTCCGCCTCGAGCGGGCGTGCCGGGATCTTCACGGCTCCACACCGGGCGAGCGGCTGGCGTTGGCGGCCAACGTGTTCCACCGGGCCTTCGTCGGGCAGGGAAGCGCCGAAGAGGTGGCGGCATGGGCGCGCATCGCCTTGGGCGACGGGCGGCTCATGGAGGAGGCGACCGGCGATCACTTCGCCTTCTACGGGCCGTTCATCGCCCTGCGCGACAGTGACCATCACGACGAGGTGCGGCCGTTGCTGGAGGAGGCCGCGGCCGACGCTCGCCGGCGCGGCTCTCCCTTCGCCGTCGCCGCGACACTGTCGACGGTGGCCCGCCTCGAGCAGCTCCAGGGCGACCTCGCTGCAGCCGAAGCGGCGGCCCAGACGGCCTTTGACGCCGCTGCCTCGTCTCCGCAGTACCGCCTGATGCTCATGCTGGCCGCCTCGTCGCTCCTGTTGGTGCTGGTAGAGCAGGGCCGGCTGGACGCAGCGGAGGATGTGCTCGCCGAGGTCGGGATGACCACCGGTCCGCCGCCGCCGGCGTCGACCGGGAACAACTTTTTGGCCGGCCGGGCGAAGCTGCGGCTTGCGCAGGGCCGTGTCGCCGAGGCCGTCGACGACACCAACACCTGGCTGGAGCGCCAGCGGCTGCGCGGCGGCCTCAGTCCCGTCGGTGCCAGTTCGATCCTGCATCCCGCACTGCCATTCATGGCCTTCGGCGATCTGGCAACCGCCAGGACGCTCGCCGAGGAGATGCTGGCCGTCGCCACGCGGTGGGGCGTCGCCGGGCAGACGGGAAGCGCCCTTACCGTCCTCGGGCTCGTCATTGGCTGCGACGAGGGGCTCCGGCACCTGCGCGGTGCCGTCGAGCTGCTGGAGCAGAGCCCACGCCGGCTCGACCGGGCACGAGCACTGATCGAGCTGGGGGCGGCCCTTCGGCGGGCGAACAGCCGGTCGGAGGCCCGCGGCCGCTTGCAGGCCGGCATGGAGCTCGCCCACCGGTGCGGCGCTGTCCCGCTCGCCGCACGGGCGCTGGATGAGCTGCGGGCCACCGGCGCACGGCCCCGCAAGCTCACGTTCGCTGGCGTGCGCTCCCTCACCGCCCAGGAGCGCCGAGTTGCCGACCTGGCTGCGGCCGGCATGGGAAACCGCGAGATCGCCCAGAGCCTCTTCGTCACCCGGCGGACGGTCGAGACCCACCTGGGCCACGTCTACCAGAAGCTGGGCTTGAGCTCGCGGGACCTCCTGCGGGACGCCCTTTCGGATGCCGGCGACGAACGATGACGGTTCGCCTCAATAGTCGGTTTCGCCGGCCAGCTCGGGCCAGCTCGGCGCGGCAGCGCCCGTCGCGCTTGCGACAGACATCCGAAAGGTCCCTCCCCGGCTAGCGCACCGTTTCGCCGGTCGCCGCCAGTTCTGCCGTGCACCTTTTGGGCCCACAGGGCAGGTCCATGGCGACGAGAGCCCCGAGCGACTCGCAAAGATGAGCACGGGCCGCGACCCGCTCCCCGTGTGGCGCAGGCGGACGACGCCGAACAGCATCTCGGTCGTCGCCTGCTCGAAGGCGTCGGCCGAGTCGGCGTGGGAAGCCAGCGTGGGTTCGAAGCGGGCGACACGAGACATCGCTTGCGGCGCTCGCCACGACCGTTCGCGGTAGCCCATAACCACAAGGGCCAGCCCGACGGGATGCCCTCTATCGCCGGCTGCGTGACCAATCTGGAGTTGGCGTGCGACGCCGGGTTCCCTTCCGAGCTCAGCTCGCGGACGTGTTCTCCGGTGGTACGACCGCGTAGGTCCACACCGCGGCGCCCGCATCAACGTCGACGCCGAGCGGCCGGCCGCTCGCGAACGCCTTCTCTACCTTCTTCCGGGCCGAGTCCTCGTCGAAAGCGTGGACGATCAACTTGGCCTCGATCTCAACGACGTAAGACCGCTTCTGCTTTGGCATGCCCAAGGTATACAGGCCGTGTTGGAATGCGGGCGAGTCCGGTCGCGACAAGACATGGCGTCCATGGCGAGCCGGCGGAGACGGATGCAGCAATCCCCGCCTACTGCGCGAGGCGGCCGAGAGAAGGTCCGACTCGACACGTGTCCGGTGGGAACTCCTGCGGGCACAGGCGAGGATGCAGCCTGGGGTGATCTCGGGAGGATCGACGCTGGCGGTCCATACCTCCTGGCACCATCATCGTGATTGTGCCGTTCTTCCTGGACCCTTGTCAGCGTCCTCGTTTGGACATGAACCGGTGAAGATCTGCGTGCTCGGCGAAGGCGGGCGCGAGCACGCGCTTGCGTGGGCTGCGGCTCGGTTCGGCCACGACGTAGTGGTGGCGCCGGGCAACGCCGGCAACCCGTGGTCCGCTGAGGTGGAGCCATCTGGCGCGGACCTGTACGTGCTGGGCAGCGACGAGAGCGTGTGCTCCGGCCAAGGTGACCGGCTACGAGCTGCCGGTCACCTCGTCTTCGGCCCGAACGCTGACGGCGGCCAGCTCGAGGGCTGCAAACAGTGGATGAAGTCATTGCTCATCGAGGCTGGTGTGCCGACAGCCCGCATCGGGAAAGACGTGGTCGAAGCAGCGTTCGAGCAATGCGTCCGGCCGACGCTCGAAGGCCTCGGGCAGTCGGCCCATGCGCAGGAGGTCGGCGAGGATACGGGCGTCGGACTCGTCCTTCTTCACCCGCTGGTAGGCGAAAGCCTTGATCCCCAGCGGGTGGGCCAGGTGCAGCCGGGCCCCGCACTCACCGATCACGTCCGCGGCCCAGTACCAGCCCAGGGTGGCCTCCATGGCCACCTCCGGCGACGGGCCGGCCTTGGCTAGCTCGGCGGCCAGGGCCAGCGCGTCGTTCTCGATGCGCACCGTCTCGAGCACGGCGCCATCAGCGGCCATGCGCACGATGACGCTGCGGCGGCGGTGCAGGTCGATACCCACGTACTGTCGTTGTTGTTCCACCGGTGTCTCCTTCCGTCGTTGACGGGTTGGGTTGGGAGACCCCGAGTGTGCCCGCACACTCGGTTCCCGGCGACGGGAGGAGCTCCGGGGGTTCGGCTCCTCGCTGACCTTGGGCTTGCCCACGTCGGCCTCTTCTTCACTCGGCGCCAGGGCCTGCCATCACCGAGGCCCTCACGCGAGAGCGGCCAAGCGCTCCTTCATAGGGTCAGAGGCCTGCGACCCGAATCTTCGCGCCACGTTCGCAACGTGGAAATCGGCGGTTCGAATCCGCTCACCCGGATCACGAACGGGTGACTCAGGCCGGCGGAGCGGGACTGCCGGCGGCATGGTGGGGCCAGGAGCGGAAGAGCGAGGAATCCGCCGCCCATCGACGAAACGAGTCGGAGACTTACACCCGCCAAGCTTGCCTTCAGCACCGCTATCCATTGTCGCGAGAACCGCCTCGCCTTCGTCGTTTACGGCCGGAGATCACGCTCAGGAGCTCCCGCCGGGTGTTCGTTCACCGGATGATCTTCCGCAACTGGCCGGCTTTCTACTGCGAACCGGCGGCGATGAGGACCGTGGCGAGGGGCTCGAGGTCGTCGATGAGCTGGTCGAGTTCGTCCGGCCCGAGAATGTCGTACGCAGGGGCGGCGAGTTCGTCGGTGAGCGATTCGACCCGTTCCTTGGTCCTTCGGCCGGCGGAGGTGAGCCAGCCGTCGGCGCCGACCAGGCCGCGTGAGCGCATGCCGTCCACCACCGCTACGAGCTGGGCTCGGGGCAGGTGGGAGACGCGGCCGAAGCTCTCCGCCGGCATGCCCTCGGAGAGCGCGTGAAGCACGTGCGACTCCGTTCCGGAGATGCCCATGGTCACGAGCGCGGCAACGTGGCCGTCGCCGCGATGCTCGCGAAGCAGGTTGGCACCGTGCCACAGTCGCGCCAGCGGTTCGGTGGGCAGGGGCAGCGTCCGGACGCCGGCGTAGAGGGCCCGTCCATCAGTCCGGGCGCTCGTCCCCGCCTTGATGACCAGGCCGGCGGCGCGGGCGATGCCGGGGGCATCGGCGAAATCACCGAGGATCCGCCGTAGCGCGGCGACCGAGCCCTGCTGGCGCGCCTCGATGGCGGCCTCGGGAGTGACCATGTCCCAGACGCGTGGGATGTGACGGTCTACTTCGCCGTCGGCGAAGTTGTAGAACAGGGCGTGGACCACCGCGGCGGGCACGTCGCGACCCAAGGGGGCGGCCCTTCCCGCGAAGTAGGCGTCCCACGTGTTGCGAAGGCCAAGCGCCATCACGGCTTCGGTCGGTTCGTCGGCCATGTAGGTGACGAGGGCAACCGGCTCGACCAGCTCGAAGAGCCGGCGGGCCATCGACTCGGTCATGGGCCGACCGTACCGGCGGGCGCCGCCACCCGTCGGACGACCCATCGGAGAGGGCCTCGGCGCTCTGGTGGCTCGGCCGCTCCCAGTTCATGCGTTCGCAGAGTCGCTCGTCGAGTCTCACCGCGAAGCCGACCTCGCGAGCGATCGATGGCGCGGTTCGACTCGAGGGCTCGGCGCTGCGCACTTGCGCAGAGACCTACCACGCCGACCGTGCCGAGGTACCGGGCGACATGTGCCGCCGGCGCCACCTCCGACCCCCGGCCCGGAGCCGGCGTGGCGTGGCGCGTGGCGTGGCGTGCGATGTTCTCACGACGCTCGGTGGCGGGCGGACCGTGGAACGTTATGACACGGGATGGCGGCGCCGGAAGGCCAGCGAGAACGCTTTCCGACTCTTTGGGCGGTCGCGTAACGGGCGCGCGCTGCCGCCTGGATTCTCGATCATCGGGCCGAACTCGAAGCCGCGCTCGAGCGGACCCGTCCGGCGCCTAAGGCAGATATTCGGCGACCACGACCAAGTCGGTGAACGCCGGCGGCGCGTCGAAGATCTCCGCCATGGTGGCCCGTGCCGCGGCCATCGCCTCATTGCGGCCGGGATGGGTCTCCCGCGCTCGGGCCTTCTCCTCGCTCTCGAACACGACGAGCATCGACAGTGCGTTCGGATCCTGCTGTTCACGCATGACCAGCGTGCGCACCAAGCCCGAGTCTGGCGGTTCGACCTCGCGCAACTGCTGGAAGAGTCGCTGCAATCCTTCCTCGCTGCCTTCCTTCACCCTTGTTCTGATCAGCTGCGCCCACATACCGCACTCCCCCGTCCTCGTCAGAAGCGCATCCTGACACCGCCGGCGGCTTACCCGCTGGATCCCGCGCTGGCTATGGTTGCGCTCTCTGAGTGCCCTGCACCAAGCCTGCTCAGCGCCGGCGTGAGCCGGCGTCGACACGAAGCAGCCCTCGTCATACTCATCGCCGGCGTGTGCGCCGCCGGAATCATCGCCGCCACGCGCTCGAGCTACTTCTACGCCGACGACTGGCTGAACCTGGCCCAGGCCCGCGAGCACCCACTGTCGTGGGACTACCTCAAGATCAGCTACTTCGGGCACTTCGCTCCGGTGCACCGCCTGCTCGACTGGATGTGGTCGGTCAAGTTCCCACTGAACTGGGATGGCTACCTCGCGGTCATGGTCGGCCTGCACGCCATCGCCGTGACGGCGACGTACGTCCTGCTGCGGGTGATGCGCTGCAGCGTCGTACTTTCCGCCATCGCCACGGCGATGTTCGCCAGCTCCGTGGTCTGGGTGCGGGTCATCCAGTGGCCGGCGTCGGGCGAGCACGTCGCCGCCGCCCTGGCCGCCACCGCCGTGGCGCTCGCCGCCTCGATGCGGTGGTTCGAACGTCGCTCACCGTGGCTGCTGGCGGTGGTGGCTGCGGCGTTGGCGGTGGGCCTGCTCGCCTACGAGAAGCCCGTCCTGGTCGTGATGTATGTCGTACTGCTGCGGTACTTCCTGCTCGCTCCGAGCCTGCGCCCTCGCTCCGTGATAGCCCAGGCACGCGCCGACTGGCCGCTGCTCGCCACCCTGGTCGGCGTGGCCGCTCTGTACGGGGCCTTCCTGCGGGCCGGGAACTACGGCACCGTCGCCGAACGACCGGGCGTCGGCCAGATGCTCGAGTTCCTGGGCATGAACTGGGTCCGCGGCACTGGGACCCTCGTGGTCGGCCAAGCCCAGCTCGGCGACTTCGACCCCGTTCCGATCGGGCTGGTCGTCGCCGCGCAGGTCGTGCTCGCCGCGGCCGTCATCATCTCCATCTCACGGCGCCGCAGTGCGTGGCGGGCGTGGGCCTTCCTGCTCGTCACCTGGCTCGTCAACATGGGGCTCATCGGCCTCAGCCGGATCGTCGACTTCGGCACCGAGGTCGGCCTCGATCCTCGCTACAACGCCGAGATGGCGTTGCTGCTGCCAATCTCGCTCGCGCTGGCGTTCCGGGAGCCGGACACCGCCGACAGCATGGCCGCTCCCGCGGCACCGGTCCGGCGGCGCCCTGCACCGGCCACGGTGGTACCCGGCGCCGTCGCCGCGCTCCTCCTCGCAGCGTCATGCGCCAACGCGTACAACCGGGTGGAGCGCTCCTGGGGAGGCGCCAGGTCACAGCCATGGGTGAAGCAGGTCCGGGCGACGGCGCCGGCGCTGCGTGGTCGCGACGGCCGGGTGTCGGTAATCGACGCGATAGCGCCTTACGACGTCGTGGCGCTCGGATTCCCGCCCTACAACCGGCTCTCCCGCGTCCTGCCGCTCGTCCTCGGGGACGGCGTGGACTTCGACGGCGGCGGGGAGCGCCCGGCAGTCGTCGAACCGGACGGCAGCCTGCGGCGGGCCCGCCTCACACCCCTCTGGACCGGGCTCTTCCCTGCGCAGGAGTGCGGACCGAGAGTCGTGCGGAAGACCGTCTTCAGCGGGAGCGTGGAGCGCCGGGGACTGGTGCGAGTCGGTGTCCAGCCGGCGTCGGAACCTGCGCACATCGAAGTCCTGGCCGACTACGGCGCCGGCCTGCAACGGGAGGCCGCCCCGATCCGTCTCGCCGCCGGCGCCGAGGCCGGCGGCGTGGCCGCGGAGATGAGGGGGCTGCGCATGCTGGAGCTGCACGTGCCGGAAGGCGTCTGCGTGCAGTCCCTGGCCACCGTGCTCGCCGATTAGTCCTTGCGGGCGCGCGCCCGGCGCCGGCCCTCGTGCATGGCCGCCACCCGGCCGGCGGGGATGGCATGGCCTTCCGCGACAAGGTCAGCGGGCAGTGACTGGGGCGCCGGCATCCGGGCGCGCCACGGATTGCCCTCGCCGAGCCGCTCGAGCGCGGTGTGCAGGGTGAAGTCGGCCGGCGCCACGGACCCCAATTCATCCCAGCTCACCGGGAAGGAAACGGGCGCCCCGGGTCGCACGCGCGGGCTGTAGGCGGACACGACGGTGGCGCCCCCGACGCGGGTGGCGTCGACGAACACCTTGCCGTCGCGGTCCTCCTTCATGAACGCGGTGGTGGCCACCGCAGGGTCCAACCGGGCGGCGCGGGCCGCGATGGCCCGGGTGGCGGCGGCGGCATCCTCGGACGACGCCTGATCGTCGATGGGGACGAACACGTGCACGCCCTTGGCGCCGCTGGTCTTGACCGAACCCCCCAGCCCGACTTCGTCCAGCGCCTGGCGGACGAGGTGGGCGGCCCGCACGGCCATGGCGAACGTCGCCCCCTCCGGCGGATCGAGGTCGAGCACGAGGTGGGTGGTGCGGTCCGGACGGTCGGCCCTGGCCAGGGTGGGGTGAAACTCGACGGCGCGCTGGTTAGCGAACCACAGGAGCGTCCGCCGGTCGTTGCACAGGGCGTAGGAGACCTCGCGCTTCGACGACTCCGCCCAGAAGCTGACGGTTCGGACCCAGGACGGCGTGTACTTGGGGACGTTCTTCTGCATGAACGCCTGCTGGCCCCGGTGGACGCGTATGACCGACAGCGGCCGGTCCTCCAGTTCGGGCAGGATCAGGTCCCGCACGGCGTCGAGGTAGTCGACCAGGTCCCGCTTCGTCGCGCCGGCGCCGTCGAACAGTGGCTCGTCGAGGTTCGTGAGCGGTACTCCATCCCGCTCCTCGTCGGTCCCTCGATCGGTCAACGTCCGGCCGGGCTCAGCCCTCGCTCGAGGTACGCACGCCGGCTTCCAGGCGGGCGACCACCTCGTCGATGTCCTTGCGGAGGAACCGCCGATGGCCACCCAACGTCATCACGCAGGGAATCAGGCCTTCGTTCGCCCACCGGATGATCGTCTTGGGCGACACGTGGAGCGCTCTGGCCACCTCGCCGGGGGTGAGGTACTCACGTTCAGTGGTCATCGGCCCCTCTCTTGCCGCTGTTTCGGACGCCGGCGCCCGCTCCTTGAGCATGTGGCGGCCAGCTGACTATAGGCGCGGAACACTACCAGCGATGTCATTGTCCTTCTTGTTTGCTTTGGCGGGGTCGTCCAACTTCCCGGCCGTCAGTTTCCCGGCACCTGCAACTCGACGAAGCGGCCGGAGCTGGGGTCCAGGCTCTTCCCCCCGATCACCAGCCAGGCGTGGGCGACGATCTTCCCCGTGTCGTCCTTGGCCACGCCGAGCTTCAGCTCGGGCTGCAGGGCGCGGACACGATGGCCGGCGACCAGGGCGTGCCGCAGGCACGTCCCGTCGACCGGCCACCGGCCCATGACCCGCCCCACGACCCGGAGCCGGTGGGCGGCCCACGCCGGCAGTTCGTCCAGCGGCTCCCCTGAAGTCGGCGCAGCGGCAAATGCCACCCCGTGGAGGCGGGCCAGCCGCCCGAGCGGCACCCGGCGGAGGGCCACCTCGGTGATGCCCGCCAGGGCGAGGACTTTCAGGTACTCCAGGCCAGTCGTCCACGAAGCCTGCCTCGCCCTGCGCAGGCCCCGCCAGGCGACTTGAGGGGTTTCAGCCAACCGTTCCCGAGAAAGGCCCACCTCAGGCCGTGCCCGTCATCCGGCATCTCGCGCGCGGCAGGGGGTCGTCGGCTGGCGGTCCGCCTTCAGCGCCTCGCAGGGCAGCATCGGGTGGCACGGTAGCAAGTCATCCGCCGGCGCCGCCGTATGCACCTCAGGTGCTCCCCATAGGCGGGAGGTCTAGAGCGTGACCGGGCCGCCACTCGCTAGCATCACCACCGTCGGCGGTCGAGAGTGGGGTGAAGGTCGCCGTGAGTCGCAAACGCCGAGAGGAGACGGCCTGAGTCGGCTGCGCCGGGCGGTCGCCGTGGTCGTGCTCGTGCTCGCCGGCGTTCCCGGAGTCGCCGGCGCGCAGGTGGACGACCGAGAGGCGGCCCAGCGGCGGGCCAACCGGGCCGCCGAGGAGCTCTCCAAGGCGATCGAGGAACGGGCCCGGGCCGACGACACCGTCAGCCACCTGGAGACACGGGTCGCCCGCGTCGACGAGCGGGTCGCGGCCACGCGGGCCGAGGTGGCCCAGCTGGCCATCCGCCAGTACGTCCAGGGAACGGCGCCCATCACCAGGCTGCTGCGCATGGCCGATGCCAACCAGGTCGTCCGGGCCCAGCAGTACGCCAGCGTGGTGGCCTCGACATCGACGGCGGCCCTGGAGCACTATCGGGCCGACAAGGAGGACCTGCAGGTGGAAGTCGCCGCCCTCGAGCAGGAGCAGGCGGCCCGAGCCGGGGCGATCGAAGACCTGCGCCGGCGCCAGGCCGACGCCGTCCGGGAGCTGGAGCGCCTGGCCCGGATCGAGGAGCAGGCCCGCGCCGCTCGGGAGGAGCAACAGCGCCGGACCGAAGCCGCCGCCTCGGCGGCGGCCACGACTGCCGCTCCACGGGCGGCGGGCGCGGACATCCCCGCCACGACGACGCCGTCGGCCCGACCGGCGGCCACCCCCACCACCGTGCCGGCGCCGGCCGCCGGCGGCGGGGCCTGGCTCTGCCCGGTCCAGGGGCCGCGCGCCTTCACCAACGACTACGGGGCGCCGAGGGGCGGGGGTTCAGGCCACCAGGGCAACGACATCCTGGCGCCCAAGGGCACTCCGGTCGTCGCCAACGTCAACGGGGTCGTCACCCAGCGCAACGGCGCAGTCAGCGGGCTCGCCTACTTCCTGGCCGGCGACGACGGCAACCGGTACTTCGGCGCCCACCTCGACTCCTTCGGCGCCAGCGGCCGGGTCGCGGCGGGGACGGTGATCGGGCGGGTCGGCAACACCGGCGACGCGTCCGGCGGGCCGCCCCACCTGCACTTCGAGATCCACCCGAACGGCAGCGGCTACACCAACCCCTACTCCACGCTGATCAAGTACTGCTGACCGAAGTTCGGCGGAGCCACTGGAGGGAATACGGCGACCGACCGGTCCCCGAGCGGCCATCATCGGTCGGATGCCCTCCGCCGTGGCCACCGCGTTTCGGGCCGGCGCGGCCGCCGCCGTCCCCCTGGCGGTCGGCGTGGCCCCCTTCGGTCTCGTCGCCGGCGCCGGCCCGGTGGCCGCCGGCTTCGACGCCTGGTCGGCGATCGGGCTGTCGACGATCGTCTTCGCCGGCGCCTCCCAGTTGGCCATCGTCGACGTACTGGCCCAGGGCGGCTCCGTGCTGGTCGCGGTGCTGGCCGCCTGGACCATCAACCTGCGGCTGGTCCTGTACTCGGCGTCGCTGGCGCCCTACCTCAGCCACGAGTCGACCCGCCGGCGGCTGGGGGCGGCGTACCTACTCGTCGACCAGGTGTACGCCATCTGCATCACCCGCTGGCCGGCCGACGGAGGCCGCACCGAGGAGCGCCTGCCGTTCTTCCTGGGCATCGCCACCCTCCTCTCGACCACCTGGATCGGCAGCACGGTGGCCGGCGCCTTCGCCGGCCCCGCCATCCCCGACTCCATACCGCTCGACTTCGCCATCCCCCTCGTGTTCCTGGTCCTGCTGGTCCCGATCCTGGCGGATCGCCCTTCGGTCGCCGCCGCGGTGGCCGGTGGGGCGGCGGCGGTCATCGCCGCCGAAGCCGGCGCCGGCCCCGTGTCCACCATCATCGGCGCCGGCGCCGGCATCGTGGTCGGCGCCATCGTCGACGCCCGGGGCGGGCCGTGAACCGCATGTGGACCGCCATCGTCCTATCGGGCGCCGGGACCTACGCCATGCGGGCGTCGTTCCTGGCCTTCGCCCACCGGATGGCCACCGTGCCGCCGGCGCTGGCGAGGGTCCTCCGCCAGATCCCGCCGGCCGCCCTCGCCGCCATCATCGCCCCCGCCCTCCTGCGCCCCGAGGGCCGGCTCGACCTCCTCCAGCCCACGCTGGTGGCCGGTCTGGTCGCCGCCGCAGTGGCGTGGAGGACCCGCAACGTCGGGTTGACGGTGGTCGTCGGGATCGGCCTCCTGGCCGCCCTCCAGCGGTTCTGACCGGTACGGTTCGACAAAGGATGGCGAGCATCGTGACGGCCCGCGGGCTGACCAAGCGGTACCCAGGGGTCACCGCCCTCGATGCCGTCGACCTCGACCTGCCGGCCGGGCGGGTCGGGCTGGTGGGGGCCAATGGGGCGGGCAAGACCACGCTGTTCCGGCTGCTCCTCGGCCTCAGCCGCCCCGACGCCGGCCGAGTGGAGGTCTGCGGCGTCGACGTGGCCGCCGACCCCATCGGCGCCCGCAGCCAGATCGGTTACATGCCCGAGCACGACTGCCTGCCCCTCGACCAGACCGCGGCCGACGTGGTCTCCACCTTCGGCGAGCTCGGCGGGCTCCCGGTGCGGGCCGCCCGCCAGCGAGCGTCGGAGGTGCTCGATCTGGTCGGCCTGGACGAGGCCCGCTTCCGGCCCGTCGGCGGGTTCTCCACCGGCATGCGCCAGCGGACCAAACTGGCCCAGGCCATCGTCGCCGACCCCCAGCTCGTCCTGCTCGACGAGCCGACCGCCGGTCTCGACCCGTCGGGGCGGGAGGAGATGCTGGAGCTGGTCGACCGGCTGAGCACCTTCGGGATCGCCGTCGTGCTGGCCACCCACCTCCTCGACGACGTGGCCCGGGTCTGTGACCACGTGGTCATGCTCGACGGCGGCCGGCTCGTCACCGACGCGCCCACCGAGACGCTCCTCCACCAGACGGGCACGGTCACCATCGACGTGGGGCCGGCGCACGCCGAGGCGCTCCTCGCCGCCCTGGCCGCCCAAGGCCTGGCCGTGGTCCTCGACGACGCCGGCACGCTGGAGGTCACCATCACCGGCGACGCCGACCTCGACACCATCCGGGACGTGGTCGCCGACCTCGACCTCCCGCTGCACAAGCTGACCAACCGGCTGACGTCCCTCGACGACGTCTTCACCCGCCCCGGCCTTCGGTGACGGCTCCTGCAACCGGAGCGGTCTACGACCGCGGCTACCGGCCGTACGCCGGCCCCCGTGGCAGCCGGCGGGCGGCCACCGCCGCCCTGTTCCGGACCTCGCTGCGCCGGGCCATCGGCCTGCGCCGGCCCTGGCGCCAGAAGGTGGCGCCCGCCGTCCTGCTGGCCATCGCCGTCGTTCCCGCCGTCGTCAACGTCGGTATCGCCTACCTCACCCGGGGCACGCCGGCCGAGGGGTTCGAGTTCATCACCTACCGGGAGTACCTGGGCGTCTCCAGCGCCCTCCTCCTCTTCGTCGCCCTGGTGGCGCCCGACCTGGTCTGCCCCGACCGCCGCCAGCGGGTCCTCCCCCTGATCTTCGCCCGGCCGCTGACCGGCCGTGACTACGGGTTGGCCAAGGTGGGGGCCATCTTCACCTGCGTCTTCGCCTTCTCGTTCCTGCCCCAGGTCGTGCTCTACGTCGGCCAGATGCTGGTGAGCGACGGTGCGCTTGACTACCTCAGCGACAACACGGCCGTCCTGTGGCAGGTCCCGGTCGCCGCCGCCCTGCTGGCGCTGTTCTACGCGCTGCTCGGCGTCGCCGTCTCCTCGCTCACCGGCCGGCGCATGGTGGCCGGCGCCAGCCTGCTGGGCATTACCCTCGTCTCCTCCGCCATCTCCGGGATCCTGGTGGAGGCCGACGGGGGCGACACCCAGCCCACCGGCCACCCGGCCGCCCTCTTGAACATCCTGGCCACGCCGCTGCGCCTGCGCGACCTCGTGTTCCTCGGCCGCATCGACGAGGAGTCGCCCCTCTCGGGAGTGGCCGGCGGCGGGGCGATGTCCGCCGGCATCTACACACTCGTGGTGGCGGTCTGCGTGGTCGTGATCCTCGCCCGCTACCGGTCCGCCGAGTGACGACCGACCCGGCGTTCGTCGCCGGCGCCACCGTCGAGGTGAGCGACGCATCGGTCTGGTTCGGCCAGAAGGTGGCGCTCTCGGAGCTGACCTGCTCGTTCGGGCCGGGCGTGACCGGCCTGCTCGGACCCAACGGCGCCGGCAAGAGCACGCTCATGCGGGCCGTGACCGGCCTCATCGGCGTCAACGCCGGCCAGGTGCGCGTCGAGGGCCGGGACCCCCGCGCCGACCGGGAGGTCCAGGGCCGCATCGCCCTGGTGCCCGAGGACGAGGCCGTCCCCGGCCAGCTCACCGCCCGTGAGTTGGTGCGCTACGTGGCCGACCTGCACGGCGTGCGCGACCCGAAGGCCGCCGACCACGCCCTCGAGCTCGTCGACATGCTGCCCGCGGCCGACCGTCGGCTGAAGGGCTTCAGCAAGGGCATGCGCCAGCGGTCCAAGGTCGCCGCCGCCCTGGTCACCGACCCTCCGGTGCTGGTGCTCGACGAGCCGCTCAACGGCGCCGACCCGGTACAGCGGGCCAAGCTCACCGAGCTGTTCCGCCGCCTCGGCGCCGAGGGCCGGACGGTCATCGTCAGCTCCCATGTCCTCTCCGAGGTCGAGAGGCTGGCCGACCGCGTGCTGGTCCTCATCCACGGCCGCCTGGCCGCGGCCGGCAACCACCGGGCCATCCGCGATGCCATGGACGACCGCCCCCGGCACGTTCTGATCCGGTCCGACGAGGCCCGGCGGCTCGGGGCCGCCCTCCTACAGCGGGGCACGGTGGCCGGGGTGACCGTCACCGACGCCGGCCTGGTGGTGACCACCGACCGGGCCCGCGACCTCGCGGTGGCTGTGGCCCCGGTGGCCAGAGAGCTCGGCGTGCGGCTCCGTGAGGTCCGGCCCCTCGACGACTCACTCGAAAGCCTGTTCCGCGAGTTGGTCCGGTGACCTCCGCCATCCGGACGCCGCTGGCCGCCATCGTCCGCTACACCATGCGGGCCTGCGTCCCGTCGCAGCGCCTGCTGCTGACCCTGCCCGTGGCCGGCGCGCTGCTGTTCGGCCTCCTGTCCCGGCTGTCCGACGAGGCGGCGGTCATCGGGTTCGCCCGCGTGGGCGGCACGGCGTTGCACACCCTCGTCCTGCCCATCACCTGCCTCATCATCGGCGATGCCCTCCTCGGCGCCGAGATCCGCTCGGGGGTGTTCGCCTTCACCTGGCTCAGCCCGGTCCGCTTCGCCACCATCGCCGCCGGCCGCTGGCTCGGCGGCTGCCTCGTCGCCGCCGCGGTGCTGGTGCCGGCGGCGGCCGCGTCCGCCATCGTCGCCGGCGCCCCGTCCAGCGCCGCGCCGGCGGCGATCGCCGCCCTCGCCGGCGCCGGCGCCTACCTCGCCCTGTTCGTCGCCATCGGCGCCAGCTTCAAACGGCCCGTCGTCTGGTCGTTGATACTGGTCATCCTGGTCGAGCGCCTGCTCGGCGCCGCCCTCGCCGGGATCGCCCAGCTCTCACCCGGCTGGCTGGCGCAAGCCGTGCTCGTGGGACTCACGGGTGCGGAGGACGGCCTTCGCCGGGAGGGCATCCCCCACGGCTGGGCGGCGGTGGGCCGCCTCGTGCTCGTGGCCCTCGTCGGTCTGGCCATCGCCGCCCGCCGGCTGGGGTCCCTGAAGCCGGCGTCCTCCGCCGACTGAGGGTTCGAGGCCGCCGCCCTGCGCGCTCGGGGCCACGTCTTCACCCGCGCACCTGAGAGCGTCAGAAACGGGTCCTTCAAGTATGCGAACCCGTTACCCCCGGGCGATCTCGGCGCCGGCGCCGTTCACGGCGACCACCGCCGGGCGGGCGCGTACGGTGCCCTCGATGAACCCGGCGTAGTAGCGCTCCCCCGGCGCCGGCCCGGTCGCCGCCAGCTCGGCGTCCACCTGGCGGCCGCCGGCCACGTCGAGACGTACCCTGGCGGTGCCCGCCGGCGCCACGCCGAGGACGAACAGGCCGGCGGGGTCGGTCGTCGCCGTCGTTGCGACCGAGAGCCCACGCGGCGGGGGCCGTGGGCTGGCATTGCCGGCCAGCGCCGACCGGTCGGGCGTCAGGAGGACGGAGCAGTGAGCGAGCTGGTTCGCGCCTCCCGGCCGGAAGCCGACGGCCCACCGGTAGGACCCTTCGCTACGCCCGACGGCGGTGAACCGCTCGCCTGAAGTGGAGCACAGGTTGGCCAGGGACTCCGTCGACACGTCGAGCACCCGGGTGCGCAACGCCTCCCAGTCGCGGGCGCCGGCGCCCCGCATGCTGGCCACGAACTCGTCGACGTCGTCCACGAGCATCCGGGTGGAGGCCACAAAGACCGACCGGCCGCCCTCCGCCCAGGCCCGGACGGCCAGATCCCCGCCGACGCCGACCTGGGCGAGCTCCCCGTCGGACCCCCGCCGCCCGCGGACCTCGACCGGGCCACCGTCCACCCAGAACCGGAACAGTGTCGCCAGGTCGGGCCCGGGCGCCACCCTGAGCACCAGGGGATCGCCCTTCCACAGCCACGAGATCGTCTGCGACCCAGCGGCGTCGAAGTCCCGGAGGTCGAGGCGGGTGGTGGAGAGCAGTGTCATCCCGCCCGGCACGGCGCCGGCGGCCGGGGCGTTGACATCGGCCTTCGCCCCTCGGGCGGCGGCGAGGACCTCGGGCTCGGACAGGTTGCGGCCGGCGACGTACCCCTGGCACCTCGCCGGGCAGTTGGGCAACCTCCAGGTGACCCACGTCCAGGCCCGGTCGTGGCCGACGGCCACGCTTAGGCCGGCCAGATCGGCCAGCCGGAAACCCGGCGCCTCGGAGGTGGGGACCACCGGCGGCCCGTCGCTGAACGCACTGCCGACCGCCAGCATGCGTCCGCCCAGCGGATCCTTCGATCCGGCCTCGCCGTAGAGCGCGTGCGCCGGCGGGCGGAGCGAATCGGGGGAGACCGAAGCGCCCAACACCCGGCCCTCCGTGAGCATCAGGTTCGAAACCACCCGCTCGGCGCCGGCGGGTATGGCGACCGACGCCGGCGGCCCGGAACCGCTCCGGCGGGCCACCACCGCCACCAGCTGGGCGACCACCACGACGGCCAGCAGGACGGCGACGTTGCGGACCCGCCCGCGTTCCACCGGCGCTACGGTGTCGGCGGCTGGTGAACCGGGTGGTCCTCCGGGTAGTGCTGGCGCGGGATCACCGGTGCGTCACGGCCGGTGCCCCGCGTGCCCCGGTTGGCGTCGCCGTCAGAAGCCGACGACTCCTCGTGGTACTCCTCTTCGACGTTCACGCTCCACACGTCGTGCGTCGTCCCGGTGGCGATGTTCTCGGCGGTGAGCATCGCCGTGTACATCGAGTGGTCCTGGTTGTTGTAGCGGTGCATGCCGTTGCGGCCCACGGGGTGGACGTTCGGCGCGCAGCGGTCGAGCCAGTCGACGATCTTGGCCACGTTGGCCTTGTAGTTCTCGTCGTAGAACGGATACGCCTTCGGCATCCGCACCACGTAGCCGGCCTCGACCTTGTCCGGTTCGACGAGGTTGAGGATGCCCAGCTCGCGCTTGCCCTGCTCGATGAGCTCCTCGTCCGGCTTGGTCCAGGTGGAGTCGCCCTCGAAGACGAAGAACTCCAGGCCCAGGCAGGTCCGCCCCTCCTTGATGAGGTACGGGGACCACGAGCCGAAGTTCTGGATGCGACCGACCTGCACCGACTGGGCATGCACGTAGATCCAGTTGTCCGGGAAGCTGTAGCGCTCGGGGACGACCAGGGCGACGGTAATGAAATCCCGATAGCGCAGGTCGTCGGCGGCCTGGAGAGCCTCGGGCGCCGGCGCCGGCTCGAAGGCCTTCAGCAGCTGGGAGATCGGCATCGAGGAGATCACGTGGTCGCACGGGAACTCGGTGCGGGTGCCGTCCTTCGCCTCACCGATGACCGCCACCGCCTTGCCGCGCTCGTGGCGGATGCCGACCACCCGGGTGTTCATGTGGACGGTGCAGCCCTTGGCGAGCACCTTCTCGGTGCAGCGCTCCCACATCATCCCGGGCCCGTACTTGGGGTACTGGAACTCCTCGATGAGGGAGGTGATCTCCTTCTGGTTCCGATTGGGCATGAGGGCGTTCATGACCGCGTTGGACAGCGAGAGGTTCTTGATCCGCTGGGCGGCGAAGTCGGCCGGCAGCTTGTTGACCGGCACGCCCCACAGCTTCTCGTTGTAGGTCTTGAAGAAATGCCTGTAGAGGCGCCAGCCGAAGCGGGCGACGATCCATCCCTCGAGGGTCGACTGGTCCTTCGGCGGCCGGATACGGGCCCACACGTAGGACATGACGCAGAGGAACGCCTCCAGGATGCCCAGGTTCTTCAGGGCGTTGGAGGCCTTCAGCGGGTAGTCGTAGTACTTGCCGTTGTAATAGATCCGGCTCATTCGAGGCCGAAGCATGAAGTCCTCGTCGTCGAGGATCTCGTGCCAGAACGCCTCCACCTCCTTCACCTTGGTGAAGAAGCGGTGGCCGCCGATATCGAACCGCCAGCCGTCGCGCTCAACCGTGCGGCTGATGCCGCCGACCACCGAGTCGGACTCCAGGATGGTGGCGGTGATGCCGTACCGGGTGGCTAGCTCGTAGGCGGCGGTGAGGCCGGCGGGCCCCGCGCCGATGATAACGACGTTCGGCTGGAGTTTGTCTGTTTCGGTCATGTGCGGCTTTCACCGTAGATGGAGTGGGCCCGGAGGGCCCAACTGAACGGCTCGGTCATTGGTCGAGTTCTTCGAGGGACCAGTGAATGCCTCTGGACCGACCTCCCGGGCCGGTCAAACGGTTCTGACTGCGAAGGTGTCGCACACGTTGCGGTCGGCGCCCCGGAAGCCCGCCAGGAACCACTTCTGGCGCTGCTCGGACGATCCATGGGTCCAGGACTCGGGGCTCACCTGGCCCTGGGCCTGCTCCTGGATGCGGTCGTCGCCGATGGCCGAGGCCGCATTGAGCCCGTCGCGGATGTCGGCGTCGGTCAGCTCCTCGATGTAGCCGGTCTCCACTGCGCCCCGCGCCCACTGCCCGGCCAGGCAGTCGGCCTGGAGCTCGACCCGCACGCCGGGGCTCTGGGGGCCGGTCTCCCGGCTCCGGGCCCGCTCGAGGACACCTCGCAGGTTCTCGATGTGGTGGCCGTACTCGTGGGCGATCACGTAGGCCTCGGCAAAGGGCCCACCCGAGGCGCCGAAGCGGTTGCGGAGGTCCTCGTAGAAACCCAGGTCGATGTAGATCTTCTGGTCGGTCGGGCAGTAGAAGGGACCGACCGCGGAGGAGGCCGACCCGCAGGCCGTGTTCACCCCGCCACTGAAGAAGACGGTGGTCGCCGGGCGGTAGTTGGGCTCGTTCTTCTGCCAGTACGCCTGCACGCTGTTGACCACACCGACAATGCGGCAGTCGTCGCGCTGATTGGCGTCCTCACCGGTACGGCAGTTGGCCGAGAGGTCGGACTTGAGGTCGCCGGCCGGTGTGTCGACCCCCAGGCCACCGTCGCCACCGCCGTTGAGGAGCGTGAAGACCAGAACGATGAGCCCGATGATCCCGCCGCCGCCAACGGCGAGAGGGCCGGCGCCCCGGCGGTCGGACACCTGCGACGTGTCGAGCCCTACATCCCTGCGGAAACGCACGATTGCTCCTCTGGTCGGCCGGCGCTGCCCTGATCATTCCCCGTTTCGCCTGATCCGATCAGCTAGCCGGCTCCGTAGAGCTGACGAGATGAAGACACAGATCGAACTCCCCGACGCCGGCCCCCAAGGCGAAGTCGGCCGCGTCGACCTTCTGAAGGCCCTCGACGCCAACACCAGCTTCCGTCGGGACAGCTTCCTGGGCGGCATCCTCCACCCCGGCAAGATCTCCTACCGGGAGGTGTCGGCCACGAACAGCCTCCACGTCCTGATCGGGAACACCGGCGACGTGTCCGCCCACGTGGACGACATCTCGCCCCTGCGCCTCCGGGCCGACGGCTCCTGCCGCTACGCCTGGGGCCAGGTGCTGGCCCACAACCTGCTCGTGGTGATCGAAGACGCGGCCCGCCGGCTGCGCGGCGTGCACGGGCTCCAGCGTTGCAACCTCCACTGCGAGGTCGAGTGGTACGACGAGCACGAGGGGCCGGCGGCGGCCTAGGGCCATAAGCTCGGTCTGTGGCCGAGATGACACGCGAGGAGTCTCGGGCCTTCCTCCGGGAGCCGGTCCGCCCGGCCATGCTGGGCACGGTCCGGCCCGACGGCCGGCCCCACGTCGCGCCCATGGGCGAGGAGCATGCCGAGGTCTTCGGCCGGCGCCAGGCCGCCGACGGTGAGCTGCTGGTGCGGGTCACGCCGACCAAGGTCGTCGGCCGCAAGAACATCTCGGATTAGGTGGACGTCGACGTCGTCGTCGCCGGCGCCGGCCTGGCCGGGGTCACGGCGGCCTGCGCACTCCACGACGCCGGCCGCAGCGTCGCCGTCATCGAGGCCCGCCCCTCCGTCGGAGGACGGATCAAGACGTTGGTCGACGACGACCTCTGCCTCGACCTGGGAGCCACGTGGACTTGGACGAACCAGCCGGTGGTGGCCGCCCTGGCCGCCGAAGTGGGCATGGCGACGTTCCCCCAGTACCGGCAGGGCACAGCGCTGGCCCAGGACGAGGCGGCTCAACCGCCACGGCGGATCGACCTGCCGCCACCCACCCCTGCCGAGCTGCGCTTCACGGCCGGCGCCCAGTCGCTGTGCCAGCGCCTGGCCGCCCGGCTGCCCGAGGGCACCGTCCGGCTGGAGACCGAAGTCACCGTGGTCGCCGCCGGCGGCGCGGGCATGACCGTCACCGTCGCCGACAGCAACGGCACGGAAACAGATCTCAGCTGCCGGGCCGTCGTGGTGGCGGTCCCACCGCGGCTGGCGTACGCCGGCATCACGTTCATGCCGGCGCTCCCCGAGCCGGTAGCCCGGGTGATGCAGGGCACGCCGACGTGGATGGCGACCGCGGTCAAGTGCTTCGCCGTCTACGAGGCTCCGTTCTGGCGCGACGCCGGCCTGTCGGGCCTGGTGTTCAGCCGGCCGGGCCCGTTGGTCGAGATCCACGACGCCTGCACGGTCGACGGCCGCACCGCGGCGCTGTGGGGGTTCATGTCCGGGTGGCACGAGTTCCGGGACCTCTCGCCCGACGCCCGCCGGGAGGCCGTGTTCTCCCAGCTCGGCCGGCTGTTCGGTGCCGAGGCCACCGACCCGGTGCGCTACGTCGAGCGGGACTGGTCGAACGACCCGTACACCAACGACGAGGTGCTCTGGTTCGACGAACCCCTGCCCTACGGCCAGCCGGCCCTGGCCGAGCCGCTGTTCGACGGCCGCCTGGTGTGGGCGGGGACGGAAACGGCGGACGCCGGCGCCGGCCACATGGAGGGTGCGGTGCGGTCGGGCCGGCGGGCGGCGTCACAACTTCTGGCGGACTCCTAAAGGCCGGGGGTCGGCGGTCGATATCCAGCGGATGAGGCGACTGGCGATGGCGTGCGTGGCGTTGGTTCTGGTGCGCGGGGCGATAGGGCCGGCACATGCCGTGGATCCGCCCCCGCCGGATGCGGTCGGTTCGGTGTGGCAGCAACCGGGCACTGCCCCGCTGGATGGGATCGGCACCTTCGTGTACGTGGCCCGGCCGCCAGCGGCCGGGCCGGCGCAGGGCTCGCCCACCAAGTCCGAGGCCTCTCTCCTCTTCCACCTCGAAGACAGCTCGCTCGGGGTGATCGCCCTCGGGCACAAGAACGGGCAGAAGGTCGCCGGCTTCGGCATCCTCACCCACACGCTCGTGTCCACCGTGCCCTTCAATTGGCAGTACAACCACATCTACTACCTGTTGACCTATCGACTCAGCGCCACCCAGTGGGGCGCGTGGGTCTATGACTGGTCGGCGGCGTCGTGGTCGCTCATCGCCGTGCAGACGGTGCCGGCAACCACCGGACGGATGTTGCCCGAGGCCACGACCCTCGTTGACTTCGACGGCGACACCCCGGCGCCGGCGGGCACCGACCAGACGTGCGCCCGCTACCCGCGGATCGACGTCCTGTTCTACGCGCCGATGGGATGGCGCGGTGACGTCATCACCTCGGCCGCGCTGAAGGGGCCCGCCGGATTCTGACGGCCCGTGCCCGAGCAGCACCGCGACGGTGAACGGCTGGCAGTGGTACACCCTGGGCTCCACCGTCTGAGCCGGCGTTCCGCGTCCCGAGACGGCACGTTTTTGGCGCCCTGAGGGACGCGGAATGCTGCCCTCGCCCTCAGGCGTGGAAGGCGGCCAGACTTTCGGCCTCCTCCCCCACCTCGGCCAGCACCGCCGGCGCCAGCGGCTCGAACGGCGCCAGGCGCACCTCGCCCTTCTCGTAGCGCCAGGTCCCGGCGACCTTCCCGTCGACCAGGAACGTGCACACCGAGTGCGGCGTCTTGGTATTGAACACCAGGGGGCGGTGCTCCTCGGCGATGATGCCCTTGCGCCGGGCGTGGACCAAGAGGCTGGCGTCCCAGGTGGGCAGGAACCGGACCGGCGCCGGCGTCGCCGGGTCGGGTAGGGGCGCATCCGGCAGGTCGTAGAGCGTGCGCCCCTCCTCGTCGGCGAACCGGCGGAGGTCGAGCCGGTCGAGCAGGGCGACAACGTCGGTGGGGCGGAGACCGCCCCAGTCGGCGACGTCGGCCGCGGTGGCCGGCCCGAATCCCTGCAGGTACCGGCGGACGAGGTGCTCGGTGGCCACCTCGCTGGTGAGGTCCGCGGGCGGCGGGCCGATCCAGTCCTCTGCCGCGGCATACAGGTCAGCCCGCCGGCGCTCCCACGTGCCCGACGGCGGGACCCGCACGAAGTCCTCCCACAGGCCGACTCCGATGGCCTTGTCCCGGCCCACCAGCTTGTCGATCTCGGGCCGGCGCAGCGGCGCCTCCCGGACCCGCTCCCGGAGCACCGCAGCTGCGGTGGCCAGATCTTCGGCGCTGACGGCGTGACGGGTGGCCCGTAACCACAGGGCCCTGCGGGCCTCTCCCACGGCGAGGGCCAGCGGCCAGTAGTCCGCTCGGGAGACCAGGTGGATGGTGACCCGCATGAGGGTGCCCTGCACGACGGAGCGGTCCTGGAGTGCCTCGGTGAGCGCCTCCCGGCGGAAGCCGGCGACCCGGGACCACAGCCCGATGTACATCGACGGCGCGTACTGGGCTTGGAGGCAGCCCATCAGCTCCAGGGCGTCGGGCAGCGCGACCGTGGCCCGCTCCAGCAAAAGCTGGCGAGCCAGAAGGGCCCGGTTCAGCTCCCGCTCGGTCAGGACGCGCACAGGCGCCCTCATTAGCACGGGCGCCGGCCGTTCCAGGCGACGAGGCGATCGATGAGAGGCGCGTCCTCCGGAACAGGTACGGCGTCGGCGAACGGATCGGCGAAGTCCCTCTGCTCGGCGGGCATGCCGGCGCGCAGGGACTCGAACATTACCGCCCGATTCTCGCCGGGAAGGAAGCGGATGCCGTCGAAGGCCAGGCTCAGGACCTCCGGGTCCCACGCCGGCCGCTGGCCGGTGGCCGTCGCCAGGTCCCAGGTGTGGACGGTGATCTCGTTCAGGTAGCTGACGAGCATCGCCGCGCCCGACGTCTCGGCCCACGGGAGGCGCATCGTGCGGCGGAGCACGGCGTCGTCGGCCCACGCCGCGTCGACCTCGTCGGCGGCGGCCATCCACGTCTCCCTCAGGTTCCCGTCGACCGCGGCCATGACATCGGGGCCGAAGGGGTCGTGACCCAGGCCGAGCGCCGCCACCCGCCGGAGGACGGTCACCAGGTGACTGAGCAGCGCCTCCACGTCGAAGCCCTCGCATGGTGTCCGGTTGGACAGTTGGTGCGGCCCGACCCGGCCGATCACCGCTGTGGTCAGGGCCACGGCGTTGGCGAAGGTCATCCGCGGGTCGGCGAGGACGGGGGTCTTACTGGTGATGGTCATGGCGCCATCCTCCGCGACTGAACCGGTCATCCCTTGACCGGTTTGGGTGGGAAGATCGCGACGTGCGCGCCGACCGCCTCGTGGCCATCCTCCTCATGCTCCAGTCCCGCGGGCAGGTGACCGCGGCCGAGGTGGCGGCCGAGCTCGAGGTGTCGGAGCGCACCGCCCGGCGCGACCTCGACGCCCTCGGCGTGGCCGGCCTGCCCATCTACTCCCGCCAAGGCCGCAACGGTGGCTGGCAGCTGGCCGGCGGGGGCCGCACCGACCTGAGCGGGCTCACCGCATCGGAGGCCCGGGCGCTGTTCCTCGTCGCCGGGCCGGCGTCGGCGGCGACTCCCGAGGTCAAGGCCGCCCTTCGCAAGCTGGTGCGGGCGCTCCCCGAGCCGTTCCGCGACCAGGCCGAGGCGGCGTCGACTCGGGTGCTCATCGACCCCGCGGGCTGGGACCGTCCGACCGCGCCCCGGCGCACCCCGCCGTTCCTCGACGCCGTGCAGCGGGCGGTGGTCGAGGCCCAGCAGGTCACCCTCGGCTACCGGGCCCGGGATGGCGCGACGACGACCCGGGTGGTGCACCCTCTGGGGCTGGCCGCCAAAGGCGCCGGCTGGTATCTCGTCGCCGGCACCGACGCCGGCCTGCGGACGTTCCGGGTCGACCGCATGACGGCCGTAGAGTCCACGGGCGAGGCGGTCGTCCGCCCCGACGGGTTCGACCTGGCCGAGGCGTGGCGCATGATCGCCGATGAGGTCGATCGCCGGCGCACGCCGGTGCTGGCGCACGCCCTGGTCAAGTCGGACGCGGCGTGGATCTGCCGGGCGGTGTTCGGGAACCGGGTGCGGATCGGACCGCCCGGCGCCGACGGCCGGCCCGAGGTGGAGCTACGGGGCCACAGCGTCCGGTCGCTGGCCGGCGAGCTGGGCGGTCTCGGCGGCCTCGTCGAGGTGATCGACCCGCCCGAGCTCCGTGAAGCACTGGCCGGCGTGGGCGCCGAGCTCGTCGCCCTCTACGGTGAGCGGCCATGAAGAAGCTCGCCGACTACGGCACCGACGACCACCCGGCGGGTGACCCCGAGCGGGCCCAGGCTGCGTGGTCGGTCGTCCTCTTCGACGACTGCGAAGGTTGCAACGACCTCCGGGTCGAGCTCACACTGGAGGAGGCGGGCCAGGCCGGCCGGGGCGTCGTCGCCCACCTGGCGCCGGCCACCGCCCGCCGGCTCAGGGCGGCACTGGGGACGGCCCTACTGGAGATGGGCGAGCCGGTCGACGGCTGAGCGCCGTCCGTGGCTCGGCGCTGCATTACATTCCGTCGGAGATATCCGCGCCACTGGAGGGTTCACGTGCGCCGACTGCTTCTTCGACAACGGGCGGACATGGTGATCATCATCGCCTTCACAGTCGCCACCATGGGTGTGGCGTTCGCTGCGCCCCAGCACGGCGGCAACCCCAGCGTGACGCTCGATGTCTCGCCCGGCGATGGCCAGAATTTGTTGAGCCCCCAGACGGTGAACGTCACCGGCGCCGGCTTCGGTTCCAATAACAGCGGCACCGTCTTCCAGTGCGGGTTCGTCTCTGGGGTCAAGATCTGCTCGAACACGCAAGTGCCGTTCACCAGCAATGGCGCCGGCAACTTCGTCGCTACCCTGAACGTGACCAGCACCTTCTTCGGGACGAATGCCCAGAACCAGCAGGTCCAGGTCACCTGCATCCCGACGCCCACACCGCCGTGCACGGTCGAGGCCGAGACGAACAACGGCCAGCTCTTCTCGGCCCACACCATTTCCTTCGGCGCCGGCGGCAGCACGACGCTTTCAACGACGACATCGACGTCGGTCGTGATCCCCACGTCGACCTCGACCTCGACGACGAACACCACCATGGGCACCACGACTTCGACGACGAACACGACCGTTCCCACCACCACCAGCACCACGGTGCTCTCGGCGTGTGACAAGGCGCGGCTGGCCAAGACTGCGTTCAACGCCCAGATCGACGCCAACATCGCGGCAGTGAACGCCTCCAACCTCTCCTCGGCCGAGAAGAGCGCGGCGCTGGCCCGGCTGGCCGCAATCCGGTCCCAGGGCAACGCCCAGCTCGACGCCCAGCTGGCAAACTGCCCTTAGGCCTTCTCCTCACCCGGCGCCTCAGGCCAGGCGGGTCAGCTCCACCGTGACGCCAAGCGACTTGGCCGGCCCGCCGTGGAAGATGCCGTTGAGCGGCGGCAGGTCGGCGTAGTCGCGGGCCCTGCCGACCACCACGTGGCGCTCCCCGACCGGGCTGCCGTTGGTGGGGTCGAACGAGACCCAGTCCCCCACCCAGGCCTCGACCCACGCGTGGCTCTGGCCGGCGAGGGTCTGGCCCGGCTCGGCCTTCGACGACGGGTGGAGGTAGCCGGAGACGTACCGGGCCGGGATGCCCCGAGCCCGGAGCAGCCCCAGGGCGACGTGGGTGAAGTCCTGGCACACGCCGCTGCCGATCTCCAGGGCGTCGGCGGCCGTCGTCGACACGCTGGTGGTGCCCCGCTCGTAGCGGAGCCGCTCCCGCACCCAGGCCGCCACCGCGGCGCACGTCTCCAGCGGGTCGAGGGAGCCGTCGAGCTCCGCCGCCGCCTCGGCCACGCCGCCGACGAGGGGGACGTACCGGCTGGCGCTGAGCACCTCGGCGTACCGGTCGCGCACGTCGAAGCTGGCCAGGTCCTCCCACGTCGCCGGCTCCGCCGGCGGATCGGGCGCCGCGCTGGTCTCGACCACCGACGTCCCGGTGATCACGAGTGAGTCGTGGGGGTCCTGGAGGTCGAAGGAGTGCACCAGGGTGCCCCACCAGTCCCAGTACCGGTAGATCGACGCCGGCGGGGTGACCTCCACCTCCGACTCCAGAACCAGCTGGCGGTCGTTGGAGATGGGGGTGATCCGGGCCTCGTTGTACGACGACGTGACGGACCGCTCGTACTCGTAGCCCGTCACGTGCCGGATCCCGATCCTCCACGGCACGGGTCAGTCCCTCCCGCCGGCGACTTCGAGCTTCCACTCCTGCAAGGCGGTCTGGCGGAAGAACCGGCGGGCCACCGCGTCGCCGGCGGCCGAGCACGACGACTGGAGGGACGCCAGGTACGCCGGCAGGTCGGCCACGATCTCCTCGACCCGCCGGAACTCCAGGTCGGTGCGAGCCCGGCCCAGGATGCGCCGGGCCTCGTCGTCGAGGCCGGCCCGGCCGGCGCCGGGCTGAAGCTCGGCCAGGCATCTCTCGGCCTGGCCCAGGGCGCTGAAGGCCGAGCGGGGGAAGAGGCGGTCGAGGAGGAGGAACTCGGCGACCAGTTCGGGCTCGACCCGCCGGCGATAGGTGCGCAGGAAGGCCTCGTGGGCCGAGCAGCAGCGCAGGGTGGTGACCCACTCCGCCGGCCCCGACCCGTCGCCGAAGCTCGCCGACAGAAGGCGGGCGGTCATGTCGACCCGCTCCAGGCTGCGCCCGAGGACCAGGAACAGCCAGCCGTCGTCGCGGCTCATGGTGGAGTCGGCTAGGCCGTGGAGGATGGCCGCCCGCTCCTTCACGTAGGAGAAGAAGGCGTGCGGCATCCCGCCGGCCACCCGGGCGACGACGCCCGGCAGGGCGTTGTACGTCCCGTTCAGGCACTCCCACATCTCCGAGGAGATCGAGTCCCGGGCGCTGCGGGCGTTCTCCCGCGCTGCCACCAGGCTCCCGGCGATCGACGTCGGGCTGGCGCTGTCGAAGGCCAGCATGTCCAGGAGGTCGGCGTTGTCGAGCGCCCCCTCCTCCGGCGCGGACATGCCCATGACCGCCAGGAGCGTCCGGCACGCAGAGTCCTCCTCGACGGAGGGGTCCTCGAGCGTGCGGTGGACGTGCACGTCGAGGATGCGGGCCGTGTCCTCCGCCCGCTCGGCGTAGCGCCCGACCCAGTACAGGGACTCGGCGATGCGACTCAGCATGCGGGCACCCCGGCCTGCTGTTGCTGGGCCGCCTGGGCCACCGCCGGCCCCGGCGACAGTGGCTCGCTGGCGATCGCGGGGGCCAGCACCCGGCTCGCCGGCCGGCGGGCCGGGTAGACAGGCCGGGCGCTGGTGGGGTCGGCCAGCACCCAGGTGTCCTTCGACCCACCGCCCTGGCTGGAGTTCACGACCAGGCTGCCCTCGGGCAGGGCAACGCGCGTGAGCCCCCCGGGCACCACCCACACCCGCTCGCCGTCGTTGACCGCGAACGGCCGCAGGTCGACGTGGCGGGGCAGTAGCCGGTCGCCGATCTGGGTGGGCGACGTCGAAAGCTGCACGACCTCCTGGGCGATCCATCCCCGGGGGTCGGCGGAGATCACGTCGCGCATCCGCTCGAGCTCCTCCTTCGGCGCCGCCGGTCCGATGACCAGCCCGTAACCCCCGGAGCCGGCGACCGGCTTCAGCACCAGCTCGTGCAGCCGGTTCACCGTCGCGGCCAGCTGGTCGGGCTCTTCCAACCGGTAGGTGTCGACGTTGGCGAGGATCGGGTCCTCGTCGAGGTAGTACCTGATGATGTCGGGCACGTAGGTGTAGAGCAGCTTGTCGTCGGCCACGCCGTTGCCGACCGCGTTGGCGATGGTGACGTTGCCCGCCCGGGCTGCGTTGACGATCCCCGGGCAGCCGACCACCGAGCCGGCCTTGAACTGGAGCGGGTCGAGGTAGTCGTCGTCGACCCTCCGGTAGACCACGTCCACACGCTGCTCGCCCTCGGTGCTGCGCATGTAGACGTGGTTGCCCCGGCACACCAGGTCCCGGCCCTCCACCAGCTCGACGCCCATCTGGCGGGCGAGGAAGGCGTGCTCGAAGTAGGCGGAGTTGTAGACGCCAGGGGTGAGCACGACCACGGTGGGGTCCGGCACGCCGGCGGGCGTGGCCGCCCGCAGGGCCTCCAGCAGCCGCGCCGGGTAGCTGTCGACGGGGCGCACGCGGTGGCTGGCGAAAAGCTCGGGGAACACCCTGGCCATCGTGCGGCGGTTCTCGATCACATAGGAGATGCCCGAGGGCGTGCGGAGGTTGTCCTCCAGCACCCGGAACTCCCCATCGGCCCCCCGCACCAGGTCGATGCCCGCCACCACCACCCGCACGCCGTTGGGCGGCTCGATGCCGGCGGCCTCCCGGTGGAAGTGGTCGCAGCTGTTGATGAGGCTCCGGGGAACGATCCCGTCGTCGAGGATGCGACCGAGGCCGTACACGTCGGCGAGGAAGGCCTCGAGCGCCCGCACCCGCTGGCCGACGCCGTCCTCAATGGTCGGCCAGATGTTGGCCGACAGGATGCGGGGCACCAGGTCGAGGGGAAAGGGCCGCTCCTCCCCCGACTGGGAGAAGGTGATTCCCTGGTCGCGGAAGGCGTGGTCCCGGGCCGTGCACCGCGACACGAAATCCTCGGCGGACAGCGACTGGAGGACGTCATAGAGCGCCTTGTACGGCTTGCGCGGCTGCCCCGACGAGTCGAACATCTCGTCCCAGCCTTCGCCCACGGGGTAGTCGTCCATGAAATCCCCCACGCCGCCATCGTGCCCGGCGCGGGTTACCGACGCATTTCGGGCGTCCGTCGGCTGGATCAACTCGGATCGGCCTTCGCCAGGAGGAAACGCGGCTGAAACGACGATGAGGAACACTGTGCCGGATGCTGACGACCTTCAACGACATTCTGGCCGGGGTTCCGGCGGCCGCGGTCGTAGAAGCCTTCTATAACCGGCTGCTCGCCGACGACGAGTTGCTCCGACATCTGGACACGAGACTCCTGCTGCGGTTCCGTGCCGAGCATCGAGCGTTCGTGGCCGTCGCCGGCAGCGTGGGGCGGATGATGCACCCGTCCAACGTACGGCTGCCGGTGGCCGGCGCCGCCTTCGACCGGGTGCTGAGTCATCTGGAGGCGGTGCTGGGGGAGGTCGACATGCCTGCCGCGGTGGCCGCCGGGCTCGTCGCCGTCCTGGGTCCGGTACGCACCGGCCGCCCGGCGCTCGCCGTCGTCTGAACGCGAACTAGCCGAACGGCCAAGACTGGGAGTCGTCGATCTCGGCGCGTACCGGCCAAGGCCGGCCCAGCAGCACCTTTGCGGCGAGGAGGAAAGCGGTTCACCGGATGGCCCCGGAAGGGAAAGAACCCATACATGACCATCGTGCACCGCGTTCTGTACCCGCACCCGATCGCCGACCTCGACGAGTACCTGGCTCGCAACGGCGGCGAGGGGCTGGAAGCGGCCCGCAAGGTGGAGCCGGCGGCATTGACCGCCGAGATCGAGGCTTCGGGCCTGCGGGGCCGGGGCGGCGCCGGCTTCCCCACGGGGGTCAAGTGGCGGACCGTCGCCGAGAACGTCTCGCCCGTCCTGCCCACGACAGTGGTCATCAACGGCGCCGAGGGCGAACCCGGCACCTTCAAGGACCGCACGATCCTGCGAAACAATCCCTACCAGGTGATGGAGGGCGCGCTTATCGCCGCCCGGGCGGTGGGCGCCATGAGCATCATCTTCGGGCTGAAGGAATCCTTCGGGAACGAGGTCGCCCGCCTCCGCCGGGCCATCGAGGAGATCGTTGCCGCCGGCTGGGCGGACGGCATCGAGATCGACGTATTCGAGGGCCCGAACGAGTACCTCTACGGCGAGGAGACGGCGCTCCTGGAGACCATCGACGGGCGGTACCCCTTCCCCCGCATCGCCCCGCCGTTCCGCCGCGGGGTCACCGAGGTGGTCGACACCGTCGACGAGGCCACCTCCGGCAGCGGCATGGCCGCGCCGATCGAGATGGCGGCGCCGGGGGGCGACGGGGTGGCGCCGCCAACGCTGGTCGACAACATCGAGACCATCGCCAACGTGCCCCGGATCGTCGCCCGCGGCGCCGACTGGTTCCGCACCGCGGGGACCCAGGAGTCGCCCGGCACCATCGTCTGCACCGTCACCGGAAGCGTCCAGCACCATGGCGTGGCCGAGGTGCAGATGGGCACGCCGCTCCGAGAGGTCATCGAGACGATCGGCGGCGGGGCGCGCGAGGGGCGCCGGATCAAGGCCGTGCTGCCCGGCGTCGCCCAGGGTTTCATCGCCGAGTCCCTGCTCGACACGCCCGTCAGCTACGAGGACCTGGCCGCCATCGGCAGCGGCCTGGGATCGGCCGGGTTCATTGTGTTCGACGAGGCAGACGACATGACCGCGGTGGCCGCCGGCGTGTCGCGGTTCCTTGCCATCGAGTCCTGCGGCCAATGCACGCCCTGCAAGTCCGACGGGCTCGAGCTGGCCGGCCTCATGGACAAGCTCTGCCACTCCGACGCCGGCGACGCCGACATGGCCAACATCCGGAAGCGGGTGGGCACCGTCGCCGACGGCGCCCGGTGCTACCTGGCCCAGCAGCACCAGAACGTGCTCACCAGCCTGCTGGATCTCTACGCCGACGAGGTAAAGGCGCACGTCGCAGGCACCGCACCCGGTGTCGAGCCGGAGCTGATCGCCGAGTTGGTCGACATCGCCGACGGCGTGGCGACGTGGGACGAGCGCCACCGCGAGAAGCAGCCCGACTGGAGCTACGACGAGGTCGACTCCGGCCAGGTGCCCGCAGAGCGATTCGGGGAGCACCGGGCCCGCCAGGCCCTCCCCGACTAGCGGCGGCTGCCCCTCGACACCCAGCGCGATTGAACAGCCACCCGCCGGGGCACATCTCTCTTGAGTTCAGGGCCGGCCTCCAGCAGAGTGGGCGTGTCCCGAGGCTCACTGGAGCCACGTGGTTCCAGGAGAATGGGCGAGGAACGAGGAGGTTCCACACGTGCGAATCACCGGGCCTAGGACCCGAGTGGGGATCGCCGCCATCTGTCTGGCCCTCATTGCCGCAGCGTGCGGTGGGTCGGACGACGATGAAGGCGCCGGCGGACAAACCGGCGGGCAGCAGACCGGCGGGGAAGCGAAGAAGGGCGGCGTTTTCACGGTGCCGATCGGCGAGCCGGCGGCCATCGATCCCTACAACGCCCGGGAGTCAGAGGGCAGCAACGTCACCGTCCGGCTGTTCACCGGCCTGGTGACCTACGACGGCAACAGCGAGCTGAAGATGCGGCCGGGCGTGGCCGAGAGCTGGACGCCCAACAACGACTGCACGGAGTGGACCTTCAAGCTTCGCCGCGGCGTGAAGTTCCACAACGGCGAGGAAGTCGACGCCAACTCGTTCATCCGGGGCTGGACCCGTGCCGCCATCGGCACCGCCGCCAGCCAGGTTTCCTACCACTTGGCCCAGATCCAGGGCTATGAGCCTCTCCACGCCACCCCGCCGACGGCGCAGACGTTCTCCGGCGTCTCCGCGCCCGACCCATACACGCTGGTGGCCAGGCTGAGCGCCGGCGACTGCGAGTTCGACAAGCAGCTCGTCCACCCGGTGGCCAGCCCGGTCCCCTCGAACGCCGGCGACGCCAAGAACACCACGTTCAACGACGCACCCATCGGCAACGGGCCGTTCATGATCAAGCCCGGGACGAAGTGGGAGCACAATCAGCGCATCTCGCTGGTCCGCAACGAGAACTACTTCGGCAACAAGCCCAACCTCGACGGCATCGAGTTCGTGATCTTCCCGGCCCAGGGCCGGCTGGAGGCCGAGTACCGGGCCTTCACCGCCGGCGAGGTGGACTTCGCCCGCATCCCGCCGACCCTGTTCAAGCAGGCCGAGGGCACCTACAAGCCGCAGGGAAGCTTCATCAAGAGCGAGCAGCCGGGCATCAACTACCTGCTGATCAACCACACCAGGCCGCCGTTCAACAACCCCGACGCCCGCAAGGCTCTCTCCATGGCTATCGACCGTGAGGCGATCAACCAGGGCGTGTACCAAGGCTCACTGACGTCGGCCACGGCCTTCATCACCCCGCCGTTCGGTGCCTTCCACCAGGCCGGCGTCTGCGGGGACTGGTGCAAGTTCGACGTGACCAAGGCCAAGGACTTCGCCCAGCGGGGCGGCCTGACGCCGGGCACCCGGATCAAACTGGCCTACAACAACGACGGCGGCCACGAGCCTCTCGTCCAGGCCTGGAAGGACCAGCTGGAGAAGAACCTCGGCCTCGTGGTCGAGCTCGACGGCGTGCCGTTCGCCGAGCACCTCCAGAAGCGGGACCGCGGCGACTTCGACATCTCCCGCGCCGCGTGGTCCACGGACTACCCGTCCGCCGACGGCTTCACCACGCCGCTCCTCGGCAGCAAGAGCGAGGACAACGACGGCAAGTACGCCAACTCGGAGGTCGACCGGCTCCTCGCGCTGTCGAAGACGCAGAAGAGCGACTCCGACCGGGAGAAGACGATCGAGGAGATCGAAAAGATCGCGATCGGTCGTGACCTGGCGCTGGCGCCCACCTACTACCGGACCGCCTACCGGGTGTACAACTCGAGCAAGTGGACAAACGTGGGGCTCGACTTCTTCGAGCGCCCCACGTTGGAGACCGCGAGCCTCAAGTAGCCATCCCCCTTGGGCAAGTACGTCGTCCGGCGATTGTTGCAGATGATGCTGGTCCTTTTCGGGGCCAGCATCATCCTGTTCGTCTGCCTGTTCGTGGTCCCGGGCGATCCCATCGCCACGTCGCAGGGGGAGGGCCGCCAGCTCGACCCCGCAACGCGGGCCGCCCTGGAGCGGCGCTATGACCTGGACAAGCCGTTACCACAACAGTACGTCTCGTACCTGGGCCGCTTGTCCAGGGGCGACCTGGGCGAGTCCTATGTCTACCGCCGCTCGGTGAACACCATCCTCAGGGAGAAGCTGGGCAATACGGCCAAGCTGGCGCTGGCGGCCATTGTGCTGGAGATCTGCATCGGCATCGTCGCCGGCATCATCGCTGCGGTGTTCCGGTACTCCTTCCTCGACGTGCTGGTCACCCTGTCGACCACGCTGGCCATTGGCGTTCCCACACTCGTCATCGGACTAGCGTTACAGAACGTCTTCGCCATCAACCTGGGGTGGTTGCCGTTGCAGGGGCAGTCGCAAGGGGTGGGTCGGTCGATCATCCTGCCGGCGCTGACCCTGGCTGCTGTCGAGACCGCCCTGGTCAGCCGGCTGATGCGGGGCACCATGTCGGAGGTGATGCGAGCCGACTTCATCCGCACCGCCTACGCCAAGGGACTGTCGAAGCGGGTCGTGATCCTGAAGCACGCGCTGCGGAACTCGGTCATCCCGGTCCTGACCTTCCTGGGCATCTCCTTCGGCGGCCTGCTCGGCGGTGCCCTGATCACCGAGACGGTCTTCAACTGGAACGGGATCGGGCTGGCGCTGGTGGGCGCCATCCAGTCCCAGGACAACCCGATCGTGCTCGGTGTGGTCACCTACGGGGTGGCGGTCTTCGTCCTCGTCAACCTGGCGGTCGACGTCGCCTACGCCTTCCTCGATCCAAGGATTCGATTGGAATGACCGACCCGGGAGGCCGGTCCATCCGGCAGGCACTGGGCGGCACTCCCGAAGGGAGTGGCGCCCAGTGACCGAACAGATCGTTCCTCAGGCGCCGGCGGTCGGCGAGGTCTCGCTGGAGGCCGGCGCCGGCGGCTTCGGCGGGGCCGAGAGCCAGGCCGCCGCGCTCGGCGGCATCACCCGCCAGACCCAGTTCGGCAACATCCGCCGGCGGTTCCTCCGCAACAAGCTCGCCCTGATGGGCCTGGTGATGGTGAGCATCGTGTTCCTGACGGCGATCTTCGCTCCGATCATCGCCACCCACTCGCCCAAGGCGCAGGACCTCACCATCACCCTCCAGAGCCCGTCCTCCGAGCACTGGCTGGGCACCGACGAGCTCGGGCGCGACGTGTTCAGCCGGATTGTCTACGGGACCCGCATCGCGGTCAGCGTGGGGCTGGCCTCGATCTTCCTGGCGCTGGTCATCGGCGTCATCCTCGGGTCGATCTCCGGCTACGTCGGCAAGGTCTGGGACACCCTGATCATGCGCGTGGCCGACATCTTCTTTGCCTTCCCGCTCATCATCGGCGCAGTCGTGATCATCCTGGTGGTGGGGCGGGGCGTGGCGCCGGTCATCCTCGCCATCGGCCTTTTCAGCTGGGCCACCGTCGCCCGGCTGCTCCGCAGCTCGATCCTGTCCATCCGCGAAAGCGAGTACGTGGAGGCCGCCCGCTCCCTCGGCGCCAGCAGGTGGCGCATCGTCACCCGCCACGTCCTGCCCAATAGCATGGCCCCGGTGCTGGTCTACGCCATGGTGAGCGTGGCGACTGCGATCGTGGCCCAAGCCTCGCTCAGCTTCCTCGGCGTGGGTGTCCCGCCCGACGTGCCCGACTGGGGCAACATGATCTCCTCCGGCCAGAAGTTCTTCGGGTTCAAGGACTACCTGTGGTTCTTCCCGAGCATGGCCGTGGTCTTCACTGTCCTCGGCTTCGTGTTCGTGGGCGACGGCATGCGCGACGCGCTGGATCCTCGACTCCGCTAGCCATGGCCGAGCCGCTGCTGTCCATCGAGGACCTGCGCGTCCACTTCCACACCGACGCCGGCGTGGTGAAGGCCGTCGACGGCGTGAGCTGGTCGGTGGCCCCGGGCGAGACGCTGGGCATCGTCGGCGAGTCTGGTTCGGGCAAGTCGGTTTCCGCGCTGGCCGTCATGGGCCTGGTTCCCGTGCCGCCGGCCCGCTACGAGTCGGGGCGCATTCTGTTCAAGGGCCGCGACCTGATCGCCGCGGGTGAGAAGGAGCGCCGTGCCATCAGGGGGCGGGAGATCTCGATGATCTTCCAGGACCCCCTCACCGCCCTCAACCCGGTGTTCCGGGTCGGCCACCAGATCGCCGAGGTCATCCAGGCCCACGACAAGAAGGTCGGTCGCATCGCGGCCCGGGCCAAGGCCGTCGACCTCCTGGGCGAGGTCGGGATCCCCAACCCCAAGCAGCGGGCCCGGGAGTACCCCCACCAGTTCTCCGGCGGGATGCGCCAGCGGGCGATGATCGCCATGGCCCTGGCCCTCGACCCTTTGGTGCTCCTTGCCGACGAGCCGACCACCGCCCTCGACGTCACCGTCCAGGCCCAGATCATGGACCTGCTGACCCGGCTCCAGGCTGACCGGGGCACGGCGATCGTGCTCATCACCCACGACCTCGGACTCGTCGCCGGCCACGCCGACCGGGTGCTCGTCATGTACGCCGGCAAGGTGGCCGAGCTGGGCACCATCGACGACGCGTACTACCGGCCTCGCCACCCCTACACGCTTGGCCTGCTGAACAGCCTGGCCCGCATGGATCAGCGCCGCACCGACCGGCTCAAGCCCATCATCGGCCAGCCGCCAAGCCTCATCCGGGTCCCGCCCGGGTGCCCGTTCAACCCCCGCTGCCCGTTCGCCACCGACATCTGCCGGCGGGAGATGCCGGCGCTGGAGCCCAAGGACGGCCCCGACCACCTGGCTGCGTGCCACCACAGCGATCAGGTGGCGCTGCAACAGTCGCCCGCCGCTTCATGACTGCCCTCGTCGAGGTCAAGGACCTGGTCAAGCACTACCCGATCCGCTCGGGCATCGTGTTCCGCCACGACGTGGGCGCGGTGAAGGCGGTCGACGGCATCTCCTTCGACCTCGAGGCAGGCGAGACGTTCGCCCTGGTCGGCGAGTCAGGGTGTGGGAAGTCGACCACCGCCCGGTGTGTGCTCCGCCTCATCGAGCCGACATCGGGCACCATCCGCTTCGACGGCGAGGAGATCACCACCGCCTCCACGGCGCGCATGCGGACGCTGCGCCGTGAGATGCAGATGATCTTCCAGGACCCCTTCGCCAGCCTCAACCCCCGCATGACCGTGCGGGGCATCCTGCGAGAGCCGTTCACCATCCACGGGCTGGAGGCCGACGGCAAGGTCGAGGCGCTTCTCGAGATGGTCGGCCTGCTGCCTGAGCACGCCTCGCGCTACCCGCACGAGTTCTCGGGCGGCCAGCGCCAGCGGGTGGGCATCGCCCGGGCCATCGCCCTCGACCCCAAGTTGGTCGTCTGCGACGAGCCGGTGTCGGCGCTCGACGTCTCGATTCGCGCCCAGGTGCTGAACCTGCTGGAAGACCTGCAGTCCCGGCTCGGCCTCACGTTCCTTTTCATCGCCCACGACCTGAGCGTCGTCCGCCACATCGCCAGCCGGGTGGCGGTCATGTATCTGGGCACCATCGTGGAGCTGGCGCCGACCGACAGCCTCTTCGAGCGGCCGTCGCACCCCTACACCCAGGCCCTCATCTCGGCCGTACCGGTCCCGGACCCCAACCGGGAGCGCAGCCGCCGGCGCATCCTCGTGTCGGGCGACGTCCCCAGCCCCATCGACCCGCCGAGCGGCTGCCGCTTCCGGACCCGCTGTCCAAAGTTCGCCACCGAGCTCACCGACGGCGAGCGCCGGCGCTGCATCGACGAGCCGCCGGCGCTGGTGGATAGGGGAACAGGCCACCCGGCGGCGTGCCACTACGCCGAGGCCCGCGAGCTGGTCTAGCCGCCCGTCGCGTTCTGAGCACTGGAACGGTACGCTTTGACGCTCTGGGGTGGCCAGAAACGGCTACACCTCGTGAGCTGGGTGCTGTTGGCTCTTTGAGCGAACGGGTACATGCCAAGCACACATGTCTGTTTCGCTCCGCCCCCAACACGCCGGCCGTTACCGCGACATCGCTCGCCTGCTCGTCAAGTACGGGCGGTCCGATCTCGTGAAAGAGGCCGGCCTCGACGACCTGGCGGACTACACCGACGCCGGCGACGTGCCGCCGAAGGCCGAGGAGCTCACCGACGACCTGGAGCGCATGGGGCCGACGTACGTCAAGCTGGCCCAGCTCATGTCGACCCGGGCCGACCTGATCCCGCCGCCTTACGCCAAGGCCCTCAGCCGCCTGCAGGACTCCGTCGAGCCGTTCGGCTTCGAGGAGATCGAGCGGATCGTCACCGAAGAGCTCGGCGTGCGGCTGTCCCGGGCGTTCGAGTCGTTCGAGGCGACGCCGCTGGCCTCGGCGTCACTGGGCCAGGTCCACCGGGCGGTGCTGCGCAACGGGCGCCCCGTGGTGGTCAAGGTCCAGCGCCCCGGCATCAAGGAGCGCATCGCCGAGGACATGGAGGCGCTGGCCGAGCTGGCCGAGTTCGCCGACAAGCATTCCGAGGCCGGTCGCAAGTACGGCTTCGGCGAGCTGCTGGAACAGTTCCGGCGGTCGCTCAACGGCGAGCTCGACTACCGCCGGGAGGCGGAGAACCTGCTGCAGCTGGGCCGCATCGTCCGCAACTACGACCGCCTCGTTATCCCTGAGCCCGTCGACGACTACACGACCGGCGTGGTCCTCACCATGGACTACCTCCGGGGGCGCAAGATCACAGAGCTCGGGCCCCTGGCCAAGCTGGAGCTCGACGGCTGCGAGCTGGCCGAGCAGCTCTTCGAGGCCTACCTCGACCAGATCCTGGTCGAGGGCTTCTTCCACGCCGACCCCCACCCCGGCAACGTGCTGCTGACCGACGACAACCGGCTCGCCCTGGTGGATCTGGGCATGGTGGCACGCGTCCCGGGCGCCATGCGCAAGCAGCTCATCAAGCTGCTGCTCGCCCTCAGCGACGGTGACGGCCAGGCCACCGCCGACGCCGCCGTCGCCTTGGGCCGGCCGCTGGAGGACTTCGACGGGGCCTCCTTCGCCACCCGCGCCGCCGACATGGTGGAGCGCAGCCAGGGTGCGACGGTCGCCGACATCGACGCCGGCTCGATGGTGATGGAGCTCATGCGCATCTCCGGCGACCACGGCCTGCGCCTGCCGGCCGAGCTGTCGATGCTGGGCAAGGCCATGCTGAACCTCGACCAGGTGGCCCGCCAGCTCGACCCTGGCTTCGACCCGAGCGCCGCCATCCGTCGCCACACCGACAACATCCTCGAGTCCCAGATGCGACCGTCGTCGGGCAGCGCCTTCACCGCCCTGCTGGAGGCTCGCGACTTCGTGGAGCAGCTCCCCGGTCGGGTGAACAAGGTCATGGACGCCATGGCCGAAGGGACCTTCCACCTCGACGTCCACGCCTTCGACGAGGCCGAGCTCATGCGCGGCTTCCAGAAGCTGGCCAATCGGCTGACCATGGGCCTGGTCGTTGCCGCCCTCATCATCGGCGCCTCCCTCCTCATCCAGGTCGACACAGCGTCCAAGCTGTTCGGCTACCCGGCGCTCGCCATCCTCTGTTTCATCGCCGCCGCGGCGTGCGGGTTCGCCCTGCTCTGGTCGATCATGCGGTCCGACCGCAAGGTGAACCAGCAAACCGGGAACAAGCGGCTCTAGTTCACTTCGGGCGGCACTTGGCCTGCCAGAAGAAGCCGACGACGCCGGCAAGCGGCGTCGACTCCAGCGGATCTCGGCGCTCGTGAACCGCCGGTAGTAGTAATCCCCGCCCAGCATGTGCTCGCCCTGGCGGGCCCCATCGTTGCCGAGCAGGCGCCAGATCCGGAAGACGGCGTTGTAGTTGAAGGCGGAGATGGACAGGCAGCCACCGGGCACCAGCACCCGGTGGAGCTCGGCGAGAAGCCGCGCCCGGTCCTCGGGCCGGAACTGCGAGTAGGTCTCGATGCAGGTGGTCGCGCTCACTGCGTCGTCCTTGACCGGGAGGCGCCGGATGTCGGACTGCACAGCCAGGACGGGCGCCCCGGCTCCCCGCACCTATCTGCGGGTCAGAGCAGCAGGCGGATGGCCACGGCCACCCCGACGATCACGATGACCACCCGCAACCAGCCGGCGGGGATGCGTCGGCCCAGCCGAGCGCCGAGCTGGCCACCGCAGATGGCGCCGGCGGCCAGCAGGCCGGCGACGGCCCAGTCGACGTCAGCTAGGGCGATGAACAGGAGGGCGGCAATGCCGTTGACCAGCCCGGCCAGCACGTTCTTCAGGGCGTTGAGGCGCTGCAGGCCGTCGTCGAGGAAGATGCCGAGCAGGGCGATGAGGATCACGCCCTGGGCCGCCCCGAAGTAGCCCCCGTACACGCCGGTGGCGAAGACCGCCAGGAAAAGCAGCGGCCCTCCGTGGGCGTGGGCCGGGCGGTCGCGCGCGGCAAGACGGGGCTGGAGTGCGACCAGCACGCAGGCGACGAGGATCAGCGCCGGCACCACGCTCTCGAACACCGCCGCCGGCAGGGCCAGCAGCAGCAGCCCGCCGGTCAGCCCGCCCGACAGCGACGCCAGCCCGAGCACCCGCACCCGCGGCGCCTGGCCCACCAACTCCCTCCGGTAGCCAATGGCCCCGCTGATCGACCCGGTGACCAGCCCGACGGTGTTGGAGACGTTGGCCACCACCGGCGCGTAGCCGAGCGCCAGCAGAGTCGGGAAGGTGATCAGCGAACCCGACCCGACGATGGTGTTGATGGTGCCGGCGGCGAAGCCGGCGCCGGCGATGGCGAGGGCGGCCAGCGGGGACAAGGGTCCATCCTGGCCGCGCGTCAGGTGACTTCGGCGCGCTCCTTGGTCATGACCTCAGGCGCCGGCGCCAGCCGCCGACGTGCGGGGCCCATGAAGGCGATGGCGGCGAGCAGCACGAGTGCCCCCCAGCGAGGAGCTTGTGGCAAGAAATCGTACTCCTGGGGGAATAAACACAGATGGAGCTTGGTCTAATTGGCCATGCCGACCGCCATCATCACCGGGGCGTCGCGGGGCCTCGGCCTCGCCCTCGCCCGTTCCCTCGCCGAGCGGGGTTGGAGCCTGGTCCTCGACGCCCGGGGCGACGACGCCCTGAGGGAGGCCGCCGAAGCGCTGGCGGCCACGACGGAGGTGGTGGCCATCGCCGGCGACGTCGCCGACGAGGCCCATCGCGGCCAGCTGGTGGAGGCCGCCCGGGCCCTTGGCGGCCCCGACCTTCTGGTGAACAACGCCAGCCTGCTCGGCCCCAGCCCACAGCCGAAGCTGGCCGAGTACCCCCTCGATACCTTCCGGCAGGTCTACGAGGTCAACGTGACTGCTCCGCTGGCCCTGATCCAGCAGGCGCTGCCTTTGCTGGCCCAGTCGCCCCAGGGCCGCATCCTCAACGTGACGTCCGACGCCGGCGTCGAGGGGTACGAGGGCTGGGGGGGCTACGGCTCGTCGAAGGCGGCCCTGGAGCAGCTGTCGAAGGTGCTGGCCGCCGAACACCCGGAGCTCAAGGTCTGGTCGGTGGACCCCGGCGACATGAACACGGTGATGCACCAGGAGGCCTATCCGGGCGAAGACATCTCCGACCGGCCGCCGCCCGAGGAGAGCGTTCCGGGAATCCTCCGGCTGATCGATGAGGACGCGCCCAGCGGCCGCTACCAGGCCCGGCCCTCCACCGACGCCGGATGACTGCGACCCTGACCGCCGCGCCGCCGATCGTCTTCGAGCTCCCCTGCGACCTCGAGGCCCACGAGCCGCCCGAGGCCCGGGGCCTGGCCCGTGACGACGTGCGCCTGATGGTGTCCCGGCCCGAAGCTCTCCCCGAGCACCACTCGTTCCGCAGCCTGCCCGACATCCTCGACCCCGGCGACCTGCTGGTCATCAACACCTCGGCCACCCTGCCGGCGTCGCTCGACGCGGTGCGGCCCGACGGCTCGGTGGTCGAGCTCCATCTGTCCACTCCCCTGCCCGCCGGCCTGTGGGTCGTCGAGCTGCGCCAGCCGGCGTCGCCCGGCACCCTGCCGTTCCGGGCCGACGTCACCGGCGAGTGCCTGGCGCTGCCGGGCGACGGACGGATCGAGATCCTCGCCCGCTACCCTCGCTCCGGCCGGCTGTGGGTGGCCGTGCTCCACCTGTCCTCGGCGGTCCAGGAGTACCTCGCCGTCCACGGGCGGGCCATCCGCTACGGCCACGTCGACCACGATTGGCCGCTGTCGGCCTACCAGACCGTCTACGCCAACGAGCCCGGCAGCGCCGAGATGCCCAGCGCCGGCCGCGCCTTCACCGCCGAGCTGATCACCGCCCTCGTGGCCCGGGGCGTCGGCGTCACGCCGGTCGTCCTCCACGCCGGCGTGGGGTCCCTTGAGACCGGCGAGCTGCCGGCGCCGGAGCCGTTCCGGGTGCCGGCCACCACCGCGGCCCGGGTCAACGCCACTCGCGCGAATGGCGGCCGGGTCGTCGCCGTGGGCACGACTGTGGTCCGGGCCCTGGAGACGGTGGCCGACGCCGGCGGCGTAGCCCATCCCGGCGAAGGTTGGACCGAGGTCATCATCACCGCCGAGCGGGGCATCCGGGTCGTCGACGGGCTGCTCACCGGCTGGCACGAGCCGGCGGCCTCCCACCTGCTGATGCTCGAGGCCGTCGCCGGCCGCCAGATGCTCGATGACGCCTACCGGGCCGCGCTCGCCGGCAAATACCTGTGGCACGAGTTCGGCGACCTCCACTTGTTGCTGCCATGAGCGCGGCGGCAAGGGTCTCCGCCCGCGGAAACGAGCTGGTCACCGCGCTCAAGCACGCCGGCGAGGCCACCGCGGATGACCTCGCCGCTCAGCTGGGCGTCACCGTCAGCGCCGTCCGCCAGCAACTCGAAAACCTGTACACCGAGGGCCTGGTGGCGTGGCGCCCCGTCGCCCGAGGCCGCGGCCGGCCCACCCACCTCTACCACCTGACCCGGGCCGCCGAGCCGCTGTTTCCCAAGGCCTACGGCGGGCTCACCACCGAGCTGCTGGGCTACGTGGCCGACGCCGATCCCAACTTGGTCGACGACATCTTCGACCGCCGGCGCCAGCGCCGGCTGGAGGGCGCCCAGGCCCGCCTGGCAGCCCTTCAGGGCGACTTCGCCGCCCAGGTGGCCGAGCTGGCCATGATCCTCGACGAGGACGGCTACCTGGCCTCCTGGGAGGCCCTCCCCGACGGGTCCTTCCGCATCATCGAGCACAATTGCGCCGTCCTCGACGTCGCCGAGCGCTACGGCCAGGCCTGCTCCTCCGAGATCGCCTTCCTGCGCCAGGCCCTGCCCGGCGCCCGGGTGGAGCGGGTCAGCCACATGATCGCCGGCGCCCACTCCTGCGCCTACGTCGTCGAGCCGGCGGTTCTCTCTCAGAAGCGGTAGGGCGCCCGGAACACCCCCTCGTCGGTGACGATGGCGGTCACCAGCTCGGCCGGCGTCACGTCGAAAGCACGGTTCTCGGCCTCCATGCCCGCAGGGGCGATGCGGTGGCCCTCGATCGAGGTGACCTCGTCGCCGGACCGGCGCTCGATCGGGATGCCGGCGCCCGAGGCGCAGTCCACGTCGACGGTCGACATCGGGGCGGCCACGTAGAACGGGATGCCGTGGTGGTGGGCCAGCACGGCCAGGATGTAGGTGCCGACCTTGTTGGCGACGTCGCCGTTCGCTGCGATGCGGTCGGCACCCACCACGACGCAGTCGACGTCGCCGCCGGCCATGAGCGACCCGGCCATGACGTCGGCCACCAGGGTGGCGGGGATGCCGAGGCGGTCCAGCTCCCACGCCGTCAGGCGGGCGCCCTGCAGCACCGGGCGGGTCTCGTCGACCCACACCGTGGGCCGGCGCCCGGCCTCGTGGGCGGCCCGGATCACGCCCAGGGCGGTGCCGTAGCCGGCGCAGGCGAGGGCCCCGGCGTTGCAGTGGGTGAGCACCCGGCCGTCCTGGGGGACGAGGTCGGCGCCGAAGGCGCCCAGCCGGCGGTTGCGGGCCACGTCGTCCTCGGCGACGCGCACCGCCTCGGCGACGGGGTCCTCCGCCGCCAGGCCCCGGGCCACACCCCACGCCAGGTTGACCGCCGTCGGCCGGGTGGCCCTGATCCGCGCCGCGGCGGCGGCGGCGTCCTCACCGGTTGCTGCAGCCAGGGCCATGCCCATGGCGCCGGCCACGCCCAGCGCCGGCGCGCCACGGACGGCGAGCGTGCTGATGGCATCGCACAGCTCGTGGACCGTGCGGCAGTCGAGGAACTCCAGGGTCCCCGGGAGCCGTCGCTGGTCGATCAGGCGGACGTGTCCGTCCCGCCACTCGATGGTCGGCGGGATCCCCATACAGGTACTTAAGCAGCCTTGCGGGCCGCCTCCTGGCGCCGGCGACGAACCCTCCGCCGCTCGTTCTCGTCGAGGCCGCCCCAGACGCCGTCGTCCTGGCGGGTGATGAGGGCGAAGTCGAGACAGGCCTCGCGCACCGGGCAGGCGGCGCAGATGGCCTTGGCGGCGGCGACACCGGCATCGGTCTCGGGAAAGAACACGGCGGTGTCGACGTCGCGGCAGGCGGCGCGCTCGCGCCACTCCTTGGGGTCGTAGGTGGTGAGGGTCTGAGCCATGACGATTGTCCAACAACCTTGTCGGCCCGTGCATTCCAGACCTTGAGCCGGGGTCGGGCTGCGCCCAGGTCCGACTGCCAGAACCTCCCCGGCCAGGCCACCGTGTGCTGGGCGCCGGACGAGGAGTCGGCCAAGAAGACCGCGTACGAGTGGTGGTCGAACGCCGGCATCGGCGGCGAGCTGTCCCAGGAGCTGCCGCTGCCGCGCCACTTCGAGCAGGCCGCCCAGCTCATCACCCCCGACGACCTGGCCGAGAAGCTACCGCTGGGGCCCGATCCGGACCGTCACGCCGAGGCCATCAAGGCGTTCGTCGACGCTGGCTACGACCACGCCTACATCCACCAGATCGGTCCCGACCAGGAGGGCTTCTTCGACTTGTTCGAGCGGGAGCTGCGCTCCCGCCTCTGATCAGTTGGCGTTCTGGCCGGCGCCGACGGGACGCTTGGCCGGGGAGGTCGGAGACGGTGCGGCGGCGACCTGGGCCAGGCGGACCTCGTGGATGCGCATCGGCTGTGCCTCCGGCATCGGCGGCCGGGCGGCCCGCGCCTGGTCGATCTCGGCCAGCCGGGCGTTCAGCGGGGCCCAGTCCTCGGCCGGCGGCCGCCCGAGGCTCACCCGGGCATCGATGGCCTCTTGGGCCTGCCGCTCGATCTCCTCGCGGGAATATCGCCGCTCACGGCCAAAGTACTTCCCCATATATCGGCGACCTTTCGTAGGACGAGGTTGCGGCGACGGTCCGCCTGTACGTTCCCCGAATGCATGGTCGCGCGGCTCTGGGCGGGCCGCAGTGAGTGTTTGCGTCCTACAGTGCATCCGACGCCATAGAAGTGCTGTGCCAGGATCGGGCGGTGCCCCCGTCAGAGCTGCGTGACAGCTCGGCCGACGACTTCGCCGCCGGCGCCACCGACGCCGGCGCCTCGGTGTCTCGCACGCTCGCCGGTGAGGTCATCCTGACACCGGCCATTGCCGGCGAGTTCACCGGCGACACGCTGCCCGCCGGGTGGACGGTGGAGCCATGGGTGGAGGGCGGCTCCGGTTGGCTGGAGGGCGGGATGCTCGTCCTCGACGGGGCCAAGGTGGGCTGTGGCCCGCTTGTCCTGAGCCCCCGATCCCTGGAAATGTCCGCAGTGTTCGCAGCCCGACCCGACCAGCTCGCCGGCCTGGGCGTGGACTTCGTGAACGAGCCCTGGGTCATGTTCAGCACCAAGTGGGGCCGCCGTTTCTACGGGCGCACCCATTTGCTGCAAATCGAGGACACCAAGCTCTCGGCCGACTGGTTCGGAGCACCCCACGTCTTCCGTATCGACTGGAACGTCCTGGACATCATCTTTTCCGTCGATGGTACCCGCCAGGCCCACCTCATGATCCCCGTGCCGGGCTACATGCGGGCGCTGGCCGCCAACCAGCGGCTGGGCACCGAGCCGCTCCGGATCGAGTGGATGCGCCTCTCCCCCTACGCGCCGGCGGGGGTGTTCACCTCCCGGGTATTCGGCGCCGGCGGCCCGTGCGATTGGCAGGCGCTGACGTGGGAGGCCGACATTCCGGAACGGACGAGCCTCACCGTCGAGGTGCGCACCGGCGACGTGGCCCGGCCGGGTCGGGATTGGACGCCATGGCGCCCGTTGGCCCGCTCCGGCGACCCCGTCGGCACCACCTCGAGGTACCTCCAGTACCGGGCGCGACTGGCCACCACCGACCCGTCGTGGACGCCGGCACTGCGCGAGGTGCACGTCGCCTATTCCGCGGCCTTGGGCTCGTCCTTCAGGAGCTCGGGGACGGGAAGCACCTTGGGCTGCCAGTGACCGGCGACCAGGTCCGGCCCCACCCGGTCGGTGTCGTGGCCGGGGTGCTCGATGTGGACGCCGTACCAGACGACGACGTCCTCGCTGTGTACCGGCTCGCCTGACACGAAGCGGTCGAGGCCGGCCCTGGCCAGCGTCGGGTCGGTGGTGTAGCCCTGCCCGTCATCCATCTCGTCGGGGCTGTAGCGGAGGACCCAGACGTCGCCGGCGCCGAAGCCGTTGGCCACGCCGTCCGCGGGTCCTGGCCTGATGGAGTACTCGCGACCGTCCCGGTCGTGGCGAACCAGCCAGTACCGGTTGTGGGCCGGGTCGCGGGGCCGCTTCACCTCGAACCGCATGAAGTGCCAGCGGGTCTCTCCCCGGATGGCGGGGTCGTTGTTCTCCCGCAGCACGTTGGACCCCGGGGCCAGGATGTCGAAGTCCAAGCGCCAGTAGGCGTGGTGGGTGTGGGGATGACAGGTGAGCGAGTTCATGGCGGCCGAGCATCCCAGCCGGGGCCGGATGGTGCCGTCGGCCGACAGGCGCCACTCGTTGACGTACCGGTAGGGGCCCGCCTCGAGCTGGCTGACCAGGACCACATCTTCGCCGTCGGGCCACAGGGCCACGCCCCGGAAGCCGCCGCCGTCGGTGCCGGTCTCCAGGATCGTCTGAGGGGCCGACGTGCAGACCCGGAAGCCGGAGACCGGCTCCTCCCCCTCGGCCACGAAGGCCGCTTCCTCATGCGCCCAGTGGCGCTCGGCCTCCGAAGCCCCGGCGGCCACCCCATCGGCGCCGAACTCGACGTTGATAATCGGCAGATGGGCCCGCTGCAGCACCCGGGCGCCGAGGAAGTCGACCGTGCGCAGCTCCACCCCCGAACCGTTCGTTCCCGATGACGCCGACGGCCGGACGACGAGGAGATCCCACAGCAGCGTCTCGCCCTGCCACACCCGGACCCGGGCCTGGCGGGTGAGGGCGACGGTGGCGGCCACCGCCGGCTCAGCCGGCGCACCACAGTCGCCGGCGGAGGGCGCCGGCACGCCCGGCGGTTCGAGCAGGACCTCGCCGTCAAGGGTGCGCACGCCGACGATGCGGTGCTCGCCCGCCGGCGTCCGCAGGCCCACCGCCACCGCCCGGTCCACGTTGCCGTCGGGGTCGTAGAAGCTGGCGATCGGCGGCATGGGCCGGTACGGGACGAGCTCGCCGGACGCCAGCGCCGGCCCCACCGTGGGATCCTCCTTGAGCAGGTCGACCGCCCAGCCGAACTCGTCGTCATGCGGCATGCGCTGCCAGGCAACGTGGTTGAGGGTGGAGAACTCGAGCTCGTCGAAGCGACCGTCGGCCAGCAGCAGCCGCCCGGTGTCCATGTCCTGGATGGTGGCGGTGAACCGCTGGCCCGCCTCCGCCCCCTTGTCGACGACGTCGTGGGCCACCACCCACAGGTCGCGGCCGGCGAACTCCACCTGGATCACGTCGTGATTCATCAGGAACGGCGCGGCGCGGGCCATGTCGTCCTCGTGGAGCGCCTCGGGCAGGACTTCGATGCGCAGCGGTTCCGGCACCCTCCGAACCTAGTTCTTCGTGGACCAGGAGATGACCGCCGCCGGCACCGTCTTCAGCGGGGCGGCCAGCGCGTCGCCCCGGCGGATCAGCCAGTGCTCGAGCAGGCCCCGGAGCTCCTTGCGCACCTCGGGCGTGTCAGGCACGCAGAGCTGGTCGCGGTAGTCCTTGGCTGCGTCGGCCACGCTCTTGAAGCGTCCCCGGGTGGCGACCTCCACCACCTCTACCTCCGGCTTGATCCCCAGCTCCCGGAGTACATCGACGGCATCGAGGTACGTCGGCCCCGGCTTGCGCGAGGTGCCGTGGAAATGCCGCCACAGGGGGTCCATGATCGCGTCGGCGGTGTAGGCGCCCAGATAGAGGAAGGCGCGCTGGGTGGCGGCGGCGTCGACCTTGGCCAGGAACCGGGCCGCGTCGGGGACGAGGGTCACGACGTAGGACGAGAACGCCACGTCGGCCGGGGCGACCTCTGCGTCCTCCCAGCGCGAGTGCACGACGGTGACGTTGGTGAGCCCCACCTTGGCGGCCTGGCGCCGGCAGATGTCGAGCATCTTCCCCGCAGGATCGACGGCGGTGACGGAGGCGACGTGAGGCGCCAGGCCCAGGGTGAAGCGGCCGGGGCCGGCGCCGACGTCGAGCACGGTGCTGCGCCGGCCGGTGGCCTTGCGCAGCCGACGGTAGAGCGGGTCGCCGGCCACCGAGGCGACCGGCATGTGGGCGGCGAACCGCTTGGCCCTGCTGTCCCAGAAGCTGGGGTTCAGGGCGCCCCGGCCGGGCTGGAGCCGCTCCATCTCCGCCAGGCGGGCGGTCACGAGCTTGCGCCAGCGGGTGGCAGCGGGGCCGGGCATGGCCGCCAGTATGCAGGAAGGGCCCGCCGGCGATGCCGGCGGGCCCTTCCGTCGTGCGGACTGCTGCTGCGGGCTACGGGCCCTGGGCCTCCAGCGCCGGCGAGCAGGTCGCCCCGGCGACAAGGCTGATGGCTTGGCCGTTGCAGATGGCCACTGCGTGGCGGTCCACCGAGACCAGCGTCCCGAGGATGTTGGCCCGGCTCAGGTCGCTCTGGATGCCGCCGACGATCGGCAGCGCGGTCTGAGCCCGCATGTTGATGGCGGCGACGCCACCGGTCTGCGCCGAGAACGTGTTGTCCCCGTTGATGTTGCGGACGACGGGCTGGAGCTGCTTGGTCACCGAGTCGATGCTGCGCACCGTGCCGTTGATCTCGGTGGCGTTCTGGAGGATGCCGCTGACCGTGCCGTCGATGCTCTCGGCCGTCTCGATGATCGTGCCGGCCCGGGCCGACAGGTTCTGGGCGGCGACGAGGATCTCCTCGGCCATGCGCCCCGTCTCGTTGAGCTTCTGGGTCTCATCGAGCCGGGACACGTTGGAGCCGGGGCCGACCTCGGTGATGATGACCTCCACCCGGTCGTCGATCTGGGTGGCCGCGAGGACCACTCTCGACAGCTGGATGACGGCGTAGAGGGCGAAGGCGATGACCACCGCCAGGTTGAACCCGACGATGCCGCTCTCGTCTCCCCTACGGAGTCGGAACTGGCTGATCTGGCTCATCCTCATCCACACCCCGTGATACCCGTGGCTGCGCCCAGGAGGCCCAGGAGGCTGGTGCTCAGGCCCTTGCAGATGGCGACGGCGTGGGGCACCACGCCGGTGTTGACCACCCGGGAGATGTCCCGTGAGTCCTGCTGGGCCGTGGTGAGGTTCTGGGGGGTACAGAACGGACCACACTGGCCACCGTCACGGGCGGTGCCCTGACGGGGGCCGCCGACGCCATTGATGGCGGCGACGCGGTGGTGGATGTTCTGGACGCCCAGGCGGTCACCAGGGTCGTTGGCGTCGATCAGCAGGCCGCTGACGTTGTTGACCGTGCCGAGCACCGTCTTGAGGATGGCGTCGGTGTCCTTGAGGGACGAGTCCACGTTGGTCAGCTTGGAGTTGATCGACGTCAGGGCGGCGATGATCTCATCCGCCTGGCCCGGGATGGGCTTGAGGGCGGGGTCGATGCCGCTCAGGGCGCCGTTGATGCGGTCCACCTGGTTGGGCAGGGTGACGACGTTGCCGCCGGCGCCCACCACCGCCCGCTGGGCGGTGGCCAGGTTGCCGTTGATGGATGCCAGTGAGCTGGTGATGACGATGAGGTAGCCCACGACCACCAGCACGACGACGGTGAGCAGGATGACCCACACCTTGAGCCAGCGGCTCAGGAAGGTGGCCTGGTCGTCGCCGGCCCGGCGCCGGGGCGTCGCCCGCATGTCTGCGGACGGCGAGGACATGACTTGAACCATGTGTGTCTCTTCCTCCTAGCAGGGCACCGGACCGGGCACGGAACCGTTACCCGTGAGGGTGCCGTTCTCGATGCAGTCCAGGTTGCGGTCAGCGGCGCGGGCGCCGGTGAGGATGTTGCCGGTGTCGGTCTTGATCAGGTTGGCCAGCCGCAGCGTCTCGTCCAGGTTGACGTTGATCTGGGCCACGCCGTCGTTGATCGACCGGGCGGTGTTGAGGATGGTGCCCGCCGTGCCGTTGATCCCCCGGGCGGTGCCGTTGATGCTGCCGGCGCTGCCGTTGATGGAGGTGGCCAGGCCGTCGACGGACTTGGCCAGGCGGACGATCTCGTCCAGCTTGCCCTCCAGGGGCTTGGCCGTCTCCAGGATGGAGGCCGCCAGCTCGTTGGTGCGGCCCAGCTTGAGGACCGCCTGGGTGGCGGTGTTGATGCCGCCACCGGTGGTGGCGATCACGCCGGCCTTGTCGTTGATGTGCTCGGCGTGCCACGCCGTGCGCTGGAGCAGGATCACGGCGGCGGCCACAACCGCCACCACGATCAGCAACGAGAACGTGGCCTGGCCCCGTTCACCGAATGTTCGTAATACCGGTTGGCGGCTCTCCGCCAACCGGGCTTGAAGGCGACTATCAGTACGCCTCCACCGCTTCGTCATACTTCCCCCCTGCATAGGTTTGGGCTGGCCCACCACACCGGGTTGCGGCGTCTGATCTGCGGTGATGCGGTGAGTCCGTGCGGATACCACTGGATGTGGTCGGCACTGTATTGCCTGCTTCTGTCCGTGGCAATACTTCTTTAGCCAGCGGTTACTCTGCATGTTATTTCGTCCATATCCGGCTGAAATAGGCTCTACCTATTTCGTCGGAGGACCGATGAAATAGGCAGTCCGACATTCTTCGAAAGTGCGCCATCCGCGCATCAGCGCGGGTCCGAACAGGTCTCGAACGAGGGCGTAAAGAGCCCAGAACGCGAGAGGACGGGCCCTGACCGGGACAGCGAGGAGTCGACCGTGGAACCGGTGAGGCAGCGGCCTCAGGCAACGCGAGCCCTCATCGCCGTGCCCGACACTCCTTCCGAGCTGGCGGGGCGGCGCGCCTTCGGCCACACCGCCGGCGGGCGCGACGTCGTCGTCGCCGAGGCGGCTTCCATCCGCGATGCCGCCGGCCGGGTCCTGGCCGGCGAGACCCTGTCGGCGGTCGTGCGCGACTGGAACGACCGGGGCCTGACGACCGCCGCCGGCGGGCCGTGGCGGGTGAACTCGCTTTCCAGCCTGCTGGTGCAGCGCCGGCTGGTCAGGCCGCCGCAGATCCTCGATGAGGAGGTCCACGCCCGGCTGGTGAACCTCCACGCGTCCCGGGGCAAGGGAGCCCGGCGGGCCACGCGCCGGTACCTGCTGACCGGCTTGCTGAAGTGCTGGCGCTGCGGCGGGAGCATGCGGGGCATGCCCCGCACCAAGGGTGCGGATCTGTACGTCTGCCCCGGACCTCCCCACGGTGGGTGCTCGGGCACCGCCGTCACCGCCGACCACGCCGAGGAGGCGATCGGGGCCATGGTGCTCGCCCGCCTGGACTGTGTCCCCATGCCATCGCCGGCGGCCGAGCCCCGGGCCGGCGCCCGCCAGCTGGCCGAGCAACGCCAGCGCCTGGCTGACCTGGGTGAGCTGTGGGCATCGGGGCAGATCAGCCGCCAGGAGTGGCTGGCGCTCCGCCGCAGCGTCGGCGACCGCGCCGAAGCGGCGGAGGCCATGGTCGCTCGCGAGAACCGGCAGACGGCGGCGCGGGCTTTAATCGGGACCGGAGCGACCCTGCGCGCCCAGTGGCCAGCGATGAGCATCGACGAGAAACGCTCCGTCGTGCACGCCGCGCTCGACCACGTGGTGGTCCTTGCCGCCGAGCCACCCCGTCAGGTCTTCCGCCCCGAGCGGCTCCAGCCCCGCTGGGTGGACTGAACGCCCCACCCGGGAAGTACCGTGGGGCGTGCTGATGAGGTCCGTCCACCAGGTGCGCCAGGTCGCTCTGGGCGACGTCACGAGATGGGACGACGGTCGGCTGACCGTCTCCGCAGAGGAGTGTGAGGCCCTGCTGGCGGCGCCGAGCCTCGCCGAGGTCAAGGTGTCGTGGGCGTCGCCGGGCGACTCGGCCCGCATCGTGAAGGTGCTCGACGTGGTCGAGCCCCGTACCAAGGGGCCGGGAGGCGGGGGAATCTTTCCTGGCTGGCTCGACTCCGAGCCGGTCGACGGCCCCATCCACGTCCTACGGGGCGCCGCCGTCGTCGTCGCCGGCTACCTGCCCCGGGCCCAGGAGGCGGTCATCGACATGTCGGGGCCGGCGGCCGAGCTGTCGCCCTTCGGCGCCACCCACAACCTCGTGGTCGAGTTCACGCCGGCGCCCGATGCCGACTGGGCCGACGTCGACGATGCCCTCCGCCGGGGCTCCCTCGCCCTCGCCGCCCGGCTGGCCGAGGCTGCGCTCGACGCCCCCGCAGACGTGGACGAAACCGTCCCCGACCCGGGTGCGATCGACGGTCTGCCCCGGATCGGCGCCGTCACCAACCTCCAGACCCAGGGCGTGTTCAAGGACGTCTTCGTGCGGGGCGAGAGCTTCAACGGCAAGGCGCCGGCGCTCATCGACCCGGCCGAGATCGACGCCGGCGCGGTGGTCAGCGGCCAGTTCGGCCACCCGTCGCTGCGCAACCCGACCTGGGTCCACCAGAACCACCCGGTCGCCAATGCCCTTCGGGGCCGCCACGGCCAGGACGTGTCCTTCGCCGGCGTCGTCCTGTCGCCCGAGCCCGTGAGCGCCGCAGAAAAGGCCCGCATCTCCGCGGCTGCCGCCCAGCTCTGCGCCGACGCCGGCTTCGAGGCCGTGATCCTCACCAAGGAGGGTGGCGGCAATGCCGACGCCGACATCGCCTTGAAGATGGACGCGCTGGAGGACCTGGGCATCGCCACCGTCGGCCTGTTCGCCGAGATGGCCGGGCCGGACGGCACCGGGCCGCCGATCGTGGTCGCGCCCGAGCGGGCCACGGCCATGATCAGCACCGGCAACTACGACACCCGCCTCGACCTGCCGGAGATGGAGCGGGCGCTGGGCGGCGAGGAGCTGGCCCTGCTCGGCGTGCCGGCGACCTCGGCGATGCAGCTGCCCACCGCGGTGATCCTGGCGTCGCTCGGCTGCCTGGGCGGCGGCCGCCTGACCTGCGCCCCTGCGGCGACTGGCACGGCTTAGACGCATGGCCCGGATCGTCCACTATCTCAACCAGTTCTTCATCGGCGCCGGCGGCGAGGATGCCGCTGCGTCGCCGCCGGCGTCGCAGGCCGGCCCGGTGGGCCCGGGCCGGCGTCTGGCCCAGCTGCTGGGCGACGAGCACGAGATCGTGGCCACCGTCTCCTGCGGCGACGACGACGCCGCCGGCCGCCCGGAGGCCATTGCCGAGATCGTCGCCATGATCCAGGAGGCCGACCCCGACCTGGTGGTCGCCGGCCCGGCTTTCACCAGCGGGCGCTACGGCCTGGCCTGCGCCCGGGTTGCCGCCGCCGCCAAGGCTGCCGGCCTGAACGCCGTCGCCGCCATGCACCCGGACAACCCGGGCCTCGACGAAGCCGGCGGCGCACCGGTCGTCGCCAGCGGCGAGGCGGCCCGGCTCATGGGGCCGGCCCTCGACACTCTGGCCGCCGCGGTCAAGAAGCTGCTGGCCGGCGAGGTACTCACGAACGCCGACGGGCTGGTCGGCCTCGCCCCCCGTCTGCCCCGCATGGCCAGTCGCACCGCAGCCGAGCGGGCGGTGGACCTGGCCCTGGCCCGCCTGGCCGGCGACCGTGACGCCACGGAAGTGCCCCTCCCCCGCTTCGACAAGGTCACGCCGGCCCCGCCGGTCGCAGATCTGCGGAACTCCACGCTCGCCATCCTCACCGAGGGCGCACTGGTCCCCGATGACAACCCGGGTGCCCTGGAGTCGGCCCGGGCCACCAAGTGGCTCCGTTACTCCATCGAGGGCCGCAGCGAGCTGAAGGCCGGCGAGTGGCGGTCGGTGCACGGCGGCTTCTCGACGGTGTGGGCCAATGCCGACCCCCACCGGATTCTGCCGCTCGACGCCGCCCGCCAGCTCGAGGCCGAGGGCGCCATCGGCCATCTGCACGAGGAGTACCTGGTCACTGCGGGCAACGGCACGTCGGTGGCCAACGCCCGGCGGTTCGGCGTGGAGTGGGCCGCCGACCTGCGCCACTCCGGCGCCCGGGCCGCCATCCTCACCGCCACCTGAGGGACGGGCACGCGTTGCGGGGCAACGCTGGCAAAGGAATTGGAGCGGGCGGGGATCCCCACCGCCCTGCTCTGCAACCTGACATCGATCGCCGAGCGGGTGGGCGCGCCGCGCATCGTCCCGACCCGGGGCATCCCGTTCCCCGCTGGCGACCCGTCGCTGGAGCCGGCCGAGGAGCGGGCCTGGCGTCAGCGGCTCCTCGAGCGGGCCCTGGAAGCGGTGCAAACCACCGTCCACGAGCCGACCCTCTTCGAGGTGAAATAGGCAATGCCCGATGTCGTGATCTCCGCCGCCACCCAGGTGCTGGCTCACGTGCCCAACCTGGCCCGCCACGGCTCCAAGCCCCGGCGGGAGCTGCCCAAGAGCGACGAGGTGGCGGCGAAGTTCGCCGGCGCCCTTCGCAGCTTCGACGCGGCCGCCGCCTACCCGCCCCACCAGGCCTGGATCGGCAACATCCACCCTCGTGACCTTCCGGCCCGTCCCTGGTCGGCCAACGCCGGCCCCCCACAGCGCACCGGCCGATTCGGCGAGGTCATGCCCGAGGAGGAGTTCCTCGGCCTGCTGGCCGCAGTCGACGACTTCGACCTGTTCGCCCTGTCGCCCGGCGCGGCCAAGGCCGGGGCGGCCGCCCTGGCCGCCCACCCGCTGGCCAAGGCCTTCGACCTCGATCGCATCGAGAAGGCCGCCGGCGACCTCGAAGCCATCGCCGGCGAGCCGAAGGCGCTCCGCCTCACCGACGGCGCCGTCATGCGCTGCGCCCAGGCCGACGACGAGTCGCTGTCCGCCCACGTGCTGATCGACAACCTGGCGGCCAAGGCCACAGCCACCCTGGCCCTGCTCCACCTCCTCGAGCGCTCGGGGATCGACCCCACTTCGGTCGACTACGTCATCGGCTGTGGCGAGGAAGCGATCGGCGACCGCTACCAGCGGGGCGGCGGCAACCTGGGCAAGGCCGTGGCCGAGGCCGCCGGCCTCACCGACGCCTCGGGGGCCGACGTGAAGAACTTCTGCGCCGCCTTCGTGCCCGCCCTGGTCGTGGCGTCGTCTCTGGTCAGCGCGGGCGTGTTCAAGCGGGTCGCCATCGTCTCCGGCGGGTCGCTCGCCAAGCTGGGCATGAAGTTCCAGGGCCACCTGGCCAAGGAGCTGCCCATCATGGAGGACGTCCTCGGCGGTACCGCCACGCTCGTGGAGGCTGACGACGCGAAGTCGCCGAGGGTCCGCCTCGACGTGGTCGGCCGCCACCGCGTCTCCGCCGGCGGATCTGCGGGTGAAGTCATGAAAGCCCTTGCCGTCGAGCCCCTGGCCCGCCACGGCATCGCCATGACCGACATCGACGACTTCGCCACCGAGCTGCACAACCCCGAGATCACCGAGCCCCAGGGCTCGGGCAACGTCCCGGAGCGCAACTACCGCACCATCGCCGCTCTCTCGGCCGCCAAGGGCGACATCGAGCGCGCCGACATCGCCTCCTTCGTCACTCAGCGCGGCATGCCCGGCTATGCCCCCACGCAGGGCCACCTGGCATCGGCGCTCTGCTACACGCCCCACGCCCTCGACCGCCTGACCACCGGCGACGCCAACAAGGTCATGCTGCTGGCCAAGGGCAGCCTCTTCCTGGGCCGCATGTGCCAACTCTCCGACGGCATGAGCGTCCTCCTCGAACGCAACAGCAACCCGGGGGAGGTGAAATAAGCAGAATGCTCCAAGGTAAGAAAGTCATCGCCGTCGGCGAGCGGGACGGGATCTCCGGCCCCGCCATCGCCGCCTGCGCCAAGGCCGCCGGCGCCGACGTGGTCTTCGTGGCCACCGAGTGCTTCGTCTGAACCGCGGCCGGGGCCATGGACCTGCAGAGCCAAGAGGCGATCCTCAAGGCCAGCCAGACCCACGACAAGGCCGATCTCCTGGTGCTGCTCGGCTCTCCCGACCCGGAGAGCGCGATCATCGCCGCCGAGACGGTCGTCGAGGGTGATCCCTCCTACGCAGGTGCCCTGGCCGGGGCCCAGTTGGGCCTCCTCACCTACCACATACTCGAAGACGAAGTGCACGCCGACATCCCCGACGACGTCTGGGAAGCGCAGATCGGCGTGATGGCCGACGTGCTCGAGGCCGACGCGCTGGCCGAAACCGTCCGCGGTTTCCGCAAGTAACCCGACCCCCACCCGTTCTGGTTGCAGTTGACCTCCGCATGCGCAGGTAACTGCAACCAGAACGCAAGGGGGGTGCACGTCGTCATCGCTCGCCATGGCAGCTTGGTGGCCTCGCACCCCGAGCACCAGCGCAACGAATGTGCTTAGCTGACTGTGGCTGGGCGGAGCAGGTTGACAACGGGGGGTTTCGGCATGGCGCGAAGGCCGGTTTCCAAGACCACCAAGACGGCGAAGGCGGCGAAGTCGGCGAAGCCGGCGACGAGGAAGCGGCGAGGGCCCAAACCGGGGCCGATGCCGCCGGTCCTCTACGCGCAGGCCTCCCCGCGCAGCATCGGGGGCCTGTCGCTGTTCGCGACCAGCCGGATGCTGACGTCGGCTGACGCCTCCTCCTTCTATTCGGAGGAGGCGATGATCCGCAGCGCGGCGTCGCAGCTGCAGAACGCCGGCTTCCAGGTGCTGCAGATCTCGCCGATCACCATCAACATCGCCGGCCCTCCGTCGCTCTACGAAGAGGTCTTCAACACCAGGCTGAGCACCGAGGAGCGGCCGGTCATCAAGGCCGGCGCCCGGGAGGACACGGCAACGTTCGTCGAAAGCCTCGACACCGACCTGTCCGGCCTGATCTCCACGGCCAACAGTTCGCTCAACGACGTGCTCGAAGGCGTGGCGATCGAGGAGCCGGTGTACTTCATGGCCGGCGAGAGCGCGTTCGCCCCGACCAAGGAGTACTGGCACCTGCGGGTGCCCGGCGACATCTCGGCCGCCTGCAACGCCGACAAGGTCCACCGCTCGGGCATTACCGGCAAGGGCGTGAAGGTGGTCATGGTCGACAGCGGCTGGTACGCCCATCCCTACTTCTCCCGGCGGGGCTACAAGTTCTCGCCGGTCGTGCTCGGCCCGGCGGCGGCCAACGCCAACGACGACGAGAGCGGCCACGGCACGGGCGAGTCGGCCAACGCCTTCGCCAACGCCCCGGGCATCGACTTCACCATGGTGAAGATGAACTTCGTCAACTCCACCGGCGCGTTCAACGCCGCGGTGGGCCTGTCCCCGCACATCATTACCTGCAGCTGGGGCCAGAGCATCCAGTTCGGGCCGCTGTCGGCGGCCAACGCGGCCCAGGGCGCAGCCATCGCCGCCGCGGTGGCCGCCGGCATCGTGGTGGTGTTCTCGGCCGGCAACGGGCACTGGGGCTTCCCGGGCCAGCACCCCGACGTGATCTCCGCCGGCGGCGTCCACATGGCCCAGGACATGAGCCTCCAGGCCAGCAGCTACTCCAGCGGGTTCGCCAGCAACGTCTACCCCGGCCGCAACTGCCCCGACGTCTCCGGGCTCGTCGGCATGTCGCCTGGCGCCTCGTACATCATGCTGCCGATCCAGTCCGGCTGCGAGATTGACACCGATCGCGCCGGCGGCACCTGGCCCCCGAAGGACGAGACGACCGCCGGTGACGGCTGGGGGGCATTCAGCGGCACGTCGGCCGCCGCGCCGCAAATCGCCGGCGTGTGCGCGCTCATCAAGGAGGCGTGCGGCAAGCTGACGCCCACCCAGGTCCGCGACATCCTCAAGGCCACTGCGGTCGACGTGACGACCGGCACCGGCGCCATCGGCAACAGCGCCGGCCCCGGCTTTGACCTGGCCACCGGCGCCGGCCTGGTCGACGCCAACAAGGCGGTACTCAGCGCCAAGTTGAAGTGCCGGCCGATCATCGGTCCCGTGGTCGGGCCCGTCGTGGTCGGCCCGGTGGTGGCCGGACCCGTGCAGCCGGTGGTACCCGTCATCCAACCTCCGGTCGCCGGCCCCATCCAGCCGCCGATCGCCGGGCCGGTGGTGCTGCCGCCACCAGGGCCGGCGTCGGCCATGCCCGCCGAGGAGGGGCTGACGGCCCAAGAGGCGGCCATGCTCGAGGAGGCCATCATGGAGTCGGGCGAGGACCTCGGTCTCTGATCCCTTGACCGCATCCGCCCGGGTGCTGCTGGTCACCATGCCCTTGGGGGCCATCGACCGGCCGGCGCTCGGCCTCAGCCTGCTGCAAGCGGTCGCCCGACGCGAGGGTTTCGAGTGCGACGTGCGGTACCTCACCCTGCCGTTCGCCGAGTTCCTCGGCGCGCCGGAGTACCTGTGGCTCACCGACCAGGTGCCGTATGAGTCCTTCGCAGGCGACTGGGTGTTCTCCGAGGCGCTCTACGGCAGCCGGCCACGGGTCGACGCCGGCTACGAGGACCACATCCTTCGCCGGCGCCACCGCATGACCGACGACGACGTCCAGCGGCTCCGCCGAGCGCGCGCCTACGTCGAGCCCTTCCTCCGGCACTGCCTCGACGCGGTGCCGTGGGCCCACTACGACGTCGTCGGGTTCACGTCGACCTTCCAGCAGAACGTGGCGTCCCTCGCCCTGGCCCGGCGGGTGAAGGCGGCCCACCCACAGGTGACGATCGTGTTCGGGGGGGCCAACTGGGAGGGCGAGATGGGCGTCGCCCTGCACCGCCGGTTCCGGTTCGTCGACGCCGGCTGCTCCGGTGAGGCGGAGGAGTCCTTCCCGGTCCTCCTCCGCGCCCTCGCCTCCGGCACATCGATGGCCGATGTGCCCGGGGTCGTCCACCGGGACGGCGATGTCAGCCGGGCCACGCCGGCCCATCCGGTCAAGGACCTCGACGCCCTGCCCATCCCCTGTTACGACGACTACTTCGACGCCCTCGCCGCCAGCTCGTGCTCGGTCGACCTCACCCCGCGCCTGCTGCTGGAGACGGCCCGGGGCTGCTGGTGGGGCGAGCGCTCGCACTGCACGTTCTGCGGCCTGAACGGCGCCGGCATGGCCTTCCGCAGCAAGAGCCCGGCCCGGGCCGGCGCTGAGATCGACGCCCTGGTCGCCACCTACGGCGTTACCACGATCAGCGTGGTCGACAACATCCTCGACATGCGGTACTTCCGCACCCTGCTGCCGGCGCTGGCCGACGGTCGCCCGCTCGAGCTGTTCTGGGAGGTCAAGGCCAACCTGAGCCGCAAGCAGGTGCAGACGCTGGCCGCCGCGGGCGTGCACTCGGTCCAGCCGGGCATCGAGAGCATGAGCGACCAGGTGCTGGATCTGCTGGCCAAGGGCACGACCATGCGCCGCAACCTCCAACTGCTGAAATGGGGCCGGGAGTACGGTGTGCGGATCGAGTGGAACCTGCTCTTCGGCGCCCCGGGCGAGGACCCGTCGGAGTACGCCCGGCAGGCCGCCCTCTTCGAGCACCTCGACTTCCTCGACCCGCCCGGCGCGTGCGGCCCCGTCCGCCTCGACCGCTTCAGCCCGTACCACGTCGACCCGGAGGCCCACGGGGTCGTCAACGTGCGGGCCATGGCCCCGTACCGGTACCTGTACGACGTGCCGACCGAGGAGCTGGACCGAATCGCCTACTACTTCGACTTCGACTACGCCGATGACCGGCGTCCGGTCGACTACGCCATGCAGGCCGTCGAGGCGGTCGAACGCTGGCGGCAGCGCCACCAGGCCGGCGGCGGGTTGTGGATGGCGACCCGGCCCGACGGGTCGGTCACGATCCTCGACCAGCGAAGTGGGAGGCCGCGCCGGTCGTCGACCCTCGTGGGCTGGAAGGCCGAGGTCTTCCTCGCCTGCGACCGGGCCCGGAGCCGGGCCGAGATCGACGCCCTGCCCTTGGTGGCCGGCGCCGGCGTGGACGAGGTGACCCGTTTCCTCGAGCGGTGCGTGGCGGTGGGCGTCATGGTCCACGACGGCGAGCAGTGGCTGGCCCTTCCGGTCCACACCCCGGCCCGCCACGACGCCGGGCCGCCGGCGGTGCGCCGGCCCATCCCCGTGGCGGTGGCCAGTGCCTAGGAAGGCGGACCCGCCGCTGTCGGCGATGGTGATCGTGCGCCCCGCCGACCCCACGGTGGAGGTCGACGAGCCGGTCACCAGCGCCAACCTGGCCCGGCACGCGCCGGCGCCCGAGGCGGTCGAGGAGCTGACGGCCTACTTCGCCGGGCGCGGCTTCGAGGTGGGTCCTTTCGTCGGCACCAGCTTCTCCATCTCGGCTCCGGCCCGGCAGTTCCGCAAGGCCTTCGGGCCCGACCAGCCCACCGGCGAGCGGGAGAGCCTGGAGTTCGACCTCGGCGCGCTGCCCGCCCGGCTGCGCCGCCACCTGCGCGCCGTCTCCTTCAGCGAGCCACCGGACTTCGGCCCCGGCTCGCCGTGAGCGCCGTGCTCCGGGGCACGGCACCGCCGGCCGCCCGCGCCCTGCTGGCCGCCAGCCCCCTGGCGCGCGCCGGCGGGTTCGCCGTGGTCCGGATCCTCGACGCCGGCGGGCTGCTGCGCCTCCAGCGGGAGGCGGCCGAGGTGGAGGCCGGCGCAGTCGAGATCGGCGTCCCGCCCACCGGCGACGGCGAGACCCGGGGCTACGCCGACCGGTGGCTGGCCACTGCCGCCGGCGGGCCGGCGCTCGACGAGTTGCTCTGCGCCCCGGCCGTCCTCGGGCTCCTGGCCGAGCTGACCGGCCTGACCTGGCAACCCAACGGCCGGCTCGGCACCTACTCCTATTACCGGGCGCCCGGGCACTTCATCGGCGTCCACCGGGACGTCCAGGGCTGCGAGCTGGCCCTCATCACCTGCATCCGCGACACCGGAGGCGCCGGCGGCGACCTGATTGTGTACCCCGGCGCCGCCGGGCGGCGTCTCGCCGAGGCGCGGGCCGACCCTGAGCGGGGTGCCCGCCGCGTGGCGGTGGCGCCCGGTGACTCCGTCGTGCTGCTGGGCGGGATCATCCCCCACCTGGTGACGCCTCTGGGCGAGGGCCACGTCCGGGTCGTCGCCCCGCTCTGCTACCAGCTGGCAGTCAGTACAGCCTCTCCCCTGCGCTGAGCATGGCCACGAACTTCTCGATGCGCCGGGCCCGGGTCTCGGGCCGCTTGGCGTCCTGCACCCGGTAGAGGATGGCGAAGCGGTTCTGGCTGTTCAGCTTGGCGAAGGTGTCGGCCGCTGCGGGGTTGGTCTCGAGCGCCTGCTGGAGATCCGGCGGCACGGTGGCCGCACTCGGCGGGTCGTAGGCGGCGTCCCAGCGGCCGTCGGCCTTGGCCCGCTCGACCTCCCGCAGCCCGGCGGGCTGCATCCGGCCCTCGGTGACGAGCTTGTCTACCTTGACGCGGTTGATCTTCGACCAGTTGCTCCGGGGCCGGCGGGGCGTGAACCGCTGGAGGAACCACTCGTCGTCGAAGGACCTCCGCTGGCCGTCGATCCAGCCGTAGCAGAGGGCGATGTCGAGCGCCTCGGCGTGGGTGACGGTGGGGATGCGCGTCGCCTTCTTGGCGACCTTGATCCACACGCCGTTCTGGGCCCCGTGCTCGCGCGCCAGCCACTCCTCCCAGGCGGCAGCGGACTCGAAGCGCAGAGTGGGGTCGGTCACAACCCTCGCGATAGTGGCAGTCTGAGGGCTCGTTGGCGAGGGGGGTGGACGGTACGGGCACGAAGCGGTGGCTGGCAGCGGCGGTCCTGGCCGTGGTGTTGGCTGCGTGCGGCAGCTCGTCGGAGGAAGAGGCCGACCCGTCGCTCGACGCCGAGCCGGTGGTGGTCGCGCCCGGCCCGGACTCGCCGGACTGCCCCGTCCGCAACCACCTGGCGATCGAGTTCAACGGCCGCCGGCGCAGCGGCGTCGAGGAGCCGGTGGACTACTCCTTCCTGGAAGCCCGCCAGGGCGGCTGCCAACCGGTGCGGTTCAACCCGTGCGAGCCCATCCACTACGTGGTCAACGCAGCCATGGCGCCAGCGGGCGGCGTCGAGGACCTGCGAACGGCCATCACCCGCCTGGAGGAAGCCACCGGTCTCCGCTTCGTGAACGACGGGCCCACCGACGAGCGTCCCGTCGCCGGCCGCCAGCGGGTGCAGCCCGAACGCTACGGCGCCGGCTGGGCGCCGGTCCTGGTCGCATGGGACAACGGCGAGCGGTTCCGGATGGATATCACCAACCCTGCCGGCGGCCTGCCGGCGTCCGTCGACGGCGTCTCGGTGACGGGCATGCTGATCGTGAACGTCGACACGCTGATCGACGGCCGCTTCCCCCCGAGCGGGTTCGGCGAGGGTGGCACCTGGGGTCGGGTGTTCCTGCACGAGCTCGGCCATCTGGTCGGCCTGGGCCATGTCGCCCGCTCGGACCAGATCATGTTCGCCGAGCTGGGCGTGCAGAAGGGCCGGGCCGAGTACCACGCCGGCGACCTGGCCGGCCTCCGCCTCATCGGCCGGGAGGCGGGCTGCCTGCCCACGCCGGCACCGCCGGCGGTCCGCCGGTGACCCCTGGATTCGGCCTGATTCAGCCCGTCACCTCGGCCAGCCGCCGGCGCAGGAAGTCCCGCTCGGCGTCGGCCGACGCCAGCTCCAGAGCCCGGCGATAAGCGCCGGCGGCCTCCTCCCGCCGCCCGAGGCGCCGGAGGAGGTCGGCCCGCGTGGCCGACAGCAGGTGGTAGCCGGCGAGCGCACCGCCGGCGTCGATGGCCTCCACCAATGCCAGCCCGGCGGCCGGGCCGTCGGCCATGGCCACCGCGACGGCCCGGTTCAGCTCCACGACCGGCGAGGGGACCATGCGTGCCAGCTCCCCGTAGAGCACGGCGATCTGCGCCCAATCGGTGGCTGATGCCTCGCCGGCCCCGTCGTGGCAGGCGGCGATGGCGGCCTGGACCTGGTACGGCCCGGGCCGGCCTCGGCGCAGCGCGCGGTCGAGGACGACCACGCCCTCGGCGATGGCGGCGGCATCCCAGGCCGACCGGTCCTGGGACTCGAGGGGCACCAGCTCGCCGCCGGCGCCGACCCGAGCCGAGCGGCGGGCATCCTGCAGGAGCAGCAGGGCCAGCAACCCGAGCGCTTCCGGCTCGTCGGGCATGAGCTCGGCCAGCGTCCGGGCCAGGCGGATGGCCTCGTCACACAGGCTGGCGCGCACCAGGTCGGCGCCCGACGTCGCCGCGTAGCCCTCGTTGAACAAGAGGTAGACGGCGGCCAGCACCGCGCCGGTCCGCTCGGGCAGCTGGTGGGCGGGCGGCACCCGGTAAGGGATGCCGGCGTTGCGGATCTTGCGCTTGGCCCGGACAAGGCGCTGTGCCATCGCCGGCTCCGGAACCAGGAAGGCCCGGGCGATCTCGGCCGTCGTCAGCCCGGCGAGCGTCCGCAGGGTGAGCGCGACCTGGGCCTCCACCGCCAGCGCCGGGTGGCAGCAGGTGAAGATCAGGCGCAGCCGGTCGTCGACGACACCGCTCTCGTCCGCCTCGTCCGGGTCCGGGGTTGGGGACAGCACGGCGACCTCCTGCAGCTTGGCGGCGCCGGTGGCCGCCCGGCGGACCCGGTCGACCGCACGGTTCCTGGCCGCGGTGGTGAGCCACGCTCCCGGGTTGCGGGGGATGCCGTCGCGCGGCCAGCGGGCCAGGGCCAGCGCGAAGGCTTCCTGCGCGCTGTCCTCGGCCAGCTCCCAGTCCCCCGTCACCCGGATGAGCGTGGCGACGACCCGCCCCCATTCCCTGCGGAAGGCGGCGGCCACCGCCGCCTCTACATCTCCCAGATCGGCCTCACCTCGACCGTCCCGTGCTGGGCCGCCGGCACCTTCGATGCGATCTCGATGGCCTCGTCGAGGTCCTTGCACTCGATGAGGTAAAAGCCGGCCATCTGCTCCTTCGTCTCGGCGAAGGGACCGTCGGACACCAGTACCTCGCCGCCGCTGACGCGGACCGTGGTGGCGTCGGTGGTCGGCCGCAGGCGCTCGGCGCCCCGGATGACGCCCCGAGCGCCCATCTCGGCCCCGAACGCGTCGTAGGCCTTCATCACCTCCGCCGTCTCCTCGGGCGACGCGGCAGTCAGGGCTGACTCGTCGGTGCAGATCAGCAGGGCGTATCGCATGGTTCGCTCCTCGTGTCGGTGGGTTGGTTTCGCCCTACGACGAACGGGAACCGCCCAGATCGACAGCCTCTCGCGATTTTCTCCTGCGGCTGGGTAACTATCACTGGTGCCGGCTTCTGCGCGCTCGTGGGTCGCCAAGGCCGCCGTCCCCGCCGGCGCCGGCTTGGCACTGACCTACGCCTACGGCACCGCCCGTTACCGGCGCAACGGTCGAACCGGCTACCGGATCGAGGATCCGCCGGCGCCGGGGACTCCGGCGTTCGCCCGGTTGGTCGAGGCCACCACCGGTGCGGCGTGGCGCACCGGCAACCGGGTGCGCATCCTGCGCAACGGCGCCCAGACATTCCCCGCCATGCTCGACGCCATTGAGTCGGCGAAGGACACCATCGACCTGTCGTCGTACATCCTCTGGCCCGGCGAGGTGACCGCCCGGTTCACGGAGGCGCTGTGCGAGCGGGCCCGGGCCGGCGTGGAGGTCAACGTGGTTGTCGACGCCTACGGCTCGGCCAAGCTCGCCGGCCATGAGACCGTGACGAAGCTGGAGCAGGCCGGAGTGTCGTTCGCCTTCTTTCGCCCGCCGGCCTGGTACGCGGTCGACAAGCTCAACAACCGGATGCACCGCCGGCTGCTCATCGTCGACGGTCGAATCGGCTTCGCCGGCGGCGTCGGCATCGCCGACGTCTGGGACGGCGACGCCCAGGATCCCGAGCACTGGCGGGAGACCCACATCGAGGTCGAAGGCCCCGCCGTGCGCGCCATCCTCGGCGGCTTCATGGAGAACTGGGCCGAGGCCTCCAATGTCGTCCTCGCCGACAGGCACCTGCCCGACCTGGAGCACTTCGACGACGGCGTAGGGATGCAGGTCATTCGCAGCTCGCCCCGCTCGGGGGGTACTGCCACCAGCCAGCTGTTCTACGCAGCCATCGCCGGCGCGTGCGAGCGGCTGTGGATCACCACCGCCTACTTCGCCCCCGACGAGGCGTTCATCGACCTCCTGTGCGAGGCGCCGGCCCGGGGGGTCGACGTGAGGATCCTGGTCAACGGGCGTCATGTCGACAAGGAGGTGGTCCGGGAGACCGGCCAACGCCAGTACGGCCGCCTGCTGGAGGCCGGCGCGCGCATCTTCGAGTACCAGCGCACCATGCTGCACGCCAAGGTAATGATCGCCGACGGGTGGGCCAACATCGGCTCCAGCAACCTCGAGCACCGCTCCCTCGGCCTTGACGACGAGCTGATCGTCGCATTCACCGACCCTGGTCTGGTCGACGAGCTGGCCCGGCACTTCGGCGACGACCTGGCGGCCTCCGAGGAGTTCGACCTCGACCGCTGGCGCCGGCGGCCGGTCGCCAAGCGGGCGAGGGAGAGGGCCGGCGACCTACTCAGGCAGTCGTTCTAGGAGACGCGGCGGATCCTGGGCCCGTCGTCGACCCTGACCACAAGGGGCTTGCGGGCCAGGGCGGCGCCGGCGGTGGCGCCGGTCACGATCGACGTGGCCACCGCAACCAGGGCTCGGCCGAGGCGGCTCATGGACTGTGACTTTCTCATAGGGGGATCCTTCCCATCTCACCCTGGGAGAACCCTGTGGCCGGGCCGAGAATTCCCGGGGACCTCAGTCCTCGCCCAAGTAGGCCTTCCGGACACCCTCATCGGCCAGCAGGTCCCCGGCCGTCCCGGACAGCACAATGCGACCGGTTTCCAGGACGTGCCCGTGGTCGGCCAGGCCCAGTGCGGCCTGGGCGTTCTGCTCGACCAGCAGCAGCGTCGTCCCTCTCGACTTCAGCTCGGCCAGGGTGGTGAAGATGGTCCGCATGACCAGTGGGGACAGGCCCATCGACGGCTCGTCGAGCATGAGCAGGCGGGGCCGGCTCATCAGCGCCCGGCCGATGGCCAACATCTGCTGCTCGCCCCCGGAGAGGGTGCCGGCAGCCTGGGTGCGGCGCTCGGCCAGCACCGGGAACAGGTCGTAGACCATGTTCACGTCGGCCTCGACCTCGCCGTCGTCGCGCCGGTAGGCCCCGAGATCGAGGTTCTCCCGGATCGTCATCCGATGGAACAGGCGCCGGCCCTCGGGCGCGTGCGCCACCCCCCGGGCGACGATCTCGTGCGCCGGCAGGCGGTCGAGCCGCTCACCGTCGAGGTGGACCTCGCCGGCGCTGGGCCGCTCGAGGCCCGACAGCGTGCGCAAGGTGGTGGTCTTGCCGGCGCCGTTGCTGCCGATGAGGGCGACGACCTGGCCGGCATCGACGTCGAAACTGATGCCCCGCACGGCCTCGATCTGGCCATAGGCGACGCGGAGGTCACGAACCTCCAGGAGGGCCGCCATCAGGTGGTCGGTGCGCCCAGGTAGGCCTCGATGACCCGTGCGTCGCGCTGGACCTCCGCCGGTGTGCCCTCCACCAGCTTGCGCCCCTGGACCAGCACCGCCACCCGGTCGCACAGCCCGAAGATGAAGCGCATGTCGTGCTCGATGACGGCGACGGCCACGCCCCGGTCCCTGATCTGGCGCACCAGGTCGGCCGTGGCCCGAGTCTCGGCCGCGTTCATGCCGGCCCGGGGCTCGTCGAGCAGGAGGATGCCCGGCTCGCTGGCCAGCGCCCGGGCGATCTCCAACCGGCGCTGGTCGCCGTAGGCGAGGTTGCGAGCCAGCGTGCTCCCTTCCCGCTTCAGGCCGACGAAGGCCAGCAGCTCATCGGCCTTGTCCTCGGACTCACGCTCCTCGCGCCGGAACCTCGGGCCGCGAGCGATTGCCGACAGCAGCCCCACGCGGGTGCGGCAGTGGCGGCCGACGAGCACGTTCTCGAAGGCCGTCATGTGCGGGAACAGGCGGATGTTCTGGAAGGTCCGGGCCACGCCGGCCTTGGTGAACCGGTCGGGCCGGCCCCCGAGTGCGTGGCCTCGGAAGCGGATGTCGCCGGCGGTGGGTGTCTCGAGACCACTCAGGCAGTTGAAGAGGGTGGTCTTTCCGGCGCCGTTCGGGCCGATGACGCCGACGATGTCGCCCTCGTCCACGTCAAGGTCAACCGAGTCGACGGCCAGCAGTCCCTCGAACCGCTTGGTGACGCCACGTACCTCGAGCAACGTCACGGCAGCGGGCCTCCCGGCGCCGACCCTGTGGCGCCGGCCAAGCCGGGCACCCCCCCGGGCGCCTCCGGATGCAGCTCCCGCCGCCGGCGCCGGCTGGGCACCAGGCCTTCGGGCCGGAAGCGCATGACGAGGATGAGAGCGGCGCCGAAGAGGAGCAGGCGCTTGTCCTGGAACGACCGCAGCTTCTCGGGGATCACGAAGAGGGCGGTCGAGCCCAGCAGCGCACCCGGCACCGTCCCCATCCCCCCGAGCACCACCGCGGCGACCAGCAGGATTGACTCCAGGAACGTGTAGGAGTCCGGCGAGACCTGGGTGGTGACGTGGGCGTTCACCGTGCCGGCGGCGCCGGCCAAGAAGGCGCCGATGGCGAAGGCCAGGAGCTTGAGGCGGATGGTGTCGATGCCGCTGGCCGCCGCCGCCAGCTCGTCCTCCCGGATGGCCACCCAGGCCCGGCCGATCCGGCTGTCGTTCAGGCGGGTGAACACCAGAATGGCGCCGGCGATGAGGACCAGCTCGACGAAGTAGTAGTTGGCGAAGCCGGGCAGGGTGATACCGAACAGCTCGTGCGACTCGCCGAAATCGAACCCGCCGGCGGCCAGGTCTGGGATGCCGGAGATGCCGTTGGGGCCGCGGGTGAGGCCGTCCCAGTTGTTGGCCGTGATGCGGAAGATCTCGCCGAAGCCGAGCGTGACGATGGCCAGGTAGTCGCCTCTGAGGCGCAGCGTCGGCGTGCCGATCACCAGCCCGAACACGGCGGCGATGCACCCGCCGAGGATGACCACGGCCATGAACGGCAGGTGGACGTTGACCGTCGTCAGGGTGGCGTTGGAGAACAGGGCGCCGACGTAGGCGCCCACACCGAAGAAGGCGACGTAGCCAAGATCGAGCAGGCCGGCCAGCCCCACGACCACGTTCAGCCCGATGGCCGCGACGGCGAACACGCCGATCGAGGCGAACACCCGCAGCCAGTAGGCGTTGCCCTGTTGGGTGAACGGGAAGGCAACCGCAACCGCGGCCCCGAGCAGCATTGCCATCCGGTGGTGACGGGCGAACAGCACGCTGAGGGCCGAGAAGAGGCCGACGTGGTGGAGGGCGATGGCGACGAAGATCACGAAGACCAGGAACGAGATGAAGCGGCTGGACTCGTCGATCTCCAGCCCCCACACCACCGTCCCCAGCACCGCCAGGAGGGCGACGGCGATGGCCGCGATCTCGAGGGCCGGCGCCCGCCTCGGCCACTCGGCGGGGGTTGCCTCGCATGTCGGCACGCGCCACGCAGCGGCAATCAGGGCGCAGGCGCCGGTTAGGGTCAGCCACGCCCCCCAGGCCACGGTCTCCGAGCCCACCGCCCTGGTCGGCCACCGCCACGATGTTGACCACCGCCACCGCGCCGGCGCCCACCGCTGCGAACAGGGCGGCGAGCCGGCGGCCGGCAAGGTCGACGGCGAACAGCAGGGCGCCGGCGGCGAGCAGGAGGCAGAACAGGCGGGCTCCGCCCGGGTACCCGCCGAGGGACATCTTGCCGGGGAAGCCGGCGAAGGTCGCCCACGGCGACAGGCTGCCGAGGACCACGGCGCCGGCGCCCGCCACCGCCAGCGCCGGCGGCTTGAGCAGCTTCATGCCCGCGTCGCCACCCGCTCACCGAGAAGGCCGCCCGGGCGGATCACCAGCACGGCGATGAGCACCACGAAGGCCCAGACGTCCTTCCAGGACGAGCCGTGGGGGACGTACTGGGTGGCCATGGCCTCGACGATGCCGAGCAGGAACCCGCCCAGGACCGCACCGGTGATGTTGCCGATCCCGCCGAGCACGGCGGCGGTGAAGGCCTTGAGCCCCGACAGGAACCCGATCCGGAAGTCGATCTGGGCGAAGCGCATCCCCTGCATGACCCCGGCCACCGCAGCCAGGGCGGCGCCGATCACGAAGGTGACGACAATCACCCGGTTGATGTCGATGCCCATGAGCTTGGCGCTCTCCGGGTCCTGCGACGTCGCCCGCATGGCCTTGCCCGTCTTGGTCTTCTTCACGAACACCTGGAGGCCGACCATGAGGGCGACGGCCACCACGACCACGAAGACCGACACCCACGGCACGGTGACGCCGGCCACGTCGAAGGTGCCGCTGGAGATGAGCTGCGGGAAGGCCTGCTGGCGCTTTCCGTCGGGGTAGAAGAGCCGGACCGCCTCCTGGAGGAAGATCGACACCCCGATGGCGGTGATGAGCGGCGCGAGTCGGGGGGCGTTGCGCAGCGGCCGGTAGGCCAGCCGCTCCATGAGGACGGCGACGGCGACGGCGACGGCCATGGCGACGAGCAGGACCGCCGGCAGGGCGACCCACACGTTGGAGGCCCACGCCTCCGGCAGCCAGTACCGGTACACGGTAAGGCCGCCGAAGGCGCCGACCATGAAGATCTCGCCGTGGGCGAAGTTGATCAGCTGGATGATCCCGTAGACCATCGTGTAGCCGAGGGCGATCAGGCCGTACGTCGCCCCCAGGACGGTGCCGTTGACCAGCTGCTGGACGAACTGTCTCAGCCTTTGAATTCCCCCGTCTTGACCGGCTTGAACTCCAGGTTCTCGACCTTGTACATGGTCAGGGTCTTGGTGACGTTGTCGCCGAAGGTGTCGAAGGCCACCTTGCCGCTGGCGCCGCCGAAGTCGACCTTGCCCACCCCCTCCAGCACCTTGCGCCGCACGCTGTCGTCCACCGCGGTGGCCGAGCCCAGGGCGGTCGGTAGGGCGTTGATGATGGCGTTGGCGGCGTCGTAGGCCAGGGCGCCGAAGGCGGTGTGGGCGTCCCTGAAGTTGGCGGCCTTGTAGTCGGCGAGAAACTGCTTGGCCGAGTCCAGCTGCTCCGGCGGGGCACCGACGGAGGTGGCGAAGTCACCGTTGGCCGCGGCGCCGGCGGTCTTGCCGTAGGTGGCGTCGACGATGCCGTCGCCGCCCATGACCGGCACACGCATGGCCTGGGGGCCCTTGGCCTGGTTGGTGATCAGGGAGCCCTCCGGGTACTCGCCGCCGTAGAAGATCAGGTCGGCGTTGAGCGGCTTGATCTTGGAGAGCACGGCCGAGAAGTCCTTGTCGCCCGGGTTGATGGTCTCGGTGGCGACGATCTTGCCGCCCTTCTTCTCGAACTGGCCCCGGAAGGAGTCGGCCAGGCCCTGCCCGTAGGCCTTCTTGTCGTGGATGATGGCCACGTTGCGGACCTTGAGGTCGTCGTAGGCATAGTCGGCCGCGAAGCCGCCCTGCAGCGAGTCGATAGTGGCGGTGCGGAAGTAGTTCTTGTAGGGGCGGGTGGGGCTGGTCTTGAAGTTCTGCCCGCGGGTGAGGGTGTCGTTGGTGTTGCCGGGGCTGACCTGGACGATGTTGGCCCGCTCCAGCACCGGCGCCACCTGGAGGGCGACGCTGGAGTTGTAGGTGCCGACCACCCCGACGACCGCCGAGTCCGAGGCCAGCTTGGCTGCGGCCTGGGCGCCGACGTCGGGCTTGGCCGCGTCATCCTCGGCCGCCAGCTCGATGCGCCAGCCGGGGACCTTGTTCTTCTCATTGGCCTGGCGGATGGCCAGATCGACGGAGTTCCTGATCCCGTTCCCAGTGGCGGTGAGGTCACCTGACAAGGGGACGATCACGCCGATCTTGACCACCTTGGTGGCCTGGGACGCTCCCCCGCCGGTCTCCTCCTCATCGCCGCCTCCGCATGCCGCAGCAAGCAGGAGCGGAAGTGCCGTGAGTGCCGACAACCGCCAGCGACGCTTCGTCGAACCGGGCATGCCCATCCTCCCTGAACACCGAACCCTGGGGGCCAACTCTCCCACGCGGGGGTCCGCACCGCCATGGTCCCTGAGGTGCGAATTTCCGCTCACGTCCGGTCGAAGCGGCTGACCGTCTCGACGTGGAACGTGTGCGGGAAGGCGTCGACCAGGGCGACGTCGACCAGGCGGTAGCCGGCGCCGGCCAGGAGGTTGGTGTCGCGAGCCAGCGAGGCCGGATCGCAGCTGACCAGCACGGCGCGCGCCGCGCCCGTGGCGGCCAGCGCGCCGGCGCCGGGCCGGCCGAGCCCCGACCGTGACGGGTCGGCGACGACGACGTCGGCCGGCCGGGCCCGCCACCGTCCCACCTCGGACGCCACGACGCGGGCGTCGAGGTCGGCCAGGTTGACCCGGGCATCGGCGACTGCGCATCGGTCATTCTCGACTGCGACGACCCGCACGCCTCGCCGGGCGCCGATGATCGACGCGAACAGGCCCACGCCGGTGTAGAGGTCGACCAGGACCGCGCCGTTCCCGAGGGCGTCGCCGGCGGCGGCGTCGACCGCTCCGGCGAGGGCCGAGGCCGCCACCGGACCGGACTGAAAGAACGAGCCGGCCGAGATGCGGAACCGCCGGCCGCCGGCCTGCTCGTGCACGAACGCAGGCCGGCGGTCGCCCTCGGCGAAGACGGCGACGTCGGCCGGCACCGTCACGTCCTCGGCGCCGCGGTCGACGAGCGCCAACCGCTCGCCGGTCGCCACCGAGACCCGGAGGAGCACCTCGCCGGCGCCAGGGAAGCGGCCGGCGGTGATCAGCTCCTCCAGGCGGGGGTGGGCGGCCAGGCAGGCGTCGGTCGGGACTGCCCCGGAGCCGGCGAAGGGCCGGTGCCCGGCCCGGCCGGCCGCCGAGACCGCAAGCCGGGCGGTGGTCCGCAGCGCCGGCCCGTCGAGGGCTACGGCACGGGGGACGGGCGGGTCGGCCAGCTTGGCGATGCGGCGCAGGGCGTCGAGGACGACCTCGGCCTTGAGCCGGGCCTGGCCGGCGGCGGACACGTGCTGCCAGGTGCACCCGCCGCAGCCGGCGGCCAGCGCCATGCACGGCGGGGCGACCCGGTCGGGCGAAGCGTCCAGGATCTCGACGGCCACCGCTCGGGCGAAGTCCTTCCGGGCGTCGGTGATGCGGGCGCGCACGCGCTCCCCCGGCAGCGCGCCCTCCACGAAGACCACGCGCCCGCCGGCCTCCCGGGCCAGGGCCGCCCCGCCGGCCGCCATCGCCGTCGGTTCGAGGACGATCTCCGTCACACGAGGCTTTCGAGCACCTCTGCGACCGCGTCGGGGCTCGGCATGGCCTCGATCTCGCCCGCCAGCCGGCGGGCGGCAGCGGCGAAGGATTCCTCCTCGAGCAGCCGCCCGAGCGACTCGGCGATGGCGTCGGCCGTTGCTTCCGCCGGCCCCAGCGCCAGCGCAGCGCCGGCCGCGGCACCCTGACCGGCGTTGATGAACTGGTCGGCGGCCTGGGGCAGGCATAGCTGGGGTATCCCGAGCCCCAACGAGGCCAGGAAGGTGCCCGACCCGGCATGGGACACGACCGCCGTGCACTGCGGTAGGACGGCGGTCTGGGGCAGGTACCCCGCCACCCGCACGTTCGGCGGGACCGCACCCAGCGCCGCAGGGTCGGTCTCTGGGCCGACCGTCACCAGCACGTCGACGTCGTGGCGGGCGACGCCGTCGATCACCGCGGCGAAGAGCCCGGGATGGTTGAAGACCGTGCCGAAGGTGACGTAGACGAGCGGCCTGTCGCCGGCCGACACCGGTTCCCCGGTATCGCCGGCGACCGCATCGAAGGGAACCGGCCGCAGGGGCTGGACGTGTGGCACGTGGTCGTAACTGCCGAACCGCAGGGAGGGCGGGTAGATGTCCAAGTAGGCGTGTTCGTAGCTGCCGGCGTAGGGCCGGGGGTCCAGGCCGTGGGCCTGCCAGAGCGGGGCCACGGCCTCAGCGGCGGCTGCCACCCGGTGCTCGGGAAGCAGGGCGCCGAAGGCGTGGGTCACGTGCGGCACACCCGAGAGCTGGGCGGCGAGCGGCGCCGCCAGCTCCGACGCGTCGTTGACCACGAGCGCCGGCCGCCAGTCGTCGATCACGGGGAGGAGATCGTCGAGCATGGGCGGGGTGCAGGCCTCGCCGAAGAAGGCGGGGAACATGCGGTCGGGCCGGCGCTCGGGCGCCAGAGACTTGACCTCGCCGAGGCACCGCTCGAACGCGGCCCGCCGCGCCGGGCCGGCGAGGCCGGCCGGGAATGCCTCGAAGCCGGCGGCCTCCACTCGAGCGCACGCGTCAGCGGCCACTGCCCAGCGCACCTGATGGCCCCGGCCGCCGAGGGCGAGAGCCAAGGGCATCATCGGGTGGATGTGCCCGAAGCCCGGGTTGGCGGTGAGGAGGACCTTCACGTCTTCTTCGCCCGGCTGGGCGCCACCCGGGGTAGCTCGCCCGGCATCTTCGGGTAGACCGGCGGCCACGGAGCGTCGGGCAGGCCGGCGGCCTGGTCGCGCCGGTGCAGCTCCAGCACCGGCTCGAGGGACTGGGGCTCGGCGTCCATCGGCGCCCACGGGTCACCGTGCTCAACCACCCGCGCCGGCACGGTGGCCATGGTCAGCGCGTCAATGTCGATCGTCTCCAGCTCGTCCCAGTCGAACGGCGTCGAAACCTGGGCGCCGGCGCGGGCCCGCACGCACCAGGCGCCGAAGATCGTCTTGTGGGGGGCGTTCTGGTTGAAGTCGACGAACACCCTCCTGCCCCGCTCCTCCTTCCACCACGCGGCGGTGATGAGATCGGGCCGGCGCCGCTCCAGCTCCCGGGCCACGGCGACCGCTGCGGCCCGCACCTCATAGGAGGTCCATCGGGGCTGAAGGCGGACGTAGATGTGGATCCCCTTGTTGCCCGTCGTCTTGGGCATGGCCAGCACGCCGAGCTCCTCGAACAGGGCCCGCACCTCGACCGCCGCCTCCCGCACCATGGGGAAGGTGACGCCGGGCGTGGGGTCGAGGTCGATCCGCAGCTCGTCGGCGTGCTCGAGGTCGGCGGCCCGGGTGGGCCACACGTGGAAGCCCAAGCAGGCCAGGTTCACCGCCCAGAACACGTGGGCCAGGTCGGCCACCACCAGGGCGTCGGAGGTCGTCCCGTTCGGCGTGCTCACCACTGCGGTCTGGAGCCACTCGGGGCGGTTCTCGGGCACCCGCTTCTGGAAGAAGGACTGCTTGCCCGCTCCGTTTGGGAACCGCTGGAGCAGCACCGGGCGGCCGCCGATGGCCGCCAGCAGCGGCCCGGCCACCGCCTCGTAGTAGCGGGCCAGGTCGAGCTTGGTCTCGCCCCGCTCCTCGAAGAACACCTTGTGGGGAGAGGTGAGGGTGAGCTGGTGGCCCGCAGCCTCCAGCACGACGCCGTCGTCAGCCATTGAGGCCAACGGTACCCCCGGTTCTACCCTGGGACCATGGACACCGCCGTGGACGAGATCGCCGAGGGCATCTACCGCATCTGCACGTACCTCCCCGATGCGTCGCCGGGCGAGGGGTTCACGTTCAACCAGTTCCTGCTCGACGCCGAGGACCCGCTGCTGTTCCACTGCGGCCCCCGGCTGATGTTCCCCGAGATCGAGGAGGCGGCGGCCCGGGTCATGAACCTCGACCGCCTCCGGTGGATCTCCTTCGGCCACTTCGAGTCCGACGAGTGCGGGTCGATGAACCGGTGGTTGGCTGCCGCGCCTGATGCCACCCTGGTCGTGGGCTCGGTCACCGCCCAGGCGTCGGTGGCGGACCTGGCCAACCGCACCCCCCAGGAGTGGGCCCACGACGAGGTGATCGACCTCGGCGGCAAGCGGGTGCGGCGCATCGACACCCCCCACGTCCTCCACGGTTGGGACGCTGGCCTGGTCTTCGAGGAGGTGACGGGCACTCTCCTGTGCGGGGACCTGTTCACCCACACCGGCGGCGGCCCGCCCGTCACCGAGGACGACATCGTCGAGCGGGCCTTCGCCGCCGAGGACCTCTTCAAGGGCCAGACCGCGCTGACGCCGTCGACCGCCCCCACCATTCGCCAGCTGGCCACCCTCGACCCCAGCACCCTGGCCATCATGCACGGCTCGGCCTTCGCCGGCGACTGCCAAGAGGCCCTCCAGGCCCTCGCCGACGGCTACGAGGAGCGCCTCCTCGAGGCCATGCCGTAGCGCAGCCGCCAGGGGTAGCCGGCGGCGGCGGGACGTCGCCGGAGGCGACCCCAACCCGGCCGCCGGCCAGGAACGCCTCGCCGAGCAACCTCTGGTTGCGACGGCGAAATGTGCGTGTGTCGCCGGCAGGCGGGAGAACCTGCCAGGGTGCCCGCCGGCCGGCGACACACAACTTTCCTGCGGGTGCCCCTACTCGAGGGTGCAGCCGCAGGAGTTGATCTCCCGGCTGATGATGCCCTTCCCGGTGTCCATGTGGGTGGTGCAGGGCATGCAGGGGTCGAAGCTGCGGATGGCACGGAGGACGTCGATGCCCTTGATCTGGTCGTCCGGTACGGACTCCAGGATGGGGGTGTCGACGATGGCCTGCTCGTAGGGGCCGAGGCCACCGAAGGGATCCGTGGGCGCCGCGTTCAGCGTGGACGGCGTGGTGATCTGGTAGTTCACCAACTTGCCCTTGTCGATGATCATGTGGTGCAGGAGCCACCCACGCCCCGCCTCCCAGAAGCCGACGGAGATGCGCTCGTCACGGGGGATCTTGAACGGGGTGTGGACCCGGGTGTTGCCCTGTCGCCAGTACTCGAAGGCCTGCAGCAAGCAGTTCATGCCGATGGTGGCGGTGAAGGCCATGGAGTAGGCCCGGGCCCGGTTGCGCTCCAGGGCGCACAGGGTTCGCGGGAGCGGCCAGAACAGCTCGGTCTCAGGGAGGGCGTGGCGGGGGATGAGCATCCGCAGCCCGTCGCCGGTCGGCTCGCAGAACGGGTTCTCGGTGTACTCACCCTTGAGGGCGGTGCCCCACAGCTGGCCGTAGGCGCCGGTCTCGATGACCTGGCGGTCCCAGCGGGGAGCGGTGTCCCAGGTGTAGCGCTCCTTGAAGTTGGTGCCCGTGGGCTTGGGCAGCGTGGTCTTGTTCCAGGGGTGGTACGGCGACAGGGGGTTGCCCAGTGGGTCGGTGCGATAGCGCTGGGGACCGGTCTTGGTCCAGTCGTCGTAGAAGGAGTGCTCGATGAATTCCTCGAAGCCGATGTTGATGTCGGTGAGGTCGGTGGTGACGAGCTTGCCCTCGATGATGATCGACGGCGTCGCCCACCGCTTGTTGCCCCACGAGTTGCAGTTGGCATAGGTGGCGTCGTAGTACTGCGAGTTGTCCCAAATGCCGGGCTGGGCCAGGTTGGTGGGACGGGCCCCGACCTGCTCGTATGCCGGGTTGGCGTCGAGGAAGAAGTCCACAAGGTCGTCCCAGATGCGGCAAATGACCTTGCACCAGTCGAGGATCTTGCCCAGCTGGCCGTAGTACTCATTGAACGAGCTGGTGGTGATGGTGGTCGACATGCCGCCGGGCACGATGGTGCTCGGGTGGGGGTACTTGCCGAACATGAGCATGCACATGATGCGCCCGACCCGGGTCCACTCCAGGGCCTCGAGGTAGATCTTGCCCGTCAACGGGTTGAGGGCGTCCATGATGTCTTTGATGGTCGTGTAGCCGTGGATGTCGCCGTGGGGGGCGAGGGTCTTCTCGGCCCGGGTCACGAGCTCGGGGTTGGTCACCGACACCAGGGCGGTGGAGTAGTCGGGGCCGGCGAGCAGGCCCAGGTGGAGCGGGCGGTCGTAGAACATCTCGGCCACGGCGCCCAGGTTGCGCACTTCCACGCCCAGCGGGGGCGGGCAGATGCCGAAGCCCTGCTCGATGGTCAGCGCCGAGCAGGTGGCGTGCACGCCACCGCACACGCCGCAGGCCCGGGAGGAGATGTCGATGGCGTCGCGGGGGTCACGCCCTTCGAGGATGACCTCATAGCCCCGGAAGAGCATGGCCCGGGAGTGGGCGTCGACGGCCCGGCGGTTCTCCAGGTCCAGCACCGTGTGGACGGCGAGGGCGCCGGCCACCCGGGTCATGGGGTCGATGTTCCAGTCACGCAGGCGAGGCGGGGCGGCCAGCTGGGCGCCCGGGCCTTCCCGACGGCGGACGTAACCCTTGGGCTCGGCCATGGTGACCGAGTAGGGATTCGCCACCCCCTGCTTTAGCTGGGCCTTTCCGGCCGCGTCGAACTCAATCGGCAGATTCTTGAAGCACACGCGAAGTGCCTCCCCTCGGCCGCAGACGAGCGACCGCTGATAGCAAAGCCTGGTCAACCGCTTCTGACGGTTTGAAGGCTATCTGTCGAAAACACTGATAGCAACGCTTTCTTGCGAAACCCATTTCGTACGTGGTACGGGCTCAACGCAAAAGCACCGCTGTACTCTTTTGCACTCGCAATTTACCCTGTGCTATGAGACCCCGCCGTCAGGACGACAGCTGGTCCGCCGCCCGCCGGGCCGCGGCCACCACCGGGTCCCACACCGGGGAGTACGGCGGCGCGTACGAAAGGTCCACTCCCAGGAGCTCCTCGACGGTCATCTCGTTCCAGACGGCGAGGGCCAGGCCGTCGATCCGCTTGGCCGCTCCCTCCTTGCCGACGATCTGGCCGCCGAGGAGCCTCCCCGTCCTCCGCTCGACCACCAGCTTGACGGTGATCGGCGCCGCCCCCGGGAAGTAGCCGGCACGGGTCGTGGACTCCGACAGCACCGAGTCGGTCACGAACCCCGCCGATTCGGCCTCGGCTTCGCCGAGGCCCGTCCTTGCCACCTCGAGACTGCCGACCTTAGTGGCGGCCGTCCCGAGGACACCTGGGAAGGTGGCGTAGCCCCCGCCGAGGTTGATCCCCGCCACCCTCCCCTCCTTGTTGGCGTGGGTGCCGAGGGCGACGGTCACGAAGCGGCCCGTCACCCGGTGGCGCTTCTCGGCGCAGTCGCCCGCCGCCCACACCCCGGGGTGCGACGTGCGCATCCGCTGGTCCACGGCGATAGCGCCCGAGGGCCCCACCTCCACGCCGGCGGCTTCGGCCAGGGCCACGTTCGGCCGCACCCCGAGGCCGAGGACCACGAGCTGGGCCGGGATGGTGCCCTCCGACGTGACGACCGCCGACACCTCGCCGCCGGCGCCGGCCTCGAAGCCAGCAACCTCCTGGCCGAGGTGGAGGGCGGCTCCGAACTCCCGCAGGGCCTCGGCCACCAAGGCCCCCATGTCGGGGTCGAGGCGGGTCAACGGCTGCGGCGCGGCGTCGACCAGATGGGTCTCGACCCCCAGCGCGCACAGCGCCTCGGCCATCTCCAGGCCCACGTAGCCGCTCCCCACGATCACCGCCTGCCGGGGCGTGTGGTCGGCCACGTAGGCCCGGAGGGCCACGCCGTCGTCGAGGGTCTGGACGCCGAAGATCCCGCCGGCGCCGGCGCCGGGGAGGGGCGGCCGCACCGGCACCGCGCCGGTGGCCACCACCAGGTCGTCGAAACCGTGCTCACGCTGGTGGCCGCTCTCCCGATGGTCGACCAGCACCACGCCCCGGTCCAGGTCGATCTCGACGACCTCGTGGCGGACGTGGACCTGGATCGACTGCCTGTCCCAGAACGTCTCGGGCGACCGCACGATGAGCGTCTCGACGCGGTCCACGACACCGCTCACGAAGTAGGGGATGCCGCACGCCGAGTAGGACGAGAAGTTGCCCCGGTCGAAGGCCATGATGTCGAGGTCCTCGGGCCCACGCCGGCGCCGGGCCTGAGATGCGGCGCTCATGCCGGCGGCGTCGGCGCCGATCACCAGGAGTCGTCGGGTCAGGGCGCCCATCGTAGGCTCCCTCCGATGACCCCCACGCCCGTCACCCGCACGCCCGAGTGGAACAACCTCCTGCAGAACCGCCGCCAGATCGGCTGGACCGACCTGCGCACGCTGTTCGCCGAGGACCCCACTCGCGGCGAGACGATGACCGCCGAGGCCGGCGACCTCTTCCTCGATTACTCGAAGAACATGCTGACGGCGGAGACCGTCCAGCTCCTGGTGGCCCTGGCCGAGCGGGCGCTGGTGCGGGAGCGGGCCGATGAGATGTTCACCGGCCGCCACATCAACGTCACGGAGGATAGAGCCGTCCTCCACGTCGCCCTCCGCATGCCACGCGACACCGAACTGGTCGTCGACGGCCAGGACGTGGTGGCCGACGTCCACCGGGTGCTCGACAAGATGGCGGCGTTCTCCGACGACGTTCGGTCGGGCATCTGGACCGGCGCCACCGGCCGCCGCATCCGCAACGTGGTCAACATCGGCATCGGCGGGTCGGACCTGGGGCCGGCGATGGCCTACGAGGCGCTGAAGGACTTCTCGGAGCGGTCGATGACGTTCCGCTTCGTGTCGAACGTGGACGGCGCCGACCTGTACGAGGCGCTCCAGGGCCTGGAGCCGGCCGAGACGCTGTTCATCGTCTCCTCGAAGACCTTCGGCACCATCGAGACGCTCACCAACGCCCGCTCGGCCCGCAACTGGCTGGCGGGAGCCCTGGGCGAGGGTGCGGTGAGCCGCCATTTCGTGGCGGTGTCGAGCGATGCCGGGCGCGTCGCCGAGTTCGGCATCGACCCGGCCAACATGTTCGAGTTCTGGGACTGGGTCGGCGGCCGGTACTCGTTCCCGTCCGCCATCGGCCTGTCGCTCATGGTGGCCATCGGCCCCCCCGCCTTCCGGGAGATGCTCGCCGGCTTCCACACCATGGACGAGCACTTCCGCACCGCCCCCTTCGAGCGCAACCTGCCCGTCCTGCTCGCCCTGGTCGGCATCTGGCACGGGAACTTCTTCGGGGCCGAGACGACAGCGGTCCTGCCTTACAGCCAGTACCTCAGCCGCTTCCCGGCCTACCTCCAGCAGCTCGACATGGAGAGCAACGGCAAGTCGGTCGACCGCCAGGGCAAGCCGGTGGAGTGGCAGACCGGCCCGGTGGTATGGGGCCAGCCGGGCACCAACGGCCAGCACGCCTTCTTTCAGCTCCTGCACCAGGGCACCCCGTTCGTACCGGCCGACTTCATCGGCGTCTTGGAGCCCAACCACGGAATCGAGCACCACGAGCTGCTGATGGCCAACCTGTTCGCCCAGACCGAGGCCCTGGCCTTCGGGCGGACTCCAGAGGAAGTGGCCGGCGCCGGCGTGGACGAAGAGCAGGTCCCCCACCGCACGTTCCCGGGCAACCGGCAGTCGAACACCATCCTGCTGAAGAGGCTCACCCCGTCGACGCTGGGCCAGCTCGTCGCCCTCTACGAGCACAAGGTGCTGACCCAGGGGACGATCTGGGACGTCAACTCCTTCGACCAGTGGGGCGTGGAGCTGGGCAAGGAGCTGGCGGGGCGCATCGCCGGCGAGGTGACGTCGGACGGCGAGCTGGCCCACGACAGCTCCACCAACAACCTGATCCGGCGCTACCGGGCGGCGCGTGCGTGACCCAGAACCCGGGAGCGGGCCACGCCGGCCGGCCGTGCCGGCCTCGCCGGAGCGGCGCGCAGGCCCCTGCCGGCACGGCCTCGAGGGCCGGCGTGCGGAGCGACCAATGAACATCGTCCTCGTGCGGCACGGGGAGACGGAGTGGAGCGTCTCGGGCCAGCACACGGGGAACACCGACATCCCCCTCACCGACGCCGGCCGGCGCCAGGCCGAGGCGCTGGGCGCTCGGCTGTCGGCCTGGACCTTCGCCCGCGTGCTCAGCAGCCCGCTCAGCCGAGCGCTCGAGACCTGCAGGCTGGCCGGCTTCGGTGACCGGGCGGACATCACCGACGACCTCCGGGAGTGGGACTACGGCGAGTACGAGGGCCGGCGCACCGTCGACATCCGCCAGGAGCGGCCGGGATGGGGGCTGTGGAAGGACGGCGTGCCCGCCGGCGAGACGGTGCAGGAAGTCGGCCGGCGGGTCGACCGGGTCCTCGAGGAGGCCCGGGCCGGCGCCGGCGACGTCGCCGTGTTCGCCCACGGCCATGTCCTGCGGGTGGCCGCCGCCCGCTGGATCGACCTGCCGCCCGACCACGGCGCCCGCCTCGGGTTGTCGACAGCCACCATCTCGGTCCTCGGATGGGAGCGGGAGACGCCGGTCATCCACCGGTGGAACGACTTCACAGACTGACGAGACATTTGCGCGGCGCCGGCGCTACGATGACGCCGCGGTCCTCCTCGCCGTTCGTGTGACGTGCAGGTTGCCCAGATGGCTCGGACTTTTTCAGGTCTGAGGAGGACCGCCCAAAGCTCCTGGGACAGCGTCTTGAGGTAGGACGTCTGGGCGCCGGTCATGGCCTCGTCGCCGGTGACCCACTCGTCGGGATCCTTGGCGGTGTTGTCACCGATCTGGTCCGTCGTGGGAGGGCTCTACCCCTGCTTCGACGGCGGGAATACGCTCTGGCGTGGACGACGCCGAGGTGATCCAGGCCTTCCTCGACGGCGCCGGCGCCGCCGCCGGCCCCCTGCTCAACCTCGAGCGGGGGGCGATCAAGGTCCAGGCCTGGTGGCCGGCGGCCTACCGGGTCTCCGAGCGGACCGTGCTCGTCCGAGACGAGGAGGCGCCAGCGGGGTCCACCGTGGGCGCCGACCTGGCCGTCGCGCTCGAAGCCCGAGGGCTGCGGCCGTTGGGCGGCGACTTCCCGGGCATTGCCGTCCTCACCTACACCGCGCTCGACCTCGGGTACGCCCCGTGGGTCCTCTGGTCCACCGACGCCGGCGCCGGCGCCGGCGACCTGAACGCCCGGGCCACCGAGGAGAGCTTCCTCTAGGACGGCCCGCTGTAGGCGACGAGCAGCAGGGTGGCGTCGTCCTGGAGGGTTCCCTGCTGGTGGTCGAGGATGGCGTGGCAGAGGCGGCGCAGGATCTCGGCGGGCGGCTGGCCGCCGGTGGCGACCTCCTTCCACATGCGGGCCAGGCGGCTGCGTCCGAAAAACTCGCCGTCCGGTGAACGAGCCTCGAGCACCCCGTCGGTGAGGAAGAGCACGGCGTCACCGGGCCGGAGCGTCGTCTGCGCTACCTCAGCGGGCACGTATCCCATGCCCAGCGGGAGCGACGTCTCGCAGTGGAGGTCGTCGGCCGGTTCCCCGTCCCGCCAGAGGAGAGGACGGGGATGGCCGGCGTTGACCCAGGTCAGGCACCCGTCAGACAGATCCAGGCGCACGAGCTGGCCGGTGACGAAGCGCTCGGTGCCGAACTGCTCGGCCACCACTTTGTCCATGGCCGTGAACGTCTCTTCCAGGTCCAGGCTGCGCCGGCGGCTGTGGCGGTAGCTGCCCACCGCCAGGCTGGCCATGCGGCTGGCTTCGAGGCCGTGGCCCATGGCGTCGATGATCGCCAGGTGGGCCAGGTCGCCGTTCACCGCGTAGTCGAAGGCGTCGCCGGCGATCTCGTACGCCGGCTCCAGCACGCCGGCCAGTGCCACCCGGTCGTTGGTGAAGGTCAGCGGAGGCAGCATGGACCACCGCAGCTCGGCCGCGAGGTCCATGTTGCGTAACCGCCGGGTGAGCAGGAGGTTGTCACCGAAGGCGCTCTTGGCGACGACGAGGTGGGCGGCGATCGAGGCCATGTGCATGGCCCGCCGGGTCGTGCGCTCGTCGGCCTGCGCCACCGTGACCCGCAGGACGCCGAGGCGGTCGGCGCCGTCGAGTAACGGGACCCAGAGCCTGACGCCGGCGCCGACCGGCGCCGGCTCTTGCATGATCTGCTGTATCCGGTGTGCTCGACCGCGCTCGTTCCAGGCTACCGACACAAGTCGTGATTTTCCTCCCCGGACGCGGGACAGGCCGTCCGTGAGGAGGCGAGACCTATGGTGCTCCGAACTCGCGGGCATCCGAGAAGGGAACCACCGCCATTTCGACTTCTCCAACCCGAGGCACGCTCCGACCGGCTTCCGATGCCCCCACAACGGGCGAGCGCATCGAGCAGTTCTTCACCGCCGGCAACGTGGTCTTCGAGCAGATCCTGAGCGGGGCCGGCGTCGAGCCCGAGCACTACCTCCAGGACCAGGACGAGTGGGTCGTCCTGCTGGCTGGCCGGGCCGTGCTGGAGGTCGGCGGCGAGCGGGTCGAGCTGGCGCCGGCGGGATGGGTGCTCCTCCCGGCCGGCGTCCCGCACCGCCTGGTCGAGGTCGCCCCCGGCAGCAACTGGCTCGCCGTCCACATCCACTAGACCAGGTCGGCCGCCTCCGGCTCGACGCCCTCGCTGATGTCCACCGGCGGGCGGCCCCGCTCCACCCGCCAGATGCTGAAGGCGGCGGTCGACGCCGCCAGCCAGGCCAGCCCCAGGACCACGCCGCCGACCACGTCGGTGATGTAGTGCACCCCCAGCGCCAGCCTGGAGAAGCAGATGGCCAGGACGAGGAGGGCGGCCCCGGCCACGACCACCGGCCGGTACCTGCGCCCGATGACCGGTAAGAAGACCAGCACGAGCGCCCCATAGGTGAAGGTCGAAGACATGGCGTGGCCCGACGGGAAGCTCTTGCCGTGGGCGGTCGCCACCGGGTCGACGAGGGAGGGCCGGGGCCGGTCCACCGCCTCCTTCACGATGGTGTCGAGCAGACCCCCGCCGAGGGTGGTGACCACGAGGAAGACGGCCAGGCGGGGGTGCCCGGCCCGCCACACCCAGATCACTGCGGGGATCACCATGATGTAGAACCACACCGGCGACCCGAAGAAGGTGAGGATCTTGAGGTTCTGGACGAGATCCTCCGAGCCCCGGACCCAGTCGTGCAGGTGGTTGGCGGCCGACGTGTCGAGGCGGACCAAGCTGCGGTCGTTCTGCACCTGGTCCAGGAGCAGGCCGAAGGGGATCGCCACCAGCAGGAACGCCAGGCCGAACAGGCTCACCCGCAACCCGTAGCGGGCGTCGGGGTCCAGCCGGCTCTGGAGTACTGCTCTCACTGGGCTCTGCCCAGCGATTGCTGCCTGGACCGGCCTCCCGGGCCGGTCACGGCGCCGGCACGTAGACGAGCAAGGGCTCGTCGGCCTTGGCGATGGTGAACTCCTCCGGGCCGTCGAAGGTCTCCCCGTCGCGAGCCAGGCGCAGCCGGCCGTCCAGGGACTTCACGGTCATCGAACGCACGAACCGCTGCTCGTAGGCGCCGCAGTTGGCCAGCCGCCCGGTCATCACCGACAGGAGCAGGCGGGCCCGCGACCAGGGGCGGGTGCCGTCCACGATGCGGATGTCGAGCTGGCCGTCGTCGAGCCGTTCCCGCCAGCTGGGGGCGAAGCCCGACGGGTGGTAGCGGCAGTTGCCGATGAAGATCATCCATACCCGCCGGCGCTCCCCGTCGAGCTCCAGCTCGATCGGGCGGGACTCCCGCAGCACCCTCACCAGGGCGACGACGACCGCCGGCCACTTGCCGATGGTGTTTTCCAGCTTCTCCCGGGCGTCGACGAGGTCGACGTAGCTGCCGATGCTGGCGGTATTGACGAACGTGTGCCCGTCGATCACCGCCCGGTCGACCGACACCGCCCGCCCGTCGTGCACGGCCCGGGCCGCATCGGCGATGGTCTCCAGGCCAAGGGCGTAGGCGAAGTGGTTGAGGGTCCCGCCGGGGACGACGAGCAGTGGGGTGCCGGAATCGGCGGCGATGGCCGCCGCGGTGTTGATAGAGCCGTCCCCGCCGGCCACACCGACGGCACAGCCCCGGCCGGCGGCCTCCTCCAGCGCCTCCTGGAGGTCGTCGCCCTCAGCTAACTCGACGACCTCGGCCTCCGGCAGCTCGGCCCGCAGCTCCTCGGCGGCCCGCTCGCTCGAGCCCGCCGACGGGTTGACCACGATCACCAGCCCGCCACCCCGGGGCGAGGGCTCGACATCGGACGGCTTCAGCGCAGTGCGCACGTGCGCCGGCTCGTGGGGGGCCACCGGCCACAGCCGCCGGGTCAGAAGGCCGGCGCCCGCCCCCAGCACCGCGCCGGCGGCGACATCGGATGCGTGGTGGGTACCGCTGTGGACCTGCGAGTACCCCACCAGCGACGCCAGGCCGGCGAGGGGTGCGGCGAGGGCCGGCACCTCCTGGCCGGCGCCGACAACGAACGCGGCGGCCACCGCCGCCTGGCCGGACGGGAACGACGACCTGGACGGCTTGGGGGGGCCGAGCAGGTCCGACACCAGCCGGCCCCGCGCCGGGCGCCGGCGCCGGACGGCCCACTTCACCGGCCCGTTGGCCACCGCCGAGGCGATACCTGCGGCGAACAGGCCACGGAGCCCGGCCCGGCGGCGGAACCGGCCCCCGCTGGCGCCGAGCACGGCGGCCACGGCCAACCACACCTTGCCACCGTCGGCGGCACGCCCGAGGAGCAGCAGCCCCTCGTCCACCCGGCGCTTGCCCGCCGCCCTCAATGCCCGCCGACCCGGCGGTACCGGGCCTCGGCGAAGGAGTACACCCCGTAGGCGGCGAGACCGAGGGCCACAGCGACGAGCAGCGTCGGCCCGTACGGCCGGTCGGCCAGGCGCTTGAGCGTCCCGTCGATGCCGACCGCCTGCTCGGGGTCGTGCTGGCGGGCGGCGGCGATGAGGAACACGCCGATCATGGAGGCGATCAGCATGCGGGCGACGTTGCCCACGGTGCCGACCGCCCTGACCCACAGCTGGATGGCTGGGCCCATCTCCAGGTTCTTCAGCCGCTTGCGGAACTTGCCCGACACGCCTCGCCAGCCGATGTACAGGCCGGCGCCGATGGCGACCAGGCCGGCGCCCTGCACCAGCCACGTCCCGAGCGGCCAGTCGAGCACGCGGGCCGTCCAGTCCTGCTCGGCCGTATCCGAGGAGGCCACGCTGTTCGACCAGATGAACAGCCGCACTGCGCTGCCGAAGAAGAACGCGTACAGGCAGCCCCGCAGGAAATAGCCGACCCGCTTGAACCTCACCTTGTTGGTGTCGGGCTGGTCCGCCGGCCCCACGGCCGCCTCGACGAACCGCCAGGCGGCATAGCCGGCGAAACCGACCGCCAGCAGCAGGACCAGCAGGCGGCCGAACGGCTGGCGCACGACGGCCTGCAGCGCCCCCTGCTTGTCCGGCCGGGCCTCGTTGTGGCCGGCGGCCACCTGGCTGGCCAGGACGGCGACCACGACGTACAGCAACCCCCTGGCGACCAGGCCGGCCCGGGCCAGCCGCTGGAGCCAGGCGCTGTCCGCCGCGTCCTCGAGGGCGTCCTCGGCCTTGTCCTTGACCTCTTCGACGTCAACCCCCATGCCCAACCTGTGTCCTGTGCCGAACTCCGGCAAACCGCAGTCAGTCGCGAACTGCGCGAACGACGGTGTCGACAGCGTCGGGAAGGTCGAGGCGCTCGGCCCGCTCGATTCGCAGCCCTTCGAGGTCAGCCACGATGTCGTCGGGCGTGAACCGATTGGGCGGGCCGCTGGCCGCCTCGCCGGTCGGCACGTCCACCGGGTGGTAGCCGGCGACCAGCACCATGCCGCCCGGGTTCAGCGTGGCCGCAGCCTGGCGGAGCAGGCGCCGGCGGTCCGGAGGCGGCAGGTGGACGAACATCAGGAGCACGAGGTCGTAGGCTCCGCCGGTGGGGTCGTACTCCATGAGATCGGCGCAGACCCACTCGACGGCAACGGGCACCCCGAGAGCCTCGACCCGCTGGCGGCCCCGCTCCAGGCCCACGTCGGAGAAGTCGACGGCCGTCACCTGCCAGCCCCGTTCCGCCAGCCACACTGTCGTCCGGCCCTCGCCGGCGCCGAGGTCCAGGGCCCGGCCGGGCGGGTAATCGCCTAGCTCGCCGCTCAGGAAGGGGCTGGGGTCGACCTTCCACAGCACGGGCTGGGCCGCGTACCGCTCGTTCCACTTCTGCCTGTCCATGCGGCGAAGTCTGCCGCGGCCGGACCTAATCTCGCTCCCATGGCCGGCACCGAACCGCTCGACGTCTACCTGAACGACCACCTGGCCGGATCGGCCGCCGCCGTGGAGCTGGTGGAGAGAATCCGCGACAACAACGAGGGCACCGCCCTGGCCGCTCACATGGAAGGCTTGCTCGGGGAGATCGAAGCGGACAGGGACACGCTGAGAGCCGTCATGGAGCGCCTCGGGGTGACTCGAAGCACGCCGAAGCAAGCGGCGGGAAAGGTCCTGGAGGCCCTCAGCCGGCTGCGGCTCAACGAGCACATCACGGGGAGCGAGAAGGTCACCCTGCTCATGGAGCTCGAGGCGCTGTCCCTCGGCATCGAGGGGAAGCTGTCGCTGTGGCGGGCGCTCTCCGAGGTCACAGGCAGCCGGCTGCAGCTCTCCGACTTCGACCTGGCCGCCCTGGCCGCCCGGGCCGTGTCGCAGCGGGCCGGCGTGGAGCGCTTCCGCCTGGAAGCGGCGGCCGCCGCCCTCGGGTGACGGTGGACCGGCGCCGGGCCTGGCTGCTGGCGGTGGCGATCGCGTTGCCGGCGTGCGGTGGCGACGACTCGCCGGCCACACGCGCCCAGTCGACGTCGACCACGATTGTGGCGACCACTGCGGCGCCGGCCCCGATGACCACCGCCGCGCCGGCGACGACCGCGGCGCCGACCACCGCCCGGGCCACCACCACGACGACCGCGGCCGCCGGGGGCGGCTGCGGGGTCGGCCCCCAGACGCCGCCCCGTGGGTCGGTGGCGGCGACCTTCGCCACCGCCCTGGCCTTCGCCCCCGACGGCCGGTTGTTCTTCGCCGAGCGCGCCGGCACGATCAAGGTCGTCCAAGACGGCGCCACCAAGGTCTTCGGCACGGTGGCGACGACCACGTCGGGCGAGCGGGGCCTGCTCGGGCTGGCCATCGGCCCCAGCTTCGCCACCGACCGGGCCGTCTATTCGTTCCACTCCAACCGCAATGGCTCCACCCAGGAGGTCGTGCGCTGGACCGACTGCGCCGGCGTCGGACGGAACCCGGAGCCCATCATCGAGCTGCCGGCGGGGACGGGCTGCTGCCACAAGGGCGGGCGCATCGCCTTCGGGCCCGACGGCAAGCTCTACGTGACCCTCGGCGAACAGTCGGTGCCCGCGGCCGCGGCCGACCCCAACGACGTCCGCGGCAAGCTTCTGCGCTACAACCCCGACGGCAGCGTCCCGGCCGACAGCCCCTTCGGCGCTGGCAACCCGGTGTGGGCCACCGGCTTGCGCAACCCCTTCGGCCTGGCCATCGCCCCCTCCGGCCAGGTCGCCGTCACCGACAACGGGCCCAGTGGCGACGCCGGCAGCCCGTCCACCGGCCACGACATCGTCCACACCCACGTCACCCGGGGTTACGCCGGCCAGTGGCCGTCCTGCTACGGCTACAGCCGCCCGATCCGGGGCGCCACCTGCGCCGGCGCCGAGCCGGAGTGGAGCAGCGAAGCTCGGCCGGTGGTGCCGACGGGGGCCACGTTCGTGAATGGGAACGGGCCGGCGCCCTACGCCGGCAAGCTGGTCTTCTGCACCCTCAGCGAGGGGATGCTTGTGCTCTCCGACGGCTCCCCGCACGCCACCGTCGCCCAGGGCGACGACCGCTGCCTGCTCGACGTGAAGCAGGGCCCCGACAACGCCCTCTACGTCTCCGACACCGACACGATCTACCGCGTGGGCTGAGCGCAGCGGCTAGGCGCGCTGGGCCACCGGCTCGGGCGGTGGCTCCCCCACCTCGTCCCGGCGCTGGAGCGACGCCGCCACCTCGGTGATGACCACCACCACGGTGAACCACAGCACCCCGAGCGCCCACCCGCCCAGCACGTCGGTCAGCCAGTGGACGGACAGCGTCAGCCGGGCCAGGCCGATCAGCACCGACAGGCTCACCGCCGCAGTGGCGACCGCGACCTTGGACCGCCACGACCGCAGGGCGCCCGAGGCCACGAACGCCACCGTGAGCAGGCATGCCGCCGAGCGGGTCGCCTGGCCGGACGGGAAGGCGAAGCCCGGCGTCTCGGCCAGCATGTCGGCGACCGGCGGCGGCGGCCGGGACACCGAGATCTTGATGGCCTCCACCAGCACCCAGGAGCCGGCTGCGGCCAGCGCCGGCACCATGAGATCCCGGGGCCGGCGGGTCCGCCACCAGACCAGGACGGACACGGCCACGGTGATCGTGGTGAGCAGCGCGGTCCCGCCCACGAGGGATATCAGCCTCGACGCCGCGGTCAGTCCGGGGTCGCGATGTTCTAGTAAGAACCGGTAGACGGTGCCGTCGAGGCCGGCCAGGTCCTTCCGGGAGATCACGTCCTGCACGACCACACCGAAGGCCCAGCCCACCACCGCGACGCCGGCCAGGCCCAGCGTGACCGACAGGCCGAACGCGGCCCGCGGCCGCAGCCGCCGGCCCAGGAACCCGAGCTGGCGCTCGAAGCGGCCGAGGATGCGGGACACACCCGGGCGCTCCTTCTGGGCCCGGGCCCAGGTACGGACCGCGCTCTCCCGGCGGGCGACGGCCCGGGCCGCCACTGCGATGGCGAAGACCATGACGACCAGGATCAGCAGGACGACACTCGCCCGCCCCGCCCAGGTGGCGACCTGGTGGTACGAGCCGCCGGCGGCGTAGCCCAGGAGCACGAACCCGGGCGCCCACACGAGGCCGCCGACGGCGTTCCAAGGCAGGAACTGGCGGTAGGGCATGCCCGACAGGCCGGCGATGGTGGGGACGAGGGCCCGCAGCACGCCGATGAACCGGCCGAAGAACACCGCCCGCCCACCGTGGCGGATCACATAGTCCTCGGCCCGCTCCCACCGCTCCTCCCCGACCCACCGGCCGAGCCGGCTCCGCTTCAGCGAGGGGCCCAGGTGCCTGCCGATCTCGTAGCCGATGGAGTCGCCGACGATGGCCCCAAGCGCGCCGACGACCATCATCACCGGCAGTTCGGCCTTGTCCTGGGAGGCCAGGAACCCGCCGACGAGGAGGGCCGCTTCGCCTGGGACGACCAGGCCCACCATGGCTGCGGCCTCGAGCAGGGCGAGGACGCCGACGATCACGTAGCCCCACGGCGAGGCCAGCTCCGCCAGGCGGTCCAGCAGCCCCGCGATCACCCCGTGCTCCAGTCCTGCACCCCACAATCCTCGGCTACCTGCCGTAGGTACGCACATTCGGAGTACAGTCGAATGCATCGGAGGTGCCGTCTGGCGCCTCCGGGGTCGAGTGCAGTGCGCATCGCAAGCGCAGGGTTTCCGTTCTTCGGAGCGTGTGGCCGCAGCATCAACGGCCAACGCTTCGAATCGAAAGGTCAACCGTCATGCCCGCCAACCCGTCCGCTCGCGCCACTCGCCGCCGTGGCCGTCCCCCCCGCCCCACCCCCGAGCCCACCACGCCGGCGCTCGACTTCGAGGTCGTCGACGCCCCGCCGCCCGACACCACCTTCGAGGCGCTCGGGGTGCCGGCGCCGATCATCGCCGCCCTCGTGAGGGCCGGCTGTCCCACGCCGTTCCCCATCCAGGCCGCCACCCTGCCCAGCTCGCTGGCCGGCCGTGACGTCCTGGGCCGGGCCCGCACCGGCAGCGGCAAGACCGTCGCATTCGCGGTGCCCACCGTCGTCACCCTGGCGACGTCGACGGGCACCCGCCGGCCCAACTTCCCCCGGGCCCTCGTCCTCGTCCCCACCCGGGAGCTGGCCGCCCAGGTGGCCGCAACCACTCGGCCCATCGCTTCAGCCATGGGCCTGCGGGTCGCCATCCTCCACGGGGGCGTGAGCCAGCACCCCCAGGTCGCCGCCCTCCGGGCCGGCGTCGACGTGCTGATCGCCTGCCCCGGGCGCCTGGAGGACCTGGCCCAGCAGGGTCACTGCAATCTGGGTGCGGTCGAGGTAAGCGTGCTCGACGAGGCCGACCACCTGGCCGACCTCGGCTTCCTGCCCGCGGTCAAGCGCATCCTCGACCAGACGCCGGCCGGCGGCCAGCGCATGCTCTTCTCGGCCACGCTCGACAAGGCCGTCGACACCCTCGTCCGCCGCTACCTCACCAACCCGGTCACCCACTCGGTCGACAGCGCCGACGCCACGCCGCCCGACCTGGAGCACCACGCATTTTCGGTCACGCACGACGACAAGGCCGCCGTCGTGCGGGAGCTGGCGTCGGGGAAGGGGCGCAGCCTGCTTTTCACCCGCACAAAGCACGCGGCCAAAAAGCTGGCCAAGGACCTCTCGTCCCGGGGCATCCCGGCCGTCGACCTCCACGGCAACCTCTCCCAGCCCCAGCGCGACCGCAACCTGGCCGCCTTCGCCGACGGGTCGGCCCGGGTGCTCGTCGCCACTGACATCGCGGCCCGGGGCATCCACGTGGACGATGTCGCCCTCGTGGTCCACGTCGACCCGCCCACCGAGCACAAGGCGTACCTGCACCGCTCCGGCCGCACGGCCCGGGCCGGCGCCAAGGGCACCGTGGTCACGGTGATCCTTCCCGACCAGGCCGGCGACGTCGCCGCCATGATCCGCCTGGCCGGCATCCGGCCGGCGTCGGCCCGCATCCGGCCCGGCGCAGCCGAGACCGCCGCCCTCACCGGGCCGTTCGCCGAGCCCGTGTTCCGGCCCGAGCCGGTGGTCGTGGCGCCGGCGCCGGCCCGCAACCGCCCGCGGAGCTCCGGCCGGCCGTCCAGCCGGCCCGCGGCCGGCCGTTCGGGAGCTAGCCGCTCGGGAGGAGCACGGCGCGGGCGATAGCCATCGTCGCGGTAACCACCCTGTAGGCCTCCTCCCGGCTCACCGGGTCACCGCCGTGGGCGGCGGCGGTGCCGACGTCGCGCACGGTCCGGGCCTCGGCGGCCAGGGCTCGGGGAAGGTGGCCGGCGGTCAGCAGCCAGCCGACCTTCTGTTGGAGGGTCCGCATCTCCAGCGGCACCCGACGCAGGACGACCACCTGCTCGACCGCCCGCCGGGCCAGCAGGCCGGCGGCGCGGTAGAGGCCCGAGGAACAGCACGCCGCCGCCTCGAGGAGGTCGGCGGCGATCGACGCCGGGAGGCCGGCGACGTCGGCCGGCTCGATCGGGGGGTCGGCAGGCATTTGGACGCATCCTGACGCAGCCGGCGGGGCGGTAACGTTCTCCGCGGGGGACGCGGAGTGAGCCAGGGGCAAGGGAGCGTGGCGCGCCGGAAGGTGCAGGTACCGGAACCGGGTCCCACCGTCGTGGACCGGCCCCGCCTCGACGAGCGCCTGGAGGAGGTCGGCCGGCGCCGGCTCACCCTCGTGACCGCCGGCCCCGGGCTGGGCAAGACCACTCTCCTCGCCGCCTTCGCCCGCCGCACCGGCTGTGCCTGGTACACCGTCGACGCCGGCGACCGCAACGCATCGGCGTTCGCACGCGGCCTGCTCGACGCCCTTCACGCCCTCGTCCCGTCGCTTGACCCCGCTGCCGTCATGGTCCCCGCCGCCGGCCAGGACCTGGCCATCGCGTCGGAGGGCCAGGAGTCGGTGGTCGCCGACCAGTTGCTGCGGATGCTCAGCGACGAGCTCCGGGGCGACGTCATCCTCATCCTCGACGATGTCCACGAGCTCGCCGGCGCCGACCTGTCCGGCCGCCTCCTGGACGAGCTGGTGCGGGGCGCCCCGCCGCAGCTGCACGTGGTCCTGAGCTCCCGGCTCGACCCGCCGTTCGGGGTGACCAGGGTCCGGGCCCAGGGCCTCGCCGTCGACCTGCCGGGCAGCGCCCTCCGGTTCACCCCGGAGGAGACCGCGGCGATGGTCGCAACCGTCCTGGGTCCGGGCGGGGCGGCGATCGTCGCCGGCATCCAAGAGCAGACCGCAGGATGGCCCACCGCGGTGCGCATGGTCGCCGAATCGCTCCGCCAGGCACCGCCGGCCCGATGGGCGCCCTTGATCCCCCAGGCCGCTGGCCCGGGCAGCCCGCTCGAGGCCTACCTCGAGGAGGAGGTCCTTCCCCATGTCCCGCCCGGGGCCGCCGCGCTCCTCCGGGCCGTCGCCGCCGTCGAGCGGTTCAGCGCGCCGCTGGCCGCCGAACTCGTCGGCGCCGGCGCCGAGGAGCAGGTGGCAAGGCTTGAGCGGGACGGGCCGTGGATCGTTCCCGACGACGAGCGCCACGGGTGGTTCGTCGTGCCGCCGGTGCTATGCCCGGTGATCCGGTCTCAGCTCGCCGGCTCCTCCGACGGCGACGGCATCGTCGTCCGCCGCGCCGCGGCGTGGATGGAGGGCCAGGGTGAGGCCGGCCCCGCCCTCACGTCCCTGCTCGGCCACGCGGGGGCAGGCCACGGCAACGCGGCCTGCGCCGAGGCCGGCGCCCGGCTGATCCGGGGCGACTACGACGAGGCGCTGGCCCTCGTGCGCCCCTCATTGCCCGACGCCGGCCCCGTCCCCATGTCCGCCGGCCTGGTCGCCGGCCTCGTCCACCACCTCCGCGGTGAGCTCGAGGAGGCGCTGGCGCTGTACGAGCGGTCGCTCGCCGGCGCCGGCGACCCGCCGCTGCGGGCCCTCGTCCTGGGTTGGGCGGCATCGGCGGCGTGGCTGGTGGGCGACGTCGAGCGCTCCCGCCAGCTCACCGAGGCGACGACCACCACCGCCGAGGAGTGCGGCGACGACCGGGCCCTGGCCATGGCTTTCACCGCCCGGGCGATGCTGGCCGCCATTGACGGCGACCGCCGGGCCATGCACCTCTACGGGCGGGCCCTGGCTCATGCCGAGGCGGCGCACGACCACGTCCAGATCGTCCGAATCCGCACGAACCGGGGATCGCGCTACCTCTCCGAGGGCTACTACCGGGAGGCGTTGGGCGAGCTCGACGAGGCGGTACGCCTGGCCGACCTGGCCGGCATCGCCCTGGTCGGGGCGCTGGCGTCGGCCAACAGGGGCGAGGCGTTGCTGGGCCTGGGCCGCCTCGACGAGGCCGTCCGCGAGCTGGAGGCGGCCCGAGCCGGCTACGAGCGGATCGGGTCCCGAATGGCAGCCTACGCCCTCACCCATCTGGGGACCGTCCACCGCCTCCAGGGCCACGTGTCCCTGGCCCGGGCCCACTTCGAGGAGGCGCTGGCCATCGGCGAGTCCTCCGGCGACCATCAGGGCCTGGTCCCCGCCTTGGCCGGGCTGGCGCTCGTCCTGGCCGAGTCCGATCCCGACGAAGCGGCCCGGCTCGCGGCCCGGGCCAGCTCCCTCGCCTCCCTCGCCCGGCCCAAGGCACTGATCGCAGCCACCGAAGCCGCAGTGCGCACCAACGACCTCTCCCTCGCCGCCTCCCGTGCCGAGGAAGCCGCCGCCGCGGCTAGCGACCACCGCGACCGGCCCGCCTTGGCCGAGGCCTTGGAGCTGCGGGCTAAGGTCACCGAGGACCCCGCCGTCGCCGGCCGCCTGCTCGACGAGGCGGCGACGATCTGGATGGCCACGGGCAGCCCCCTGGGGCGGGCGCGTGTGCTCCTGGCCCGGGCCCGCCTCGGTGGCCCCGACGCCGGCGCCCTGGCCGCCAAGGCCGAGCAGGCGCTGCGGCTGCTGGGCGCCCACGGCCTCGTCGCCGAGGCGGCCACCCTCCAGGCCGACCTGGCCAGCGCGGCGCGGCCGGCGCTTTCGGTGCGGGTCCTCGGGGGATTCAGCGTGGAGCGGGCGGGCACGACAATCGTCACCACCGAATGGCAGTCCCGCAAGGCACGCGACCTGCTGAAGATGCTGATCGCCCGCCGCGGCCACCCCGTCGCCCGCGACGTCCTCCTCGACCGCCTCTGGCCCGAGGAGGATCCCAGCCGGGCCGGCTCCCGGTTGTCGGTCACCCTGTCGACACTGCGGGCCGTGGTCGACCCCGACAAGCGCTTCGACGCCGAGCACTTCGTCGCCAACGACCGGGCCGCAGCGTGGATCCGCCTCGACAACGTCACGGTCGACGTGGAGGGCTTCCTCGCCGACGCCGGCGCCGGGCTGCGGGCCCTCGGGGCGGACGACCTGGCCGGCGCCAGACGCCTGCTCGCTGCGGCCGAGGCCCGCTATACCGGCGAGTTCCTGGAGGAGGACCCCTACGAGGACGCGTTCGTCGTCCTGCGCGAAGAGGCCCGCTCCACCTACGTGTCGGTCGCCATGGCGCTCGCCGACTTGGCTCTCGCCGCCGGCGACCACGACAGCGCCGTCCGCTACCTACTGCGGGTCCTGGCCAGCGACGCCTACGACGAGCGGGCCCACCTCCAGCTGGTGTCGGCCCTGACCGCCGCCGGCCGCCACGGGGAGGCCCGGCGTATGTACCGCAGCTACTGCGGGCGGATGGCGGAGATCGCGGTCGAGCCCGCCGCCTTCCCCGGCGCCGGCGCCCGCCGGCCGGCGCCCGTTTGATCTGGGACTCAAATCCTGGACGATCGGGTGACGATCCCACCCCACCACGTCACTTCTACGCCGGGAGGCAGCCATGTCCCAGGTCCGTGTCCACAACTTCTCGATCTCCCTGGACGGCTTCGGGACGGGCGACGGCATGACGCTCGAGGCCCCGTTCGGCCACGCCGGAGAACGCCTGCACGAGTGGATGTTCGCGACCCGGTACTGGCGGTCGATGGTCGGCCAGACCGGTGGCTCCGAGGGTGCCGACCACTCCTTCGCCAATCGTCATGGCCTCGGTTTCGGCGCCGAGATCATGGGCCGGGGCAAGTTCGGCGTGCAGACCGGACCGTGGACCAATGTCGGCACCGCCGACGAGTGGCGCGGCTGGTGGGGGCCCAACCCGCCGTTCCACACGCCGGTGTTCGTGCTCACGCATCACCCGCGCCCGCCGATTGAGATGGAAGGCGGCACCGTGTTTCACTTCGTCGACGCCAGGCCGCAGGAGGTGCTCGACCTCGCCCGGGAGGCAGCCGGCGATTCCGACGTTCGCATCGGCGGTGGCCCGACGGTTGTCCGTGACTTCCTCGCCGCCGGCCTCATCGACACGCTCCACGTCGTGCAGGTACCGATCCTGCTCGGCCGCGGTGTTCGCCTGTGGGACGGCGCCGAGGGCGTCGAGGACCGCTACGACATCGAGGCGGTCTCCTCACCGAGCGGCGTCACCCACCTCTCCTTCACCCGTCGATAGTCAGCATCAGGCGGTCTCAGCGGCGGCTTTGATCCGCTGCAGCGTCGTCGTCATGCCGCCGTGCAGGTCGGCATCGCGATCGCTGCTGCCCACCCACTTCTCGGTCAGCCAGGACATGAGCTTCGGGACTGGCGGGTCGGCGTCGTAGGACTCGGTGAGCCTCGTTCCCGTTGCGGTGGGTTCGAGGCGGTAGCGCCAGGTGTAGGACCCCATTCCCGGACCTCTACGATTGAAGGCGAACTCCAGACTTGGTTCGGCGGCCGTCACCGTCGGCGTGTTGAACCAGGACGGCCCCCGGCGACCTTTGTTGCGTGCCTTGAACCGGGCGCCGACGGCGGGTCCGGGAGCTCCCCGTGCCCATCGGCAGGAACGCGTCTCCGGGCTCCATTCACCCATGCGGGTGATGTCGGACACAAGCCCGTAGACCACGTCAGGTGGTGCCTCGATGTCGATCGAGACCGAGTCGTGGCGTCCGCGGGCGGTCATGGAGTTGTCCCTTTCATCAGTCGCCGGCGGTGACGTAGCAGGTGAGGCGGTGCAGCATCTGCAGCACGGACAACCAGCAGATGATCTCGACGACTGCCGCCGGCGAAAGGCCGCTCTCCCGGCAGGCCTCCACGGTGGAAGCGTCGATCCGGGCCGGGCTGAAGGACGCGGCGCGGCCCAGGGTGAATGACGCCGATTCGCTGCCGGAGGACCCGGGCGCCGCCGGGTCGTCGCCTCCGGCGTAGGCGATGGCGTCTCGGAGCTTGTCGTTGTCGATGCCGGCGTGGCGGGCCAGGGCACGGAGGTCGTGGGCCAGGCGCTCGTCGTGCACGATCTCCGCGAAGATCGCTCCGATCAGCACCTTGCGCTCGACACCCACGACGGACGTCGACGGATCGAGGTTCTGTTGGAGGATCGACGCAATGCTGCGACGGACCCGCCCCGAGTGCACCCGTTCCAAGACCGGGAAGTCGTGACCCGTCCGCTCGGAGAGGAAGGCGGCGACGTCCGGCCGTCGACTCGGCGTCCCGCGCTGCCAACCACGGTCGAACCGGATGGCGGCAGGCAGCAGCGGGAGCAGTCGCAGCTTGGTCCGCAACCCGTCGACTGCCGGCACCGGCCGCTCCGAGGCAGCGGGGTCGAGCAGTGCGCCCGCCTTGCCGGGGGACCAGTCCGTGCCCATCGTCGAGGACACCTCGCTGACAACGGACTGCTCGAGCTCGACGCCAACACCGTCCATGAACTTGTTCAGGAACCCCATCATGACCGCGCCCAGCGCGATCCATTCGGCGTTGCGCGCGCCGTAGACGTCGACCAGCTCCGCCCGCTCGGCGGCAGTGAGCTCGCAGGGAACGCGCGCCAACGACCGAGCCACCGCGATCGCCGCCAGCTCGCCCCGGGTGAACGACGTCCGATCGGGGACCAGCGCCGCCGCAACCTTCTCCGGGGAGGCACCGCGCCGCAGGGCGAACGAGCAGCTGTGCGCCGAGCAGTAGGGGCAGCCGGCCATACGGCTCGAGACGTACATGGCCAAGCCGACGACGCCGGCAGGGGGTCCACCGAGCCCGAGGATCGGTACCGGCAGGTTGAGGAGGTTCGGCACCAGGAGGTTGTAGGTCTGGAACGCCGGCGGCCAGATTTCCAGGTATCGGTCACAGTTGGGCACGACGCCAAGCAGCGCGTCGACGAGGCGCAGCAGCGAGCCGTAGCGGTCCTCCAGGACGTTCCATGGGACCATCGAGTCGTGTAGCAGTGGCGTGAGTGACGCGACCCGGCGATCTTGGTCCTGCTGCGAATCCACGGCGATCTCCTTCGCGGCTTCCAGAGAGTTTGACATCCTGACTCTGTCACTGACAGAATTGTCTGTCAATGACAGATTCGCCGCAGTCCCGAGCGGCAGGGCGCCGCAAGGTCGTCGAGCGGGAGATCCTCGATTCCGCGTGGGCGCTCATGGCTCGCGAGGGAATCGCGGCGGTGAGCGTCCGCGAAGTGGCTCGATCGGTCGGGCTCCGACAGCAGTCCCTCACCCACTACTTCCCGACGAAGCAGACACTGCTCGATGCCCTCTTCGCCGATGGCTTCGCAGACCTGCACCGCACGCTCGACCAGGTCCCGCACACCGAGGACGCGGTCGACAGGGTCGTCGCCGTGGCCGTGGCCGTCGTGGAGTACTGCGTGGCCAACCCGGCGCGCTACCACCTCATGCTGCAGCGGACCCTTCCCAGCTTTGCCCCCAGCGACGAGAGCTTTCGGGTCGCGCTCGGCTGCCTCACCGTGCTGGTCGAGAGTCTCTCTGCTGCCGGAACTTCTGATCCTGCCGATGTCGCTCTCATTCGCGGCCTGATCAGCGGGCTCGCTGCCGAGCAGATCGCCAACGACCCGCAAGGCCGAACGTTCGCCGATCAGGCGGACCGTGGCATCCGCACGATCGTGACCGCATCGTTGGCGGCTACGGACGGAGCTCGAAATCAGGGTCGCCCCGCCTCGGGGCGAGGAGGCGTCGTACTCCGCGCAAGGGGTCGATTGCACGACTGATCTTGGGCGCCGGGCGCGACGGCGACAAGGAGCCCGGCGCCGACACAGGTCTTCCGGGCTGTGAGTTGCAGTTCAGTCACTTGACTGACTATCTTCAGTCAAGTGCCTGAACCGAACATCGACGCAGACCCGGTCGACGTCGTCGTCGAAAGCGTGATTTGCCGTCCGCCCGAGGTCGTCGCCGCGTACGCAAGCGATCCGTCGAACGCTCCGGCGTGGTACGCCAACATCTCGGAGGTCGTGTGGAAGACGACGCCCCCAGTCCGAGTCGGGAGTGAGGTGGCGTTCGTGGCACGCTTCCTGGGCCGTACGTTGCGTTACACCTACGAGGTCGTCGAGCACACCCCGACGTCGTTGATCATGCGCACCTCGGAGGGGCCGTTTCCGATGGAGACGAGTTACTCGTACGAGTCGACGCCCGAGGGTCACACCCGAATGACATTGCGGAACCGGGGCGCTCCACGAGGCTTTTCACGGCTCCTGACCCCGTTCATGCGTCGGGCAATGCGCCGCGCCAACGCCAAGGACCTCAAGGCCCTGAAGGTGCGCCTCGAGGGGTGACGGGCTCTCGGGTGATCGCCCTGCTCGACGCGGCAGAGGCCGAGTTCGCCGCTGCGGGAATCGAGACGGGATCGCTACGCAGAATCATGCGCACGGCTGGCGCTGACCCCGGCGCGGTGCACTACCACTTCGGGAGTCGGGAAGCGCTCGCCGAAGGTGTGCTCACCCGTATCTTGGCGCCCCTGAACACACGCCGACTGGAACTTTTGGATCGAGCGGTGGCTTCCGGCGTTCCGACGCTGCCGGCGCTGATCGAGGCTCTCGTTCGCCCCGATGTCGAGACTGCGCACGAGCTCCACGACCGCTCGCCTGGCCGCGCCCGCCTGATCGGCGCGGTGTACCTGCGCCCCGCCGATTTCGTGGAGGCGACGGTGGCGGCCCACTTCGCTCCGGTCGCTGAAGCGTTCCGGCCCCACCTCGAGGCCGCGCTCCCCCACGTGCCGTTCCCAGCGATTGCCTGGCGGGTGCGATGGTGTCTGTTCGGCACCGTGGGTGCGCTGCTCACCCACGAGTCCGCGCCGTTCGAGCGCGACGCAGATGACCTCGTCGCCGAGCTCGTGCGGACGCTTTCCGCAGCGCTGGCTGCTTGAAGGTCCGGAGCCACCTCGGCCGACCAGGAAGAGGCTCTCCGGCAGACGGGAGCTGGTCATGCGCTGTCTGGCTTCGCTGCGGCCGCCGATACGATGGAGGCGTGAGCCAGGTGGAGCCGGTCGTCAGCGAGGAAGCTTTCGAACTCGACGTCGAGGACCGCGCCTGGCTCGACGAGCGGCTGCGGGAGTACCGCGCGCTGCTCGCCTACCTCCACGACCATTGAGGCGGCCAACGCTTGCTCTTACGGTCGCCATCAACCGCTCGGTGCGGGAGCATGACGAGTGGGTTGATGAGCCGGACAATCTCGACCGTGTCGAACGCGCAATCGCAGGCATCGAATCGATGAGCCACCCGGTCGAAGCGGCAGCGGTACTGGAGTGTCGACTGACGAGGGCTCAGGGCTTCACCGAAGGGAACAAGCGCACCGGGATGCTCTCGCACGGTGGGTCCTGGATCGGAACGATGTCGACGGCGCAACGCTCCTCCCGCCAGCTGACCGGGAGTTCGCCGACCTCCTCGTCAAGGCGGCATCCGGCCTTGACGTCGAGGATCAGGCAATCGCCCTCCTTCGCCGACGTCGCGCGGCATGCTGACCGGACAGAGCGGTATCGGCGAGCAACGGCGAACCACTGACCCGCCCGATTCGGCTACCGGGCAGATCGGCATGTTCCGGACCGTTGCACCCCAGCGCAGGTCGACCGTTATTGGGCACCCGTGATCGCACACTGGTTCGATTGCGATCCCCTGGCGGCGTAAGCCGGCCCTATCACCGACCGGCTTGCTGGCCACCAATGGAACGTGCATAGGATGGGCGCAGGCGAACGTTGGCCCCGGACCCCGGCTACCGCAAACCTCCGTATGAGGATCAGACGGACCAGCGCGGCGATAGCGGAGGAACGGGGTGGTGCCAAATGGGCAGCGACGGAAATGCCATATCGGCGACCCCCGATCGGGGCGTCCCGGTCCGGGCGGCTTAGGCGCGCTGTAGGGCACCGGCGCGTTGGTTGTCTGCATGATCTCCCGTCCACGCCACCGCCTCCGGTGGCCGATGGGAAGCGGCCAGCCCCAAGTGGCGATTGTTCCCCCAGCCGTCGCCACTGGGCCTGGCCCGAGCCGCGATGTCATGCGCCCTCGCGTCTACCTGACCGGCGCATCAGAGCCTCGCCGATGAGCCCGGACCGGCGTACCCCTCCCACTCGGCCAGGGTCCCACCTGGCACGTCCGGCGACGCCCGGAATGCCGGAGAGGGACGCTGCGAGGCCGGAGCAGGCGAACAGCGAGCGAATATCGAGCGATTTCACCCTCGTCGTGGCGGTCGCGCGTCGCGACGAGGCGGCGCTTGGTGCGCTCTTCCACCGATACGCCGGGAGCCTCTTCTGTGCCGCGTTGCGGGTGCTCTCATCCCGGAACCTGGCCGAAGAGGTGGTTCAGGACGTGTTCGTCCGACTGTGGCGGAATCCTGAGCGGTTCGACCCGGAGCGAGATCGGCTGCGCCCTTTCCTGCTGGCTCAGGCCCATGGCAGAGCCGTCGATGTCGTCCGCTCTGAGGACGCTCGGCGACGCCGCGAAGGACGGGGCAATGCGGTCAAGGCACAGGCCACCGTCGAGGACGACGTCCTCGATTTCGTCGTCGGTGAGAAGGTACGGGAGGCGGTGGCCGCCCTCTGCCGAACAGAGCGGCAAGCCATAAGCCTCGCCTACTTCGGAGGTCACAGCTACGTGGAGGTGGCGTCGCTTCTCGGCATCCCGGAGGGCACGGCCAAGAGCCGTATCCGCTCGGGGCTGGCGCGGCTTCGCCCGGCTCTCGTCGAGGCGGGATTGACGGCTCAATGATCGACGCGAGAACTCTCGGTGGTCGGTCTTCCCCTCACCGACGTTCGAGCGATCGCCCACTTCCTTGCGAGGACCCCGGGCACAGGTGAGAAGAGCATGGGCCGTCACCGAACTATCTCGCGCTATCGACGTCGGGGACAGTGGAGATGAAGAATCCGGACCATCCGGCCGCCGACGCCCTCCCTTCTGGGAAGCATGCGCCACCGGGGTCCTGAGCGGCTATCGAACTACCTGTCGTCGCACGGTCGCTCTCGCTCCCCGGACGGGCAAGAGGCGCTCCCAGGCGTCAGGAGCGATCAGAAGGCGTGGCCAGCGCTCCGGGGGCGAGGCTCCTGTCCACCACCCGGCCGGCGACGTCGGCCAGGCGCACATTGTGGTTCCGGGCGTACTGGCGCATCACCTCGAAGGCGGCCTCCATCGTCAGTCCGGAACGCTCGGCTAACACGCCCTTGGCCTGCTCGATGACGACCCGGCTGCTGAGCGCGTGGTCGAGCTGGTCGTTGACGATCCGCGCCTCGGACACGACGCGCTGCTGGAGGATGGCGATCGTGGCGACGGCGGCCAAGGCCTGCCCCGCCACGATGTCCTCCTCGGCCAGGGCCCCGGCATCGGTGCTGAAGAGATTGAGGGCGCCGACCACTGACCCCCGCAGGCGCATGGGCAGGGCGTGCGCAGTCCGGAACCCGGCGTCGAGGGCGACAGTGGCGAACCGGGGCCAACGCGTTTGAACGGTCCTGAGGTCCTCGTTGAGCACCGGCTCACCGGTTCCGTAGCAGTCCAGGCACGGGCCCTCCTGCGACTGGAGCTCGAAGAGCTCGACGACGCGCATGGCCTCGCTGGAGGAAGCGATCACGCGCAGGTCGCCCTCGGGGGCCACCAACATGACCCCGGCCGCAGACACGCCGAGAACCTCGACACATCGGGCGGCGAGCAGCGACAAGAGATCGACCACATCGAAGTCCTCGACCAGGCTGTCGGCGAGCTCGACCAGGGTGTGAACTAGGACCGCCTCTCGGGGCATCGACTTGTATCCTCTCAGCCGCCGGCCCGCTGTTGGACCGACAGCATCACAGTAATTGGACCGAATGGCCACGTCCGCCCGCCGCGATCCTCGGTCACGAGAAACGGAGCCGGCGGGCTACGACGTCCTCGGCCACCGCAGCGAGGTAGCGGTCGTGGGAAAAGGCGTAGGCGCGCATCCGAATGAGGGCCTCGGTGACGCTGACGTCGAGCTGGGCCGACACCATGCCCGAAGCCTGGTGCACGACGAAGCGAAAGTCTGATCCCGACTCCAGCTCGGCGCCCAGTAGCCCCACCGGCGCGTCCGCCTGCATGGATAGGACCGCTCGGGCGGCCACGCCCGCCAGCACCAGGGCGTCCGCGTACTGCTCTCCGGACAGGGAACCGGGGCGGTCCCGGTAGAGGTTGATGGCACCGATACGTATGGCTCCGACGCGGAGTGGAAAGCCGAACACCGCCTGGGCGCCGGCCAGGACGGCTTGCGGGGTGAAGGCGAACCAGCGGCTCGCTCCCTTCGCGGCGAGATCGGGCTCTACGACGGGGTGGTCGTACTGGTAGGCGTCGACGCACGGCCCCTCACCGAGGGTGTACTGGAGATCCTCGATCAGGGCACTCGTTCTGTCGGAGCTGCAGATCGAGCCTCGAGGAATGTCGCCGGACATGAGCATGATGCCGGCGCCGGTCATGACCAGGATGTCGGCACACAGCTCGCACAGCCGGGCCGGCGCCGGACCATCGGTCCCGCCGTCCTCCAGCCGAGCCAGGATCCGTAGGAGCCGAGCGCCCGGCATCGCGTCAACCCCTCCGACGCACAGGGATACACGCGTCGATAACGCGGGCGGGATTCCTGTGAGCCCTCGTGTTCTCTCCTCGTCTGACGGCGAGGCGCTCGACGGGGACCGGATCCAGCGCATGTCGCTCGGCGGTACCACCGAGCGCTTTGCGTTGAGCCTACCCTCGCCTGGCACGCCCCTGGACCAGCAGCGGGGTGTGGGGCGTCCGGTCGGTGTTCAGGGCACGGCGATGAAAGGTGCGGATGTAGTTGGCGTGCCCTTTACACGCTCACCGGTCGCACCACCTGTTTGCGAGACTGGCGCCACTCCCGGCGAAGCCGTCGGCGCTCAGTTTCGTCCTTTCCGCCCCAGACGCCGTCCTCCTGATTGGTCTCGAGGGCGAACTCGAGGCACGCGTGCTGCACGGGGCAGGATCGACAGAAGGCCTTTGCCGCCTGGAGTTGGCCGAGGGCGGGTCCGGTGCTGCCGTTCGGGAAGAAGAGGTTGGCGTCGACGTCCCGGCACGCGGCCAGGGTGCGCCAGTCATCGTCTTCAGCGTCGACGAAAGGGTTCCTATGAACGGCCATCGATCTCTCCGTCGCTCGGCGCTTCGATGCGGCGTCGTCGCAGTGGTCGAGAGTGAGGCTGCTTTGCGCCTGCCAACCGAAGACCTCCGAGGCGTCGTCCACGTGGGCGTCGCCGGGGTCCGGGGCAACAGGCTGCTTGTCGGATGTCGCCCGCGGATGCGTGCGTGTCATCGGACATCGGAACTCTATCTGCCTGCGGTCCCGTTCGAGCGAAATCTTGCCGTCCCGCTCATGCGAATTCGCGCCGCTCCGGCGACTCCGGCACCCGGACGACCAGGATGGCCGTGTCGTCCCGAGGGAGCCCGTCGCGATACTCACCGAGGTGGGCTTCGATGGAGGCAGCCATATGGGCGGCGCTGCTGCCGTGTGTGACGTCGCCCACGAGCCGGCGGAGCCCATCGACGCCGAGCTCCTCGGCGCCCCGGCGGGCCTCGGTGACACCATCGGTGTAGAAGACGAGGCTGTCGCCGGGCGCGAGAACGAGCTTGGTGTCGAACACGGGTGGCTTGTCGAAGAGGCCCAGCGCCATCCCCGGCCTGCACGCTTCCTCGACGGACCCGTCGCTGCGCCGCAGCAGAGGAGGCGGGTGCCCGGCCGAGCACAGCGTCGCCAGCACGCGTCCCCGGAGAATCCGCACGCTGGCCAGGGCCACGGTGAGGTACCGCTCATCGCCCGGGCGCTGCTGCAGCAGCGCAGTGTTGAGCAGACCCAGCACCCGGGCTGGGCTGACGCTGCGCGCCGCCGCGGCCCGCAGCGTGTAGTGAGCCAGGGCGGTGACGGTGGCCGCCTCCGGACCCTTGCCGCAGACGTCGCCCATGACCACACACCACGAGGAGCGGGCCGCCCGGAAAACGTCATAGAAGTCGCCCACCACTTCCTCGCCGCAGGCCGGCTGGTACCGGGCGGCGACTTCCAGGCCAGGCACCTCCGGGAGCACCGGAGGGAGCAGGCTCTGGCGGAGCGTGCGGGCCAGGATCTCCGACCGCTCGGCCAGCTCGGCGACCAGGCGGGCCAGCTCGGCGGCCTCGGCCATACGTGCCTCCGCCTCGGCGTGGGCTTTCGCCTCGGCGGCCAGGGCGGCCCGGAGGGCGATCTCGCCCGACGCCGCGTCGGCGAGCGTCTCGATCACCTGCAGGTCGCGGGCGCTCCATCGACGGGGCACCGTGTCGACGACGCAGAACGTGCCGATCACGGCTCCCTCAAGCCCGTGGATCGGGAACCCGGCCCACGCCACGATGCCGATGCCGACGATGGTGCTGTTCTCCCGGGTCCGGGCATCGGCCCGGGCGTCGTCAAGGATCAGCGGCGCGTCACCCTCGACCACATAGCGGCAGAACGATGCCTCCACGGCGGCGAAGCCCGCGGCGTGGGGGCCGAGACCGACGCAGGTCCGGTGCCACGAGCGCGTCGTGTCCACCACGGTCACAAACGCCAGAGGTGCGTCGAGCAGCAGCGCCGCCAGCCGGGTCAGGCGCTCGAATGCCCCCTCACTCGCGCCGACGACCAGCGATGTGGCGTCGACCGCCGCCACCCGGCTGGCCTGGAACATGTCGTCCGCCGGCGGTTGGACGTCGGACAAAGAGACGTCGCGGCCGCCCTTGAGGGCCTGTTCCGGTTGCGCACTCATGGACCCCTCGTCATTCTCGGCCGTGGAGCCGCGCGTCCTGTTCGAACAGGGTTCGGCGGCCGGGGTCCGGGGTCGCCGCTGTCTCACCCCACCTTCCCATTCGACCCGGCGCCCGGCAAGGCCGGCGACGAGGTGACCCTCTTTCCATGGCCAGGTGGTCGCCACAGTGAGGCCGACGATCCACAGCGTCGGCCATGGCTTTCGGCCGACGAGAGTGTTCCGCTGCTGCGGCCACCGGGAATCAGACCATCGAGGGGTGGGTGGGCAGCGGAGACCGCCCGCAAAGCGGCCGGTCCAGTCAAGAAGGCTCCGGTGCGGCCAAGAGAAATTGACTACCGCCATCGTCTGTCGCGGTGAGCCGGGAGTTGAGCATTTCGCTCCGCCCAGGATCGGTGATCGCAGCGAACATCGTTGCGCTGGCGCACACCTCCCGACCGGGGAGCAGGAGAGGTGGCGGTCAGCGCGACCACACGGTCGATTCGACCGCTCTGCCAGGACGACTACAGGGCGACCGCTTCGCCCGCCGGTGGATTCTCCGGGTCGGCATCCTGCGCCGTCGACTTCTCGATGGCGAGATCGCCGAGGGTGAGGCACCGGGCTGATCGGAGGTTGTGGTCCTCCCGATCTCCGCCCACGCCACTTTGCCGTCCCCGTCCTGCTGCGTCCCCTACGACGCGGCGAGGGCCGACACGACTGCGGATCCCCGTCCGCTCGTGGCGTCCTGCGGCGTTCCAGCCGGTGAGGGCATACGGGTGTTCTCGTCGCGCACTTCGATGCGCAGAAAGTCAAGGCCGTTCGATCTCAGGGTCAACCTGAACTCGGTACGGGCGTGGAGCACGGCGTTGCTGACCAGTTCCGTGGCGATGAGGCGAGCATCCTCTCAGATGGGGTCGAGTTCCCACTCCACGACAGTCAGTCGTCTTTGTCGTTCCCCTTGCCCTTACCCTCATTCTTTGTCGTTCGCGTCGTCCCCCGGGTGTCCCTCTGGCCGAGGGTGGTGGTGACCTGGCCGGTAGGGGTCGAACCGGGCCCCAGTTGCGCTTCGACCGCTGCGGCTGCAGCCAGCACCTTGGCGGCGCCCTCTTCATCGAGCTCCCCGCTCTGGCGCAGGTCGGCGACTGTCTCGCGCAGCTCGGCCAGTTTCGCCGTCGCTCCAGCCCGGTCGCCGTTGGTTGCCGCCGCCCGCACCTGCTGCACCTGGGGTTCGAGTGTGGCGGCGGCGCTTCGGCCGATGCCGTCAGCCTCCTGACCGCAGGCCACGAGGACGAGCAGCAAGAGGGCGCAGAGTCGGCGGATCACGGGCGGACCGCCTCTTCCAGTGACTTGATGACGCGGTCCAGGGGGTCCGGGAGCGACCCCCCGGGAGCTGCCTGAGAAGTTGGCGACGTGACCGTCGCCGGCGTCTGGGGAGAATCGCCGCTTCTGGTGGCGAGTGCGGTAACGAGGACGAACACGGCGACGATGACTGCTGCGAGGGATGTGCCGGGATTGCGGCGGAGCTTGTCCCAGAGGGTCGCGGCCCTCGAGGCCCTGTCGGGCCGGCGGAGCTCGGCCGGCTGGCCACCGGTCGGTACCGACAGCACCTCGGTCGAAGACGGGACGGCATTGGCAAGCGTCGCCGTACCGGATTCGGCGCCGGCGCCGTCTTCTCCCAGTGCCGCCGCCATGGCCGCGGCGGAGCTGAAACGCCGGCGAGGATCCTTGGCCATGGCCCGCTCAACCGTCGCCACCAGAGATGTCTCCAGGCCGGGGCGGGCCTCAGCCAACGGGATCGCCTGGTGAGCCTCCACCGCGCGCATGAGGCCGAGGGGCGTGTCGGCCTGGAAGGGCTTCCGGCCGCTCAGGGCCTCATAAAGGACCACGCCCACCGCGTACAGGTCACTCTGGGGCGTCGCCAGCTGTCCCGCCACCCGCTCGGGCGCCAGGTAGGCGGCGGTGCCCACGATCATCCCGGTGCTTGTCAGGCTCACACCCTCCGTGCTCTTGGCGATGCCGAAATCACCCACCTTGACCCTGCCGTCAGCGGCGAGGAGCACGTTGCCCGGCTTGATGTCCCGGTGCAGGATTCCTGCCTGGTGGGACGCCTCCAGCGCCCCCAGGACCTCCATGCCGACGCGCCGGACCGACTCGGGATCCAGGGGGCCCAGGGCGACCTCGTCGGCCAGGGTGCGTCCCGGCAGCAGTTCCATGACCAGGTAAGGGACGCCGTCGTGCTCGCCGCTGTCGAAGACCTGCACCACGTTGGGATGACTGAGCCGGGCGGCGGAGCGGGCCTCGGCCTCAAAGCGCTCCCGGACGCCGGCCTCTGAGGCCATATGGGCACTCAGGAGCTTCACGGCCACGCTCCGATCCAGCCGCAGGTCCCGAGCCGCCCACACCTCGCCCATGCCGCCCCGGCCGACCACATCGAAGAGCTCATAGCGATCCGCCAGGATCATCGCGACGCCCTCATGAGAGAGATCATTGCCTCCTGGCCTCCGCCGTCGCGCCCCGAGGGCCTGTTGCGGGGCAGCGATGACGACGGGTCGTGTGGGAATCAGTCGACCTCGGCGGCTCACGAACGGAGAATCCGAGGATGCCTAAACTGGCGAGGACCATGTCCTGGCAGTGTTCTGCCGGTCCTGCTCAAGAACCCGGGCGAGTCTCGCCCACCCACCTGGCGCTTCACACTCGTCAGGGCAGCACGGACATTGAATCTTGCCATCGAAGGCTATAGCGTCCGAGCTCGGCGCTGCACTCGGCTGGTCCGCCGTCAGCTGGGTATACGCCGCATAGTCGTCGAGCGGCTCCGGTTGGCCAGCGGCGTGGACATGGGCTGTCTGGTCAGTGGAGGGTACTTTCGGACCATACAGGCCAGCCTGGTCGCTCGGGCCTACGAACAAGGTCAGGGGGTTGGTCCGGACGAGACGCCCCGGGGACCTGCTCCATTCTCGGCTTTTCAAGAATGCCGCGAGAGCAGCTTGCCTGAGATGTGAACCCGCGCCGCGGTTAGAGGAAGGCGCCCGCTGCAATCAGCACCACCCCGACCACGAGGTGCAGCAGATCGTCGGTGGGCGTCCACCGGAACAAGGCCGCGGGCACCCACTGCTGGTGACTGGCCAAGGCCTGGTAGAGGTCGATCAGCCCGAAGCCGACGAGGAACGCGCGGGCGGCCGAGCGGTCGCCCAACACAGCGAAGGCCAAGCCGGCCACTCCGAAAGCGAGGTGGAAGACGTTGTAGGCGGGCGCGTTGCTTGTGCTCCCGCGCCCGCCCGCGGGGAGGAAGCCGAGCACACCCACGGCGATCAGCAGCACCGCGAACCCCCCGAGCACCCACCGACTGGCCATCAGCGAACCATAGGGGCCTTCGCAGACTCAGGAAGCTCACGATTGATCGCCCTCTGATGCCCGACATCCGGAATGGGCCCGACCGACAGCCGGTTGAAGGAGCCAGGTGGACTTTCTCCCCTCTGCCCCTAGACCGCGGGCGGCTGGCGGCCCACACGCCACGGAAACCTCGGCTCCGTCGCCCACGATGGCGGCCGGTCGGGATCGCCGGCTGCTAAGCCGGTCGGGTGCCGGGGCTCTTTCGTCGTCGTGTGGTCCGCCACTACGGGGCGAAGCGCACACAGGCCGGCGAGCTGTCGGTGCCGGCCGGCCCGGGGCCTCACCCGGTGGTGGTACTCCTCCACGGCGGGTTCTGGCACGCCATGTATGGCCGGAGCCTCATGTCCAAGCTGGCCGCTGATTTGGCCGCCAACGGGTTGGCGGCGTGGAACCTCGACTACCGGGGTATCGGCGGTGGAGGGGGGTGGCCGGCGACCTTTGACGACGTCGCGGCCGGCATCGACGCCCTCGCGCCCTTCCCGGGTCTCGATCTGACCCGGGTGACGACCGTCGGCCACTCGGCCGGGGGCCAGCTGGCGCTGTGGGCGGCGGCGCGCCCGGGCCTGCCCTCGGGGGTGCCCGGCTCGGCGCCGCCGGTGACCGTTGCCGCCGCCGTCGCCCTCGCCGGAGTTGTCGACCTGGTCGATGCGGACCAGCGCGGCATCGGCGGGGGGGCCGTGGCCCAGTTGCTCGGGGGCCGGTCCCAGCAGGTGGCGGAGCGGTACCGCCTGGCGTCGCCGATCGAGCGGCTTCCGCTGGGTGTTCCCCAGCTCCTTGTCCACGGCATGCGCGACCGCCATGTGCCCGCCGACATGAGCGAGCGCTATGCCGAGGCAGCGCGGGCGGCCGGTGACCCCGTGGACCTCGTCGTGCGTCACGACGTGGGTCACATGGACCTCATCGAGCCCCGCTCAGCGGGGTGGTCGGTCACGCTCGAATGGTTGTTGCGGATGTAATGCTGGCGGTACGACCGGGCGTCGGGGTCGGCGGCCAGCCCGCGGACGGGCCGCCGCCAGGCGAGCTGAGGTGGCGATCCACGCGTCCTGGCCGACGGGTGTCCCCAAAGAACGGCCACTCGAAAAGTCCGCACCGTCACGCAACGCCGGTTATGCGGGGCACCCGGGGGTGGTGACGTCGCCCAGCCTCGCCGGCCCGCGTTCTGTGCATTCGGGGCGTCAAGCGACGCGGCGGCGGAGCCGTCGATCTGGTCGGGCCCGACGCGACCTTGGATCGCGGCGCCGAGCGGCGCCGTCATGCGCCGATGTCTTCGACTGCCCGCTCATCGTGTCAGGAGCTTCCCGGTCTACGAGGAGCTGCACCGCACGGCCGGGCTATCCGAGTCGTCAACATCGTCGAGCACAAGGTCCTGACGCCGGACAACTGACGACCGTAGAGGTGTCAGTCGCCCGTTGCGCTCACGGCGATGTGTCGGGCGATCGCGTCGCGAGCGACCTGGAGGACGTGACGCCGGTCATCAACGACCGGGTGACGGGGCGCGGGCATGGTGTTCGCCGTCGCGCGGCGATCGTTGGTTCTGATCGGTGCGTCAGCGGCGCGGTCAGCTGCGGCGCGCAACAGGGCGGCGGGTACGTCGTCACCGATCGAGTCGAGGAGGTCGGCGAGGTTGCGCAGCGTGACCCATTGCTGCACCCAGGACCCGGTTCGTTCCCAGTAGGCAATCAGCTCTTCGTAGCCGGCGAGTGCTCGGCTGGTCTCGCAGGCGTCGGCGAGGTTGGAGAGGCGCCCGACTGACGCTACTCCCTGGACGAAGGTCGACCCGACGGTCTTCGCGAGCTCGATGGCGGCGTCGTATCGGGCGAGAGCTACGTCACGATGACCGTTGAGCGCCTCGATCTCCGCAGTGACGTAGTCGTGGAAGGCGTCGAAGGTCGGGCACCCGGCGACCGCCGAGAACCGCTCGTTGAGTTCCCGTGCGCCGCCGAGGTCCCCGCTGTAGGCGGCCGAGAGGGCCGCGACACCGAAGCTCTGTGTCGGTTGTGGGGCGGTCTCGGCGGCGGCGATCGCGTGTGAGCGCGCGAGGTCGAGGCGGCCGCGGCTAAGGGCCACGAGGGACATGGCGTCGAGGCACGCCCATTCCTCGCCAGCGGCGAGGTCGAGGCCGGCGGACGCGAGTGTTTCGGCGCGGTCGAGCTCGCCGCGGAACCACGCGCTCGTAGCTGCCAGCCCGAAGACCACCGAGCCGGAGGCGTGGCCGGTGATGGCGGGGTCCTCGGCGAGCTCGAGGCTCCATTCCCATACTTCGGTGAGGTCGCGCCAGGTCGCGGCGTCCAAGAGCCCTCCGACCATGGCGATCGCGTCGTCGGTGCGAGCTTGTGACCGGACCGCCCGCCATGCGGCACGGAGGTTGGGAAGCTCTCGCCGGAGAGCGTCGTCGACGCGCTGCTCATCGGCCGAGTAGGTGGTCCGTGCGATCCAGGCGACGAGGCCGAGGGCCCACCGCAGGAATCGCTCGGCGGCTTCGTCGGCCTCGTCGTGGTCGTCGAGCTTGTCGGCCATGAAGGCGGCGACGGTGTCGAGCATCCGGAAGCGCGTGGTTAGGTCACGTGAGGACTCGAGCATCGACGTGTCGACGAGCCGTCCGACAGCGTGCAGCGGATCAGTCAGCCGGAGTTCGGCACCGAGCTCTTCGGCCGTGTGCAGGTCGAGCCCGTCGGGAAACGAGCTCAAGAACCGGGCAAATCGCTGTTCATCGCCGGCGAGGAGATCGTAGGACCAGGCGATCGTCTGGCGGAGGGTGCCGGTCCGGTCGTCGCCCAGGAGGTCAAGGGCGCGGTCGAGCCGGGCGTGGAGGTCCTCGAGCCCGAGAGTGGCGAGGCGGCCGGCGGCGAGCTCGATGGCGAGCGGCAAGCCGTCGAGCCGTCGCACGATCTCGGTGATGGTGGCGAGGTCGCTGTCGCCGGGACGCCAGGTTGGGTCGAGCCGCGAGGCGCGATCCATGAACACGGCGACGGCAGGCGCGTGGTCGATGTCGCGAGCATCCCTGGGTCGGGACACCGGGAGCGGAGCCAGTCGAAGTCGCTGCTCGGCCGGGAGCGCAAGCGGTTCGCGGCTCGTCGCCAAGACGGTGAGCTCAGGGCAATCCGCGAGGAGGCGCCCGACCACGGCACGTACTCCATCGAGCAGGTGCTCGCAGTTGTCGAGCACCAGGAGCTGGGGGCCGGCGGCGAGCAGCGCCGCGCACGCAGTGAGGCCATCGCCGTGGACGACCCGCAGCCCGAGCGCGTCGGCGATCGCCTGGGGCAGGGCGTGCCGGTCGGTGACGGGGGCGAGCAGCACGGCCGTGGCCGGTTCGATGCCGGCCGCGGCCTCTATGGCGAGGCGGGTCTTGCCGACCCCGCCGGGCCCGATGAGGGTGACGAGGCGTTCGCTGGCGAGCAGGCGGCGAAGCGCCGCGAGCTCGGAGTCTCGGCCGCGCAGGCGGTGCGGTGAGCGCGGCACTCGCCCGACGCGTGGGCCGGCGGCCGACGCGAGCTGCGCTTCGAGATTCTGCTCAGCGCGGCCGACGGTTCGAGCCCGGTCTCCGATGCGAGCCGCCGCCGGTACTCATAGCCGATGCGCAGAGCTTCGGCGGTCCGCCCGAGCGCGTGGATCGCTCGCATGTGCAGCACAGCCGCGGGCTCTGCGTGTGGCTCCGCGGCGGCGTTCTCGGCGGCGACGACGGCAGCACCATGAGAGTCGCCGCTGTCGAGCAGCGCGCCGACCAGGTACTCGTCGATCCGCCGGCGCAGCTCGTGCATTGTCACGGTGGACGCCGACAGCGGTGCGACGTCGGCGAACTCGGTGAGCGGCTCCCCGCGCCACAGCGAACGGGCCTCGCCAAGGAGGCGGGCGGCCTCCGCAGGTGCAGTGTCCTGGGCGGCGGCGAGAAGTCGACGGGCGCACCCGATGTCGGTCTCCTCTGGTCCGAGGCGCAGCCGGTAGCCGCCGCCGATCCCCTCGAGCCGGACGGCCGCGGGACCGAGATGACCGCGAAGCCGCGACGCGTGGCTCTGGAGGGTGGTGCGGGCGCTGTCGGGCAGGTCGCTCGGCCAGAGGGCGTCGAGGAGGTCCTCAACCGACACCAAGCGTCCGTCGGCCATCGCCAGGAGCGCGAGCAGCGCCCGGCGCTTCGGGCCCGGCACGGTGACCTCGTCGCCGTCGATGATCAACCGCAGCGGGCCGAGCACCTCGACACGGACCGTCACCCCGCCATTCTGGTCCCGACGGGCGGTTCAAGCGCCGTGCAAGGGGCGAATGCGACGCTACGGCCATGACCGACATGACGACGAGCGGGCCGCTGGCTGCTGAGGTCGAACGGCAGATGGTGGACGAGCTGCGCCGGTCGCTGCGCGGTGAGGTGATCGACCGCGACCACGTCGGCTATGACGGCGCGCGGCGGGTGTGGAACGGTCTGATCGACCGGCATCCAGCGGTGATCGCCCGCTGCGCCGACGTCGCCGATGTCGTCGAGGCAGTGCGGGTGGCTCGCCGCTTCCGGCCCGTGGTGAGCATCCGTGGTGGTGGCCATCAGGTGGCGGGCAGTGGCGTGTGCGACGACGGGCTCGTGATCGACCTGTCCGCTATGCCGGCGGTGCAGGTCGATACCACCAACCGCACGGCGCGGGTCCAGGCCGGCGCGCGATGGGCTGACGTCGACCGGGCCACGCAGGTTCACGGCCTCGCCACCACTGGCGGCGAGGTGTCGGCTACCGGCGTCGCCGGCCTCACCTTGGGCGGCGGGCTCGGCGTGATGATGCGCACCCACGGGCTCAGCTGCGACAACCTGCGCTCAATCGAGCTCGTGACCGCCGACGGCATGGTGCGCAGCGCCAACCGCGACGAGCACACCGACCTGTTCTGGGCGGCACGGGGTGGTGGCCGAGGGCTCGGCGTGGTCACCTCGCTCGAGTTCGAGCTGCACCGCCTCGGCCCCGAGGTCGCCGGCGCGCTGGTGCTGTACCCGTACGAGGACGCCGCAACGGTACTGCGGGCCTGGCGCGACGCAGCGCGCACCGCGCCGGACACGATCACCCCGGAGATCGCGCTGTGGAGCATCCCGCCGCTACCCGACGTGCCCGAGGAGCTTCATGGCGCGCCCGTCGTTCTGGTCGCCGGCACCTTCATCGGCCCCGCCAACCAGGCGCCACCCGTGCTCACCCCGCTGCAGAACCTCGGTACGCCCCTCGCCGACATGAGCGCAACGGTTCCGTACGTCGAGTCGCAGCGCGCCGTCGACGACCTGTTCCCCGACGACGGCCGTTACTACTGGAAGTCCCACATGGTCGACGAGCTGTCCGACGGGCTCATCGACACCCTCGTCGCCGCCGACAAGGGTCGTCCCTCGCCGGAGTCGGTCATCTTCGTCCGCACCTTGGGCGGCGCCATCGCCCGGGTCGATGAGACCAAGACCGCGTACCCGCACCGTTCCGCGCAGTTCAACATCAGCATCGACGGGTCCTGGCACGACCCCGCTCTCGACACCCAGGCGATCGACTGGGTCCGCTCGACCTGGCACCAGGTCGAGCCGTTTGCGAACGGTGGCGTGTACCTGAACTTCGCTGGATTCGGCGACGACACCGACCCCGCCGCCACCTACGGCCAGCACCAGCCCCGTCTGGCCGAGATCCGCCGCACCTACGACCCCGACGGCCTCTTCGCGACCGCCGCCCGCCGACCCTGACGGCCTCCTACGCCCGACGGCTCAGTTCGATCGGGGGACGTACATGATCACCGCGACGCCGACAAGGCAGATACTGCCCCGATCAGGTCGTAGCGACCAGGACCGAACCGGTCCGAAACGACCCCAGGCCAGCGAGCCGGCCACGAAGATCCCGCCGTAAGCGGCAAGGACGCGCCCGAAGTTGGGATCGTCTTGGAACGTGGCCACAAAGCCGTAGGCGGCAAGCGCGGCGATTCCTGCTCCGACCCACGCAGTGCCCCTGTGCTCCCGGACGCCCTGCCACGCGGCGACTGGAAGAGAATGATTGAACGGACGACTCCACTGCCGGGATGGTACGGATCACGGATTGTCGCCACGGGCCCTACCACGTCGTTCGCTCCGCTTCGATCGGGTTCCCGACAACCGGGCCGCCGGCGCAGCTCCGGGGCTTCACGGAGCCAAAGGGGTGTCCCCTAAGAACGTTGATCGACAGCCGCGGCACTGCCACGTATCGCCGGCACCGAGAGCGGGGGGACGACGTCGGGAGCGACCCAGGGCCGGCCCGCCCTCAAGGCGCCCGAAGCTGCCCATTGGCCCGGCGTTCAAAGCCATGTCCAGCAAGGAGGCCGTAGCCGTCGAACAGCTCTTCGACCTCCCCTCGGCTGTTGCGCTCCAGCCTCCAGAGTTGCCTCAGTACCGGCCGGTCGCCCGCGGCAGTGATGGCATCGGCGAGGTCCTCCGGAGCAGGGGCATCGAGGGGCGACGGCCGCAACGTCGCTCCCGGCAACGGCACCGGCCAAACGGGCGACATCCGTCACGTCGACGACGTCGACCACGGTCGCCAGGATCCGCTCACGCTCGGCGACGCGTGACGCACGGCGGCGCCCCAGCGGCAGAGGCCCGAGACGGACAACGATGACCATGACGGCCATTCTGTGCCGAGATGCAGTCCTCGCCGCGGGACCGTGGCCGCAGTAGCGTTGGGACGTGCCGACAGCGCCGAAGAGTCGACCGGGCCGGTACAGCGACCTCGACGCCAGCCAGCTCGCCGACGTCGTCGAACGTGCCTACGAAAGCGATGCCGCCCCGGACTGGGAGCTCGTTTTCGAGCTCACCCGTCGGGCGATGGCGGCGGAGACTAGCGACGCCGGCGAACCCAAGGTGCCCCTGTCCCGACCGGCATAGCCAGCCGGGACGTCTTGCTGCAAGCCGAGGTTCGCCGGGCGGCTTCGAACCACTGAACCGAGATGCGGCCGAGCAACGGCGCCCCCTATGCCGGGCTGGTCGGCCGGTCATGGCGCCCATACCAGCGGCATGGAGACGCTACAGAACGACCACCTCGACGAGACCGTCGAGTGGCACGAAGTCGTCGCCGTTGCGGGTGTACAGCGGAAGGCCGGCGGCGAGGGCGGTTGCGGCGATGAGCAGGTCGACGGCTCGGCCACCGCGGGCCTTGCGCCCGGTGGCCATGACCGCGGAAAAGACACGACCGTAGGCACGGGCGGCGTCGGTGTCGAACGGGAGAGGATCGAACGCGGCCTCGGCTCGCTGCAGCCGGTCCTGGCGGCGTGCTCGCTCCTCGGGGTCGGAGGTCGCGTGGGGGCCGGCCGCGAGCTCGGCCATCGTGAGGGCGCTAAGGGCCACCTCGACGGGGAGCTGGGAGGGGTCCAGCATCTCCATCTCGATGACGACCGACGTGTCGAGCAGGCCGCGCTGGTGACGGCTCGCCTCAGGCACGGGGTGAAGCGTCTTGACTCACGACCTGGTCCAGGTCGGCGCGGAACCGCGCTATGTCAACAGCGGGGGCGGTCCGGAAGAGGGCGACCGCAGCATCAGCGGCGACGTAGCGGTGGCGCCGCAACGGAGTGAGCTCGCCCACGGGAATACCGTTGCGCGTAACGATGAACGTCTCGCCCTCGTCGAGCTTGCGCATGATCTCTCCGCTGTCGTTGCGCAGCTCTCGCTGGCTGATCTCCCGGCTCATGCGCAAGTGTAGCACTGGTGCTACAGATCGGCCCATCCCCTAGAGGACAGGCCCGAGGCGCCGCTCGACCGCCCCCGATCGGCGGCCCAAGGGCGGGGGCTAGGCCACAATCTCGCCATGGACCACAACGACCTTCCTGGCGACATAGGGCACGTTCAGTACGAGTGGAGGCGGGAAGGAGAGGGCCTCTGACCTGCACTTTCTTGGAGCGGACGACGGGATTCGAACCCGCGACCCCAACCTTGGCAAGGTTGTGCTCTACCACTGAGCCACGTCCGCGTTGGTCCTACGTTAGCAAGCCCGGCAGGGCGTCGTCACCGCCCCGAGTGACCGAAGCCGCCACTCCCCCGCTCCGACGCCGGCAGCTCGTCGACGACCAGAAACTCTGTCCGCTCCACGGCGACGATCACCAGCTGGGCGATGCGGTCGCCCCGGTGGACCTCGTAGTCGAGCTCGGGATCGGTGTTCAGCAATGCGACGGTCAGCTCGCCCCGATAGCCGGCGTCGATGAGGCCCGGGGCGTTGGCGACCGTCACCCCGTGGCGAGCGGCCAGGCCGCTGCGGGGCAGGACGAGGCCGGCGTAGCCGTCGGGGATCGCCACGGCCATGCCGGTCGGCATCATCGCCCGCCCGCCGCCGGCGGCCAGGACCACGCCGTCGCGGGCCACCAGGTCGGCGCCGGCATCGCCGGCGCGGGCGTAGGCCGGTAGGGGCAACTCGGGGTCCAGGCGGAGCAGCGGCACGTGGGGCATCGAGCGGTCAGCCTACGATCGGCCCATGCTGGGGTGGATCGACCTGGAGATGACCGGCCTCGACGCCGACCGTGACCTGATCCTGGAGATCGCGGTGCTGGTGACCGACGACGACCTGGCCATCATCGCCGAGGGCCCCGACCTGGTGGTCCACGCCCCGGTGGAGGCGCTCGACGCCATGGACCCCGTGGTGGTGAAGATGCACGCCGACAGCGGCCTCCGCATCGCGGTGGAGGCATCGACGGTCTCGCTAGAGCAGGCCGGCGCCGCCGTCCTGGATTTCCTGCGCCAGCAGTTGCCCGAGCCCCGTACCGTCCCGCTGTGCGGCAACTCCATCGCCACCGACCGGCGGTTCCTGGCCCGTTACCTGCCCGAGGTCGACAACTGGTTCCACTACCGGTCGATCGACGTGTCGACGGTGAAGGAGCTGTGTCGGCGCTGGTACCCCGAGGCCTACAAGGGCGCGCCGGCCAAAGCCGGCGGGCACCGGGCGCTGGACGACATCCGGGAGAGCGTGGCCGAGCTGGCCTACTACCGGTCGGCGATCTTCTTGCCAGTGCCGGCTCCGGCGCCGGCGCCGGCCGAGTGACGGACTGGGCCTACCTGGACCACCCCGGGCCGATTCCGTTCGCCCACCGCGGCGGGGCGTCGGAGCACCCGGAGAACACCATGCCGGCGTTCGAGCACGCCGTGCGCCTCGGCTACCGGTACCTGGAGACCGACGCCCACACGACGGCCGACGGCGTGCTGGTCGCCTTCCACGACCCCATCCTCGACCGGGTCACCGACAGCCACGGCAGCATCGCCCGGCTGCCGTGGGCGCGGGTCCGTGAGGCCCGGCTGGGCGACGCCGGCATCCCCCTCATGGAGGACCTGCTGACGGCCTGGCCGGATGTGCGGGTCAACATCGACCTGAAGGACGACGCGTGCGTCGCCCCCCTGGTCGAGGTGATCGAGCGGACCCGCACTCAGGACCGGGTGTGCATCGCGTCGTTCTCCGGCAAGCGGCTGGCCCGGTTCCGAGCCATGACCGCCGGCCGGGTGTGCACCGCCATAGGGCCGCTCGACATCGCCCGCCTGCGCCGGGCCGGCTTCCGCACCCGCCCGTGCGACCTCCCCGGCGCCTGCGCCCAGGTGCCGGTGCGGCGGGGTCGCATCCTCATCGTCGACCGCCGCTTCATCGAGGGTGCCCACCGCGGCGGGCTGGCCGTCCACGTGTGGACGATCAACGACGAGGCCGAGATGGTCCGGCTTCTCGACCTCGGCGTTGACGGACTCATGACCGACCGGCCGACCCTCCTGAAGGAGGTGCTGGTCCGGCGGGGCCAGTGGCCCTACTAGGCCGGCGCCGCCGCCAGCATGGCGGCGAGCATGTGCCCGAACTCCTCGTGGTTCGGAGCGATCGCCGGCGCGGCGTCGGGGACCGAGCCGAGCACCTGGAGGAAGTGCTCCAGCGACGTCCCTGTCGCCGCCGGCAGGTGCGAGGAGAAGATGCGCGTCGGCTGCAGGGCTCGCACGCCGGCCAGAACCTGGTCGAACCGCTGGCGGTCGACCAGGTGGGCCCACGGGGAATCAGCCAGCGCCCACGCCAGCATCCCGCCGGCCAGGGCATCGTGCGGCACCTCGGCCGCGTCCTGGGTGGCCTCGGGCAGTAGGGCGCCGAAGGAGTCGACCGAGAACAGCGAGCCGGTCGCCTCGTCGAGCAGCCCGATGGACATGGGGTTGTCGAACAGCGGCGGAGCGACGGCCCGCAGCGTCCGGTCGCCGACCGGCACCCGGTCGCCGGGGCGGATGGCGTGCACGCGGTCGAAGGGCACCGGCCACCACGTCGCCATCCGCAGGGCATTGAAGGCGTGGGTCACCAGCCGGGCATTGGGCGCGGCCTCGAGCACCCGCTGGATGCTGCCGGTGTGGTCGGCGTCGTCGTGGGTCAGCCACACCCAGCGCAGCTCGTTGAGGTCGACGATCGACGCCACCGCGTCGAGGAAGTCGGCGCTGTCGACCCCGATGCCGGCGTCGATGAGCACCGGCTCCTCGGCCCGGAGGACGTACGCGTTGATCGGCAACACCACCCCTGCACCGGGGAGGGGCAGGTTGGTCGGGAGGACGTGGACATCGGGGGCGGCCTGGTAGGGAGCATCCATCTAAGGCATCTCCTGGTCGTGGGGTTGGTTCCACCACCAGGACGTTCAGTCGGCGCCGATGCCGTTCAGTCAGCTCTGAACGGACCAGCGGATCTCGTCGGTGTCCTGGGGCTCATAGGCGCAGTAGATGCCGGTGCGGAGGCGGAGATCGAGGATCGGACCGGCCTCCGGGAGCGCCTCGGTCACCCGGGCCGTCGCCGCCCGGATAGCTCGAGTGACGTTCAGACGGGCCCGCTCCACCGTCGATGACGCCCGCCGGCTCCGTCCCCCCAGGCCGAACGCCTGGGCCAGGTGGGCGACGAGCTCGTCGAGCTCAGCCTGCAGCTTCTCGGCCCGGTCCTCGGCGCCGGCGTCGAAGGCGTCGTCGACCTCGGCCCGCAGCGCCTCGATCCGGTGGCGGTAGGCGGTCCGGGCCTTGGCGTCGACCAGCTCGCCAGCGTCGCCGAGGGAACGCCGGTCGACGGCAAGGCCGCCGACGGCCACTCCCTCCACCCGGTCGACAAGATCGAGGGCGTGGCGCTCGACACCCGGGTTGCGTACCAGCTCGGCGACGTACTGAAGCCCCTTGGTCTCCTGCAGCCGGCACCGGACGTTGCCGAAGGAGGCCACCCAGCATCGGTCCTCGCGGGTGAGCGTCGCCAAGCGTGCAGCCGGCGTGATCGCGGCGCGCTCGAGCAGAGCCGCGTCTTCTGGGCGGAGGACGACGTCGAGCCCCGACAGCGCCGCCATCGCCCTGCCGGCTTCCACCGTGGCCGCCGCCCGGTTGCCGGCCTGGTCGTGCAGCCGGACCAGCTCGATGAGCAAGGTCGCCCGCAGCAAGGGCACGCCCGCTGGCGGCAGGCGGTCGAGCGCGGCCTCCATCGTGCCGATGGCTGGTGCGATATCGCCCGCGGCGGCCAGCACGCGGGCCCGCAGCGCCGCCACCCTGGCCTGTAGCCCAGGGACGTCGAGGCCTTCGGCCCGGTCCACCAGGTCGTTGCATGCGGCGTCGGCGGCGGCCAGGTCGCCGGCGGCCAGCTCGGTGTCGACCAGCACGGCGAGGAGGTCGGCGGCGCGCAGGCGGTCGTCGCCCACGGCGCGCAGGCCGCGGGTGGCGGTGGCCCGAGCGAGGTCGAGGTCGCGGCGCGCCAAGTGGAGGTGGGCGGCCGGGAGCAGGGCCTGGAGGCTGCCGTCCTTGCCCAGCAGCAGCATCTCGGCGTCGGCGAGGCGGCCCTGGCGGATGCGGAGCTCGGCGAGGGCGATGGCGGGGTGCCAGCTCGGCATGTGCATGCCGGCCTCGAACGCCTCGATGGCGCGGACCAGCATCGCCTCGGCGTCGCCCCACCGTCCCAGCTCGCACAGGGCGGTGGCCTGCACGCTGTCGCAGTGGCTGCTGAGGAACAGCGCCGGCCCCGCTGCCTTGCCGATGAGGCCCTGGCGCCTGAGCGTGTCGGCCCAGGAGCCCGCCCGGTCGAAGTCGGCGGCGAAGTAGCAGGCGGTGAAGAACGAGCACACCGACTTCCCCACCGAGTCCAGGTCGTCGGCCGGCCCGCAGGCCAGGGCCATGGCCTCGTCGAGCATGGCCATGCCCTCGGCCACGCGCCCGGCCTGCACGCAGGCCAGGCCGGCGTCGGCCAGCGCCTTGGTCTCCAGGTTGACGTCGCCGAACCGCCGGGCCCGGTCCAGGGCCAACTGGGCCCGCTCCAGCAGCACGGCGGGGTCGTCGACGTCGCAGCCCATGGCCGCCACCGCCACCCAGCCCTGCTCGAGGCACGGTGGTTCGTCCTCGATCAGGCGCGTCGCCCGCACGAACCAGGCACGGGCCACGGTCAGGTTGCCCATAGCGTTGGCGTAGAGGTCGCCCAGCCGGGCGCAGACGATCGCTGCCCGCCGGCAGTCGCCGGCGGCGGTGCAGGCCCGGATGGCGGCCGACAGATGGCCGGCGGCCGCCTGGGCGTCGAACGCCTCGAGCGCCTTCCCTGCGAGCGCCAGCTCCTGATCGGCATCTGCGTCGACCATCGCCATCGACCACCATGGTCCCACGCCCCATGGTGTCGTACCCCGTCGTTACGCTCGGTCGTATGGAGTTGACGGCGGCCCAGCGCCGGATCGTTGCGCACGACGGCGGCCCGCTGCGGGTGGCCGGCGGGGCGGGGTGCGGGAAGACGACTGCCCTCCGGTCCCGCTACCTGCGGCTGGTCGCCGGCGGGGTCAGGCCGTCGTCGGTGCTGGTGGTATGCCACGACCGGGCGGCCGCCACCCGCTTCCGCCACGCGGTCCTGCCGGAACTGTCGGGCGGGTTCGACACGCTGCCCATCACCACCTGGTTCGGGGTGGCATTCGACCTCCTGACCCGGGAGCGGGGGCCGGTCCGGCTGCTGTCGACCGCGGAGCAGCGGGCGGTGGTCCGTCGGCTGCTGGCGCGGGAGTCGCCGGCGGACTGGCCGGCCTACGGCCACTACCTGAGGCGGGAGGCCTTCGCCGGCGAAGTGGCCGAGGCGTTGCTCGGAGACGTGACGGCATGCCCGGAGCTCGAGCGGTTCGCCGAGCACTACCGGGCCGTGCTGGAGGCCCGCCACGAGGTCGACCGGGCCGTGCTGGTGACCGCGGCGACCGCCTGTGTGCAGCCGGGCAGGTACGCCCACGTGCTGGTCGACGACCACGCTGGCGCCATGGACGGCCTGCTGGCCGCAGTGGCCGGCGCCGGCGCCGTCGTGGTGGCAGACGGGCCGGCCGACGTCACCCTCGACGAGCCGTTCCGCCGGCCGGCCCCCGGCGTACTGGTGACGTGTCGCCACCCCTCCACGGAAGCCGAGGTGGTGGCCCGCGAGCTGCTCGCCGGCCGGGCCGAGGGGGTGCCCTGGTCGGCGATGGCGGTGCTGGTCGGGAGCGCGACCCGCCACGGCCGGTCGGTGGCTCGCGCCCTGAGCCGCCACGGGATCCCGGTGGCACCCGGGCCCGGGCTCAGGGCCGGCGCCAGGGACCCGGCGGTGGCGGCCATCGTCGACGTGCTGCGGTGGGTCGCCGGCGACGACGGCGCACTGGCCCGGCTGGCGGTCTCGCCCCTCTCGGTCCTGGGCGACGACGGCTTGGCCGCGCTCCGGGACGATGTCGTTGCCCAGGCACCCACGGCGACGCCGGCCGGCCTGGCCTTCGCCGTCTGGGACCGGGGCCTGGGCCACCTGGTGACCGCAGACGACGCCTCGCTCGACGCCGTGGTGGCTTTCCTTGACCAGCTGCAGCGCCGGGCCGAACACGACCCGGCGGAGCGCCTCGCCGGCCTGCTTGCCGGCCTCGACGACGGCGACGTCACGCCCGACCCGTGGCTCACGCCGGCCGGCGCCGGCGACCCGGAGGCGGTCACCATCACGACCATCGCCGGCGCCGCCGGCCGGGAGTGGCACACGGTGGTCGTCGCGGGCTGCGTCGAAGGCGTGTTGCCCCGCATCCGGGGCCGGTCTCCGCTGTTCGACCCGGCGCGGGCGTCGCCCGCCGAGGCCCGGCAGGAGTCGCTGGCCGAGGAGCGCCGGCGGTTCGCCACCGCCCGCTCGCGCGCCACCACCCGCCTGGTCGCCACCGCCGCACCCGAGCCGGGCGTCCTGCTCAGCCGCTTCGTCGAGGACTGGGCCCGCCAGGACGAGAAGCCGCCAGCCTTCCGGGGGCTGGCGCCGGCCTCCCGACCGGCCACCGTCAACGCCGTCGCCGTCTTCCCCGACGGCAACCTGCGGCTGTCCGCCAGCCAGCTCGCTACCTACGACGACTGCCCCCTGCGCTATGCCCACCAGTACGGCCTGCGGGTCAAGGACGATGCTGGCCCGGCCATGACGCTCGGCACCATCGTCCACGAGGTCCTCGCCGAGTTCCTGCGCCCCGACCGCGAGGGCGAGCACAGCCGGAACGCACTGCTGGCCATCGCCGCCGACCACTGGCGGGAGGACATCGCCCGCTACCGGCCCCAGGTCGAGGAGTGCCGGCGCGACTACTACGCCATGCTCGACGCCTGGTGGGCCGGCGAGGGCGAGGCCCTGGACCGCACCCAGGTGCTGCAGGTGGAGCACGGCTTCGACATCGAGGTGGGCGGCGTCCGGCTCGTCGGCGCCATCGACCGCATCGATCGCACGGTCGACGGCATCCGCATCATCGACTACAAGACCGGTCGTGCCGAGCCCCGGCCCGACTCCCTGCCCGACGACCTCCAGCTCGCGGTCTACCACCTGGCGGCCACGCTCGACCCCCACCTGGCCGCGTTCGGCCCGCCCCGTCAGCTCCAGTTGCTCTACGTCCGCACAATGCGCACCTTCGAGCAGCCCATCCTTGCCGGCCACGCCGAGACCACGACCGCCCGGGTGCTGGCCGCGGCGGGAGACATCCGGCTGGAGCGGTTCGAGCCGTCGGTCGACGCCGCCTGCCGCAACTGCTCCTTCCACCGCCTCTGCCCGCTCCAGCGCGAGGGCCGGGAGGTGGGCGCGGCGTGAGCGACTTCGAACTGACCACCGAGCAGCTCGAGGCCGTCGAGGCCGAAGTGATGTCCCAGCTGCTCGTGGCCGGCGCCGGCACCGGCAAGACCACCGTCATGGCCCGGCGCATCCTGCACCTGGTGCAGTCGGGCCAGGCCCGGCCCGACCAGATCCTCGGGCTGACGTTCACCAACAAGGCCGCCGCCCACCTCAAGGCCAAGGTCCGGGAGGAGCTGTGGGCCGACGCCGACGTCACCGTCGGCACCTATCACTCCTTCGGTGCCTCGGTGGTGGCCGACCATCGCCTCGAGCTCGACCTCCACCCCGACACCCGGATACTCAACCGGGCGCAGGCCTGGCAGCTTCTGTACGGCGTGTTCGACGAGTTCCGCTTCGAGCGCCGCAGGACCATGCAGCCCCAAGGCCTGCTCGACTACGCCCTGACGCTGGCGTCGCGCTGCGCCGACCACCTGGTGCCCATCGAGGCGGTGGCCGAGGACTGCGAGCGGATCCTCGCCGGCGCCGGCAAGCCCACCCAGAAGATCCGCGACACGGCGCTCATGCGGTTGGAGCTGTGCCAGGTGGTGGAGGCCTACGGCCGGCGCAAGCGCGAGCGCCACCTCCTCGACTTCGGCGACCAGATCGCCCTCGCCGTGCGGTTGCTCACCGAGCAACCGCAGCTGGCCGCCGCCCTGCGCGAGCAGCACCCCGTGGTGCTCCTCGACGAGTATCAGGACACCAACTTCGCCCAGCGCCGGCTCCTCCAGCTGATCTACCCGCCCGGGTCCTCGGTCACGGCCGTGGGCGACGACATGCAGTCGATCTACGGGTTCCGGGGCGCCCACCTGGCCAACATCCTGAACTTCCGGCACCACTTCCCGCCGGTCATTACCCGGCCGCTGCAGACCACGTTCCGGTTCGGGCCCCGCCTGGTGACGCTGGCGAACCGCATCCAGGACCAGGTGGGGGAGTCCGAGCCCAAGGAGCTTTCGGTCCCGGCCGGCGCTCCAGACACCATCATCGGCTGCTTCCTCGCCGCGGATGACGCCGAGGAGGCGACCACCATCGCCGACGACATCGCCAAGCGCATGGCTGACGGGGAGCCGTGCGGCGGCACAGCCATCCTGTGCCGCAAGCGTCGGCTGATCCCGCCCGTGCTGGCCGCCCTGGAGGCGCAGGGCATCCCCGTCGAGGTCGTGGGCGCCAGCGGGCTGCTCGACCGCCCGGAGGTGGTCGACCTGGTGGCGTGGCTGCAGCTCCTGGCCGACGCCGGCGCCACCGTCGCCCTGCTGCGCATTCTGGAGGGGCCTCGCTACCGCATCGGCCTGCGCGACCTGGCCGCGGTGTCCCGCCACGCACGCGAGCGGGAGATCGGGTGGCTCGACGCCCTGGCCGACCTCGGCGCGCTGGCCGACCTGTCCGCCGAGGGCCGGCGCCGGCTCGCCGGCTTCGCGGCCGAAAGGGCCGCCCTGGCCTCGGCTGCCGCCCGCCTGCCGGTGCTGGAGCTTACCGAGACGGTCGTCGAGCGCACGGGGCTGTGGCACGCCTCGGGCGACCTCGGTCGGGAGAACCTGCTGCGCTTCCTCGACCTCGCCGAGGGGTTCACCCCCGTGGAGGGCGACACCGGATTGCGGGCCTTCGTCGAGTACCTCCAGCTCCTCGACGCGTCCGACGACGACCTGGCCGAGGCGCACCTCACCGACGCCGACGCGGTGAAGGTCATGACCATCCACCAGGCCAAGGGCCTGGAGTTCGAGTCGGTCTACGTCCCGGGCCTGGCCGGCAAGGGGTCCTCCAAGATCTTCCCCGACGGCCGGGGCGCGGAGAACGCGCTCTCCAACGGCGCCGCCCTCCCCTGGTGGCTGCGGGAGGACGACGGCATCCCGCCGTGGCCGGGCTCGTCGCAGAAGGAGATCGAAGACGTCCTCGGGCGCCGGCGCCTCGACGAGGAGTGGCGGCTGCTCTACGTGGCGTGCACCCGGGCCAAGCGCCGGCTGGTCTGCTCGGCCGCCCACTGGTATCCGGGGCCGTCGGAGCCCCAGGGGCCCTCGGAGTTCTACACGTTCATCGCCGGCCAGACCGACCTGGTCACCGAGTGGTTCCGCCACGAGCCTGCGGAAGTCAACCCCGACGTGGCCGCCAAGGAACGCCAGCGGGCCGCGGGCCGTCGCGGTGCTGGTGGAACGGCAGCTGACCCGGTGGCGACGCGCCCCGCCGCCGCCCCAACCCAGCTGCGCCTCGATGCGGTGGTCGACGCCGGCGTCCCCGCCGCGGCCCGGGTGGCCCCGCCAGCCCTCTCGGTGACCAGCCTGGTCACCTACGCCCGGTGCCCGAAGCAGTTCTACTGGACGGTCGTCCGCCCCCTGCCTCGCCGCTCCTCGGCGGCCGCCCGCCTCGGCACCGAGATCCACCGCTGGATCGAGCAGCGGGCCGGGCGCCAGCTCACCCTGATCGAGCCCGAGCCCGACGACGCAGGGGAGCTGGACCCTGACCGGCTGCCTTCGGGCCCCCTTGTCGCCGCCGGCCTCCGGGCCTCGTTCCTGGCCAGCCCCTGGGCCGATCTGGACCCGGTGCGGGTCGAGGCCCCGTTCGTGCTCGTCGCCGGCGGCCACCTGGTGCGGGGCCGCATCGACGCCGTCTACGAGCGCGACGGCCGCACCGAGCTCGTCGACTTCAAGACCGGCCGTCCTGCAGCCGGCGGCGACCGCGCCGCCGGCACCCAGCTCGACCTCTACGGCCTGGCCGCCATCGACGCCTGGGCCGCCGACCCCGAGCGGCTCCGCACGACGTACTGCTACCTGCGGGTCGGCGAGACCCCGGTCATCGTCTCGACCGACTGGGACGCCGGCACCGTCGCCGGCGTCCGGGCCCGGCTGCGGGCCACGCTCGACGCAATGGCCGAGGCCCGCTTCGGGCCGACCGCCGGCGGCTGGTGCCGGGGCTGTGACTTCCTCTCCTTCTGCCCCGCGGGCCAGGCGGCGGTGGACCGCTAGACGCCGGCGCGTACGAATGAGGGTCAAAGACCTAGTAGACGCCGGCGCCGGTGCCCCGGGCTCGGCGACGACGACCGCCGCGAGCCGCCCGTCCACGCGGCTGCGCAGTCGTACCCGTACGTATCGGCCCGCGCCCTCGTTTGCTTGAGCGCCGTACAGTGAGCGGTCGTGACCGGCATCGGCGCAGACGCCCCGCGGGACTTCATCCGCGACATCATCGAGGACGACCTGGTCACCGGGAAGCACGGCGGCCGGGTACTCACCCGCTTTCCCCCCGAGCCCAACGGGTACCTCCACATCGGCCATGCCAAGTCGATCTGCCTCAACTTCGGGGTGGCCGAGCAGTACGGGACCCGCTGCAACCTCCGCTTCGACGACACCAACCCGGCCAAGGAGGACGTGGAGTACGTCGAGTCGATCCAGCACGACGTCGGCTGGCTCGGCTTCGACTTCGGCGAGCGGGCGCTGTACGCCTCGGACTACTTCGAGGAGATGTACGACCTGGCGGAGGACCTGGTCCGAGCCGGCAGGGCCTACGTCGACCACCTCAGCGACGAGGAGATCAAAGACCACCGGGGCAGCCTGCGGGAGCCGGGCAGGCCGTCGCCCTACCGGGACCGCACCGTCGAGGAGAACCTGGCCCTGCTGCGCCAGATGCGAGCCGGCGACCTGCCCGACGGCACCTGCGTGCTGCGGGCCCGGATCGACCTGGCCGCGCCGAACATGAAGATGCGCGATCCGCTGCTCTACCGGATCCGCCACGCTGCGCACGACCGCACCGGCGATGCCTGGCCGATCTATCCCCTGTACGACTACGCCCACCCGATCTCCGACGCCATCGAGGGGATCACCCACTCCCTCTGCACCCTGGAGTTCGAAAACAACCGCGAGCTCTACGACTGGGTGATCGCCGAGACGGGGGTGTCGGAGCGCCACGGGTTCAGCCGGCCCCAGCAGATCGAGTTCGCCCGGCTCAAGCTCGACTACACGGTGATGAGCAAGCGCAAGCTGCTCACCCTGGTCGAAGACGGCAACGTCTCGGGCTGGGACGACCCCCGCATGCCCACCATCGCCGGCATGCGCCGGCGCGGGTACCGGCCGGAGGCCATCCGGGCCTTCGCCGACCTGATCGGTGTGGCCAAGGTCAACTCCGTGGTCGACCTCGGCAAGCTGGAGTTCTGCGTGCGGGACGACCTCAATTGGGTCGCGCCCCGGGTGCTTGGGGTCCTCCGGCCCCTGCCCGTGACGATCTCGTCGTGGCCGGCCGGCGAGGTGGAGATGCTGGAGGGGCCGTACTTCCCGGCCGACGTCGGCAAGCCCGGCTCCCGCCCCGTGCCCTTCGGGCGGGAGATACTCATCGACCGGGACGATTTTTCGGCCGACCCGCCCGCGGGGTGGCAGCGGCTGGCGCCCGGGCGGACGGTCCGCCTGCGCCACGGCTACTGCATCACCTGCGACGAGATCGTCACCGAGGGCGCCGAGGTCGTCGGGTTGCGGGCCAGCCATGTGCCCGATTCCGTGGGCCGGAAGCCGGCCGGCGTGAAGGTCTCGGGGGTCATCCACTGGGTGTCGGCCGCCCATGCGATGCCCGCCGAGGTCCGCCTGTACGACCGGCTGTTCCGGGTGCCCCGACCCGACGAGGGCGACCAGGACCCGGCCGCGACGCTGAACCCCGACTCGCTGGAGGTCGTCGCCGGCGCCATGGTGGAGCCGGCGCTCGCGGGGGCCGAGCCCGGGAGCCACTGGCAGCTGGAGCGGGTGGGGTACTTCGCCGTCGACCAGGATTCGGCGCCCGGAGCGCTCGTGCTCAACCGCACGGTCACCCTGCGGGACTCCTGGGCCGGGGCCGAGGAGCCGGCGCCGGCGGCCGAGCCGCGGGCCCAGTCGGCCAAGGCCAAGACCCGGCCGCCCAAGAAGAGCCGCACCGAGTACCGGGCCGAGGCCCGGCTGCGCGACCCGGTGCTGGCCGAGCGGTTGGCCGCCTGGCCGGCCGAGCACGGGATCAGTGCCGACGGCGCCGACCTGCTCACCGGCGACCGGGCCACCGGCGACCTCTTCCTGGCTGCGGTTGCCGCCGGCGGGCCGGCGCCGGCCGTCGCCCGCTGGATCGTCAACGAGCTGCCGCCGGCGTTGGGCGACCGGGAGCTGACCGCCACCGCGCTGACCGGCGCCGGCTTCGGGGCGCTGGTCGCCGCCGTCGACCGGGGCCAGATCACCGGGGCGGCGGGCAAGGAAGTGTTCGCCGAGCTCGTCGAGCGGGGTGGCGACCCGGCTGCGATCATCGCCGACCGGGGCCTGGCCCAGCTGAGCGACGAGGACGCCGTGGCCGCGGTCGTCGACCAGGTGCTGGCAGCGAACTCCGACAAAGTTGACCAGTACCGCCAGGGCAAGACCGCCCTGCTCGGGTTCCTCGTCGGCCAGGTGGTCCGGGCCTCCCAGGGCAAGGCCAACCCCCGGGTTGCCCAGAAGCTGCTCGCCGAGCGACTGGGCTGACCGTCCGGAGCGGCGGCGTTGATCATCGTCGAGTTCCTCCTAGAGATCGTCGGCCAGTTCGTGCTGGAACTGCTCCTCGATGGGCTCGGTCGCGTCCTCGGTGGTGCGCTCAGGAACCGGGTCGTCAAAGCAGTGATCGGCCTCACCGTCGCCGCCGCGATCGGGTTCGGCGGCGGCTACTGGTGGGGCGAGCGCCTCACCGAACTGGGCCGCACCAACCCACCGAGGTCCTTGTGGGTCTCGATCGGCCTGGCCGGCGCGTTCGTGGTGCTCGCCGTGGTGCGGGCGGTCCGGGGCCGGCCGTTCTCCGAACGACACGTGCTTTTCCTGCCGTGGCAGTGGCCGGTGCTGCGCCTCGTGACGTTCGCGGTCATGAACACCGCCGCCGCCACCGGCATTGCCGCCGGCTTCACGTCCCGGGCGTTGGGTTAGCGGGAGGAACCAGCGGTTCACGGCGCCGTCGCGCTTGCAGACCAGCTCGTCGGTCAGGGCCCGGCGATGCCCAGACCCCGGCCGGTCTCGGCCAGGCCCAGGGGATCGTCGACAGCTGGGTCGGGCGACGCGGCCGGGTAGTAGGCGTACCCGAGGTCCTCCGGGTGGCCTCGACCCGGAGGCCGGCGCAGGGCGCAGCAGGCGCATGTCGACCACCCTCTCGATCTCATCGAGGCTGGCAGGCAGCCTTCACCTCCGGAAATAGAGCTGGAACTCGAAGGTGCCTTCGTCCTCCACCGAGGCGACGACCGGTGCGGTCGGTGCAGTGACCCCGTAGTCGGCCAGAACCACAGGCGCCGAGCCGACGACCACCAGAACGTCGCCCTGCAGCTGGGCCTGCAGCTCGATGATGACCTGCCGGGTGACGCCCCGGATCGTGAGATCGCCAGTCGCCGGGACGCTGATCCGCTGGCCCTCCGCCGGTGCCGAGCCCACCTGGATCGGCTGGGTCAGCACAAACGTGGCATTCGGGTACCTCGTGGTGGCCAGGGCCCGCTGCACGGCATCGTCGCGGCGCGAGTCGTTGGTGGTGATGTCGGTGAGGTCGGCGGAGATCTGGGCCGCACTGACCGTCGAACCGGACACGGTCAGCGTGCCGTCGACCGCCGTCGTGCGGCCGACGGCAGTCGTCGAGCCCACCGAGACGAGGACTTCGTCGATGCGGAACCCGGTGAAGGAACCGGTGCCCTGGGCGTTGGTGATGCTCTGGTCGATGCGCCAGGTGCCGCCGGCGGTCGCGACCGGCGCCGCCGTGGTCGGGGCCGCGGCGGTCGCGCTGGTGGACGCCGGCGGGACGGTCGTGGCCGACGCCTCGATGCCGGCGAGGGCCTGGTCGAGGTCGACCGCCGCCGGCGGGTCGTGGCGCAGGACGAAGTACCAGAGGCCGGCGCCGGCGAGGAGCAAGGCGGTGGCGGCGGCCAGCGCCACCCAGCGCCAGCGCTTCCTGGGGGTCGGCGCCGGCTCGGCGGGGCGGGGCGGGCGGGTCACGGTGCCGTCACCGGCAAGCCGGCGACCAGAAGTGTTTGTTTCCATGTGACCCATCCTCCGCGGTCGCGCTGGGAGCTACGTCGCCTGCTCCTGGGAGATGGCTACGAGCGCCGGCAGCGTGATGGTGAACGTGGCTCCGTCGCCGGCGGCGGTGTCGAGAAGGATCTCGCCCCCGTGGGCGGCCACGATGTCCGACACGATCGAAAGGCCCAGGCCTGTGCCCCGGCCCGCCGTCGAGGCGTCGGCGCCGGCCTGCCAGAAACGGTCGAAGGCGTGCGCCGCCCCGTCGGGTGTCATGCCCGGCCCCTCGTCGGCGACCACGACGGTGGCTGTCTTCTCCGTTGCAACGACACGCACCGACGCCGGCGTGCCCGCCGGCGTGTGCTCACGGATGTTGGCCAGCAGGTTGTCGATCACTTGGCGCAGCCGGTGGGCATCGCCCAGCACCTCGACCGGGCCCTCGCCCACGTCCACCCGGATCGGGCGGTCCGGCTCGACGGCGCCGGCCGCCGCCACTGCCTCGAGAACGACGCCGGTCAGGTCGACGGGCTCCCGCTCCAGCGGGCGACCCTGGTCGAGGCGGGCCAGCAGCAGCAGATCCTCGACCAGCTGGCCCATGCGCACCGCCTCGTGCTCGATGCGGGCCATGGACCGGTCCACCTCCTCGGGCGACCTGGCCCCCTGGCGGTACAGCTCGGCGTAGCCCCGGATGGAGGTGAGGGGCGTGCGCAGCTCGTGCGACGCGTCGGCTGCGAACCGCCGGGTGCGGGCCTCGGATGCGGTCCGGGCAGCGAGCGCCTCCTCGATGCGGTCGAGCATGACGTTGAGGGCCCGGGCCAGGTGGCCCACCTCGCTCTTCGGCTGAGGGATCGGGGCCCGCTCCGACAGCTCGCCTTCGGCGATGCGCTCGGCCGTCCCGATCATCTGGTCAATGGGCCGCAGGCCCCGGCGCACGGAGACCCAAACGATCACACCTGTGGCCGCCACCGCCAGCAGGCCGGCGAAGAGGACCACCCCGCGCGCGGTGCGGACGGCGTAGTCCACGTCGGCCAGAGGGATCCCGGCCACCAGCGTGCCGCCGTCGCCTTGGCGGATGCCGATCACCCGGTAGCGCAGGTCGCTGTCGCCGACGCTGCCGACGGTCGCCGGCCGGTTGCCCGGTGGCCGGGCCGCATCGACCTCGGGCAGCGGGTCGGGATCGTCGGTCGGCCCGGTGGCGACGGTGGAGAACACCCGGCCGGTACCGTCGACGGCGACAAACGCGTAGCGCCGGACCTCGAACGGGGACCCGGGTTCGTTCCCACGGGGTGGCGGCGGGCGCCGGCCGAAGCCGCCACCGGACGGCGGGGCCACCGCCACCTTGCGGGCCTCCAGCTCGCGGTCGACGCCGGCCATCAACCGGTGCTCGAGGGTGTTGACGATCAGGACGCCGGCCAGGCCGGTGACCCCCGCCACGACGGCGAGGATGGCGGCGACGAGGCGCCGGCGGATCACCCCGTCACGGCTCCTGGCGGAGCACGTACCCGAAGCCCCGCACCGTGTGGATCAGCGATGGCCCCACGTCGTCGACCTTCTTGCGCAGGTAGGAGATGTAGTTCTCCACCACACCGCCGCTGCCCCCGAAGTCGTACTGCCACACGTGGTCGAGGATCTGGCTCTTGGAGAGCACCCGCTCCCGGTTGATCAGCAGGAAGCGCAGCAGCTTGAACTCCGTCGGCGAGAGCTGGATGGGCCGGTCGCCGCGGCTCACCCGCATGGTGTCCTCGTCGATCTCCAGGTCGGCGTAGCGGAGCCGGTTCTCTGCGGCCGCCGACTTCTGGGTCCGCCGGAGCACGGCCCGCACCCGGGCCACCAGCTCCTCCAGCGAAAACGGCTTCGTCAGGTAGTCGTCGCCACCCTTGGTGAACCCCGAAACCCTATCCTCGGCGGTGTCACGCGCGGTGAGGAAGATGACGGGCGTCTCGTCGCCGTCATCCCGCAGGCGCCGGCAGACCTCGAAGCCGTCGATGCCGGGAAGGCCGACGTCGAGGATCACGAGGTCGGGGTTGTCGGAGCTGACCGCGGCCAGGGCCTTGGACCCGTCGGCGACGGTGGAGGACTGGAACCCGGCGATGCGTAGTGCGGAGGACACGAGGTCCCGGATGTACTCCTCGTCGTCGACGACGAGGACCTTGGCGGCGGCGGTTGCGGCGTTTGTCACACCCTCAGTAGAACCCATCAACCTGGGAGAACCCTCACAGACCGCCGTGAGTCCGGTCGAAGTGCCAGCGGAGGATGCGGTTCCACTTGTTGGCCGGCAGCGCCGGGTCGAGGGCAGCCATGCCAACACAGAACTTGCTGACCGCAATGGGACGGAACCCGGCCCGCCACAGGAGCCGGTCGGCGGCCGTCGGCCGGCCGGCCGACTTGGTCTCCACCAGAAGCTCCTCGCCGAGGGCGACCGAGGCGCCGGCGGGCGTCGAGCAGACGAGACCGGCATCGCAGGTCAGCCGGCCGCCGCTGGTCAACTCGACGAGCGTGGTGCGGGAGTAGGCCGTAGTCAGGACCGGCGCGAGCGTGGCGCCGGCCGGGAGGTGGGCGTGGGTGCGGACGAAGTCGAGCGCGGCCTCGTCGAGCGATGACCGCCGGCGCAGGTCGTAGGGCATGCGGATCTTGACCGTCTCCCCCCGCCCGCTGCGGGTCTTCACCTCGAGCATGCAGTCACCGGAGTCCAGGTAGCCGCGGGTGCGGACCTTGAACCGCCGGCGCCGGCTATGGGCGGCGCCGAGGTATGAGTCGAAGGCCGGCGTGTCGAAGTACACCGACTCGTAACGGAAGCGCCGGGTGCCCTCCATCTCCAGCACGCCGAGGCCGGCGCCGAGCTCGCCGACCAGCCGGTCGAACACCTCGGGTGGCACCAGGTACTTGCGATCGGTCCGGGTCTGGAGGTCGGCGACGGCCAGCACCTCATCGAGGGAGAGGGGGACGAGCACCAGCGGCGGGGCAATCACGCTCACCGGGTGGACCCCGCCAGGCGCCGGGCCGGCGCCGGCTCGACGAGCGCCTCGCCGGCGGGCCTGAGGCGGAAGCGGACGTCGACCTCGGTCAGGTCGCGCACCAGGTCGACGTCCGTGACGATCAGGTGGGTCACCGCGGCCCCGAGCAGCTCCTCCAGCCGGCGGGTGAGCTGGGCTTCGTCGGTGTAGGCCGCGTCGAGGGTCATGACCTGCCGGCGATCACGCACGAATAGCTTCGGGTGGTCGGCCAGGAACATGACGGCGACCAGCAGGCCGCCCAGCGCCGGCGTCAGCCAGACCGGCTCGGGCTGGAAGCCGGCGAGGAGGCCGAGGGCGAGCGAGACGAAGTAGTACGCCACCTCCTCCTGGCCGATCTCGGAAGACCGAAGCCGGATCAGGGAGAGGACGCCGAACAGGCCGAGTCCGAGGCCGGTCCCCACGCTGACCCGGGACAAGACGGTGGCCAGCGTCATCACCCCGACGTTGAGGGCGACGAAAGCCAGCGGCATGTCGCGCCGGCCATGGCGGCGGAAGTACAGGCCGTAGGCGAGCACGGCGATGGCGACCAAATCGAAGGCGTACATCCAGAAGTTCGGCATGGGATGGAGTTCTAAGAGCCGAACCTCGCAGGAGCCTGGGAGCCGCCTCGGAGTCGTTCCCGAGTGGTGGTTCCCAGGCGCTTCCCAGCCGCTCTCCATGGGATCCCGACCGCCGTGGGCTTGGGTGGCGGCTATGAGAAGAAGCCGGTCCGCCGTCGTCGCCGTCCTGTCCGCCCTCTCCCTGCTGGGCACCGCCTGCTCCTCGGGGGGCGGCTCGGGCACCGCCACGCCGGCTGCTGCCGCCGTCGCCGCCGGCGCCGGCGCCGGGAACGTCGCCTTGTACGACAACAGTGTCGTCCACGACATCGCCGTCACCTTCGATCAGGCCGCCTACGACGCCATGGTCGACACCTACGCGTCGTCCCAGGACAAGGAGTGGATCGAGGCGACGATCACCGTCGACGGCGTCACGTTGGAACGGGTCGGGATGCGGCTGAAGGGCAACTCGTCACTGCGTTCCCTGGCCCGGGCCGGCGCCGGCAACGACCAGAACGGCGTCACCCGGGACAAGCCGGAGTCGCTGCCGTGGCTGGTCCGCTTCGACAAGTACGTCGACGGCCAGACCTACCAAGGGCTCTCCGAGGTCGTCATCCGGGGCAACAACACGGCGACGTCGCTCAACGAGGCCGTCGCCCTGGAGTTGATCGGCCTGTCGGGCGCGGCCACGCAGAAGGCCTTCTCCACGCGCTTCTCGGTGAACGGAGGCACCGCGGTGCTGCGGCTCGCCATCGAAAGCCCCAACGACGACTGGGAAGAGACCACGTTCGACGGTGAGGGCATCCTCTACAAGGCCGAGAGCACGGGCGACTACAGCTACCGGGGCACCAACCCCGAGGCCTACAACGAGGTCTTCGACCAGGAGAGCGACACCGACAACCCCAACCTGGCGCCGCTGACGTCGTTCCTCGAGTTCATCAACAACTCCAACGACACCACCTTCGCCGCCGACCTTGCCAAGCACCTGGATGTCGACGCCTTCGCCCGGTACCTGGCCCTCCAGGAGATGGTCGGCAACTTCGACGACATCGACGGACCGGGCAACAACTCCTACCTCCGCTACGACGCCGGCACCAAGCGCTTCACCGTGCTTTCGTGGGACCTCAACCTGGCATTCAACGCCGGCCCGGCCGGCGGCGGCCAGCCCCCGCCCGGCGGCGGTCTGCGCACCCCGCCCGCCGGCCAGGTGCCGGCTGGCGGCCAGCAACCCCGGGCCGGCGGGCCGGGCGGCCGCACGAACATCCTCGTCCAGCGTTTCCAGGCCAACCCCACCTTCGCCGCCCTGTACAACCAGGCCAAGACCGACCTGCAGGCCCAGCTCTTCACCAGTGGCGAGGCCACCGCGGTGCTGGACCGCTGGAGCGGCGTCCTCACCACCCACGCCGGCGACATGGTCGACCCCGCCACCGTCCAGCGGGAGGCGGCGAACATCAGCCGGCTGTTCGGCTGAGCCGGGTTTGGTCGATTCGGGGTGCTATGACGCCGCGGATCGACCAAACCTGGAGAGGTGGCCCACCCACAGCGTCGCCAACTCAGGCGACCCGACGGTGGGGGGCTACACCGGTTCGGGCTCAGGGCGGGGCGGCTCGATCGTCGGCGGCACCCGGGGCTGGAGCGGGTCGGGGTCGCCCGGCAGGACCGGGCTGGGCTCGGGCAGGGGCGCCGGCTCACCGGGGAACGGGTCGCCGGGGAAGGGGTCGGGGGGAAGCTCGTTGGGGGGCACGGTTGCCATGGGCACTGCCTCCTTCTCGGGTACCGGTCCTTCCTACCCAGGAAGCCCCGCCCATGGCACGTGGCGGACGGTGGCGGTGTAGGAGCCGCTGGTTCCGGTCATGACGAGGGAGTACGTGCCGCGGACGGGGGCGTTGACCGTCACCGTAAAACCGAGCTGAACGTATGGGCGACCGTCCGCGGCTTCGTCGTGAACGGCCTGTTGAAAGTATTCGTGACCGGGGCGTTGGCGTCGGTCACGGACACCTTCATCGTGTCGCTCGACAGTTGGGTGTCCGAGGCGATGAGCGAAAGCGAGTAGGCGCCGGCGGCCGAGAAGCCGGCGGTGGTGTCGACGATGGCGGCGGCGGCGAAGGTGACGGCTCCCGGTCCCGCCGGCTTGGCCCGTTGACGGTGAGCGCAGCCTGCTGGCCGAGCGTCACCGAGCGGTTCGGGCCGGCGGCCAACGGTCGGCGCCACGTTCGTCGGAGTCCCCCCGCCGAGCGGACCTCGGAGCAGGAAGCGGCTGTTGTAGCGGACGCTCGCAGGGGTGGTGGCGTATTCTGGTGTGGTCGGCGGATCGGTGCGCCGCTTGAACGATTGGATCGTTCAGATCACGACGGTGAGGGCGTCGGGCTGCACTCGCACCGATATCACCCGCGCCGCGCCGGCGGCTGCGCCGTCGAGGCGGACCTTCAGCGGGCGCTCCAGCTCGACCTGCAGGGCGGCGGTCCGTCGCTCCTTGATGCCGGGGTGGGGCAGGTGGGTGCCGTGGTGGAGGCGGGCCCGGACCGGGAGCAGCTGGTTACGGGGCAGGGCGGCGTCGTAGGTGTCGAGGAGCCCGTCGTTGGGGTGAGCCCTGGGTCCAAGGTTCCAGTGCCCCAGGTACTGGGCGTTCATGGCGACGAACGCCCGCGTCCACAGCCGCGTGCGGGCCACCATGTGGGCGACGAAGAGGTGAAGGCGGCCGTCCAGCAGCGCCTCGCCGAGGTCGACGGTGAACCGCACGCCCTGCAGTTCCTTGCCCGCCCCGCCGCCTAGGGTCCGGCACAGGTCGCCGCCGAGCAGCCCTAACGCAGGGAAGGGCCGGCGGTCGCGCCGGGCGGCGTTGAGAGCGGCGCCGGCCTCGGCGTCGGAGCGCACGACGACCCCGTCGGCGGGCAACTCCCCCGGCTCGCCGTACGGCTGCCCCTTGGCAATCGGCATTAGCCCCCGACGACCGACGAGGCGGCCACGACACCCCGGAACAGCCGGTCGGCCGCGTCCTGGGCCGCCTTGGCCGTCGCCGGCTCCGGGGCCATCTGGCCGAGCTGGCGGACCAGGTCGATCAGCTGCTTGACGTTGCGTACGAAGTCCCCGCCCGACACCACCTCGTCGACGATCACCTCGGCCAGCTCCTCGCCGGCCGCCCACCCGTGGGCGTGGGCGACGAAGCCCGGGTCGGGCCGGCGGGTCAGCGGCAGCCCGGCCTCCTCCTCGGCCAGGTTCAGCTCGGTGGCCATGGTCTCCAGCTGGGCCCACCGCCGCTTCAGTCGCGACGACGGGAACCACGGCTCCTCGGGACGGCCCTCGGGGCGGCGGGCCTCATAGGTGAACGTCGACGCCAGGGCAGCGACGCCGGTGGGGTCGAGGTCGTCGAACAGGCCGACGCGGAGCGCCTCGGCCACCAGGAGGTCGCACTCGTGGTAGATGCGGGCCAGCACGTCGCCGCCGTCGGTGAGCGACCAGCCGTCGACGTAGCCCCATGTCTCCAGCACCCGCAGGACGCGGTCGAACTGGTGGCCCAGCGACTCGGTGCGGCTCTGGATGCGCCGGTCCAGGCGCCGGCGGTCCTTCTCCAGCCGCTCCGCCCGCTCGGCGGCCCGCAGGTGCCGGCGCAGGTCAGGGCATCCGGCGACCGGGAGCTCGTGGGGGGCGCCGGCGGCGGCGCTCCGGCCGTGCTTCTCGACGACCGGCTGGCTGGGCCGCAGCCGGGCCAGGGCCTGGGCCACCTCCCGCCGGAACACGGGGTTGCGGGGCGCGTAGGGCACGGGCAGCTCGATGCGCCCGACCGGGCGGGGCGGGAACCTGAAGTCACGCGCCGACAAGGTGAGGTAGCGCCGCTCGGGCGTGAGGGCACCGATCCGCACGTCGTCACCCCGCCGGTTGGCCGTGGAGATGACCGCCACCCGCCCGGCCGACTTGCCCCCCGAGACCATGATGACGTCGCCGGGCTTCACCCGCTCCAGGGCGGCGACCACGCCGCTGCGGGCGGTGTGCCGGCGGGGCCGGCCGCCGTCTTCGTCGGCTTCACGGAGAAGCCGGCGGTACTCCTCCACGTCGCCGAGGTCGCAGGTCGCCTCGTTGCGGGCCATGGCCAGGAGCTGGGTGGTGCGCTCCACCTGGGCCTCGAGGCGGACGACGTCGCGGTCGGACGTGAACTGGGCGAACGACAGGTTGAGCAGGTGGCGGGCCGCCTCCGGCGGGTACCGGCGGACGAGGTTGGCGGCCATGTTGTAGGTGGGCCGGAACGACGAGCGCAGTGCGTAGGTGCGGGTGGACGCCAGCCCGGCCACCTGGTCGAACGGCACGTAGGGCGACCACAGCACGACTGCGTAGCCCACGTCGTCGATGCCCCGCCGGCCGGCCCGCCCTGTGAGCTGGGTGTACTCCCCCGGCGTGAGGAACTCGTGGCGCTCGCCGGTGAACTTGGAGAGCTTCTCGATGACCACCGAGCGCGCCGGCATGTTGATGCCCAGGGCCAGGGTCTCGGTGGCGAAGACGGCCTTGACCAGGCCGGCTGAAAAGCAGGCCTCGACCGTCTCCTTGAAGGGGGGCACCATGCCGGCGTGGTGGGCGGCCAGGCCGGATTCCAGGGCGGCCAGCCACCGGCCGTAGCCGAGGACGTTCAGGTCGGCATCGGAGAGGATTTCGGTGCGGGCCTCGGCGATGGCCCGAATCTGGGCCGCCTCCTCGGGCGTGGTGAGGCGCAGGCCGGCGTCGAGGCACTGCTTGACCGCGTCGTCGCAGGCCGCCCGGCTGAAGATGAAGCAGATCGCCGGCAGCATGCCCTCGTCCCAGAGACGGTCGACCACCTCCGCCCGGCGGGGCGTGTGCAGGCGGGCCCGGGGATGGGCCCGGTACCGGTCGCCCGGATGGGCGGGCCGGGACTCCAGGCGTAGGGCCTCGGGGTTGGGCTTGCCGTCGATGAACGTCGGCATGAGCCGGAGCTCCTCGGCCTCGCGGTCACCGACCAGGTACAGGTGGTTGAGGGTGACCGGCCGCTTCTCCTCGATGATGGCGGTGGTCGCCCCCCGGACGGTCTCGATCCAGTCGGCGAACTCCTCGGCGTTGGACACGGTGGCCGACAGGCAGACCAGGTCGACCTCGGGCGGCGTGTGGATGATCACCTCCTCCCACACCGGGCCCCGGTAGCGGTCCTGGAGGTAGTGGACCTCGTCGAGCACCACGTAGCGGAGTCCGTCGAGGCTGGAGGAAGCCGCGTAGATCATGTTGCGGAGGACCTCGGTGGTCATGACCACCACCGGGGCGTCACCGTTGATGGAGTTGTCGCCGGTGAGCAGGCCGACCTTCTCGGGGCCGTGGCGGCGGGAGAGGTCGCCGAACTTCTGATTGGAGAGGGCCTTCAGCGGGGTCGTGTAGAAGGTCTTGCCCCCCTCGGCCAGCGCCTTGGCCACGGCGTACTCGGCCACGACCGTCTTGCCGGAGCCGGTGGGGGCGGCCACTAGGACCGAGCGGCCGGCGTCGATAGCGTCGAGGGCGCGGACCTGGAAGTCGTCGAGGCCGAAGGCGTACGTGGCCGCGAACTCATCGCGGGTCACTTCTTGAGCAGCCGGCCGATGAGGATGGCGCCCTCGTAGAACAGGTACATGGGCACCACCATGGCGAACAGCGAGTAGGGGTCCTGGCTAGGGGTGATGACCGCGGCGACGGCGACGATCACCACGAGCGCCGGCCGGCGCCACCGCCGCAGCGTTGTGCTGGTGACCACGCCGGCCAGCTCCAGGCAGACCAGGAGCACGGGGAACTCGAAGGCGATCCCGAAGGCGAGGATCATCAGGATGATGAGGCTCAGGAACTTCGAGGCGCTGAACAGCGGGGTGAGGTTGTCGCCGCCCATGCCGACGAGGAACCGCAGGGCGGACTCGAAGGTGTAGAGGGCGACGAACGCGCCGAGGGCGAACAGGGCGATCGACGACAGGATGAACGGGATGGCGTAGCGCTTCTCGTTCCTGTGGAGCCCGGGCGTGATGAAGCGCCAGAGCTGCCACAGCACGACGGGCGAGGCCAGGAAGGCGCCGCTCCAGGCCGCCACCTTGAGGCGGGTGGCGAAGGCCTCCAGCGGGTCGAAGAAGACGAACTCGGTCTTGCCGGTGACCTCGGTGTAGGGCCGCAGGAGGATGCTGAGGATGGGGTCGTAGAGGACGAAGCCGACGATGGCCCCGGCCACGAGGGCCAGGACGGAGATGATCAGGCGCCGGCGGAGCTCGGCGAGGTGGTCGACGAGCGGCATCCGCTCACCGAGCTCCTCCGGGTCGACGTCGGGGTCGTCTGACGTGATGGCCACGACCGGGGTCTACGGCTGGGGGGCGTCGGGGTCCGCCGGCCGGGTCTCCGCCGGCGGCGGGCCCGAGACGAGGCCGTGGCTACCCGTGGTGACACTGCCGTTCGTGCTCGCGTCCGCCGGCGGCTCGGTCTCCGCCGGCAGCACCGGGAGCGGCGGCTCGTAGTAGGGCTGGGGCTCGGAGTAGGACGGGCGCGTCTGGGGCTCGGGCTCCATCGTCTTCTTGATCTCGTCCTGGAAGCCCTGGGACCACTTGCGGACCTCGGCGATGGCCTTCCCCACCTGCCGTCCCGCCTCGGGCAGCTTCTTGGGGCCCAGCACGATGAGGGCGACGACGAGGATGACCAGGATCTCCGCCGGTCCCAACGAGGTGGGCATGAAAAACGAGCCTACTGGCGGCGGGCCTCGTCCACGGTCGCGCCGAGCTTGGCGACCTCCTCCTGGACGGAGTTGAGCGCGGCGCCGGCCTCGGCCAGGTCGGTCATTGCCGTGCGCAGCTCGGCGATGGACTTCGACAGCCGCATGAACGAGCGGATCATGAAGTAGCCACCGACCAGTAGCACCGGGATGAGCAAGAGCCAGAGGGCCTCCATGTGTTCAATCCTACCTGCGGCCGGTCTCTAGAGTCCCCTCCATCGTCGACTCACTCCGCAACCCGCCGATTGCCTTCGCCCACCGGGGCGGGAGGGCGCATGCCACGGACAACACCATCGAGGCGTTCACGCTGGCCCTGCGCCTCGGCGCCACCGGCCTGGAGAGCGACGTCTGGCTGACTGCCGACGGCGTCCCCGTGCTGGACCACGACGGAAAGGTGAAGGCCGGGCTGCGCAGCAGGCCCATCGCGTCACTGGACCGGGCGTCGCTCCCGGCCCACGTGCCGACGCTGGAGGACCTCTACGCCGAGTGCGGGACCGACTTCGAGCTGTCGGTCGACATCAAGGACCCCGCAGCGGCGCCGGCGGTGGCCGCCGTGGCCCGGGCCGCCGGCGGGGACACGCCGAGTCGCCTGTGGATGTGCCATCCGGACTGGGAGCTCCTGGCCGAGTGGCGCAAGGAGCTCGACGACGTCCGGCTGGTCAACAGCACCAAGATGCGCGAGATGCGCAAGGGCCCTGAGCGCCGGGCCGCCCAGCTGTCAGCCGCCGGCATCGACACGGTGAACCTCCACCACGAGGAGTGGACGGGCGGGCTGACGACGCTGTTCCACCGGTTCGGCGTGCTGTGCTTCGGGTGGGACGCCCAGCACGAGCGCATGCTCAAGAACCTGCTGAGGAAGGGGATCGACGGGGTCTTCAGCGATCACGTGGACCGCATGGTCGACGCCCTCAGGTTGGGCTGACCGCCCGGGGAGCCGGCGCCTCGGACGGACCCAGGTCGGCCACCTGCCACTCCACGACGAACTCGGCCTCCAGTGAGGCCAGCATGGCGGGAAGCGGGCCGCCGGCAGGTCGGGGTTGGAAGATGATGGCTCCGTCGGTGCCGATCAAGCGGGGTTCTCCTGGCGGGTTGGTGCGCGCGGTGGGGCTTTTGGACTCAACCTTGCCCGTAGTTTACGCGATCCACACGACGAAAAGTCACAAAATTAACTAATCGGTCACTGATGTGCACGCACCGCTCGACCCGCTGGCCGGCGAGGTGGCGGGCCACCTCGGGGACGGCCGCCGCCCGCCGGTGGGCCTCGTCGGCAGCCAGCCCCGCCGGCACCGCGAGCCGGGCCCGGACCCGTCCGTCGACTTGCACCACCAGGGTCACGTCGCCGGCGGTCGGTGCAACGTCGACCGCCGCCTCCGGCCACCCTTGGGCGTGCACCGAGTAGGCGCCGCCGGCGGCCGCCCACAGCTCCTCGGCCAGGTATGGGGCCAGGGGCGCCAGGAGCAGCGCCAGGGTAGGGACTTCGGCCGCCGACGCCCGGTTGGCGACCTCCCGGAGCGCGGACACCGCGTTGTTGAACCGCATGCCCTCGATGGCGACCGCCGTCCGGCTCGCGGCCCGGGCCAGCGCCGGCCCGCCGGCGCCGGGTCCGCCGGCCTCGCCGTGCGCCAACCGCCACAGCCGGGAGAACAGGCGCTCGACGCCGGCGATGCCGGCTTCGCGGAAGTCGGCGGTGCCCGACCACCGCCCACTCGACAGCAGGTGGACGCGCAAGGTGTCGCCGCCGTGGCGGTCAACGTAGTCGTCGGGGTTGACCACGTTGCCCCGGTTCTTGCTCATCTTGGCCCCGTCCTTGGTGATCGTCCCGTGCAGGCGGATGCACGGGAAGGGCTCCTCGAAGCCCACCAGCCCCAGGTCGTACAGGGCCATGGTCACGAAGCGGGCGTACAGGTGGTGGCGGGCGACGTGCTCCGGTCCGCCGGCGTACAGGTCGACGGGCGCGGTCAGGCCCGGGTCCCATGGCCGGTCGTGGACGCCGCCCGACGGGTGCCGAAGGAAGTACCAGGACGAGTCGAAGAAGGTGTCGGAGACGTCGGTCTCCCGCCGGCCCGGCCCGCCACAGGCCGGGCAGGCCGTGGCGACGAACCACTCGACCGCGGCCAGCGGTGACACGCCGGTCGGTCGGACGTCGGCCACCTCGGGCAACACGACGGGCAGTTCGTCCTCGGGGACGGCGACGGGGCCACAGGCGTGGCAGTGGACGATGGGGATGGGCGGGCCCCAGTAGCGCTGGCGGGAGATCAGCCAGTCGTGCATGCCGTCCAGCCACCGGCGCTGGGTGTTCTTGGCCGGCTCCGGCCAGTCCAGGGCGTCCAGGCCGGCGGCCAGGCGGTCCCGGTAGGCGGTGATGCGCAGGAACCACTGGCGCATCACCCGCTCGGTGACCGGGGTGGCGCAGCGCTCGCACCGGTCGCCCTCAACCTGCTCGCGAGCCAGGACGGTGGCGCAGGACGGGCACCACAGCACCGGGGCCTCGGCCTGGTAGGCCAGCCCGGCCCGGAACAGCTGGACGAACAGCCACTGGGTCCACCGGTAGTAGGACGGGTCGCTGGTGACGACGCCGGTCCAGTCCCAAGCGCCACCGACCCGGTCCAGCTGCCGGCGGTAGTTGGCCATCGTCCGGGCGACCACCGTGGCCGGGTGCTCCCCCACCTTCATGGCGTAGTTCTCGGCGTTGATACCGAAGGAGTCGAAACCCAGGGGCTGGAACACCGCCCGGCCCCGCATCCGCTGATAGCGCCCGACGACGTCGGCGCCGCAGTAAGTCATCACGTGCCCGACGTGCAGCCCGTCGGCCGAGGGGTACGGAAACTCGACAAGGTTGTAGAACCGCGGCCCCACCGCCGGCGCCGGCGGCTCAGCGGCCCACCGCGCCTGCCACCGGGCCTCGACCTCTACGTGGTCATACGGCAACCCGGCCACCGGAGTGGCACCTCCCCAGGCCGTTCTGGTTGCACCTGCCCGCGCATACGCCGGGTAGGTGCAACCAGAACTGTGGCAGTCATGGCCCCACCACGCCTTGGCGGACCTCGGCCCGGGCCTGGATGCGCAGCACCTTGTTGACTGCGCTCAGGTAGGCACGGGCCGACGCCTCGACGACGTCGGTCGACACGCCTCGGCCCGACACCCGGATGCCGGCGGCCTCCAGCTGGACGATCACGTCGCCGAGGGCGTCGACGCCGCCGGTGACGGCGGAGACGTTGAACCCGGTCAGGGTGCCGTCGACCCCGGTGGCGGCCTTGATGGCCTTGCAGGCGGCGTCGATCATGCCGTCGCCCTCGCCGGTGGCCTCCATCTTCTCGCCGTTGCGCAGGACCACGACGGTGGCCCGGGGCACGCCGACGGTGCCGCCGCTCACCTCCAGGGACTCCAGGGAGAAGGTGTCCTGCAGGCGCTCGCCCATCTCCTCGGCGACGATGGCCTCGAGGTCGGCGTCAGTCAGCTCGACCTTGCGGTCGGCCAGCTCCTTGAAGCGGGTGAAGGCGGCATTCAGCATCTCGCCGGAGACGTGGATGCCCATCTTGGTCAGGGTGTCGGAGAAGGCGTGGCGGCCGGAGTGCTTGCCCAGCACGATCTGGCTGCCGACCTGGCCCACCGAGCTGGCGTCGATGATCTCGTAGGTGCTGCGGTCGGCCAACACGCCGTGCTGGTGGATGCCCGACTCGTGGGCGAACGCGTTCCGCCCCACGACCGCTTTGTTGTACTGGATCGGGTAACCGGTCAGGCGGCTGACCAGCCGGCTGGTGCGGGCCAGCTCCTCGGTCTTGACCCCCACCTCGATGCCGGGGAACTGGTCGGCCCGGATCTTGATGGCCATGACCACCTCCTCCAGGGCGGCATTGCCGGCCCGCTCTCCGAGCCCGTTCACGCACACCTCGACCTGGCGGGCGCCGGCCTGCACGCCGGCCAGCGAGTTGGCGGTGGCCAGCCCCAGGTCGTTGTGGCAGTGGGTGGAGGTGATGTAGTCGCCCTTGACCTCGCGGCGGATGTACTGGATCAGGGCGCCGAAGTCCCACGGGATGCCGTAGCCCACGGTGTCGGGGATGTTTAGCGTGGTAGCGCCGGAGTCGACCGCGGCCTGCAGGACCTCCAGCATGAAGTCAAGCGGCGTGCGGGTGGCGTCCTGAGGGCTGAACTCGACGTCGCCGGTGTGCTCGCGCGCCCGGGCCACGCCGCTGCGGGTGGCCGCCAGCACCTGGGCCCGGTCCATCTTCAGCATGTGCTCCATGTGCTGGGGGCTGGTGGAGATGAAGACGTGAATGCGGCCCCGCTCGGCGTCGCGCAGGGCGTCCCAGCAGCGGTCGACGTCGGACACCTGGGTGCGCGACAGGCCGGCGATGACCGGGCCCTGCACCGTGCGGGCGATGGTGCGCACCGCCTCGAAGTCACCCTCGCTGGCCACGGGGAACCCGGCCTCGATGTAGTCGACCCCCAGGCGAGCGAGTTGCTCGGCGATCTCCAGCTTCTCGGCCGCGTCGAGGGAGATGCCGGGCGACTGCTCGCCGTCGCGCAGGGTGGTGTCGAAGATGACGAGCTTGCTGGATTCGGGGTTCATGGCGGGAATCCTCTCTGGAGAAACAAAAAACCCCTCGGCCCGGAGGGTCGAGAGGCGAAGGCGAGCACCGGAAGGCGCCCGCCGCTACGTAAGGAGGAGGGTGGTGAAAGTGCGCGCGAAATTGGAGGAGGGGTACATCTCAGCCGAGGATGACAGCTACGCCGAAAACCGTCAAGTAGGGTCGAGGTCAACATGATCAGGAAGTTCCTCCGCATCCTGTTCCGCTTGGGCCTGCTGGCCGGGCTGGGCATGGCGCTGTTCAAGCTCGTCCAGGGCCGGCGGTCCTTCGACGACGGGCGGCCGTCCACCGACTGGGCCCCGCCGCCGGCGCCGGCGGTGAACCCCAACCTGCCTCGCACGCCTCCCGACCCTCCGCTGGTCCAGCCGGTCGTGCTCGAGGAGATCATCGAGAAGAAGAAGGCCGCGGTCCCTGCGGCGCCCGAGCCGGCCCCTGTCGCCGGCGAGCCGGTCGTAAAGAAGGCGCCGGCCAAGAAGAAGGCGGCGGCCAAGAAGGTCGCCGACCCGCCGGCCGCTGGCCCGGTGAAGAAGGCGGCTCCGAAGAAGGCCGCCGCGGCCAAGAAGGCGCCGGTGGCCAAGAAGGCGCCGGTGGCCAAGAAGGCGGCCCCGGTCAAGAAGGCCACCAAGAAGCAGCCGTAACCCATCCGTTTGTGCATTTTTCGGTGCCAGAGCCGTAAAAATGCACAAACCGATCGGCGGAAGGCCTACTCCTGGTCCACCGTCGCCACGTGGAGGATCCCGTCGGCGGCACTCAGCTCGGTATGGACCTCGGTCGGCAGGGCCCGGTCGGTGGAGAGGACCATCAGGGCGGCCACGCCCGACGGCGAGCGGCCGACGTCCATGTCCGAGATGTTGATGCCCGCCCGGCCCAGGGTGGTGCCGACCAGGCCGATCATGCCCGGGCGATCGTCGTTGCGGACGACGACCATGTGGCGGGCCGGCGGGATATCGACGGCGTGGTCGTCGACCATGACCAACCTGGCCTCGTCACGCAGGCCGAACAGGCTGCCGGCCAGCGAGTGGCCGTCGCCGGCCAGGGTGATGAGGTTGACGTAGTCGTGCGCCGCCGCCGTGCGCGTCTCCTGGACCTCGAGGCCGCGGGCCTCCGCCACCTGGGGCGCATTGACGTAGGAGACTGCGTCGGTGCCGTCGGCGCCCAGCACCCCCTTGAGCACGGCCAGGGTAAGGATGCGGGTGTCGTAGTCGGCCAGCTGGCCCTGATAGTCGACGGCCAGGGACTTCGGCGCTGCGTCGCCAAGCGACGCCCAGATGCGCCCGAGGCGCTCGGCCAGGGGCAGGAAGGGCCGGACGGCCTCGGCGGCCTCACTGGCGTCGATGTTGACGGCGTAGGGCACGAACTCGCCGGCGAGCGCCAGGCAGACCTGCTCGCCGATGGTCTCGCCGGCCTTGTCCTGGGCTTCCACCGTGCTGGCGCCGAGGTGGGGAGTGACCACCACCGACGGCAGGCCGAACAGGGGCGACGAGGTGGTGGGCTCCTTGGCGAAGACGTCGATGGCGGCGCCGGCGACCCGCCCCTCGGCGATGGCGGCGGCCAGGGCGGCCTCGTCGATGATCCCGCCCCTGGCCACGTTGACGATCCGCAGCGTCGGCTTGGCGTGAGCCAGCAGCTTCTCGCCCACCAGTCCCACGCTCTCGGGCGACTTGAGCAGGTGGATGCTGATGAAGTCGGCCTGGCGGACGACCTCCTCGAGCTCCAGCAGCTCGACGCCCAGCTTGCGCGCCCGCTCCGGCGACATCCACGGGTCCCACGCCACCAGGCGCATGCCGAAGGCGTAGGCCCGCTGGGCCACGAGCGTGCCGATGCGGCCCAGGCCGAGGAGGCCGAGGGTCTTGCCGTGCATCTCGACGCCCGTCCACTGCGACCGCTGCCACTTCCCCTGCTTGAGGGCGGCGTCGGCCTGGGGCACGTTGCGGGCCGCCGAGAGGAGCAGGGCCATCGTGTGCTCGGCGGCCGTCACGATGTTCGAGAGGGGGGCGTTGCAGACCATCACGCCGCGACGAGTGGCCTCGGCCACGTCGACGTTGTCGAGGCCGATGCCGGCCCGGCCGACGACGATCAGGTCGGTGCCGGCGGCCAGCACCTCGGCGGTGACCTGGGTCTCGGAGCGGATGACGAGGGCGGCAGCGCCAGGGACCACGTCGAGCAGCTCCGTTGGCGAGAGCCCGAGCCGCACGTCGACCTCGTGACCCTCGTCACGCAGGCGGGCAAGGCCTTTCTCGGCAAGTTCTTCGGTGATCAGGACGCGGGCCATATCGGCCCATGGTCGCACACGGACTCAGTGCGACCAGCATCTACTCCCGGTCGGGATCCTCGTCATCGACCCACGGGCGGTAGATGGCCCGGCCCTCCCGGGGACTGCTGTTCAGGCGGATCTCGTAACGCTGGGGGCCTTCGGGCTCACCGGGAGCCTCCTGCTCGATGGCGATGGTGTCGCGCTTCTTCTCGGGGTCGAAGATGTCCCGCAGGCCGAGGGCGATGCCGGTGAGCAGGGCGCCGGTGGCGGTGCGAGCCTTCTTCGCCGGCGGGCGGGGAAGCGGGGCCGTCGCCGGCTTGAAACCGAACAGGTCGTCGCGCCCGTAGAACTCCTCGAGCGGCTCCTCGGGGTCCGGCGCCGGCGGATTCTCCATCGCCTCCAGGTTAGGCGAGGAGGGTGGCCAACCGGCCGAGCCCCTCCTCCAGCGCCTCGTCGGCCAGGGCGTAGGAGAGCCGGGCGTACCCGGGGGCGCCGAACGCCTCGCCGGGGACGATGGCGACCTTCGCCTCTTCCAGGGCGATCTCGGCCAGCTCCAGGGTGGAGTTCGCCGTACGGCCGCCGGCCAGCGGCCGGCCGAGGGCGCCGGCGAAGTTGGGGAACGCGTAGAACGCGCCCTCCGGCTCCAGGCACTCGACCCCGGGCATCGCCGACAGCAAATCGAACATCCGCCGGCGCCGGCGGTCAAAGGCGGCCCGCATCTCGCCCACGCAGGCCTGGTCGCCGGTCAGGGCGGCCACGGCGGCCCGCTGGGAGACGTTGGCCACGTTCGACGTGGCGTGGGACTGGAGGTTGGTGGCGCCCTTGACCACGTCGGCCGGGGCGATCATCCACCCCACCCGCCAGCCGGTCATGGCGTAGCTCTTGGCCACGCCATTGATGACGATGGTGCGGTCGGCCAGCTCGGGCACCAGCGCCGGCATCGAGGAGAACTGATGGCTCCCGTAGACCAGGTGCTCGTAGATCTCGTCGGTGATGACCCACAGCCCCCGCTCAGCGGCCCAGCGGCCGACCTCGGCGGTCTGCTCGGGCGTGTACACCGCGCCCGTGGGGTTGGACGGCGACACGAACAGCAGCACCTTGGTGCGGTCGGTGGTTGCCGCCTCCAGGGCGTCGACGGTGGCCCGGAAGCCGGTCGAGGTGTCGGTGGGCACGGCCACGTCGACCCCGCCGGCCAGGCGGATGCTTTCCGGGTAGGTCACCCAGTACGGCGCCGGCACCAGCACCTCGTCGCCCGGGTCCAGAAGGGCGGCGAAGGAGTTGTAGACCGCCTGCTTGGCCCCGTTGGTGATCACGACCCGGGCCGCGGTCACCTCGTAGCCGGAGTCCTTCGCCGTCTTCACGGCCACCGCCTCCTTCAGCTCCGGCAGGCCGCCGGCGGGCGTGTAGCGGTGGTTCTTCGCCTGGGGCGCAGCCTCCACGGCGGCGGCGACGATGTGGGCCGGCGTCGGGAAGTCCGGTTCGCCGGCGCCGAAGCCGATGACGTCGTGGCCAGCGGCGACGAGTGACTTGGCCTTGGCGTCGACGGCCAGGGTGGCCGACTCCTCGATGGCGGCGATGCGGCGGGACAGGCGGGGACGATCGGAGGTCTCAGGCACGGGTGCGATCGTGTCACATGGCCGGCCGGCGCCGGCAACCGTTACCGGGTCGCAGTTCCCCGGAGGTGTGAGGGATAGTGGCCCCACGATGACTGCAACCTCTTCCGACATCACCCTTCCCCAAGACCTGCGCCCCGCCGACGGGCGGTTCGGCAGCGGTCCGTCGAAGGTGCGGGCCGACTCGCTGGCGGCCCTCCTGGCCACCGGCGACACCTACCTCGGCACCAGCCACCGCCAGTCGTCGGTGCGGTCGGTGGTGGGCCGCCTCCGCTCCGGGATGGCCGACCTCTTCGCCCTGCCGGAGGGCTACGAGGTTGTCTTCGGCAACGGCGGTGCCGCCTACTTCTGGGACGTCGCCGTCCTCTCCCTCATCGAGCGCCGCAGCCAGCACCTTTCCTTCGGCAACTTCTCCGAGTCCTTCGCCCTCACCGCCGCCGCTGCGCCCCATCTCGACGCGCCCGACGTGATCGAGTCGCCCGCTGGCACCCACCCCGAGGCCAAGCCCAACCCCGACGTCGACGCCTACGCCCTCACCCACAACGAGACCTCCACCGGGGTGGCCATGGAGATCACCCGGCCGGCGCCGGCCGAGGAGGGCCTGGTCCTGGTCGACGCCACGTCCGCCGCCGGCGGCATGCGCGTCGACCCCAGCGAGTACGACGTCTACTACTTCTCCCCCCAGAAGTGCTTCGGCGCCGACGGCGGCCTCTGGATCGCCATCTGCTCGCCGGCGGCGCTGGATCGGGTCGACCGGATCAAGGCCACCGGCCGGTGGATACCGGAGTCGCTCAGCCTGGCCACCGCGGTCGAGAACGCCCGGCTCAACCAGACCTACAACACGCCCGGCCTCGCGACCCTGTTCCTCATGGCGGACCAGACCGACTGGATCCTCGCCAACGGCGGGCTGGAGTGGGCTGCGTCCCGGTGCGAGACGTCGACCAACATCCTCTACGGCTGGGCCGAGAAGTCCGAGTACGCCACCCCGTTCGTGGCCGACCACGCCGACCGCAGCCCGGTCGTCGCCACCATCGACATCGACGAGGCGATCGACGCCAAGGCCATCAACAAGGTGCTGCGGGCCAACGGGATCGTGGACACCGAGCCCTACCGCCGGCTGGGCCGCAACCAGCTCCGGGTGGCCGTCTACCCCAGCGTCGACCCCGATGACGTGACGATCCTCACCGGCGCCATCGACTACGTCGTGTCGGCCCTCTCATAACAGAACCCTCACATTTCCGTCGGTCCCCCCTCACACCGGTTGGCGACGATGCAGCTGGTACAACCGACAAGAGGAGCCAGATGAAGCGTGTGCTTGCAGTACTGATCGGAGCCGGCCTCGCCGCCGGCGGTGCGGTGGCATGGGCCGGCACCGCCGGCGCCGACCCGGCCAAGCGGGAAGCCGCCAGGGCCTGCCTCACCCAGGCTCGCGAGGCGACGCCGGACGCCGGCCGCGCCGCGCTGCGGGAGGCGGTGAAGGCGTGCATGACCGAGGCCGGCTTCGAGGGCCGCACCCCGACGCCCGAGCAGCAGGCCAAGCGGGATGCGGCACGGGCGTGCATCGACACCGCTCGCAGCGCCAACCCCGACGACAAGCCTGCGGCCCGCGCCGCCGCGCTCGCCTGCCTCGAGGAGGCCGGCGTCACGCCGGCCCGAATCCGGGCCAGGGTGGCCGCTGCTCGTCCGTGCCTGGCCGAGGTCCGACGGGCCAACCCAGACGCCAGCCGAGCCGAGCTCCGGGACCTGGTGAAGGAGTGCGTGGCCGCCAGGTAAAGGCCGCCCTCCGAGGAGCCGCCGGCCGCCGGCAGGCCGGCGGCTCTTCCATTTCGGGACCGGTCGTGTCTCAATGGAGGAATAGAGGAGCGATCCTCAGCAGTTGAGGGGGGTAGTACCCGGCATCGGGGGTGGACTGGTGAGCACGGCAATTATCGAGCCCGGCCCCGACCTGGGGGCGGCCGGGGCGGTTGTGACGCTCGACTCCGCGCCGGCGCTGGACCCCGCAGTGGTGGGCGCCAAGGCCGCGGCACTGGCGAGGGCCCTGAAGGCAGGCCTCCCGGTCCTGCCGGGCTGGGTGGTGACGACCGGCGCCTTCGAGCCCCGTGGCGGCGCCGGCCTCCCGATCGACACCGAGCTCCGGGCCGCCTGGTCGCTGGCCACGGGCAACGGGCAACGGTCGGTGGCGGTCCGCTCGTCATCGACGGTGGAGGACGGCAACACGAGTTCCATGGCGGGCATGTTCACGTCGGTCCTCGACGTACGCGACTGGCCGTCGTTCCGCCGGGCGGTCGACACGGTGCTGCATTCGGCGAAGGTCGTGACCGAGGTGCCGGCGCCAATCGCGGTGCTCGTCCAGCCTCAGCTGCTCCCCACGGTCGGCGGGGTGCTGTTCGGCGTCGACCCCGTCTCGGGCCGCACCGACCATGTGGTCGTGTCGGCCAGCGAGGCGGGGCCGGCGGCGGTGGTCGGGGGCACGGTCGACGGCAGCCGCTACGTGCTCTCCCGCCAGCGCATGGTCGAGGGCCCCGAGCACGGCCCCCTCAGCTCCGACCAGCTGCGCCAGCTCCGGGCCCTGGCCCACCGGACGGCGCGCATCTTCGGCGGCCAGCAGGACGTGGAGTGGGCCTTCGGGCCCGACGGGCGCCTGTGGCTCCTGCAGAGCCGGCCGGTCACCGCCGTCGGCGGCCGGCAGGGTACCGGCCCCACCCTGGGCCCGGGCCCGGTGGCCGAGACCTTCCCCGAGCCGCTGTCGCCTCTCGAAGAGGATCTGTGGGTCGAGCCCCTGCGTGACGGCCTCCGGGCCGCTTTGACACTGGCCGGGACGACCCGCCGCCGGCGCCTGGCCGCCTCGCCGGTGGTGACCACCGTCGCCGGCCGGGTGGCCGCCGACCTGGACCTACTGCTCGGCACCGAGGGGCCGGCGTCGCTCTGGCAGCGCCTGGATCCCCGTCCGGCGATGCGCCGCCTGGTGGCGGCGTGGCGGGTCGGCCGGCTGCGTGCCGCCCTGCCGGCGCTGGCCGGCGACCTGGTGGCCACCGTCGACGCCGACCTCCTCGCAGTGGGCGCGGTCGACGCCCTGTCCGACCGGGAACTGCTCGGCCTCCTCCGCCGCTCGGCCCAGGGCCTGACCGCCCTCCATGGCTACGAGGTCCTTCTGGGCTGGCTGGTGACGGCTCACGCCGCCCCGACCACCACCGGCGCCTCGGTGGCACTGCGGGCGCTGGCTGCCGGCCGAGCCGAGAGCCTGGCCGACGACGAGATCGTGCTGCGGCACCCGAGTGTGCTGGCCCTGGTCGCTCCCAAGGTGGGCCCGTCCGTGGTCCTGCCTCCGGCGATGAGCCTCACCGGCTCCGCGGCGCCGGCAGTGGACGAGGAGCCCGACCGGGCCGCCATCCTCCGGGAGGCCCTGCGCCTGCGGGCCCGGTGGCTCCAGGAGCTGACCGCCCGCGCCGCCTGGGAACTGGGCGAGCGGCTGGCGGCGCAGGGAACCATGGTCGCCGCCGGCGATGTCCGCTGGCTGCGGCTCGCCGAACTGGTCGAAGCGGTGACCTCGGGTGCGGTGCCGGCCGACGCGTCGGCGAGGTCCCGGGGCCGGAGGGGCGCTCCTTTGCCGGCCCGCTTCCGCCTGACAGCAGACGGCACCGTGGCCCCGGCCGCCCGCTCGGCGCACTCGGGCCGGGCCCGCCGGCACGGGCGCACCGGCGGCGGGCGAGGCGGCACGGGCGCCGGCGGCGGCCTGGGATCGGGCCCGGTGCACGGCGGCGACGGGCCCCCCGCGCCCGGTGCTGTCCTCGTGGTGCGCACGCTCGACCCGGACCTGGCGCCCCTGCTGCCCCAGCTGGGCGGGCTGGTGTCGGAGACGGGGAGTTTCCTCTCCCACCTGGCCATCCTCGCCCGCGAGTTCGGGGTGCCCACCGTGGTGGGCGTGGAGGATGCCGTGGCCCGATTCCCCGCCGGCGCCACTGTGGTGCTCGACGGCACGACCGGCGAGGTGTCGCTGGTCGAAGACCAGGGCCGGGGCGTGGCATGAGGCCCGGGACCGTCGCCCGCATCCTCGCCGGCGGCGTGCTGGCCGTCACCGCCATCTACTTCTTCGTCTACCTGTGGCGCTGGGAGTGGAACCGGGCACTGATCGCCGGCGTGCTATTCGTCGCCACCGAGGTGGCGTTCGCCACCACCACCGTCCTCAACCGCTTGCACCGGCTCGACCAGCGCCTCCAGGCGCCCGATCCCGCCGTGCTGGCCCGCATCCACGAGTCGGCCCCGCCGCCGCGCCGGCACTTCGAGTGGCTGGCGCCGAAGGCCGACCGCTTCGGCGTGTTCGTCCCGGTGCTCATCGGGATGGGCGTGGTGGCGTCGGGGGTGGCGTGGCTGGTCGAGCGGCTGGCCCGGGCCACCGCCGGGCCGGCGCTCGAGAAGGGGCTGGCGGCCCGGCTCAGCGCGCTGTCCTGGCCGGCCGGCGGGCTCGTGCCCCCGGCGGAGGACGACTCCGTCGCCGTGTTGGAGGGGCCGCTCGCGCCCAGGCGATGAAGCGGGCCCTGCTCATCGCCATCGCCGTGGCCGCGATCATCGCCGGCGTCGATGTGCTGGCCGACCTGACCCAGGACCGGCCCGACCGAGTCGTTCCCGGATCGCGCAGCGAGATCGTCCTTGCCGTCGAGTCCCGCGACCGGGGAGGCTCCGCGCTGCTCTCCGCTCAGGGCCTGTGGGGCGCCTGCCAGGGAACGGTGCACCACCGGCTGGCGGAGCCAGGGGTCGTCGAAGTGTCCGGCGGGCGGTTCCGCATCCTCACCGAGCCGGCGCTGGGCGAGCACTCCTGGCGCCGGCTCCAGGGCTGCCTGGAGGACACCACCCTCGACAAGGTGAAGGCGCACGTGGTGAGCAAGCGGGACATCGCTCCCACGAACTACACGCCGTAGCGGCTCCACATGCGCCGGGGGGCGTCGAGGACCCGGCTGACGGCGGTGACGACGGCGCCCGGCTTGTCGGCTAGGCCGTTGCCCATCTTGGCCACGAAGGCGATCTGCTCGAGGCTGGGCGGCCCGACGGCCAGGTTGCGACGCAGGGCGGCGCTGCCCGACAACTCGCCCATGCTCACCTGGTAGGCGCCCACCATGGCCCCGGTGCGGCCGACGCCCGCCCCGCAGTGCACGAACACCGTGCCCTCGGACTCGCCGGTAGCGGCCAGGAAGGCCTGGACCTCCTCGGGCGACGGCACCTGGCCGTCGCGCATCGGGATCCGGACGATCTTCATGCCGAGGTCGGTCACGGTGGCGATGTCGCCTTCGGTGCCCTCCTCGGCCCGCAGATCGACGACGGTCTTGACGCCGGCGATGGCCAGATTGCGGTAGCCGTCGGTGGTCGGAGCGCCGCCCCGCCACACCTTGGCGTCGACGGCGCGCAGGTTGTCGATGCCCTCGATGGCGGCTACCGGCTTGACCGAGGACGTCGTCCCCCGGGCCAAGAACGAGGCGCCCAGGATCAGCAGGTTGCCCAGCACGAGGAAGACCACCACTCCCCCGGCAGCCTTCAATACCAGCACTCCGACGCGTCGACCCGTCAGCTCAAGCGCTCCATTTGCCTCAACACGGTCCCAAATCCGGCGCGTCACACGCAAAACGTCGGCACGCGCTCAGGTCGTCTGTACCCAGAAGTCCCGCCAGTACCCTCGCATTGTGGACCGGGCCACTGTCGACGTCTACGAGCGGCGGGCCGCAGAGTGGGCCGCAAAACGCACGCCGGCGTACGGCCGGCGGGCGGTGCGGCTGGCGGCGCGATGTCTGCCCGGCCTCCCGGTGGTCGACCTGGGGTGCGGTCCGGGCACCTACGTCGATGACCTGGCCGGCGCCGGCCCCGTGGTCGCCGTCGACGCCGCGGCCGCCATGCTGGCGCTCGCCGGCCGGTCCGGTGCCTCGCTGGTCCAGGCCGACATCGAGGCGCCACCGTTCCGGGACCGCAGCCTCGGCGGGGCATGGGCGTCCAACTCCTATCTCCACGTGGCCCGCCCTCAGTTGCCACTGGCCCTGGCCCGGCTGCACTGGGCTCTTGCGGTCGGCGCCCCGCTGGCCATCTCCGGCATCGCCGGTGAGGGCGAGGGCGACCGGCCCGGCGACGACTTCCCCGGCCGCTTCTTCACCCTTTGGCGGCCCGACGAGCTGGCCGGCCTGCTGGCCGGCGCCGGCTTCGACGTCGAGGAGGTGAGCATCGAGGGCGAGCGGGTCTGGGCGGACGCCCGCCGGGCCCGCACCCTCCCCGACACCGTCGGCCCCGGCCTCCGGGTGCTGGTCTGCGGGCTCAACCCCAGCGTGGTGGCCGCCCACGCCGGCTACGGATTCGCCGGCCCGACGAACCGCTTCTGGAAGGCGGCGGTGTCCGCCGGCCTCCTCACCCACCCGCGGGACCCGCTGGCCTGCCTCGTTCACGATCGGGTGGGGATGACCGACCTGGTCAAGCGGGCGACGCCCAACGCCGCGACCGTGACCGCCGAGGAGTACCGGACCGGCGCCGATCGCGTCCGGCGGCTGGTGGAGTGGCTGCGACCCGGCCTGGTCCTGTTCGTCGGCCTCGCCGGCTGGCGGGTGGCCGTCGACCGCCAGGCCACCGCCGGCCTCCAGCCCGAGCCCTTTGCCGGCGTGACGGCCTACGTCATGCCTTCCACCAGCGGGCTGAACGCCCACACCAGCGCCGCCGAGTTGGCCGCCCACGTGGCGGCCGCCCTGGCCGCCTAACGTGCAGAACCGTGCCCGAGGACGATCAGCAGGACGCGCAGGAAGTCGAGGAGAGGCCAAAGCCCTCCCGGCGCACGCTCATCCTGCTGGTCACGCCCATCGTGATCATCACCACCATGGGCCTGATCGCCAGCGCCTTCACGCCCACGCTGGCCACCAAGCACCCCCTCCTGATGATCGCCCTCGACGCTCGGAACCGGTTCCTCGTCCTGGCCCGCGAGGTCGACCTCGTCCCGTTCGTGATCGTCGCCGTCCTGCGGCGGTCCTTCAGCGACCCGCTCTTCTACCTGCTCGGACGGTTCTACGGCGACAACGCGCTGCGCTGGCTGCAAAGAAAGGGTGGTTTGGGCGACCTCGTGCCCTTCACCGAGAAGCTGTTCAAGAAGGCCGGATACCCGATGGTGTTCGCCTTCCCGGGGGCCATCGTCTGCGCTCTCGCCGGCCAGACCGGCATGTCGCCCATCGGTTTCATGGCCGCCAACCTGGGCGGCACGCTGACCGCAGTGTTCCTCGTGCGCCGGTTCAGCTCGGCGGTGGCCAGCCCCGTCGAGGGTCTTCTGGACTTCTTCAGCCGCAACCTGGTCGCCACCACGGCGGTCAGCATCAGCCTCGTGGTCCTGTCGCTCGTGCTCAACCGGGCCCAGGGCAAGATGGACCTCGAGCTCGAAGAGCTCGAGGGCACCACGGCGGACGCGGCCGGCGCCCCGGCCGCCGAGAAAAACCGGTCAGATGTCGAGCAGGGCGTCAAGGCCGATGGTGACCCCGGGGTGCGACCCGACCGCCTTCACCGCGAGCACGACACCGGGCATGAATGACCCCCGGTCGTAGGAGTCGTGCCTGATCGAGAGGCTCTGGCCCTCCGTGCCGAGCAGCACCTCCTGGTGGGCCACCATGCCCCGTAAGCGGACCGAGTGGATGTGGATGCCGCCGGCCGCCACGCCACCGCGGGTGCCCTCGACCACGTGCTTGGTGGTGGGGTCCGGGGCCCAGTCCACCGACCGGCCGGCCATCCGCTCGGCGGTGTGCATGGCAGTGCCGGAGGGAGCGTCGATCTTCTGGTCGTGGTGCAGCTCGATGATCTCGGCGGTCTCGAAGTAGGGGGCGGCGAGTTCGGCGAAGCGCATCATCAGCACCGCGCCGATGGCGAAGTTCGGGGCGACGAAGCAGTTGCTCCGGGTGAAGCGGGTGGCCAGCTCCTCGTAGTCGGCCGGCGTGAAGCCCGACGTGCCGACCACGGCATGGACGCCGTTCGCCGCGCACCAGGCCAGGTTGGACCGTGCTGCGTCGAGATGGGTGAAGTCGATGGCCACCTGGGCCTCGGCCCGCGCCAGCGACTCGACATCGGGCGAGACCTGGAGGCCGCGCAGGTCGGCGCCGGTGACGCCCCGCAGGTCGATGCCGGCGTGCAGCGGGTCGACGGCGGCGACGAGCTGCAGCTCGGGGTCGGCGACCACGGCCCGGCACACCGTCGAGCCCATGCGCCCACCGGCTCCGAACACCCCCACGCGAATCATCGGTTGAACAATGTCAGAAAGCCGGGCCTACCGGCCAGGGTGCCACCCCTCCGGCGCCAGCTCAAAGCCCTCGAACCCGAATGCCGGCGCCACGGTGCAACCGACGAGCGACCACTCACCCCGGGGCCGGGCCGCCTGCCAGACGCCGGCGGGCACCACGACCTGGGGCCGCTCGCCGGAGGCGATGTCGATCCCGAGCACGTGGTCGAGGCCCTGCTGGCCGTCCGGCGACGTAGCCAGGCCCATCGGCGAGCCGGCGTAGTAGTGCCAGACCTCGGTGGCGTCGATCCGGTGCCAGTGCGAGCGCTCGCCCGCCTTCAGCAGGTAGTAGATGGCGGTGGACGCCTGCTCCCGCCACATCTCCCGGTACCAGCCTCCTTCGGGATGGGGTTCCAGCTCCAGGGCGGCGATCACATCGTCAGCGGCGCTCATCCGGCCAGTATCGTCCTGCCCGGCATGGACCCGGAGGACGACCAACCACTACTCGTCGACGAGCTGAGCGAGCGGCTCGCCCGCTTCCGGGTACCCTGCGACCGCGACGACTCCTCGTCCCCATCGGGTTCTTCCTGGAGTTTGCCCTGTTCTGACCGTCATACTGCAGGGGACGATTACGCACGAAAGGAACGCTGATGGGACTGCCGGTCACCGCCAAGCAGGACGAGGTCTCGGGGATCCCGATCCCGGCCCTGCGAGGGTTCTACGAGGCCATCGGTGACGGCCCGATCGTGCTGGACCTCGAGGCGTTCGTGGAGTGGCAGGGCAAGGGCACACGCGCCACCGGCTACATCGGGCCCTTCAGCCTCATGGGCGAGCGCAAGGAGCGCCTCACCCGCAAGTACTCCATCCAGTACGACGACTGGGCCGAGATGCCCGGCTGCGACGACGCCGGCCCCGAGGCGGTCGAGACCGTGTTGTCGGCGCTCGGCGCGTGCATCATCAACCAGACGGCGTGGCACGCAGCCCGCATGGGCATCGTGCTCGACGCCCTGTCGGTCAAGGTCAACATGAGCTTCGACGCCCAGGGCTTCTTCCAGAACACCGATCAGACCGACAAGTTCAGCGCGGTCAACTACGAGATCCACATCGCATCGACCGGCACCAGCAAGAGGAAGCTCACCGAACTCGCCAACGTCGGCCGGAACTGCCCGGTCTGCCGGATGCTGAGCAAGCCCATGGTCCTGAAGTCCAAGGTTCTCGTTCACTAGTCGTGCTCCATCAGGTGATGGTGCAGTAATGGAGTTGGGAAGGGGGCCGGCGTCGTTCTTCGACGACGTCGACCGCAGCTACGTCGTCGCTCAGCTCGAAGGGCGGATGGGCGCACCCGTGGATTTGGTGGTGTCAGCGCAGCGCTCGTCGCCGCTGGCCCTGGCGCCGGCGGCCGGCGCCGAGGAGGGAGCGCGGGCCGAGAAGCTGGGCCGGGAGCTGGCCGCCCTGGAGCCGCGGATCCGCCTCACCGTCACCGAGGAGGGCTCAGGCGAGGTGCCGGTATTCACTGTCGCCGGTCGGATCCGGTTCCTGGGTGTGCCCCGCGTCAACCTGTTCCGGGCCCTGCTGGAGACGCTGCGCCGGGCCTCCACCGGCGACCACGGCCTGCCGGAGGGCTGGGGGCCGGCGCTCGACGGACTGCCGCAGCCGGTTCCGATCCAAGTCTTCGCCACCCCGACCTGACCCGGCTGCCCCCCGGTCGTGGTCACGACCGTCGGGATGGGCCTGGCGTCCGAGCGCGTCCAGGTCGAGGTGGTCGACGGCTTCGCCGGCATAGACCTGGTGCGTGAGTTCGGCGTGTCGGGCGTGCCGACCGTCGTCCTCGACGGCCGCCTCCGCATCGACAACCCGTCGCCCGACGAGTCCCTCCTGAACTTCGTCCTCCACGCCGCCGACCGGTCGAGGCCGGCGCCGGCGGTGGTGACCGTGCCCTTCTTGGGCTGCGGCCGCCTCTGACCCCCCTCGTTCTGGTTGCATTTCCCAGCGCATGCGGCGGGCAAGTGCAACCAGAACGAGGGGGGTCAGGCCACTCGTGCGGCGAAGTCGTCCTCGCGGAAGGGGCCGACGACGGCGAGCACCCGCTCGTTGGCGAACACCCGCTCGGCCACCCGCCGCAGGTCGTCGTGGGTGACGGCCTCCGTGCGGGCGACGACCTCTTCATAGCTGAGGACCTCGCCGTGGATCAGCTGGCCCCGCCCGATACGGTTCATGCGGCCGGCGGAGTCCTCCAGCGACAGGGCCAGGCTGCCCTTGATGTGGCCCTTGGCCACGGCCAGCTCCCGGTCGGTGACCGGCCCGGTGGCCAGCTTGTCGAGCTCCTCGTCAACTAGGGCCAGGACCTCCTGGGCCCGGGAGGGTGCTGTGCCGGCGTAGACCGCCAACGCCCCGCTCTCGAGGTAGGCGGCCCGGTAGGAGAACACCGAGTACACCAGGCCGCGCTTCTCACGGATCTCCTGGAACAGCCGGCTGGACATGCCTCCGCCCAGGATCTGGTTGAGGACAGCCAGGATGAACCGGTCGTCGTCGTGGCGGTCGAGCGAGCGCATGCCGACGACGATGTGGGCCTGCTCGGTGCCGCGGTGCTGGACGACGAGCGGGCGCACCGGCTGGAGCGCCGGCCGCTCGCGAGGCGGAGCGGACCCGGGCCGGCCGGCGCAGCGGCGGTCGATGCCGGCGACCACGCTGTCGTGGTCCAGGTTGCCGGTGGCGGCCACCACGATGCTCGGCGGCTTGTAGCGGGTCGTGAAGTAGTTGGCGATCTGGTCACGAGTCATGTCGGTGATCGTCGACCGCTCCCCCAGCACCTCCCGGCCCAACGGGTGGCCGGGGTACAAAGCCTCGTGCAGGAGCTCGTGCACGAGATCGGACGGCTCGTCCTCGTGCATGTTGATCTCTTCGAGGATCACCTGGCGCTCGGCGTCGATCTCCTCGGGCCGGAACGCTGGCGCCCACATGATGTCGGACAGGATGTCGAGGCCCAATTCGAGGTCCTCGTCGATCAGGCGGGTGTAGAAGGCGGTGTACTCCTTCGTGGTGAAGGCGTTCATGTCGCCCCCGACGGCCTCGATGTCCTCGGCGATGGAATGCGCGCTGCGCTCCTCGGTGCCCTTGAACAGCAGGTGCTCGAGGAAGTGAGAGGCGCCGGCCTCGGGCGGCGTCTCGTCACGGCTGCCGGCGTCGACCCAGAAGCCGATGGTCACCGAGTGCGCGTCGGGCATCGCCTCGGTGATCACCTGCATCCCGTTGCCGAGCGTGTCCGCCCGGATCGTGTCTGCTGCCACTTAGCGGCGCCGGCGGTCGCGGTCGCGATTGCGGCGGGGTGCGTCGCTCTCGGGGCGGCCGGCGGCCACGTCGGCCGGGCCGAGATCGCCGAACTTCTCCTTGGCCTGGGCCTCGAACTGGGCCTCGAAGGACACGAACTCACGGTCGCCACCGGCCTCCTCCGCGGCGGGCGCCGGCGCCCGGTCCCGGGAACGCTCGCGGGCCGGCGGGGCCTCGCCGGCCGGGGCGTCGCCGTCGTCCCCGACAGGGGACAGTGCGACCTTCCCCTGTGGGTCGATGTCGTCCACCCGGACGGTGATGTCGCTGCCCAGGCTGACGACGTCCTCCACCCGCTCGACCCGCCTGCCACGGCCCAGCTTGGAGATGTGGAGCAGGCCGTCACGGCCGGGGAGGATGTTGACGAAGGCACCGAACTTGGTGATGTTGACCACCTTGCCGGTGTAGACGTCGCCCACGTTGGCCCGGGGCGGGTCGAGGATCTGCTCGATCCGCTTCTGGGCCTCGGTGACGGCGGCGCCGTCCTTGGAGCCGATGGTTACGGTGCCGACCACGCCGTTGTCGTCGACGTTGATGTCGGCGCCGGTCTCCTGCTGGATGGTGTTGATGACCTTGCCCTTGGGGCCGATGACCTCGCCGATCTTGTCCATCGGGATCTCGAAGCTGATGATCTTCGGGGCCGTCTCGCGTACCTCCGAGCGGGGCGAGGCGATGGCGGCGTTCATGACGTCGAGCACCTGGAGGCGGGCGTCGCGGGCCTGGGTGAGGGCGGCGGCCAGCACGTCGGCGGGGATACCGGCGATCTTGGTGTCGAGCTGGAGGGCGGTCACGAACTCGGCGGTGCCGGCCACCTTGAAGTCCATGTCGCCGAACGCGTCCTCGGCGCCCAGGATGTCGGTGAGGGTCGTGTACTTGCCCTCGGCGAAGACCAGGCCCATGGCGATGCCGGCCACCGGCGCCTTGATGGGTACGCCCGCGTCCATCAGCGACAGGGTCGAGCCGCAGACAGAGGCCATGGAGGTGGAGCCGTTCGACGACATGCAGTCCGACACGGCGCGGAGGGTGTAGGGGAACTCCTCGACCGACGGCACGACGGGCAGCAGGGCCCGCTCGGCCAGCAGGCCGTGGCCGATCTCCCGGCGCTTGGGGCCACGCATGAACCCGGTCTCGCCGGTGGCGAAGGGGGCCATGTTGTAGTGGTGCATGTAGCGCTTGGAGTCGTCGATGCCGATGGTGTCGAGCATCTGCTCCATGCGGGGCATGCCGAGCGTGGCGACGGTGAGGACCTGGGTCTCGCCCCGCTGGAACAGGCCGGAGCCGTGGGCCGTGGGGATGAGGCCGACCTCGGCCGACAGCGGCCGGATGTCGGTGGGGCCACGCCCGTCGATGCGGGCTCCCTCCTCGACGATGCGCCGGCGCACAATCTTCTTCTGCAGGCTACGGACGGCGGCCTTGATCTGCTTCTCGGCGCCCTCGAACTCGGTGCCCAGTTCGGCGATGATCGCCGCAGCCGCCTCGTCGGTTGCCGCGTTGCGCTCGGCCTTCGACAGGATCGTTGATGCCTTTGTGACCGGGCCAGTGCCGACCTCGGTTACCCGGTTCATGATCTCGTCGCTGTAGTCGACCTGGGTCTCGAAGGGGATCGGGTCCTTGCGGCCGAACTTGGCCACCAGCTCGTTCTGGAGGTCGATCGACTCCTTGATCGGGCCCTTGGCCGCCTCGAGGCCGGCGGCGATGACCTCCTCGGTCACCTTCGGCGCACCCTCTTCATAGAAGGACCAGGCGTCTTCGGTGCCGCCCGCCTCGACCATCATGATGGCGACGTCACCATCGTCGAGGGCCCGCCCGGCCACCACCAGCTCGAAGGTCGACAGGTCGCCCTCCTGGTAGGTGGGGTGGGGCACCCAGGTGCCGTCGGTGGTGAAGGCCATGCGCACCGCGCCGATGGGGCCCTCGAAGGGGATGCCCGAGAGCATCAGGGCGGCGGAAGCGCCGTTGATGGCCAGGACGTCGTGGGGGTTCTCCTGGTCGGCGCCGAGGATGGTGGCCACGATGTGGACCTCGTTGCGGAAGCCGTCGGGGAACGACGGGCGCAGCGGTCGGTCGATCAGGCGGCACGTGAGGATGGCCTGGTCGGTGGCCCGGCCCTCACGCCGGAAGAACGAGCCCGGGATCTTGCCAGCGGCGTACATCCGCTCCTCGACGTCGACGGTGAGGGGGAAGAAGTCCACTCCCTCCCGGACGCCCTTGGAGGCACAGGCCGTCGACAGGACGACGGTGTCGCCGATGCGGGCGACGACGGCGCCGTTGGCCAGCTGGGCCAGCTTGCCGGCCTCGAACGACAGGGTCTTGCCGGTGTCCGCAATGGGACCCGACACGGATACGGGATCCGTCATATGTGTTGCTCCTTTGTGTGTCAGGCAGGAGCAGCGACGGTCAGTTCCCAGTTGTCAGCCACCCGGAGATTCAGTGTCCGGGGAGTTGGCGACTGGCAGCTGACTCTTGCGCCACTCTGCCTGGTGGTATGGAACGAGCGGCCCGCAGGCCGCTCGATGGTGAGAACTTCGTTACCGGCGGAGGCCGAGCCGGGCGATCAGCGCCCGGTAGCGCTCGACGTCGTTCTTGCGGACGTAGTCGAGCAGGCGCCGCCGGCGACCGACGAGCATGAGAAGGCCTCGCCGGCTGTGGTGGTCCTTCTTGTGCGACTTGAGGTGCTCGGTGAGGTGGTTGATGCGCTCCGTGAGGATTGCGATCTGCACCTCGGGCGAGCCCGTGTCAGTCGCGTGGAGGCGGTACTCGCCGATCGTGGCTGCCTTATCGGGAGCTGCATTGTCGGGCATTGCGGAAGCGCTACCTCATCTTCAGAGCGCGGACGCGCCTCAGCGGTCGCAAAGGCGTTGGGACGATGGTACCAGCCCGGTACGGTCGGACCGTGCCCGAGCCCCGCTTCCTCGTGGTCAGCCGCAGCTGCCGCATCCCACTCGAGGAGCTCGAATGGCGGTTCAGCGCGTCCGGCGGCCCGGGGGGCCAGCACGCCAACACCTCCAACACCAAGGCCGAGGTCCGCTTCGACGTGGAGGGCTCGCCGTCCCTGGGCCCCCGCCAGCGGGCCCGCCTGCTGGAGCGGGTGGGGCCGATGGTGCGGGTCGTGGCGTCCGACGAGCGGTCGCAGGCCCGCAACCGGGACCTGGCCATGGAGCGGCTGGGCGCCCGCCTGGCCGAGGGCCTCCGGATCGAGACGCCCCGGGTAGCGACGCGGCCCCGGCCGGCGGCCAAGAGGAGGCGGGTGGAGGAGAAGCGCCGGCGGGGCGAGACCAAGCGCCTCCGGGCCCGGCCGGCCGACGACTAGCCGACCCCACCTCCGTTCTGGTTGCAGATACCCGTCAGATGCGCAGGTAGGTGCAACCGGAACGACGGAGGCGGTCAGTAGCCCAGACGGTCCAGGGACTTGGGCTGGCGCTGCCAGTCGGGGTCGACCTTCACCACCAGCTCGATGTAGGCGCCCTCCCGCAACTGGGCCCGCACCGCCTGGCCCACCTGCTTCAGCACCAGGCCGCCCTTGCCGATCACGATCCCCTTCTGGGAATCCCGCTCGACGACGATCTCCACCCGTATTCGGGGCCACTCGTACTCGGTGACCCGGCAAGCGATGGAGTGGGGCAGCTCCTCGCGCACAACGGCCAGCAGCTGCTCGCGCACCAGCTCGGCGACCCAGACCTCGTCTGGGAGGTCACTGACCATCTCCTCCGGGTAATACTGCGGCCCCTCGGGCAGGCGGGCGACGATGGCCTCGACCAGCTCCTCGACGCCTTGACCGGTCTTGGCCGAGATCGGGAAGTACTCAGAGAAGTCCAGCGCCGACGCCCGGGTCAGCTGGGCCAGCACCTGCTTGCGGTCGGCGACGTCAACCTTGTTGACCACGCAAATGGCGTCCTTCGGAATCCGACTGGCCACGAACCGGTCCCCACTGCCGATCGGCTTGGTGGCGTCGATGACCAGGCAGACCACGTCGACACCCGACGACGCCGCCTCGGCGGTGGCGTTCAACCGCTCCCCCATCGTGGTCTTGGGCTTGTGGATTCCGGGTGTGTCGACGAAGACCACCTGGGCGTCGGGGCGGCTCAGGACCCCCCGGATCTCCGTACGGGTGGTCTGGGGCGAGGCGGCCACGATGCTGACCTTCTCCCCGAGGATGGCGTTCAGCAGGGTCGACTTCCCGACGTTGGGGCGGCCGACCAACGTGGCGAAGCCGGACTTCACTCCCGGTCGGAGACGGGTTGGAGCTTGCTGATGCGTACCCGCCCGATGCGCCGGCCCTGTACCCGCTCGGCCCGCAGGCGCCGCCCGTCGTAGTCCACCGTCTCCCCTTCCGCCGGCACGTGGCCCAGTAGGAAGTACACCAGCCCGCCGACGGTGTCGTAGTCGCCCTCGGGGAACTCGGCGTCGAGCAGCTCGTTCAGCTCGTCGATCGGCATGCGGGCGTTCACCCGCACGTCGCCGCCGGGCAGCGGCTCGATGGGCGGCTCCTCCACGTCGTACTCGTCGACGATCTCGCCCACGAGCTCCTCGATGAGGTCCTCGAGGGTGACCAGGCCGGCGGTGCCCCCGTGCTCGTCGACGACGATGGCCATGTGCGACTTTTGCTTCTGCATCTCGGGAAGCAGCTCGGCCACCCGCTTGGTCTCGGGCACGAAGTTGGCATTGCGGGCCAGCTCCCGGACCTGCGCGTCGCCGCGCTTGTCGCGGACGGCCCGCATCAGGTCCTTGGCATAGAGCAGGCCGATGACGTCGTCGATCCCCTGCTCGTGCACCGGAATCCGGCTGAATCCGGCGGCCATCACGACCTCCAGGGCGTCGTTCACCGTGGCCCGGGCCTCGATGGCCACCATGTCGGGCCGGGGAATCATCACCTCGCGCACAACGGTGTCGCCAAACTCGATGATCGAGTGGATGAGCTGGCGCTCCTCGCGCTCGATGACGTCCTCCTCCACGGCGGCGTCGGCCAGGGCCAAGATCTCCTGCTCGGAGACATAGGGCCCTTCCTTCAGGCCTTTGCCGGGGATGATCAGGTTGGTCAGGCCGATGAGGCCACGAGCCAGCAGCCGGACAGGGGGAAAGCTGACGATGGCCGAGACCAGGGGCGCCGTCAGCAACGAGGCCCGCTCGGGGTGCTGCACGGCCCAGGTCTTGGGGAGCGATTCGGCGAATACGAAGACCACCACCACCTCGAACGCGGTGGCGATCGCCACGCCGACCGGGCCGAAGAGCCGCTCAGCAACCACACCGATGAGCGTGGCGGCGACCAGGTGACAGAGCAGCACAAGCAGCAGGACGGGGTTGAGAAAGCGCTCGGGATGCTCGACCAGGCGGACGAGAGCGTGGGAGCCCCTGCGCTTCTCCTCGGCCAATGTCATGGCCTTGATCCGGTTGATCCGGGTCAGCGCCGTCTCGGACATGGCGAGGAATGCGGCTGCACAGATGAGGACGAAGACGGCCACCAGCATCAACGCCTCGGCGGTACTCATGGTTTGTGGAACTGCTCCAGGAGTTCCCGTTCGCGTTGTTCCATGGCCTCCGCCTCCTCGTCGTCGACATGGTCCATGCCCAGGATGTGCAAGATGCCGTGCACGACCAGGAGCGCCATCTCGTCCTCGTAGGTTCCCGCGTGGTCCGGGGCGTTGCGAGCCGCCACCGCCGGGCAGACCACAACGTCGCCCAGGAGATTCGGCGGATCGGTGCCCTCCAGGTCCACTCCCGCCCCCGGCCCAAGGGAGTCGGGTGAGCGGCCGCCCTCGACGATGTCATCGTCGTCGATCGGGAAGGCGAGGACATCGGTGGGCCCGTCCTTGCCCAGGAAGCGCTTGTTGAGCTCCGCCATTGCGTCCTCGTCCACGAAGAGCATCGAAAGCTCGGAGTCGGGCTTCACCCCCTGGGCCGCCAGCACCGCCTTGGCCAGGTGGACCAGGCGCAGGGCGTCCACTGGCTGCGCGGACTGCTCGTCGGCGGCGAAGACCTCGACGACCATTAGTTCCCGACCGTCGATGTGGGATGCGCTCGCTCGTAGGCATCGACGATCTGCTGGACGATGCGATGGCGGACTACGTCCTTCGACGTCAGGTGCACGAAGCTCAACCCGTCGATGTCGGTCAGGATCTTCTCGAGCCCGAGCAGGCCGCTGCGACCGGCTTGGAGGTCGACCTGGGTGACGTCGCCGGTCACGACGGCCTTGGAGCCGAAGCCGATCCGGGTGAGAAACATCTTCATCTGCTCGGGCGTGGTGTTCTGGGCCTCGTCGAGGATGAGGAAGCTGTCGTTGAGTGTGCGGCCTCGCATGTAGGCCAGCGGGGCGACCTCGATGGTCTCGCCCTCCAGCAGCCGCTTGGCGCCCTCCGGGCCGAGCATGTCGTACAGCGCGTCGTAGAGCGGGCGGAGGTAAGGGTCGACCTTGGCCAGCACGTCTCCGGGCAGGAACCCCAGACGCTCCCCCGCTTCCACCGCCGGCCGGGTGAGGATGATGCGGTTGACGGTGTGGGTCTGGAGGGCCTGCACGGCCAGGGCGACGGCGAGGTACGACTTGCCGGTGCCCGCGGGGCCGATGCCGAAGGTGACCGTGCTGCTGGCGATGGCGTCGACGTAGCGGCGCTGGCCACTGGTCTTGGGGCGCACGGTGCGGCCCCGGGACGAGCGCAGCACCTCGGCAGCCAGGATCTCCGAGGGCCGCTCGTCGGCCTTGACCATGTCGATGGTGCGACCGATGTCGGCGGCGTCGAGGCGCTGACCCCGCTGGAGCAGCACGACCAGCTCCTCGAAGAGGTGACCGACCTGATCGGCGTTGTCGCCGCTGATGCTGATCTCGTTGCCTCGCACGAGGATCTCGACGCCGCCGAACGCCTTCTCGATGAGGCGTAGCAACTCGTCGCGCTCGCCCAGCAGATCCACCATGAGGTGGTTGCCGGGCACGAGGATCTTGATCTGGGTCGGGGACACGGCGGCGTTCACTGCTCAGGCTACCCGGGTCGGGTGCCCCTCCGGTGATTTAGGCTGGCGGCCAGTCCATCGGACGGCCGCCGACGAGGTGCATGTGCAGGTGGGCGACGGAGTTCTGGGCGTCCTCCCCGACGTTGAACACCAGCCGGTATCCCCGTTCGGACAGGCCCTCCCGGCGGGCCACCGCCTGGGCTGTCTCCATCATCTCCGCCAGCACGTCGGCGTGGTCGGCTCCCACGGTGTCGGCCGACACGATGTGCTCCCGAGGCACGATCAGCACGTGGACCGGCAGCGCCGGCTTGATGTCGCGGAAGGCGTAGGTCCGCTCGGTTGAGGCCACCTCCTCCGACGGCAGGTCGCCGGCGGCGATGCGGCAGAAGATGCAGTCGCTCACGGTGTCTCCTTGGTCGCTACGCACGTCGAGCCTCGGCGCGCCGCCGACAGGGACTGCACTGCGCTTTGTCGGGGTCCGGCCCGGCTCGACGCGCTTCGCTCCTGCGGCCAGGCTATCGGCGTGAGCGACGGCGCCGGCGATCTCGAGCGATGGGCCGCCGACGCCCGGGCCCGGGAGGCGGCCGACGCTCGGGTACGCGAGCGCTGGCTGCGGGCCCAGGCCGAGGAGGAGTCGAGCCTGGCCGGAGTCCTGCTGGCCCTGGCCGAGCGCCAGGAAATCGTGGTGCTGACCACGGTGTTCGGCGGCCGGCACCGGGGTGTGGTCGCCGGCGCCGGCGTGGACTTCGCCGCTGTCCGGGCGCCGGCCGGGAACATGACGCTCGTCGCCTTCGCCGCCGTCGCCGACGTGCGGGTGGTCGGCGCCGGCCGGCGGTCGACGACGACCACGGGCCATGCGACGGTGGCCCTCGGCGTGCGCCTGGGCGAGGTCCTGGCTCAGGCTGCGGGGCAACGCCCGCGGGTGTCGGTGCAGGCGGGTGCGGCAACCGTGGTCGGAGACCTGCGCGCCGTGGGCGGCGACATCATCTCACTCCGGGCCGACGGCGACGCCGGCGTGGTCTACGTGGCGTTGGCCTCGGTCTCGGAGGTTTCCTTCTTGGCCTCGGGATAGAGGTGCTCGAGGTCTCCCGGGGTGATGCGCGAGGACTTGATGAACGCCTCGACCTCGGACTCCTGCAGGCGGATCACCCGACCGAACTTGTAGGCCGGCAGCTCGCTCTCGTCGATCAGCCGGTACAGGGTGCGGACGGTCACCCCCAACCGGCGCGCTGCTTCACCCGTGCTCATCCAGCGGATGTCGTCGTCTGCCATGTTTGGCATCATAGCCGGAGTCGTCATTCCTTGTAGTTCTTCATGAGATTCTCATGCGTACATAGTACGGTTCGATTTTCGACAGGTTGTCCACCGGAAATCCCGAGGATTTCCACTTGTGTCCTTCCACAGTCTTTCATAATCTCGTGCCCGTTCGCCCCATCGTGAGGGCGAGCGACACTTGGGCGACGCCCACCAGGGCGGAGCGCGGAGAGGCGGCTATGGCGCAGCAAGTGGTCTCGCGGCGGAAAGCGCCGGGGCGCGTCGCCGAGGGTGCAGACGGGCCCGGGCGCACCGTCAGCCGGCGCCGGGGCCTTCCCGGCAGCCGGGCGGTGGTCGGAGGGTTCCTGGTGGCCGCCGCCGCTGTCGGCCTGTTCGCGGCGGCCAGCCGGTCATCGGGCGGGCCCGAACACTCCTACGTCGTCGCCCGCCAAGAGCTCACCGCCGGCACCCGGCTGCAGGCGTCCGACCTCGAGCTGATGCCCATGGAGCTGGCGCCGGCGCTGCGGGGCCGGGTGTTCGACGCCGCCGAGCCGTTGGTGGGCGCCACCCTGGTTTCTCCCCTGGGCGCCGGCGAGCTCGTGCAGTCCAGCTCCGTCGTCGCCCGCAAGGCCGACAGCGCCAGCCGGGAGCTCTCCTTCACCCTGGAGCGCGGCCGGGTCGGCGCCGGCATCAAGCAAGGGGAGCGGGCCGACCTGCTCGCCACGTACGGCACGGGCAACGACGCGTTCACCACGGTCGTCGTGCGCCAGGCGTTGCTGGTCGCCATCGACCGGCCCCGCACCTCGGCGGGCGACACCGGGCCGACCACGGTCACCGTCGCAGTCGACGACCCTATCGACGCAGTGGCGCTGGCCCACGCCATCCAGCTCGGCAAGGTCACCCTCGTGCGGGCCACGGGCGCGCCGCCTCTGGCCGGCGTACCGCCGACCTACCGGACCGGCCGGAGCTGATGGCGGCCGAGCGCTACGTCGTCCTCGGCCTCGCCCCCGCCCGCTCGGGTTGGTTCCGCAACGTCGGTCTTTGGGCCAACAGCGGGGCGTTGCCGGCCGAGTTCGTGCGCTGCATCTCGGCCGAAGAGGTACGGGCCCGGCTGGCCTCCGGCCGGGCGTTCTCCGCGCTGGTGGCCGACGCCGGCCTCCCGGCGGTCGACCGCGACCTGGTGGCCGCAGCCCGGGCCGCGGGCTGCGCGGTGCTCATCGTCGACGATGGCCGGGCCACGCGCGACTGGCTGGAGCTGGGCGCGGCCCGCGTCCTGGCGCCAGCGTTCGGTCGAGACGAGCTGGTGACCGCCCTGACTTCGTGCGCCCACCCCGTCCGCCGGGGCGAGGTCGACCCCTCGGAGCTGCTGACCCGGCCGGCGCCGGCAGCGTGGCGGGGGTCGGTCGCCGCCCTCACCGGTTCAGGCGGCACCGGCGTGTCCACCCTGGCCATCGCCCTCTCCCAGGCTCTGGCTGACGACACCCGCCACGGCGGCATGGTCCTGCTGGCCGACCTGCGCCTGCGGGCCGAGCAGGCCGTTCTCCACGACGCCGGCGACGTGCTGCCCTGCGTCCAGGAGCTGGTCGAGGCCCACCGCTCGGGCCAGCCCACCGCGGATGACGTGCGGGCCCTGGCCTTCTCGGTCCCGGAGCGCCGCTACCACGTGCTCCTCGGGCTCCGCCGATCGCGACACTGGCCCGCCATCCGGCCCCAGGCGTTCGAGGCCGCCTTCGACGCCCTCCGCCGGGCGTGGGGCGTCGTGGTGTGCGACATCGACGCCGACCTTGAGGGCGAGGACGACGCCGGCTCGATCGACATCGAGGAACGCAACGTCATGGCTCGCACCGCCGCCGGCGAGGCCGACGTGGTTTTCGTCGTCGGGCGGCCCGAGCTCAAGGGCATCCACTCGATGGTCCGTGTCCTCGAGGAGGTCGTGGCCTTCGGCACCGACCCGGCACGCATCGTCCCGGTGATCAACAAAGCGCCCCGTCCGGCCCGGGCGCGCGCCGGGCTCGCCGCGGTGGTGGCGGAGCTCACCGCCCCGTTCGCCGGCGGGCGCCTCATGAACCCCATCCACGTCCCGGAGCGCCACAACGTCGAGGCCGACGTCCACGACGGCTCCCGGGTTCCCGCCGGCCTCGGCATGCCGCTGGCCGGCGCGTTCAAGGCCATGCTCGACCGGCCCCGCTTGGCGCCGGTGGCGACAGCGCCCGAGCCGGTCAAGCCGGGCTCGCTCGGCCAGTGGACCGACGAGGCGCTCGGGTGACCGCGAAAGCCGGCACGGCCTCAGTCGAGGGCCGACGGAAGCCCCGCCCCGATCGTCCGCCCTCGGCAGCACCCGCCGGCGGGCCGGCTGACGCCCGTATGGTCTCGGACGTGATGCCGGCGCCGGCGGTGGAGATGCTGTGGGAGTCGGTCGACCCGCATGAGGCCTTGGCGAGTCGCTTCGGGTTCGCAGACGGGGGGCAGGTGGCGCGGTGGGTCACCGAGACCCTCGCCGAGACCTGGGGCGTCGAGGTTGTCTCCTGCGACCGGGTCGTCGTGAGCGCCGGCAACGTGCTCGTGTGGACCACGACCTCGACGGGTCCGATGATCCTCAAATGGTCGGCCCGGCCGTCGCTGTTCGAGCGCCTGGCGAACGTCGCCCGCCTGACGTCGTGGCTCGACGGATGTGGCGTCCCGGTTTCAGTGCCCGTGGCGGCGTTGAGCGGTGATCTGCAGGTCGAGCGCAACGGGTTCTCGATCGGCCTCCAGTCCGTCGTGGAGGGCTCCGCGCTCGATCCCAACGACCTGGCGCAGGTGAACGCGGCCGGCGCCGCGCTGGCGGCGTTGCACCTCGCACTGGCCGACTATCCCCACGCTGGCGGGTTGGGGTCCGGGGGCCAAGCCGACGCAAGACCTCTCCAGACGAGGATCGAGGGCATGCGATGGGCATCGCTGCCCTCCGACACAACGCTGCCACCGCCCCAGCTCGTACATCTCGACTTCCGCTCGGCCAACCTGCTGTGCGACGGCGATCGAGTCAGTGCGATCCTCGACTTCGAGGAGGCCGGCGTCGACTTCCCCGTCGACGACCTCGCCAAGGCCGCCGTGCTGCTCGGAACGCGATTCAGGCAATGGGGACCCGTTTCACCCGAGACGCATGACCGGTTCGTGGCTGGATATCGGGCGGTCCGTGACCTTTCGACCGCCGAGGCCGCGTGGCTGCAGCCACTCATGCTGTGGCGGACGCTCCGGCTCGGCTGGGCCGAGTCCGCCGCCCAGCTGGCACCTCGGTAACCTCGCGCCGAGTGCGAGACACATGGCCGGCGCCGGACCTGACGACCAGGACGGTCGACTGGCTGATGATGGCTGTGGCGGCGAGCGCCTCGATGAACGGCGTCCACGTCCTCCGGTCCATCGGCATCACCGACCTACTCCTGACCGCAGGGCTCGCCGGCCTTGTCCACCAAATGGCCACCGGTCGACGAGCGCACCACGAGTCGCTCGGTCGGTTCTGGATCGGCTACTTCCTGGTGATCGGAGGGGGCAGCATCGGAGCGCTGGTCGGCTTCCGCCCCCTCGCCGGGGTACCGCATCTCCTGCTCCTCGCCCTGGTGGCGGCGCCGGTCCTGCTCCTGCAGCACTGGGCCCCCGACCTGGAGACGCTCCGTCGCTACACATGGTTCTGGGTGGGCGGAGCAGTCGTGAGCGGGGTATTCGGGATACTCGCGGTCGGCGACGCCGCCGGAAGGACCGCCGGCCTGACGACACACCCGAACCACTTCGCCATGGTCAGCGCCCTCGGTGCGGGACTGGCGCTGGGCCTCGCTCTCCTGGAGACCGGGCCCGGGAGGTGGCTCGCCACGTCGAGCTTCACCGTGCTGTCGTTGGCCGTGCTGCGATCTGGGTCGCGCGCCGGCCTGGTCGCGCTGGTGGTCACCGGTGCCCTGCTGCTCGCGTGGACCCGCGGCTGGCAATCTGCATCGAGGCGCCGGGACGGGCTGGCGATCTCGTTCCTGGTGCTTGCCGTCCTCGCCGTGTCCTCGGCCGCGGCGGAGATCATCAAGCTCGGCCGCCACAACGCCATCGAAAGGGTGCTCGGTGACGCCACGACGGCCGCCAGTGACCTGGAGCGGCACCGCCTGATCGTGAGCGGCATCCGCCGTATTGCGGAGCATCCGATCGCCGGCTCGGGGTTCGGAGGCGTCGTGGACATCCACAACATCTACCTCGCGCTCTGGGCCGGCGCCGGCGTCCTCGGCCTCCTCGGCTTCGGGCTGATGGCCTCGACAACCATCCGTGCCGCCGTGCGTGCCCAACGATCCGACGATCTCCGTGGCGTTCTCGCCACTGCCTACGCGTCCGGTTACATCGGCTACCTCATCGCCGGCTCAGCGCAGAACTTCCTCTGGGACCGGTACCTCTGGCTGCACGTCGGGGTCATCCTCTGCCTGGGATGGTCCGTGCAGAGCAGGTCGACGCAACGAACGGCATGCCGAAGCCGCGCTCGCTGATCGCCGGCGTCTGCGGGCCTTCGATCTCGCCGCTCAGGGAAGAGCACGTTGCTGCACTGCGCGGCGGGTCTCGACCGTCCGAAGCGGCATGGCCCGGTTGTGCGGCCAAGATTTGGGGGCGGATGAGCGAGCGCGGCCTCGCCCGTCTCCGCCGACGGTGGTCGGCTTCGTCTTCCAGTCGCACAAGATCCTGCAGCCGCTTCGCGCTGCCGTCGACGACCGAGGCGTCACTGTCGTCATCGTGACCCACGACCCGTTGGCCGCGGCGTGAGCGACCGGCTCATCCCCATGCACGCGGGGCGGGCCGTCGTCGAGCGCCAGAGGGCCCAGTGGTACCGGCACCGTAGGATGAAAGGTCGCCGGGCGAACACCAGTTTCCCTCTTGCGCCGTTTCACATCCTTTCATACAGTGGCTGCCATCAGGTGAGGCGGCGACCGGGGGTTCGAGTGGGCGGCAGGCGGAAGGCGGAGTGGCGGTCGACGTTCGCCGCGCCCGGATCGCCATGACCACCGAGTACGCGTCGCCCCTCCAGGAGATCGAGCGCCGGGTCCAGCTCCGGGCCAAGGAGTCCGCCCTGGACATGGCCGGCGACGACGGCAAGCCGAAGCTGCGCTCGCTGATCGCCGAGGAGGTCGCTGCGTGGTCCGAGGGCTACAAGCGGGGCCTGCGGGCCTTCGACCTCGCCGACCCCGAGATCGTCGCCGAGCGGGCCTTCCGTAACCTCGCCGGCTACGGCCCCTTCGAGGCTCTCCTTGCAGATGATGATGTTTGGGAGATTATGGTCAACTCTCCTGACCAGATCTTCGTGAAGAGGCATCGTGGGACGAGCGGCTACCACGACGAGGCGTTCAACGACGACGACCACGTCGTGCGCACGCTCACCAAGATCCTCGACGAGGCGGCCGGCTCGCACCGCAAGCTCGACCCTTCCGAGGGACTCCAGGACGCCCAGCTCGACACTGGCGCCCGGCTCCACATCGTCCACGGCGACGTCGGCCGAGACGGCCACGTCCTGGTCAATATCCGCAAATTCACCGGCGTCGCCTACCGGTCACTGGACGAGCTGGTCGACCGCGACATGCTCGACACCCGGGTCGCCGGCTTCCTTCGCGCCTGTGTGCGGGCCCGGCTGTCGATTGTCTTCTCCGGGTCTCCGGGGTGCGGCAAGACCACCCTGCTGTCGTGCTGCGCCGCCGAACTGGACCCGACGCTGCGGGTCGTCGTCGCCGAGGAGGTGTTTGAGGCCGACCTGCCGCTGCCCAACGTGGCCAGCATGCAGACGCGCCCGGCCCGTCCCGACCGCCGCGAAGTCGACCTGCGCCGGCTGGTGTCCGGCTTCCTCCGCATGGCTCCGGACATCGCCGTCGTGGGAGAGGTGCGCGACCGCGAGGCCCTGCCGTTGCTCCTGACGCTCTCCAGCGGCGTGAAGGGATACACCACCATCCACGCCGGCTCGGCCCGCCAGGCCCTCACCCGCCTGCGGTTCATCTGCCAGTTGGCCGACACCAACGAGCTACCGATGACTGCGCTCAGCTCACTGGTGAGCGAGGCCGTCGACATCGTCGTGCACTGCAGCCGGGTAGCCGGCAGCCCGCGGGTGGCCGAGGTCATCGCCGTTGAGGAGCCGAAGACCGGCCCCGACGCGGTGCAGTTCACCGCCACCGAGCTGTTCAGCCGGGCGCGGCCCGACGAGCCGCTGACCTGGAGCGGCAACCTTCCCCTCCGCGCCACGCGGGCGCTCGAGGAGGCCAGCTACGACGTGCGCGAACTGCTCGACGGCGGCGGGAAGCGGGTGCGCACGGTGCGAGCCGTGGCCGGCAACGGGAACGGCACCGGGGAGGCGCCGGCCCGCCCCCGCACCACCCGCCGGCGGGCCTCCACGTGAGCCTGCTGCCCCTTGCCATTGCGCTGGCCGGCGCCTACGGCGTGTTCCTCCTCTATACCGCCGGCGTCCTCGGCTGGCGGGGCCTCGGGGTGGGCGACGGCCGCATCCGGTCGCAGTCGAAGCTGCGGGCCAACACCCGCCAGTGGCTGGCCCAGGCCGGCCTTGAGGGCGTGGGGCCGGCTGAGTTCTTCACGGTGATGGCCGTCCTTTTCGTCGTCGGCGCCGGCCTGACCTTCGGCGTGCTCGGCGCCCCGCTGCCGGCGCTGGCTGTCGGCGGGTTCGCCGCCACCTACCCGGCGGCCTCGTACCGCGCCCGGCGCCAGCAACGGCGGGCCCGGTCCGCCGAGAGCTGGCCCCGCATGATCGAGGAGATCGCCCTGCTGGCCGGGTCACTGGGCCGGTCCGTCCCTCAGGCGCTGTTCGAGGTGGGCCGCAACAGTCCCGAGGAGATGCGCCCGGCATTCGCCGCCGCCCACCGCCAGTGGCTCATCAGCACCGACTTCGAGCGCAGCGTGGCCGTGCTGAAGGCCGGGCTGGCCGACGCCACCGCCGACGCCGCCAGCGAGACGTTGCTCGTGGCCCACGAGGTCGGCGGCACCGATGTGCAGCGCCGGCTCACCGCCCTGGTCGAGGACCGGGTGGCCGACCTGCAGGGCCGCAAGGACGCCCGGGCCCGCCAGGCCGGCGCCCGTTTCGCCCGGCGCTTCGTGCTCTTCGTCCCCGTCGGCATGGCTCTCGTCGGGCTGTCAATTGCCGGCGGCCACGACGCCTACCGGTCGGCGGGAGGCCAGCTCGCTGCCCTGGGCGCCATCGCCATGGTGGTGGCCTGCTGGCTGTGGTCGGGCCGCATCATGCGACTCCCTGAGGAAGAGCGGGTCTTCCGTGGCTGACGTCGAACAGGTGCGGCTGGCCATCCTGTGCGGCCTCGTCCTGTGGGGCGGGGCGACGCTGGTGCTCTCCCAGCTCCGCTGGTTCTCCCGGCCTTCGCTGGTGGAGCGCCTCCGGCCCTACAGCCCCGCCGGCATGGCGACGTCCAACCGCCGAGGCGCCATCCTGTCGGTCGAGTCATTCCGTGACGTGGTCCGGCCGTTGTGCCGCACCCTCGGCGAACGGGTGGCCAAGCTGTTCGGCGTCAGCGAGGAACTGGGCATCCGGCTGGAGCGCATCCACTCCACCGACGACGTCACCGGGTTCCGGGTCCGCCAGGTGGGATGGAGCGTCGCCGGCTTCGGCACCGGCGCGCTGCTGGCCGTGGCCCTGCGCCCGCCGGCGCCAGTCGCCCTGCTCTTCATCCTGAGCGGGCCCCTGCTCGGCTTCCTCCTCCCCGAGCAGCAGGTGGCGTCGGCATCCGACGCGTGGCGCCGGCGGCTCAATCTCGAGCTACCCGTCGTGGCCGAGCAGCTGGCCATGCTGCTGTCGGCCGGCTACTCGCTCGGCGCCGCCCTCAACCGGCTGGCGTCGCGCGGTGGCGGCAACGTGGCCAGCGACCTCGCACGTGTCTGCGGCCGCATCCGCCAAGGCCTCACCGAGATCGAGGCCCTGCGCGAATGGGCCGAAGTGGCCGACGTGGAGGGGCTCAACCGCCTGCTTCCCATCCTGGGCCTGAACCGGGAGGCGTCCGACCTCGGACGCCTCATCTCCGAGGAGGCTCGTTCCATCCGCAAGGACACCCAGCGCCGCTTGATTGAGACGGCCGAGCGCCGCGCGCAACAGGTGTGGATTCCCGTCACGGTGGCCGCCCTGGTCCCCGGCGTGATCTTCCTCGCCGTCCCGTTCATGGAGGCACTTCGCCTCTTCTCGGCAGCATGACAGCCACCTAGAACAGAAGGAGCAGTTGATGGACATCGCATTGCAGGCCTACGTCTGGGCCCGGACCCTGGCCCTTCGTCTGGTCAGGGACGAGGCCGGCGAAGGCGTCATTTCGACAGCGATCGCCGTCCTCATCATGGCGGCCCTCGGCGCGGTGATGTGGGTGGGCTTCCAGGCCATCTGGGGCAACGCCAGCACCAAGACCACCAACCAGATCAACACCATCGGGGGCCCCTAAGCCGGTGGACGAGCGGGGCGGAGGGCCGGTCTCCATGTGGGTCGGCTTCTCCGTCTTCCTCGTCATGCTCCTGTTCGCGGTGCAGGTGCTGTTCAACCTGTACGCCGCGTCGGTGGTCACGGCCGTCTCGTTCGATGCGGCGCGACGGGTGGCGGCCGGCGACGGTGGCACGGAGTCCTTCGCCGACGCTGAGGCCACCGCCCGCGCCGCGCTCGGCCGCTACCAGGGGCGGGTCACCTTCGACTGGAATGGCTCCGGCACCGACGAGATCATCCTGCGGGTGCAGGCCGAGAACCCCAGCGTCCTACTGCCCATCCTGCGCGGGCCGGCGGCGCTGCAAGGCCTCGACCGCACCATCCGGGTGCGGGTGGAGCGCTTCCGGTGAGCCGCGTCCGCGGCGACGAGTCCGGCCAAGCCGGGATGGAGGTCATCCCCTTCGGCCTGCTGACCTTCGTGGTCGGCGTGCTTCTGGTGGCCAACGCCTGGGCGGTGATCGACGCCAAGATGGCCGTGTCCGCCGCGGCCCGGGAAGCCACTCGCGCCTTCGTCGAGGCGCCGGTCGACGGTGATCCGCTGGGCCTGGCCGACGCCGCCGCCCGCGCCGCGATCGCCGGCGCCGGTCGCAACCCAGGCCAACTGGTGCTCACCCCGCTAGAGGCGGTCTTCGCCCGGTGCGAGACGGTGCGGTTCGAGGCCAGTTACCAGATCCCGGCCATCAAGGTCCCGTGGGTGGGGGGCTACGGAAACGGGTTCACGGCCACCGCCCGCCACGCCGAGGTCGTCGACCCTTACCGGACCGGCGTGCCCCGCTCGACGAGCGGCTGTGGAAGCACGTCCTGACCGGGGCGGGCAGCGGGGCAGCACGCTCCTGCTGTTCCCCGCCGCCATGCTGATCATCGTCGCCCTGGCCGCTGTCACCGTCGACAGCGCCATCGCCTTCATGGCCCAGCGCCAGCTGGCCAACGCCACCGCCGCGGCCGCCAACGACGCCGCCACTGAAGCTCTGTCGAACCGGTCGTTCTACGAGCAGGATCGCATCGAGCTGTCCCAATCGGCGGTCGAGTCGATTGCCGTGGACCGGGTTCTGGCCCTCGTCGACCCCGCCCGCCACCACGGCCTGAGCGTGACCGCAGAGGCGTCGCCGCCGGTTGGGGCCGGCTGCTCCTGGTCCGTCCGGGTCCGGGCGTCGTCACGCGTCGACGAGCTTTTCGGCAAGGCCATGCCCGGCTCCAGCGGGACGGTGCCGGTTCATGCCGAGTCGAGGGCGTCGCCCCGGCAGGCTTCTGGCGGGTGCTGATCGCTAGGACGTGAAATAGCTTGAGATTGTCTTAGGAGTATGGATATGCTCTCAAGCGATGCGAGAGCGCACGTCGATGACCACCGATGCCACCGGCCGGCGGGTGATGGCGAAGGTGAGCGGGAACGCCGAGGAGGCGGACCGGCTGGTCCGGGAGGCCGAGCTGCTCGACGCCGCCCGCCACCCCGGCGTGGTGGAGCTGGTGGGGGTCGACGGTTCGGGCGTCGGTTCCATGCTGCTCACCGGCCACGTCGAAGGGCCTGCGCTCGCCGCGGTCGGTCCCCTGCCGCTCGAGGAGGCCGCCGGCCTGCTGGCTGCGCTGGCCAGCACTCTCGCTGACCTGCACGAGCTGGGGCTGGTGCACGGCGCCGTCTGCCCCGAGCATGTGGTGGTCGGGCACGGAGGCCGCCCGGTGCTGTGCGGGCTTTCCTACGGCGGTCGGGCCGGCGAGCCCGCCGGGTCGCCTCCCTCGGTGGGCCGCCGGTTCGCCGATCCGGCCCGGGCCGGCGCCGAGGTGCTGAGCCCGGCCTTCGACGTGTTTGGCGTCGGCGCCCTGGCTCGCTTCCTCGCCCCCGATCCCCCACCCGGCCACCCGCTGGCCACGGTCGCCGAGCAGGCGACGGCCGAAGAGGCCGACGCCCGGCCCTCGGCGCGAGCCGTCGCCGAGGCTCTGCAGGAAGAGGTTCCCGCCGCCCGCCTCCCTCGCGGCCTGGCGAACCCGACGTTGCCGGCACCCCCCCGCCCGGCCGCCACCGACCCGCTCGCCGCCCTGCGGCGAGCGGGGACCGGTGGCCGGCGTCGGGTGCGGCCCCGAGCCACCGCGGTGCTCGCCGCGATCGCGGCCGTGGCGGTAGTGGGTGGTGCCATCGCCTTCGCCGGCTCCCGACCGCCGGCGCCCGCGCCTGCGCCGGCGACGGAGCTGGAGGTGGGCGCAGCCCTGATCGCCATAGACGAGGTCCAGCCCGGCCCGACCACGACCCGGGCCGGGCTGGCCTCGACGACAACCCCGTCCACGTCCACCTCCACGTCCACGTCCACGGCGGTGGCGTCCCGGCGGAACTGCCCGGTGGCCAACGCGGTCCTGCAGGCCGATGTCGACGGCGATGGTTGTCCCGACGCCCTGCGCTACGCCGACGGGCTTCTCGAGGCGGGCGACATCCGCTGGGCGCTCGGGCAGGCCGGCGACCAGGTGGCAGCGGGCGACTGGGGGTGCCAGGGCACCCGCACCCTCGCCCTGTTCCGGCCGTCGACCGGCGAGGTCTTCCGCTTCGACGGGTGGGCCACCCCTGGCCGCGACCTTCAGGCCACCGCTGTGGTGAAGGTCACTGGAGGCGTGGCGCTGCGGGCCGCCGACGTCGACCGCGACGGCTGCCACGAGGCGGTCGTCGAGCGGGCGACGGGAACCGCCGAGATCATCCGCCTCCCTCGCGTGGCCCGATGAACGTTCGGCGCCTGGCAGGAGCCGCCCTGTGGGTCACCGGGCTGCTGACCGCAAGCGCCGCCCTCCAGTGGGCGGGCCACGGCCAGCTGGCCACACCACCGCTGACCGAACCGGGCCGCTGGCCGGCGTGGCTCGAAGGTCGTGATCCGGTGATGGCCGCCTTTGGGCTGCTGCGGGTCGTCGCCCTGAGCGGCCTGTGGTACCTCGCAGGCATCACGCTGCTGGGCGCAGTCCTGCGGGTCGTCGGGGCGGCATCGCTGATCCGCGTGACCGACCGGTTCACCATCGGGCCCGTGCGGCGGATGCTGGCGGGCAGCGTGAGCCTCGGGCTGGCCGCGTCGGGCGTCCTGGCGGTGGCCGCGCCGGCGATGCGCCTTCCCGTCGCGGCCGCCCAGACCTCGACCACGTCGACGACGGTGGTCACGTCTATCCCGCCGGCCACCGTCACCATGCACCGGCTGGGGCCGGCGGAGAGGCCGGCGCCGGTGGCGCCGGCCGGGCTGGTCCCCCAGGTGCCTACGCCGGCGCCGGCGCCGGCGCCGGCCACGACTCCCGAGCGCCGGACCGTGGTGCCGGGCGAGTGCTTCTGGTCGATCGCCGAGGATGTACTCGCTGCCCGGCTGGGCCGGGCCCCGACCGACGCCGAGATCGTCCCCTACTGGCAGCGCCTCATCGAGGCCAACCGCTCGGAGCTGGCCCACCGTGACAACCCCGACCTCATCTTCCCCGCCCAGAGCTTCGTCATCCCAGCGCCGTAAGGTTGTCCCGATGGCACTGCCCTGGGGAGCCCCGCTCACCGAGGACGACCTGGCGACCATGCCCGACGACGGGCACCGCTACGAGCTCCTCGACGGGGCCCTGCTCGTGACGCCGGCGCCGAACGTCAGCCACCAGCGTTTCGTGACCCGGCTGCTCGTCCTGCTCGACGGCGCCCGACAACAGGGGCTGGAGGTCTTCGTCGCGCCGACCGACGTGCGACTCTCGAGCATCACGGTTCTCGAGCCCGACGTGCTGGTCGTCCGAACGGCCGACCTGACGCCGGCCCGCGTCGAGGGGCCTCCACTCCTGGTCGTGGAAGTCCTTTCGCCGAGCACCCGCCGCATCGACCTCGGCTCGAAGCGGCTGGCCTACGAGGCCGCCGGCGTGCCGGCGTACTGGCTCGTCGACCCCGACGTACCGAGCCTCACCGTGCTGGAACTCGACGCCGGCGCCTACGTCGAGCGGGCCACCGTCGCCGGCGACGAGCCCTTCCACGCCACCTTCCCCTTCGACGTCACCGTCGTCCCCGTCCGCCTGCTCGACGACTGACGGCCGGCGGGCTCAGCCGGCTTTCGTCTCCACGATCTCCACCACGAACCACAACGCCTCGTCGGGGGCGATGTCGGGTGGGTTGCCCTGGGCGCCGTACCCCAGGTCGGAGGGGATTCCGAGCAGTCGCTGGCCGCCGACCCGCATCCCGGGGATGCCGTCCTTCCAGCCCTTGATGACCCCGTTGAGGGAGAAGGGGACCGGCGCGTTCCGCGAGTAGGAGGAGTCGAAGATCTTGCCCGTGGAGCAGGAGACGCCGATGTAGTGGGCCGTCACCGTGTCGTTGGCCCCTACGGTGGCGCCGGTCCCCGGCTTGAGGTCCTCCTTCACCAGCTGCGCCGGTGGCGGACCGACCTTGACCGGCACCGCCGGCGCACCCGCCGGCAGCGGGTCGGCAAGGGGCACGCAGGGCTTGCCGGCGGCGGATCCTCCGGTGTCGAGCGGCGACGTGATCGTTGTGTCGGTGGTGGCCACGTCGGTGCTGTCGTCGTCACCACGGGAGCTCAGGAAGAAGACGACGGCCAGCCCCACGACGACCCCGAGGCCGATCTGGATCATCCGTCGGCGCCGGGCCCGGGCTCTGGCCAGCGCCAGCTCCCGCGCCCGCCGAGCCTCTCGCGCCGCCTTCTGTCGATCCCGTTTCGTTCCGGCCATGCGGCAAGGTACCAACGGAAAGGACCGGTTAGCGTTCGCCCATGGCGAACGTGCGGGTGTGGGAAGACGACCCCCTGGCTGGCGCAGTGGCGGTGGAGCGGGCGCAGGCCAAGCTGCCGAAGGCACCGATGGGCATCACCATCGACGTGCCGGCGCCGCCGGCCAAGCTCTACGACCCCGGAACGCCGGAGTTCCGGTACTGGCAGGCCGCTGACGCCCTGGCCCGGGGGGCGGCGTTCTGGAAGTCCGTCCTCCCCAAGGGCACGACGTGGCAGGCGGGCAAGGTCTTGCCGGTCCGGCTCGACGCCGGCGACAAGCTCAACGCCATCTACACCCGCGGTGACCTGCGCTTCTTCCACACCAATGTGGCCGGCACCACGGTCTTCACCGGCGAGAGCCCTGACGTGGTGTGCCACGAGATGGGCCATGCAGTCCTCGACGCCATCCGGCCCCAGCTCTGGGACGCCATGAGCCACGAGGTGGCCGCCTTTCACGAGTCCTTCGGCGACATGAGCGCCATTCTCGTCGCCCTCCAGCAGCCGGCGATCCGGGAGGAGGTGCTGGCGGAGACGGGGGGCGCCCTGTACCGGTCGTCACGCCTGTCGCGGGTGGCCGAGCAGCTGGGGTGGGGCCAGCGCCAGCGCCAGCCGTGCTCGGCCGAGAGCGACTGCCTGCGCAACGCGGTCAACTGCTTCGCCTACCAGCCGCCGACGACCCTGCCCAACACCTCTCCCGCGGTGCTCCTCTCCTCGGCGCCGCACTCGTTCTCCCGGGTGTTCACCGGCGCCTTCTTCCAGATGTACGCCGGCATGGTGGTCCTGCTGCACCGCCCGCCGACCGCGGACGACCTGCTCCAGGCCAGCGTCGACGCCGGCCGGCTGCTGGTGACCGGCGTGCAAGCCGCGCCCATCGTCGCCGACTACATGGCCCAGGTGGCGGCCCACATCCTGGAGGCGGACAAGATGCTCTTCGCCGGCCGCTACGCGTCGGCCATCGAGTTCGGCTTCGGCGGCCGCGGCATCCTGTCGCTGACCACGGTGAAGACCGTGACCGGCACGCCGGTGCCGGCGGCGTTCGAGTCACTGGCGGCCACCGAGCTGCCGACTGCGGCCTTCACCGGGAGCGAGTTCGGCCTGGACCGGCCGGTGGTCATGCGGGTGCCCGGCCAGTCCCGCCGGCTGGCGGCTCTGGCCGTCGGCCCCGACGGAGGGTCACTGCCGGCCACGCCGGCCGAGGAGGTCGCCGCCGGCTTCCTCCGTGAGCTGCTCCTTCGCCAGCGGGTGGCGCTCGCCGACCAGGCGGAGGTCGACCTCGTTGGGCCGGGGCCGCTCAGAACCCACCGGCTGGTGGACCGGGGCGACCACGTGGTCGTGGAGCGAGTTTTGTTCGACTAGCCCGGACCGGCAATCCTGGTTGCCATGTCGCGCCTGCGGTTCCTGGTGGCGGCGGGCGTGCTCGTGGCCGGCTGCGGCTCCGGCGACGGCAAGGAGATCACCCAGCCCGAGCCGCGGCCGGCGACCACGGCGCCGGCGACCACCACCGTGCCGCCGACGTTCTCAGGTCAGGGAAGCGCGCCCTACTGCGCCGCCGCCTCCTCCCTGCAGGAGAGTTTCGCCAAGTTGCTCTTCTCGTCGGACGTCGAGGCCACCCGCACGCTCTACGCCACGGCCCAGACGGCCGTGACCGGGATGGCCGACAATCCCCCACCGGAGATCAAGGACGAGCTGTCGGTGGTCGTCGGCGCCTACCGCACGTTGCTCGAGACACTGCGGTCGGTGGACTTCAGCCTTCCCCGGTTGCCGCCCGATGTCGTCGCCGCCCTCAACGCGCCCCCGGTGAAGGCCTCCGCCGACCGCCTGGCCTCCTACCGCCAGTCCGCCTGCCGCTGAACCCGGCTACGTCGGCTGCAGCCACTCGGCTACGCCGGCTGGAGGCGCAGCTGGAGGTCGTCGAGCCGGCGCAGGAGCGCGTCGGCGTCGGTGCCGAACAGGCCGGCGATGGCCCGGATGTCGTCAGCACGGATGGTGAGCACCCGGCCATTGAAGTCCTGCCGGCGCACCTGGATGCTGCTCAGGTACTTGTAAACCATCTCGAGCTCGGGATCACCGTCGACGGCCTGGAAGCGGGCCAGGTCGAAGGTGACCTTGGCCGGCCACGACGGCGGGGCCAGACGCACCTCGGTGGGCTCGACGCCGGCCGGCGGCGCATCGGTGGGCGCTTCGCCGTCGCGCGGCAGCAGCTGGTCGACGGGGACACGGTAGAAATCGGCAAGGCGGTGCAGCCGAGGGACGGAAATGACCCGCTCACCGCGCTCGTACGCCCCCAGCACCGACGCCTTGAACTCCTGGCTGGACGCCGCTTCCACTTCCTGCAGGGACAGCCGCTTCTGCCGGCGGATGGCCCGCAGCCGCTGGCCCACACGACGCGCATACGTCAACGCTGTCCCAACCAGCTCGGTCTCGTCGCTCAAGGCCGAGCCCCCCCTTCTCCGTCGACACTTTTGGTCACTGACTGTGGTTATCAGTCTACAGGACAATCGCGCTGCGTGCCGGGGTGCTTACCCTCCGGGGTCAGCCAGGCAGGACCAGCTCGGCCCGCAACGCACACAGCAGTGCGCCGGCGACCACCGCCGCGGTTTCGGTGCGCAGAACCGACGGGCCGAGGCCCACCAGCGCCGGCGCCGCCGCCAGTTCGCCGTCGTCCCAGCCGCCCTCCGGGCCGACGAGCACGACCGGCCGCTCCAGCGCCGGCGGCCCACCCCCGGGATGAGCGAGGGCCACCCCGCTGGTGGCGGCCAGGTCCGCCACCGCGGTCACGCCGGCCACCTCCGGCAGCCACACCCGCCGGCTCTGCATGGCCGCCTCCCGGGCGACCCGCCGCAGGCGGGAGAGCTGGGTGCCGGCTTCGCCCGCCGGCCAGCGCACCACCGACCGTGCCGCCACGAGGGGCACGATGCGGTCGACGCCGATCTCGGTCAGCTTCTGGACCGCCCACTCCGGCCGCTGGCCCTTCACCAGGGCAAAGCCGACGGTCACCGTGGGCGCGAGCCGGGGCTGGCGCTCGATCTCACCCGCCGGCTCCAGCGCCGTCCCGAACCGGCAATGTCGCCGGCCGCCGACGCCGTCGGAGACGGTGATGTCGTCGCCGGCCCGCAGCCGGAGCACGCGTTCGAGGTGATGGCGGTCATCGGGCGCCAGCGCCGGCGCGCCGAGATCCTCCACGAAGGCGTGCGGCGCAGCTATTTGAAAGCCGAGCGGACCTTGGCGAAGAACCCAGACTCCGCGGGCGCCACGTCCTCGCCCCGGGCCTGGGCATAGAGCCGCAGCAGCTCCTCCTGCTCCTTGGTGAGGTCGGTGGGCGTGTCCACGACCACCTGCACCAGCAGGTCGCCCCGACCGCCGCGGCCGTTGACGTCGGGCACGCCCCGGCCCCGCAGGCGGAACACCTTTCCGGGCTGGGTGCCCCGGGGGATGACCAGGTCCTCGACGCCGTCGAGGGTCTCGTAGCGCAGGTGGGCGCCGAGCGCGGCCTGGGCCATGGGGAGGTGCAGGACGTGGACCAGGTCGTTGCCCTGGCGATGGAAGCGGTCGTCGGGCCGCACCCGCAGGTGGACGAACAGGTCGCCGGAGCGGCCGCCACGGGGACCGGCGGCGCCCCGGCCGCCGAGCTGCAACGTGTTGCCGTCGTCCACGCCGGCCGGGATATCGACGGTGTAGGCCTTCTCCTCCGCCCGTCGGCCTTCGCCCCGGCAGTCCGGGCACGGCGTGTGGATCTCCTGGCCCATCCCGTTGCAGCGGGGGCAGGGCCGGGCGGTGACCATCTGGCCGAGGATCGACTGGCGGACCTGGCGGATCTCGCCGGCGCCGCCGCACACCGAGCAGGTGGTGGCCGAGGTGCCGGACTTGGCCCCGGTGGCGTCACACGTCGTGCACGGCACCGGCACCCGGACCCTGATCTCCTTCGACGTCCCGAAGACCGCGGAGCGGAAGTCGATGTCGACGGTGACCTCCATGTCGGCGCCCCGGGGCGGCCCGGCCTGGCCCCTGCCCCGCGCCTGGCCGAAGCCGCCGGCGCCACCGCCGAAGAAGCTGTTGAACAGGTCGCCCAGGCCGGCGCCGAACAGGTCCTCGAACCCGCCGGCCCCCTGCTGGCCGCCGGCGCCGGTGCCCCGCAGGCCCTCGGGGCCGAACATGTCGTAGCGCCGCCGGCGCTCGGGGTCGCGCAGCGTCTCGTAGGCGAGCGTCACCAGCTTGAAGCGCTCCTCGGCCTCGGCGTTGCCGGGGTTGGCGTCGGGGTGCAGCTCCCGGGCGAGCTTGCGGTACGACCGCTTGATCTCGTCCTCGTTGGCGCTGCGGCCGACGCCGAGCAGCGCGTAGAAGTCCGGCAGGTCGGTGGGCATGTCCCTAGCCTTCGCGCAGGTGGCGCCCGAGGCGGGCGCTGACGATGGCCACCGCTGCCATGGCCTGGGGGTAGTTCATCCGGGTGGGGCCCAGCACGCCGATGGTGCCGGCGTGGGACCCGTCGACCTCGTAGGGGGCGACGACGATCGAGCACTCGGCAAGGGAGTCCACCCCGTGCTCGGTGCCGATGGCCACCATCAGGCCCTCCTGGTCGAGCGCTTCGCGCAGCAGGCTGACCAGCACGTACTGCTGCTCGAGGCCGGCGAGGACCTGGCGGACGGTGTCGACGGCCTGGAAGGTGGACGCCATGCGGGCGGCCCCGCCGATGAAGACCTGGTCGGCCTCGCTGTCGTGGGCCTCCCAGAGGGCCAGGCGGGCGGTGGAGACCAGGGCGTCGGTGGCCCGGTCCCCGGTGGGCGGGATGGCACGGTCGTCGGCCATCGGCTGGCCGACCACATGGGCCGAGAGGTGGGCGCTGGCCGCGGCGATGCGGTCGTCGCCGGTGCCTTCGGACAGCTCGATGTGGGCCTTCTCCACGCCACCGTTGGCCAGCACGGCGACCACCACGGCCACCCGGCCCCCGAGGGGCACGAGGTGGATGGCCCGCACCGCGGCGCCCTCGTGGGGCGGGGCCACGACCAGGGCGGCGTAGGTGGTGAGGTTCGACAGCAGCTTGGACGTGTCCGAGAGCATGCGCTCGAGCTCGCCGTGGGCCCGGGCGAAGAAGTCCTGGACCTGGGCCCTCTCCCCCTCACCCAGGGTGCCGGGCTCGGAGCGGATGTCGTCGACGAAGAACCGGTAGCCCTTGTCGGTGGGGATGCGGCCGGCGCTGGTGTGCGGGTGGGCCAGGAAACCCTCTCGCTCCAGCTGGGCCATCTCGTTGCGGACGGTCGCTGCGGACACCTGGAGGTCGCCCATGCGGGCGACGTGCGCGGAGCCGACCGGCTGCGCCGTGTCGATGTACTCCTTGACCACCGCCCGGAGGATGGCGGCCTTGCGTTCGTCCAGCATCTTGGACCCCCATTCTACAGTCGAGTGCCAGGATGAAGGCGATGTGGGCCGAGCGTGACGCCGCCGTCGTGTGGCACGGATTCACCGACATGGCCGCCTACCTGGATCACTGCCCCGTGGTCGTCGAGCGGGCGGAGGGCCACGAGCTGATCGACACCGAGGGTCGGCGCTACCTCGACGCCATCTCCTCGGTGTGGCTCAACACCATGGGCCACCGGGTGCCCGAGCTGGACCAGGCCCTCCGGGACCAGCTCGACCTGGTGGCCCACTCGACCATGCTCGGCAACGGAAACCGCGTGGTCGTGGAATTGGCGGAGGCGCTCGCCGCCGTGGTGCCTGTCACCGACCCCCACTTCTTGTTCTGCTCCGACGGGGCCTCGGCGATGGAGCAGGCGCTCAAGCTGGCGTTCCAGTTCTGGGCGCTGTCGGGGGTCCGCGGCCGCACGACGTACCTGGCCTTCGGCGCCGCCTACCACGGGGACACCGTCGGGTCGCTCTCGCTGGGAGCCGACGACGGGTTCGGCGCCTCGCTGTTCTCGCCGTTGCGGTTCCCCGTTCTGCGGGCCCCGGGCTACGAGGATCCGGGATGCTTCGACGTCGCCTGCCGGATGGTCGACGAACACGCCGGCCGGCTGGCCGCCGTCGTTGTCGAACCGCTGGTACAGGGTGCGGCGGGGATGCGAATGGCCGACCCGGCGGGGTTCGCCGCGCTCGCCGCCGCTTGCCGGGCGGCGGACGTCCTGCTGATCCACGACGAGGTGGCGACCGGCTTCGGTCGCACCGGCACGCTGTTCGCCACCGAGCAGTGCGGCCGGGGCGTGCGGCCCGACCTCCTCTGCCTGGGCAAGGGCATCACCGGCGGCTACCTGCCGTTGGCGGTGACGGTGGCGGGCGGCCGGGTGTTCGACGCCTTCGCCGGCACGCCGTTCGCCCACGGGCATTCCTACGGGGGCAACGCCCTGGCCGCGGCGGTGGCCCTGCGCCACCTGCGGTTGCTCGAGGAGCGCGCCGTCCTGGCCAACGTGGTCGAGCGGTCCGAGCAACTGTCGGGCCTGCTGGCCGAGCGGGTGGCGACGCTGGCCGGGGTGTACGGGATCCGGGTGAAGGGCCTGCTGTGCGGGGTCGACGTGGAGGCCGGCGCCGGCCGCGACGTGTGCGACCTGGCGGTGGCCGCCGGCGTGCTGCTGCGCCCGATCGGCGACACGGTGATCGTCGTCCCGCCGCTCACCATCACCGCCGGCGAGGTGGAGCACATCGTCGACGTGCTGGCGGGGGCGATACGTGCCCGGCTGGGCTGAGTGGGTCGCCCGTGAGTGCCGGGCGGTCGCCGGCGCCGGCCAGTGGCGCTCCATCCCCGAGGTCCACGCCGAGCCGGCGTTTGATCAATTGGTGGCGCCTTACCACCCCCAATCGATCAAACCCGGCCGGTCTGGCCTTGTCTCCTTCGCATCCAACGATTACCTGGGCCTGTCGCAACACCCGGCGGTAGTCGCCGGGGCGCACGCCGCCCTCGACCGCTGGGGCGCCGGCGCCGGCGCCGCCCGGCTGGTGGCCGGCGCCCTCCCGGTCCACGCCGAGCTGGAAGCGGCGCTGGCGGAATGGAAGCGGGAGCCGGCGGCCCTGCTGTTCCCCACCGGCTACGCCGCCAACCTCGGCGTGCTGGGCACCTTCGCCGGCGCCGGCGTGCGGGTCCTTTCCGACGAGCGCAACCATGCGTCGATCGTCGACGGCTGCCGGCTCAGCCGGGCCGAGGTCTGCGTCTACCGGCATGGCGACGTGGACCACGTTGAGTCGCTCCTCCGGACGTCCCCGGGGCGGGCCGTGGTCGTCAGCGACGCCGTGTTCTCCATGGATGGCGACGTGGCGCCCGTCGATGCGCTCGCCGAGCGGTGCCGGGCCCACGGCGCCCTGCTCGTCCTGGACGAGGCCCACGCCGTGCTCGGACCCGACCGAGACCTGGTCGGCGTCGACCACCTCCGGATCGGCACGCTGTCGAAGTACCTCGGGTCGCTCGGCGGGTTCGTCGCCGGCCCCCAGTCGTTCGTCGACCTGGTGGTCAACCGGGCCCGCCCGTTCATCTTCACCACCGCCCCGTCGCCGGCCGATGCCGGCGCCGCGCTGGCCGCGCTCGGGGTGCTGTGCTCGGGCGAGGGCGACCGGCTGGTGGCCGCCCTGCGGGCCAACGTCGACCTGGTCGAGCCGGGCCACCCCTCCCCTATCGTTCCCGTTGTGGTGGGCGACGAGCGCGCAGCCTTGAGGGCGTCGGCCGCGCTGCGTGAGCGGGGACTGCTCGTGCCGGCGATTCGCCCGCCGACGGTCGCCGTCGGCACCTCGCGCCTGCGGATCTCGGTATCGGCCGCCCACACCGGAGACCAGATCGCCGCCCTCCTCGCCGGCTTGGACGCGGTGCGCGATGCGCCCTGAGCGCCTGGTCGTCGTTCTGGGCACCACCACCGGCGTGGGCAAGACGTGGGTGGCGGCCAAGGTGCTGGCCCGGCTGAAGGCGGCCGGCGCCACCGTCGCCGCTCGCAAGCCGGTCCAGTCGCATGCCCCCTGTGACCCTGAGACCGACGCCGGCGTCCTGGCCCGGGCCACCGGTGAGCACCCCGACACCGTCTGCCCGCCGCATCGCTCCTATGCCATCGCTATGGCCCCGCCCATCGCGGCGGCGTTCCTCGGCGTCAACCCGCCGGCCCTGGCCGAGCTGGCCGACGAGCTGGCGTGGCCCGACGAAGTCGACGTCGGCGTGGTGGAGACCGCCGGCGGCCCCCGCTCACCGATCGCCGGCGACGGTGACAGCGCGTCCCTTGCCGCCGCTCTCGACCCCGACCTCACGGTGCTCGTCGCCCACGCCGGCCTAGGGGCGATCAACGCCGTGCGCCTGTGCGCGCCTACCCTGCCCCAGCCGTTCGTGGTCTTCCTGAACCGCTTCGACAAAGGCGACGTCCACGACCGCAACCGCCGCTGGCTCCAGGCCGACGGCTTCGAGGTCATCGTCGACCTCGCCGAACTGACCAGCCGGGTGGGCGCGAAAAAGCCGCCGGCTACGCCGGCGGCTCGGTAAGGGATTCCCCTAGATCACTCGGACGTTCTGTGCTTCCTCGCCCTTTCGACCGGGGGCGACGTCGAACTCGACCCGCTGACCCTCATCGAGCGACTTGTAGCCATGGCCCTGGATGTTGGAGTAGTGAACGAAGACGTCGTCGCCCTGCTCACGCGAGATGAAGCCGAAGCCCTTCTCGGCGTTGAAGAACTTGACGGTACCTGTTGCCACGGAAACTCTTTTCTTTCGCAAATACGCCCCACGTGAGGCGCTCCGGGCAGCCTAGGCGGCGCGGTCAACGCGCCGCGCACATCCGGTTGGCCTTGTCGTTTCGACGCAGCCGGCCCTGTCATCATTCCGGCAGCGAGAAAAGTTCCGAAGATCTTTGCCGGGGTTGTCGATCGGGGCGAGAGTCGTTCGTAGACAGGGTGAGGGACCGGCAAAGCGCCGGCCCGGAGAGGAGATTCCGATGACTCAGTACCTGCTTTCGGTCTACATGGTCGAGGGCGACCCCACCCCGTCCGAGGACGAGATCCCCACGCTCTACGCCGACGTCGACCGGTTCAACGACGAGGTCAAGGCCGCAGGCGCGTGGGTCTTCGCCGGCGGGCTCCACCCTGCCGACACCGCCACCGTGGTCAAGGCCACCGATGGCGAGGTGGTCACCACCGACGGCCCCTTCCCCGAGGCCAAGGAGCAGATCGGTGGTTTCTGGGTCATCGAGGCCGCCGACCTCGACGCCGCCCTCGCCTGGGCCGCCAAGGGCTCGGCCGCCTGCCGGGGCGCCGTCGAGGTCCGCCCTTTCCAAGACGCCTGAGTGTCGTGACTGGCCTGCGTGGCCGGAACGCAATGACCTGCGTGGCCGGACGCAGTGATGGTCGAGGAGACGTTCCGCCGGGAGTTCGGCCGTGCCGTCGCCACCCTGGTCCGCATCTTCGGCGACATCGATCTCGCCGAAGAGGCGGTCCAGGAGGCCTTCACCGTGGCCGTGCAGAAATGGCCGGCCACCGGCGTGCCGCCCAACCCCGGCGGCTGGATCGTCACCACGGCCCGCAACCGGGCCATCGACCGCCTGCGGCGGGAGTCGTCCCGTGACGACCGCCACGCCCAGGCCGAGCTCATCACCGATCGCAACAAGCCCCCGGAGGAGGTGGGATCCTTGCCTGATGACCGCCTCCGGCTGATCTTCACCTGTTGCCACCCCTCGCTGGCCCCTACGGCCCAGGTGGCGCTCACCCTGCGCCTGCTCGGCGGGCTCGAGACCGGCGCGATCGCCCGGGCCTACCTCGTGCCCGAGGCCACCATGGCCCAGCGCCTCGCCCGGGCCAAGCGGAAGATCCGCGACGCACACATCCCCTACCGGGTCCCTGGCGACGCCGAGCTGCCCGACCGCCTCCGGCCGGTGCTGTCGGTCGTCTACCTGATCTTCAACGAGGGCTACACCGCCACCAACGGCGACTCGCTGGTGCGGGCCGACCTCTGTGCCGAGGCCATCCGCCTGGCCCGGCTGCTCGCCGTCCTCATGCCCGACGAGCCAGATGTGATCGGCCTCCTCGCCCTCCTGCTGCTGACCGAGTCACGCCGGCCCGCCCGCACCGCCGGCGACGGCTCCCTCGTCCTGCTCGCCGACCAGGACCGCTCCCGCTGGGACCGCTCCCTCATCGCCGAGGGCCAGGCCCTCGTCCGGGCCTGCCTGCGCCGCAACCAGCCGGGGCCGTACCAGATCCAGGCCGCAATCAACGCCGTCCACAGCGACGCCCGCACCGCGGCGGACACCGACTGGCGTCAGATCGTCCAGCTGTACGACCACCTGATGGCGCTCTCCCCCACGCCGGTGGTGGCCCTCAACCGGGCGGTGGCGGTGGCCGAGGTCGACGGGCCGGCGGCGGCACTGGCCGACGTCGACCGCCTCGACCTTGACGGGTACCACCTGTTCCACGCCACCCGGGCCGATCTGCTGCGCAGGCTCGGCCGGACCGAGGAGGCGGCCGAGGCCTACGACGCCGCCCTCGCCCTGGTGACCAACGCCGCCGAGCGCCGGTTCCTGGAGGACCGCCGGAAGGTCGCTACAGGGGGCTGATCGCCAGCCGCGGCATGGCGAAGTTGCCCGTGCAGGTGCCGGCGCCGGTGACGATCCGCAGCAGCCAGCGGCTTCCGTCAGGGAACAGCCCCTCCTGCTGCTCTTGCACACCACATTTGTCGTCTCCCGGGGCCATGACTCTCACGATGTCCGGCGTGCGGATCGGGACCGCCGGCAGCTCGACGAGGGAGCGCGACTGCCCTGGAGCCAAGGGGAAGTCCTGGCCGTTCAGCGTTATGACGAAGGCGTGGGTGTGCTCGTTGACCATCGTCACCGTGAACCGGGGGACGCGGACGGTGGTCGGGGGCGCGACCGTCGTCTGGGTCACGGCCGTCGTGCTCGGCACCGGCGGGGCGGTCGTGGTCGTGGTGGGCGGCGGCCGGGTCGTGGTGGTCGTGCTGGCGATGGCTCTCAGCACGGCGACGGCGGCCGGCGACAGTGTGGTGGTAGTCCGCAGTGTCGTGGTGGGCGCCGGCGTGGAGGTGACAGGCAGTGGAACGGTGACCGTCGAGGTGACGTCGACCGTGCCCGACTGGCTTCCGGTCGCGGAGACGACCGCTTCCGGGCGGCCGTCTCTGGCGACGAGGACGCCGGCCGAGACGAGGCCGGCGAGCAATATGAGACCGACGAGCCAGGGCATCCAGCGCGTCACTTTCGGCGTCCCGGGACCTGCCTGCTGCACCGTCCCCCTTTCGATCGCGCGACGAACGACACCGTTCTCACTCCTCTATCGGCCGGTCCGGGCCGGGACTTGAGCGATTCTTAGCGAGAAAGTGCCTCCAGCCGCTCCGCTGTGTGGTCAACGGTGCGCTCAGGGTAGCCAGCAGGCAGCCCGCCGGCCAGCCGCCAGGGCTCGTCGGCGGCGGCTGGCCCCTGGCCGTGGGTCACCGGGTTGAAGACCCGGAGGACCGTCGAGCGTTCGGTCAATTGGGGGTGGGATGACGCCGCCAATTGACCAAACGCGCGTGGACGCCGGTCAGTCGTCCAGCTTGAGAGCGGAGACGAACGCCTCCTGGGGGACCTCCACCCGGCCGATCGACTTCATCCGCTTCTTGCCTTCCTTCTGCTTCTCCAGCAGCTTGTGCTTGCGGGTGATGTCGCCGCCGTAGCACTTGGCGATGACGTCCTTGCGCACCGCCTTCACCGTTGTCCGGGCGATGATCCGGCTCCCGAGGGCGGCCTGGATGGGCACGTCGTACTGCTGGCGGGGAATGAGCTCCTTGAGCTTCTCGGTCATCTTCCGCCCGTACTCATCCGCCTTGGACCGGTGCAGGATGGCACTGAAGGCGTCGGCGGCCACGCCGTTGAGGAGGATGTCGACCTTGACCAGCTCGCTGCGCTCGTACCCGGAGAGCTCGTAGTCCAGGCTGGCGTAGCCCTTGGTGCGGCTCTTCAGCTGGTCGAAGAAGTCGATGACGACCTCGGCCAGGGGGATGCGATAGACGAGCTCGACCCGCTCCGGAGAGAGGTACTCCATCTTCGCCAACTCGCCCCGGCGGTTCTGGCACAGCTCCATCACGGTGCCCGTGTACTCCGTCGGCAGGAGCAGGGTGGCGACGAAAATGGGCTCCTCGATGTGGTCCAGCTGGTTCGGCGGCGGCATCTCCGAGGGGTTGTCGACCTTGACCACCTTGCCGTTGGTCAGGTGGGCCAGGTACTCGACCGAAGGTGCGGTGGCGATCAGGGCCAGGTCGAACTCCCGCTCAAGGCGCTCCCGGACGATCTCCATGTGCAGCAGCCCCAGGAATCCGCACCGGAAGCCGAACCCGAGGACGCCAGAGCTCTCCGGCTGGTAGGTGTACGACGAGTCGTTGAGCCGGAGCTTCTCCAGGGCGTCGCGCAGAGCGGCGAAGTCGTCACCCTCCACCGGATAGAGGCCGCAGAACACCATGGGCTTGGGGTCCTGGTAGCCCACGAGTGCATGCTCCGCCGGCCGGGCCGCCAGGGTGACCGTCTCGCCGGAGCGGGCTTCGCCCACGTCCTTCACGCCGGCGATGAGGTAGCCCACCTCGCCCGGGCCCAGGTCGGCCAACGGCACAGGGACCGGCGTGCGGGCGCCGATCTCGTCGGCCTCGTGGCTGGCGCCGGCCTGCATGAACCGGAGCTTGGCGCCGGAGGTGATGGTGCCGTCCATGACCCGGATGGCGCTGATGACGCCCCGGTACTGGTCGTAGTAGGAGTCGAAGATGAGCGCCCGGAGAGGGGCGTCGGGGTCGCCCTTGGGGGCGGGGATGCGCTCCATGGCCGCGTCGAGCAGCTCGGGGACGCCCTCGCCGGTCTTGCCGCTGATGCGCAGGACGGTGTCGGCGTCGATCCCGAGGACCTTCTCGATCTCCCCCGCCACCCGCTCGGGCTCGGCGAAGGCGAGGTCGATCTTGTTGACGGCGGCGACGATCTCCAGGTCGTGCTCCATGGCCTGGTAGCAGGTGGCCAGGGTCTGGGCCTCGATGCCCTGGGTGGCGTCGACCAGCAGGATGGCGCCCTCGCATGCGGCCAGCGACCGCGAGACCTCGTAGCCGAAGTCCACGTGGCCCGGGGTGTCGATGAGGTGGATGACGAAGTTCTTCCACGTCAGCCGCACGTTCTGGGCCTTGATCGTGATGCCCCGCTCGCGCTCCAGGTCCATGGAGTCCAGGTACTGGGCCCGCATGTCCCGGGCGTCGACCGCTCCGGTCAGCTCCAGGATCCGGTCCGACAGCGTGGTCTTCCCGTGGTCGATGTGGCTAATGATGGAGAGGTTGCGGATGCGCGACGGGGCGATCATGGCTGGGACCCATTGTCTCAGGTCGGACGTAGGCTGAGACCCATGGCAGCCGAGCTGGTCAGGCCGGCCAGCCGGTGCGGTTCTCCCTGCCGGCGTGGGAGCGGTTTCCCCACCGGCGGATGGTGAGCCGGCAGGCGGCTCCTCGGGACTCCGTCCTCGGCAACCCAGGCGCCCGCCGCAGCTACAGGGTGGGATCCGCGCCCCGCTGAGGGAACTCGGCGAGGTCTTCGAGAAGGGACGCAGCGGCCCGGGCCAGGTCGCCGCGTCCCACCTCCAGGTCGACGACGAGGTGATCGCTGCCGGCCGCAGTGTGGGCCCACGGCGGGCGCAGCTCCAGGGCGAAGCTGGCCCGGACCCGGACGCGGTGGGCGGCACCGGCCACCGACCGGGCGGTCACGGTGACGTTCGGCTCGGAATAGGTAATCGGCGCCGGCGAGGGCTCCCGGCCGGCGGCGTGGACGAGCCACGCGACCAACCGCTTGGCCTCCCAGGTCGTCAGGCAGGGGTCGACCACCGACCAGCTGCGCTCGGGCGCCAGCACCCGCACCGCGACGAGCAGCGAGTTGGAGTCCCACGGGTCGCGCTCGTCGTCGGGGAACTGGTAGCCGGTGATCGACAGCTCGAGCTCGTTGCCCTCCGCACCGCGCAACAGCATGGCGCCAGTGTGGCCTCCTCCCGCCCGGCTGGTAGCGTGTCCTTCCGGCATGGCCAATATCAAGAGTCAGATCAAGCGCAACAAGACCAATGAGAAGCGCCGGCTGCGCAACAAGGCCGCCCGCTCCGAGATCAAGACGCGGGTGAAGGTCGCCATCGCAGTGGCCGCCGATACGCCGGAGGAGGCCACCGAGGCCCTCCGCACCGCCATCAAGCGGATCGACAAGGCCGCGGCCAAGGGCATCATCCACAAGAACCAGGCCGCCAACCGCAAGTCGAAGCTGATGCGCCGGATCGCCCGGCAGTCCACTACCGCCTAGGCGCCCGGACCAGCCCGCTCAGGCGGGCCACCAGCACCTCCAGCACCACCTCGGCCGGCCAGTCGACCGCGCCCTTCAGCGCCAGGTCGGCGTCGGCCAACAGGTGGATGGCCCGGGCCACCGGTTCCGAGCCCAGCCGGCGCACCTGCAGCAGCGCCTTCTTGGCCGGGAACGTCGAGCCCGTGATGCCCAGCAGCTCTGCCGCCCCCGCCTCGTCGGCCACGCCGGCTCCATCGAGGCGCAGCATCCGGGCGAAATGGCTGTGGAGTGTGGCGAGGACCACCAGCGGGTGGCGGGCGCCGGGGCCGACGAGCCGGCGCAGGACCTTCACGGCCAGCTCGGTGTCGCCCCGGTCGATGGCGTCGGTGAGGTCCCAAGGGGCGACAGAACCCACGCCGCCGAGGAGGGGCGCCACTTCGTCGGGGCCGAGCCGGGCCCCCTGCCCGTACGCGCTGGCCAGCATCTCCAGCAGGGATCCGAGCCGGTCGACGTCGTCACCCAGGTGGTCCCCCACCATGGCCGCGGCCCGGGCGTCAAGGCGCACCGGGCCCTCCTTCAGCCGGGCCGTCAGCCACGCCGCCCGGCCCCGGCCCCCCGGCACGCCGGCGTCGACCACATGGCCGGCCTTGCGCACGGCCTCCACCAGCGTCCGGGACACCTGGCCGCCGCCGGCCACCAGGACCAGCGACGTCGTCGGGAGCGGGTCGGCGAGATAGGCCACCAATGGCTCGACGTCGTGGGTGGAGAACCGGCCGATGCCCCGGGCGACCACGACCCGCCGCTCCCCGAAGAACGGCGGGGTCTGGGCCGCGTCGACAATGGTGCCGACGGTGTAGTCCTCACCGGCCAGCTCTTCGGGCATGAGGCCGGCGTCGCCCTCCGACAGCTCGGCCACCAGGCGCTTGACCGCGTCGGCCAGCAGGACCGGCTGCTCGCCCCGAACCAGGTAGACGGGCAGCGCCGGCATCAGCGGGCCTCCAACACCGCGGCCAGCACGTCACACACCCGCCGGGCGCCCCGGGCGTCGGCGGTGCGGACCAGGCGGGCGCCCTGGATCACCCCGACCGCGGTGGCGGCCACGGGGTGCTCGTGGTCAGTGACGTCGACCAGCAGCGAGTCGGGGACGACGCGGTCTGGCAGGAGGCCGGCGCCGGTCCCGGCGGGGACGACGACGGCGGCGCCGGCGGCCGCGCACAGGGCCAGGGCGCCGGCGTTCGGAGCGGTCAGCCGCACCAGGCCGGCGCCGGCCGACAGGGCCCGCCCCACGCCGGCGTCGTCAGGGGCGACGGCGTAGACCGGCAGCGGCGCCGGGCCAACGCCGTCGTCCAGCTCGATGAGGTCGGCGCCCTCCGTGACCCGGCCGACGGCGATCACCAGGGCCCGGGTGGTCAGGTCGTAGCTGGTGGAACCGATGGTCAAGTGCATCCGCCGCCGACGCTAGGTCGTGGCCCGCCGCCAGTCGCCAACGAATTCCGCCACCGTGGCCTGCCGGGCGGAGGGATTCCGCCGACCACCACGCCAGAGGCAGCCGGAGTCCCGCATGGTGAACTCGGCGAACACCTGGCCAAGGGGCGCCGTCACGGCCCGGGAGCCTACGGCGGTCGTAGTGTCTCCACCGTGAAAACGAACCGCTGGTTGTCCCTGGCCGCCCTGGTACTGACCCTCGCCGCGTGTGGCGACGGCGACGACGGCGACGACGCCCCCGCCGCCCAGACCACGGTCACCACCGCGGCGCCAGCGCCGGCGGTGACCGCCGACATGGTCGCGACCGACGGCACGTCGGCGGGTCGGGTGACCTTCACCGAGGCGGGCGGCCGGGTGGCGGTCGAGGCCCGGCTCACCAACCTGCCCCCCGGCTTCCATGGATTCCACATCCACGCCACGGGCAAGTGCGAGCGGGGGGCACCGCCATTCACGTCCGCCGGCGGTCACATGGTGGTCGGCGAGCAGGCCCATCCCACCCACGCCGGCGACCAGCCCGTCGTCCTGGTCATGGCCGACCGGTCGGCCGAGATTCGCTTCACCACTGACCGGTACCGGCTGAGCGACCTCCAGGTCGCCGACGGCCGGGCCGTCATCGTCCATGCGCTGCCCGACAACTACGCCAACGTCCCCGCCCGCTACGTGCGCCAGCCCGACGCCACCACCACGGCCACCGGCGACGCCGGCGACCGCATCGCCTGCGGCGTGATCGCCGGCCTGGGGGGCGGGACCACCACCACCCCAACAACCGTCGCCGGCGGCACCGGCAGCACCACCACCACCGCCCGCGCCGGGGCGACGACCACCACCCGGGCGGCCACGGCCCAGACGCTGGACTGCCAGACCATCGCCTTCACGCCCAACAGCGAGGACGCGGCCAGCAGCGTCAAGGCCACCGGCGTCACGTGTGCCGAAGCGGAGGCGTTCGTCCGCGTCGCCGGCCGCCAGACGAGCTCCGGCGGCCCGGCCGAGGTCACCGTTCAGGGATACCGGTGCGTGCGGGTCCGCAGCGTGCAGGACCCCCTCCCCCAGGCGTTCTACGAGTGCACGAGCGGAACGAAGAAGGTGACGTTCACCCGCACGTGAGCGACTTCCAGCTCGGTCTCGACACCTTCGGCGATATCACGCTCGACGCCGGCGGCCAGCCGCTCTCCCACGCCCGGGTCATCCGCAACGTTGTGGAGGAAGCCGTCCTGGCCGACGGGCTGGGGATCGACGGCATCGGCGTCGGCGAGCACCACCGGCCCGACTTCGCGGTGTCGGCGCCCGACGTGGTACTGGCCGCCATCGCCGGCCGCACGACGCGCATCCGGCTGGGATCGGCGGTCACCGTGCTCAGCTCCGACGACCCCATCCGGGTGTTCCAGCGGTTCTCGACCCTCGACGCCGTCTCCAACGGCCGGGCCGAAGTCATTCTCGGGCGGGGATCGTTCATCGAATCGTTCCCGCTCTTCGGCTTCTCCCTCAACGACTACGAGATGCTCTTCGAGGAAAAGCTCGACCTGTTCGTCGCCCTCCTGGGACAGGGCCCCATTACCTGGTCGGGCCGCACCCGGCCGCCGCTGGAGGGCCAGCGGGTCTACCCGCCCGTCGAGTCGCCGCCGCTGAAGGTGTCAGTCGGCGTGGGCGGCAGCCCGGAGTCCGTGGTGCGGGCCGCCCGTCACGGCCTGGCCCTGACGCTGGCCATCATCGGCGGAGAACCGGCGCGCTTTCGGCCGCTGGTCGACCTCTACCACCGGGCCCTCGCCCAGCTCGGCAAGCCCTCACTCCCGGTCGCCGCCCACTGCCCCGGCCACGTGGCCGCCACCGATGAGCAGGCCCGAGAGGAGCTGTGGCCGCACTACTCGGCCATGCACTCGCGCATCGGACGGGAGCGGGGGTGGCCGGCGATGACCCGCCAGCAGTTCGACCTCACCGCCGGGCCCGACGGCGCCCTGTTCGTGGGCTCGCCGGCCACGGTGGCGGCCAAGATCGTCCGCGTCGCCCGCCAGCTGGGCCTGTCCCGCTTCGACCTGAAGTACAGCGCCGGCCCCCTGCCGCACGAGCAGATGATGGCCTGCATCGACCTCTACGGCCGGGAGGTGGCCCCGGCGGTTCGAAAGGAGCTGTCACCCGGCTGAGCCCACCGTCCGTCTGTAGGGGGACAGACCAGGACGAGGAGAGGTGCGATGAGCAGGAGCGCAGCACGAAGGATGACGCTGGCCGCCGGGATCGCGTGGCTGATCGTGGGCGTCACGGGGATCATCGACGGCTTTGTCGACTACGGCGACGACTGGCACATGCCGTACACCGTCTTCATGTTGGCGCTGGTTGTGGCAGCCACGCTCAGCGTCGCGCTCGGAGCAGAAGCGACCCGTGGGTGCGCCCGGCCCCGCCTGCGGATGGCCGGACTGGCGGTCAGCGCACTGGGGGCGATCGCAGCCTTGGTGGGCGCCTGGGCCCTGCCGCTGTGGATGACGGTCCTCGGCGCCGGATTCGCTCTGCTGGCGGCCGCGGCCGACCCGGCCCAGCGCCGGCCTCTGGCGCTGCTGGCGGCCGGGCAGCTCGCCGCCATCGCCGTGCTGATCGCCGGCATCGAGGCAAGGGTCGGACAGGTCGACGAGCATGGTGACTATCCGGTGGCCGGTGGGATCGCCGTCCTCGTCGTGGCTGCGACGGCGATCGTCGCCCTCCTCACGCTCACCTTCGACCGGCGGGCCGTGACGGCGACGCCCACCAGCGCCTGAAGTCGCCCTGGAAGTCGCTGAAGCTTCTCGACGCCGGCCACGAGTACGTAGTCCTGGCGTCGAGCATCCCTCCCCCTGCGCCGGTCGGCCAGTTCGTCCGGTGGACGGTGAGCGGTTCGGAGAAGCGGCCGACGTGGGCGGAGGCGTTCCGGCGCCTGAGCTGAGAAATGTCCACCGGCCCGTGTGGACGAGGCCTTCAAGCTGCGGGTGCTCGGCGTGCTTCCCGCCGACCGATTGGTCGCCGCCTCCGCGCTGTCGCCTTCGTGCCGGTGGCGCACCGGCTGGAGCCGCTGGGTACCTTCGTCACCGCAGCGACTGACGGGAGAGCACATGACCGACCGAACCCACTTCGGCCTGACCGGGCTGGCGGTGATGGGCGCCAACCTGGCCCGCAACGTTGCCCACCACGACATCCCCATCGCCGTGCACAACCGGACGGCGAGCAAGACCGAGCGCTTCATGGCCGACCACGGCGGGGAGGGGCCGATCACGGGTGCCGGTTCCGTCCCGGAGTTCGTTGCCGCGCTCGAGCGCCCCCGGACGATCATGGTGATGGTCAAGGCCGGGGCGGCCGTCGATGCGGTGATCGAGGAGCTGGCGCCGCACCTCGACCAGGGCGACACGATCATTGACGGGGGAAACTCCAACTTCCGCGACACCCAGCGGCGGACGAAGGCGATGGCCGATCGGGGGCTGCGGTTCCTGGGCGCCGGCGTCTCCGGCGGCGAGGAGGGCGCCCTCGAGGGACCGAGCATCATGCCCGGCGGCGACCGTGAGGCGTATGCGGACGTCGAGCATGTGCTCACCACCATCGCCGCCCAGGTCGACGGCACGCCGTGCTGCGCCTACGTCGGCCCCGACGGCGCCGGCCACTACGTGAAGATGGTCCACAACGGCATCGAGTACGCCGACATCCAGCTCATCGCCGAGGCCTACGACCTCCTGCGCCACTGCGTCGGCATGGAGGTACCCGAGGTGGCCGGCGTGTTCGAGGGCTGGAACGAGGGCGACCTCGATTCCTTCCTGATCCAGATCACCGGCATCGTCCTGGGCAAGACCGACGAGGCGACGGGGCGGCCCCTCGTCGACGTCATCGTCGACGAGGCCGAGCAGAAGGGCACGGGGCGGTGGACAGCCCAGGACGCGCTGGAGCTCGGAATCCCGCTGACCGCCATCACCGAGGCGGTCTTCGCCCGCACCCTGTCGGCCCAGCGGGCCGAGCGAGGCATCGCCTCCCAGCGGCTCGCGGGCCCCCGGCCGGAGTCGGCGCCGCCGCTCGGCCGCTCGTTCGTCGACGATGTGCAACAGGCGCTGTACGCCTCGAAGGTGGTGGCCTACGCCCAGGGCTTCGCCCAGATCAGCGCTGCGTCGGAGGCCGAGAAGTGGGGAATCGACCTCGGCGCCATGGCCACCATCTGGCGGGGCGGCTGCATCATCCGGGCCAAGTTCCTCGACCGCATCCGGGCGGCTTACGCACTCGACCCGCAAACGCCCAACTTGCTCGTCGTCGACTACTTCCGGGATGCGGTGGCCGACGCCCAGGACTCCTGGCGGCGGGTCGTCAACGTGGCCGTCGAGCGGGGCGTGCCGGTGCCGGCGTTCGCCTCCGCCCTGTCCTGGTACGACGGCTACCGGCGGGAGCGGGGCCCCGCCAACGTCATCCAGGGCCTCCGCGACTACTTCGGGGCCCATACCTACCGGCGGGTCGATAGGGAAGGCAGCTACCACACCCGCTGGGGCCAGGACGGCGCCGAAGTTCGCACTGATGCCTGAGAGGGCGCCCGTCGCGCCTACGGTGGTACGGGTGACCACTCGAAGGCTCGGCCGGCGCACCGTTGCGCCGGCGGCGCTGGCGCTGGCGCTGCTCCTGGCCGGCTGCGGTGGCGGGGGCGACGGGCCGGACAAGGCCGATGCGCCGGCGACAGGAACGCCGGCCGCGGCCGACGGGTCGGTGGCGACCACGCCCGGGGCGACGCCCGGGCAACCGGGCTCGCCGGGTGCGGCCATCGCCGCGGGCGGGTCGGCCACCGGTGCCGGCGGGGCAAGCGGGGGATCGGCCAGCGCGACCGGCGGCTCGGCCGGCAGCCCGGGAACCGGCCCGGCGGGGCAGACGGCCACCGGCGGGACGCCGGCCGCCGGCGGATCGGCGGCTGCGACCGGCGGCTCGACGCCGGCGGCAGGTGCCGGCGGCGCCACCACGCCGGCGGAGCCGAGCGCACCCTCCTCGGGGGGCTCGACCTCCGGCGGCTCGACCTCGGGCAGCGGGTCCACACCCGGTGGCGGGTCGACTTCTGGTGGCGGCAGCAGGGCGACCGCCGAGCAGTGCGCCCTCCTGAACCAGGCGCTGGCGGTCATCGACCACCCCGACCTCCGAGCCCTGAAGGTCCAGACCGGCTGCTGATCGGCTCAGCGCGGCGGGTGCTCGGCCACGTAGTCATCCGCGAGCGCTGCGGGCGCCGACGCCAGCCATGCGTCGACGATCAGCTCCCGCAACGCCCGCTTGCCCACCACGCCCAGCTCGACGAGCACTGCGGCGTAGCCGTCGAAATGGGGGATGGTGAAGACCCCCTTCGTGCCGGCGGCCAGCACCGCCTCCTTCTCGTCCAGGTCCCCCACCCGCAGGGCCAGGATCGGGTCGCTCGGCGGCGTCGCCCCGCCGAACCGCTTGATGTCCGCCTTGCTGAACTTCCGCTCCCAGGCGAAGGTCTTCTTACCGACGTTCCACGAGCGACGGCCGTGGTGCTGCCCCTCCGTGACCTCGGGAAGGGCCGTCGCCATGGCCGCCGCTTCGTCCACGCTCACCATGCCGGCACCGTACCCTCCGTCAGAGAGTCGGCTACTCGAGGTCGGCGCAGGCGACCTTCGGACCGCCAGAGGTTCCGGTCGCCGGCACGACCTGGTGGATGACGACGGACTGGGCTTCCGGGCGGGCCACCCAGGCCACGGAGCCGGTCCCTCTGGCGACGCCGCCCCGGTTCGCCGTCACGCCCGCGAACGGGTCGCGGGACGACGACAACCACAGCTCGTTCGGCGGCGCACCGATGCCGGAGGGATCATCCTTGTAGTGCGTCCCGCCGAGCCCCAGCGCGCACGGCTGGTTGTGGAGGTGGGCGGCGTACACCAGCCCCGGCTGGAGCCCCCGGAAGATCGCCGTGCCCGACGTGCCGCTCGATGTCCGCCGCACGACGGCGACGCCATGGACTTCGAGCCCGAGCGCCTCGCCCGCCGGCAGGGTTGCGAACCGTCCGACGCTGGTCGCTGCGTCCGCCGGTGAGCCGGGAGCCAGGACTGCGACCAGCGCGCCCATGGCCACGAGTGACCTCCGTACCCGCCCGGAAACCCGGGCGCCCTGTGTGGTCATGGTCTTCTCCTTGGCCGCTGCGGCGGTTCCGCTCACGGTGCACCTACAGACGGCCCATCCCGCGCCCCGGGTGACAGCTGGCGCCGTCCCCGCCAAAAATCGTCGGCCGCCGTAGTCTCCATCTGTGACGGCGCCCTCGATCGGCGAACGGATCGCCGAAGCACTTCACGCCGCGTGTCACCCGGGGGCCGCCACCAGCACGTCAGTAGGACCGATGGCTCTCGGTGCACTGGCGTGGATGGTCGAGGTTCCCGCCACGCTCGGGCTCGGCACCGTCCCCGTGCGCCCGGCGGCCGTCGCCGCCGACCTCGACCGGCTGCTCGTCGAGCTGTTCGAGACCGAGGGCCGATCGTTGGTCCGCCTGGCCCGGCTGTTCGTGGATGATCGCAACGCGGCGGAGGACCTTGTGCAGGAGGCATTCATTCGCCTGGCCCGATCGGCGAGCCGGATCCAGGATGAGCGCAAAGCTCCGGCGTACCTGCGGTCGATCGTGCTGAACCTGGCCCGCGACCACAACCGCCGCGGGCTGGTCTCCCTACGGCACCGCCTCCCGCTGGAGGACGAAAGGGCGGAGGAGGTCGACGAGCTCGTGCTGCGCGACGATCAGCGCCAGGTCCTCGAGGTGTTGCGCGACCTTCCCCACCGCCAGCGTGACTGCCTGGTGCTGCGCTACTACCAGGAGCTCGGCATCGACGACATCGCCGTCACGCTTGCCATCTCGCGCAACTCGGTCAAGACCCATCTCCAACGGGGCCTCGCCGCCATGGAGACCCGCCTCGGCGACATGCGGGCGGACACGGCATGAGCCTCATCGAACAGCGCCTGCAGGACGCCCTGCTCGAGGGAACCCACGCCCTCGACGAGAGCGACGACCTGTTCGCGCGCGTCCGGCTCAGCATCGCCGACGACCAGCGCATCCGCCGCCAGCACCGTCGCCTGTACGCCATCGGCGCGTGCGTGGCCGGCGCCGTCGCTGCACTCGTCTTCGCCTTCACCGACTATCGACAAGGAGAGTTGCTCATGGACTGGTGGGTCCTCGAACTGTTCACCAACGTGCTGCTCGTCGCCGTCGCCCTCTGGCTCGGCCCCCTCATCAAGCGGTTCGGCAAGAGCTACGCGGCCGACGTCTTCCGGGCCAATCCCCGCACCGGCAAGAGCTTCATCGTGCTCACCGACATCGCCTACTACCTGATCTTCTTCTCCTACGTCCTGTTCACCGTGAGCTTCCAGCTCAAGGGGGGCTGGGAGGAGACCGTCGGGGGCGCGCAGCTCCAGCACGAGGTGGCCCGCATCGGCGGGATACTCCTGATCCTCGGGGTGCTCCACGGCCTCAACCTGATCGCCCTCCCGGTCATGGGCCGGCTGCTCACCCTCAACCGGCGGCTCGACCAGGAGACACCCTCGACTCCCCCCCCGGTGCCCCCGGCGCCCGTGCCGTGATCCTTATCGTCCTCCTCGTCGTCGTGCTGCTCGTCGCCGCCGGCGCCGGCCTGCTCGGTGCCGGCGTGCTCGGCGACGTTGCTCGCCGGGAACGGACCGGGTTCCTCGCCACCCTCTCGGCGCCGGTGGTGCTGGTCGTCGGCGTCGTGGTGCTGGCGGTGATGGTCACGGGCGTGGGCGGCATGTTCTTCTCCGGTCAGGAGCACGAGCACGGGCCAACCACGGTGCCGAACGCCCCCGACCTTCCCAGGACAGAGGGCACGTCACGACCGCCACCCGCCCGGGTGCTGCGCCCCGCGGCATCCCCGCCGGTCGTCATTCTCCACGCCGGCAACGAGGACAGCTTCCAGCCGTACCTGCCGGTGAGCGGGCTGGCGCCGGACGGCGTGGTGCGCGTGCAGGCCGACGGCTTCGGCTGGCACGAGCGAGGTTCGGCCCAGCAGTGCGTCGTCGAGCTCGGCCGCCAGACCGCGTGCGGCGAGCGCTCGCCCGTCCAGTTCGACGCTGACGGGCGGGCGGATTTCCAGTTCGCCATCCGGGCCGACATCGCGCCGGGAGGCTGCCGCGCCGGCCAGCCGACCTGCCTCCTCCGCGTGAACGGCGACGACTCCGCCGAGCGCACGTCCGTGCAGACCGTCCTGGTCGACACGCTGCACACCGGCCAGGTCCGCATCGAGCCGGCGACGCCGATCGCCGATGGTCAGACCGTCGATGTCATCGTGTCAGGGTTCCCGCCCGGTGCGACGGCCACGGCCGTGCTCTGCGCGCCGCCCGAGCTGTACGACGCCAGGCGCTGTGGCGGTCCGCAACCGGCATCGCGGTTCACGGTCGACGCCGGCGGCGCCGGCCGGACCACGTTCACGGTGGCCGCCGGCCGGCTCGGGGCCGATGCCGCGCGGTGCGGGCCACGACGGGCGTGCGGGATCTCCGTGCTCGTCGGCGACGGCTTCGCGGTCGCACCGATCACGCTGGTCCGGTTCGCACGCGGTCCGGGCGCCACCTACGACGCCAGCCGGATCCTGCCGGGCGTCGGCATCGCCTTGGTGTTGCTCGCCGCGGCGATCGCCATCGCCCGCAGGACCGACTGGGCCAAGCCCGAGGAGGCGGCCACACCGGAGCTCGACGGTTCGGATCTCCGCGCCGATCAGAGCCTCGACGACCTCTTCGGCACCGACGAGGAGCTCGACGAGCGCGACCCCGTCCCCTGGTGATCGGCCTCAGCGGTGAGGGTCAGGCCGCCGGCGGTCGGGAGAAGGCGCCCCCAGCCGCGCACACCCCCGTCCCGGCTCAGGACTGACAGGATTGCACCGTGACGACGATCAAGAGACGCCACTGCCGGGCGTCGGGCTCCGCTACGAGCTCGAGCAGTTGGCGGCGGGCATCTCGCCCAATGATGATCATCCCTCGGGCTCCCGAGACCGGACCTCAGCTCGGCGGGGCGGAAGCCGCTGTCGGCTCTGTCACAGCTCGGCCGGCTGCCTGGCGGGCCCGTTCGAAGGCCTGCCGGCCTTCCTGCACCTTGGTGGCGAACGCCACCGGGTCACCATTGCGGAGGGCGGCGTCGGCATCAGCGAACGCCCGTCCCGCCTCGTCGAGCAGCCGACGCACCTCGTCGGTGAGCACCGGCGTACCGGGCGTACCCGGCGATGCTGGGTCGGGCCCGCCGGTCGGGCCCTCCTCCAGCGTGGGGGGCGCGGCACCGAAGATCGCCACCAACGCTTGCTGGAGGGTGTCCCGGATGGCGATGCGGCCACCGAAGGCCACGATGACCTTCTTGAGCTCGGGGACCGCATTGGCGCCCGTGGCCTGCACGTACAGAGGACGGATATAGATCAGAGACTGCTCGATCGGGATGATGACGAGGTTCCCGAGGAGCACTTCGGAGCCGGCCCTGCTGAGAAGGGTGATGAGCGATGAGACCTCCGGCTCCTGGTTGATCCGGGCGTTGACGATGGCCGGCCCGTCGACCTGGCGGTCCCTCGGCATGACGAAGACTTCGAGTTTCCCGTACTCGGTTGGATCGGACTTGGCGACCATGAAGGCCGACAGCTCCCGCCTCGAGTCGTCGTCGGAGAACGGAACGAAGGGCTGGAGGATCAGGAATTCGGCCCGAGGCTCGCCGGGCAGCCGCATCAACAGGTAGTACGGGTCCATGCGACCCTCCCTGGGACTGCCCATCGGGCTGCCTGCGGGCACCGGAGCGGCCGAGGGTGCCGTCGCCCCGGCCGAGCCCGGATCCTGGGCGATGTTCCAGCGGTCGGACTGGGAATAGAACTGGTCGGCCTCGCTGATGTGGTAGCGCCCCCACATGTTCGTCTGGACCCGGAACAGGTCCTCCGGGTAGCGGAAGTGCGCCCGCAGCTCGGCGGTAGGCTCCTCCGTGGCGAACAGCTTGGGGAAGGCCTTGGCGTAGGCGGCGGCGATGGGATCGTCGGCGTCGACGATGTAGAAGGTGGCATCGCCGTCGTACGCGTCGATCGCCACCTTGACCGAATTGCGCACGTAGTTGAACGCGTGGTTTAACCCACTCCCCGCCACGACCCGATTGGTGTCGGTCTGCTGTGCGTACGGGTACTGGTTGGTGGTCGTGTAGGCGTCCAGCAGCCAGACGATGCGTCCGTCGAGGACGACCGGGTACGGGTCACGGTCGTAGTGGAGGAACGGGGCGATTGTCCGCACCCGCTCCCGGATGTCGCGAATGTAGAGGATCCGCGATTCCGGCGTCATGAAGCCGGAGATCAGTGGGTTCACGTCGCCGAACCGCAAGGCGAAGGCCAGACGGCGAGGAACCGTGCCGATGCCCACGCCGCCTTCGCCGTCGTACCGGTTGGTGACTGCGGTCCCGTCCTCCCGCACGTAGTCGATCTCGTCCCTGCCGGTGTTCACGATCCCGTAGCCGCCGATGGCCTCGCCGTGGTAGAGGCGGGGCTCGGTGATCGGCGGATCACCCTGAGGCGGGATGTTCTTCACGAGGAAGTCGGGCTGACCGTCGGCGGTCACCGAGTTCGCAGGCGACAACACCGCGCCGTACCCATGGGTGAAGGCCAGGTGCCGGTTCTCCCATGTGTCCGACGGCAGGCTGCCGGGATTGAGCTCGCGGGCCGAGAGCACGATCTGCGTCGTGTCGTTCCCGACCTGGTAGCGGTCGACGTCGACGTCGGTGAAGCGGTAGAAGGTACGGACCTCCTGCAGACGTTGGTAGGTGCGCTGGAGGACCTGCGGGTCCCAAAGACGGATGTTGCGCACGGTCTCGGCGTTGCGGTCCAGCGCGTCGGCGCCGAGTATCTCGTCGTAGGCGAACGGCCTGACGTCGACGTCCTGTAGGCCGACAGCGACGCGCGTGGCGTCGATGTTGCGCTGGATGAACTCAACTTCGCGCGTGGACTCGGCCGGCTCCACCCGGAAGCGTTGGACGAGCGCTGGGTAGGCCGTTCCCGCGACCGCAGCGACGAGGACCCACAGCCCGACAGCCGTCACCGGCAGCGCCCACCCTCGCTGGCGGATGTTCACCAGGAACAGCCCGGCCGCGAGGAGCGAGATGGCGATCAGCAGGTGAAAGGCGGGTAGCTGGGCGTTGACGTCGGTGTAGGTGGCGCCCTGGACCGCCCCCCGGGTGGAGAACACCAGCTCGAAGCGGTCGAGGTAGTAGTTGCCCGCCTTGACCAGGGCGATGGCCGCGAAGAGGACGGACAGGTGGACCTTTACCTTTTGGGCCACATACCGGCCGGGGACTTGGACGCGGATCCCGCCGTTGATGTAGTGGGCCGCGGCAGTCACGATCACAACGACGACCAGGAACGCGAAGAGCGCGTTGGCCAGGTAGGAAAGGAACGGCAGCTGAAAGACATAGAAGCCGACGTCGCGCTCGAACAGAGGGTCCTCGGCACCGAAGGAAACACTGTTGCGGAACAGGATCCACTCGTTCCAGCGGCCGGCGGCGCCCGTACCGAAGATCAGCGCCAGGAACAGCGCCACGCCCGCCCGGAACGCCCCCGGGCGGCGGTCGAGGACCCTGTGGAACTCGGCGAGGGAGTTCTCCTCGGGGCCAACGGGGCGCACGGGTGGGGCCAGGCGCTGAGCCAGGAGCAGGTTGCCCCAACACAGGAGGAAGAGGCCGGCGCTGAACGTGAAGGCGAGGCCCAGCTTCGTCAGGAGAACTCCCGACCACACGCTGGTGAAGTCCAGCGACGAGAACCAGAGGTAGTCGGTGTAGAGGCCCGCCACGCCTCGAGCCGAGACGATCACGAGGAGGACGGCCCCAACGGCGAGAGCCAGCACCAGCCGTCCGGCATCCCGAGCGCGCGGTGTATCCGGCTGGGGCACCATCGCGACCCAGAGGCTAGTCCTGGAATCAGCACAGAGGGGCCGGGGGCCCGTCGCCGGGGTGTCACGCGCCATCCACCGTCACCGCCAGCCGGAGACCGTCGCGGCCGACGCGGACGGCCAGGCCGCCGGCGGTCACCGCGCTGCCCGCCGGCGGAACGACGACCTCACCCGGCAAGCGATGTCCTGCCGGCGCCAGCACGAGGCGAGGCGGGAAGCGGCTGAGGAGTGCGCGCACGTCGGAGGCGGCGGCGGGACCGGGACGGGTGACGACCAGCACGTCGAGGGCCCGGACGTCGGCCTGGTGCAAGCTCGAGAGCAGGGCTTCGGGCGAGGCCCGGAGGTCGTCGACAACGAGGACGCTGGCGCCGGCCGACCTCCACAGGCGGGCGCCGGGGACGACGCTGCGGCCGTCGATCGCTGCCGGCCGGAGGACGGCCACCGCCGGCGCCAGCACGACGGCGGCGGCCGCCACCCAGGCGGCGACCACGGTGCCTCGCCGCCGCCGGCGCGAGGCCACGGCCACGGCGCCGAGGGCGACGGCCAGGCCGGCGACGTGCGCCACGCGCAGCTGCCCCAGCGGCGCCGCCGCTCCCCAATGGGCCACGCCTGCGACCCAGCGGATCATGAGCCCGGTTGGGAGGTGGATGAGTTGGGCCATCGTCTCGCCCGACCAACCGGCGACGAGGCCGGCGGCCATCCCCCACATCATCAGGGGACCGGCCACCGGTGTACCCAGCAGGTTGGCTGGAAGGGAGGCGACGGGCAGCCCGCCGAACACCGGCACCAGGATCGGCGTCACCCCCACCTGGGCGGCGAGCGTGACCGCCAGCGCGTTGGCCAACGGGCGCGGCCCCGGCAGGCGGGCGGTCAGCCGGGCGCTGAACAGGGCGATGCCGGCGCAGGCGCCGACGGAGAGCAGGAAGCCCAGCGAGTGGACGAGTAGCGGGTCGACGAGGATCAGCCCGGTCACCGCCAGGCTCAGCACCCGCAACGTCGATGCCGGCCGACCCAGCGCGACGGCCAGCAGGGTGAGGGCGGCCATGGCGACGGCGCGCAACACCGAGGGCTCCCACCTGGTGAGGATCCCGAACAGCACGAGCACCGCCAGGCCGCCGGCCAGGCGCCCGCCGAGGCGCAGGCGGCCGAGGAACGGGCCCAGCAGCGCCAGCACGAACGCGACGTTCGAACCCGACACGACCAACAGATGGGAGAGGCCCGAGGCACGGAAGTCGTCCGTCACCTCGGGACGCTGGTCGCGGTCGTCACCGAGGACGAAGCCGGCGTACAGCGCCCGAGGACCCGGCGCCAGGACCTCGGCGCCCCGGAGCAGCGTGCGGCGCAGGCCGTTGGCCAGCCGGCTGGGCACGTCACCGGCCGACGCCAGCGACGCCCCTTGCACCGTCATGCGGGCGGCCACGTGCCGGCGGGCCAGGCGCTGGCGGGCGTCGGCCGGGACGGGCGACAGCAGGCCGCGCAGGTGTACCCGCTCGCCCGACAGCCGCTCCCGCAGGGCCCGGGCGGAGGTACCGCGAGCCCACGCCTCGACCCGCTTGCCGCCGATGCGGACGTCGGCCCGCAGCGCGCCGGCCACCTCCGCCGGGTCGCCCACGAGCGTGGCCACGCCCGACCACTGCCCGAGCGCCGGCGGGTGGAGGCCGTCCCACGACCGGGCGCCGAGGGCGGACGCCGCCAGGGCGACCGCCACCATCAGCAGCGCCGGCCGGCGCCGCGCCAGAGCCACGGCGACCAGCACGACCACCGGCAGGAGCGGCAGCGGCCGGGCCGCCCACGCGCCGGCGCCGGCGGCAAGCGCCAACGCAACCACCGCCCGGTCGCCCATCAGACCCTGACCAGCGGCCGCAGTGCTTCGAGCTTGGCCGGGCCGATCCCCGGGACCTCCATCAGTTCGGTGACGGAGCGGAACCGGCCGTGGCTCGACCGGTAGGCGAGGATGGCCTTGCTGGTGGCCGGGCCCACGCCGGGAAGGGCCTCCAACTGCTCAGCGGTGGCGGTGTTGAGGTCGACGGGACCGGCCGGCGTGCCTCCGGGCTTGGCCCCGCCCACCGCCGGTGCCGGCCCATGGACCGCGGGCGCCGCCTCGCCCTTCTTGGGCACGTAGATCCGCTCGCCGTCCGACAGGCGGGCGGCCAGGTTGAGCTGCTCGACGTCGGCCTCGGCAGCGGTGCCCCCGGCGGCGATGACCGCGTCGGCCACCCGGCCGCCGGCCGGCACCGCGTAGACGCCAGGATTGGCCACCTGGCCGGCCACGTGGACGGTGACCGTGAGCGGAGATGTTTCCAACGCCGCCGCCCCGGTCGGCACGGTCGCCGTCGACCCGTCGACCGGCGACGACCCCGGCTGGGCCTGCGGCAGCGTCAGCTTCGGCGCCGGCGAGGCGGCACCGAGGAAAGACAGCCCCACGGCCACCAGGACACCCACCGCCAGCAGGGCGCCGGCGCCGGCCGCAACGGGCCGGAACCACGGCTGGTTGCGGAGGAGGGCAAGCCGGTCGGGCCAGGACTGGACCGGCAGAGGTTGCAGCAGATCGGCCATCGGGCGCGAACCCCCACGGAGAAGGACCGTTCAGGAGGGAAAGCGCCAGGGCCCGAGCGGCCCCTGAGCGGGGCGGCGCGTGCACGGTCAGCGTAGAGGCTGCGGGCCTCCATCGCCAGGGCCTGACGCGAAGCACTCTGCGGCGGCCTCCGCCTCCACCTCCAGGGGGATCAGCCGATAGGCGGCCTGGTGCCCGAACCCCTGCCGGCGCCAGCGGAAATAGGCGCCGAGGTATTGGCGGAGGAAACCGACCGCGCCGAGCTCCCGCCACTGGCGCACGTGCTCGGCCTCGTGGCGGAGCAAGCGAGCATTGTCGGCGTAACGCCGGCGCACCGAGACGACCGGCCCGAGGGTGATGGCGGCCGAGCCGGGCGGCACCGGCCCGCCGACCAGCAACCAGTGGTCGCCATGGCGCCGGAGCCGCATCAGTACAGGCGCGACGCCAGCGCCCGCCGGTACTGCGGGGTGCGGGGGTCCTCGGCGCCCAGCATCTCCAGCAGGTCGACGTACTCCCGCCGGGCGTCCTCATCCTCCTTGACCCGCTCGAGCAGGCCGTCCAGCCGCCCGGTGACATCGGTGTCCGCTGCGTCGCCCACCCGGGACAGCGCCGCCACCCGCCGGGTTTCGACCGTCTCCGGAACCCGGGTCAGGAGAGCCAGAGCCTCGTCGCCCTCCCCGCGGCCGGCGAGCAGCTCGGCGAGGGCCACGACGGCCGCCGGGTGGTCGTGCTCCAGCTCCAACGCGGCCCGCAACGACAGCTCGTCGCCCCTGGCCGCCAGCCGGTCGGCCTCCGACTCCGGCGACGCCAGCTTGGCGACGAACGCACGGACGGAGGGCTCGGGCAGGGCGCCGATGAAGGAGTCCACCACCTTGCCCTCGGAGATGGCGAATACGGCCGGGATCGACTGGACCTGGAACGCGGCCGCGACCTGAGGATTCGAGTCGATGTCGACCTTGGCCAGCGCCACCGTTCCCCCGGTCTCGGCGACGACCCGCTCCAGGATGGGGCCCAGCGTGCGGCACGGGCCGCACCACTCGGCCCACAGGTCGACCACGACGGGGACCTCGACCGAGCGGTCGAGGACGTCGCGCTGGAAGGTGGCATCAGTGACGTCGGTCATCGGAAGTAGTCAACCACGAGCCCCCGGCTACCGTGAGAGCCATGTACGAGCTGCGGTCCCGGCCTGAGCTGGAGAGCCCGGTGCTCGTCATGGCGCCCGAGGGCTGGATCGACGCCGGCCTGGGCGGCGCCGGCGCCGTCGGGGCCATGCTGGTCGCGCTGGAGACCGAGGTCGTGGCGTCCTTCGACGTCGACCGCCTGCTCGACCACCGCTCGCGCCGGCCGGTCTCCCACATGCTCGATGGCGTCTACACGGACCTGGTCTGGCCCAGCCTGGAGCTGCTGGCCGCCCACGACGCTGAGGGCCACGCCGTACTGATCCTCGCCGGCCCGGAGCCCGACCACGAGTGGCGCGCCTTCGCCGACGCCATCGGCGAGCTGGCCGCCATGTTCGGCGTCCGCCTGGCCGTGGGCCTGGGCGCCTTCCCCGCCGGTGTCCCCCACACCCGGACCAGCCGGCTGGCGGCCACCGCCACCACCGCGGAGCTGGCAAACCAGTTGGGTGTGGTGTCAGGCGAGGTGCGGGTGCCGGCGGGCGTGGTGGCCGCCATCGAGCGCCGGCTCAACCATCTGGATATCCCCACCGTGGCCATCTGGGCACGGGTGCCGCACTACGCGGCGGCCATGCCCTACCCGCCGGCGAGCCTCCAGCTCCTCGACGGCTTGGCCAAGGTAGCCGGGATCGAGGTGGCGTCACCCGAGCTGGCCGAGGCGGCGGCGGCCACCCGCCAGCACCTCGACGAGGTCACCGCCAACAGCATCCAGCACGCCGCCCTGGTCCGCCAGCTCGAGGCCCAGATCGACGCCGACCCGGCCGAGGCCGGCGAGGGTGAGGGCGCCGGCCAAGAGGAGGCCACTGAGGCGGGGTGGGGCATCCTCCCCACCGGCGACGAGCTGGCCGCCGAGGTCGAGCGCTTCCTCAAGGGCGAACAGGGATAAGCGGTCGACCGCCAGGTCGACCCCAAGACTCCGATCTTTAGGACAGCAAACGCGGGATCAAGAAGTCGAGTTCGGCGCGCATCTGGCGCACCCGTTCGTCGATCACCATCGACCCGTGGCCGGCGTCGAACCGGTAGAGCTCGACGGTGCCGCCCCGGGCCTTCATCGCCTCGACGTAGTTCAGCACCTGCTGGATCGGGCACCGGCTGTCGTTGTCGCCGGCGATGACCAGCACCGGCGCCGCCACCCGGTCCACATAGGTCAGCGGTGAGCGCTCCACGTACAGCTCGCCGACCTCATCCGGCGAACCGCCGAAGAGCGTGCGGTCGAAGGCCTGGAGCGACGGCGCCTCGTCGCGGAAGGCGGTGACGTAGTCAGCCACCGGCACTGCGGCGGTCGCTGCCACCCAGCGCGCTGGGTGGAGGCCCAGCGCCAGCAACGTGATGTAGCCGCCCCACGACCCGCCGGCGACCGCCGCCCGGTTCGAGTCGACGATCCCCTGCAGCACCAGTGAGTCGAGGCCGGCGACGACGTCGGCCACTTCGGGGAAGCCCGGGTTGCCGATGAGGGCGTCGCGAAAGGCGCTGCCGTAGCCGGTCGAGCCGCGGTAGTTGACCATGGCCACGGCGACCCCGTGGTCGACGAAGGCTTGGACGTCGGGCATGAACGTGTCCGAGTAGGCCCACGTGGGGCCGCCGTGGACGAGCATCACCACTGGGTGAGGGCCGTCGCCGGCCGGCGTGGCCACGAAGCCGTGGATGCGCTGGCCGTCCGCGTTGGTGAAGTACCACGACCGGAACGGCTGCCCGGCCGGCGCCCGCTCCCCCGGCGGGGCCAGCACCTCGTCGCCGGCGAGCGTGCGCACGGTGGCCGGCGACGCCCCACTGGCCAGCCGGAACCAGATCTCGCCGTCGGGCCGCACGCCGGCGCCGGAGATCGTGCCGGGCGGGTGGTCGATGGGCCTCACCGCGCCGGAGTCCAGGTCCAGCCGATGCAGCTGGCTGCGGCCCTCGTGGTCGTGGGTCAGCAGGAGGGAGCCGGCGTCGGGCGACCAGTCCTCGATCTCCACGTCGCCGGGCAGGTCGAGCGCATAGTCCCGGCGCCGGCCAGTGACCAGGTCCCAGATCGCCGGCCGCTGGAGGCCGTCACGCTCCTGGCTCAGCGCCAGCCGCTGGTCGCCGGGGAGAGGCGACCACCCGGCGACGCCGAGGCCCAGCCCCGGCCCGTCCCACTGGTCGCCCCGGACGGCCCCGGTGCGGGCGTCAACCACCCGTACGGCCATGTGCATGGTGTCGCCGTGCTCGGCGTGGGCCAGCGCCAGCAGGCGGGAGTCACGGGAGAGGCTGGCGACGTCGACTGGCTCGGCGTGGTGGTGGATCAGGCGCGCTGGGGCGCCGCCCTCGGCCACGAAGACGGAGTAACCGTCGTCGGCGGCGGTGCCGGCGACGACCAGGCCGTCGCCGAGGCACAGTCCAGAGGACCAGGCGTCGGGCACACCGGGAACCAGCGGCTGGGGGTCGCCTCCGTCGAAGGAAGCCACCCGCCAGTGGCCGACTTCGTCGCCGGTGACATCGTGGAACCACACCACGCCGGCGCCGTCGGGCGTGGCCGCCCCGCCCAGCACGCCGATGGGGTCGTCGGTGACCTGGCGCCGGGTGCCGGTCGAGCGGTCCCACGCGTAGACCTGCCACGCTCCGCTCTCGTTCGAGGAGTGGACGAGGCGCTCAGGCGCGTGGCGGGCCCAGTGGGGAAAGGTGACGGAGGCGGCCCGGAACCGCTGCTCCCACGGTTCGGTCACAGCTCGGGCTACAGCTCGACGGTCTGCTCGTCGGCGTCCTCGGCAGGAACGTCGGCCAGCTCCCAGGTGAGCTGGAACTCGATCTCCTCCTCGTCGGAGCTCCGCTCGTGCTCGATGCTGAACCGAGCCCGCTTCGGTACGTGGATGCGCTCGCCTGCGATCTGGATGCGGAAGGGCTTCGCACTCTCGATGGCATCGGCCAGGCGGCGGAGCTTGGCCGCGGTTTCGGCGTTGGAGTAGGCGCGTTCAATGTCACGCTCGTCAGACATGGTGGCAAGCTACAGGCCGGCGCACTGGCCTGACTTGGCGCCGGCAGTGTTGACCTGGCCGGCGTTGGTCGGCGCCGGGTTGTTCCCGGTGCAGCCGAGGGTGCCGAAGACGGTGTTGGCCTTGAGGACCGTGGCGCCCGGGCCACCATCGGTAACAGTCGCGTTGTGCGAGACCGTGTTGGCGCCGAAGGCCACCGCCTGGTTGGCGGTGAAGGCGACCTGGCCGGCGAACCGGTTGCCGGCGCACCCGGCGGCAGGGTCACCGACGCGGATCGGCACTGCAGCATTGCTGACGCTGAGGGCCTGGCCCGGCGCCGGCCCCGAGACCTGCGTTCCGCAGAGGCTCAGGAAGCGGGGAGCGTTGACGACGATGCCGCGGCTGATCTGGGCGTTGACTACGGTCAGGCTGCCGCCCGGATTGACAGTGACCGGGCCGACGACCCTGGCCCCGTTGATGAACACGCTTTCGCCGGCGTTCACCGTGAGGGGACCGGGGAAGTCCCCGTTGATGGCTCGGGTGAACGGCGGCGGGGCGAAGGCGGTGATCACTACCGACTCGTCCGGAGCGTTGCACGGTGAGGTGGCGGCGTTGTTGGTCGCATCGCCGCTGTAGACGGCCGTCCAGTAGTAGGTGCCCTCGCCCGCCGGCGTGAACCATCCCGACGTCGCCGACCCGCTTGCCACGGCGTTGGTCGAGGTGAAGACCTGCGTTTTGCAGGCGTTGTCGCTGAACAAGCGGAACGTCACCGTTCCCGTCGGGTTCGTGCCGCCGGCGAGGGACGCGACGTCACGCACCGGGGTGCCGACAGGGCCGCCTGCCGACGCCTTGGTCGAGATGGTCGGGCTGGCCTTCGCGACGACCGAGTAGGGCTGGGACGCCGATCCGCTCGGTTCGAACGGCGCGCCGAGGTCGGGGTGGAAGCAGGCGACGTAGTTGTACTGGAACGGTCCGCTGGCGGCCGCAGTGATGACCGCGGTTCCGGTGGCGTCGAGGTTGCCGAAGTGCGACGGCGGGTTCGAGCAGCCGGCGGTGTTGATGGTGACCGAACCGACGGGGATGGCGCCCGTAGCGGAGGTCACCTTGACCGTAAACGTCACCGGCTGGCCGACCACGGCCGGCGACGGCGGGGTGATGGACAGGCTGGTCGTGGTCGGGTTGAGGATCACCGAGTACGGCTGCGACGCCGAGCCACTCTGGGCGAAGGGGCTGCCGGGGGCTGGGTGGTAGCAGGCGGTGTAGTTGTAGCTGAACGGGCCGGCGGCGGCGGCAGTGATCACCGCAGATCCCGTGGCGTCGAGGTTGCCGGTGTGGGAGGGGGGGTTCGAGCACCCGGCGGTGTTGATGGTGACCGGACCGACGGGGACGGCGCCCGTAGCGGAGGTCACCTTGACCGTAAAGGTCACCGGCTGGCCGACCACGGCCGGCGACGGCGGGGTGATGGACAGGGTGGTCGTCGTCGGGTTGAGGATCACCGAGTACGGCTGCGACGCCGAGCCGCTCTGGGCGAAGGGGCTTCCGGGGGCTGGGTGGTAGCAGGCGGTGTAGTTGTAGCTGAACGGGCCGGCGGCGGCGGCAGTGATCACCGCAGATCCCGTGGCGTCGAGGTTGCCGGTGTGGGAGGGGGGGTTCGAGCACCCGGCGGTGTTGATGGTGACCGGACCGACGGGGATGGCGCCCGTAGCGGAGGTCACCTTGACCGTAAAGGTCACCGGCTGGCCGACCACGGCCGGCGACGGCGGGGTGATGGACAAGGTGGTCGTCGTCGCCGTCGCCGCCGAGGCCGGGCCGACACCTGCAGAGAGCAGGGACGAGAGGATGAGGACGGTCACGGCGAGGGCTCTGCGCATGGGCGGGCACATTATTCCTGTTCCCCTCACAACGGCTGTTCCCTGCGCGAAGGTGTCGGCGTGACCACGCACGAGGTGACCTATCGCGGCCCGTCCGCCTTCGCTGTGCAGGCCGCGGCCCTGCTCGCCGAGACCGCCGGCATCGAGCTGAGGTCGGCGAACCGCGCCGACGACCCCGACGCCCCGGCGGAATCAGTCGTGCTGGTGTTGACCCTCGAAGGGACCGACAAAGCCGTCGCTGATGGGCTCGATGCGGTAAGGGCCGAGCTTCCCGCTGGCGCGACCGTCGACTGATGCGCCGGCGTCGAACACCGAGATCGGTGTTGAAAGCGCCGACGCCGGCGCCGCTCGGGTGGCCGAGGCCGGCGGGCGAGTGCTCCTGGGCGGCCCCGAGACCCCGCATTGGAGCGTCGCCTTCACGGTCGAAGACGCGGACTCGATCGACGCCCGAGCAGAGGAGGCGCTCGGTGGACGGGTACAGGTCGCGCCGCACGATTTGGTTCCGAGGTTCGCCTCGCGATCATTCCCGACTCCCGGGCGCCGTCTGCTCGGTGAGCACGTACCGCTAACGGACGATGTTGACCAACCGCGGCGGGCGGGCGATGACCTTGCGGGGCTCGCCGCCTTCCAGGGCGGACTGGACCTTGAGCGAGGCCAGCGCCAGCCGCTCCATTTCCGCCTCGTCGACGCCGGCGTCGACCTCGATGCGGTCGCGAACCTTGCCGTTGACCTGCACGACCATGATCTCGGTCAGCGCCGAGGCCAGGGCCGGGTCGAACGCCGGCCACGACTGGGTATGGATGTGCTCGCCGGCGTGCCGGCGCTCCCAGAGTTCGGCGGTGGCGTGGGGGGCCATCGGCGCCATGAGCAGGAGCAGCGTGTCGACCGCCTCTTCCACCGCACCGCCGGCCTGGACGTGCTTGTACAGCAGGTTGGTGAACTCCATGCAGGCCGCCACCACCGTGTTGTACGACCAGCGGTCGTAGTCCTCGCTCACCTTGGCCACCAGCGCGTGGGTGGCCCGCTCCAGGTCGCCGGCCGGCGGCTTGGTCCCCGGGCACGGTCGCCACCTCGCCGGTGGCCAGGCGCCAGACCCGGTTGAGGAACCGGCCGCAACCGTCGATGACCTCGTCGGTCTGCTCACTCCAGTCGACGTCGTCCGCCGGCGGGCCCACGAACAGGTGGAACAGGCGCAGGGCGTCGGCGCCGACGGTGTCGAAGTACTTGGCCGGCGCCACCAGGTTGCCCTTGGACTTCGACATCTTCGATCCGCCCATGCGAATCATGCCCTGGGTGAACAGCCGGGCGAACGGTTCCCGCAGCTCCTTGGGGGCCACGCCCAGGTCGGACAGGGCCTTGGTGAAGAACCGGGCGTACATCAGGTGGAGGATGGCGTGCTCGATGCCGCCGATGTACTGGTCGACGGGCATCCAGTGGGCGGCGATCGCCGCGTCGAACGGCGCTTCGGTGTTGTGGGGGTCGGTGAAGCGCAGGAAGTACCAGGACGAGTCGACGAAAGTGTCCATGGTGTCGGTCTCGCGAGTGGCGGGCTGGCCGCACGTTCGGGCACTCGGTGCGCAGGAAGCCCTCGTGGAAGCGCAGGGGCGACTCGCCGGTCGGCCGAAACTCCACGTCGTCGGGGGCCAGCACCGGCAGCTGGTCCTCCGGCACCGGCACCGCCCCGTGCTCGGGGCAGTAGACGACGGGGATCGGGCAGCCCCAGAAGCGCTGGCGGGACAGCAGCCAGTCCCGCAGGCGGAAGTTGACCTTCCGCTCGCCGATGCCCTGCCCCTCCAGCCAGTCGATGGCCTTGGTGATGGCCTCGGTCTTGCCCAGCCCGTTCAACCACTCGCTGTTGATGGCGACGCCGTCGCCGCCCGTGTACGCCTTGCCGTCCCAGTTCTCGGGCCGCTGCACGGTCTCGACGATGGGCAGGTCGTAGGCCTCGGCGAAGTCCCAGTCGCGCTGGTCCTCCCCGGGCACGGCCATGATCGCCCCCGTGCCGTAGCCCATGAGCACGTAATCGGCCAGGTAGATGGGCACGTCTTCGCCGTTGAAGGGGTTAACCGCGTAAGCGCCGGTGAAGACCCCCCGCTTGTTCAGCGGGCCCTCTGCAGACTGGCGCTCGACCTCGGAGTGGGTCGAAACCTCGGCCACGAACGCCTCGACCGCCTCCCGCTCGCCGTCGGTGGTCAGCGCCGGCACCAGCGGGTGCTCGGGGGCCAGGACCACGTAGGTCATGCCGAACGACGTGTCGGGGCGGGTGGTGAAGACCCGGATGGTCTTGTCCGACCGCGCCACTTGGAGGTCGAACTCGGCCCCTTCGGAGCGGCCGATCCAGTTGCGCTGCATGATCTTGACCCGCTCCGGCCAGTCCAGCGTGTCCAGGTCGTCGAGCAGCTGGTCGGCGTAGTCGGTGATCTTGAAGAACCACTGCTCGAGGTTGCGCTTTACGACGACATCGCCCGAGCGGTCACAGGTGCCGTCGGCGTTGACCTGCTCGTTGGCCAGCACGGTCTGGCAGCCCGGGCACCAGTTGACCGGGGCCTGCTTGCGGTAGGCCAGGCCGGCCTCCAGGAACCGGAGGAAGATCCACTGGGTCCAGCGGATGTAGGCCGGATCGTGGCTGCGAACCTCCCGCCGCCAGTCGTAGACCGCGCCCAGCCGCTCGATCGACTCCTTCAGCTCGACGATGCGGGCGTCGGTGAACGGCCGGGGGTGGACACCGGTCTTGATGGCCGCATTCTCCGCCGGCAGCCCGAAGGAGTCGAACCCCATGGGGCTGAGGACGGCGTGGCCCTGCATCGTGCGGTGGCGGACGATCAGGTCGCCGAAGGTGTAGTTGCGGACGTGGCCCTGGTGGGCGGCGCCGCTGGGGTACGGGTACATGCAGAGGGAGTAGAAGGGCGGGCGAGGGTCGTCGGCCTCGACCTCATAGGTGCCGTCGTCCCGCCACCGGGCCTGCCACTTTTGCTCCACCTGCTGGACGTCATAGGCCTCGGCCATGCCTCGGACTGTAACGGGGCCGGCGCTTGTGCCGGCGGTGGTAAGTTCTTGGGGCGCGGGGCTGTAGCTCAGCTGGCAGAGCACTTGCATGGCATGCAAGGGGTCAGGGGTTCAAATCCCCTCAGCTCCACACAGAAATCGCAGGTCAGAGGGGGCGCGAGGAAGTCGGAAAGTCCCCCGCACTGGCGACGTAGCCAGATTGAGCGTAGCCTTTCGCTCACTGGCTACGTCGGAGGGGTTGGCGGATGGGGCAGCGGCCCACCGTGCGGTGGAACGAAAGCGCCGGGCGATGGATGGCGTGGGTGCGCTTCCCCGACGGCTCGCGGCGCAAGATCGAGCGTGTCAACAAGGCCGACGCCCAGGCGGACCTCGACGAGCTTCTCGCCCTGCGAGCGCAGTCGCTCGACCCAGGCCCTCGGCGGGCTCGGCAGGCGAGCTTCAACGATGTGATCGACGCGTGGTTCGCTGACGGCTGCCCGAATTCCTCGGCCACCAAGCGATCCCGCCACGCTCGGACCAAGTCGCCGAACACACTGGCGAACGCCCGCCACCTGCTCGACACCAGCGTGCGCCCCGTCGTCGGCAAGCTGTGGGTCGATCGCACTTCCACCGAGCGCCTCGAGGCGCTCTTCGGCGGAATGGCGACACGCGGGTATTCGACCAGCACGATCGACCGCAACTGGAACTACCTCAACCAGGCCCTGCAACACGGCCTCCGCCGGCGCACGATCAAGACGAATCCGGCCGCCGACGTGCTCCTGCCGGAGAAGCGTGCGGCGAAGCAGCGCAAGAGCTTCACCATCGAGCAGGCACAGCGCCTGCTCGTCGACGCCATCCCGGCTGACGCCCGGCCCGCCATGTGGCTCACCGGCCTCATGTGCGGACTTCGGCCCGGGGAGCTGGCCGGACTTCGCTGGTGCTACGTCGACATCGACTCCGAGTCTCCGAGCATTCGAGTCACCGAGCGGTCCTTGGAAGTCGACGACCGGTACGCCGGCCAGGTCGAGCCGAAGACGCCGCGGAGCCGGCGCACCATCGGGCTTCACCCCCTCCTCGTCGCCGCCCTTCACCGCCACCGGGAGGAGATGCGGATGCTCCGTCTCTATGACGAGGAGGGCTTCGTCTTCTGCAGCCGCAACGGCACGCCGATGACGCTCTCCAATCTCAGGCGGGCATTCCGACAATTGTGCGACCGGGCCGGTCTCGGGAGTGACTGGACGACGTATGAGCTCCGACACTCCTTTGTCTCGCTGGTCGCCGACCAGCTCGACGACCTCGTGAAGGTGGCCGACCTTGCCGGTCACGTCGACACCCGGACCACGCAGGGCTACCGCCACGCCGTTCGTCCGTCCCTGCCGCACGCCATCGACGCCTGGGACCGCCTCCTGAGGCGGGCAGATGACACGCCCGCTAATCGAGCGTCTACCTCGTCCTGCCCCCCGGTTCTGCCAGTTATCGGGGGTCAGGAGCAGGCACCGATTCCGTCAACCTAGCTTGACATTGAGAGGGGTAGGGTTGGCCATGACTGGCTCCACCGACCGGATCATCGCCCACCTGCGAGAGCACGCGGCGCCGACGATTGACCTGGGCCGGTTCTTCCGGGCCACCTCGCCGGTGCGCCTCGACCTCAGCGAGGCCGACCCCGCGGTGGTGCTGGACAAGCTGGCAGCCATCACCGAGCTGCGCCACTGCCTCGGCGAGGAGGCCGGCCACGGCGCCGTGGCCGCCCGCACGCTCGGGGCCTCGTGGTCCCAGATCGGCAACGCCCTGTGCATCAGCCGCCAGGCCGCGCACCAGCACTGGGTCCGGGTGGCCGCCTTGGCCGGCGGGGACCAAAGCGACCACGGACGCGAGGAACCATGAGCGCTCCTCACGACATCGTGAGCGACCCGGAGTCCGTCGTCGCCCGCCGACTGCGCGTGCATGACCTGCGCATCGAGCACCGCAAGGCCACCGCGAAGCTCGCGGTCGCCATCCCCTTCACCCTGGTGTTGGCCGGCTTGACCCTGGCCAAGATGGCCAGCTCGGCGCCGGTAGACGACCTCGAGGTGCAGATGTTCCCGGTCTGGGTGTTGCTCACCGGCCTCTCCGCCTACGGATGGCGGCGGGCGCAGCGGGCTCGGGCCGCCTGCCGGCGCCGCTTGGCCCAGCTCGACGCCCTCCCCACCGGCCCGGCGCTGGCCGCACCGGCGGTCAGCGCCGCCATCGGGGCCCTGGTGCCGTGGTCGGGGCCATCGTGACGACCCTGCTGAGCGGGCGGTAGGGCAGCCTGCCGGCGCCCGGCGCGGCATTGAGGCTTCGAAGGAAGCCCGCGACAGTCAGCTGGGGCGGCGAAGGGCCGTCAGTCCAGGAGGTTGCGGCGCAGCGCGAACATGGCCGCTTCCAGGCGGGTGCGCTGGTGGAGCTTGGCCAGGATGTTGGCCACGTGGCGCTTGACGGTGTGCGGTGAGACGAACAGGCGCTCGGCGATCTCCCGGTTAGCACAGCCCTCGGCCACCAAGCGGAGGATCTCTGTCTCCCGCTCGCTGAGGCAGGGCTCGGGCTCGGGGACAGGCCGGGCGAACTCGGCGGCGAGTTTGGCCGCCATGGCCGGCGACAGGACGCTCTGGCCGCCGGCCGCGGTGCGCACCGATGCGGCCAGGTCCTCGAGGGCGCTGTCTTTGAGCAGGTAGCCGCTGGCGCCGGCCCGCAGCGCCTTGTAGAGGTCGTCCTCGCTGTCGCTGCCGGTCAGCATGAGCACCTTGGCCGTGGGCAGGGCGTCCTTGATGGCCTGCGCCGCCTCGATGCCCCCGGTCCCGGGCATCTGGACATCGAGGAGGACCACGTTGGGCACCAACTCGAGGCACTTGGCCACCGCCTCCTCGCCGTCGGAGGCCTCCCCGACCACGCTGATGTCGGCCTCTGCCCCGAGCACCGAGCACAGGACGCGTCGGAAGCCGGAGTGGTCGTCGACCACCAGCACCTCGATCATCGGGGCCGCCGCCGGGACATCACCGCCGATGGTAGGGGACGGGTGAACTGCAAAAGGGTCGGCCTAGCCTGCATTTATTCCCGGATCACCGGGCCATATTGAGAATGGCCCGATCGGGCCATTTCCAGGATGGCCCGTGACCTGCGGCGCCGGCGCCTTGATGATGGACGCCACGGGCAACGGGGCCCGGACCGGCGCGGGAGCAGTGATGGCCACGAGACGGCGTAGTCAGTATCGGACCAAGAGCCGGGCCCTCGGCCTGGCGGCCGCGGCCTGCATCGCCGCGCTGGTGTCTTCGGGTCTTCCCGGCCTGCCGGCCTCCGCCCAGAGCGCCGCGCCGCCGGCCCCAGCCCCTCAGGCCCCGGCGTCGCCGGACCCTTCCCTCAGCCCCACCACCACCGTCCCGCCCTGGGACGCCACCCCCAAGGACGCGTCCAAGGTGGTCCCGGCCCCTCCTCCTGCTGACCCGTCCAAGCCAAAGGGCTTCGACGAGAAGGCCTCCACGGTCGTCGCGGCCGAGACCACCCCCACCAAACTCGTCTACGCCAACCCCGACGGCAGCCGTACCGCCAAGCTCAGCACCGTCCCCCAGCGCTTCAAGGACGGCTCCGGCAAGTGGGTCGACTACGACCTAAGCATCGTCAGCCGGGCCGACGGCAGCGTGGGCGCCAAGGCGGCGCCGCAGGCCGCCACCCTGAACCGCAAGGCCGACGGCAACCTGGCCACGGTGCAGACCAGCGCCGGGCCCGTCGCCCTGCGCCATCCCGGTGCCAGCCCCGTGGCCGCCGCACTCGACAAGCACGAGGCCAAGTATCCCTGGGCGCTGTCGGCCGGCCGGGACCTCAAGATCGCCCTCACGAGGGATGGCTTCAAGGAGAGCGTGATCCTTCCCGACGCAAAGGCGCCCGCCAGCTACACCGAGGAGCTGGTCCTGCCCGCCGGCGCAAGCGTTCGCCAGACCGACGAGGGTGTCGAGCTGATCGACAGGGCGGGGAAGGCCATCGCCACCTACGGCGGAGGCTTCGCCTACGACGACGGTATGGCCGACACGTCCATCACACCGGTCTCGGTCCGCCTGGTCTCCCAGAAGGCCAACACCGCCACCCTGGAAGTCGCGCTGGCTGACCCGAACTGGCTGAAGTCTCCGGAACGCTCCTTCCCGGTGACCATCGACCCGACCTTCGCCCAGTCAAGCAACGGGCAGGGCGGGATGGCGACCCAGGTGAAGGACGGGAGCATGGCCAACACGTCCCTCTACGGGACCGCGGGGCTCGCCGCCGGCAGGCAGTACGACCCCGGCGCGAACTTCAGCTACCGGTTTCGTTCCCTGCTCAGGTTCGAGCTCGCTTCGGTCCTGCCCGCAAACGCCACAGTCCTCGCTGCCGATCTGTGGATGTTCAACGTATTCAGCGGGGAGAGCCCGAACTACTCCTGCACCGGATATCCCGTCCAGGCCGTCGCCCTGGCCGGGCCGTTCAGCGCCGCGACCACGTGGAACACCCAGCCGCTCACCACGGGTGCCCCGGTGACGAGCCACCCCTTCGCCCACCAACCGACGCCCAACGGCGGCGGAACTCTCTGCAGTTCCGCATGGGAGGGGGTGCCGGTGACCCCGATCGTGCAGAGCTGGGCCAACGGATCGACCAACAACGGACTGATGGTGCGGGCCGATGAGGTCGACCCCAAGGCGCTGAAGGTCTTCTGGTCTCCTGCGGTGAACGCCGGCCAGTACGCACCGTTCCTCTACGTCACCTACGACCGCCTGCCCAGTCCGCCCACCAACGTCGTGGCCACCGCCAACGCCGACGGCACGGCCACCGTCAACTGGACGCTGGCCACCGTGCCTCCCGGTGGCTCCGCGGTCGACTCCTACGTCGTGCTCGCCCTCAACCCGTCCGACCTCAGCTACGCCGGCGACTACGCCGTCCTGTGCGCGACCTGCACCGCCGCCACGCTCACCAACCTGGCCCGGTCCAAGAACTACGTGCTCGGCGTCTACCCCCACAATGGCGCCGGATACGGCTACGCCCCGAGCAACCAGGTCACCACGCCCGCCGACCCTCTGGTCCGGGCCGGCGACGGGCCCTTCTTCTCCTACGACACCCACGCCATCAACGACCGGCTCACGGCCACGGTGAACGTGGGGACGGGCAACCTCCAGGTGAGCACGGCCGACATCGCCATTCCCGTCGTCGGTGGCGCCCGGGGCCTGGGCCGCACCTACAACAGCTTCGCCCTGGCCCCGGCGTCCACCTCGAAGACCTCGCCGCTGTTCGGCCCTGCTTGGCGCTTCAGCGACGCCCCCGACCGGCGCCTACTGGTGCACTCCGACAGCTCGGTGACCTACCTCTCTGGTGGCGGCCACGCCACGGTGTTCGCCGCCGGCACGCTGGCGCCACCCACCGGCATCGACGCCAGCCTCATCAAGAAGACCGACGGCACCTACGTCCTCACCGACATCCGCAGCGGCGGGGTGGCCAACTTCCGCGCCGACGGCCTGATGACCTCCGAGGTCGACCGCAACGGCAACACCATCACCTTCACCTATCCTTCCGGCGGCGGCTACCCGGCCTCCATCGCCGGCAACGCCGGCACGGCACCCGGCAACACGGTGAACATCACCTACGGCGGTCCCGGCGGCAAGGTGTCGGCCATCTCCCAGGCGGGAGGCGGCCTGAGCCGCAGCGTGAGCTACGCCTACGACGCCAGCGGGTACCTGTATCAGGTGACCGACGCCGCCGGGACCACCACCTTCGGCTATGACCCCACCACCCGCGACCTCATCACCATCACCGACGCGGCCAACCACGTGACCCGCTTCACCTACGACAGCTCCCGCCGGGTCAAGACGGTGCGCCGGGAGATCACCGGCGGCGACGCCGTCACCACCTACAACTACCCCACCGCCACCCAGACCACGGTCAGCGACGCGAACGGCAACCCGCCGATCACGCACACCTTCACCGCCGACGGCCGCCTGGAGCTGAGCGAGAACGCCCACGGGGTCAAGACCGACCCGCACTGGACGGCCGACCTCAAGGTCGACAAGGTCGAGACCTACCAGGGCAGCCTGCTGCAGGCGGTCCTGGAGACCGTCTGGACCCTCCTTCCCGGGACCTCCACGCTCAACCTGACCGAGATCCTCAGCCCGACGGGAGCATCCGTCACGATGGGAGGCCACGGCACCGTCCCCAAGCCCCCGGGGGCGACCAACGGGGCCACCCTTGACCGGCTGCCGACGTGGACCAAGGACACGATGGGCTTCGAGACACGCTACGGATATGACCCCAAAGGCAACGTCGAGCAGGTCACGAGCTGTCTCTCCTACCCCGGCGGCGTCTGCACCGGGAACGAGGCCAACATCGAGTACAACCCCGACGGCACGGTGGCCAAGGCGTACTCGCCGGCCTGGCCCACTTCCAACCCCACCCTCTACGGCTACACCAACAAGCAGCTGACTTCGGTCGACCCGCCGGGCGCCGACCTGGGCTCGACCACCGCCACCTACGACGGCTTCGGGCGCTTGCGCACCTCGACGTCGGGGCGGGGGATGACGACCACCTTCACCTACGACCTCGCAGACCGGGTCAAGGTCGAGGCCCACAGCGACGCCAGCCCCTCCATCACCTACAACTACGACGCCGCTGGCAACCTCCTCAGCCGCAGCGACACGGGCGGCACGACGACCTACACCTACGACCAGGCCAACCGGCCCCTGACCAAGACCGGGGGGCTGTCGTGGACCTGGTACCCGGCCGGGAATCTCAAGACCGCCACCGACCCCGGGGGTACGACGACCTACCTCTACAACAACCTCAACCGCCTGCACCAGGTCAACGAGCCCTCCGGGCGCAAGACGCTCTACGGCTATGACATCTTCGGGCGGCGCACCGACACCTGGTACAACACCGGCTCCGACATCGCCTACCTCCTCAACGCCGTGATCGCCCCGTTCAACTTCGCCGCCCACACCGAGGCGACGTACGACGCCGCCGGCCAGCTGACTGAGCTCAAGACCACGCGGGCATCCTCGGACACCGATCCGGCCAAGGTCATCTCCCACCTGCAGTACGGCTACAACCTGGCGGACCACGCCACCTGTCCGGAGGGGAGGCTGGGCCAGACGAGCACCCGCCAGAGGGTTACCGACGTCCTGGCCGCGAACACGACGACGTACTGCTATGACCCTGCGGGCCGGCTGACCACGGCGGCCACCACCGGCGGCCCGACCTACAGCTATGCCTTCGACGCCAACACCAACCGCACCAGCGGCCCCGAGGGCACCCACAGCGTCAACCTCGTCGACCAGCTCACCGACACCGGCTTTGACTATGACCTCGATGGCAACCTCACCGCCGGGGGAAGCCTGTCGGCGCTGGCCTACAACGGGATCAACCAGACGACGTCGATGACCACCGGCGGCAACACCACGGCCTACACCTACGCCGGCGGTGGCCAAGCCGAGCGCACCACGGCGGGCCCGACGACAGCGCTGCATGGCATCCTCGGACTCATGAGCGAGACCACCGGAGGCGTCGGCACGTACTACGTGCGCGACGCCGGCGGTTCCCTTATCTACGAGAAGACGCCGGTCGGAGACTTTTACTACGTATACGACGGACAGGGGTCGGTCATCGCCCTGGTCGCCCCCGACGGCACCCAGCGGGCAGCGTACTCCTACGATCCCTATGGTGACCACGCAACTGCGACCGGCATGAATGGGGCCCTTCCGCCAAACCCCTGGCGCTGGAGCGGCAGCTACATGGACGCCACAGGGCTGTACAAGATGGGTGCCCGGTATTACGACGCCACCCTGGGCCGGTTCACTCAGGTTGACCCCGTGGAGGGCGGGTCGGCGAACGACTACGACTACGCCAACGGGGACCCGATCAACAACTTCGACTTGGCCGGCACCTACTGCATCACTGGCCGCCAAGGGGGAAAGTGCCGGAAGTGGCGCGATGTTCCGTCCGCTGCGTCGCGGACCTTCAAGGAGGGGGGCATCACCATCTCTGCCTGCTACGGCGCGTGTTTCGGGTTCTCTCACAAGGCCAGCACCGGTGGCAAATGGCACATCGTGGCGGGTTGCTGCGGTTCGAAGGGGCCGTCGGCGACGTGGAGTCCCGATTATGACGTGACCGACCACTGGGACTTCTCGGCTGGCGGGTGCTACGTCGGGTGCTCGGGGGTCACGACCAACTACAAGACCAACGAAGCATCGCCGGTGATCGGTGTCGGCACGCCGGGGGCGTGGTACGGCGCCTTCTACAGCTTCGTACCGGAGAGAAACGAGTGCGGCCCGACATTGTGTCCGCAATAGCCGCGTCGCACGCCAAGTGATGTTCCTCTGGCTCGTGGGCGCGCTCGTCGGCTTGTTGTGGATGATCGTTGGCGTTGACGTCCTGATTCACCGCGATTGGCCTGAACACGGGTGGCTCAGAACGCCCGGGGTGTCGAGAGTGGTGCTCTTCGGAGCGCGCCGGCGTCAACCTGGTCGAAAGATGGAGGTGTTCTCCTCCGTCGTCGCGCTCGCTCTCGGTGCCGTCATGACCGTCGTCGGGATAGCGAGCTTCTTTGGGGTTTGATAGCGCAGAGCCTTTTGCAGGTCCGCAGTGCTGACTTGAGCGGTGATCACTCATAAGCGGATGGCTGGCCCGACATCAACGGCATCTCCAAAAACGTGTGCGGGAATCGGGTCAAGCAGTTTCGGCCTGCAGAGCGACGTGTGGTGGAGCTGCCACGCAGGCGAGCCAGAACCTCGGGGATCCGGCCGCCCAACTTGTCGCCGCCGTCATCCCGGCCTTGATCTCGTCGGCTCAGCAGACGGGCAGGCCCGGCCAAGCTGCCCTGAGCCTTGTCCTTTCGCCGCCGGAGCCCCCCTGGGACACTGGTGCCGTGCCGGTGACCACCACTTCTCGCTGCACCCGGCTCGGCCGTCCCCGGCCCGAAAACACGCGTCCGCGCCTCAACCCCTGTTCGGCACGCCGCGTCAGGCCCGAACGCCCGCATCGCCCCAGGTCACGCCCGGTGTCCTGCCTCCCGCTACGACAACTGGCGTCAGACCCGTCCCATCCCGTAGAGGGGGGATCGGCGAATGCGTATGACTACGGGGCTGGTGACCCGGTCAACAACTATGACCTCGACGGGACGCGGTGCCTGACCGGCGTCGCTCGCCGTGTGCAAGAGCAACGCCTCAATGCGAAGACCGGAGAGTACGAGACCAAGACCAGAGAGATATGCCGTAGTGTCGCTCGGTCAGCGAAACGGCTGGCAGAGAACTTCGATGCGTCAACGTATTTCAGAGAGTGTTGGACTAACGGCCTTCAGGGAGCCGCTACCGGGGCGTTGATAGGCTTCCAGGGCGCTATCACCGGCTTTGGCGGAGGATGTGTCCTTGGCGCCGCCGCCCAAGCAGCTAAGGACGCCGGCGCGGACAGGCAAGTGGTTGATAATGTCGCACTGGGAGTAGATATCGCAAACGGAGGCTACGACGTTGCTAAGGCAGCCTATAGGCAAGCCGATCGAGCATATACTCTCAGATGATCCGAGCCGCAGTCGCATTACCGGTTGGGCTGGTCCTTCTAGTGGCGGGCATCTTCGCCATGGAAGTGGTTGCCATACTAGTCGGCGCTGCGATATCCGGTTTGGCTGGAGTGACGTTGTGGTTTGGTCTGCGTAGGGGTGGTCCACATCACTTCGAATCATGAAGTCGATCCCCCGAGACCTGGAGTCTCAACCGGTGTTGTCTCCCTTGGACCATCTACGACACCCCGGTCGTGTACGACGATGCAGGGTCGCACACGTCTCCTACGCGATCGCGACCTCGATGCCGCTGCGCGTATCGCAGGGGCCGAGGCGGAGGCCCCTACTGTGGTTCGAGGTCGTGCCCGAATCGCCGCTCCCATCCCGTGGAGGGCGGGAGCTGCACCCTTTACGACTATGCATGCGGCGATCCAATCAACAACTCCGACCTGGACGGTACACGTTGTTGGACCGGTGTCGCTCGTCGAGTGCAGGAGGAGCGATACAACGAGAAATCCGGCAGGATGGAGACCAAAACTCGGGAGATTTGCCGGAGTGTCGCTCGGGGAGCGAAGAGGGCCGTCGAAAACTTCGATCTCGACACGTACCTACACACATGCGTACGTGGGGTGGCGACAGGATCGGTTTACGGTATGTACGCAGGTGGCCCGGGCGGGGCCGCCGTAAACGCCACCCGGGAATGCCTGAGCAACATGTTCGCCCAAGCCTTAGTCGACGGTGGCATACGCAAGGATTTCGTCAGCTGGGCAAACGGAATCTCAACCGCGTACTCTGGAGCGACTCACTTCGCCCAAGGCACGACTCAAATAGTCGAGTTTCGGGGTCCGTTTTATCCTTAAGGAGTCCACATGACCATATTTGGATCCCGCATCAAGGGATGGATCTCGTTTGCAGGAGGGATCACATTCATCGTGATTGGAATCCTGGCGGTAGCACCTGCTTTCGTGGCTATGGGGATCGCGATGCTCTTGGTGACTTGGGCAACATTCGTACTTGAGAGAAGGACGCGTGAGCGTTACAGATAGCTGACGGGGTTGCAGATAGCTGACGGGGTTCCGAATCCCTGGCGCCTGGGCCGGTTCACTCAGGTTGACCCCGTAGACGGCGGGAGCTGCACCTCCACGACTTGCGCCCCCTACAACCCCAGACCCAGATCGGGACCCAGGTCGCGCTCGATGACGTGGGGGCGGGGTGCCGGCCGGTGCGGCCCGTCCCGGCCGAGGTCAAGGGGCTCGGGGAACGAGCGGCTTACGAGCGAGGCGCTGGGCGCCCATGAGGGATTGTCGGGGGCCCAGTCGGCGCCCATGGCCTTCTCCAGGTCCAGGCGGGTGTCGTCGAGCTTTTCGGCCACCGAGCCCATCTCCCGCTCCAGCCAGCTGAGCCTGCGGGGAATCTCGGGATGCATGAAGCGGACGAAGCTCTGGTAGTGGACCTTCTGGGCGTCGAGGCCGATGACCTCGGTCTCGGCCGCTTTGAGCTCGGGGACCAGCCGGGCCCGCTCGGCGCCGGCCAGGGCCTCATAGGCCGCCTCCAGCGGTGCTTCCCGCTGGGCCGCGTCGCGGGCGGCCCGGGCGAAGCCGGGACGGCGCAGCAGGGGGGCGGTGTGGCTGTTGGCCTCGGCTGCCGTGCGCTCGTAGTGGACCTTGTTCCAGGCGGTGAGGGCCTCGGCAACGGGCGTGTTGGCCCATTTGCCGTGGGCGTTGTGGTGGTCGAGCTCGTAGAGGGCGTTGCGCAGGCCGTTGCGGCGGATCTCCGCCCGCAGGTGCTCCTTCACCGGGTTGGGGGGCAGGAGGGCGCTCAGGGACTCGTGCTCGGCCCGCAGACGGGCCAGGCGCAGGGCGGGGGCGGCCGCCGCCCCGGGGGTCAGGGCCCGGGTGTCGCCGGGTTGGCGGTCGATGGCCCAGCGCTGGCGGGTCTCGTTGCCCCATGACCGGCGCAGATCCTCGGCGGCCATCTCGACGTCGTCGGCCACCGCGTAGAGGGTGGTGTGTTCCCGGGCCCGGCTCATGCGCACGTAGGTGAGCTCTCGCCCTCCCCCGTCCTCGAGGCCGTGGGTGCGGTCCACGGTCAGGCCCTGGCTGCGGTGCACGGTGACCGCATAGCCATGGGCCAGGCGGTCGCCGGCCACGTCGTCGGGGCCGAAGTCCTGCAGCCGGCCGTCGTCCATGGCCGCCACCAGGGTTCTCGCCTCGGGGTCGACGGAGACCACGCTCCCCCGCTCACTGGTCACCAGCTTCCCGCCCGCCCCCGGCGCCAGGGTGACGATGCGGTCGCCGGCCGCATAGGCGGCGGCCCCCTCCCCCGAGCCCACCACCAGCTCGGGACCGGTGAGCTGTCCCAGCTCGGCCCAGGCTTCGCGGCCCAGGCGGTTGAGCTCGGCCACGTTGGCCCGCCGCCAGGCGAACATGGCCACGTCAGCCTCGGGGTCGGCCTCGACATCTCCGGCCCAGCGTTCCACCAGGGCCTCCCGGGCCTCCTCGAGGTTCGGCCTGACGACGATGCGGTCGTTGGCCACATACCAGTCCACCGCGGCGCCGACGTCGCCGGCCCGCAGCTGGGCCAGGGCCTCCCGTTCCCCGGCGTCGACCTGGCGGACGTTCTCGTCCAGCACGTGCACGGCCTCGGGATGGCGGGCGAGCACGGCGCCCATGGCTCCTCCGGCGCCGATGGCCGGCAGCTGGCGGTCGTCGCCCACGATGACCACCTTGGCCCGGGCCCGCTCCGCGGCGGTGAGCAGCCGAAGCGTGGTGGCGTCATCGGCCATGCCCGCCTCGTCGAGGACCAGCACGCTGCGTTCGCTCAGCTGCAGCTGGCCGTGGTCGAGGCGCCACAGGATGGAGGCCGCCGTGCGGGAGGGGTCGATGCCGGCCTCGGTGCCCAGGGTCCGGGCCGCCTGGCCCGACAGCGCGGTGCCGAGAAGCTCATAGGGCGGCTCGGGGCGCGGGGGGCGCCGGGCGGTGGCCTCGGCCAGGGTGCGGCGCAGCCCCACGGGGACGAAGGGCTCCTCCCCCGCCGGGAAGGCCGGATCGGGGGCCGGCTCGGGAGCGGGAGTGTGGGCGGAGGAGAAGGCGTCGCGCACTGCGGCCAGGGCGGTGGTCTTGCCCGCCCCCGCCACCCCCACCACGATGTCGATCCCCCGGCCCGAGGTGGCCATGGCCTGGATGGCGGCGTCCTGGCCGGCGGTGAGGGGGTGGCCCAGGAGGTCCTCCCGGCGGGCGATGGCCTCCAGCACCTGGGCCTGGGACACCGCGGGGGCGTCGGTGCGCTGGGCCATGCGCTCGACGGTCTCGGCGATGGCCTGCTCGGTGGCGATGCCCCGGGCCGTGGCGTAGGCCTGCTCCCGCTTCTCGGCCACCCCGAGGAGAGGAACGGCCTCGGGGTCGCCCAGGACCCGGTCGACGACCCGGGGCAGAACCGAGGGGTCGCAGCCGAACAGGGCCGGGGCCACGGCCACGACGACATCGCGGCGGTTGAACACCTTGCGCCGGGCCAAGGGAGAGTCCGGGGCCAGGGTGGCCTCGACGAGGTCCCGGACCTCGTCCCGGGAGGGGACGTCGGGGCGGACGGTGCGGGTGCGCGACGCCTCCTGGACCGAGGCCAGCAGCTCGTGGGCGGGATGGCCGATGGCCTCCAGCTCGGCGTGCCAGCGGACCATCAGGTCCTCCACGGGCTGGTGGCGCTTGGCCGCCCGGGTGGCGCGGGCCGCGACCTGTCGTGACCGCCAGGTGTCGGTGCCCCGCTCGGCCATGGCCTCGTTGATCTCGGCCGCCCGCTTGGAGTGGACCTCCATGGCGGCGCGGGGCACGCCGTCGATTGCCCACTGGCCCAGGCGTCCCGAGGGGCCGTTGTCGGGAATGATCCCGTAGCCGAGCTCGACGGCCCGGCGGGCCCCGGCCATGCGGCCGATAGCAGTGGCGGCATGCAGGTGCTCGCGCCACAGGGCGGTGTCGGCCGCTTTGGTCCCGCCGGCGGTGTCGATCATGTGCACGAGGTTGGCCAGCAGCACGTGGTCGTGCGGGCTGGGGTCGCCGGCCCGTGACGTGGCGTGGCGGGTCACCGCGTAGACCAGGCCCTCGGTGGGCGTGGGGGTGGCCTCGCGTCCCCGCCGCCCGCCCATGCGCCGGGTCAGGTCCTCCAGGTAGGCCAGGGTGGCGTCTCGCTCGGCGTCCATGATCGAGTGCATGTCCTCGGCCCGGCCGATGACGCCCAGCTCGGCCACGGATTTGTGCGCCCCGATGACCAGCTCCAGGCCGGGCCGTTTTGCGTTGACTAGGCGCTCGCCCGTGCTGGGGTCGACCGCCCCGCCCGGGCCGTAGAGGGCCTCGTAGGTGGCGTCGGTGACGCCGTCCTCCAGGCCCAGGGCTGCCGCTCCCCCGCCGCCCCACACCAGTGGCGTCTCGCCCCGGCTGGCGTAGTAGGCCAGGGCCGCCCCGGGGTGGTCGTCGTCGCGGCCCAGGACGGTGCAGCGGTGGTAGTCGACCGACTCCGCCCCCATCATCCGCATCCACGCCACCGGGCGACCCCTCCCGCAACCCCCGGAGGGGTTGCAATCGTGTTCAAATCGCTCTGCCTTGCCTCAGTCATAGTCGACTCTGCAACTAACGTAAAGGGGCTTTCTCTGGGTGTTCAGAGCGGCTTGTTGTTCAGAATAGGCTGAGTTCTGTCGATCCGTATTCAGACGTTCGGGCTGGTCCTGGCTGGTGCCGGATCATGCTTCCGTTGTCGAGGGAGTTCTTCATCAGTTGGACGGTGGCGTTCATCGGTGTCGATATAGCTGAGGGATCCGGGGGCTCGTCGTTCGTTGACATGTGCATGACTGATCCCGTGAAGCGTGTGCGTCGATCCGGTTGCGGAGTGCTTCGTTCGTTTCCGAAAGGGAGCGGCGCTATCCTTTCTTAACTGCATCGGTTTTGGAAAGGTTGCCATGGAGCGGGGGACGACGGTGGCGACGACGTGGCAGGGCCGACGGGTCGACGCGTTCCTCCCTGCGCCTCTGCCCCTATCGCTGGAGCTACCTGAGCGTGTCGTGCGGGCGACCGAGCGGGCGGCGGCGTCGCTGCAGCGGGTCGATGACCGGCTCGCGCACCGCATCGAGCCTCTGGCCCGGCTGCTGCTGCGAGCCGAGGGTGTGGCCTCGTCCTACATCGAAGGGGTGCGGGCTCCCGCCGAGCTGGTCGCCGTGGCCGAGGCCGACGCCGGGGCAGTCGACGCCACCTCGGCGTGGGTCGCCGACAACCTGGCCGTCGTGGACGCCTCGCTCGTGCATGCTCGTTCCAGCGCCCGCCTCACGACGGAGGACCTCCACGGCTGGCACGCCCGGCTCATGACTCACGGCGCCCTCCCCGACGACCTCGTCGGGCACTACCGGCGGGTGCAGAACTGGATCGGCGGGGCCACGCCCCGACAGGCCGCGTATGTGCCTCCGCCGGCCGAGCACGTGAGCCGCCTGATGAGCGATCTCCTGCGGTCGATCAGCTCCGCCAAGTTCGACCCCGTCACCCTTGCTGCGATCGTGCATGCCCAGTTCGAGGCCATTCACCCCTATGGCGATGGCAACGGCCGGCTGGGGCGCGTGCTCATCGGCTGGGTCCTGGCCCGTCGCGCCGGTGTGGCGGTGCCGCCACCGGTGAGCGTGGTGATCGCCCGTGACACCGGCGGGTACCTGTCAGGTCTGACCCGATGGCGCCAGGGCGACGTCGCCGGCTGGGTGGGGTGGGTGGCGGAGGCCGTCAGCCGTTCCGCCGACCAGGTCGGCGAGCTGGTCGCTACCGCGGAGGACCTGCGCCGACGATGGGACGGGCTGCTCACCGGGGTCCGGGCCGACGCGGCGGCGCGGCGGCTTCTCGACCTGCTGCCCCAGCACCTAGTGATGACTGCGCCGATGGTCGCCGATCTCCTCGGCGTCTCCGCGCCCACGGCGCGCGCCGCAATCGAGGCCTTGGCGGCGAGGGCCATCGTCCAGCCGCTCGAGCTTCGGACCACCAGGCCCGGGCGGCCGGCGCAGTGGTGGATGGCCGGCGAGCTCGTCTCCGCCGTCGGGCGCTGGTCCCGCTGAGGCGGCGTCAGCTCAGCCTGCGAATGGCAGGCCGCCCTGCGCGCCCTCGGCGGGCTTGCGCTGACCGGTCGAGCGCGTGGGGCGCGGAATGTCCTGGGCCGGCGGACTGGTCTCGGCATCGGCGTTCTTGGGCCGGCGGCGCTGGCTCGGGGGAGGGATCGCGGTCACGCGGATGTTGTAGTGCTGTTCGAACTGGGTCAGCGGCACCCGGAGCGAGCCGCCGACCCGCTTCACGGGCAGCCCCTCGTTGTTGGTGTTGAGCCAGAGCTGAGCCTGTTCGTAGGCCGTCGTGCGGCCGATCCGTAGGACTCGTCCCGCCTCTTCGACAGTCAGGAAGTCGGGTACCTCTGCCGTTGCCATGGCCTACCTCACCGTTGATCGATCAAGGGCTGGCAGTATACGTTGTCCACAAGTAAGACACAACGGCACGATTGATCATTCTGTCTGTGGGTTCAGGTAGTGTCGGCTGATGCCGCGACGTCGCAAGCCGTCCCCGGGGCTGTGGACCGCCAACCAGATCGTGGCTTTCAATGTGGGCAAGGCCCGGCTGCTGCGAGGCTGGACTCAGGAGGAGGCAGCCAAGGCCCTGGCCCCCTACCTCGGCACGCTGCTGTCGACCGCCAGCTTCTCGGCCATCGAGCGCTCAGTGGACACCGGCCGGGTCCGCGAATTCAACGCCGACGAGCTGCTGGCCTTCGCTCGGGGCTTCCGGGTGCCGGTGACCTGGTTCTTCACCCCTCCGAGCTTCTGGGAAGGCGTGGGCGTCTCCACCCCCGACGCCGGCGAGGACGGCCTGGAACCGCTGGTCATGCTCCATGCGGTGCTCGGCACGCCCGAAACGCTCGCCGACTACAAGGAGTACCTCCTCAGCTGGCCCGACCCCCGGAGCCGGATGAGGATCCACCCTGACGGGACCATGGAGAACCTCGGGCGGCTGTCCGAGGACGTCCATCCGATGCTCGATGATCTGCTCCGGCTCCGAGCCCAGAAGCAACTGCGGGACCGCTTCGGCGACGTCGACCAGGCCCGCGACGTCCTGAGGGCACTCACAGCATTACTCGACGAGCTGGACGATCCGGTGTTTGAGGAACCGGCCGACTAGCGATCGGTCGGGGCAGCGACGTTCATGGCACGTTGCGACCTTGCTCCGGCGGTGAGTCAGGCTGCCGTGGTGATATCGAAGTGGCGGGTGGCGATTTCGACGTCACCGGACAGCATGGATTCGAAGAGCGCGTCCAGCTTCTCGGCCACCTCCCAAGCGAGGTAGCGCTCTGCGCAGGCGGGGCACTCTTCCATCGGGACTCCGAGGACAACCGCAACGCGACCTGACCGCTCGGCCATCTTCGCCCGCAGCACCGCAACCCGTTCGCCCTGATCGCACCTATCGCACCGCATCATCGACGCCGGCGGAAGTCAGCGGACCAGCGCGCCGGCTCAGGCTCGTACACGGTCACGACTCGGTCCTCCTGATGCACCTCGTCCACGATAATCACCACGTGAAGCGGACGTTGCCATGCCAGCGTCAGCACGAGTTCCTTCAACCCCTCCGACACGACCGTCTCCTCAATGACCTCGGCGGCCTCGCACGCGGCCGAGAACTCGCTGAACAGGCAATCGATGAGCCGAAGCTTGTCGAACGCATGCTCCGATAGGACCCGGCGCGCCTGCCAGGTCTTCGGGCGAGGTTTGATCGCACCCACCAACGCAGCCTTGCACTCCGTCCGCTGCCTACCCTGCTGCAGTGGGGTTGGGGGCAACGTTCGGCATACAGCGGTGGAACTCTCGTCCGATCACCTCACCTCGGATGAGGCCCGTAGCGAGCTCGAAACGATAGTGAACGTAGCCAGAAACGTAGCCAGCCGGCCGTCACCACCGGTGGCCGCGCACAGCGGGTCAGCGCGTCACGGTTCGGGACAGGCCGGCACTCCAGGGACCCCTGAATGCTTGCTGACCAGCGCTTTCGCGACGGATTGGTCGTCAGGCGGTGACCAGACGTCGGTACGGCGTAGCACACGACGAACATCACCCAGAGTGCATGGCATGCAAGGGGTCAGGGGTTCAAATCCCCTCAGCTCCACTAGGAACCCGCAGGCCATAGGGAATTGCGAAGAAGCCCGAAGGTCGGGCACCAAGCGCCCAGGCCGCGAGGAGGCTGCGAAAAGATGCTGGGCAGCGCGAAAGACGCGCCCTCGGCGGCGAGTCCCGGTACTCGAGTCTCACCATGCATCGCCCTAGCCATGCATGCCACGAACTGCGACGGGGTAGGAACCGCTCGGCGAGCCGGGACGCCTCGTCGGCAATCTCCGTCTCCGCTGAGGTGATCGGTGCCCCTCCCCAGCTCGCTTGGCCAGCTTCTCCGCACCGAGGCGGACACCTTACTCATCACGACCATCGTCGACATACGGCTGCGGCGGTCCGTGCCGGTGGAGGGCAAGGGCGAAACGACGAGCGAGACGGCGTCGGTGTGAAGACGGCTACCCCTTCCGAGGCGGCCTTCACCCCGCTGCGCTATCACGGCGGCTATCCGCCGCTGGAGGACGTTGGCCTCATCGGCGACGGCACGACGGCAGCACTCGTCGCCCGCGACGGGTCCGTCGTGTGGCTGTGTGTGCCCCGTTTCGATTCGGAGCCGCTGTTCTGCTCGCTTCTCGACGTCAAGAGAGGTGGCGCCTTCCGTGTCGCGCCCGAAGCTTTGACCGAGGCGCGCCAGCAGTACGAGCCGGACTCTGGCCTGCTTGTCACCGAACTAAAAAGCCCGACAGGAGTGGTTCGGGTGACCGACTGCCTCACACTGCGTTCCGGCGCTGACCTCGGCGAGGACACCGCCGCCGGCCGGGGCGAACTGCTGCGCTCCGTGGTGGTGCTCCACGGCAGCGTGCGGCTGCAGGTCGAGCTGGAGCCTCGGGGCGGCGGCACGGCCGAGACGCACGGGCAAGGGTTCCGTATCCGCACGACGCGCCACCCCCACCTCGACCTTCGCCTGGCCGCGACCGTGCCGTTGGACGGTTTGCGGACGACGGTCGATCTTCAGCAGGGAGACGAGGCTCACTTCATCCTGCGTTGGGCCGGGGCGGGTCACCGCCGGGACTTCCAGCCGCCGGCGCTGCTCCAGGCCACCCGGGACGGGTGGCGACGATGGATGAGGACCCTGGTCTACGACGGACCGCAGGAGTCCGTCGTGCGGCGGTCGATCCTCACGCTGAAGATGCTCGACTTCAACGAGACGGGCGCCCTCGTCGCCGCCCCTACATCGTCGCTTCCCGAGGCGATCGGTGGCATCCGCAACTGGGACTACCGCTACGCCTGGGTGCGCGATGCCGCCTTCTCCGTCTATGCCTTCCGGCGGGTGGGGCTGCACGCTGAAGCGCGAGGGTTTCTGAGCTGGGTGCTCGACGCCATAGAGCGCGACGGCAGCCCTCGTGTGCTCTACACCCTCGATGGCGTGCGTCCGCCCTCGGAGCGCGAGGACCCGGAACTGGAGGGCTATCGCGGCTCCTCGCCGGTGCGATGGGGTAATGCCGCCGCCGACCAGCGCCAGCATGACGCCTACGGCGAGATCCTCGACTGCGCCTACCAGTGGGTGGCAACGGGGGGCGATCTGGGCCCGGGGCTCTGGGACCGGCTCAGAGCCTTGATAGAGGACGCCCGCATCGCGTGGGACCAGCCCGACCACGGCATCTGGGAAGTGCGCTCCGCCACCCGGCCGTTCACCTACTCGGCGGCGATGTGCCAGGTCGCGCTCGACAGGGGGGCGCGCCTCGCCGAGCGGCTCGGTCTGCCCGGTGACGTCGCCGGATGGCGGTCAGATGCCCAGCGGATCCAGGCTGCGATCCTCGACCTCGCATGGGATCCGGAGCAGAGGTCGTTCACCGAGCATCTAGGGCCGGGCGGCCTCGACGCCAGCCTTCTCGCCCTGCCCTTGCGGCGGGTGGTCGACGCCCGCCATCCTCGGATGGTCGCCACCGTCGAGGCGATCGTCCGTCGTCTGGGTGCGGGAGACGGCCTGCTCTACCGCTACCTTCCCGAGGAGTCCTCCGACGGTCTGCCCGGTCACGAGGGCGCCTTCCTGCTGTGCAGCTTCTGGCTCGTGGACAATCTCGCCGCCCAAGGCCGCCTCGACGACGCGTCGACGCTGTACGAATCTCTGTGCGGGCGTGCGGGGACACTCGGACTCTTGCCCGAGGAGATCGACCCGTCCACCGGCGCGTTCCTGGGCAACCACCCCCAGGCGTTCAGCCACGTCGGCGTGGTGTCCAGCGGCATGAACCTGGCCCGGGCGCTGCACTGAGCCCATGACCGCACGCCGTCTGGTGATCCTCGGTGCCACCGGTGACCTTACCGGTCGGTACCTGCTCGTCGCCTTGGCTGAGCTTGCAACCGCAGGTTTCCTCCCTGACGACCTGACCGTCGTGGGCGTGGCCCGCGAGCCATGGGACGACGTCACATTCCGCCGGCATGCAGAAGAGCGGCTCGCCCGGCACGCGCCAAACCTCGCCGTCGCCGTGCGGCACGCCTTGGTCGAGCGGCTCTCCTACGTCGCCGGCGATGTCGCCGATCCCGCGGTGCTCGCTGCCGCCTTCGGGTCCGATGCCCATCGCTCCCTCGCCTATCTCGCCCTCCCGCCGAGCGTCTTCGCACCAGCGATCGAAGCGCTCGCGTCGATCGGTTGCTCTGCCGGCGGCACGCTGGTCGTCGAGAAGCCTTTCGGCACCGACCTTGCCTCTGCGAAGGCGCTCAACGAGCTCCTTCACCGGCACTACGCCGAGGAGGCGGTGTTCCGCATGGACCATTTCCTGGGCAAGCAGACCGTCCAGAACATCCTCGGCGTCCGCTTCGCCAACCCCTTGTTCCAACCGGCGTGGAATCGGGACTACGTCGTCGGCGTAGACATCGTGTGGGACGAGACGGTCGCACTGGAAGGCCGCGCCGGGTACTACGACCGGACCGGGGCGCTTCGGGACATGATCCAGAACCATCTGCTGCAGCTGCTGTGTCTCGTGGCCATGGAGAAGCCGGAGGCCCTCAACGAAAAGGACCTAAGGGACGGCAAGGTCGAACTCTTACGGAGGGTTCGGCGGCTGACGCCTGCGGAGGTGGCGGCCACATCGACCAGGGCCCGCTATGCGTCCGGCACCGTCGGCGATCGACACCTCCCCGACTACGCCGGGGAGCAGGGAGTCGACCCTGCGCTCGAGACCGAGACGTTCGCCGAAGTGACGCTGTTCGTCGACAACGACCGCTGGCAGGGCGTCCCGTTCACGCTGCGTACCGGCAAGGCGCTGGCCAGCGACCGGAGAGAGGTCGCCATCCGGTTCCGGCCGCCGGCGGATCCGGTGTTCGGGTACGAGGGGGACCCGCCGGTCAACCAGTTGGTATTCCAGATGAACCCCGATCGCATGGTGCTCGACCTGGCTCTGAACGGCGCCGGTGATCCCTTCTGCCTCGAGCCCGCAGAGCTCCAGCTTTCACTTGCCGCCCAGGACCTCTCGGCCTACGCCCGCCTGCTGGTGGAAGCCCTCGGGGGCGATCCGGCTCTCGCCATCCGCGGGGACGAGGCCGAGGAGTGCTGGCGCATCGTCGAGCCGATCGTCAACGAGTGGGCGAAGGGGACGCCTCCGCTCCGCAGCTATCCGGCCGGTTCCGCCGGACCTGGCAGCCGACCCGTTGACTGATGATGTCACTTCCGCTGCGCCCCGAGGCCGTCGCGTGCCTGGCTGCTGTCCGGTCTGCGCACTGCACTGTTCGCCATAAGCCGCGACATCGTCCCCTCCACCACGACGTCGTCCTTTCCGCCGGCGTGAACGGTCGCAGCTGAGGGTAGGGGTGCGCCCGTGGCAGCTGTGATCGTCGCGTCGGCGCTTCGCGCTCAGGGCTCCGATGTCGACGAGCTGCAGGAGTCAGCGACAGGGGCCTGGACGACATTCCTCGAGTCACTTCCGCGAGTCGGTATCGCCATCGGCGTACTGGTTGCGTTCGTTCTCACGGGTCGGCTCCTTCGGCCCGTCGTGCGTCGCCGGCTTCTCCGGCACCGCACCCCCAGCTTCGCTCGGGTCTTTGCCAAGCTGACGTCGTCGGCCATGACCGTCGCCGGCGTGCTGCTGGGCCTGACCATCGTGTTCCCCTCAGTACGGCCAGTCGACGTGCTGACCGGCGCCGGTGTGCTCACGATCGCCGCCGGCTTCGCCTTCCAGGACATCCTGCAGAACCTTCTTGCCGGAGTTCTCCTGCTCTTCCGCCAACCGTTCCGCGGCGGTGATCAGATCAGAGTCGGAGACGTCACTGGCACCGTCGAGGAGATCAACATCCGGGAGACGGTGATCGTCACCTTTGACGGCCGCCGCGTCCTGATTCCCAACGCGAAGGTGTACACCGACGTGATCCACGTGCAGACCGCTCACCAGACCATCCGGTCCAATTTCGTGGTCGGTATCGCCTACGAGGCCGACATGGCGGCCGCACGCACCATTGCGACACAAGCGGTGGCCCGCGTCGAAGGCGTCGTCGCCGATCCGCCGCCCGAGGCCCTCTACGTGGAGCTCGAGGGCTCGACGGTGAACCTCGACATACGGTTCTGGTCCGACGCTCACCAGCTCGAGCTGCGCCGGACCCTTGACCGGGCGATCGAGGCGGTCAAGACGGCGTTCGATGCCCATGGCATCGAGATGCCGTCCCAGGTGATCGCTCTCCAAGCGACCTCCAGCCTGGCGGCCGCGCTCCGTGGAGGTGAGGTGACGCCCGGCGGGAGCGTCGCCAACGGGCAGAGGTCGTCGACGCACCGCCCGGATAGCTCAAGCCCGTCCTAAAGGTGGTTCCACAGAATGGTGGCTCGCCCGCCGTATGGAGCCGGCGGCGTCATGATTGATTCGGGTCCATCGGCGGCGCTGCATCCGCACCCGCTTCAGCATGTGCCACGGACAGCCCTCCAGTGGGCTCTATGACGACGAGTCGAAGCCCGTCGAGCTCGAAAACGCCCCGTTCTCTCAGCTTGGACATCAACTCATCGTTCGTCATCTGGAGGCCGAACGGGGTGGTCGAGAGACGTGGCTCACCGTCACGCACGGCGACAGAGGGCGTGAAGTCGAGAAGGCGGCGTGCCGTTGCCCACCTCTGGCGCACAGCTGCGACCGAGACCTGTAGAAACAGCAAAGTGGCTACCGCCGTCATGCCCTGTGCGTAGCTCGGGTCCCGGCTGACCGCAGTGGATGCGATCAAGCTTCCCAGCGCGATCGTTACCACGACGTCGAAGGACGACAGCTGAGCGACGGTCCGCCGCCCTGCCACACGGATGGCGAGCAGCGAAGAGGCGTAGATCGCAGCCGTACTCACGATGACGTACGCCACGGTTTCCCAACTTGAACCCAACCAGTTGCTCACCTCAGCACCTCCTCCGGCCATGGGGCCAGTCGTCCGAGCGATGCGGATCTACCGCAACCACTCCGTTGTGATTCGTGTTCGATCTCACTGGCTTGTGTTGACCACACCGGTTGCCCTCAGGCGTACTGGAGCCCCCGATGGGTAGAGCAGGGAGAACTGAAGGGCCGGACGGCAGCACGTGTCTCCACATGGGACGCAGAAGAAAGACCGCTCGGCGAGGCCAAGGATGCTCTCGCAGCGCCGCAGTCACTAGGAGGCGAACAGTTCCGTGTTGCTCATCATCCTCTTCCTCATCATCGCCGGCGGTGCAGGTGTGCTGGGCCGCGTGTTCAACATCTCCGCTTGGATGCTCGTTCCAATGGCACTGGCAGCCATCGTTCTCTCGTTCCTGGCTCACACCGGGCGCCGGGAGGCGCACCGGGGTGACTAGGGCTCTTGGTTCTGGCCGGCTTCACTCCTGAAGCCTGTCCATGCGGCATCGATTGATCCGGGCGCCGGAGATAGAGCCGTCAAGGGTGGACGACCATCTTGAGCTCGGCGTAGTTCCCGGTCGATCACCGACAAGTGCGTGGGGATGGCGTCATCCAGCGATCGAAGAGCGCAGGATCTGGTTCGGGCCCAGCCGGTCGCAGATGCGCTGCAGGGCGGGGGCTCCCCATGGGAGGCGAAGCCGTTGGCCGTGGCGCTGAACCCGAGCCTCGCCTTGGTGGTCTGGCGCTTAGCCCACTCGTTGTCCTTGCTGTTGCGCCCGTCGCACCGTGCGATGCTCCCCGCATGGGGATCGAGCTAGTGGGAGTCGCGATTGACTGCGAGTGGGCCGAGCCGATGGCCCGCTTCTACGAGGGCTTGCTCGGGTTCGAGATCCGTGAGGTCGGCACGGGAGGCCGGTGGGCGCAGCTCTTCAACCCGAACGGGGGCGTCCATCTCAACATCCAAGGCGATGCCGATTACAAGCCCCCGGTGTGGCCCGAGGAGACCGGTGAGCCGACAAAGATGCTCCACTTCGAGGTCCAAGTCGACGACCTTGAGGCGGCGGTCTCGCTCGCTCTCGCTGTCGGCGGCACCGAGGCACCGTGGCAGCCACCCGATCGGAATCGCGACCGCATACGCATCATGCTCGACCCTGCCGGTCATCCGCTCTGCCTGTTTCTCAGAGGCGAGTAGTCGTGGCCTCCGCGGTCGGAAACGTACCCGCCATTTCTGTCGATACCGAGGAGTCCGGGAGGCCGTGGAGGCGAGGTGCCAGCATGTCAACGGCATGACCGGCCGCTCTTCTGCAGGTTCCCTGCAGGGCCGGCGGGCCATGCTGAGGCGTGGCTGATCTCGCCCCCTCCGTCCAGGACCTCCTCGCCGGCGCGGAACGGCGGCAGCCCTTCGTCAACCCTGACGGCCGCTCGACGGGCGCCTTCGAGCGGGTGTGGATCGACGGGCGGCCCCACGTGGTCAAGTACATCCACCTGGACCATGACTTCACCATGCGCGTCTCGGGCGACCTCGGGTGCCGGCCCGTGCGGGCATGGGCTGCGGGCCTGCTCGATGCCGCGCCGGCGCTCATCGACCACGCCATCGTGGGAGCCGCCTCCGGCCACGGTCGTAACGGCTGGGGCGCGGCGTTGCTCATGCGGGACGTGTCGGCCGAACTGGCGTCGGCCGGCAACGAGCCGTTCGGCGCCGACGAGCACGGCGCCTACGTCGACCACCTGGCCGGCTGGTGCGCGGCAACCTGGGGCTTCTGCGACGACCTCTCGTCGGGCGCCGGCCTCCTGCCCTACGAGATCCGTTGGATGTGGTTCGGCCGGGCGGCCATCGATGGCGAGCGGGCCCTCGGATGGCCGGAGCGGGTTCCTGCCGTGGCCGCCGAGGGATGGGCTCGGTTCGCCGAGCGGGCACCTCGGGCCGTGGCGGCCGCGGTCGAGGAACTGCGCCACGACGTGTGGCCCCTTGTCAATGCGCTACGCCGGACCCCGTCGTGCCTCCTCCACGGCGACACGAAGGCGTCGAACATGGGCATCGCTGCAGACGGGCGCACCGTGCTCATCGACTGGGCTTACGTCGGCGAGGGACCGGCGTGCCACGAGCTGGGGTGGTACCTGGCCCTGAACCGCGCCAAGCTGCCGGCGCCCAAGGAGGAGGTCATCGCCGCGTTCCGGGCAGGCCTGGAGCGCCACGGGGTGGCCACTGCCGGTTGGTGGGACGTGCAGCTGGAGATGGCCCTGCTGGGGACGCTTGTGCAGTTCGGGTGGGAGAAGGCGCTGGGTGACGGCGACGAGCTGGCCTGGTGGTGCGACGTCGCCCGTGAGGGACTGCGCCGGCTATGACGTCGGCCTCGCCCCGCTCGTCGCTCGCCTCGGCCTACTCGGCCACGGCCGGCGCATGGGACCGGGGCCCGGCACGGATCTACGACCGGCTGGCGGCAGTCGTCGTGGGTCGGTCCCCCGTCGCCGTCGCCGGAGCGTCGGCCCTCGACGTCGGCGCCGGCACCGGCGCCGCCAGCCGTGCGCTGTCGCAGGCCGGCGCGGCTCGCGTGGCTGCCGTCGATGCTGCGGCGGGCATGCTGGCCCACGACGCCACCCGCCGGCCACCGGCAGCAGTCGCCGATGCGCTGGCACTCCCCTTCCGCAGCGCCTCGTTCGACGTGACCGTGGCCGCGTTCTCGCTCAACCACCTGGCCCAGCCAGAGGCAGGCCTGGTCGAGGCGGCGCGAGTGACGCGCCGGGGTGGAGGCGTGCTGGTGTCGGCCTACGCCGCGGATGACGCCCACCCGGTGAAGGGCGCGGTGGAGTCGACCCTGGCCGACCGGGGATGGTCGCCGGACCCGTGGTACGAGGCGGTGCGGAACGAGGCCATGCCCAGGCTGGCGACGCCTGAAGGGGCGCGGCGGACCGCTGCCCTCGCCGGCATGGACGCCGAAGTGCTGGCCATCCGGGTGCCGTTCCCGGAGCTGGACGCCGGGGGTCTTGTCGCATGGCGGATGGGCATGGCCCAGCACGCGCCGTTCGTGGCGTCGCTGGCGGTGGAGGAGCGGGCGTCGGCGGTGGCCGAGGCGGTCGCTCGCCTGGGTGAGGGCTGGCCGCCGCTCGAGCGGTCGATCATCCTCGTCCGCGCCCGGCGGCGCTGACCCCGGCCATGGAAGTGGCCCCCTCGCTCGAAGACGAGGGGGCCACTTGTGTGACGAATGCGCCGCCGGAGCGGCGGGCGGTGCTTAGCTGCGGGCCTTCGCCGCCTCGGGAGCGGAGCTCTTGCGGCCGGCGAACAGGGCCGCCATGCCGGCGAGGAACATGCCCACGCCGCCGACGCCCAAAGCCACGAGGGCGAGGGTGCCGGTGGAGATGGAATCGTCGCTGCGGGCCAGGCCATCGGCGCGAGCCGTGTTGTCCAGGCTGGCGGCGGAGGCGCCCACGACCGGGTTGGCGCCGGCGGCGCCGGTGACGTTCATGACGGCGCGAACCGGCGAAAGGCTCAGGGACCCGTCGGCCTTGGTCTGGCTGACGATCACGACGTAGCTGCCGGGCTGGGTGCCGGCCGGCACGGTGAAGTTGGCGGCGAGGTTCCCGCCGGTGATGGGAGCGGGCACCGTGGTCAGCACGGGGCCGTCGAGGGCGTTCCAGCGGATCTGGGCCGCGTTGGCGGCCTGGAACCCGGTACCGGTGATCCCGACCTCCTCACCGGCCTTGGCGTTGATCGTCGAGAGGTTGACGACCGGACCCGAAACGCATGCGAACGCAGCAGCGGCCATTACTACACCGGCCGCCGCGGAACCCACACTTGCCATTGCCCACCTGCGAACTGATTTCATCCTGCCTCCTGGCTGTGTCTTCTGGCTCTCGTGCCCGGCGGGCACGGTGATTGTCGCCTCGATCGCCCGCATCGAAAGGCTCGCCGAAGGGCCCCCGCGCCGACTTGCCTCGCATGCTACTCGTACCGTGCTGGATCTCAATAGATGCATATCTCACATACCGGCGCCAGTGGGCCGTCTTCCCAGGTCAGGAACGATGCAAAGTCTGTCTACACAGAATGTCAATAGATGCGAACAAGGTAGAGCGAACGGGGAGTTATTGCTTCGTTGCGGGAGTAGCGCGAGACTGTTCCTAGTAAGACATCACTTCCTGGGTGCCGCTCGGCCCCAGACACACGAGAAAAGGTGGGCAACCTGCAATGAACCTCCGCAAGAAGGTAACGACCGTCTTCGGTGCAGCCGCTGCTGCGTCCGTCATCGCTGGCGCAGCGGCTTTCGCCTGCACCAACCTGGCGACCCTCAACCTGTCCAGCACCGCTGGCAAGGCTGGCGACTCCGTCACCGTCACCGGCTCGTCCTTCCGGGTCAACTCGGCCAACCTGGCCGCTTCTGACGCCGTCGTCCTCCGCTGGAACGGCACCGAGGGCACTGAGCTCGCCCGTGTGCAGCCCGACAAGGCCGGCAACATCTCGGCGACGTTCGCCATCCCCGAGGGCCAGCCCGGCTACTACGTGATCGTGGCCACCCAGAAGGACGCCAAGGGCGTTGACGCCTACGGCACCCCGGCCCGTGCTTCCTTCCAGATCCTCGGCGCCAACGGCCAGTCCGTTGTCACCCCCGCGGTTTCCTCGGCCGGTAGCACCGTCGCTTCCAGCCCCTCGTCCTCCGGCATCATCGCCCTGACCGTCGGCCTCGGCGCCCTCGGCCTGGCCCTGTTCGGCGCTGGCTTCGTGGCCTTCGTCCGCCAGGCCCGCCGCCGTGACGTCCCGGTCACCGCTTCGGTGCGCAAGTAATACTTCGCAACACCAAGTAGTTCACACCTTCTCTGCCGGGCCTTCGGGCCCGGCAGAGTCGCGTCTGGGGCCGGGCGCCGGCGAGCGTGTGCATGGAGCGTCGTGATCCGGCCGCGGATCGCCCATTTCACGACGCTGGGTGCACGAAAGTCCGGGCGCCGACCATCTACGGGAGTATCGCTCCATAGCGGCCGCCAGGCCGGCGACGGCGTCGGCGTCGGCTGGCACCGAAAACTGGGTGACGCCCTGATCCTCGCCGTGGCCGTGGGTGAAGTGACCTCGCGCCCTGCCCGGCTCCAAGACGAGTTCCGAGGAACGGGCCAGCGAAGTGAGCCGAGCGGGAGGCTCCGGCCGGCGCAGTATGGTCAGGCAGGCAGCGACGTTGGGTAAATGGACGGGCTCGTACCAACCAACGGTGCCATCGAACTCGATCTGCATCGACACCCAGCCCGGCCGGCGGAAGCCATCGGCGCGGAAGGTCACGGTCAGGTGGTCGGGATCGGTGCCAGATCGACGCCTTCGACCACCCGCCGGAAGACCGCACCTCGGATGTCCCCGCTGGCCAGGGTCAGGGGCACGGCCGCCCGCCGCAGCTCCTGCTCGATCTCTTGGGCGTCTGACAGCAGCGAGGGCCCGGACCGCCCGATCCGGGCCCTCGCCCAGCCGACGACACCCAGGGGTGAGTCGTGGTCGATGTCGGCCGAGCCGCTGGAGTAAGTGGGGTGCCAGGCGCCCCAGGTCAGCGTCTCCGGATCGACGCCGTGGGCCACAAGGCAGGCCGCCAGCTCAGTCCACACCGACGCCAGCCATGCCGGGCCGATCCGCTGGAGGATGTCATCGAAGGGCCCACAGAAAGCGAAGCCCTCCAGGGCGCCGGCCCCGTCATAGGAGAAGCAACCGGACCGCGACAGGCCGGCCACAGGCCGCTACCCCCCGGACACGTCCTGGGGGCGGGCTTTGCCGGCGGCGATCCAGGGCATCATGGCCCGCAGTTCGGCGCCCACCTTCTCGATCGGGTGCTCCTGGCCCTTGGCCTTGAGTTCGTTGTAGTGGGGACGGCCGGCCCGGTTCTCGGCGATCCACTCCTTGGCGAAGCTGCCGTCGCGGATCTCGCCCAGGATCTTCTTCATCTCGGCTCGGGTGCCCTCATTGATGATGCGGGGGCCGCGGGTCAGATCGCCGTACTCGGCGGTGTCGGAGATCGAGAAGCGCATGCCGGAGATGCCGTTCTCGTACATCAGGTCGACGATGAGCTTCAGCTCGTGCAGGCACTCGAAGTAGGCCGACTCGGGCTGGTAGCCGGCCTCGACCAGCGTCTCGTAGCCGGCCATCACCAGCTCGGTGATCCCGCCGCAGAGGACGACCTGCTCGCCGAACAGGTCGGTCTCGGTCTCCTCCTCGAAGGTGGTCTCCAGCACGCCGGCCCGGGTCGCCCCGATGGCATGGGCGTAGGACAGGGACAGCGCACGGGCCTTGCCCGATGCGTCCTGGGACACGGCGATCAGCGCCGGCACCCCGCCGCCCGACTCGTAGGTGCGGCGGACCAGGTGCCCGGGCCCCTTGGGGGCCACCATGCCCACGTCGATGCCGCTGGGCGGCTTGATCTGGCCGAAGCGGATGTTGAAGCCGTGGGCGAAGAGCAGGGCGTCGCCGTCGGACAGGTTGGGCTCGATGTCGGCCTCGTAGACCGACTTCTGCTCGGTGTCGGGCAGCAGGATCATGACCACGTCGGCCTCCGACGTGGCCTCGGCCACGGTCTTCACGGTCAGGCCGGCGGCCTCCGCCTTGGCCCTGGAGGACGACCCCTCCCGCAGGCCGACCCGCACGTCGATGCCCGAGTCCTTCAGGTTCAGGGCGTGGGCGTGGCCCTGGGAGCCGTAACCGATGACGGCCACCCGCCGGCTGGCGAGGAGCGCAGCGTCGGCGTCCTTCTCGTAGGAGATGTTGGCCATGGTCCTATCCCACCTTTCCACTGATTTTCGATGACACGGGACGCAGGCGGGCTGCCTGGCGTTCGAGTTTGGGCAGCGCCACCCGGCCGGTGCGCTGAAGGGCGCCGATGCCGTAGGCCCGCATGAGGTCTTCGAAGTCGTCGAGCTTGGACGGGGGGCCGGCGAGCTCCACGGTGAGCTCGTCGTGGCCCACATCGACGATACGGCCCCGGAAGACGTCGACCAGCTCGATGACCTGGCCTCGGGTGCCGGGCTCCGCCGTGACCGTGAGGAGCATCAGCTCCCGCTCGACGGCGTGGGCGGGGTCCAGCTCGCTGATCTTCACCACGTTGATGAGCTTGAACAGCTGCTTGGTCACCTGCTCCAGCGGGGTCGACTCCACGTCGACGACGATGGTGATGCGGCTGAACCGCTCGTCGTCGGTGGGAGCTACGGCCAGGGAGTAGATGTTGAACCCCCGCCGGGCGAAGAGCGACGACACCCGGGCCAGCACGCCGGCCTTGTTCTCGACCAGCACCGAGAGGATGTGATGGCGGGGCTTATCAGCCAAGGTCGCCTCCGGGGTTCTCGCCGGCGGCCGCTCCAGCCGCCGTAGGCGGCCTCCTCGGCTGCCGGCGCAACGGGTGGGCGAGCGCAGCGACGCCCGCCCCAGAAAAGACGGCGGAGGCGTCCGGGCACCGCCCGGACGCTGGAGCGCAACTCCCTCGCCGAGCAACCTCCGGTTGCGAGTGCGACATCAGTGCCCCCCTTCGCCCATTTCCGGGCCCAGAATGACCTGGTCGTTGGAGGTGCCGGCGGCAACCATGGGATAGACCTTCTCGGTCCAGTCGACCCGGAAGTCGATGACCACCGGGCGGTCGTCGATGGAGTTGGCCTTCTCGATGGCCGGCGCCACCTCGTCGGGATGCTCGACCCGCATGCCCACGCAGCCCATGGCCTCGGCCCACATCTTGTAGTCGGGCAGGTCGGGCGACAGGTAGACCTCGCTGTAGCGCTCCTCGTAGAACAGCTCTTGCCACTGGCGGACCATGCCCAGGTAGGCGTTGTTCAGGATGGCCACCTTGACCGGGATGCGCTCGGCGGAGGCGGTCACCAGCTCCTGGGCCGTCATCTGGAAGCAGCCGTCGCCGTCGATGGCCCACACGGTGCGGCCGGGCATCCCGACCTTGGCGCCGATGGCCGCCGGCACGGCGAAGCCCATCGTCCCCAGGCCGCCCGAGTTGACCCAGGTGTAGGGGTGGTTGAACCGCCAGAACTGGCTCGACCACATCTGGTGCTGGCCCACGCCGGACACGACGATGGTGTCCTCCGGCGAGCCGTCGCGCAGCTGCTCGATGCAGAACTGCGGCTTGAGGGCGTCTCCTTCGTTCCAGCCCTGGTCGTACTGCAGCGGGTGCTGGGCCTGCCACTGCTTGAGTTGGGTGTCCCACTCGGAGCGGTCGGGCTGCGGCATGCCGATCTCGCGTACCGCCTTGATCAGCTCCTCGATGACCGCCTTGCAGTCGCCCACGATCGGGACGTCGGGCCGGCGCACCTTGCCCAGCTCGGCGGGATCGACGTCGACATGGATGATCTTGGCGTCGGGGGCGAAGGCGCCCACCTTGCCGGTGACCCGGTCGTCGAAACGGGAGCCCAGGGCGATCAGCAGGTCGGAGCGCTGCATGGACGTGATCGCCGTGTAGTTGCCGTGCATACCTGGCATGCCCAGGCAGAGAGGATGGGCGTCGGGGAAGGCGCCCCGGGCCATCAGGGTGGTCACCACTGAGATGCCGGTCAGCTCGGCCAGCTCCCGCAGGGCCTCGGCGGCCCGGGCCTTGAGGATGCCGCCGCCGGCGTAGATCACCGGCCGCTTGGACTCGGCGATGAGCTTGGCCGCCTCCCGGATCATCCGGGGGTGGCCCTTGGTGGTCGGCTTGTAGCCGGGCAGGTCGACCGAGTCCGGCCAGTACCACTCCATTGCCGAGTTGGGGTTGTTGGGGTCGACGAGGTCCTTGGGGATGTCGACCAGCACCGGGCCCGGACGGCCGGTGGTGGCGATGTGGAAGGCCTCGCGGATGACGCGGGGGATGTCCTGGGCCGAGGTCACCAGCTCGTTGTGCTTGGTGATCGACCGGGTGACGCCGACGATGTCGCACTCCTGGAAGGCGTCGGTGCCGATAGCCGCACTGGGCACCTGGCCGGTGATGACGACGATCGGGATCGAGTCCATCATGGCGTCGGCCAGGGGGGTGACGATGTTGGTGGCCCCCGGGCCGCTGGTGACCATGGCCACGCCGGGGCGGCCGGTGGCGTGGGCGTAGCCCTCGGCCATGTGGCCGGCGCCCTGCTCGTGGCGCACGAGGATGTGGCGGATCGGTGAGTCGATGATGGGGTCGTAGACCGGGAGGATGGCGCCGCCGGGCAGGCCGAAGACGACCTCGACGCCTTCCATCTCCAGGCTCTTGATGAGGGCTTGGCCCCCGTTCAGCTTCATCGGGTCTCCTAACCGCCTTTCAGTAAGCACAGTCGTTCCGGGAAGAAAACGACCTCCCGGCTGGGAGGTCGTTCGGCGCACGCGTCTGGTGAGGCGTGCGCTAGTGCAGAAGTACGAGGGCGCGAAAGCGGCTCATGTCGTGATCAGTGTGGCATGTGGGGAACGCGCCGGGCAAACGGACCGCTAGCGAACCGCCCGGTCCCAGTCGTCGCCGCCCAGGCCGAAGCCGAGGCCGGCCATGGGGACAGCCGCCGACCGGGCCGCCGCCGCCCGCCGGCGCTGGGAGGCGACCAGCAGCATGCCCACGCCGAGCAGGGCGCCGGCCATCATGCCGAGGTCGCCGGTGTCCAGGCCGGTGCGGGCCAGGGTGGCGGTGCCGAGCCGCTGCACGTGGCCGGGGGGGACGATGACGCCCGGACGACCGCCGGGGCCGCCGGAGAGGGTGGCGACCTGGGGGCAGCCCTGGATCTGGCCGACCTCGGTGGCGGAGTTGTTGCCCACCGCCGTGGCCGGGCCGGTGTTGATCACTGCGGTGCCGCTGGAGTTGTTGACCGGGCCCCCGATGGTGATGCCCACGCCCAGCAGGCCGCCTGAGACGGTCTGGCCACCGCCGCCCGAGACGTTGGTGTTGTTGGTGGAGGCGTTGCCGATGGCGGTGTTGTTACCGGTGTTGGCCTCGGCCTCGCCCTGGTTGCGGACGTTCACGTTTTGGAAGGAGCCGAACCGCCCGGCGCTGCAGGGGGCCGTGCCGACGCCGGCGCGGCCGAGGCCGCCGACCGCGCCCACGCCCGGTCGCAGGTGGGCTCCGCCGGGGCCGCCGATCCCGCCGCCCCCGCCCTGGAGGGAGGCCTGGCCGACGTTGGTCTCAGAGGAGTTGCCGGCGGCGTTCGCAGCACCGGTGTTGATCGTGGCGTTGCCGGTCGAGTTGTTGGTGGGCCCGCCGAGAGTGACGCCGACGCCGAGCAGCCCGCCGCTGGTGTCTTGCGTCACGGTGGTGTTGTTCTGGGCCGCGTTGCCGATGGCGTTGTTTCCACCGGTATTGGCGCTGGCCGACCCGGCGTTCGTCACGCCGGCGGACTGCTGCTGGCCGGCGAGGAAGCTGTTCACCTGGCTGCCGGAGGTGTTCGACTGGCCGACGCCCGTGCCGGCGGAGTTGCCGGTGGCGTTGGCCGCTCCGGTGGTGATGGCGGCGTTGCCCTGCGAGCTGTTGGTCTGGGCGTTGCCCAGCCCCACCTCGACGGGGATCAGCGACCCGGTGCCGCCGGTGATGCTGACGTTGTTGGTCGTGGCGTTTCCGACCGCGGTGTTGCCCCCGGTGTTGGCGCTGGCCGAGCCGGAGTTGGTCACCGAGGACCCCTGGCTGCTGCCGTTGATCACGATGAGCTGGCCGAACGCCATGGGGGCGGCCACGAGGCCGACGCCGCTGGCGGCGAAGACGGTCATCGTGGCCACGGCCACGCGCCGCGCCACCGGGTGGTTGTGACCCTTCGTCCTTATCATCAAGCACTCCCCGCTTAAAGTCGCCTACTACCGCCAGCTAACGGCGGGACATTACCCCATCCAGGCGTCAACCACGCTCTTCTACGGTTCGGTGACAGCTCCCCGGTCCGCTCCCGTCACAAGGCGGGCGAACTTGGCCAGCACGCCGGTCGTGTAGCGGGGCTCCGGGAGCTTCCAGTCGAGCCGGCGGGCGGCCAGGGTGGCCTCGTCGACCAGCAGGTCGATGGTGCGGGCGCCGGCGTCGATGATGATGCGGTCACCGTCGGCGACCAGGCCGATGGGCCCGCCGTCGACCGCCTCCGGAGCCACGTGGCCCACGCAGTAGCCGTGGGTGCCGCCGGAGAACCGGCCGTCGGTGACGAGGGCCACGTCGCCGCCCCGGCCCACGCCCTTGAGGGCGCCGGTGACGGCCAGCATCTCCCGCATGCCCGGCCCACCCTTGGGCCCTTCGTAGCGGATGACGATGACGTCGCCCGAGTTGATGGCCCCGGAGAGGATCGTCTCCATCGCCGCCTCCTCGCCGTCAAAGACGCGAGCCGTGCCCTCGAACCGAAGCACGTCGATTCCGGCGACCTTGACCACCGCCCCGTTGGGGGCCAGCGTCCCCCGGAGGATGGCGATGCCGCCGGCGGCGTGGATCGGGTTGTCGAGGCCGTGGACCACGACGCCGTCGGGCGCCGGCGGGTCGAGTGCCTCCAGGTTCTCGGCGACGGTATTGCCGGTGACGGTGAGGCAGTCCCCGTCGAGCAGGCCGGCCTCCAGCAGCTGGCGCATGACGACGGCCACGCCGCCCACCGCGTCGAGGTCGGTCATGTGGAACCGGCCGTGGGGCTTCATGTCGGCCACGTGGGCCACCCGCCGGCCCACGGTGTTGAAGTCCTCCAGCTCGAGCTCGACCCGGGCCTCGTTGGCGATGGCGAGGAGGTGGAGGACCACGTTGGTCGACGCCCCGATGGCGTTGGCCACGGCGATGGCGTTGTGGAAGGCCGCCTTGGTGAGGATCTGGCGGGGCCGGATGCCGGCGTTCACCAGGGCGACGACGGCCTGGCCGCTGGCGTAGGCCAGGTCATCACGCCGGCGGTCGACCGCTGGCGCCGACGCGGACCCGGGCAGCGACATCCCCAGCGCCTCGGCCACGCAGGCCATGGAGTTGGCGGTGAACATGCCGGCGCAGGAGCCGATCGTCGGGCAGGCGTTGTGCTCGATGAGCGACAGCTCCTCGGCGGTCAGCCCCCCCGAGGCGTGGGCGCCGACGGCCTCGAAGACGCTGACGATGTCCAGCGCCTCCCCCTTGGCGCCCCGGCCGGGGAGGATCGTCCCGCCGTAGAGGAACACGCTGGGCAGGTTGAGCCGGGCGGCGGCCATGAGCATGCCGGGCAGAGACTTGTCGCAACCGGCGAAGGTCACCAGGGCGTCGAAGCGCTCGGCGTGCATCACCGTCTCCACCGAGTCGGCGATCACCTCCCGGCTGACCAGCGACGCCCGCATGCCCTCATGGCCCATGGAGATGCCGTCTGACACCGCGATGGTGACGAACTCGAGCGGGAAGCCGCCGGCGGCCCGCACGCCCTCCTTGGCCCGCTTGGCCAGCCGGTCGAGCGGCATGTTGCAGGGCGTGACCTCGTTCCAGGAGCTGGCCACGCCGACCTGGGGCTTGCCCCAGTCGTCGTCGGTCATGCCGACGGCCCGGAGCATGGCCCGGGCCGGCGCCCGCTCGAAACCGTGCGTGACTTCGCGACTGCGCAGATCCATCGCAGGATGGTGACACACTGTTTTGCTTGGACGTTCGCCAAAAAGTGGCGGAGGACCTCGAGACGGTGCGCCGGCGGTCGCTGGACCTCCTCGACCCCCTCGACGACGATGGCCTCCTCCGCCAGCACTCCTCGCTCATGTCGCCCCTCGTCTGGGACCTGGCCCACGTGGGCAACTACGAGGAACTGTGGTTGCTCCGGGAAGTGGCGGGCTCGCCGGCGATCGACGCGTCGCTGGACGACATGTACGACGCCTTCCGGCACCCGAGGCCGAACCGGCCGGCGCTTCCCCTGCTGGGGCCGGCGGCGGCCCGGCGCTACATCGCCGAGGTGCGGGGGCGGGTGCTGGACACGCTGGACGCGGTCCCGCTGGACGGTGACCAGCCGCTGCTGGCCGGCGGGTTCGTCTACGGCATGGTCGTCCAGCACGAGCACCAGCACGACGAGACCATGCTGGCGACCCTGCAGCTCATGGGGGAGCCCGGGTACCGCCCGCTGGCGCCGGCCCCGCCGTCGGGCTGGCCGGTCACCGGCGAGGTCGACGTGCCCGCCGGCCCGTTCGTCATGGGCACCGACGGCGAGGCGTGGGCCTACGACAACGAGCGGCCGGCCCACGTCGTCGACCTGCCGGCCTTCCGGATCGACGCGGCGCCCGTCAGCAATGCCCAGTACGCCGAGTTCATCGCCGCCGGCGGCTACGACGATGCCCGGTGGTGGACCGACGACGGGTGGGCGTGGCGGCAGAAGGCCGGCCTCGAGGCACCCGAGTTCTGGCGGGCCGAGGGCGGCGGCCGGTGGTCGCGCCTGCGGTTCGGCTGGCGGGAGGACGTGCCCCTCGACGAGCCCGTGCAGCACGTGTGCTGGTACGAGGCCGACGCCTACGCCCGCTGGGCCGGCAAGCGCCTGCCCACGGAGGCCGAGTGGGAGAAGGCGGCGTCGTGGTCGCCCGAGGGGATGAAGCGGCGCTGGCCCTGGGGCGAGGGTGACGTCGACGGGCGGGCGAACCTGGGCGGAGCCCTGTTCCGGCCGGCGCCGGTGGGCGCCTTCCCGGCCGCGGTGAGCGCCTACGGCTGCCACCAGATGATCGGCGACGTGTGGGAGTGGACGTCGTCGGACTTCGAGCCCTACCCCGGCTTCGCCACCTTCCCGTACCGGGAGTACTCCGAGGTGTTCTTCGGCTCCGGCTACAAGGTGCTGCGGGGCGGGTCGTGGGCTGCCTCGCCGCTGGCGGTGCGGACGACCTTCCGCAACTGGGACTACCCGATCCGCCGGCAGATCTTCGCCGGCTTCCGCTGCGCGAGGGACCTCTGAGCACGCCGGCGGTGCCGAACGTCAATGTGGAGGTCCACCTGGGCCCCGAGGACTTGCGGGCCGCCCTCAAACGCGACGTCGCCGCCGGCCTCACCTCGGTGCCCAAGGAGCTTCCGCCCAAGTACTTCTACGACGCCCGCGGCTCGGCGCTCTTCGACGAGATCACCCGCCTGCCGGAGTACTACCCGACCCGCTGCGAGCGGAGCATCCTCGAGGAGCGGGCGGGCGAGATCGCCCGCCTGACCCGGGCCGACACCCTCGTTGAGCTCGGATCGGGCACCTCGGAGAAGACCCACCTGCTCCTCGACGCCCTGGCCGGCTCCGGCCGGCTCCGGCGGATCGTCGCCTTCGACGTCAGCGAGCCGACGCTGCGCCAGGCGGCCGCCACCCTCGCCGCCGAGTACCCCCAGGCCGGCGTGACCGCGGTGGTCGGCGACTTCGAGCACCACCTCCACACCATTCCCGGCGGCGGGCGCCGGCTGGTGGCGTTCCTGGGCGGCACCATCGGCAACCTGGCCCCCAAGCAGCGGGCCCTGTTCCTGTCGGAGGTGGCCGCCCTGCTGGTCCCCGGTGACGGGTTCCTGCTCGGCACCGACCTGGTCAAGGACGTCGGCCGGCTGGAGGCCGCCTATGACGACGCCGCCGGCGTGACCGCCGAGTTCAACCGCAACGTCCTCCGGGTGGTGAACCGCGAGCTGCACGCCGACTTCGACCCGGAGCGGTTCGCCCATGTCGCCCGGTTCGACGCCGACGAGGAGTGGATCGAGATGTGGCTGCGGGCGGACGGCGCCCGGGAGGTCAGGGTCGAGGACCTCGACCTCACCGTCGGCTTCGACGCCGGCGAGGCCATGCGCACCGAGATCAGCGCCAAGTTCCGCCGGGAGGGCGTGGAGGCCGAGCTGGGCGACGCCGACCTCTCCCTCGCCCGGTGGTGGACCGACGCCGGCGGCGACTTCGCCGTCTCCCTGGCCTTCAGGGAGTAGACGCGGAAAGGGCGCCCCAGAGGGCGCCCTTTCGGGATTGGGTGCTGTGCAGTGCCCTACCAGGGGCGCTTGTTGAACATCCCCCGTGACCGGCTGCGGCCGCTGGGGCTGTCCGGCGGGCCGTCGACCGACGCCGAGCCCCCCATGCCGTCCATGTGCACCAGAGCGTCGAGGGCGGCGCCGTCGAGCCGAGACGAGGCGCCCCTGGGCAGCACCCGGGCGCCGCCGGCCATGACCGGGCGGAACATCGGGTGGCTGACGAAGCGCCGGGCGGCCTGGTCGGGCAGGCCCTGGGAGCCGAAGAACATCAGCATGCCGAGGACGGTGAGGACCATGGCCATCAGCATGACCGGGCCCATGGTGGCCCCGGTGCGGGCCAGGAGGCCCACGCCGGCCACACCGGCACCGCCGGCACCACCAGCGCCGCCGGCACCACCAGCGCCGCCGCCGCCGCCACCAGCACCGCCGCCGCCACCAGCACCGCCGCCGCCACCAGCGCCGCCGCCGCCACCGCCACCGCCGCCCCCACCGGGAACGGTCGTGGCTGCGGCGATCGTGAGGTTGCAGGCGTCGCCTCCGTCGCCGGCCGCGCCGCCGATGCCGGCCCCGGCGCCGCCCGTGGCGCTGCCGGAGCCGCCGCTGACGGCGTTGCCGCCGCTGCCGATGCCGGGACCGCCGTTGCCGCCGTTGCCGGCGTTGCAGATGTTGATGTTCACGGTCCCGCCGCCGAACGAGTTGCCGCCGCCGGGGAAGAAGGCCCCACCCGCGCCGGCCACCCCGTTGCAGGCATTGCCGCCGTTGCCGGCGGCGCCGCCGATGCCGGCGCCGGCCCCACCGGTGGCCGTGCCGCCGGTGCTCGCCGCAGTGCCACCCTGGCCGATGCCGGCCCCGCCGTTGCCGCCGCTGCCGGCGTTGCAGGCGTTGAACGACCCGGCGCCGCCCACAACCGTGGTCGGTGTCACCGTGGTGGGAGTCACCGTGGTCGGGGTCACGGTGGTGGGAGTCACCGTGGTCGGTGTCACCGTGGTGGGAGTCACCGTGGTTGGGGTCAGGGTCGAGGACGTCGACGAGGTGCTGGTGACGTTCACGTCAGGGCCGGTGGCCGAGCAGACCGCCTGGGACAGGATGATGTCGATCCCGAGCAGGTTCACCCGCACTGCGTTCACGGTGACGGTCGCCGTGCCGACGGTGTTCACCGCAGTGACGTCGTTCACGAAGATCGTCAGCAGGCTGGGCAGCCCCGGGACGGGGTTGGGCAGCGGGACTGGGGTCCCGCCGGGGACGGCGGCCGGAAGGGTGGGGATGCCGGCGACCACGCTGCTTCCCACTGCGCCGTTGCCGTCGGCCCGGCACGCGGCGGACACAACCCCGAGGTTGGTGCCGCCCAGGACCACGTCGGCCACGCTGGCCGAGCTGGTCGCGAAGCCGAGGTGACCGGCGGGCTCAGCATTTGTGGCTACGCCGCCACCCTGGGTGTTAGCGGTGAGCAGACCGAGCGACAGCAAGGTGCTGACGGCGGGCGGCACGCTGCCCAGCAGGGAGGTGCTGAACGGCCCGTAGGCGTCAACCGGCTCGGTGGCTGATCCGGCGACACCGGAGCCGACCGCGGGGTTCCCCTGGATGATCAGCGGCGCCGCGCTACCGGCGACCGCGTCGACGTCGGCTTGCGCCGGCGCGGCTACATAGAAGAGGACCGCCGCCCCTAGGGTTACTGCTGCCAACAGGCAGACTCGTAGCTTCTGCATCCGAGTCCTCACGGGCGTCTCCTTGGCTCATGGTGCGCAAACACTGCTAGTCCCGCCAGCGCATGCCCCAGGGGGCGAGCGGTCCCGAAAGGGACGGACATGGCGCGAACACTAACCGACGGTGGGTGCGCCAAGCCACTATCCCCTCGCCGGGTTCTTCATGCCTTCGCCTGCTCCCGTTGCTCCACGAGAAACGACCACAGTTCACTACCCGTGGCGACCGGCCCACCCTGGGGCGGCGCTCCGCTGTGCCCCTGGGCGCCGGAGGCGCTGTGCCCCTGGGCGCCGGAGGCGCTGTGTGCACCGCCGAAAGCCTGGGACGACCGCCACGCCTCGAACGCCTCCTCGTCCCGCCAGCGGGTGTAGACGAGCCAGGTGGTGCGGTCGTCGGTTGGCCGCAGCAGCTGGAATTCCTCGAATCCCGCCGACTTGCCGACCTCGCCGGCGCGCGCCGCGAACCGCTGGGCCATCACGTCGGCCCGCTCCGCCGGCACCTCGATGGCGTTGATTTTCACGATTGACATGGCCGGAAGCTAGCTGCCGGCGCGAGCCCTGAGCAGGGCCGTCACCGCCCTGCCGTCGGCCTTGCCCGCGGTCGCGGCCATTACCTTGCCCACGAAGAACCCGGCCAGCTTGGCCTCTCCGCCGGCGTAGCGCTCCCACTCCCCGGGGTGGGCGGCGATGGCGGCGTCGACCGCGCCGGCCACCACGTCGCCCCCCAGCGCCTCGAAGCCCCTGGCCCTGGCGATCTCCTCCGGGTCGCCGCCGGCCGCCACCAGCTCGGCCAGCACCACCTTGGCCTGGGTGGCGGTCAACCGGCCTTCGCCCTCCATGACCAGCACTTTCGCGAACGCGGCGGCCGCCGGCGCTGGCTTGTGGGCCAGCTCGTTGGCCGCCCGGTTGAGGGCCAACCGGCCGTCCGCGCCGGCGCCCACCGCAGCCACCACCAGCTCGTCGAGGCCCTGGGAGACCACCGTGCCCACCGCCGGCTCGGTCACGGCCACGCCGGCGGCGTCGGCCAACGCCACCCGCCGGTCGGCCGGCAGGACCGGCAAGGCGGCGCCCACGCCGGCCAGCCACTCCTCCGACGGAGCCAGCGGCACCAGGTCGGGCTCGGGAAAGTACCGGTAGTCGTAGGCCTCCTCCTTGGAGCGCATCGACGACGTGCGGCCCTCGTCCTCGTTCCAGTGCCGGGTCTCCTGGACCACACTCTCGCCCGCCTCCAGCAGCCCCACCTGCCGGCGGGCCTCGTACTCGAGGGCCCGGCCCAACGAGCGCACCGAGTTGAGGTTCTTGATCTCCGCCCGGGTCCCCAGATCGGCGGCGCCGGCCCGCCGCATGGAGACGTTGGCGTCGATGCGCAGGGAGCCCTCCTCCATGCGGGCGTCGGACGCGCCGATGGCGACGAGGATGGCCCGCAGCTCGTTCACATAGGCCTTGGCCTGCTCCGATGAGCGGATGTCGGGCTCGCTGACGATCTCGACCAAGGGGACGCCGGCCCGGTTGTAGTCGACGAGAGAGTGGTCGGCGCCGTGGATGCGCCCTCCCCCGCCGCCGACGTGGGTGGTCTTGCCGGTGTCCTCCTCCATGTGGGCCCGGGTGACCCCCACCCGCGACCCGTCGGGCAGCTCCAGGAAGCCGCCCACATTCAACGGCTGGTCGTACTGGCTGACCTGGTAGTCCTTGGGCATGTCCGGATAGAAGTAGTTCTTCCGGTGGAAGATCGACGGCTCCACCGAGCAGTGCAAGGCCAGCCCCACCCGCATGGCAAGGTCCACCGCCTGGCGGTTGAGTACGGGCAGGGACCCCGGCAGGCCCAGGCACACCGGGCACACGTTGGTGTTTGGCTCGTCGCCGAAGGCGTTGCGGCAGGCGCAGAACAGCTTGGTGGCCGTGGCCAGCTCGCAGTGCACTTCCAGCCCCACGACCATCTCCCAGCCGGTCACGGTGTTCCCCCCGCCTCCAGGACTGCGGCAGCCCGGAACATCGTCGCCTCGCCCAGCGCCGGCGCCAGGAGCTGCACACCGACCGGGAGGCCGTCGGCACCCCGTCCGTACGGAATCGACATCGCCGGGTGGCCAGCCAGGTTCGACGGGATGGTGCACACGTCGGACAGGTACATGGCCAGCGGGTCGTCGGCCTTGACGCCCAGCTCGAAGGCGGTGGTGGGCGTGGTGGGCCCCAGCAGCAGGTCGTAGGACTCGTAGACCGCGTCGAGGTCCCGGATGATGAGGGTGCGGGCCTTCTGGGCCTGCCCGTAGTAGGCGTCGTAGTAGCCGGCGGACAGGGCGTAGGTGCCGAGCATGATGCGGCGCTTGACCTCGGCGCCGAAGCCGGCGGCCCGGGTGGCCCCGTACATGGCCGTGATGTCCTCCCCGTCGACCCGGAGCCCGTACCGGACCCCGTCGTAGCGGGCCAGGTTGCTCGACGCCTCGGCGGTGGCGATCAGGTAGTACGCCGACAGCCCGAGGGTGATGGCCGGCACGCTGGCCTCGTCGACCTTGGCGCCGGCGGCCTCCAATGCGGTGGCCGCCGCGGTGACCCGGGCGGCGACGTCGGGCTCGACGGCATCGACGAACTCCCGGAGCACGCCCACCCGCAGCCCCTCGACCCCCTGGCCGAGCACGGCGCGCAGGGCCGGCGCCGGCCCGGGGAGCGACGTGGAGTCCCGGGTGTCGTGGCCGGCGATGGCCTCCAGCAGCAGCGCGGCGTCGGCCACCGAGCCGGCGAAGGGGCCGATCTGGTCGAGCGACGAGGCGAAGGCCACCAGCCCGTACCGGGACACCAGGCCGTAGGTCGGCTTCACGCCGACCACCCCGCACAGGGCCGCCGGCTGGCGGATCGACCCGCCCGTGTCCGAGCCGAGGGCGCCGGCGACGAAGCCCGCCGCCACCGCAGCCGCGCTGCCGCCGCTGGACCCGCCGGGCACCCGTGTGGCGTCGTGGGGGTTGCGGGTCGGTCCGAACGCCGAGTTCTCCGTCGACGACCCCATGGCGAACTCGTCCATGTTCGTCTTGCCCACGAGGATGGCGCCGGCGTCCCGGAGCCGGGACACAACGGTGGCGTCGTACGGCGGGCGCCAGCCCTCCAGGATGCGCGACGAGCACGTCGTGGGGATGCCCCGGGTGCAGAGGTTGTCCTTCAGCGCCACCGGCACGCCGGCCAGGGCCCCGACCTCCTCCCCCGCCGCCACCCGCCGGTCGACCTCGGCCGCCGCAGCCCGGGCCTCTTCGGCCAGCACCAGGTTGAAGGCGTGCAGCTCCTTTTCGCGTCCGGCGATGGCGGCCAGGTGCTCCTCCACCACCTCGGCTGCGGAACGGGCGCCGGCCCGGACCGCGCCGGCGATGTCGGCGGCTGAGGTCACGCCACCCCCTCGTTCTGGTTGCACTTGACCCCCACATGCGCGGTCAAGTGCAACCAGAACGAGCGGGGGCGGGTCACGGCGCCTCCCCGAGGATGCGCGGCACCCGGAACCGCCCGTCCTCGGCCGCCGGCGCCATGGCCAGCACCTCGTCGCGGTCCAGGCTGGGGCCCGGCACGTCGTCGCGCAGCACGTTCACCAGAGGGAACGGGTGCGCCGTCGGGGACACGCCGGCGGTGTCGAGCGAGGCCACGTCGGCCGCGTGATCCAGCACCGCAGCCAACTGGCCGGCGAAGGTGTCGAGCTCCTCCTCGGTGACGTCGAGGCGTGCCAGCCGGGCCACGTGGGCGACGTCATCACGGGAAATACCGGGCATCGGCTCATCGTAGGGCTCATCCAGCGAGCGCCCCGGCGCCGAATCACCGTCACATGGGCGGCAGAAGCGCGGGAACGATCTTGAGGCAGGCGGGCGTCGTGGCCGCCGGCCTGGCAATCGGCGTCGGCGGGACCGCCTACTTCGACAGGGACAGCACGCCGGCGTACCAGCCCCCGACCCCCTCGGTGGCCGAGTTCTCCTTCGCCACCACGGTGCCGGACGGCCCGCGGCCCGAACCAGACACGGTCCCCACCCTCGACGCCGAGCCGGCCACGCCCCGGACCGCAGTCGCCGCCTTCCTCCAACCGATCGCCGACGGCCGGCCGGCCGGCGCCTACCCGCTCCTGGACGACGCCGGCCGGCGCCGCTACCCAACGGTCGCGTCGTGGCTCCGGGCCCAGGCCGACCGGGCCACGCCGCTCACCTTCACCGTGGGGACGTCACGGCCCAGCCCGGACCGGCCGGGCGCCTTCGAGGTCGACCTCTCCGCCACCCACACCTCCTCCCTGGACCCGATCCGGGGCCTCGTGCCCGCCCGCAGCACCTCCGTCTGGTTGGTGCGGCTCGAGAACGACGCCTGGCGGGTATCCGCCGACCCGCTGGCGTCCCGCCCGGTCCTGCCCGGCGACGCGTCCGCCACGGCCGCCGTGCAGGGCTGGGTCAACCTCCTCGCCACCTGTGAAGCCGCGGCGGCTGCCGCCTTCCAGGTGAGCCCCAACCTCTACGGCCCGGCGAGCCTGGCCCGCACCCCGTGCGAGACCCAGGGGACGTGGACCGCCGGCGCGCCGACCGGGCTCGACCGCAGCCCCGACCCCCGGGTTTTCCTGGCCGCCTTCGGCCCCGAGGTCGGGACGTGGGCCCGGCTGGTGCCGGTACGCGGCCCCGCCGGCGGCTTCCTGGCTGCAGTCGCCCCCATGGGCGACGGCTGGCAGGTCATGGGCGTGGCCGTCGACGGCCCGTGAGTTCCCCAATCCAAGAAGAAGGAGTGAGCGTTTGTCCATCATGAAGAAGTTGCGGGTACCGGCCCTGCTAGGAGTCGGCATCGTGGCGGCGTCCTTGGTGCCCTCGGGCGCGTCCAGCCACCGTGAAGCACCACTGATCACCCAGGACCCCGTCGCCGACAACACCGACGTCTACGCCTTCCGCAGTCCCGACCGGCCCGACAGTGTCACCCTCATCGCCAACTGGCTGCCCTTCGAGGAGCCGGCCGGCGGCCCGAACTTCTTCAACCTGGGCGACGACGTGCTCTACCAGATCCACGTCGACAACAACGCCGACGCCGAGCCCGACATCACCTACGAGTGGCGGTTCTCCACCGAGATCCAGAACCCGAACACCTTCCTCTACAACACCGGGCCGATCACCAGCATCAACGACCCCGACTTCAACTACCGGCAGTTCTACGACCTGTTCGTCGTCCGCGGTGGCGTGCGGACCCAGATCGGCAGCCACCTGGCGGTGCCGCCGAACAACATCGGTCCCCGCTCGACGCCGAACTACGAGGCCGTGGCCGCCCAGGGCGTGCACACGCTGGGCGCGACCAAGACCTTCGCCGGCCAGCGTGACGACCCGTTCTACGTCGACCTCGGCTCCGCCTTCGACCTGCTCGGCCTGCGGCCCCTCAACGGCGCCCACGCCATCCCCCTGCCGGCCGCGGCCGGCGTCGACGGCCTGGGCGGTTTCAACGTCCACTCCATCGCCATCCAGGTGCCGATCAGCGAGCTAACCGCCGGCGGCAACCCGATCATCGGGGTGTACTCCCAGACCAAGCGCCAGCAGACGCGGGTGCTGTCGCCCACCGGGCCCGGCTCCGCGCCCCGCAACTCGGGCTCGTTCGTGAACGTGTCCCGGCTCGGGATGCCGCTGGTGAACGAGGTCGTCATCCCGCTGGGCCAGAAGGACCGCTTCAACGCCTCGGAGCCCCGTGACGACGCCCAGTTCCTCGGCTTCGTCCAGGACCCGGAGCCGGCCCGGCTCATCCCCGGCCTGTACCCCGGCGTCGGCGTCCCCGCCGCACCCCGGTCCGACCTGGTGGCCATCTTCCTGACCGGTCTCCCCGGCTTGAACCAGCCGCCGAACGTCAAGCCGTCGGAGATGATCCGGCTCAACACGTCGACCCCGGTGACCGCGTCCCCGAACGCCATGGGCGTGCTGGCCGGCGACAACCAGGGCTTCCCGAACGGTCGCCGCCTGGTCGACGACGTGGTCGACATCGAGCTGCGGGCCCTCGCCGGCGCCACACCGTTCACCCCGCCGTTCAACCGGGTGCCCAACAACTCCCTGGGCGACGGCGTCAACGCCAACGACCGCCCGTTCCTCGACGCCTTCCCGTACGTGGCCACGCCCCACCAGGGCTACGACCACACCCACCACAAGGTGGGCTCCACCAGCCCGCAGCCTGCAGGGCCGGTCGTGACGGCCGGCCCGAGCACGACCGCGCCGCCGGCGCCCACCACGACAGTGGCGCCCTCGACGCGGACCACCCTGCCGGCCTCGCAGTGCGCGGCCATCAGGGCCTCGTCGCCGGCCAACTACGCCCAGCTGCAGTCCCTGGGTTACTGCCCCTAACCCTGCAGGTGACGGCAACCTCCACTGTCCGGCCACGGCGCGGGTGGGTCCTCCCCTCCCTCGCCGTGGCCAGCGTGATGGGCGTCGCCCTCGGCCGGTTCGCGCTGGCCGGGGGCGACGGCACGCCGGCGCCGGCGCCGGCCCGGGCGGCCGGCGGCGAGGTGGTGGCCGATCTCCAGGCCCGGCTCGGTGCCCGCCCCGACGACCCGGTCCTGCTGACCCGCCTGGGCGAGGCCTACCTCCTGCGGGCCCGGGACACAGCCGATCCCAGCTACTTCACCCGCGCCGCCCAGGCACTGGAGCGCTCACAAGCTCTGGCGCCCGAACGGGCGGCCACCCTCACCGGCATGGGCTTGCTGGCCCTCAGCCGCCACGACTTCCCCGCCGCCCTCGAGCTGGGCCGGCGGGCCCACCAGCTCGACCCCGCCTCGGCCCAGCCGCTCGGCGTCGTCGTCGACGCCCAGGTCGAGCTCGGCCGCTATGACGAGGCCGCTGAGTCCCTCCAGCAGATGCTGGACCGCCGGCCCTCGCTGGCCAGCCTCTCCCGCGCCTCCTACCTCCGTGAGCTCCGGGGCGACGTCCCCGGCGCAGTCACCGCGATGACCCAGGCCGCCATCGCCGGCGCCGGGGCTGCGCCCGGCGACGTCGCCTACGTCGAGACCCTCCTCGGCGACCTCCACCTGGGCGCCGGCCGGCTGGCCGACGCCGAGACCGCCTACCGCCGGGCGCTCGGGCGCACTGCCGCCCCGCCGGCCGAGGTGGGCCTGGCCCGCGTGGCCGCGGCCCGGGGCGACCTGGCCTCGGCCGCCGTCACGCTGGAGGACGTCACCGCGCGACTGCCCCAGCCGGCGTGGCTGGCGCTGCTGGGCGACGTCCAGTCCGCCCTCGGTCGGGCCGCCGACGCCGCTGCCTCCTACGACCTGGTCCGCCAGGTCGAGGCCCTGAACCGCGAGGCCGGCGTGGCCGTCGACCTGGAACTGGCCCGCTTCGAGGCCGACCACGCCGGCGAGAATGCCGTGGCCATGGCCCGGGCCGCCCGCGAGGCCAGGCCGACCGTCTACGCCGACGACACCCTCGGCTGGGCCCTGCGCCAGGCCGGGCGGCCGGCCGAGGCGCTCCCCTACGCCCGGGCGGCCGTCCGCCTGGGGACCGCCGACGGACTGTTCTGGTACCACCTGGCCGCCGTCGAGGCCGACCTCGGGCTCCTCGACGAGGCCCGGGCCCACCTGGCCGGAGCGCTGGCCGCCAACCCCTACCTGACCGTGCGGGACCGGCCGGACGCCCTGGCCCTGGCCGCCCGCCTCGGGGTGCCGGCGTGAGGCGCCTGGCGGCCGCCGCCATCATCGGCATCGCCCTGGCGCTGGTGCCGGCCGCCGGCGCCGGCGCCCACCCCCTGGGCAACTTCACCGTGAACACCGCCATCGGCCTGCGAGTGGGCACCGACCGGGTCGACGTGGACCTGGTCGTCGACATGGCCGAGATACCGGCGGTCCAGGCCCGGCGGGGCATCGACACCAGCGGCGACGGATCGGTGGACGGGCGCGAAGCCGCCGGCTACGCCGAGCGGGCGTGCCCAGACGCCGCCCAGCGCATCGAGCTGACGGTCGACGGCCGGGTCGTGCCGGCGCGGACCACCTCCGCCGAGGTCACCTTCCCTCCGGGCAACGCCGGCCTGCCCACCCTGCGGCTCACCTGTGCGCTCGTCGCCGAGACCGCCGAGCTGCGCGGCGAGCGGGAGATCGAGCTCACCAGCACCGCCTTCACCGACAGGGTGGGCTGGCGGGAGATCACCGCCGTGGGCGACCGCACGACGATCGTCGCCTCCACCGTGGCCGCCACCAGCGCCAGCGCCCGACTCACCGCCTACCCCGACGACCTGCTGTCCTCCCCTCCCGACCAGCGGGTGGCCACCGTCCGAGCGCGCGCCGGCGGCCCGCCGGCGCCGGCCTGGGCCGGCCCTGGCGCCCCGGTGGCCCAGCCCCGAGGCCTGGACGGCGCCACCCGCTCGTTCACCGACCTCGTCGCCCGCCAGGACCTCACCCTGGGCTTCGGTGTGCTGGCGCTCGGTCTGGCCGTCGGCCTCGGCGCCGTGCACGCCTTCGCCCCCGGGCACGGCAAGACGGTGATGGCCGCCTACCTGGTCGGCGAGCGAGGCTCGATGCGCCAGGCGGCAGCCATCGGCCTCACCGTCACCGCCACCCACACCGCCGGCGTGCTGATCCTCGGGCTGGCGCTGTCGGCGTCGACCACCCTGGCGCCGGAGAGCGTGTACCCGTGGCTGGGCCTGGCCAGCGGGCTGCTGCTGGCCGGCGTCGGCACCGGCATGCTCCTGCGGGCCACCGGCCGGCGTCCCCAGCTGGTCCTGGCCGGCCACGGCCACTCACACGACCACGACGACCACCATCACGACCACCACGACCACGGCCACGGCCACCACCACGAGCATGGGCCGGTCGCCTGGCGCTCGCTCGTCCCCCTCGGCCTGGCCGGCGGCATGGTGCCCAGCCCCTCGGCCATCGTCGTGCTGCTGGGGGCCATCGCCCTGGGCCGGGCCTGGTTCGGCGTGGCGCTCGTCGTCGCCTACGGCGTGGGCATGGCCGCCACCCTCACCGGCGCCGGCCTCGTCCTTGTCAAGGCCCGGGGCGCCATGGAAAGCCGGCTGGCCCGGCCCGGCGCCGGCGCCGGCCGGCTGGCCTCACTCGCCGGCCGCCTGCCGGTGCTCACCGCCGGGTGCATCGTCGCCGGCGGCTTGCTGCTCGCGGTCCGGGGCGCCAGCAACCTGTAAGGCGAAGGCGACGACCCGGCGCTCCAGCTCGTCGCGGTCGAGGTCGAGGGTTGCGACGTGGGCGCTGTTCTCCAGCCACACCCGCTCGACCGGTCCCGCCACCGACTCGGCCAGGACGACGCTCGACACCGCCGGCACGACGTGATCGTGGCGGCCGGTGAGGATCAGCACCGGGCAGTGAACGTCGCCCAGCGCCGGCCGCAGCTCGTGCAGCCCGCGGCTCATCGACAGCAACGCAGCCACCGGCAGCCGGTCGTAGGCCACCTCCTTCGCTGCCGGATCCATGATGTCGCGTCCGATCCCGGGCAGGAACCGCTCGCCGGCGTCGAGGAAGGCCTGGAGGGTGTCCAGGAACGCCGGCGCCGGCGGGTCGACGAGGGGGTTGACCACCGCCAAACCCCGCACCTCGGGGTGCCGGGCGCAGACGCCGGCGGCCAGAGCCCCGCCCATCGACAGCCCGACGGCCACGGCCGGCGCCGGCAGCCGCGCGTAGGCCGCCTCGGCGGCCGATACCCAGTCGGCCCAGCCGCACCCGTCGAGGTCCTCGGGCGTCGTCCCGTGCCCGGGCAGCATCGGCGTCTCGACCACGAACCCGGCCCCAGTGAGGGCGTCGCGCAGCCCCGCCACCGATTGGGTGGAGCCGGTCAGCCCGTGCAGGACCAGCGCGCCGGGGCGGGCGCTCAACCTCCGCTGGTGCGACGGGACATGGCTTGGAACTTCAGCATGTCCCGCGACATCCCCGCCACCGCGTCGTCGAGCGTCGTCGAGTGCACCGGCACGCCGTAGGCAGTGAGGCCCTCGAGCAACGTCGCCGCCGGCGTGTCGTCGATCAGGCTGTCGACCACCAACGACAGGCGCGCCGGGTAGCCGAACTCGCCTCGCAGGCTGGGCTCATCCACGACGACCTTGCCCCACAACGCCACCTGGCCGAGCACGATCACGTCGGGCGCCAGGCACAGCCCGTGCTCGCGCAGTGCCTCGAGCTCGGGGTTCGCGTAGATGCCGCAGTTGCAGCGGTCCGCCGGCGCCGGGTGACCGATCTCGACGCACTGCGCCCGCAACACTTGGTTCGGCTGCCACTCGAACCCACGCTGGGTCACCGACCGGAGCAGCCGCCGGGGCGAGAGCTGCCAGTACCGCCACCCGAAGACCGGGTCGGCGCGGTCCCGGAGGATCAGGCGCCGGCCTCGGCCTCGTAGGGCACCCAGCCCTCGGGCCTGGAGTCCTCGGGCAGCACCCACTGGCCCGTCTCAGGGAACAGCGGGTCAACCGTGCAGTAGGACTCCGGGTCGGGCTGCCACATGGCGGCTGCCTGCTCGTAGCAGGCGGTGTGGAACGTCATCGCCGTGGGGCACATGGCGCCGGCCACGGTCAGCTCGGTCTTGACCATGTCGTCCGTGGGGACATCGCGCCCGCACACGTCGCACGACTCGGCGATCGAAGCCTGCCTGGTCTGAGGCTCGCTCATACGCGGATTCTACGACCCTGTCACCCGGTAGCGTCGCAGCCGTGCCTGCCTACCCCTTCCTCTCCGACGACTGGATCGCCGAAGCCCGCAAGATTCGCGCCGAGTTCGCCGCCAGCCCCGACCACGAGGCGCCGGCGGCGCCGGCGTCGGTGCGCATGAACCAGGTCATCACCGAAGTGCCCTTCGGCGGGGGCAAGCTCGACGCCCACCTCGACACCTCGTCGGGCACGCTCGAGATGGAGACCGGGCACCTCGACGATCCCGACTGCACCGTCACCCTCGACTACGAGACGGCCAAGGCCATTTTCGTCGAGGGCACCTTGGAGAAGGGCATGAAGGCGTTCATGGACGGGAAGATCCGGGTCCAGGGGGACATGGCCAAGCTCATCGCCGCCCTCCAGCAGCTGGCCCCGCCGGACGCCAGCGCAGTCGACGAGGCTCAGGACCGCATCCGCGCCATCACCGAGTAGGCGAGCTCCGCCGGCGTCCACCGGCCGTCCTTCTCCGCTACCGCCTCGATCGACCACGGGCGGTACACCTCCACCGTCCCGCCCTGGACACCGAACACCCGCCCGGTGACCTCGCACGCCGGCGACGCCAGCCAGGCCACGACCGGCGCCACGTTCGCCGGGTGCCACGGGTCGAACACGCCGGGGTCGGCGGGCGACGCCATGCGCTCGGCCAGCGCCGGCACCGCCTCGGTGAGGCGGGTCCGGGCCAGCGGGGCGATGGCGTTGACCCGCACGCCGTACTGGGCCAGCTCGACTGCGGCGATGATCGTGAAGGCGGCGATGCCGGCCTTGGCCGCCCCGTAGTTGGACTGGCCGAAATTGCCGCCCAAACCGGCGGTAGACGTGGTGCACACCACCGACGCCTGCACGTCGGCCCCGCCACCGGACCGCTTCCGCCACCACGCGGCGGCGAACCGGGTGGGCACGAAGTGGCCCTTGAGGTGGACGCGCACCACTTCGTCCCACTCCTCCTCGCTCATGTTGGCCAGGTGCCGGTCGGCCACGTTGCCGGCGTTGTTCACCAGCACGTGGAGGTCGCCATAGGTCTCGACCGCGAACCCGATCAGCGCCTCGCCCGTTTCCCACCGGGCGACATCGCCCGGCGCGGCCACCGCATCCCCGCCGGCGGCGACGATCTCGTCGACCACCACCTGCGCCGGCTCAGCATCGAGATCGTTGACAACGACCCGCGCCCCCTCCGCCGCCAACAAGAGGGCGTATTCCCGGCCGAGCCCCCGCGCCGCTCCGGTGACAATGGCAACGCGTCCAGCGAGTGTCATGGTCTGCCCGCCGCCGGCCCCGGGCGCCGCCGGCGAAGCGCAACTGCCTCGCCCGAGCGCAGCGAGGGCGACCTAGAGGATGAAGATGTCGACAGAGCTGCCGGGCGCGACCTTCGAGCCGGCGCTGGGAGTGCTCAAGAACACCTTGCCGCCGCTGGGGCCGAACCGGCTGTCGAGCTTGAGGCCAACGGACGCCAGCCGGGCCTCGGCCTCCGCCGCGGTGAGGCCGTTCAGGGAGGGCACCTCGGGCCGGCCGGCGGAGACGGTGACCGTCACCACGTCGCCCCGTTTGACCGTCGAGCCCTGGGTAGGCGAGGCGAGGATCACCTTGCCCTTGGTCGAGTCGTCCTCGTGGTACTGGTCGGGCGCCCGCGCCACCCGCAGTTGCACCGCTTCCAGGGCGGCGACCGCCTGCTCGTAGGTTCGCCCCGACAGCGTCGGGATGGTGCGGGGCGCCGGTCCTCCAGAGACGACCAGGTTGACGGTGGCGCCCTTGGGGGGCGACTCGCCCTTGCTCGACCAGCTCATGACGATGCCGGCTTCCACCGCCTCGCTGTAGGGCTTCTCGACCGGGCCCACCACGTGGCCGACCTTCTCGATCGCCTCCCTGGCCTTGGCCTCGGTCATGTCGGTCAGGTCCGGCACCGGCGTCGGCGGCGGGCCCTTGGACACCACCAGGGTGACCGTCTTCCCTTCCTTGAGGGTGATCGGCTTTCCCTCGGCGGTCGTGCCTGCCTTCGGCGCCTGCTCGGTGACGACGCCGGGCTGGGTGGCGTCGATGAACCGCTCCTCGACGACGACGACGAAGCGGGCAGCCCGCAGTGCGCCCTCGGCCGTGGCCCGGTCGCGCTGGGTCACGTCGGGAAGCGGGTGGCTGGGCACCTGCGCGCCCACCAGCAAGTAGGCGCCGGCTCCTCCGCCGCCCAGCAGGGCGAGGACCAGGACCATCACCCACGGCCATCGCCGGCGCCGGCCCGCCTTCTTGGAGACGAGGACGGCGGTGACCTCGGCGTGCTCCGCGCCCCGGCGGTTGGCCCGCTTCTTCTCCGGCTTGGGCCGGGCGATCACGTTGGTCGCCGTGGAATCGGCGTCGATGACTGCTGGCGTGAGCGTGGTGGTCGCGTCCGTGCGCTTCGGGACCGGCAGGTCGACGACCGTGCCGTCGGACGGCGCCGGCTTGGTGCCCAGGTCGGTGGGGTCGCCCTCCAGGGCGGCCAGGTGGTTCATGTCAAAGGTGGCCGGGCCGGCGAGGGCCAGGCGCTCGGGCGTCGGAAGCTCGGGGGCGACGGCCTGGAGCGCAGCGGCGAAGGCGATGGCGTCGAGGCGCTCTGTCGGGTCGGGGCGCCCTGCCCGGGCCACGACCGGGCCGAGGGGACCGAGCTCCGGCGGCGCCTCGAGCGGCGTATCGAGCCGGCCGACCAGCGTGGCGACCGTGGTCTCGGCCGCGAAGGGCACCCGGCCGGTGACCGCTTCCACCAGCACGACGGCCAGGGAGTACACGTCGGCCTTGCCGTCGACCGGCACGCCGCGCACCTGCTCGGGCGACGCGTAGCGGGCGGTGCCCAGCACCGCGCCCACCGGCTCGGTCCAGGCCGCCTCGGCCAGGGCACGAGCCAGCCCGAAGTCGGCGATGCGCAGGCGGCCGTCCTCGTCGAACAGGAGGTTGGCGGGCTTGATGTCGCGGTGGACCAGCCCGCGCCCGTGGGCGTAGGCCAGGGCCTTGCCCGCCTCGAGGCCCACCATGAGCGCCTGCGACGGGCTCAGGCGCCGGCCCCGGTCGAGCACCGCCCGCAGGCTGCCGCCGCCGAGGTACTCCGACACCAGGTAGGGGCCGTCGGCCTCCTCGCCCCAGTCGAACACGGCCATGACGTGAGGATGGTTGAGCGCGGCTGCGGCGCGGGCCTCGGCCCGGAACCGGCGCAGGAAGGCCTCGTCGTCGGCCAGGGCCGGGTGCAGGATCTTGACGGCCACCCGCCGGCGGAGGCGCACGTCGTCAGCCAGGAAGACGTGCGCGGACGCGCCGGTGCCGATCGGGGCGAGGAGGCGGTACCGGCCCCCCAGGACGCGACCGAGGTGGTCGGCTATCCGGGTCGAAGCCACGGCGCAAGGGTACCGTGCGCGGCCGCTCCATTACGGGCATTCACCTGAGGGAGAATTACCCACCGTGCTCCGCCGCCTGATCATGACCTCCATCGCAGCCATCGCCGTCGGCGGCATCGTCTTCGCGTTCTCCGGCCCCACCCAGACCGACGTGGACGACCTGCCGCCGGCAGTCGAGGCCGTCTTCCCCGTCGCCGGCAACCTGGAGCTGCGCCAGACACAGATCTACGCCGACCTCGCGCCCGGCTACACCGGGTACCTGGCCATCGACGGCGCCGAGGTGCCGGAGGACGACGTGCAGTTCGTCGACGCCCTCAACACCCTCACCCTCAAGCCGGGGCCGGGGAGCGACTTCTCGTCCCTGCAGGAGGGGTCGCACTGCGCCACGGTCTTCTACCGCCAGATCGGCCAGCCCCGAGCAAACTCCACGTCGTACCGCTGGTGCTTCCGCCTCCACTGAGCCCGAATATCGAATCCATCTCCGCGTCACGACCGGACCTCGATGCCGACGACGTGGAGCGCAAGCTGATCGGTCTCCGGGGGTCGTCCATGCACCCGCGGATGAGCCGGTTCCGACGCCTTCTCAGGGAAGAACATGGCTGACGCCGGCTGCGTGTTCTGCGCCATCGTCGCCGGCACCACGCCGGCACACACCGTCCACGCCGACGACACCACGCTGGCGTTCCTCGACGTCCGCCCCGTGTTCCCGGGCCACGTCCTCCTCGTACCCCGGGACCACCATGAGACGCTCACCGACCTGCCGCCGGCGATGCTCGACCCGCTCTTCGGCGTGGCGCAACGACTGGCCGGCGCGGTGCAGGCCGCCATGGAGGCCCACGGGACGTTCGTGGCCATGAACAACACCGTCAGCCAGAGCGTGCCCCACCTGCACGTCCACGTCGTGCCCCGCCGGCGCAAGGACGGCCTGCGAGGCTTCTTCTGGCCCCGCCAGCGGTACGCCGGCGAGGACGAGATGGCCGAGATCGCCACTCGCATCCGAGACGCGCTAGGGCGCCCCCTCCACGAACCGTAGGGACTCGAGCAGCCGCTCGAGGTGCTCCTGGCTGAGGTAGGACGTGACGTTGTAGAGGCACGCCTGCCCAGAGACCCGAAGCTGGGCGAGGAAGCCCGGCCCCGTCCCTCCGGTGGGCCCATACTGCGCGCTGCTCCCGTCCGCCCACCGCTTGGTGTTCGGGAGCGGGGCGGAAGACGGAAGTCCTCCCGGGTTCGGCTCCCGCACGCTGGTCCCGGCGACGACCACCGTACCCCGCCCGCAGCTCGAGCACGGCTGCCCGCTCGGCTGCACCCCGGGTGCTCCGGGGACGTCCCATGCCACGGCCCATGCATCGGGGCCGAAGTTGGCGCGCCGGGGGGTACCGGTGGCCGCGGGTCCCAGAATCCGACGGGGCCAATGCGGCGCAGTCGGCCCGGGAGCCGCCGGCCCGCCACTGCTGCAACAGCACCGCCGGCACCTGGTCGGCCCGCAGCTTGGGCGCGGCCCAAGGGGCGGCGGGCAGCCTGACCGTGGTCGGAACCACCACCGTGGTCGGAACCACCACCGTGGTCGGAACCACCACCGTGGTCGCCGGCGGGGAGGCGATGGTCGTCGTCGACGGCTCCGGGCCACCGTCACCGGACGCGCAGGCGCTCAGCACGAGCACAAGCGCTGCGACCGTCGCCCGGATCCGCATCCCCGCCACGGCGGTCACCGTAGCGGGGAGAGGCCACCCTCAGCTGGTGGGCGAGACCGCCGCCGGCATCCAGCCGATGGCCACCTGGTTGCGGACCGACTCGTCGAGGCAGCCGTCCTGGTCGGGGTCGGCGCAGAACAGGACCCGGGTCTGGCCGCCGCCGGCGGTGTTATTGATGCGGGCGTGGTATTCGAGGGCGCCGGTGCCGGCGGACTGGTAGCCGCTCTGGTGGCAGTGCTCGAAGGTGCCATCGCCGTTGTGGTCGTGGCGGACGGAGGTCTTGGGGCCGGCGCCGTCGGGGTCGGGGCAGGCGCTGATGGTGCCGGCGCCGAAGATCTCGTACGTCGCCGCGGTGTCCACGTCGCTCACCATGGCGGTGATCGGCGCCGCGCTACTGAACAGGCAGGCGTCGACGTGGACGTTGTTGGCCACCGTGCCCGGGGCGCTGTTGGTCTGGATGTCGTCGTAGTCGGGCGTGGCGCAGCTCGAGTTCGGGTTCACGTCGGGGTTGAACGTGGCCAGGCCGGCGTCGGCACGGACGTAGGCGGTGGCCCGCACCGCACTGCCGGCACCGACCGCCGGTCCTGAGGTGGCCAGGAACCCGGCGACCAGGGCGAACGCGCCCACTACGACTACAGCGCTTCTACGACGGATCAAGGTGACTTCTCCCGCGTTCGGTGGACGTTGGGTGAAGTACGGCGCCGGCGTGCGAGCCGGATGACGTTCAGGGCAGGCGAGCGGCCAGGGCCAGCTTCCACTCCAGGGCCAGCTCGTCGACGGAGAGCAGCGCCTGGATCACCTCCAACGGCGCCGCACCCGGTCGGGCCGCCTCGTGCACCAGCGCGACCGTAGCCCCCACCGGGTGGGGCTCGACGCGGATAGGGCCGGCCACCGGGACCCGCCCGGGCTCGATCACCCGTAGGTACCAGCCGCTGCGGCCGCTCTGGCGGAACAGGCGGATCATGTCCCCACGACCCCGGTGCATGGTCAGCTTGAAGCACGGAGTCCGGGGCTGGCACACCTCCAGCACGGCGTCGCCCCAGAACCATCTGTCGCCGATGCAGACGTCGTCCTCGGTGGCGCCGGCGGTGCTGAGGTTCTCGCCGAACGGCGCCGGACCCAGCTCCTCACCCAACTCGGCCGCCCACGCCGGCAGGTGCTCCGAGGGATAGGCGTAGACCGCCTTGTCGGGGCCGCCGTGGACCTCGAGGTCGGCCTGGGCGTCGCCCTCCAGGTTCAGGGTGTCGAGCCACAGGGACTCGGCGGTCACCGGCCGCTTGGCGATGCCGCTGGTGATTCGCTCGCCGCGGAACAGCCCGAGGTACTCAGGCATCAGCACGTTGACGGATCGCAGCTCGATCAGCATCGTTTGGTCGCTCCGCCCGCCGGCCCTCAGGGGCCCGCCGGCAGGGGCCTGCGCTTCGCTCCGGCGTGGCCGGCGGGCCCGGCTGGCGGCTCCGCTCAGGACGGTTCGCCCGTCTCCAACAAGCGCAGGAACGCCGCCTCGTCGATCACCGGGACCCCGCACGCCTCGGCCTTGGTCACCTTGGCCTGTCCGGGCTCGGCGCCCGCCACCAGGTAGGCGGTCTTCTTCGACACGCTGCCCGGCGACGATCCCCCGCGGGCCTTGACCGCCTCCACCGCCTTGTCGCGCGACATCGACTCCAGCGTGCCGGTGACGACCACCGCCTTGCCGGCGAGCGTCGGCTCCAGGGTGGACCGCTCCACGCCGGCGAGGTTCACGCCGGCGGCCCGCAGCTTGTCGATCACCTCACGGTTGCGGTCGAGGGCGAAGAACTCACACACGCTCTTGGCGATCACCGGCCCGACGCCGGGCGTCACCGCCATCTCCTCCTCCGACGCCGCCAAGATGCGATCCAGGTGCCCGAAGGCGTCGGCCAGGACCTCGGCGCCCCGGCCGCCCAGGTGGCGGATGCTGAGCCCGATCAGCAGGCTCGGCAGCGGCCGCGACTTCGATTGGGCGATGGCGTCGAGGAGGTTGCGGGCCGAGATGTCGGCGAAGCCCTCCAGGCCCATCAGCGCGTCGTAGGTGAGGTAGTAGATGTCGCCTGGGTCGGACAGGAGGCCGGCCGACGTCAGCTGCTGGACCCGCTTCTCCCCCAGGCCCTCGATGTCCATGGCGCCCCGGGAGGCGAAGTGGCCGATGCGCCCGTCGCGCTGGGCCGGGCAGTCGACGTTCACGCAGAACGTGTCGGACTCGCCCTCCATGCGGATGAGGGGACCCTGGCACACCGGGCACTGGCTCGGGAACGCCCACTCCGGCAGCCCCTCCGGCCGCTTCGACAGCACCGGCGCCACCACTTCGGGGATGACGTCGCCGGCCTTCCGCACGGTCACGGTGTCGCCGGGGCGGACGTCCTTCACCCGCACCTGGTCCTGGTTGTGCAGCGTGGCCAGCTGCACGGTTGACCCGCTCACCCGCACCGGCTCCAGCTGGGCGAACGGCGTGGCCTTCCCGGTCCGGCCGATCGACACCATGATGTCCTTGAGAAGGGTGGTGGCCTCCTCGGGGGGGAACTTGTAGGCGATGGCCCACCGGGGCGACTTCGACGTCGACCCCAGCTCCTCCCGCTGGGCGAGGTCGTCGACCTTCACGACCACGCCGTCGATCTCGTAGTCGAGGTCGTGGCGGTGCTTGAGCCAGTTCTCGCAGTAGGCGAACACGTCCTCCAGCGAGCCCACCGTGCGGACCTCCGGGTTGACCGGCAGGCCGGCGGCCTTGAGGAAGTCGAGCGTCTCGGAGTGGCGCCGGAACCGGGGCCCGCCGGTGAGCTCGCCGAGCTGGTAGGCCCAGAACCGCAGGTCGCGGCTGGCGGTGACCTTCGGGTCCTTCTGGCGGAGGGAGCCGGCGCCGGAGTTGCGGGGGTTGGCGAAGAGGCGGAGGCCGGCCTCACCCTGGCGCTGGTTGAGCTCCTCGAAGGCCGACATCGGCATGTAGACCTCGCCCCGCACCTCGAGCACCTCGGGTGGCTTGCCTTCGAGGCGCTCGGGAATGACGCCGATGGTGCGGACGTTCTCGGTCACGTCCTCCCCCACCACACCGTTGCCCCGGGTGGCGCCCCGCACGTAGCGGCCGTCCTCGTAGAGCAGCGAGCAGGCGATGCCGTCGATCTTCAGCTCGCACACGAAGTCGACGTCGCCGGATATGTAGCGCTCCATGCGCTTGCCCCACGCCACCAGCTCGTCGAAGGAGAAGGCGTTGTCGAGCGACATCATCGGCACCCGGTGGCTGACCTCGGCGAACGCGGTCGACGCCCGACCCCCCACCTTCTGCGTCGGCGACTCGTCGATGAGGAGCTCGGGGTGGGCCTCCTCGAGCGCCCGCAGCTCGCGCACGAGCGCGTCGAACTCGGCGTCGGAGATCTCGGGGTCGTCGAGCAGGTAATAGCGCTCGGTGTGGTGCTCGACCAGCCGGCGCAGCTCCTCGGCGCGGCTCGCTGCCTCCATACCTGCGACGGTAGCGTGAGCCCCGCAGATGGAACGCCTCCTCCCCTGGCTCGTGCGCGGCCTGTGGGTAGGGCTGCCGTTCACCACGGGGCCGGCGCTGGCCGATGCGCTCGACGCCGCCAGCCGCCCGGTGCAGCTTGCGGCGTCCACGCTGCTGTGGCTGGGGTGGGCCGTGGGCACGGTCGCCACCTTCGCCCCGCACCCCCTGGCGTTGACCGCCCTGCGGGTGGTGGCGCCGGCCGCGGTCGTCGCCGCGCTGGCCGCGGCCCTGGCCGACCACCCCTCGGCGCTGGCGGTGGCGTGGGCCGCGGTCGCCTGCGCGTGGGCCTTCGCGCCGGCCATCGGTGCCGCCTGCGTGAACGGGCCGGCGTACCCCAACGAGCGGCGCTTCCTGCTCCGCCCGCCCGGGCCCCTGCTGGCCGGTCCGCTGCCGCTGGCGTGGGCGCTGTCGGTCGCCGGCATCGCCGCCGGCCCGCTGCTGCTGGCGGCCAAGCAGTGGGTCCTGGGCGGGCTCGTGCTGGTGGTCGGGTGGCCGCTCGCCGGCCTGCTGCTCAAGTCGATCCACAACCTGGCGCGCCGGTGGGCGGTGTTCGTGCCCGCCGGCGTGGTGCTGCACGACCCCGTGGTGCTCTTCGACCCCACCCTGTTCCGCCGGCAGGACATCACCGCCTTCCGGCCGGCGACGGCCGGCGACACCGGCTCCTACGACCTGTCCCAGCGGGCCCCCGGCCTCGGCATCCACATGGAGCTCGACGAGATGACCACCCTCACCCTGCTCAAGCCCGGCAAGCGCGAGGGCGTCGCCATCCACGCCACCGGCCTTCGCTTCACCCCGACCCGCCCGGGCGCCGTTATCGAGGAGGCCCGCCGGCGGCGTCTCGCCCGCTGAGTGTGCATTTGTACGGCTCTGGCACCGAAAAATGCACAACCAGTCTCAGCTGGCGATGCCGCCGCCCAGGACCTCGTCGCCCCGGTAAAGGGCAACGCTCTGGCCCGCCGCCACCCGGCGCTGAGGCTCGGCGAAGGTGACGGTGACGCCGTCGAAGGTGGCGGGGACCGGGTCGCCGTGCGCGCTGGTCTGCACCTCGACGGCGCCGGCGACAGGCCCGTCGACCCAGCACAGTTGGATGAGGGAAACGGACTCGGCGAGCAGGTCGCCGGCGTTGCCGACGGTGACGGTCCGTGACGCGGTGTCCACTGCGATGGCGTAGCGGCGGGCACCGCCGCCGGTGCCGAGGCCGCGGCGCTGGCCGATGGTGACCAACTCGACGGCGTGGACCGTCCCCACCTCGGCGCCGGCGGTGTTCACCACCCGGCCGGCGTGCAGCGGGATCCGCGAGCCGAGCAGCGCCTCACGGCCCCCGCTCGTCGTGACAAAGCACACGTCCTGGCTGTCGGGCTTGGACGCGGTCGGCAGGCCGAGGGCGGCCGCCTTGGCTCGCACCTCGGCCTTTGTCATCACGCCCACCGGGAACCGGACCCGCTCGAGCTCGTGGCGCCCCAGCACGTACAGCACGTAGGACTGGTCCTTGCGCCGGTCCGCGCCCCGGAATAACCGGCCGTCGATCACTCGGGCGTGGTGGCCGGTGGCGATCGCGTCGAAGCCGAGCTGGGTCGCCCGGCGCAGCAGCCGGCCGAACTTCAGGTGGCGGTTGCACTCGATGCACGGGTTGGGCGTGCGCCCCTCGGCGTGGGCGGCGGCGTACGGCGCCACCACCCGAGCGTCGAACTCGTCGACGAACGTCCACACCAGGTGGTCGATGCCGAGCACGTTGGCGACCTGGCGGGCGTCGTCGATCTCGGCCACCGAGCAGCAGCCGGCGTCGGTGGGGTTGTCCCAGAGCCGCAGGGTGACGCCGGTGACGTCGTGCCCCTCCTCGACGAGCAGCGCGGCCGCCACCGAAGAGTCGACGCCGCCCGACATGGCGGCCAGCAGTCTCATCCGGCGCGCAAACGCTCCACCGCCGGCGGGATGGCCGCAAGGGCCAGGTCGACGTCGGCGTCAGTCGTGCGAGGGCCGAGCGACAGGCGCATCGAGCCGAGAGCGCGCTCGCGGGGCAATCCCATGGCCGCCAGCACGTGGGAGGGGTCGACGGCCCCGCTGGCGCACGCCGAGCCGGCCGAGGCGTACACGCCGGCGGCGTCCAGCAACACCAGGAGCTCCTCGGACTCCACGCCGGCGAACGACAGGTGGCAATTGCCGGCGATCTTGGTGGCCCGGTCGCCGGTCTCCACGCAGCCCGGCACCGTGGCCAACAGGCCGTCCGCCAACCGGTCGCGCAGCACGCGCACCCGTGCCCCCTCGGTCTCCCGACCGTCGACGGTAGCCCGCATGGCCGCGGCCATGGCCACGATGCCGGCGACGTTGTGGGTGCCGCTGCGCCGGTCGCGCTCCTGACCCCCGCCGTGGATGATCGGCCGCACGGTCACGCCCTGGCGCACGACAAGGGCGCCGACGCCCTTCGGCCCGCCGAACTTGTGGGCGCTGACCGCCACCAGATCGGCAGTCGCGGCCAACGACGCCACGTCGACCCACGGGAAGGCCTGCACCGCATCGGTGTGCACCACCGCCGCCGGCGCCAGCTCCCGCACCAGCGCCACCACCTCGGCCAGCGGCTCGATGGTGCCGACCTCGTTGTTGGCCAGCATCACCGACACCACCGACACCGACGGTTCGACCAGCCTGGCCAGCCGCTCCAGGTCGACCACGCCGGCCCCGTCCACCGGCGCCAGCCGGTTGGCGCCGGCGGCGTCGCACGCGTGCAGTACCGCGTGGTGCTCGACGGCCGAGCACACGGTGGGGCCCGGCCGCACGGCCAGGGCCCCGAGGATCGCCAGGTTGTCGGCCTCGGAGCCGCCGCCGGTGAAGACGACCTCCGCCGGCCGGGCGCCGAGGCAGTCGGCGACGGTCTGGCGGGCTTCATCGAGCGCCTTGCGGGCCTCCCGCGACACGGCGTGGGAGCCGGAGGGGTTGCCGAACCGCTCAGTCAGGTACGGCAGCATGGCCTCAACCGCCTCCGGGCGCATCGGGGTCGTGGCGGCGTTGTCGAGGTAGGCGGGCACGGCTCCAGGCTAGGACGGCCGGGGTCCCTATGAAGTCAGCAGTTGACCATCCAGACCACGCTCAGCGAGGGCAGGTCGATCGTGAGCGACTGGTCGAACCCGTGCCACGGGTGGGGGTCCGTTTCCCGGTAGCCGCCGTTGGCCAACGTCGTGTCCAGGACGACACCCCAGGATCCCGGCGCCGGCACGCCGATGCGGTACCCCGGGCGGTCGATGCCGGACATGTTGGCCACGCACGCCAGAGACCGCGACCGGTCGGCGGAATACCGGACGAACGACAGCACGTTCTGGTCGGCGTCGTTGGCGTCGATCCACTCGAAGCCCGACCCGTCGAAGTCGTTTTCCCACAGCGCCGGCTCGTCCCGGTAGATCCGGTTCATCTCCTTGACGAGCGCCTGGATGCCGAGGTGGCTGGGGTCGCCAAGCAGGTCCCAGTCCAGGCTGCGGTCATGCGACCACTCCCGCTCCTGGCCGATCTCACACCCCATGAACAGCAGCTGCTTGCCGGGGTGGGCCCACATCCACGCCAGCAGGGCGCGGAGGTTCGCAACCTTGGCCCCCTTGTCGCCGGGCATCTTGTTGATCAGCGACCCCTTGCCGTGCACCACCTCGTCGTGGGAGATGGGCAGGACGAAGTTCTCCGAGAACGCGTACAGCAGGCCGAAAGTCAGCTGCGAGTGGTGGTGGCGGCGGTGCACCGGCTCCTTGGAGAAGTAGGTCAGGGTGTCATGCATCCAGCCCATGTTCCACTTGAAGCCGAAGCCCAGGCCGCCGAGGTAGACCGGCCGGGAGACGCCGGGCCACGAGGTCGACTCCTCGGCGATGGTCAGCACGCCCGGGTGCTCGGCGTGGACCACGGTGTTGAGCTGGCGCAGGAACTCGACGGCCTCCAGGTTCTCCCGGCCGCCGTGCTTGTTCGGCACCCACTCCCCCTCCTTGCGGGAGTAGTCGAGGTAGAGCATGGAGGCGACGGCGTCGACCCGCAGGCCATCGACGTGCAGCTCCTCGATCCAGTACAGGGCGTTGGCCAGCAGGAAGTTGCTGACCTCGTGGCGGCCGAAGTTGAAGACCAGCGTGCCCCAGTCGGGGTGCTCGCCCTGGCGGGGATCCTCGTGCTCGTAGAGGGCGGTCCCGTCGAAGCGGGCCAGGGCGAAGGAGTCCTTGGGGAAGTGCGCCGGCACCCAGTCGACGATGACGCCGATGCCGGCCTGGTGCAGGGCGTCGACGAGGAATCGGAAGTCATCCGGCGTGCCGAACCGTGACGTGGGCGCGTAGTACGACGTGACCTGGTAGCCCCACGAACCGCCGAAGGGGTGCTCGGCCACCGGCAGGAACTCGACGTGGGTGAAGCCCATCTCGGTCAGGTACGCCGGCAACTGCTCGGCCAGCTCCCGGTAGGTCAGGGAGCGGTCGCCCTCCTCGGGCACGTGCCGCCAGGAACCGAGGTGGCACTCGTACACCGACATCGGTGCCCGCCACGGGTCGGCGGCGCGGCGGCGCTGGACCCACTCGCTGTCGCCCCAGTCGTAGGACGACTCGTACACGACGCTGGCCGTCTGCGGCGGCGCTTCGGCGGCGGTCGCCAGCGGATCGGCCTTGAGGGTCAGGTGGCCGGCGCCGGTGAGGATCTCGTACTTGTACCGGGACCCGCTGCCCGACGCCCGGGATGAACAGCTCCCACACCCCCGACGAGCCGATGCGGCGCATGGGGTGCTGGCGGCCGTCCCAGCTGTTGCAGTCACCCACCACCCGCACGGCGCGGGCACCGGGGGCCCACACCGCGAACGCCGTGCCGGAGGTGCCCTGATGCTCGATGACGTGGGATCCGAGGCGGTTCCACAGCCGCTCGTGGCGGCCCTCGCCCAGCAGGTAGAGGTCGATGTCGCCGAGCGTCGGCCAGAACCGGTACGGGTCGTCCACCAGCCAGGTGTCGCCGCCGGCGTAGGTCACGTCGAGGCGGTAGTCGGCCTCCGGCGGCAGCTTGACGCCGGTGGCGACGAACACGCCGGCGGGATGCTCCCGCTCCATCGCCACCCGCTGCCCGTCGGCCAGGACGAGGGTGACGGCGGTGGCGTCGGGACGCCATGCCCGCACCACTTCGCCGTGGGGGCCCAGTATCTGATGCGGATCGGCTTCGGTGCCTTCGAGGAGCGGGTGCAAGTTCACGGTGGTGGCGGTCGTCACGCGTCCCTTTCGGTCAGTCGGCGCAGGGCCGCTCGGGGGATGTGGGCCCAGTCGGGGCGGAACCCCCGCTCGTAGCCCAGCTCGTAGGTCGCCTTCTCCAGTTCGAAGGCGGCGAGGATCACGGCCACGGCTTCGGGGTCATCCGGCAGGATGGCGCCCTCGGCGGTGGCCTGGAGGTAGCCCCGAAGGAACGCCTGGCGGTTGCGGTTCTCCCACGCGGCGGCGAGGCCCTCCAGGGCGTACTCGTCCCGCTCGGTGCGGGCGACGGCCGTGGCGTAGTGCAGGGACCGAAGCATCCCGGCCACGTCCTTCAGGGGCGACGACGGCCGCCGGCGGTCCTCGATCGGCCGAGCCGGCTCGCCCTCGAAGTCGAGCACGAACCACCCGTGATCGGTGCGCAGCACCTGGCCGAGGTGGTAGTCGCCATGGACTCGGATGGCAGTGCCGGCCCCGCCGGCACTGCCGGCGTCAAGGTCGACGAGCTCGTCGAGGATGGCTTGGGCGCCCTCGCGGTCGAGGTCGCCCGGCTCCAGCTCGTCGACCTGGGCGGCGATCGTCGAGGCCCACTCCTTCGTGTCCGCCGGGTGGCGGCCGAAGGCGTCGGCCAGGGCGACGTGCATGCCCGCCGGTCATGGCGCCGAGGCGGGTGGCCTCGCCGGCGAAGTCGCCGCCGGCCTGGGCGGGATCGGGCGGCCCGGGCGGTGGCTCGTCGAGGTTGATGATCGGGATCGACTGGGTGTCGTGCAGCCCGAAGAGATCGCGCAGCGACGTGAGGGCGAGGGCCCACCCCTCGACGGCCCCGGCCAGGAAGGGCTGGAGGAGGGCGAGATCGAAGTCGCGCACCCGCTGGGTGGCCAGCGCCTCGGCCACGCAGTGGAAGCCCTGGCCGGTCAGGGCGGTGATGATCTCGACTTCCGGGTTGTGGCCGCGCTGGATGCGGCGGAACAGCTTGAGGATGAGGCGCTCGTCGTAGACGATCGAGCTGTTCGACTGCTCGGCCCCATGAGCCGGGCGCGCTCGGCCGTCTCGTGCGGGGCGACGGCGTCGAGGATGACCAGCGCCAGCTCCGGGTCGTGGACGGCGTCGTAGGCGAACGCGTCGCCCTGTTGGGTCGTGATGTCGGCGATGACGGCCTGGTCGTGGCCCCGGAGGAAGTCCGGGCGCTCGTCCCGGCCCCTGAGCCCGACGAGCACCTGGTAGACGCGCTCGTCGGCTTCGACGAGCAGGCGGACCAGCGCCGGGAACCGGTCGCCTCGGATTTCCTGGTCGAGGATCGTGACCGAGGCGGGCTCCACCTGGCCCGAGTACCACCGCTGGCGGGGCAGCCAGGACGCGATCGCCGGCACCATGGCCGGGACGTCGATCACTGATTTGCCGCCGCAGGTGTGTCGATCAGCTCGAACCAGTAGAAGCCGTGGCCGCCGAGGGTGAGGAAGTACGGCAGCTCACCGATGGGCGGGAACGGGACCCGGCCGAACAGCTCGACCGGCATCTTGCCGGAGAGCCGGGCCAGCTGGAGCTCCACCGGTTGGGCGAAACGGCTGAGGTTGTTCACGCAGAGCATGATTCGGTCTCCGAGCTGTCGGAGGAACGCCAGAACCGAGGGGTTCTCGGCCGAAAGGATCTCAAGGCTTCCGAGCCCGAGAACGTCGCCGTGCTGGCGGCGGACCTGGAGGACCCGCTGCATCCAGTGTAGGAACGATCCGGCGTCGCGTTGCATAGCTTCCACGTTGACGGCCTGGTAGCCGTACACCGGGTCCATGAGCGGGGGCAGGTAGAGCTGGGCGAAGTCGGCCTTGCTGAAGCCGGCGTTGCGGTCGGGCGTCCACTGCATCGGCGTTCGCACGCCGTCGCGGTCGCCCAGGTAGATGTTGTCGCCCATGCCGATCTCGTCGCCGTAGTAGAGGACAGGGCTGCCCGGCAGGCTGAACAACAGGGCGTGCAGCAGCTCCGCCACGGCGCGGTTGTTGTCGACGAGGGGAGCCAGGCGCCGGCCGATGCCGATGTTGCGCTTCATGCGCGGGTCCTTGGCGTACTCGTTGTACATGTAGTCGCGCTCGTCGTCGGTGACCATCTCGAGGGTGAGCTCGTCGTGGTTGCGCAGGAAGATGCCCCACTGGCACCCCTCGGGGATCTCCGGCGTCTGGGCGAGGATCTCGGTGATCGGGTACCGCTGCTCCCGGCGCACGGCCATGAACATGCGGGGCATCAGCGGGAAGTGGAAGCACATGTGGCACTCGTCGCCGGCGCCGTAGTAGTCGACGACATCGGCCGGCCACTGGTTGGCCTCGGCCAGCATGACGGTGCCGGGGTGGGTGGTGTCGATCTCCTTGCGGAGGCGCTTGAGGAACTCGTGGGTCTCGGGGAGGTTCTCGCCGTTGGTGCCGTCCCGCTCGTACAGGTATGGGACAGCGTCGAGGCGGAAGCCGTCGAGGCCGAGGTCCAGCCAGAAGCGGACCACGTCGAGCATGGCCTGCTGGACGTCGGGGTTGTCGTAGTTCAGGTCCGGCTGGTGGCTGAAGAACCGGTGCCAGTAGAACTGCTCGCGCACGGGATCCCACGACCAGTTCGACCGCTCGGTGTCGACGAAGATGATGCGGGCGTCGGGGTAGCGCGTGTCCTCGTCGCTCCAGACGTACCAGTCGGCCTTCGGGTTGGTGCGGTCCTGGCGGGACTCCTGGAACCAGGCGTGTTGGTCGCTGGTGTGGTTCATGACCAGGTCGGCGATGACCCGCAGCTCCCGCTTGTGGCACTCCTCGATGAGCTGCACGACGTCGGCCAGGTCGCCGTACTCGGGAAGGATCGAGAAGAAGTCGCTGATGTCGTAGCCGCCATCGCGCAGGGGCGACTGGTAGAAGGGCAGCAGCCAGAGGCAGTCGGCTCCCAGCCACTGGATGTGGTCGAGCCGCTCGGTGATGCCCCGGATGTCGCCGGTGCCGTCGTTGTTGGAGTCGAAGAAGCCCCGGACCAGCACCTCGTAGAAGACGGCCTTCTGGAACCAGCTCGCCTGTGTCGCGTCGCTCACAGGGCTTCGCGAGGAGCGGTCAGCGGCGTCAGGTGGAGGACGTGACCGGGCTGGATCGCCGGGTCCAGCGCCACGTACTGGGTCGCGCCGTACCAGTGCCAGGAATTGCCGGTGAGCTCGTCGGTCACTTGGATCGGGGCGTTGGTGGGCAGGTCGAGCACCTCCAGGTCCAGGGTGATCGTGTCTTCGTGGAACGCATGGGGATCCAGGTTGGCCACCATCAGCAGGCGGTCGTCTGCCCCGCCGTTGGTGTGGACGACCTTGGACCAGACGAGGATCTGGTCGTAGTTGGAGTGATGGAAGGTGATGTTGCGCAACTCGCCGAACGCGGGATGGCGCCGGCGGATCTCGTTGAGGCGGGTCATGAAGGGCGCTAGCGAGTCGGTCCGCTGCCAGTCCCGCTTCTTGATCTCGTATTTCTCGGAGTGCAGGTACTCCTCGTTGGCCGGCGACGCCGGCTCGTTCTCGTAGAGCTCGTAGCCGCTGTAGACGCCGTAGCTGGGCACCATGGTAGCGGCCAGCATCAGCCGCAGGCGGAAGGCCGCCGGAGGGCCGTTGCGCAGGGGGCCTGACAGGATGTCCGGCGTGTTCGGCCAGAAGTTGGGGCGCATGTAGTCGGCCGTCGGGCCCTGGCTCAGCTCCTCCAGGTACTCGACGAACTCCTCACCGGTGTTGCGCCACGTGAAGTACGTGTAGCCCTGGCTGAAGCCGACCTCGGCCAGCTTGGCCATCATCTTCGGGCGGGTGAAGGCCTCGGCCAGGAACAGGACGTCGGGGTGGGCCTTCTGGACCTCGGCGATGCACCACTCCCAGAACGCCAGCGGCTTGGTGTGGGGGTTGTCGACCCGGAAGATTCGCACGCCGTGGCCGATCCAGTAGTCGAGGATGTCCTTGCACGCCTGCCAGAGCGCCGCCCGGTCCTTGTCCTTCTCCGGCCAGAAGTTGATCGGGTAGATGTCCTGGTACTTCTTGGGCGGGTTCTCGGCGTACTTGATGCTGCCGTCGGGCCGGCGGTGGAACCACTCGGGATGCTCGGCGACCCACGGGTGGTCGGGCGAGCACTGGAGGGCGTAGTCGAGGGCGACCTCGAGGCCCAACCGGTCGGCGGCCTTGACGAAGGCGCCGAAGTCCTCGATCGTGCCCAGGCTGGGCTCGATGGCCGTGTGGCCGCCGAGCTCGTTGCCGATGGCCCAGGGGCTGCCGGGATCCGTCGGGCCGGCGACGAGGGTGTTGTTCGGCCCCTTGCGGTGCGACCGGCCGATGGGGTGGATGGGCGGCAGGTACACGACGTCGAAGCCCATGGCGGCCACCTCGGGCAGCCGGGCGCGGGCGGCCCGCTTGAACCCGCCCTCGGACCGGGGGAAGAGCTCATACCAGGCACTGAACAGGGCGCGCTCGCGGTCGACCCAGAGCCCGAGCGGCTCGGTGCGGGTCAGGTCGGCCGGCTTCTTGCCCTTTTTCTGACCCGCCTCCTCCAGCTTGACTTCGGCCAGCTCGACGTCGACTGGCTCGCCGGCGGCCTCCTTGACATCGATGTCGTGGGCGAGCGTGGCGAGACGGTCGGTCCACGCCTCGAAGAAAAACTCGTGCAGGCCGAGGGCGGCGGGCTCCACCACCGCCTCCCACCGGTCGTTGCCGAGATGCTCCATCGGCGCCTCGCGCCATTTCGTTTCAGCCGTCGGACGCCACTGCACGCACGCGGCGAGGATGTCGTGTCCGTCGCGGAAGATGTCGGCCGAGATGCGTACGGTCTCGCCGATCACCGCCTTGGCCGGATGCCCACCTGGCGTACGCGGGCGCGGGTCGTCGATGACGATGCGACCGATCACCCCGATGGTGTACCCGGCTTTGGCTCGGCTGTCACACCGTCGCCCCGATCGCCCGCTCAAAGGGCCGCTCGGGCCCACGCCGCCAAGCCGCTACCGTTCTGCCCCGATGAGGGCACTCCGCAGCTTCACCGTCCATCCACGGCTTCCCGAGCGGTTGACGCCCCTCCAGGGCCTGGCCATGAACCTCCGCTGGTCCTGGGACGAGCGGACCCAGGACCTGTTCCGCTGGGTCGATCCCGACGCCTGGGACGCGGCCGGGCACGACCCGATCCGCCTCCTGGCCACCGTGGACCGTCGCCGCCTCGACGCCCTGGCCGCCGACCGCGCCTTCCTGTCCTTCATGGCCGAGGTTCACGACGACCTGCGCCGCGATGTCGAGGCCGACCGTTGGTTCCAGGGCCGGGAAAGCGCGCTGCGCTCCGTTGCCTACTTCTCCCCCGAGTTCGGCATCTCTGAGGCCCTGCCCCAGTACTCCGGTGGCCTGGGCGTCCTCGCCGGCGACCACCTCAAGGCGGCCAGCGGCCTGGGCGTGCCGCTGGTGGGCGTCGGCCTCTTCTACCACCAGGGCTACTTCCGCCAGGAGCTGGAGGCCGACGGGTGGCAGCGTGAGCGCTACGTCGTCCTCGACCCGCACGTCATGGCCCTCGTGCCGGTGGAGAACCAGCGGGTACACGTCGACCTGGCCGGCACCGCCATGGTGGCCCGCATCTGGGAAGCCCACGTCGGCCGGGTGCCGCTCTACCTCCTCGACGCCGACGTCGAGGAGAACGACGACGACTGCCGCACCGTCACCGACCGGCTCTACGGCGGCGACAGCGAGCACCGGCTGCGCCAGGAGATCCTCCTCGGAGTCGGCGGGGTGCGGGCCCTGGAGCAGATCGGCCACGAGCCGCAGGTGTTCCACTCGAACGAGGGCCACGCCGGCTTCCTCGGCCTCGAGCGGGTGCGGCGGGCCATCCTCGACGACGGGCTCTCCTTCGACGAGGCCATCGAAGCGGTGCGGGCCGGCACCGTCTTCACCACCCACACCCCGGTGCCCGCCGGCATGGACCGCTTCCCCCGGTTCCTCATGGAGAAGTACTTCAAGGGCTGGGCCGACGAGTGCGATGTCCCCTTCGACCGGGTGATGGCCCTGGGCCACCAACCGGGGGAGCCGGCCGACGCCCCGTTCAACATGGCCGTCATGGGCCTGCGGCTGGCGGCCACGGCCAACGGTGTGTCCAAGCTGCACGGCGAGGTCAGCCGCCAGATCTTCGCCCCGGTGTGGCCGGGCGTCCCGGTCGAGGAGCTGCCCATCGTCTCCGTCACGAACGGCGTGCACTCCCGCACCTGGGTCGCGCCCGAGATGCGCGACCTCTTCGACCGCCACGTCCTTCCCGAATGGAGCCAGGCCGGCCACGACCGTTGGGCCCGCATCGAAGACGCCGGCGACGACGAGCTCTGGCGGGCCCGCCAGCAGGCCAGGGAGCGCCTCGTGGCCTTCGTCCGCCGGCGGCTCCACGAGTCGGCCCTGGCCCGGGGGCTCTCCGAACCCGAAGCGGCGTGGGCGGCCGAGGCGTTCGACCCGGGAGTGCTCACGATCGGTTTCGCCCGGCGGTTCGCCCCCTACAAGCGGGCCACGCTGCTCCTGTCGCAGCCCGAGCGCCTCAAGAAGCTGCTGCTCGACCCCGACCGGCCAATGCAGCTCCTTTTCGCCGGCAAGGCCCACCCGGCCGACGACCTGGGCAAGGACCTTATCCGCCAGGTGGTCCAGTTCTCCCGCCAGGAGGACGTGCGCCACCGGGTGGCGTTCCTCGAGGACTACGACATGGCCTTGGCCCGCTTCCTGCTCCAGGGCTGCGACGTCTGGCTGAACACGCCCCGCCGGCCCCTGGAGGCGTGCGGCACCAGCGGTGAGAAGGCGGCGCTCAACGGCGTCCTGAACTGCTCCATCCGGGACGGCTGGTGGGACGAGTACTTCGACGGCGAGAACGGGTGGGCCATTGCGTCCACCGAGGGCTGGGACGACCTGGGCCGGCGAGACCACGCCGAAGCATCGAGCCTGTTCGACATCCTCGAGCGCCAGGTCGTTCCCCTGTTCTACGAGCGGGCGCCCGGGCGGCCGCCGGTGCGCTGGCTGCAGAAGGTGCGCCGGTCGCTGCGGACGCTCGGCCCCGAGGTCTCCGCCAGCCGCATGGTGCGGGACTACGTGGCAGAGCTTTACGAGCCGGCCGCCGCCGGCGCCGACATCATGTCCGGCGCCGGCCACGACCGGGCCAAGTCGCTGGCGGCGTGGAAGCAGCGGGTGATCGACGGATGGTCGGGCGTGGCCGTGGGCGACATCACCAGCGACAGCCTGGCGATCGACCTCGGGCGGGAGCGCGCGGTGTCAGCCGAGGTGCGCCTCGGCCCGCTCGGCCCCGACGACGTCGATGTGCAGCTGGTCCACGGCGCAGTGGGGCCGGCGGACGAGATCACCGACCCGTCGATCCTGTCGATGACCCTCAGCGAGGCGGGCACCACCTACCGCTACGAGGGCTCCTTCACCTGCGACCGGGCCGGCCGCTACGGCTTCACCGTGCGGGTCGTGCCGACGCACCCCGACCTCTCCACCTTCGCCGAGCTCGGCCGGGTGGCCTGGGCGGTCGTTTCACCTTCGCAACCATAGGTTGCTCGGCGAGGCAGCTGCGCTCCGCGACCGGCGGAGCCGGTCGCCCTTCGCCGTTCTTTTCTTGGCCGGCAGCGACTTCTTAGTGGTGCCCTATTTCCATGAGGGTGTCTTCTTGGCCGATGGCCACGATCTCGGTGACACCCGGGACCCGGTCCTTCAAGATGCGCTCGATGCCGGCCTTGAGGGTCATCGTCGACGCCGGGCAGCTGCCACAGGCGCCCACCAGCTCGATCTCCACCCGGCCGGACGCCTCGTCGACGCCGACGAGGGTCATGTCGCCACCGTCGGCCTGAAGTGCCGGGCGGATGACCTCGATGGCCTCCAGCAACTGCTCCTGCATGCTCATGTCACCAAGCTACAACCGGTGTGGGGCCCAACTCCTTCCCGCGTGTAGGTTGCCCGGTCCGTGGCCCGTGTCGTCGTGCGTTCGGAGACCGACGCGGCCGGCCTGGACGAGATCATGCGGCCGCGCACGGACGTGGTCCTCGAGCGGGACGTGGGCTGCGGGCGGTTCGAGGCCGAGTCGGGCCCCGTGCTGTCCTACGGGCGCCAGGTCGACGTGGTCCAGGGGATCGTGCCCGGGCGGCCGGTGCTCGTCACCCAGACGGTCGACTTCCGCCTGGCGGTCCCTTACTTCGGGTTCATCTTCGTCCCCCTCTTCAAGCGGGCGCTGACCCGCCCGGGCCGGACACGAGCGCCGTGGTGGGCACCCCCTGCGCGCCTCGACGCCCGCGGCGCCTCGGTCCTGGGCACCCTGGCCCTGCTCACGGTCGCCTCGGGCTACCTGGGCACCCTCTTCACCCAGACCGTCCCCTTCGCCGGCGACGAGTTCGGCGCCAGCAACTCGGCCCTCGGCGTGGCCGGCAGCGTGGTGCGGGTCGGCGGCCTGGTCGCCCTGGTGATCATGATCCAGGCCGACAAGCGGGGCCGCAAGACCGTGCTGGTGTGGGCGGCGACCGCCGCCGTCCTGGTGGCGCTCACCGGGGCGCTGGCGCCGTCGCTGCCGTGGCTGGCGGCCAGCCAGATGCTGGCCCGGGCCTTCGCCACCGCCATCCTCCTGCTGGTCAGCATCGTGGCCGCCGAGGAGATGCCCGCCGGCTCCCGGGCCTACGCGGTCAGCCTGCTGGCCATGTCCAGCGGGCTGGGGGCCGGCGTCTGCGTCATCGGTCTCCGGCTAGCCGACCTGAGCACCCGCGGCTGGCGGCTGCTGTACCTCATCCCGCTGCTGGGCCTGCCGATCGTGGCCGCGGTGCGCAAGCGGCTGCCGGAGAGCCGGCGGTTCATCGCCCCCCACGTGCCCGGGGCCATGGCCGGCCACGGCGGGCGGCTCCTTCTGCTGGCCGCGTCCGGCATCCTCGTCAACCTTTTCGTCGCCCCCAGCTCACAGTTCGGCAACCAGTTCCTGCGCGACGAGCGGGGCTTCAGCGGCGGGCGGATCGGGCTGATGTCGATCACCATCGGTACGCCGGCGGTGATCGGCATCATCGCCGGCGGGCGCATCGCCGACGTGCGGGGCCGGCGGATCGTCGCCGCCGTCGCCCTTGTCGCCGGCACGCTCTGCACGGTGGGCTACTTCCACTCCCGCGGTTGGTCGATGTGGGTGGTGGCGACGATAGGCACGGTCGTCTCCGCCGCCGCCATCCCGGCCCTCGGTGTGTACGGGCCGGAGCTGTTCCCGACGGGCCTGCGGGGACGGGCCAACGGGTTGGTAGCAGTGTCGTCACTGCTGGGCAGCGCCGCCGGCCTGATCCTGTGCGGTGTGCTGTCGGACCGGTTCGGGAGCATTGCGCCGGCCATGTCGATCCTCGCCGCCGGCCCCCTACTGCTGGCGGTGCTGGTCCTCGCCGCCTACCCGGAGACAGCCGGCAAGGAGCTGGAGGACCTCAATCCCGAGGACCGTCCATTTGGAGGACCCAGTCCCTGACCGCAGAGGCGACGCTGCGGTTGTGCCGGCCCATGCCGTGGTCGCCGCCGTCGATCCAGACATGGGTCACCGGGCCGGGGATCCGGGCGGTGGCGGCTTCCATCTCTGCCGGCGTGCCGAACGCGTCACGGGTACCGGAGACGAACAGGCACGGCATGGTCAGCTGCGGGAAGTGCTCGATCCGCAGCTGCTCCGGCCGCCCCGGCGGGTGCAGCGGGTAACTGAGCAGGGCCAGGCCCCGTGCCGGCAGGCCGCCGGCGGCGGCCAGTGAGCACATGCGCCCGCCGAAGGACCGCCCGCCGAGCACGACTTCGCCGGGCGCCACGCCGGCCCTCGCCGCCAGGGCGCCGGCGCCGTCGGCGATGGCCTGCAGCACCTTGGGGCCGGGCCGCGACGATGGCAGGTTGATGCGCTCGACGACGATGCCGGCGGCCTCCAGCTCGCCGTCGATCACCATCAGCGACGGGTGGTCCTTGGTGGCGCTGGCGCCAGGGGTCAGGAGCACCGCGACGCCCGCTGTGTTTGTCGGTTCGCTCGCAGGCTCGATCACGGGAGGAGGATACGGCGAGCTTCGGTGAGCTCGAGGATGCGCTGGCCGGCGCCCTCGTGCTCGGCGCCGTGGTCGGGGTGGGACTCCCGCAGCAGCGTCCTGAACCGCTGCTGGACCTCGTCGCGCCCGGGCTGGTCCTCGTCGGGCCCGAAGCCGAGCACCTCCAGGGCCCAACGCTCGTCGGTGGAGAACTTCCGCCACCACGTCGGCGGCACGTTGGTGAGGTCGGTGAGGAACCGGGCCAGGTGCGGGCTGGGCCCGTCCTCCCACAGCGCGGCCTTGCGCATGGCCGCGAACACCCGCGGCTGGGCGTCGGGGTGGAGGCGGGCCGCGGCATAGGCGGCGCCGAGGATCTGGGGCACGGGCCTGCCGTCGCCCTGCAGCTCGAACTGCACGGCGCCGAAGCTGTCGTTGCCGGCCTGGCCGGTCAGCTTGTGGCGGCTCCGGTCGAGACCGACCACGTCGACCTGGAACCGGTGGCGCAGGCGGGGCTGGGAGATGCGCCGGCCGGCCTCCAGGTCGTCGAGGAGGGCCATGAACTCCTCGCGCAGCTCCTCGCCCGAGTCGGCCAGGTGGGCGGCGACGATGCCGCCCAGCAGGATCCCCCCGTACCCGGGCGCCGGCTCGGTGGGCAGCCAGAACGGGCCGAGCGCGACCCGGCGGGTGGGAGCGACGGCGCGCGAGTGGCGAATCTCGATCTCGGCCAGGAGCATTGCGGGGACTACACCAGGTCGCGCAGGTACTCGCGGAGCGCCCGAGCGTCGGCCGCCACGGTTTCCTCGTCCGCTGCCTCTTCCAGGTCGGTCGCCAGCGTCGATGCCAGACCCTGGATCTGCCGCCACACCGGGCGCTCGATTCCGTATGGCGGCGAGGAGACGCTCACCGTGCCGGCCGCCATGAGGACGTCGGCCGCCATCCGGTCGTCGAGCGGGTCGTGCTGGAGCCGGTCGGCGGCGACGAACAGGTCGCCCATCGCCTCTTGGGCCACGGCGCCCCCGTCGCCGGCGCCCTCCTCCTCCTCGTCGAGCTCGTCGACCTCCTCGAGCTCGTCCAGCAGGAGGTCCACCTCCTCCTCGGCGACCGCCGGCACCACGAGGACGAGGTCCTGCTCCCACCGGAAGGGGATGTCGATCTCGGTGAGGGCGGCGGTGGCCGCGCTGCGCTCACCAACCAGCCACTCGGCGAGGTCGTAGTCGACCTCGTCCTCGTTGTTCCCCTTGGCCAGCATGAGCGGGGAATCCGTGACCATCACCGCGCAGTCAGGGCACCGCCGGGCCGACTCGACCATCTCGCCCCGGATCTCCTCGGGGAAGCGGGCGCCGCAACGCGGACAGTAGGTGATCACTTACCGTCCTTCCCGGCCCACGCCGGCGAGCGTAGCGCCGACTGGGCGACCCCCACAGTCGTCGAGATAGGGTGCCCGTCATGAGCGCTCAGCCCCAGCCCCCCGACCGCAACCTCGCCATGGAACTGGTCCGGGTGACCGAGGCCGCCGCCTTGGCGTCGGCCCGCTGGATGGGCCGGGGCGACAAGGAGGGCGCCGACGGGGCCGCCACCGAGGCCATGCGGGTGATCCTCTCCACCGTGCAGATGGACGGCATCATCGTCATCGGCGAGGGCGAGAAGGACGACGCGCCCATGCTCTACAACGGCGAGCACGTGGGCGACGGATCCCAGCCCGAGACCGACATCGCGGTGGACCCGCTGGAGGGCACCACGCTGACTGCGCTGGGCCGCGGCAACGCCCTCTGTGTCATCGCTGTCAGCCCGCGGGGCACGATGTACAACCCCGGGCCGGCCTTCTACATGGACAAGCTGGCCGTCGGAGCCGAAGCCGCCGGATCGATCGACATCACCCAGTCCCCCACCGACAACCTCAAGGCCGCCGCCTCGGCACTGAAGAAGTCGGTGCGCGACATGACCGCAGTCGTCCTCCACCGCCCTCGCCACGACGACCTGATCGCCGAGATCCGCGCCGCCGGCGCCCGCATCCGGCTGATCCAGGACGGCGACGTGGCCGGCGCCATCTCCACCGGCTGGCCCGAGTCGGGCGCCGACATCCTGTTCGGCATCGGGGGCACCCCCGAGGGCGTCATCAGCGCCGCGGCCCTGAAGTGTATGGGCGGCGAGATCCAGGCCCGCCTCGCCCCCCGCAGCGACGAAGAGCGCGAGGCGGTGCTGGCTGCCGGCATCAAGATCGACGAGGTGCTCCACACCGACGACCTGGTCTCGGGCGACAACTGCTTCTTCGCGGCCACGGGTGTCACCGACGGCGAGCTCCTCCGGGGCGTGCACTACGACAGCCGGGGCGCCACCACCCAGTCGCTGGTCATGCGGTCCAAGTCGGGCACGGTCCGCAGCATCAGCGCCCGCCACCCGCTGCACAAGCTCGCCCAGTTCTCGGCGGTTGCTTTTGACTAGGGCGTGAGCAGTGGGGCCAGCGCCGGCGGCGTGAGTGGGCCCAGCACGGCGTGGTTGAAGTTCTCGATCACCGTGCGATCCCGGTAGGGCGCAGCCGGCGACGAGGCGGAGAAGCGCCGGGTGAGCCCGGTGGTCATCAGGATCTGGGGGACGCCGCCGTCGATCGCATCGGCGCTGGCCTGCGCCGGCTTGGGCTGGAACGAGGCGAGGATCTCCGGCACCCGGGCCATCGCCGTCGCCAACCAGGCGTCGAGGAAGGGCTTGGGGTTCACCGCGGCCCCGCCACCAGGATGGACCTCGAAATGCACGTGGGGCGCCCCGCCCTTGGCGTTGCCGCTGTCGCCGTTGTAACCGACGATCTGGCCCTGCTTCACTCGGGCGCCGTTGGCGAGCTCGCCGTGAAAGCTGTTCAGGTGGGCCATGTAGTAGTAGGTGCCGTCGGGCGCAGTGACGAACGCCCCCTTTCCGCCCAGGCCCGAATCCTCGAAGCGGACCGTGCCGTCGACCGGCGTGCGGACGGGAGTGTCGAAGGCCGAGAACACATCGGTGCCCTGGTGGGCGTGCACCGGCGGGCCGGCCCGGTAGTCGAGCCAGTCGTCGTTCCAGTTGGCCAAGCCGAGGATCGGGAACTCGCCCATGCCGACGGTCAGCGCCTCCCGCGCCGTCATGCCCAGGTTCTGGAGGGGCTGGAGGGCCTCGATCAGTGCCGCCGTGGAGCTGGCGGCGGTGCGCTGCTGGTCACGCACGAACTGCTCGGCCTGGCCGGGGCTGAGGCTGGCGGCCTGCGCCGTCGTCGTGGACGCCGGAGCGCCGGCGTTGGCCGCCGGCGATGTGGTGGTCGTCGGGGCGCCGGGTTTCGCCGGGTCGACGATCTTGGACTCCGGGACCGGCAGGATCTTGGTTTCCGGCGCCGTGGTGGGAGTGACCGTGGTGGTGGGGGCCGGCGCCGTGGTGGTGGTGGTTGTGGCCACGATCGGCGACGTCGTGGTCGTGACCGGTGGGCCCACCTGGGCGAGCCCCGCGGTCGAACCCGTCAGCAGAACCAGGGCCGCGGTCGCGACGACGATGAGGAGGGGTCGGGGAGGTGTGATCCGCACTGAAGTCAACCAGAGGCCGTTCGCCGTCATTCAGCGTTTCGCCGTCACTCAAAGTACAGGACATCGGGTGCCAGTGTGAGGTCGTCGCACCCCCGCTGCGCCGCTTCCGAGCGGAACGCTGCCTCCAAGTGCCCGGCCACACCCAGATGCCGGTGCTCGCCGGCCACCCAAAGTTGCGCCAGGTGGGCGACGGGCGGGCGGCACCAGCCCTCGGCGCAGCCCGCGACCTCGCCGCCGCTGCGAGCGGTAAGGGCCAGGCGCTCGCCGCCGGCGAGGGCGGCGACCTCGGGATCGAGCCGCTCGGAGACGGTGATCTCGACCGGGAGACCGCCCCGCCCGATCACCGCCGGCGGGACGAACAGGGCGTCGGCGATCGGCTCCCAGACCCGGCCCGGGCCCTCCCGCAGCAAGTGGACCCGGTCGAAGGCGACCTCGACCTGGTAGTCGGCGAGCGCCGACAGGGCGGCGCCGATGCGCTCGGGCGAGGCCTCGTCGGCGAGGGTCACGTGGGCCACGAACGGCCAGTTCAGCGGGCGGGCCAGCGGATCCATGAAGACGCGGTCCCGGAGGGTCTGTATGTCACCGGCCACTCGGAGGTAGATCGTGGGGCTGTCAGGCAGGAACGTGGCCGGCGGGCCGAGAGTGACGGTGAACGGCCGGGTGGCCGCCGCCGCCCGCCGCAGCACGGCCAGGGCCTCGCCCAGGCGGTCCTCCCGCACGTTGACCGGCGGCACCAGCGTGAGGTGCGCCGGCATGCGCCCGAGCGTGCCGTCGCCGAGCGCCCGGCGCATTCCGTCGATCTCGACGTCCAGCGGCGCCGGCACGAGCAGCGCCACGCCCAGCCTCACGCGGCCCACGCCAGCTGCCTTTCGACTTCGGCGACGACGTAGGCAGCTCGCCGGGTGAGATCGAACCAGGTGAAATGCAGCACCCGCCAGCCGTGGGCCAGCAGGATGTTGGCCTTGTCGCTGTTACGCTGGACGTCGAGGCGCCCACCGTGCCAGATGCGACTGTCCGCCTCGATGCCGAGGCGCAGGGCCGGGTAGGCGGCGTCGAGCCGCACGCCGGCCACCTCGTACTGGCGCACCGGCTCGGGCACGCCGGCCCGCCGCAGCACCCGGAACAGCTCGTCCTCCAACACGCTCTGGGTGGGCGCCGTCGCCGGGTCACGCTCCTCCACCAGCGCCCGCAGCACGCCGGCCCCGTTGCGCCCCGGCCCGCCGAGCCGCTCGAGCGTGTTCGCCAGGAGCTGGAACGTCACGAGCCGGCGCATCAAGGCGTCCTCCAGCGCCGACTCCACCACCGACGCCGGCGCCACCGCCCCCAGGTCGAGAAGCGTCCGGGCCGGCGTGGTGACCGGTATCGCCCGCCGGCGGGAGACGTCGATGCCGGCGACCGCGCCGGTCCGGTGGACGACGACGCCCTTCAGCCGGCAGTGGCGGTCATCGGTTGCTGTGATCTCGGTGGGCGCGTCCGCCACCCCCCGAAGGCGCCACAGGGCGGCCGCACTCCGATGCGACGCCAGCGCGGACGGCCCAGCGGCCATGCAGGCTGCCAGTAGGGCCTGCTCCGAGGCCTGTCCGCTCCCGGCGAGCCGGTACACCGAGCGGTGCACGGGCACCAGCCACCCAGCCTCCACCCGGGCCTGAATCTGTCTCGACGTCATCCCGAGCTCGAGGAGTTGGTGTCGATGGGCCAGCGAGTACTGCCTCGCGGCGAGCCGGGTGACTGCAACGTCGATCGGCTTCACCGCACCAGCCAACCAGACGGGTGAGACAAGGTCGTTTCCGGGCTTTCGAACACCGTGGCGGTGTTGGAAAGCCCGGAAAGCGGGTCAGGAGGCGCGTTTGGCGGCGTCGATGCGGGCGTCGGCCCGCTTGCGGGCTTCGACGGCGTCCTCGTCGTCGCCAGTGGCCTCGCTCTTGGCCCGCTCGGCGCGGGAGACGTCGATGTCCTTGGCCAGCTCGGCCACGTCGGAGAGGATGATCACCCGGTTGTCACGGACCTCGACGAAGCCGCCGTGCACGGCGGCGACCTCCTCCGAGGATCCGGTCTTGACTCGCACCACGCCGGTCTCCAGCGCAGCCAGGAAGGGGGCGTGGCCGGTGAGGAAGGCCACCTCGCCCCCGGCGAGGGTGCGGCAGATCACCATGTCGGCCTCGCCTGAGTAGAGGATGCGCTCGGGCGAGACGAGCTCGACCTGCAGGGTCATCTAGGCGTTGGCCTCTTCCTTGGACAGCGACCGGGCCTTCTCCCGCACCGACTCCACGCCGCCGACGTTGAAGAACGCCTGCTCGGGGAGGTCGTCGAGGTCGCCGTTGGTGAGTAGCTCGAAGGACTCGATGGTCTCGTCGATGGTGACGTTCACGCCCTTGACGCCGGTGAACTGCTCGCCCACGAAGAACGGCTGCGACAGGAACTTCTCCACCTTGCGGGCCCGCTGCACGACCAGCTTGTCCTCCTCGGACAGCTCGTCGACACCCAGGATGGCGATGATGTCCTGGAGCTCCTTGTACCGCTGCAGGACCTCCTGGGTGCGCCGGGCCACCCGGTAGTGGCGGTCTCCCACGATCTCCGGCGCCAGGATGCGCGAGGTGGAGGCGAGGGGGTCCACCGCCGGGTAGATGCCCCGGGAGGCGATGTCACGGGAGAGCTCGGTGGTGGCGTCGAGGTGGGTGAACGTGGTGAACGGCGCCGGGTCGGTGTAGTCGTCGGCGGGCACGTACACGGCCTGCACCGAGGTGATCGACCGGCCCTTGGTGGACGTGATCCGCTCCTGCAGCTCGCCCATCTCGTCAGCGAGGGTGGGTTGGTACCCCACGGCGGAGGGCATCCGGCCGAGCAGGGTGGACACCTCGGAGCCGGCCTGGACGAACCGGAAGATGTTGTCGACGAACAGCAGCACGTCCTGGCCCTGCTCGTCGCGGAAGTACTCGGCCATGGTCAGCGCCGAGAGGGCGACCCGCAGGCGGACGCCGGGCGGCTCGTCCATCTGGCCGAAGACCAACGCGGCCTTGTCCATCACGCCCGACTCCTGCATCTCCAGCCAGAGGTCGTTGCCCTCACGGGTGCGCTCGCCCACGCCGGCGAACACCGACACACCGCCGTGCTGGGTGGCCACCCGGTTGATCAGCTCCAGGATGACGACGGTCTTGCCCACGCCGGCGCCGCCGAAGAGGCCGATCTTGCCGCCTCGCACGTAGGGGGCGAGCAGGTCGATGACCTTGATGCCGGTCTCGAACATCTCGGAGCGGGGCTCCAGGTCGGCGAAGGGGGGCGAGGGGCGGTGGATGTCCCAGCGCTCCGAGATCTCCCCGATCTCGTCCTTGCTCACGTCGAGCGGCTCGCCGATGACGTTCCACACGTGGCCGAGCACGCCGTTGCCGACGGGCACGGTGATGCCACGGCCGGTGTTGGTGACCGGCGCTCCCCGGCGCAGGCCGTCAGTGGGCTTCATGCAGACGGCCCGCACCCTGTTCTCACCGATGTGCTGGGCCACCTCGGCCGTGATCAGCAGGCTCTTGCCCTCGAGGTCGACGGTCATGGTGACGGCGTGGTTGATCTCGGGGAGGTTGTTCGGCGGGAACTCGACGTCGACGACGGGGCCGGCGATGGCGATGATCCGCCCCTCCTTGGCCCCGTTGCTGGTGGTCTGGTCGCTCATCTATAGGCTCCTGAACGGTCGAGGTGGTCGACGAGGATGTCGCGGCTGAGGACGGTCTCCGGGAAGTACTCGACCTTGCCGCCGGTCTTGGCCAGGCGGAGCGCCTCGGCGCCGCCCACGATCTCCATGATCTCGGTGGTGATGCCGGCCTGGCGGACCTTGTTGGCCACCGTAGCCAGGTTCTTGATCAGCTCTTCGGCGTTGTCGGTGGCCGCCTTCATGGCCCGCTGGCGGGCGGCCTGCTCGCTGGCTGCGGCGTCGAGCATTGCCGCGAACACCCGGCCCTCGACGTAGCGGGGCAGCAGGCGTTCGAGGATCTGGCCGGGCTCGGGCTCGAACTCATACGCCGCCTGGGGGCCGTCGCCGCTGGCGGCGGCGTCCTCCATGATGTCCTTCTCCAACGGCAACAGGCGGACGTTGACCACCTTCTGGGTGCCCATCGAGAAGAAGCGGGTGTAGACGAGCTCGACCTGGTCGACGCCGCCGTCCTCACCCGAACCCTTCTCGTAGCGCTCCATGGCCGCCTGGGCCACCCGGCGGGCGTCCTCGTAGGTGGGAACCTCGGCGTAGCCGGAGAACGACTCACCGATGCGGTACTCCCGGTAGCGGAAGTATCCCTCGGCCTTGCGGCCGGACAGCGTCAGCTCGTAGTCGCGACCCTCGGCCTGGTGGGCCTGCAGGGCCCGCTCCCCGGTGCGGATGACCGTGGAGTTGTAGGCGCCGGCCAGACCCCGGTCGGCGCTGATCACGATGAAGCCGACCTTGCGGATCGGATCGCGCTCCTGCAGGAGAGGATGGTCGAGGCCGGCGCCGCCGGCGGCCAGGTTCGCCATCACCGCGGTGATCTGCTCGGAGTAGGGCCGGGCCGCGGCCACGCGTTGCTGGGCCTTGACGATGCGGCTGGCCGCGATCAGCTCCATGGCCCGGGTTATCTTCTTGGTGGACTGGATGCTCTTGATGCGACGGCGGAGGGTGCGCTCCTGCCCACTTGCCACGTGCTAGTTCCCGTCCTTGGCGTCCATCTCGACGGTCTTGTTGTCGGGCTTCTTCTCGCCGGCCTTCGACTCGTCGGCCTTCTTCTGGTCGCCACCACTGGAGTCGGTGGGCTGGAAGCGCTCCCTGAAGCCCTGCATCGCCGACTTCATCTTCTCGTCGTCGGGGAGGGCGCCCTTCTCCTTGATCTCGTTGAGGAGATCGGAGTAGCGGCTGCGGAACTCCTCCAGGAGCTCGGCCTCGTAGCGGCCGACGTCGGAGGTGGGAATGTCGTCGAGATAGCCCTTGGTGCCGGCGTAGATGGACACGACCTGCTCCTCCACCTTGAGCGGCGCATGCAGACCCTGCTTCAGCAGCTCGGTGAGCTTGTAGCCCCGGTCGAGCTGGGCCTGGGACAGCTTGTCGAGCTCCGACCCGAATGAGGCGAAGGCCTCCAGCTCGCGGAACTGGGCCAGGTCCAGCTTCAGCGTGCCGGCCACCGACTTCATGGCCTTGATCTGGGCCGAGCCGCCCACCCGGGAGACCGAGATGCCCACGTCGACCGCCGGCCGCACGCCAGAGCGGAAGAGGTCGGTCTGGAGGTAAATCTGGCCGTCGGTGATCGAGATCACGTTGGTGGGGATGTAGGCCGAGACGTCGCCCTCTTTGGTCTCGATGATCGGCAGGGCGGTCAGCGAGCCACCGCCGAGCTCCTTGGACAGCTTGGCCGAGCGCTCGAGCAGGCGGCTGTGGAGGTAGAAGACGTCGCCGGGGTAGGCCTCGCGGCCCGGGGGCCGGCGCAGGAGCAGGGAGAGCTGGCGGTAGGCCTCGGCCTGCTTGGAGAGGTCGTCGTAGACGACGAGTGCGGCGTCGCCGGCCTCCATCCAGTGCGAGCCCATAGCTGCGCCGGAGTAGGGAGCGAGGTACTTGAACGGCGCCGGCTCACCGGAGGGGGCGTTGACGACGACGGTGTACTCCATGGCGCCGTACTCCTCGAGAGCGGCAACCACCTCGGCCACGGTGGAGTTCTTCTGGCCGATGGCGACGTAGATGCACTTCACCCCCTGGCCCTTCTGGTTGATGATCGTGTCGACGGCGACGGCGGTCTTGCCCGTCTTCCTGTCGCCGATGATCAGCTCCCGCTGGCCCCGGCCGACCGGCGTCATGGCGTCGATCGACTTGATGCCCGTCTGGAGGGGCTCCTTCACCGGCTGGCGGTCAACCACGCCGGGGGCCTGGATCTCCAGGCGCCGGCTCTCGGTGGTGTTGATGGGGCCCTTGCCGTCGAGGGGCTGGCCGAGCGCGTCGACGACGCGCCCCAGCAGGCCGTCCCCGACGGGAACGGAGAGGATGCGGCCCGTGGCGCTGACGGCCTGGCCGTCTTCGATGTGGCCCATCTCGCCCAGGACGACTGCGCCGATCGACTCCTCGTCGAGGTTCAGGGCCAGGCCCAGCGTGCCGCCCTCGAACTCGAGCAGCTCGTTGACCGAGGTGTTGGGCAGGCCGGAGATGCGGGCGATACCGTCGCCGACCTCGATGATCTGGCCGACCTGCTGGCGCTCCAGGCTGGGCTTGTAGCCCTCCATGTGCTTGCGCAGCACCGCGGTGATGTCGTCGGCGTTGAAGTTGAGGTTGGCACCACCGCTGTTCGAAGCGGACGTGTTGGCGACAGCAGCATCTGTCATCTGATGGTTTCCTTCAATTGATCGAGTCGGTGGCGCACGGTGCCGTCGATGACCACATCGCCCACACGGGCGGAGAGGCCGCCGAGCACCGAGGGATCCACATGTACCTTCACCTCGACGTCTTTGCCGAGGTTCTTCGACAGGGCGGCGGCCAAGCGCGTGCGCTGGTTCTCGTCCAGGGGGACGGCGGAGCGAACCTCGGCGACGGTGTGCTTTCGGTCGGAGGCGGCCCGCTCGACCAGGCTCTTGATGATCCCGGGCAGGTCGCGGGCGTGGCCGGCGCCGATGACGAAGCTGACCAGGCTGGTGGTGATGGGCGTGGCGTTCCCCTTGCCCAGGAGGTCGATGATGATCTCCTGGCGCTTCTCGGAAGGGATGGACGCGTCGGTCAGGGTGGCACGCAGGTCGTCGGAGCCGGCCAGCACGTCGGAGAGCTTGAACAGCTCCTCCTCCACGACTGCCAGTGCGCCCTCGGCGCGAGCGACCTCGAAGAGGGCTGCGGCGTAGCCGTCGACCTGCTCGGCCTGTAACGCCATTACGCCGCGCTGCCCGCTTCGTCGATGAAGCGCTCGATGAGGGCGAGGTTGGTCTCCCGGTCGAGGTTGCGCTGGACGACCTTCTCCGTGAGCTCGATCGTCATGTCGGCGACGCGTGCCCGCAGGTCGCCCATGGCCCGCTCGACCTGCGCGGCGATGTCGTCCTGGGCGCGTGACTTGATCTCCGCGACCTCGGCCTCGGCCTGCTTCTTGAGGTCCTGCCGGAGCTTGTCGGCGGACTGGCGGGCCTCCTCGATGATGCGAGCCGATTCGTTCTTGGCGTCGGCCAGCTGGCGCCGGTAGTCCTCCAAGATGCCGTTGGCCTCGTCACGCGTGCGCTCGGCTTCGTCGAGGCTGGACTGGATCTTGTCGGCGCGCGCCTCCATGCCCTTCTTGATCGCCGGGAAGGCGAACTTGGAGATCAGGAAGAACAGGATGGCGAAGGAGAGCGCGCCCCAGATGATCTCGTTGGGCTCGGGCAGGATGGGGTTGGGCGCCTCGTTGCCTTCGGCGGCGGCCAGGATCACCCCGGTCAGAAGGTTCATTGCGCTCCTCTAGGCGAACTTGATGAGGATGAAGACGACGAAACCGATCAGGGCGAGGGCCTCGGTGAAGGCGATGCCGAGGAACATGGTGGTACGCACCATGCCGGCGCTTTCGGGCTGACGGGCCATGGCGGTGATGGCGTTGCCCACCACGATGCCGATGCCGATGCCGGGGCCGATGGCGGCGGCGCCATAGCCGATGCCGGCGCCGATGGCGCTGAGACCGTCGAGGAACTCGTCCGGTGCGGTCTGGGCGAAGAAGTTGATCAGTGACAACAAAAAAGTCTCCTCTGGAACGGGTCTCTTGGCGGGGTGATCAGTGTTCGGGATGCATGGCCCCGCCGATGTACACCGCGGCGAGGATGGTGAAGATGAACGCCTGCAGGATGGCCACGAGGATCTCGAAGCCGGTCAGCAGGACCAGCATGGCGAACGGCAGGGGAAGGATGACTGCGACCGGAGCGGCCGTCCACAGCGCGGCGGAGAGCACGGCGAAGGTGACCAGCAGCAGGTGGCCGGCGAGCATGTTGGCGAAGAGCCGGACCGCCAGCGAGAAGGGACGGACGAAGATCGTCGAGATGAACTCGATGAGGGCCACCAGCGGCTTCAGCGCCCCGGGCACACCGGGCGGGAAGAGCATGCTCTTGAAGTAGCCGCCGAGGCCCTGCGCCCTGATGCCGATCAGGTTGTAGATCACCCACACCATGAGGGCGAGGAAGGCTGGAAGGGCCATGCGGGCGTTCACCGGGAACTGGATTCCGGGGATCACCTCGAAGATGTTGGTGACGAAGACGAAGAAGAAGATGGTGACCAGGAAGGGCGTCCAGGGCAGGCCCGCCGGCCCCATGGTCTGCAGGATGATGTCCTTGCGGACGAAGTCGATCCCGCCCTCCACCACCATCTGTACGCCGCTGGGCACCAGGCGGCCCGAGGACGCAGCCCGGCCTGCGGCCCAGAACAGGCCGAAGACAATGATCACCGCCAGCCACATCAGGAGGACGACCTTGTTCACCTCGAGGATGGTGTCGTCGAAGAGGATGCCTGGCCACTCCACCAGGTGGGAGATGGGCGGGAAGTGCAGACCACCACCCCCGCCTTCCTCGGCGGCGAAAAAGAGGTTCATCGACGCCCTCCTGCGGGCTTGTTCGGGGTGGGCTTGAGGCCGGGGTAGGCCAGCGAAGCCGAGACGTGGCGGGTCTCCCAGACGAGGAGACCGAGGTGGGTCACGATCAGCGTGAACCCGAGTGCGGTGATGTCGACCCAGGCCTGGTCCTTCACCAGCCAGACCACGGCGGTGAGCAGGAACAGGCGGAGGGCGAAGCCGCCGAGGGCGGCGACCATGAGCAGGGCCAGGCTGATGCGCGCCGCCCAGCCGAGCAAGGCGGCGGAAAGGGCCAGGTTCCCGAGGACGAGGGCGACGGCGAACGCGCCGGAGGCGGCGCCGTCGGGGCCCCAGATGAGGCCGGCGACGATCACCAGGACGGGCAGGACCGGCAGCATGCGCTTGGCCATGTCGCCGGCGACCTGGGCCTCGACCGCGGGGCCGGGGTCGGCGGTGAACACCGGGGCGCTCATTGCATCGCTCTTTCGTCGCTGCGCTCGCCGGCCCTCAAGGGCCGCCCGGCAAGGGCCTCCGCTTCGCTCCGGCGAGGCCGATCGGCCCGGCCGGCGTGCTCGCTCGGTGTCCCGCCCTTGGCCCACGGGCTGGCGGAGTCGTGCTCCTTCATCTTGGCGTCGTACGCGTAGTACATGCGGGCCATCAGGCCGGCCATGGCCAGCAGGAAGAACACGATGGTGAGCACGGGCAGCAGGCCGAGCCAGCGGTCGAGCAGGTACCCGAAGCCGCCGATGATGGCGGGCGTGAGCGCCAGCTCGAAGGCGCGGGACATGCCCTCGCCGGCGCCGTTGTAGAGCTCCTGGTGAGGGCCGGCGCCGGGCGCGATCGCAGCACGGGTTATCCCGGCTACCTTCTCACGCAGTTCCACCCGTCCCCTTTTGCTTGTGAAACAGCGCGCAATCTACGGGAAACCTTGCCGACGCTGCAAGCTGGGCGGCGGCTCCGTCGCGGGCACCGTAGCCGTTCCGGGTGGGGACTTCGGCCACACGGCGGAGTCGTCCTCCTCCTCCAGCTGGCGGGCGGTCTGGCGGACCCCGGGGTGGAACAACGTGTAAAGCAGCACGGCGAGGCCGGCGACGGCGAAAGGCACCACCGCATTGCCCTCGTTCGTGTACGTGGGAAGCAGGACGACGCCGGAGAGGATGGCGGTCCAGGCCCAGAGTATGAGCACCGACCGCCGCTGTCCGTGGCCCTGGCGCATCAGACGGTGGTGGAGGTGCTCCTTGTCGGCCTGCGACAGTGACGACCGCCGGCGGGCCCGGCGGATGATGGCCAACGCGGTGTCGATGAACGGGACACCCAGGATCACGAACGGGATCACGAGGGGGGCGAAGAAGAAGTAGGTCTGGCCGCTGAACTGGTCCGCAGTGCGGCCCCCGACCGAGATGGTGGTGGCCGCCATGAGCAGCCCGAGCAGCAGCGCCCCGCTGTCGCCCATGAACACCTTGGCCGGGTGGAAGTTGTGGGGCAGGAACCCCACGCACACCCCGCAGGTGATAGCCACGATGAGCGGCGCCATGTTGTCGGGGGACAACAGGCCAACGTCGGCCAACCGGTAGGAGTAGACGAAGAAGGCGCCGGCGGCGATGGCGATCACGCCGGCAGCCAACCCGTCGAGCCCGTCGATGATGTTGACGGCGTTGCTGATGGCCACCACCCACAGCACGGTGATGATGAAACCGAGGTCGGGCGACAGGACGTAGAAGTCGGCGAAGGGGACCCGGAAGTAGAACATCACCACGCCGGCCAGGCCCAGGATGGAGGCGGCGAAGACCTGGCCCGCCACCTTGGCCGGCGCCGAGACGTCACGCAGGTCGTCGAGCACGCCCACGGCGAGGATCACGATGGCGGCGATGGCCAGGCCGAACGGCTCGGAGGACTCGAACGTAGGGCCGAAACCGGGCAGCAGCCGGCCCACGCCCAGGGCCGCCAGCAGGCCCAGGAGCATGGCGATCCCGCCCAGCGTGGGCGTGGGTCGCTCGTGGATGCGCCGCTCGTCCGGCTTGACGACCGCCCCCCAGCGGATCGACAGCCTGGTGACCGCCGGCGTGAGGGCGAACGTCACCACCGCCGCAACTCCGAAGACGACGGCGTAGCGCCACATGTCAGGGGTAGGGCGTGAACTTGCTGCAGAGGGTGGCGGCGGCTTCCCGGATCTCGGCGATGGCGGTGTCGTCGTCACGGTGGCGGAGGGCGCGCCCGATCAGTGAGGCGATCTCGGCCATCTCGGCCGGGCCCATGCCGGCGGTGGTGACCGCCGGCGTGCCGATGCGCAGGCCGCTGGTGACGAACGGTGAGCGTGGGTCGTTGGGGATGGTGTTCTTGTTGAGGGTGATGCCGGCCCGGTCGAGCACGTCCTGGGCCACCTTGCCGGTGAGGTCGGCGTCGAAGGGCTGGAGGTCGACCAGCATCAGGTGGTTGTCGGTGCCTCCGGAGACCAGCCGGAACCCCTCCCCCGCCAACGCCTTCGCCAGCGCCTGGGCGTTGGCCACGATCGCCGCCGCATAGTCCTTGAACGCCGGCTGGGACGCCTCCCGGAAAGCGACGGCCTTGGCCGCGATCACGTGCATCAGCGGGCCGCCCTGGAGGCCCGGGAACACCGCCTTGTCAATGGCCTTGGCGTGCTCCTCCTTGCTCAGGATGCAACCGGCCCGGGGACCCCGGAGGGTCTTGTGGGTGGTGAAGGTGACGACGTCGGCCACGGGGACCGGGTTGGGGTGGACGCCGCCGGCGATCAGGCCGGCGATGTGGGCGGCGTCGAAGATGAGGAGGGCACCCACCTCGTCGCAGATGTCCCGCAGGATCTCCGGGTCGATGATGCGGGGGTAGGCGGTGGCGCCGGCGATGATCGCCCGCGGCCGCTCGGCCTTGGCCAGGTCACGGATCTGGTCGTAGTCGAGGCGCTCGTCGCTCTCGGTCACGCCGTAGGAGACGAAACGGTAGAACTGCCCGCTGATGTTGACCGGCGAACCATGGGTCAGGTGGCCGCCCTGGTCGAGGCGCATGCCGAGGACGGTCGCGCCCGGCTCGAACAGCGCCAGGTAGACCGCCAGGTTGGCGTTGGCGCCGGAGTGGGGCTGGACGTTGGCGTGCTCGGCGCCGAAGAGCGCCTTGACGCGGTCGCGGGCCAGGTTCTCGGCGTCGTCGACCACGATGTTGCCGCCGTAGTACCGCTTGCCCGGGTAGCCCTCGGAGTACTTGTTGGTGAGGACGGATCCCTGGGCGGCCATCACCGCCCGCGACGTGAAGTTCTCCGAGGCGATCAGCTGGATGGTGGTGTTCTGCCGCTCCAGCTCCCGGTCGAGGATGTCGAACAGTTCCCTGTCGTCGGTCATCTGTTTGCCTGGTCGCTGCGCAGGTGGCAGCTCATCTGGGAGCCATCGCTGCCACGAACATCAGGCTCACCAGGCGGTCGAGGAGGTCGTCGAGCTCGGTGGCCATCCGCTCGTAGGCCGTGCGGGGGCCGCCGTAGGGGTCGGCCACGTCGTCGGCCGGCGAGGAGCCGGTGAGCTCGGCGATACGCCGGCCCTGGGCGACGCGGGCCAGCCAGTCGGCCACGGGCTCCCCGGAGCGGCGCGGGCCGATGGCCTCGCCCCGGCGGACCAGCTCCTTGAGGGTGAACGTGCGCGGCCACAGCGAGGGGTCGAGGACGACCGCCTCGCGCACGTGCTCGCGCGCCATGGCGATGATGAGGTCGTGGCCGCGCAACAGGTCCCGCGTCATTGACTGACTGCGGTGGGTCGTCATGTCCAGGCCGCGCCCACGGAGGAGGTCGACGCCGTGCTCGCTGGCCGGTTGGCCTGACCGGAGCAGGCCGGCCGATGCCACCCGGGCGTCGACGCCCAGGTCGGAGAGCCGGTGCCGGAGGAGGGCCTCGGCCATTGGTGAGCGGCAGATGTTACCGGTGCAGAGAAAGAGAATGTCGATACGACGAGTGTAACGAAGCCTATCCGGGGGGTCCGGGAGGGTTGGAGGCAGCCACGCGGGCGCGGAGGCCGTCGAGCCGCTCGTTGAGGGAGACGATGGCCGCCTCCACCTGCCGCAACTGGTCCTGGCCGGCGGTGACGCCCGAGGTCAGGGTCATGATCCGCTTGCGGGCCTCCTGGAACTCCGCCGGCACCCACGACAGCTGGCCGATGCGCTCGTCGGTGGCCCGCAGCGACGTCATCGTGCGCTCGGCCTCCTGGAGCACGGCGGTCCGCAACGACTGGACCTCGCCGGGAACGGGGTCGAGCCGGGCGATGCGCCCGTCGAGGGCGGACAGCCGGCGGGTCAGCTCGCCGGCCACCTGGTCGTGGGCCCGGGCGCTGGCCTGGAGCGCCTCCAGCTCCTTGGCCACGCTCTGCCCCAGCCCCTCGAGCTCCGAGGCAATCCGGTCGACGGCCTCGATCCGGGACTCGATCGAGTCGAGCCGGCCGCCGGCCGAACCCAAGGCGGACTCCGTGGCCGACGCGCTCTCGGCGGTACGTTCCTCGATGGCGTCGAGGCGCCCGCTCAGCGCCTGGGCCAGGGCCTCGCGGGCCTCGGAGGTGGCCCGGAGCTGGTCGATCTCGTTCTGGAGGGCCCGGCGCAGCATCTGGTCCCGCGCCTGGTTGTCGCTGGCGATGGCGTCGAGCTCCCGGCGCAGGATGCGGCCCAGGGTGGCGACGTCCTCCGGCACGCTGTCGAGGGGCGCCAGCCGGTTCTCCGCCGCCGCCACCCGCTCGGCCAGGTCGCTCAGGCCCTTGGCCTGGGCCTGGGAGATGCCGCTCACCCGGTCGAGGTCCTGGGCGAGGAGCCGGCGCAGGGCGTCGTCACGCGCCTGGGCCTCGGCGGCCTGCTGGCTGGCCAGGGAGGCGAGGGCCTGCTCGCGGGCTGCCGTTTCCCCGACGATGAGGTCGTCGCCGGTCCGCACGGCCCGGCGTAGGGCCTGGACGACGGTCGGCAGTGGCTCCAACGGCTCGACCCGGGCCTCCATGGCGGCCAGCCGGCGGCTCATGTCCTCCAGCTGGGCTAAGACCCGTTCCTCGATGGGCGGGCCCGGCTCGGTGAGGTCGAGCGGCGGGGGAACGGCCGCGGCCGCGGCCTCGACGCTGTCGAGCCGGTCGGCGAGCGCGCCGAGCGCCCGATCGTGGCCGAAGAGCACGCCGGCGCACCGCTCGAGCTCGTGGCGGATGTTCTTGGCCAGGTTCTCGACGGTGGCGGGCAGGCCCTCCAGCCCAGCCAGGCGCGCATCCAGCGCCGGCGCGGCGGCCGGTGCCGGCGGCGGTGGCTCGGCCGGGGTTTGCGGCGCTGGTTGGGGCTGGGGCGCCGGCTCGGGCTCGGCCGCAGGCTCCTCCGCGGCCGCCGGCGTCGGACGCCGGGGCAGCGGTGGGCGCAAATCATCGTCGTCGTCGGCCGAGTCGGCCCAAATCCAGTCGAGGTCGTCGTCCTCGGAGTCGGGCGGCGCCGGCGAAGAGGGTGCCGCCGGGCGCGGGTCGTCGGCCGACACCACCGTGGTGATCACGACGTCGGCGTCCGCGGGATCCGGAGGCGTGGCGGGCGAGTCCCCACCTTCGGCGGCCACGGCTGCACATTAACGGGCTGCCCCGACGCGCGCGAGACTTGCTCGGATGGAGCGGCGGACGGATCGAGGTTGTCGATGAAAGTACTGGTCGTCGGGCAGGGCTACGTCGGTCTTCCACTGGCCATGCGGGCCGTCGACGCGGGTCACGACGTCGTCGGCTACGAGGTGGCCGAACACCGGGTCAAGCGCCTGCTGGCGGCGGAGACCTACGTGGAGGATGTGCCCTCGGAAGCACTCGCCGCCGCCCTCGCCAGCGGCCGGTACCTGCCCTCCGCGGAACCGGCGTGCTGCGCCGGCTTCGACGTGGCGGTCATCACCGTCCCCACGCCGCTCAACGAGGGGCTTCCCGACCTCTCCTACATCGAGTCGGCGGCCGTCACCCTGGCCGGGCACCTGCGCCCCGCCGCCACCGTGATCCTGGAGTCCACCACCTACCCGGGCACCACCGAGGAGCTCCTGGCGCCGATCCTCGAGAACGGCTCGGGACTGGCCGCCGGCACCGACTTCTTCCTCGGCTACAGCCCCGAGCGCATCGACCCGGGCAATCCCAAGTGGAGCCTGGGCAACACACCCAAGGTGGTCTCCGGCATCGACGCCGCGTCATTGGCCGCCGTGCAGGGCTTCTACGACACGATCATCGACACCACCGTCGCCGTCTCGGGCTGCAAGGAGGCCGAGCTGGCCAAGCTGCTCGAGAACACCTTCCGCCACGTCAACATCGCCCTGGTCAACGAGCTGGCCATGTTCGCCGGCGACCTCGGCATCGACGTCTGGGAGGCCATCGACGCCGCGTCCACCAAGCCCTTCGGCTTCATGCCGTTCACGCCCGGCCCCGGCGTGGGCGGCCACTGCCTCCCCATCGACCCCAGCTACCTGTCGTGGCGGGTGCGCCGGGCGCTCGGCCAGTCGTTCCGCTTCGTGGAGCTGGCCAACGACATCAACGACCACATGCCCGACTACGTGGTGCGCCGGCTCACCGAGGCCCTCAACCGCCGGCGCCAGGCGGTCAACGGCAGCCGCATCCTGCTACTCGGGCTGGCCTACAAGCGCAACACCGGCGACGACCGCGAGTCCCCGGCGGTGGTCGTGGCCGAGCGCCTCGTCGGTCTGGGAGCGCAGGTTCGGGTGGCCGACCCTCACGTGGTCACGGATCACGTCGACATGGCCGTCGAGCGGGTAGAAGTCACCCCCGAGGAGCTGGCTGCGGCCGACGCCGTCGTGCTGCTCACCGACCACGACGCCTTCGACCTCTCGGAGGTGGGCACCTACGCCCGCTACGTGCTCGACACCCGCCGGCGGGTGCCGGCGGGTGACAACGTCGAGTATCTCTAGTCGCAGTTGGAAGCTGAGCTTCCTCCTGCGAAGCAGTTGCGCTTCGGGCCGCCTTCGGCGCCGACCGCCGCCGAAGGCGGCTAGATGCTCGTGGCGAAACGCCGGCGGCGGGTGACGACCAGGGCCATGGCGCCGGCGACCATCAGTGCGAGCGCCACGGCGACGTAGCGGGCCGGCTCGGAGCCGGTGCGGCTCAGCAGGCCTTGGCCGGTGCCACCGGTCACCGTCGGGCTCGTCCCCGCCGGGCAGTTGAGGGTGAAGGTGGCCGTCTGGGTGGAGGTGCCACCCTGCGCCGTCGTCGACGCGCCGCGGGCGACGACCGTGTTCGTGCCGCAGATCGCCGGGACGATCGGGTTGACCGAAAGCTGGGTCGCCGAAAGGACGGTGATGTCGACGAGCACGAAGCCGCCGGCCTCCGCGGTCTTACCCGGGATGTCGACTCCGTTCACCGTCACCGTCACCGGGGTGCCGGGCGTGAAGAGGCAGGTCGGCGCAACCTGGAGCACGAACCGCTGGCCGATGTTGACGCTGCCGACGGCTTGCGTCCCGGTGATCGTGGTGCAAAGCCCCGGCGGGTAACCCGTCTGCGCACCAGCCGCCGGCGTCACCACCATCGCCACTACCGCACCCAGGAGGCCCGCCAGGACCGCCACCACCCGTGTTCGCCTCATGAAAGGGCCCTTCTGTTGCACGAACCCGTAAAGGGTAGTCGAGCGGCACGGAAGGACGGTGCTTTAGCGAGCGGGCCGCCGCCGCCGGGTGCCCAGGGTCAACAGCACGCCGGCCGCGACCAGCGCCACCGCCACGCCGGCGTACTGGGACAGCGCCGCGCCCGTGCGGGCGAGAAGGCCCGGCTGGCCCGGCTGGCCGGGTCGACCGGGCTGGCCACCGGCCCCGCCCGCACCGCCGGCGCCACCGGCGCCACCCGCGCCACCACCGCCGCCACTACTGGCTCCGCCGGTGAGCGTCACGTTGCAGGCGTCGCCGCCGGCACCACCCGCGCCGCCGGTTCCGAGGCCCGCCCCGCCGGTGGCGGTGCCGCCCAGGCTGGCGGCGTTGCCGCCGGTCCCGACACCGATGCCACCCGATCCCCCGTCGCCGGCGTTGCAGATGTTGACGTTGATGCCGGCGCACGCAAGGTTGAACGTGACCGTCTGGGTCACCGTGCGCCCGCCGGCGACGTTCGAGGGCGAGGAGACCGAGATGGTGTTGACGCCGCAGACCGCCGGGACGATGGGGTTGACCGACAGCTGCGTCGAGGAGATGACGGTGATCGTGAGGGTGACCGTGCCGTCGGGGTTCACGACCTTGGTGAAGGGCGTCCCGCCGTTGACGACGATGGTGGCCACCCCGCCGGCGGTGAAGAGGCACGCCGGCGACACGGTGACCGTAAAGGTCTGCCCCACGGCGGCGTTGCCGGCGAACTGGCTGCCGCTGAGGATGGCGCACACGCCGGGGGGATAGCCCGTCTGGGCTCCGGCCGGGGCGACGAGGGACGTCAGGACACCGGCCAGCAGAGCCGTCGCCAGGACCGCCGCGCTACCTATCCGCCTCATGTCGTTCTTTCCCCCCGTCGGGACCAGTGTGGCGGCAGACTATCCGAGGGTGCGCCGAATGCAAACGACCGTCAGTCGCCGACGTCCCAAGCCAGGTTCCGGACCCGATCCCACGCGCCCTCCCACCGCAGCGGGTCGCCCCCCACGGAGCGGTCCTCGCTGCGCAGGGACACGGCGAGCGGCATCGGCTCCAGCCGGGCCTGGGGCACCAGCCGCAGCCTCAGCTGCCCGTCGCGCACGGCGTTGGGGACCACGGTCTCGAAGGTCACCTCCCGGCGCTCGCCCGCGGGCACGGCCACGACGAACTGCGAGAGATGCAGGCCCGACTCCGCCACCCCTCCCTGGAGCTGCCGGGAGCCCTCCGGCCCCCACAGCAGGACCCAGCCCAGGTAGTCGCCCGGCTTCTCGGTGATGCCGGCCGGCCCGAACTGGTAGGACGGCGTGGCGCCGGCCGGCGCCTGGTTGTCGAGGATCACGGTGGTGCGCACCACCGCCGTCCCCTGCTTGGTCAGCCGCACGTCCTGGCGGACGGAGGGCTTCACGAAGTAGTCCAGTTTACTGGCCGTGCGGTTCTGGACCGCCACATGGAACGTCCGATCGGGCTCCTTGGTGGCCGGCCCGCCCCCGAGGCCGGTTCGCTCGAAGACGTCCTCCTCGGCGGCGTCGGCGCTCCAGAGGCGGAGGTGGCCGCCGGCGGCGGCGTCGCCGAGCGCCCGCCCCAGGGTCACGGCGTCGCGGGCGCCGTCGATCAAGCGGTCCATCAGGGCCCGGACGACGTCGGCCTGGCGCTCGCGGCGCAGCGTCTGGTCGCTGTGCGGCCCGAGGCCCTGGTAGAAGTCGTGCAACAGCAGGCGGCCGACGTTGTCGGCGGTGACCGCCTCGGCCACCCCCTCGATCGACACCGGGCCCACCGTCCGCAGCAGGCCGGCGAGGGCAGGGACATCGAGGGCGATCACCCCGTCGACGGCCTGGCCCGACGCCTGCCGGTACATGTCCGCCATGGCCCGGCCGCTGAACGCGAAGTCGGCGGTGGCGTTGACGGACTGCCACGTCTGGGTCGGCGCCAGGGAGCCGAAGACCTCCTGGGTGCCGGCCGGCACCGGCGTCGGCGCCGGCGAGGTCAGCGTGAGATCGCCCACCGAGCCCTGCTTCTCCCGGACCATCCGCCCACCGTCGAAGCGCACCACCACGTAGGAGAGGACGGCCCCCTGGTCGCGCATCTCGGCGTTGTTCTGGGCGACCATCAGGTAGCGCCGCACCCCGCCGGCGCCCAGGAACGTCCGCGCCGCGCCGAGGGCCTCCGCCCCCTCGCTCAGGCGGCGGGAGCTGGAGCCGGCGACGTCGTCGAACTCCCGCCGGGCGTCGCCCAGTGGCCCCCAGAGGCCGTCGTCGCCGCCCGCCGCCCGGCCGCCGATCGCCTCCCCTGCAGCCCGGACCTCCTGCTGGAGCTCGGCCAGCCCGGTCAGCGGGAGGGCGCCGGCGACGATCTGGGTCCGCTCGGCGATGCCGTCGACGGAGGCCAGGAGCGCCCGGCCGGCGCCGGCCGCCGCCGCCGAGTCGTCGATCAGGTCGAGCAGGCCGGCGCGCTGGGCCCGGAAGCCGGGCACCAGGCCGGCCAGGGAGATGACCGGCGAACCGGCGACGCGGTCGCGGGCCTTGGCGATCATGGCCAGCGCCCCGTCGACCTGGGCCAGCGACGCCGCCCGCCCGGCGGGCGTGCCCAGCGCGGCCGGGTCGTCGACCGCGGCCTGCAGTGCCGAGCGGGCGCCCGTCAGCTGGGTCCTGGCCCGCAGCACCTCGGACAGGCCCAGGGCGGCGAGCATGAGAGCGACCAGACCGAGGCCGCCGGCGACGAGCCCCCTGCGCAGCAGGCGGCTGCGCCGGCGCCGGCCGGCGACGTCGAACCGCCGCCGGCGCCGGCGCCCGGACCGGTGCCGCCACAGCCACGCTGGGCTCCACCATCGACGCCGGCGCCGGCCCCGGCGTGTGCTGGGTGAGCCGGTCCCGCTACTTCTTGGCTGGCTCTCGACGGCCAACGCGCGACTCGTAGCGGTAGGACTGGTAGGCGTACCCGTACGAGCCCTCGGTGTCGACGCCGTTGAGCACGGCGCCGACGAGCGGTGCGTCGACCTGCCGGAGCAGCTCCACCGCCCGGGCTGCCTCCTTGCGGGTCGTGGCCCCGGCCACGGCGACGAGGAGGGTGGCATCGACCCGGCCGGAGAGCACCAGGGCGTCGGTCACGGGAATCACCGGAGGGGCGTCGATCAGCACGATGTCGTACTCGGCCTGAAGCGAGCCGAGCACCTCGACGGTGCGCTTCGACGAGAGCAGCTCCGAGGGGTTCGGGGGCAGTGGCCCGGACGCCAGCAGCGAGAGCCGGGCCTGGTCGGGGACCTCCTGCATGGCGCCGGCCAGGCCCACCTTGCCGAGCAGGACGGAGGTGAAGCCGACCTCGTTGTCGAGGCCGAAGAACTCGTGCACCCGCGGCCGGCGCAGGTCGCAGCAGACGATGGCCACCGTCGAGCCCGAGCGGGCCAGGGCAACTGCCAGGTTGGCCAGGGTGGTGGTCTTGCCCTCCTGGGGGTTGGCGCTGGTGATCTGGAGGGTCCGCATCGGCTGGTCGAGCCCGATGAACTGGATGGACGTGCGCAGGGTCCGGTACGCCTCGGCCGCCGGCGAGTTGGGGTCGTCGAGGGAGACCAGGTAGGCCGTCTCCTTCCCGCGCCAGGCGCTGACGACGGGAATCAGGCCGAGGACCGGCACCCCGGGCGCCACCCGCTCGAACTCGTCCTTGGTCTTGACCGAGTCGTCCAAAAACTCCCGCAGGAAGGCCAGGCCCAGGCCCAGCACCAGCCCGAAGAGGAAGGCGACCAGGCCCGTCCGCAGGGGCTGGGGCTCGATCGGCGTCGTGGGGACCGTGGCCGGCAGGACCAATTGGGCGCCGCCCTGCTTCAGCGCCCCTGCGACCTGGAGGCGATCCAGCTCCTGCCTGAACAGCGACTGGGCCTGGACCAGCGAGTCCCGCTGGGAGCCCGCCGACGCAGCGTCGATCTGGCGCTGGATCTCGGTGATCTTCGTCTGCACCTGCTGGCTGGTGGCCAGGAGGTCGTCGACCGCCTGCTTGCGGCGGTGGTCGATGTAGGAGGTGGCGTAGGCATTGGCCAGCGCCGTGGCCCGCTGCGGGTCGTTGCTACGGGCCGTCACCCGGATCAGGTCGGTGGAACCGATGGCCCGGGCGGACACCTTCGGTGCCGAGCCGAGCTGGGCCCGCACCAGCTCCCGGACCGGCGCGCTCGAGAGGATGCGGATCTCGTTCTGGACCTGGCGGGCGGGGTCGGACCGGACGCCGCTGTTCGGGTCGAAGAGGGTCTCGCTGACCCGGGGCTGCAGCAGGAGCTCGGCCTCGCCGGCGTAGACCGGTGTCCGCAGCAGCGACAGCACCACCGCCGGCACGGTGACCAGGAGCGTGACCACGATGATCAGCTGCTTGCGGCGGCCGACGATGTGAAGGTAGTCGCGAAGCCCGAGCTCCGTAGGGTGCTCGACGCCAGCCACGCCAGGGATGGTAACCGCTCGATGCGGCGGGGACGATGCCACCGACGTGCTTCATGCCGGGACCACCGTGCGATATCTTCATGCGCCGGGCGGTTCGGAGCGTGGCCGAAAGCGGGGTGATGCAAGACGTGTTGACAGGTGGCGAGGACCTCTCCATTGCGGGCACGGCTGTCGCCGGCCCGCACGTCGTCCTGGGCCGGGGCGGTGCCCTGTCGATCGCCGCCACGGCCGACGTCGAGGGGTCGTTGGCTCCGGTGGCATGGAGAGGCAAGCGCATCCTCGATATCGCGGCCACGCTCATCCTGACCGTCGTGCTGCTCCCCCTGGCTGCGATCCTCGCCATCGCGGTCAAGCTGACGTCGTCCGGCCCGGTGCTGTTCCGCCAGCGGCGGGTGGGTCGCGGCGGCGAAGAGTTCTGGATCCTCAAGTTTCGAACGATGCGGGTGGATGCGGAGGACCAACTCCGTTCGGATGCCGGGCTGCACCGTCTTTTCGTCGATGGGAGCCACAAGATTCCCGGCCATATGGATCCTCGCATCACCAGGGTCGGCCGGTTCCTTCGCCGAACCAGCCTCGACGAGCTCCCGCAACTGCTCAACGTTCTCGCCGGCCATATGAGCTTGGTCGGGCCCCGGCCGGTGGAGCGCACCCAGCTGCACCGGGACTACGTCGGCTTCGAGGCTGCGTACCTGCGGCTCCGACCCGGTCTCACCGGCCTGTGGCAGGTGAGCGGGCGCAGCACCGTGGGGTTCCCCGAGCGGGCGGAGCTCGACACGCGCTACATGGCGATCTGCGGGCCTTGGGCCGATGCCAAGATCCTCGCCCGCACGCCGCTCGTGATCGTCACCGGGCTGGGCGCCTCGTAGGTGGGGCCGTCGCCAGGGCCGAGCGTGGCCCTGTGCCATGAATGGCTGAATGCCCGGCACGGCAGTGAGAAGACGTTCGAGACGATGGCGAAGGCCCTTCCAGCTGCCACCCTTCACTCGCTCACGCTGAACCCCTCCGCCGGCTTCGACCTCGGCGGCCGCCCCGTCGGGACGACCTTTCTCGACCACCCCCTCCTCCGCTCCCGCCCTCGCTCCCTGCAGCTGCCGTTCATGCCACTGGCCTGGAGGTACGCGTCCCGTGCCCGCTACGACCTGGTGGTCACGTCGAGCCACGCGTGCGCCAAGGGGTTCCGGCCCGGCCGCCAGGCGATGCACCTTTGCTACTGCTACACGCCGATGCGCTACGCCTGGCTGGCGTCGGTCGACCAGCGCCGGCGCAGGAGCGCGGCGAGCGGGCTCGGCGAGCGGTTCCTGCAGCATTGGGACTCCCACGCCGCCAGCTGGGTCGACGGGTTCGCCGCCATCTCGACGGCCGTCCAGCACCGGATCAAGCAGTTCTACCGTCGGGACGCGACCGTGATCCATCCGCCGGTCGAAACCGGCTGGTTCACGCCGGGCGAGGCCGCCGGCCGCGAGGGGTTCGCCCTCGCCGTCTCCCGGATGGTTCCCTACAAGCGGCTCGACCTGGCCATCCGCGCCGCCCACGCCCTCCGCCACCCTCTCGTCGTGGCCGGGGGCGGCCCGGAGGAGAGCCGGCTGCGGGCGCTCGCCGGCGAGCTCTCGGCCGATGTCCGGTTCGTCATCGGCCCCAGTGACGACGACCTGCGCACGCTCTACCGCCAGGCCGGCGTGGTCGTCTTCCCGGCCGAGGAGGACTTCGGGATCGTTCCAGTGGAGTCCCAGGCCTGCGGGACGCCGGTCGTCGCCCTCGGGCGGGGCGGCGCGCTGGACACCGTCGTGCCCGGCGAGACCGGCGTGCTGGCGCCGGAGCAGACCGCCGGCGCCCTGGCCGCCGGCATCGAGGCCGTCCTGGCCGGCGGGTTCGACGCCGGCGCCTGCCGGCGCAATGCCGAGCGCTTCTCACCGGCCCGCTTCCGGGACAGCTTCCTCGACTGGGTGATCGGCGCGGCCGCGACGGCGAACATCCGCATCGACGATCCCCGCCTCTCACAATCGGCCTGAGCGGGTGACGCCGCCGGCGGCCGTGGCCCTCGACTGCCGCTGGCTGGGCATCGGGGGCCCGGGGCGGACGACGGAGCTGGTGCTGCGCGGGCTGGCGACGGGGCCGGCGCCGGCGGACTGGGTGCTGTGGGGGCCGCCGGCCGCCGGCGAACTGGCGCCCGCGGGTGCGCGGCTCGTCCCCATCGCCGAGGACCCCCGGCTGATGTTCGGGCAGCGCCACGCCCGCCGGCTGCCGGCGGCGCGGCTGACGGTCTTCATGCACCAGCAGCGCCCTCTCGGCACGGTGCCGGCGGTGACGCTGATCTACGACACCATCGCCCTCCGCTACGGCGCCAACCGCCCCCTCCGCCGAGCCAAGCGGGCGTTCATGCGCCGGGTGGCGGCCACCTCGCGACACATACTGACCATCAGCGAGCACTCCCGCCGGTCGGTGATCGAGGACCTCGGCGTGACGCCCGAGCGCATCTCGGTGCTGCGGTTCCCGTTCGACAGCGGGTTCGTCGACCGGGTGGTGGGGCTGCGGCAGACGCTGGCGCCCGAGCCCGTGGCCCTCTTCGTCGGCGGCTTCATGCCCCACAAGAACCTCCCCCGCCTGCTCACCGCGTTCGAGGCGACCCGGTTCTGCCGCGACGGGGGCCGCCTCGTGCTCGCCGGCGGCACCGCCGGCCAGGTGAGCGGCCTGGAGGCGGCGCTCACGGCGCGCCAGCGGGGGTTCGTCACCGCCGTGCCGGCGTCGGACCAGGCCGCCCTCGATCGTCTCTTCGCCACGGCGCACCTCCTCGTCCAGCCGTCGCTGGAGGAGGGGTTCGGGCTGCCGGCGTGGGAGGCCCTCAGCTGCGGCCTGCGGGTGTGCGCCAGCGACGGCGGGGCGCTGCCCGAGGTGGTGGCCGGCTTCGTCGAGCCCTTCCCGGCCACCGACACGGCGGCGATGACGGTCGCCATCGACGAGTGCGCCGGCCGGCCGGCGGCAGAGGCGGCCGCGATGTCCGACCGCCTGCGCCGGCACGCACCGTCGATATCCCAGTTCGGCCAGCAGTTCCATGGCATCGTGGACCGGCATGTGCCGTGACGCTGCACTGCCATCGGGCGGGCCAATGCTCATAATGCAACCGTGAGCCACGCTGCGCGGCGGGCGCCGTACGCTGGCAGGGTGGTCCCGGATCGTGACGGCCGGACTTCATCTCTCCACCGGCGCCTGGTGGAGGCGGCGGCGGGCGGTTCCCGGCGCATCCAGGGCCGCGGCCCCGCGGCCCGGGTCGTCAGCGCCCTGACTCGCAGGATGGCCACACCCCTTCTCACCACCGGGTCCTACACCTACCGCGATCCTTGGGGCCACGTCGTCGACGCTGATGTCGCCGACTACCTCGAGCGGGCCGGCTTCCTCGGGGCCCACAGCCCGGGGATGCTCCGCAACCTCGACCGGGTCGTGGATGAGGGGGACTGGGTGATCGATGTCGGCGCCAACGTCGGCCTGTTCACCAGCCGCCTGTGCCGGCTCGTCGGGCCCTCCGGAGCGGTGTGGGCGGTAGAGCCGCTCCCCCGCAACGTCGAGCGGCTCGAGGCCCTCCGGGCCAGGAACGGGCTGCACCAGCTCACCGTTCTGCCGTTCGCGCTGTCATTCAAGGCTGGGACGGCCAGGCTCCGGATCCCGGCTCAGGGGGGCGGCGCCTTCGGCTCGTTCGTCGCCACGTGGGAGACCGCCGGCGAGGTCGACGTCGCCACGACCCGCCTCGACGACCTGGTCGCCGAGCGCCGCCCGCCCGGCCGGCTGCGCCTGGTCAAGATCGACGCCGAGGGTTTCGAGCCCGAAGTGATGGCCGGCGCTGCGGAGACGCTCTCGACGTTGCGGCCCCTGGTGCTCTGCGAGTTCAACGACATCCTGCTGCGCCAGGCGGGCACGTCGTCGGCCGAGCTGCTCGAACGCTTCGCCGCTCTCGGGTATGCCCCCACCGCGCCGCTGGACCGCCGCTCCGCCAGGCTGGCCGGCAGGAACGTCGATCTCCTCCTGGCCCACGAGACGGCGGCCGGCCGGCAACCCTAAGATGCCCTCCGTGATCGGAGACGACCTGGCGGTGCGGGCCCCCCGCCGGTGAGCGGCGACCTCGCCAAGGTGGAGGCGGCGCCGCGCCTCGTCGAGGACCTGGCCGAGTGCGAGTTCTACCACTCGATGGACGTCCCCGGTCTCGGCGAGGTCGAGGGCCAATGGGACCTGCGCCCCGGCCTCAGCGCCTATCTCGGCGACGTCGATCTCGCCGGCAAGCGGGTGCTGGAGCTCGGTACGGCGGACGGCTACATCACCTTCGAGATCGAGCGCCAGGGCGCCCAAGTCGTGAGCTACGACCTTTCGCCGGACCACCGGTGGGACGTCGTGCCCTATGCCCGGGCCGCCCTCAGTGCGGCCCGGACCGGCGATCCCGGGCACTGGCTCACGACCGAGGACCGCTTCAAGCAGGGCATCACCCGCGTCAACAACGCCTACTGGTTGGGCCACCGGGCGTATGAGTCCAAGGCGCGGCTGGTCTACGGCGACGTGTACTCGGTGCCCGACGAAGTGGGCGAGGTCGACGTCGCCCTCTTCGGGTCCATCCTGCTGCACACCCGCGACCCCTTTCGCGCCCTGCAGTCAGCCCTGCGGTTGACCCGCGAGACCGTCGTCGTGACCGAGATGCGCGACCGCCTGGGCGTGCCGCCGCCCATTTCCCGGATGAAGAGCATGCTGCCCCACCGCCTGCGGCGGCCGACGATGCGCTTCCTTCCCAACTGGCGCAACGGGCGCGACCCCGACGGCTGGTGGCGCCTCTCCCCCGAGCTGATCGTCGACTTCATCGGCGTCCTCGGGTTCGAGGACACGACGGTCAGCTACCACACACAGCTGTACAAGGGCCGGCCCCGCAAGATGTTCACCGTGGTGGGACGCCGGACGGCTGGGTGAGCGCCTCGCCGGCAGCTTCGTCCTCCTGTGACGCATCTCTGCGGATGACCGTAAGGAACAGGACGAGGGCGAAGGCGATGATCTCCACCCGCTCGGGGAAGTAGAACTCGGCAAGCACCGAGAAGGTGCCCTGGACGAACACCCAGGCCAGGACCAGGTTCAGGACTTGTCCCGGCTGCCCTTCCACCGGAGTGAGGAGCCGGCGCACGAACGTCGTGCCGTAGCCGACGAAGAAGCCGGAGACGAACGACCATGCCACCGCTCCCACCCACCCGAACGCGGAATACCCCCAGATCGAGGCGGGGAGACGGAGGCCTCCCGACGCCAGCTCGCTGACGTCGGAGAGACCGGTGCGTGTCCGTAGCGCATACGCCGACGGTGCGTACTCGCCCTTCTGGAGGCTGACGCCGGCGAGGATCGTGCGGAATCCCACCTGCTCGCCGCCGGTGAGATCGAACCCATTCAAGAAACCCAGCTGGTCGAGGACCTCAGGGGCCGAGGCCGCCGCTCTGGTGGCGAATGACGCGCTGGCCACCGGCCTTGTGATCTGCGCCACCTCATTGACGAGCGCGGCGCTGATGAATGCCAGGCACGCCACGGCGGCGATCTGCCAGGCCTTCCACCGCTTGACCACCAGCCAGGCGAGAAGTACGACGACCGGCCCGAGAAAGGCACTGCCGCGGCTCAAGGTCAGCGCCAAGGCCAGGGCCAGGCCCCCGGCCAGCACACCGTCGACGCTGCGGCGGTTCCGGATGACGAGGGCCAGGATCACCGGGAGCATGAGGCTGCCCACCCGAAGCGCGACATGGAAGATGAGCGATCCGCGTTCGAAGCCGGCCCGGTAGGCGCCGACGCCGTACTTCGCCCCCTGGCGATCAGCGGCGAGGAACGGCACGTACCCGAGGGCGATGAAGCTCAGGAGGAGCGCGAGAACCGCGGCCATGGTCGCCAGCCGGGCTCTGCTGCGCACAGTTCTCGGTACCGGGTCGAGGACCCTGCCGAACGCGAGCGACGGCAGGCGGGCCCGTTCTCCGAGCGGGGCGCCGTAGATCAGGCCGACCAGGAATGCGGCTCCGCCGACGAGGATCAGGTGGGCGTAGAGACTGACGATCCCGGGATCATGGTCGTCGAGGGCCGTCGTCCCGAGCACGGGGATCACGATCGACGCCACGAAGAACCCGACCTGCAGGTAGCCGAAGATGTTGTCCCGCCGGCGCCAGAAGAAGATTTGACCGCACATCAGAAGCGCCCATCCGAAAAGGATCTGGGCTTTCAGCACGGCACGACCGGGATTCCGCGGGTCGGACGGCTATGCATCCCGTTGCCAGAAGACGCCGGTCCAGTCCACCTTCTGGATGGGGGCGGTCACACCGTGCTCCCTCCGGAAGTCGTCGACCGCCTCCCGGCAGCCGAGCACCTCATTCCCGTAGTCGTCGATGATGACATATCCGCCCACGGAGACCTTGGGATAGAGCGCCTGGAGGGCGTCCATGGTGGACTCATAGAGGTCTCCGTCGAGCCGTATGAGAGCCAGCTTCTCCACCGGCGCCGCCGGCAGGGTGTCCCGGAACCACCCCTCGAGGAAGCGGACCTGATCGTCGAGGAAGCCGTAGCGTTCGAAGTTGGCCCGCACCGTGTCGGCGTCGACCGCAAGCGCCCCCATCCGCCAGCATGGATCCTCCCGATCGGCGGGGTACCGGGTCGGGTTGGGCTTGGGCACCCCCTGGAAGGAATCCGCCAGCCAGACCACCCGGTCGGTCTCCCCGTAGGCGTACAGGACAGCCCGCATGAAGATCGCCGCGCCCCCGCGCCATACGCCGGCCTCCAGCAGGTCACCGGGGACGCCCTCCCGGAGGACCTCGCTGACGCAGAACTGGAGGTTGTCGAGCCGGCGCCGGCCGATCATGGTGTCGGCGTCGGAGGAGTAGTTCAGACCTTCGTCGCGGTCCGCCGGGTCGACCGGGTGCACGAGCGCGTACCCTGCCGCGCCGATGGCCCGCTGGAGCGGCTGGTACAACCGGTCCTTGATGCTCCCGGCGAACGGATCCGGGATGCGGTAGCTGCCGCGCAGGAGATGGTCCTTCAGGAGCGTGAGGTATCGCTCCGCGAGGTCTTTCGGGGTCTCAGCCACAGGCGCTGGACCGCCGGGGGGTGGTTGCACGCGCTGGCATCGACCGATAGTAATCAGCGGCATGCACGCCGAGGCCGGGCCGCCGGACGGCGCCGCCCCGCACGGCGTGGCCGTGGTGGTGGTGAACTACCGGACGATGCGGCTCACCGAGGCGGCGGTGCGTTCAGTCGTCACCGACCCGGTCGTCGAGGAAGTGGTCGTGGTCGACAACGCATCGGGGGACGGGAGCGCGGAGTTCCTCCGTTCCGCCTTCGGGAAGGGCGAACCTCCGGTTCGTGTCGTCGAGTCCCCCGACAACGTGGGGTTCGGGCGCGGCGTCAACCTCGGCGTGTCGGCGACGCAGGCCCCGTTCCTGTTCCTCCTCAACAGCGACGCAGAGGTCAAGCCCGGGACCCTCTCGCTCCTCCTCCCGACCCTGACCGTCGATCCCGCGGTCGGGGTTGTGGCGCCGGCCATCTACAACGCCGACCGGACGACCCTCCAGAGCCGGGCCTACGGCGCGCTGCCGCCGGCGAACGCGCTCCTGCGCCTCCATCGGGGCCGGCGCAGCCACCCGCACGAGGCCGAGGAGGTCGGTTGGGTGTCGGGCGCAGCAATGCTCCTCCGCCGATCGGACTTCGTCAGCGTGGGAGGTTTCCACCCCGGGTTCAAGATGTACCTGGAGGATGTGGACCTCTGCCGCCGGCTGCGGGGGATCGGGAAGACGGTCGTTCGCGAGCCACAGGGTGCGGTGGTCCATCTCCTCGGGGGAAGCAGCGCCGACCGGATGAGCACGCTCGACGAGTACCACCGCAGCAAGGTCGTCTACCTGCGGAGGGCCGGGGCCAGCGCCTTCCAGGTGCGGTGCGCGTCGGCGCTCCGGATCGCTCGGCTGGGAGGCGAGCGCATGCGGACCGGATGGCGCCGGTCCGGTGGCTGAGCGACCGCAGGGGCGCCTGGCCGCGCCGGTCGTGTCCCGGTCGGCGTGGGCACTGGCCGGGCAGGGGATCTCGAGCAGCTCGAACTTCGTCCTGAGCGCCATCGTCCTGGCCACGGCCACGCGAGCCGAGTTCGCCACCTTCTCGATCGTGCTCATGAGCTACCTGCTCGTCACCCAGCTGTGCCGGTCGCTGCTGTCGCTCCCCGTGCTCATCCTCTACTCGGGCCCGGCTCCCGCCGGCGTGCCCCGCCCGGTCCGATCGGTCGCCGGCCTGGCGGTGAGCATGGGCCTGTGCGTCGCCGCGCCCCTTGCCGTGGCTGCGCTGGTCAGCGAGGAGGGACGGGGCCAGTTCGCCGCCCTGGCCGTGCTGCTGCCGCTGCTCCTGTACCAGGACGTCGTCCGCCACGTGGCCTTCGCCCGGGGCGACCCCAGGGCCGCCGCCCTGAGCGACGGGCTCTGGCTGGTCCTCCAGCTGGCGGCGTCTGCCGTGGCCATCGCCCTCGGCCATCGGTCACCCGCCGTGCTCCTGGCGGTATGGGCGCTGGCTGGGGCGGTGTCGGGCGGCGCGTTCGGCATCTACCTGTGCGCCCTTCCGAGCTTTCGCGGGATGGCCGCCTGGGTTCGGGAACATCGGGCGCTCTGGGCCGGCCACTGGTGGGAGTTCGCCTTCATCTCCGGCAGCAGCTACGTGCTCTATTACGGCCTGACCATCCTGGCTGGGACGGACCAGCTGGGCCGCATCCGGGCGGCCCAGACGTTCATGGGTCCCGTCGTCGTCGCCATCCTGGGCGGAGCGGCCATCGGCGTGCCGGAGAGCGTCCGGCTGCGCGACGACCGGATCCGGCTGATGCGGCTGGCGCTGGTCATCGCCGTCGGCCTGGGTCTCGGGTCGCTCGTGTTCGGAGCCGCGGTCTATGCGGTCCTGCCAACGATCGGTCCGGAGCTGTTCCCGGACACCTGGGCCGGCGCCCGGCCCGTGGTTCCGGTGCTTTCGTTGTTCGCCACCGGCCTGGCTGTGGGCACGGGAGCCACGTGCGCCCTCCGGGCGCTCGGCCAGGTCCGGTGGATTTGGCGGGCCCGGGGTGTGACCGGCGCCATCACCCTGCTTCTCGGTCTTCCCGCCGCAGCTCAGTGGGGCGCCAACGGGGCGCTGGGCGCCCTGGCCGTCACCGAGGCCCTCTTCGCGGTGCTGGCCTGGCGCCGGATGGTCACGGTGAAAACCGGGCCGGCGCCGGCCGTGGGCGCCGCCGACGATGGTCCCCCTTGGGGGACCATCGTCTGACGCAGCCGGGTCAGCCGACGTCGTACCAGCCAGCCACGTCGGCGACCACGTGGGTGCTGCCGACACTGTTGAACAGCGTGATCTGGCCGTTGGCCCCCACCTTGGCGACCACCAGGTTCGGCACCGTCTGGCCCCCGACGTAGTTGAGGTTCGACGCCACGGGCGCCGCCTCGCCGGTGGGCCAGACGATCAGGTTGCTCGGTGCGGTGGGCTCGGTGACGGCCACGCTGAGGACCACCGCCGAGACGCCCGTCGCCGGCACGCCGCCGCGGCCGGTGATCTGGAGGTTCATGGCGCCGGCGCCGAGCGCGCCGACCGGGGCCCCGTTGCCCGTGCGGGTGTCGAGAATGCGGCTCGGGGTCAGGGCGTGGAAGTCAGCCGCCGCAGGGGTGGCGCCGATGTCGTACCACCCGGCCACGTCGGCGACGACGTGGGTGCTCCCCAGCGCGTTCACCAGCGAGAGCTGGCCTTTGGCCCCCAGCTTGGCCACCACCAGGTTCGGCACCGTCTGGCCGGCGGTGTAGTTCAGGTTGGCGGTGGCGGGCACGGCTGCGCCGGCAGGGAAGACGATCAGGTGGCTGGCCGTCGTGGGCTGGGTGACGGCGACGTTGACGATCACGGCCGACACGCCGGTCGAGGGCACGCCGCCGCGGCCGGTGACCTGCAGGTTCAGGATGGAGCCGGAGTTGAGCGGCCCTGTCGCCGCCCCGTTGCCGATGCGGGTGTCGAGGATGCGGCGGGGCGAGACGGGGTGGTAGCCGGCGCCGCCGGCGTTGCCGGTGTCGAACCAGCCGGCGACGTCGGCGATGACGTGCGTGCGGCCGGCCAGGTTGAAGATGCTCACCTGACCGTTTCGGCCGACCTTGGCCGTCACCAGGTTGGGCACCGTCTGCCCGGCGACGTAGTTGAGGTTCGACGCGCCGGGCCTGTTCTCGCCGGAGGGGTAGACGGTGAGGAAGCTGGCTGCAGTGGGCTGGGTGACGGCGACGTTCATCACCACGGCCGACACGCCAGTGGCGGGCACCCCGCCCCTCCCCGTCACCTGCAGGTTCAGGGTGGCGCCGGCGCCGAGGGGAGCGGTGGGGGCGCCGTTGCCGGTGCGGGTGTCGAGGATGCGACTGGGCGTCAGCGGGTGGTAGCCGGCCCCGGGCGCCGGCGCCGGCGGCACGGTGGTCGTGGTCGTGGGGGCGACGGTCGTCGGCGTCGTCGTCGTGGACACCGCCCCGCCGGCGAAGATCTGCACGGCGATGAAGACGTTGGTCAGGGCGTAGCCGCCGCCCGACCACGTCTGGCCGGCGGCCGTGCGCCAGGAACCCACCCCGACGCGGGTGAACTGGGGGTTCAGGATGTTCTTGCGGTGGCCGGCGCTGTTCATGAACTGGCTCTGGAGGTTGCTGGCTGCGACGACGGGATCGGTGGCGCCGCTCATCCAGGCGATGTTCTCGCCGCTGCTACTGGTGTTGATCCCGCTGCCGTTCAGGATGTTGGTCACGCCCTGGAGCGCGCATCCCAGGATCTGGTGACTGAAGTAGTTGCGGCCGCCCATGTCCTTGGCCCGGCCCAGGACGGTGAATCCGCAGCCGGAGTAGGGCTGGTCCTCGGCGACGGCAGCCAGGCTGGGGTCGAAGGCGAGCGGCGGCAGCCCGTTGGCCGCCCGATCACGGTTGAGCAGCTCCATCATCTTCTGGTTGAACGTCACGTCGGCGGCGGCTGGCCCGGCCGGCACCACCAGCGTGGTTCCTACGACAATGAGAGCCAACGCGACGACCCCCCAGGCGGTGGCGAGCCGGCCCGAACGGCGCATCTCGGTGGTGGTCGTCGGGGCAAGGGCGGTGCTCATCCCGACCAATTCGGCATCTGCATGACGATCGTTGAGAGAAATCTTCACTCTCCGTGGTATTGAAACCACGAAGCGTTGTTGTGACTCCGTTGACGCTCTGGCCGTGCCGAGGCTGTAAAGGGGTGTTTGCTCAAGTTTTTCCCAACTGAGGCCGACTGGAGGGGGGTGCCTGCCATTTCCTCCCGCCACCGCTCATGGATTGCCCGCCTGGTCGTGGTCGTCGCCGTCGCCGGCGGCCTCACCGCCACCATGGCCCCGACGCCGGCAGCCCACGCGGCCGACGACGGCGGCTTCGGCGCCAAGATGCTGACCCTCGTCAACGAGCACCGGGCGGCGGCCGGCATCGCACCGCTCCAGGCGTCCGAGGGCCTGCGCACCGCCGCCCAGGACGGCCGGTACGACGCCTGCGGCTTCCCCGTCATGGGCCGGGCGACCGACATGGGCATCCGCAACTACTTCAGCCACACCATCCTGAACTGCGGCACCCAGGGCGTGGGCAACCTGCTCGCCGCCATCGGTCTGAAGCCCACGGCCACCGGCGAGAACATCGGCTGGATGAACGGCACGACCGACCCGATCCTGGCCGCCACCCGGCTCACCAACGACCTCATGGCCAGCCCCGCCCACCGGGCCAACATCCTCAACGCCAACTTCACCCACATCGGCATCGGCTCGTGGCGGTCGGCGGCGGGCCAGACCTGGTCCGGCGGCGGCTACGCCCTGACCAACGTCTTCGTCGTGGCCCAGGTCTTCGGCCGGCTGACGACCTCGACCACCTCCACGCCCACCACGGTGGCGCCGACGACGACCACGCCGACCACCCAGCCGCCGGCCACCACGTCGACGACCACCGCACCCGTCACCAGCCCCCGACCCCCCACCTCGGTGGCGGCCACCGGTGGCGACGGGGTGGTCAACGTGACCTGGACGCCGCCGGCGTCGGGCCCTGCGCCCACCACCTACGGCGCCTTCCTCTGGGACAGCACCGGCTACACCGGCAAGCACGTGCTCGTGTGCGCCACGTGCCGGGCCGGCGCCATCACCGGGGCGACCAACGGGCGGACGTACTACGCCACCGTCCACGGGCACACCAGCGCCGGATGGGGCGAGTCCACGGCGTCAGGATGGGTGACCGTCGCCGCCGTCCCCGCGGCGCCCACCGAAGTGCGCACCATGCCGGGCAACGGGTCCATCACCAGCACGTGGAAGGCCCCGACGAACCCCGGCACCGCCATCGACGGCTTCGGCCTGTTCGTCTTCGACGACGCCGGCTACACCGAGAAGTCGGCGTGGGTCTGCGCCACGTGCACGACGGCCACCGTGCCGGGCCTGGTCAACGGCCGCTCGTACTTCACGGTCGTCTACGCCCACAACGCCAACGGCTGGGGCCTCCACGCCATCTCCGAGAAGGTGGTCGTCGGGGCGCCGGCGGCCCCGGGCAGCGTCTGGGTCAGCCCAGCCAACGACTCCGTCAACGTGTCCTGGACGCTGGCGGGCAACTCCGGCGCCGCCATCGACATGTACGGTGTGTTCGCCTTCGACGCCAACGGCTTCACCGGCGTCGGGACCACCGTGTGCAGCACCTGCACGAGCGCGACACTCGCCGGCCTCACCGGTGGGCGCACCTACACGATCGCCGTCTTCGCCCACAACGCCTGGGGCTGGGGCATGTACACGATGTCGTCGGCGGTCGTCCCCAGCTAGCACCGTTCCCTACCAGCAATGGCCGGCGAGATGGGCCTGATTTTGCGACCTACGGGGTAACATTCACCGAATGGGCCGCTGCCACGAGTTCGGCTCCCAGATCCGTGAGGGCTGCGGCCATCCCATGCGGGCGGGCGAGCGGGCGTGTTCGTGCCCCGAGTGCGGCGTCGTCTGCCAGGGCCAGTTCGACGGTTGTCCCGGGGTATGGGCGCGCGGTCCGCGACCGATCGCCATCACCGTCGCCCCGGCCATCGAGGCACCTCGCGTCCGTGCCCTCGCGGCTGGCCCGGAGCCCGCCACCAGCCCGCCGGCGCCGGCCGCCACCGTGAACGGGAACGGCAGTACCGGGAACCGCAGCGGCAACGCCGGCTACGCCCCTCCGCCGCCGCCCCGGGCCGAGCCGGGGCAGAGCAGCGGCTCCCGCACCGAGATCCTCCAGTGGTTCGAGAACGCCTTCGACGAGCTGCGCAACGAGCTGCACGCCCTGGCCAGCACCGTCGCCCGCCAGCAGGCGATGGTGGCGGAGCTGCTCGACTCCCGCGAGGCCGAGCTACGGGTGGTGATGGTGGCTGAGTCGCTGCCGGAGCTCGTCGGCGAGGCAGCGGCCAAGGCCCTCGCCGACCAGTCCGATGGCCTCGCCGAAGTGGTCGCCGACAGCCTCGACGACCTCCGGGCCACGGTGGCCGCCGCCGACTCTTCGAGCGTCGCGGTGATGGACGGGATGCGCGAGCTGCTGCGGCGGGTCGAGCTGACCGCCGAGATCAACGCCGACGACGCCCGGTTGGAGGGCGCGGCCCGGCTCGACTCGTTGAAGGCCTCCGTCGGCCGCCAGCTACGGCCGGTCTCCGCCGCCATCGCCGAGATCGCCGACTACGTCGCCGCCGCCGAGGAGCGGGAAGCGGCCCGCACCCGGGCCCTCAAGGCCTCGCTCACCCGCCAGATCCAGCCCCTCGCCGCCGTCGTCGAGGAGGCGATGGACCGCTCCGACCGCCAGCTCACCGAGATCCGAGCCCGGCTCGACGCCCTGGGCGCGCCGACGGTGCGGGGAACGAAGGTGGCGCCTCGGACGGCGACGAAGGCGGCGCCGGCCAAGCGGGCACAGCCGAAGAAGCCGAAGCCGAAGGCGCCGGCCCCTGAGCCCGAAGCCGGACCGGATCTCGTGTTCGACTACGAGGAGCTGCCGGCGCCGCCCCCGCCGCCGGCGCCGCTGCTGCTCAACCGCCGGCGCGCTGGAGCACGGCCCAAGGGATCCGGCCCTCTCGCAGGAGCTTGAGCTCCTGGCCGGTGCAGTCGACCACGGTCGACGGGCTCCCGGCACAGACCCCGCCGTCGAGCACGACGGGCACCGCCTCCCCGAACGCGCCGGCCACCTCGGCGGCCGTGGTCATCGGCGGCTCCCCGTGGCGGTTGGCGCTGGTGGTGGCCAGCGGGCCGACCGCGGCGCACAGGGCCAGCGGTACCGGGTGATCGGGGCTGCGTACGCCGACGGTCAGGTCGTCGTCGCCCAGGTCGGCACCGAGCCCGGCCTTGGCCGGGATGACGATGGTCAGCGGACCGGGCCAGTAGCGGGCCATCAGCTCCAGCGCCAGCGCCGGCACGGCCGTCGACAGCGACAGGGCCTGGTCGACGCCTGACACCAGCACCGGCAGGCTCACCTCCCGAGGCCGGCGCTTGGCCGCGAAGATGCGGTCGGTAGCGCCGGCCCGGAACGGGTCGACCGCCAGCCCGTAGATGGTGTCGGTGGGGATGCCGACCGGCTGGCCCTGCCCGAGCGCCCGCACGGCCTCCAGCACTGCGTTGGCCGGCAACGGGACGCCCAGCGCCGGCACGATCACCGCTCGACCCTACCCACCAGCGCCCGGAGCCGGCCGGCCAGGTCCGGGCGCACCTCCACGTGGTCGAAGCCGGCGGCCCGAGCCAGGTCGGCGGCGGGGCCGGCCTGGTGGGGGGCGATCTCGACCACCAGCACTCCGGGCCGGCCCAGCCACGCCGGCGCCCCGGCCACGATCTCGGCCACCGCCTCCAGGCCAGTCGGCCCGGCCACCAGGGCGCCGACGGGCTCCCAGTCCGCGACCTCGGCCGGCAGCTCCTCCTCGGCGGCGACATAGGGAGGGTTGGCGACGATCAGGTCGACCTGACCGGCGAGGTTGGGCGGCAGGGCCGCGAACCAGTCGCCCGCCGACAGCCGGACCCGGGTGGCGACCGACGCGCCCATGCCCGAGAGGTTGGCCCGGGCCACGGCGAGGGCCTCCTCCGAGCGGTCGGTGCCCCAGACCCGGGCCCGGGGCATCTCCAGGGCCAGGGAGATGGCGATGGCGCCCGAACCCGTCCCCAGGTCGACCGCCAGAGGGCGCACTGCCGCGAGGCGGCGCAGCTCTTCCAGCGCCTCCTCCACCACCATCTCGGTCTCCGGCCGGGGGATGAGCACCCGCCGGTCGACCACGAGCTCCAGCCGGCGGAACCCCCACACGCCCAGCACGTACTGCAACGGCTCCCCCGCTCGCCGGCGCTCGACCATGCCCTCGACGAACGCCACCACCCGCGCCGGCACGGGGTCGGCCAGCCGTGGCACCAGGCCGGCCCGGTCGTAGCCCGACGCCCGCTCCAGCACGAACCACGCCTCGCGGGCGCCCAGCTCCGCCTGGGCCATGCGTTGGAGGCTCTGCCACGTCTGTACGACACGACCGTACCGCTCGGAGACCATATGGCTTACGCGATGGTACCCTGGGGCGCGTGCGGCAGACGCTGGTGCAGCTCACGGACGAACTGGTGGAAGCACTCGACCGCCGGGCCAAGCTCGAAGGGGTGTCGCGGTCGAAGATCGTCCGGGACCTTCTCGATGCCGCCCTCGCGACGAGCGCCGAGCATGACCGGGCCCTGCTGGCCGGCTACACAGGGTTCCCTCAGTCGGATGCCGCTGACCGCTGGGGCGACCTGGACCACTGGACGGCGACGAACGCTCGCCGCAACCGGGCTGCACTCGACGCCGAGGATGGGGGGTGGTAGCCCGCGGAGAGGTCTGGTGGTCCGAGGACAGCCAGCTCGGCCGCCGGCCAGTCCTCGTCCTGTCCCGATCCGCCGTGCTCCCGGCGCTGGCCAGACCGCTGGTCGCACCCCTCACCACCCGGGTGCGCGGGCTGCCGACGGAGGTGGCGCTCGACACCGACGACGGCGTCCCTCAGGCGTGCGTCGTCTCGCTCGACAACATCCAGCCGCTGGCGGCGGCATTGCTGGTGGAGCGCATCACCACCCTGGCCCCTGGCCGGATGAAGGCTGTCTGCCAGGCCTTGGCCGTCGCTACCGACTGCTGACCGTCACTCCTCGCCGGAGAGCTGGCGGGCGCGCTCGTCGGCGAGGAGGGCGTCGACCAGCTCGTCGAGGTCGCCCTGCAGCACCCGGTCGAGGTGGTAGAGGGTCAGCCCGATGCGGTGGTCGGTGACCCGGTTCTCCTTGTAGTTGTAGGTCCGGATCTTCTCTGAGCGGCCGCCGCCGCCGATCTGGCTGCGCCGCGCCGTCGACATCTCGGCGGCCTGGCGGTCCTGCTCCGCCTTCAGCAGCCGGGAGCGCAGGACCACCATGGCCCGGGCGCGGTTCTGGATCTGGCTCTTCTCGTCCTGCATGGCCACGACGACGCCCGTGGGCAGGTGGGTGATGCGCACCGCCGAGTCGGTGGTGTTGACCGACTGGCCGCCGGGCCCGGTGGAGCGGTAGACGTCGATCTTGAGGTCGTTCTGGTCGATCTGGACGTCGACCTCCTCGGCCTCGGGCAGGACGGTGACCGTCGCCGAGCTGGTGTGGATCCGGCCCTGGGACTCGGTGACCGGCACCCGCTGCACCCGGTGGGGCCCGCCCTCGTGCTTCAAGCGGTTCCATACGTCGTCGCCCTTGAGGAGGAAGGTGACCTCGTTGAACCCGCCCATGTCGGAGGCGTCGACACCGAGGATCTCCAGCTTCCAGCTCCGCCGGTCGGCGTAGCGGGCGTACATCTCCTGGAGGTCCTTGGCGAAGAGGTTGGCTTCCTCCCCGCCCTCGGCGCCGCGGATCTCGACGATGACGTTGCGGTCGTCGTTGGGGTCGCGGGGCAGGAGCAGGACCTTCAGCTCCTCGTCGATGCGGGCCAGGGTGGCCTCGGCCTCGTCGATCGACGCCTGGAGGAACTCGCGGTCATCGCCGGCGGACTCGGCGAGCATGCTCCTGGCCGCCTCCAGATCCCCCGAGGTGGCCCGGTGCTCACGGAAGGCGAGGACGATCGGCTCCAGCTCCTTGAGCCGCCTCGAGAGCTTCACGTAGGCGCGCTGGTCGGAGAAGACGTTGGGGTCCTGAAGGCGGACCAGCACATCCTCGTACTCGGTCTCCAGGCCGGCCAGGCGTTCGAACATCCAGGCCAGGGTACCGCCGGCACGCCCCGAGGCCGCTCGGTCAGGTGAAGCGGACCAGGCTGAACGCGAGCGCGGCCATCGTCATCACAACGATGACCTGCGCCCACAACAGGGTCACGAGCTGTCGCCGCAACTCGTGCTCGAAGGAGGCCCGGAGGCTGTTCTCGTAAGACTCGAAACGCAGGCGGATGCGGTCGTCGAGCGCTGCAAGCCGCTCGTCGACCTGGCCGAGCCGACCCTCGACCTGCGTGAACTCCCCCGTGCCGACGCGAACGCTCATCCCTCGATCGGTCATCAACGACCATGATCGTCCTCTGCATGAGCAACAGCAACAAGCAGCGCTCGTCAGCCGCCGAGTTGGCCGAAGGACAGGGCCGCCGGCCCCAGGACGAGCCCGAGGATCGGCGGGAAGATGAACAGCACCAGCGGGAACATGATCTTGATCGGCAGCTTGGCCGCCTTCTCCCGCGCCCACGCCCGCCGGCGGGCCCGCACCTCGGTGGCCTGCGACTTGAGCACCCGGCCGATGGGGATGCCCAGGGCGTCGGCCTGGAGAAGGGCCAGGATCAGGGTGCGGACGACGTCGATGTCGACCCGGTCGCGCAACTCCTGGAGCGCCTGCTTGCGGGGCAGCCCCAGCTCCATCTCCTGAAGAGCCGTTGACAGCTCGTCGGTGAGGGGCGACTTGAAGTTCTGGCAGACGATGGCCAGGGCCGCCTCGAAGCCGCTGCCGGCCTCCACGGCGATGGCGAGCATGTCGACGATGTCGGGCAGGTCCTTGAAGATGGCCGCTTCCCGCTTCTTGATGGCGCCCTTCACCCGGGCCATCGGCGTCATGAAGCCCATGGCCGGCAGCAGGAGCCACGCCACCGGCCCCGAGATCGGCGTTCCCGCCGGCAGGAACGGCACCAGCAACGCGGCGGCGCCGGCGGCGGCCACCTGGATGGCCAGCATCTCGCCGGCGGTGCGCTTGCCCCGCATCCCGGCCTGGGCCAGCTGGTGGTCGATGCCGGCGAGGTACTTGCTCGGGACCAGGCCCTCCAGGCGGCCGGCGACGGCGCCGACGAGGCCTCCGAGCAGTCGGGGCACCACAGGCGTGGCCAGCTGGCGCTCATGCTCGCTGGCGAAATCGAGCCGCTCGAAGTACTCCCCGAAGTCTGGCGCGACGTGGCGCACCCGGTACAGGGTGGACGCCACCAGGCCGGCGCCACACAGCCCCACCAACACGCACACCAGCACGGCCGGGTTCATCTCAGACCTCGATCTTCACCATGCGGAGGATCACGAACAGGCCGGTCACGACAAGGACGCCGCAGCCGATGAGCACGAACAGGCCCGTGCCCGAGTACAGGGGCTCGAGGTAGGCGGGGTTGACCATGCGCATGATGAGGAAGAGCACCGGGACGAGCCCGGCCAGCACATAGGCCGACATCCGTCCCTCGGCGGTGAGGACGAGCACCTCTCGCTTGACCTCGTCCCGGGCGCGGATGACGTCGGAGAGGGTGTGGAACAGGTCGGCCAGCTTGCCGCCGACGGTCTGCTGGATGCGGATGGCCTGCACGACCATGTCGAGGTCGCGGATCTGCAGGCGCTGAGCCATGCGGGTCAGCGCCTCGGTGACGTTGTCGCCCAGGCGGGTCTCGGCCACCAACCGGGCGAACTCCTCCGAAAGCGGCGGCGGCGACTCCTCGCACATCATCTGCACGGCCCGAAGGAAGGTGTGGCCGGCCGAGAGTGAGGAGGCGATCAGGCTCAGGGCGTCGGGGAGCTGGGCCGAGAAGGCCTTCATCCGCTTGGTCACCCGCCGGCGGACGACCCGGGCCGCCACCAGCGGGACCGCCGTGGCCCCGGCCAGGGCCATGAGCGCCGACCCCGAGAGGAGGAGCATCAGGGCCGCGAAACCGAGGGCGCCACCGACGACCACGATGACGAACTCCCCGGGGCGCAAGGGGATCCTCGCCCGGTCGAGCAGCACGCCGAGGGAGCGCTGCCTGTCCATGACCTCGACGGCCTGGCCCGCCAGATCCACGGCCTTGCCCGTCATCGGGCTCAAGGACTCCTCACGGTCCTCACCGAACGACGCCGGCGCCATGCCGAGCACGTCGGCGATGAGTGCGTCCTCGTCCCGGCGGTTCAGGACGACCGCCGCGCCCACGAGGCCAAGCCCGGCGACTACGGCGAGGACGGCGAGGGCCGTGGCCATCAGGCCGACTTCCGGCTCGGCCAGACCCGCCGGCGCCGGCGGTCGGGCTGGACCACCTCGTCGTCCTCCTCCGACCGCGACACCACCGTGGCGACCAGCCCTGCGGCCAAGGCCTTGCTGACCTCACCTCGGGGCGCGTAGGCCAACACCGGCTGGCCCATGTTCAGCGATCGGTTCACCTCGCGGCCGTAGGGGATGACCATCGAGAAGCCCTGGGGGAAGTACTGCTCGACCCGGGCGACGTCGATGCCCACGTCGGGCTCCACCTTGTTGAGCAGGAGGCTGACGCGCTCCGCGGGCACCTTCAGCTTCTTCAGGGTGTTGAGCATCACGCCGAGGTTCCGGACGCTGGGGAGGTCCAGGGTGGCCAGCACAAAGATCTGGTCGGCGTGCTCGAGGGCGACGAGCACGCCCTCGCTCAGCGCCGTCGGCGTATCCACGATGACGTAGTCGAACTGCGAGCGCGCCGCATCCAGTACGGCGGCCACGTGGAAGGCCTCGATGGCGTCGGCCTGCTCGGGGTCCTCGGGGGCGGCCAGGACGCGAATCCCCGACTCGTGGTGCTCGAGATGCGCCTCCAGGCGCCGGCCCAGTTCCTCGTCGTCGCCTTCTCCGGCGAGAAGGTCGTGGATCGTGTGGCGGGGCTTGAGGCGCAGTGCGGTCGACAGCTCGCCGAACTGGAGGTCGAGGTCGATCAGGCACGTCTGCTTCTTGGCGCTCGAGACCAGGTGGTACGCGAGGTTGCTGGCGAGGAACGTCTTGCCCGACCCCCCGCTGGCCGAGACCACGGCGACCACCGTGCCCGGCGCGTCCTTCTCCCGCTCCGCCGGTGGGTCACCGCCTCGCGCCGCCCGCATCGCCGCGCCGGTCTCGATGGCCTGCTCGACGGCCTCGAGGAGGGCGTCGTCGGCCACCGGGAGGCGCAGGATGTCGAGGGCGCCGGCCCGGACGGTCTCCCGGAGGTCGGAGCTCCGCCAGTGGTTCAGGGCCAGCAGCAGCTGGGTCTGGGGCGCCCGGACCCGCAGCTCGCGGAGGCGCTGGAATCCTGACGGCTTGAGGGCGATGGGGCCGGCGATGACCACGTCGAAGGGGCCGTCGTCGCGGAGCGTGGATTCCACGGCGTCGAAGCCGGCGCACCACACGACGGTGGGCCGGGGCCGCAGGCCGGCGGCGACCCGTTCGACTTGGATGCTCAGGTCCTCCGTGTCGTCGAGGACCAGCAGTTTCTGGACACGCATTCGGGCCCCTTAGACGGCGAGGGCGCCGGCGGCCCCCGCCCCAGGCGTCCTGACCGGTGCTTCCCCCGCGGGCACCAGGTCGAAGTACAGCTTCTCGAACTCGTTGAGGTAGATCAGGCGCTCGGCCTCGACGGGCGTGACGGCCAGCAGGTAGATGAGGTTGGGGCTGCCGGGCTGGCCCTGGACGGTCGGAAGCCCGGCGCCGTTGACGTTGAGCACCTCGACGCCCTGGAGCACGAGGCGCACGCTGGCCGGCGTGGCCCCGCCCTTGACGATCCCGTAGACGTCGATGTGGTCGCCGGCGCCGACGAAGCCGGCCACGCCGGCGAGGGGCGCGATCTCCAGGGCCAGTGCCCGCTTGCCCGGGGGGATCACCACGGTGCCGATACGGGTCTGGGGGGCGGGGAACATCGAGGTCGTGATGGTCGTGCCGGCGGCGATGGTCGAACCGGCGACCCGCCCCGACAGCTGGGTCGGGTCGGTGACGGCGTCGGCCGGGCGCTCCGCAGGGAGGACGGCCTTGGACCGGATGGAGCCGTCGGCCAGGGCGACGGAGGCCGCGGTCCCGGTCGCGACCGGCGCGGCCGCGAAGTACATCGCCACCTTGCCGGCGGAGGGGTCGGCGGCCGGCTCCCGGGTCCCGAGGTACGCGGCGCCCCCGCCGCCGGCGACCAGAAGGGCCACGCCGGCCACCAGGGCGGTTCTCGTCCTACTCGTCATATGGGATCGCACGGGATGACCTCTTCGCTCCTCAGAGCAGGGCACAAAGGCCTGCTGTCCTTACTCTTCGTGTTGTTATCGGCACCCTGAGGGGTCGAGGCAATAGGCAGAATGCATTACCGGACGAGGAGCGTGGTGTAGATCCGGACGGGGATGGAGTCCTCGGGGTTCGGCACCAGGTTGATGGTGGCGTTGCCGGTCACCGACAGCCTGGTGGTCACGAACTGGGCACTCAGCCTGATCGGCAGCGTCCCACCGCCGGTCAGGCTGAAGGCGGCGGCATTGGGCAGGAAGAACACCCCGGTGAGGCTGGTCGACGCCCCGCCGGCCATGCCGTTGGTACCTCCGCCGGCTTCGGTCCACAGGCCCAGGTCCTCGAAGGGGTTGGTGGCGGCCAGCTCGGCCGCCGTGGGCAGGCGGCCGGTGATCTCGTTCGGCGCCGACAGGTCGGAGATGGCGCCACTGGAGATGGACATGGTCCCCGAGTAGCCGCTGCAGGGGGATGCGCAGGGGAAGGTCCCGTCGGTGACCGGCACCTTGTCGTAGCCGCTGGCCAGGAAGACGAAGGTCTGGCACATCCGGACGGTGGCGCCCGACCCGGCGCCGAACGAGCCCTTGCCCACCACCAGGCGGTTGGCGTGCCCGGCGCCGGTCCGGGCGGCACAGGTCGCGGCCCCACCGGCGTTCATGTTGAGCGTTCCCGACTTCAGTTCCATACCGATCTTGTTGCCGGTGTCCCGGCCGCCCACGAAGACCTTGCGGGGGTCGGTGATGGTGAAGGAGCTGCTCACCGCCAGCTGCCCGGTGACGACGATGAGAGAGCCGGCGCCCGACAGGGTGAGGGGCACCGACACGTCCAGGTCGCACCGGAACCAGATATGTGAGAACGCCCGCCGGACAGGGTCGAGGTTCAGCGTCGTCTGGACCAGCGAGCCGCAGCCCTCGACCACCAGCCACGTCACCCCGAGCCCGACGCAGGTCCCGATGCCCCCGGGGATGACGACCGGGAGGCAGCCCGGCGGCCAGGGGTTGCTGCCGTTCAGCATCCCCTTGACCTCCTGGTCGAGGGCGATGAGGTTCTGCCGGTAGCGCTGGTCGACGTACTTGCGGCCGGTGCGCGGCGATGGCATGGCCTGGGTGTCGCCGTAGCTGGTGACCCCGGTGGCGGAGTAGTTCGACGTCACCTGCGACACAGGCTTGAAGTTGGCGGCGTAGACGCCGATGCGTGAGTTGATGCTGCCCGTGGTCGGCTGGCAGCCGTGGGCGGGAAGGCCGTCGGTGCTGCAGGCGACGATCGTGCCCCCGCCGGAGGTGTCCTGGCCCACCAGAATGCGCTTGTTCGACGTGCAGTTGCCCAGTGGACCGCCGTCGCTGTCGATCTGGATGGTCCCGGGGTAGGTGTTGTAGGGCTGGGCGATGACCTTGGTGCCGCTGCCGCCGGTGACGAGCACGTCGCAGTTGTGGCGGTCGAGGAGATGGAGGGCGGCGACGAAGTCCAGCGTCTCCTCGGCGTTGAGCCGCCCGACCGACCGGACCCGCAGGTTCTTGGCCGTTCCCCCGCCGGCCTGGGCGAACGCCGGCCCCTGCCGCTCGGTCAGGATGACCGCCAGGTTGTCGCAGCCGCCCAACTCCGGCACTCCCGGGTCGTCCAGCCCCACGTCTTCGGGGAACCGGGGGTCGGGCAGGGCGTAGCCGGCCTGGATCTCGACGGTGAACCGGCCCCCGCCGGCGGTGGCCTGGAGCTTGGCCCACGTTGCCGGGTTGTTGGGCACGCAGGGGTTGGGATCTTCGGAGAACGCCAGCGACGGGCACGGGTCGGTGGTGATGAGCTGGTTGGCGGCGGTCGACCACGTCAGGCTGCCGGCGTCGAAGGACGAGAACCCGCCGGCCGTTGCCGAGCAGGTAGTCGCGGGCCTTGCACACGCCGTTCCAGGGACCGAAGCTCAGCCGGCCCACGCCGGCCCGCGCCGCCATGTCGGTGACGCTCTTGTTGGTGCGCCGGTCGGCCCGCAGCTCGCCCAGATCGAGTACGAGGCCCACCATCATCAGCGACCCGATGACCATGAGGGCGGTCATCACCACCACCGCGCCCTGCTCGCCCTGGGCCCGGGCCCTCCACCCCGCTCCCAGGGCCGCTCGGGCCCTCATCCGGTGTCCCGCTCGTAGCGGGCCACGAGCTGGCCGCGCAGGGTCGTCTGCTTCGTGAAGAAGAAGAACTCCATCTTCGCCGGCTTGGTGGCCGACACCTTGACCAGGTGGACGGTGGCCTCATTGTTGGCGCCGGCGGGGTCGGCCGCGCCACACGCCGTCCCGCCGATCGGCAGCACCCACTCGACGCACACGTCGGCAGCAAGCACGTCGCCCCCCGAGGCGTCGACCACCCGGTTGCGCACCAACGCCTTCCACGTGGTCAACGCGTTGACGTCCTCGCCCATCTCCAGGCTGGCGCCATAGCGTGCGCCCTCTCGGACCGCCTCGACCAGGCCGATCTTGTTGGTGTACGCCTGGCCGCCGGTGTAGATGCCCAGGACGAGCGACATCAGCAGCGGCAGGACGAGGGCGAACTCGACGAAGATGGCGCCGCGCTCGGACCGGCGATGATCGTGGCGGCGAAGAAGCAGCACCTTGCCCACATCGACAGTTGTTGGGCGTGCCTTGAGGTCGGCGGTCTCCCCGCTAGAGGCTCAAGAGCGACTCAAAATGGTGCGGAACGGACAAAAGCAACTGCTGGCCGAGGTGTGGGCCGGCGAGGCCGACAAACACCTCCTCGAGGTCCACATCAGCTCGCTGCGCCGCAAGCTGGAGGCGCACGGGCCCCGCATGATCCGCACCGTCCGGGCGACGGGCTACATCCTGCGCCCCTAGATCCGGGGGCGGCTCAGGCCTTCTTGGCCCGGGCCGCCCGCTTGGCCGCCGGCGCCTTGGCCTCGGCGGCTTGCGTCGCCGCTGCCCGGGCGATGGCGGCCCTGGCCGAGGCGCCCTTTGTGGTGGCGGCGGCCTTGGTGGCGGGCGCGGCCTTGGCCGCCTTCTTCGCCGCCGGGGCCTTGGCCGCCGGCGGCCGGGCCGGCGGTGCCGGCGCCGGCGACTGGGCCTGCCGGCGCAGGGTGTCGATGCTCTTTCGGAGCGCCTCCAGGGACTCGTTCTGCTCGGCGACCTCCTGGTGCAGCAGCTTCATCTCGCTGCGGATCGGCCCCAGCGACGACGCCTGGGTGACCGCCCGGGCGGCGGCCGCCGTGGCACCGTCGGAGGCCTGCTCGAGGGCCGTCATCTTGTCCCGGAGCTGGCGCTGCTCGCGAAGCAGGTCCTGGACCGCGGCCTGCACCGTCCCCAGGCTGTTCTCAGCCGCCTTCTTGGCCTTCCGGCCCTTCTCGCCCTCGGGTACGAGCGACACCCGCACGAAGGTCTCCAGCCGGTCCTCGAGGTCGGCCTTGCCGTCGGCCAACCGGGCCAGCCCGGTGCGCAGCTCGCCGATCTCGGCCCGGAGCACGCCGAGCCCGGCGTCGAGGGCGGCGTGCAGCTCGTTCAGCTCGGAGGCCTCGTCCCGGCCCTGACGGACCTGCATCTCCATCGCCCGCAGCCGGCTTTCGGTGTCAGCTCCTGCCGGCGGCGGGATGGCCGCCATCACGTCCTCCAGGCCGTCGTGCAGCCCGGCGCGTAACTCCTTCACCGCCTCGTCGACCCGCCGCTCGATCGCCTGGATGTGCCGGTTGTCGACGTTGCCGATGCCGGTGAGCTGCGTTCCCAGGTCCTCGATCCGCTGGTCCAGCGTCGCCACCGTGTTCGCCAGCTTCTCATTCGCCTTGTGCAGGGCTGCCGATCTCCGCCTTTGCCCGGGCCCACTCGGCGTCGATGGAGCCCTGCAGCTGCTCCACCCGCGCCACCAGCCCGTCCAGCTGCCGGCGCAGCTTGTCGGCCTTCTGCTGCGCCTGAGCGGCGGCGAGGGCGCGGCCGAGCTCCTCGACCTGGGTCTGGACGGCCGCCTGGCGCTCGGCCTGGGCCTCGGCCCGGTCGGTCAGGCGGCCGACGGCCTCCTCGATGTGCCGCTCGAGGTCGGCGAGGCCGGCGCCGGCGCCGGCCTCCTCCGTCGGGGCGGCAGCGGGCCGGGAGACGAGCTCGTCGTCGTCGGGGCGGGCTCCGCCGCTGACCAGCGCTTCGTCCGCCGGCGTCGGCGCCGGCGGTTCGTCGACGTCGGGCTCGTGCACCTGCAGGACCTCGTCAACGGGCGGGGGCCACAGGTCGGCCGGCGCCGGCGGTTCGGCGCCGTTGGCCACCAACGTGACCGCGTCCGGCTGGTCGTCCTCTTCGAGGCCGGCGTCCTCAGTGGAAGCCTCGTCGGATTCGTCGACCAGGTCGTCCTCGACAGGCGCCGCATCCTCCTCTTCGAGCTCCTCCACCGGGTCATCGAGCTCCCGGTCCATCTCCAGCTGGGCGTCCATCAGCGCCGGCTCGTCAACGGAGACCGGCTCGGCGGGCGGCGCCGGCGGGCCGGACCACGCCGGCTCGGTCGCGGCATCGACGCAGTCGTTGCATACGACGGCTTGGGCCGGGTGGTCGAGGTCAGCCGGACCGAGCACGGCGCGCCCCGGGACCTCCCGGCCACACTTGGTGCACACCACCAGCCGGTTGAAATGGGCGGCGTCCCCCCGGAGCACGAGCCGCGCCGACCGCACCTCGTAGATCGTCTCGCCGGCGTCGGTCTGGCCGACGACCCTGGGGACCTGGCGCAGCGTTCGCAGGCCGACCCAACTGGCTCGGCCCTGCCGGCGCGGTGGTGTGGTGGAGATGTCGCCAGGCTACGTCAGCGTCGAGGCCTGCTCTCATCCAGCAGCACGTGGGCGGCCACAACCTGGGCCCGCCGCACGAGCTATTGCCCAGGCGCCGGTTGAGACGGAAATCCGGACATAGGGGTGATTGCCCGACGGTCATTCATCGCCGTGGGTCGGAGTTGGGTTGAGACGCCAGCTCGACGAGAATGCTGGACGCCAAAAGCCCGATCCCCGCCAGGGATCGGGCTCCTTGCCTAGAGTTTCGGCTTCGACTGCGCCCGCCGAGGGCGGGTACTAGCCGGAGATGCTGCAGCCGAAGGCCGCCAGCAGCGAGTTGAAGAGGCCCGCCAGCAGCCCGCCGAAGGCGCCGGCGAAGGCGTTGGCCAGGCTGATCAGGATGGGGCAGACGATCTGCGTGAACGGGTTTGTGAATTGGGCCTCCGCCTGGCGCTGGAACAGCACCATGACGACGGCGAACGCTGCGCTGAGGCTCAGGGCCATCACCGAGAGCCGCACCAGCAGACGCCGGGAGACCGCTCGCCCGTGTCCCGCAATCACCATTGCATTGTCCATTGTGAGTTCTCCGTTCCCGCGGGCGGAGCCGCCCAGGAGGTCGACCCAGATGTTAGACCATCTCCGACGCCGCCACCAACCACTTCGCCGGTCAACGTCTGGTCTACTCTACCCGGACGACGACTGAGAGCAACCACTGATCGGAAGTTTCTCGCGACGGCGCATCCTGCTCGGCCTGCTCGGGCTGGCCGCCATGCTGTTGGCCGGGTTCAGCGTTTTGCATGTGCGGGCCGCGGCCTCCGCTGCGGACCGGGGCAAGGCGGCGCTGACCCGGGCGGAGGCCAGCCTCTCGAAGCGTTCGCTCGATGCCGCCCGCAAGGAGCTCGCCGCCGCCGAGGCCGCTTTCGTCGATGCCCAGAGCGAGATCGGAGCGTTGGGCCGCGTGGCCAGCGTCGCCCGGCGCATTCCGGTGGTTCGCGACCAGATGAAGGCGGTCGATACCTTCGCCGCAGCCGGCCTCAGCCTCTCCCGGGCGGCTCAGCCCCTCGTGGACGCCGCAGACACCCTGATCAACCCCGCCGACGAAGCAACGCCCATCTCGGCGGCCATGGACGCCCTCCGGACCACGCAGGCATCCCTGGTGCCGGCGGTGGCCGCCATCAGCCAGGCCTCGGACAACGTCGTCCGCCTCAAGGGGACCTTCCTGCTCGGCCCGCTGGCCCGGGCCCGCGACGATCTGGTCACCCGGCTCCCCCGGATCAAGGCCCGAGCGGAGTCCGCCGGCGACGGCTTGTCGGCCCTCATGGCCTTCGCCGGCGAATCCGGGCCCAAGCGGTACCTGTTCCTGTCGCAGAACCCCGACGAGATTCGGCCCACCGGTGGGTTCATCGGCACCTATGGCGTGCTGACGGCCGAGAACGGCCGGCTCAGGCTCGAGCGCTACGACGCCATCGAGGAGTGGACGAAGTCGCACCCCAACGTCTCGGTACCCCCGGCCGAGGCGGGATCGCCGTTCCGCTTTCACAACCCCCCGTTGCGCCGCACCCTGAGCAACGTCAACAGCACTCCCGACTGGCCCCAAGCGGCCGCGTTGGCCGCCAACCTGTGGAAGGCGGCGAACGAAGCCCCGGTCGACGGCGTGATCTCCTTCACCCCCGCCTTCATGGGCCGGATCCTGTCCGTGGTCGGTCCCGTCCCGGTACCCGCCTTCGACGAGACAGTCTCCGCAAAGAACATGAACGAGCGGCTGGAGTTCCACACCCACGAGCTGCCGCCGCCTCCGGGCACGCACCGCAAGGACTTCGTCGCCGCTCTCGCCGAGGCCGTCATGCAGAAGCTGCTGGAGGCGCCGGCGTCGCAGTGGGAGCCCCTCGGGCGGGTCATGGGCGAGGCGTTCGACGCCCGGGAGGCGCTGGCCTGGTCCGCCGACCCGGTGGTCGCCGGCGTGCTGGCCGAGCGGCGCTGGGACGGCGCCTTCCCAGCCCACAAGGGCGACTTCTTCTACAACTCCGAGTTCGCCTACATCTCCAAGAACGGGCGGGGCATCCGGCGGACCTATGACCACCACGTTGCGCTCCGGCCCGACGGTGGGGCGCGGGTGACCACCGACATCACCATCACCAACACCGAGCCGCCCGACCTGCTCAACTCCAGCTCGCTCGCCTACATCACCATCTACGGCCCCGACGGGGCCACCCTCGACCAGGCGGCGTCCGATCCGTTCGGCTTCCTGGAACCGTCGCTCGCCGGCCACCCGGCCACCGGTTGGTTCAAGGCGGCCGCCCCCGCCGGCGGGCAGGTCACGCTCAAGGTCGTGTGGGACGTCCCCCGCCTGCTGGAGCGCCAGGACGGCGACGAGTGGGACTACGACCTGCTGTGGATGCACGCCCCCGACCACACCGGCGACGTGGTGAACCTGCGGTTCGACCTCCCGCCGGGTTGGCGGTGGGCCGGCGATCCGCCGCCGGCGCAGCTCTCCCTGGACCAGGAGATCAAGGGCACCTGGCGCTTAGTCCAGGGCAGTTAGCCGGTGATGCCGCAGACGGTGCGGGTATAGCTCTGGAACCGGGTGGTGGCCTGGGTGAACTCCGGCGCCGACAGGGAGCCGAAGGCCGCCGGCGGGAGGCGGGCGGCCTCGAAGTTGACCTTCTCCAGCTCGGTGACGAGCGTGTTGAAGCCCCGGGAGATGACCTCGACGTCGGTCTTGATCTCCGCCGGGGCGGCGTTCACCGCCTGGGTGATGGCCGTCTGACCCTCGCGGGTCAGCGTGCGCAGCTGCGCCGGCGTGGGGTTGGCGCTCACGCCGCCGAACCGCTCGGTGTAGGTGCGGGCCAGCGTGCAGAACTGGGTGCTGTTCTGGCCGGTGAAGCTGGTGTCGACCGGCCGGACCGTGGTCGTCGGGCCGGCCGCCGCCGGTGCGGTGGTGTCCGAAGCGGAATCGCCGTCGTCTCCCCCGCTGCACCCCACCATCACCAGCAGCGTCAAGGCGCAGGCGGCAGCCATCTTTCGCGTTCGGATCACGCCCCTCTCTACCACGCTCAGTCCGAGGTGGTTGACCCCCGGCGGGCGTGCGCCACGTCGCCGACGCCGGCCCGGCAGAGCTCGGCCAGCTCCCGGACCAGCGGCTCCCGCTCGACGCCGATGTCGATGCCTCGGGCGTGAGAGGGGGCCAGCGCCGGCACGGGCACCTGGGAGATCAAGCGGGTGGGCGGGCCGGAGATCGACCTCGTCGGAGGCCAGGAGCACCTCGTGGAGCTTCTCCCCGGGCCGCAGGCCGGTGTACTCGATGGCGATGCGCCGCTTGGCCCGGGCCGCCATCAGCCGGGCGACCTCGGAGATGACGACCGGCTTGCCCATGTCGAGCACCAGGGCCTCACCGTCGCGCCCGATGGCGCCGGCCTGGATGACCAGCTGCACCGCTTCCTCGATGGTCATGAAGAACCGGGTGACCTCGGGGTCGGTGACGGTGAGGGGGCCGCCCCGCTCGATCTGGCTCTGGAACGTCGTGAGCATCGAGCCCCGGCTGCCCAGCACGTTCCCGAAGCGCACGCTGAGGTAGGTGCCCTGGGCCTCGGATGCGAAGTGGCTGGTCAGCCGCTCGGTCAGGCGCTTGGTGTACCCGAGGACGCTGCACGGATCGGCGGCCTTGTCAGTGGAGATGTTGACGAACCGCTTGACGCCCACCTTGGCCGTGACCTCGAGGAGGTCGAGGGTGGCCCACACGTTGGTCTTGACCGCTTCGCCGGGGTGGGACTCGAGCAGGGTGAGGTGCTTGAGGGCGGCGGCGTGGAAGACCACGTCGGGACGGAGCCGGTCGAACACCGCTTCAACCTCCTGGCGGTCGCGGAGGTCGCACAGCACCAGGTCGGGCGAGGTCAGCAGGGCCCGGCCCTCGATTGCCAGCTGCACGCCATGCAGGGCGGACTCGTCACGGTCCAGCATGAACAGCCGGGCCGGGGCGAACCGGTAGATCTGCTTGCACAGCTCCGAGCCGATCGACCCGCCGGCTCCGGTGACCAGCACCCGCTTGCCGGTGAGGTAGCCGGCGATGGCCTCCAGGTCGGTGTCGATCTCGTGGCGGCCGAGGAGGTCGGCGGTGGTGACGTCGCGGATGTCACTGGCATCGACGTGGCCCTCGAACAGGTCGCGCACCGGCGGCAGCACCTTGACGTCGAGCCCGGCGACCCGGGCCAGCTCGCTGAGCTCGGTGACCAGCTCGGCGCCGGCGCTGGGCATGGCGATGAGCAGGCTGTCGGCCCGGCACTCCTTGGCCGCCTCCGCCATGCGCGCCCGGTCGCCGAGGACGGGGATGCCCATGATCCGCAGCTTGCGCTTGCCGGGATCGTCGTCGAGCAGGCCGACGGGCACGTAGGCGCTGTCCGGGTCGCGAAGCAGCGCGGAGATGACCTGGATGGCGCCCTCGCCGGCGCCGAAGATCAGGAGGCGGTGGCAGTGGTCCCCGTTCGGCCGGCGCTTGCGCTCGATGGCCAGCCGCCAGCAGTACCGCACGCCGGCCATCAAGACGAGCGCCATGACCCCGCCGACGATGGGGACGCTCGCCGGCACCAGCCGAGGGTCGGGCAGGAGGTTGATGACGACCAGAGCCCCGACGGTGACCGTGGCCGCCTTGGCCAGCGACATGACCTCTTCGAAGCTGCCGAAGCGGGACCGCCCCGTGTAGAGCCCGCAGACCAGGCCGGCCACCATCTGGATGAGCATGGCGGTCGGGACCAGGGCCGACAGCCCGCGAGACGTACCCGGCGGGAGGTCGAAGTCGTAGCGGAAGAGGGTGGCGAAGGTGATGGCGACGGTCCACGCCAGGGCGTCGATCAGGCCCTGGACGGGAGTGCGGTGCCGGCCGAGGAACATGAGAAAGCCCCGGTCATGGTGACCACGTGCATCCGGAATCTGGCCGTTTTCTTGACCGCTCGCCGCCATGAGCTCCCGTCCTCGATCTCGCCCCAACCCAGGATGCTACCTGTTTCGACCCCTCCAGCGGGACTTGCGCGCCTGCCGCTCCGGGCTCTCGACCGCGGCCCGTAGCTCGGCGACCTCGGCAGCGCAGTGCGCCGAGGTCCTCCCTCATCGCCGCTCAGGGCCTCGGACACGTCGCCCATGTCGTCCGCGGCCTGGGCGAGCGCCCGTCGGAGCTCCGCCGCACCTCCGCCTCGGCGTCCGCTCGGTCGAGCGGCGCGTTGCCCGTGGTCGGAAACGAGATCGCTCAGGCGGCCGACCTCGTGGCGCAACTCGCGCTGAAAGGCTGCGAGCCCCTCGACCGGCCCGATGAACCGCTGGCGGAGCGAGTCCATCTCGGCCCAGATCAGCCTCGACCTCTCCGTCGCCGCCTCGTGGTGGGCGTCGAGCGACGCCGCCAGCCGGGTGACGTGGCGCTCGACGGCCTCGTCCACCCGCTGGTTGATGCTGTCCTCGGCGGCGGCGAACCGGGCGTTGGACGCCGCCATGAGCTCGTAGAGGGCGACCGCAAGCTGATGGGTGAACGTCCCTTCGAGCTCGGAGCGAACCGCTTCGAGGTCGCTTTGCGCGCACCACGTCGACGTGTATGTTGGCGATGGCCTCGGCCAGCCGGACCACGTCCTCACGCCGGTCATGCTCGACCCCTGTTGAGTGGGAGCCGTTCCCGTTACCGCTTACCACCGCAGGTTCCCCAGCGTGGCTGCCGGCCCCGTTGGTGGCGGGCGGCGCAGGCGTCAACCCGGCCTCGTCGTCGGGGCCCCAGAGCGCCGAAATGTCGTCTGTGTAAGACGCGTCGTCCGCCATAGCTTGGCAGCGCCAGCCTATCCACCGGCTTCCCGCAAGAAACCCGCGGGCTTGGGCCTACTTCTTGGCCGTGGCCCTCCGGTCGCCGGCACGGCGACCCAAGGGCTCGCATCCGAATCCTATAACAGATGCATTCGGCCCCAATTGACCTATTGTTCGATACTCCATTCGCTTAGTGTCTACGCATCAGTTGACGGACAGTCTCACCAATCACCTTCATATCATTGACCCAAGACATCTGCTCCAGGTACTTCAGGCGTAACTCGTTCTTCTGTCCAAACGCTTCAGCCAAATAGCGTTCATCTGCGTCGCTCGCGCCGACTACTCGGTCCAGGTCAAAGAATCGCAAAGATGCATAGTCAGTAATGCCGGGCCGAATACAAAGAATACGAGACATCTTCCGCCGTGTAGCGATCTACCCATTCCCGGAACTCCGGTCGAGGTCCCACAATGCTCATATCACCCTTCAAGACGTTTACTAGCTGTGGCAGCTCATCCAACTTGTAACGTCGCAGCCAGCGGCCGACGGGAGTGACCCGGGGATCGTTCAGCGATGTTGTGAGCTGGGTGCTCGGCGCGTCCCACATTGTCCGAAACTTGTAGATATCGAACTCCCGCCCAGCGAGTCCGACACGGCGACCCCTGTAGATAATCGGACCTGGCGATGTCGCTTTTACAGTGGCTGCAATTGCTCCGATTACCGGAGCCAGCATGCACAGGGATGCTGCGGCGACGACCACATCGAACAATCTCTTACCAACAAGGTGCCGGCCCAACGGTGAACCGCCAGGAGAAGTCACTCCCCTCTCCGGCCTCATAGCTGCCTGAGGGCGGATTCCTTGATATACATCACGCCCCTACTTCCGTCGTCAACGAATCGCGGCGCAACTTCACCCCGCTCGGCCAAAAACTCATGCACGGCCCGGTAGGCTCCGAAACAGCTATGATAGTCGTCGATGATCAACACTCCGCGAATAACGAGCTGATCGAAAAGACCATCAAGACAGCATCGCGTTGACTCATACCAATCCCCGTCTAGCCGAAGAATGGCTATATCGCCGACTCTTGCAGCATTAGGCTTCACGGTATTCTCGAACCAGCCCTTGACCATTGTGAACTCATCCGAGGGCACCCCAATGACGTTTCGAATCAGGTGCTCGACCTCATCATAGGTTCCTAAACACGACCCTTTTGGCAAAGGCCTGACATGAGCACCCGTGGCGCCGGTCGCGGGATCCACATCGGCCTCAGTCGCAGGCGGAAGACCCTCGTAGCTATCGAAGAGCCATAGATGGCGATCTACATTGGCATCTTTCAATGCTAACGCCATCACAGCGCTGCTTCCACCTTGCGCGACGCCGCATTCAACGACGGCACCGGGAACCCCCGACGAAACTGCATCGTAGACCGCCTGATACGTAACTTCTGCCCGCTTGGTCCCACTAATGAATAAGGCATCGACCGTAAGACAGCCTTGCCACGACGCACACCTAGCGCGTCACCCACGTACCTATACCTAGCAATCTTCATTCGATATGCGGCCTGTAGGCCTAATCGGTAAACGAGAAACAAGAATCGATACATGGCGGCGTAAATAGAATAAGGAAGCCTTCGCTCTGCTTGTATCAAGATCGCTCGTGCCGCAGTAAACACGTGCGATCGATTCATTGCCGTAGTGCCAGAGTAAGTTTCCATGCAACTCTCCTGACTAGCGAACCGAGCTAACTGATTATCTCTCTGAACCCGCGACGCCACCTTTCACTCCCGACCCAAACTGGCGCTCTACTGATCTATCACGCCCAACACCGAATCAGCTACGAACCGCTCAACAGACGCGGCCATGTCCCCATAAACGACATTTGCCGCGAACCTGCGCTCCCATAGCGCCTGAGCATTGTGCCCATGCGATCGCAGCAACTCCGGGTTGTTCGCATACTGGCATACCAAGGCGAGCAGACTGTCGGGGTCGTCGGCAGTGTATGTTGCTCCGAAGCCCTCTTGAGCTAAAAGTCTGGCGAATTCACCCCTCAAGCTTGAGATAACCGGAAGGCCTGCAGAAGCATATTCGAAGGGCTTATTCGGCAAGGATACTTTGGCCGATTTACCGTATGGTGCCATGCCAACTGCCGCAAGCCCCAACAGTGCAACAAGCTCGTCACCCCCTACCCAGCCGGGGAAATGGACGTTCTGACATATCCTCCGCCTGCTTTCGCAGCCGAGCCCTTTGGGGGCCGTCTCCACAAAGCACCCATTGAAACCGGAACTCGTCGCTCTCAGCGAGAGTCCGAGCTGCACCAAGAAACTCGCCAGTCGGCCTCTGCCGACACGGGCCTTCGCTGCGGCACTGCCCCTCTTCGTGGATGAGTATCGGCGAACCTCCGCCAGCTCGGCCCTAACGCCCCCACGGCTGTCGCCGTGCTTCTGCTTGCTGGTGAAGGTAGGTATGGCTTAATCGAGCGCTAAGCCTCGGTTCAGCAGTTCCGACATAGTGGACGATGAGAATCCCGGTCAAGGCCACAGCGAGAAAGTAGCTTTGATAGATGGCCAAGCTGATAATTGGGGCCCACATTGCAAGCGTGAACGCCACAAAGCAGATCATAATTGAAGGAAGGGAGGAGGGGGATCGGCCTAACCGCATTCCGCTCATCGTCGTCACAAACCCAAGGACTAGATGAATCAGAAGCGCCCCGGCTATGCCAAAATCGCTTATTAGTCCCCTGAACGCGCTGTAAACATTAGTTCTCAGGCCTGAGGCACCCGTCTCGACCGTATCGCCGTAAAACCCCGCTTGTCCGCCTCGAAGCGAGCGAATGTCTGCAATGGAGTCGGAGCCCACGCCGACCCCGGCGGACGGGCCACGCTCGTCCGCCTGCTCGAACCACTCATCGAACGCAACTGGGCCCCCTGCAACCGTGATGAGCCCTTTCTCGACGAGGGCATTACGTATGCCCTGGTCGAATAGTCCAGCAGGCCCGACCCGGAGCAGTCCAATTAGCACGACGAAGCATACAGATCCAACGCCTAGCAAGCCGACCAGAATCGAGCGCAAGAACTGGTTTCGTGGTTCACCTCCGCCTATGCGCAATTCTTCTGTGATGAACCCAGCCAAGAAAAATACGCCGGCCGTTATTGCCGTTGACCGAGCGGTCGTCAATACCGAGTAAATGGCGGGGCCGAACAGCGCTACACCCAGGTAGTATCGTTGTTTCGATACAGCGAAGCTCATCCCAGCCAGTGCTGCCCCGGCGAAGCCAAAGGCAAGTAGAATGGGGCTGATAAAAGCCACGCCGGCGACACCCTCATAACGTGCGACTGACACACTGTTCGCAACCGAACTTAAGGCTTCAAGCGAAGTCGCGCTCCAGGGCGACAGGCCGATCGTCCGCAGCAGAATAGTAGCGGCAGCTACATGGCACAAGGACAATACTGCGACGAGTCGGCGCATCCGGCGGCCTGGCACAGACACTGCGAGTGGGCGGCAGAACGCATCGTGCGGGCGTCGTTGAAGGGAAAGCGCTATCCAGCCACCCAAGAGGGCGCTGAGGCAAGACGCGACGATATACCAGCTCGCCCAACCACCCCAGAAGCTCGCCTTCACAAGCTGCGCCGTCGACAGCGCGATAATCCACGTTAGAACGTAGATCCTGCTCGGTGATCTGCGACTACCCGGATGGGTTCGCCACACCACGTACGCAGCGGAAAGGGCCATTATACTTATCATTAGATTTTCTCAGCAACCCTCCTCGTGGACGGTCCATGCCGGGCAAGCCTGCCTTAGCGTTGCCGGTCCGCTTTGTTAGTGGTCCCGAACATGTAAGTAAGGTTGAACCGCAAGCTATCCCGCAAGTACTTCGTCACTATCGAACTGCGCAAGATTCCGGTTGAGGTACGCCCGATATGAAACGCAACTGCAGACGGTTGATAAAGAACCTGAAGGCCATAACGCAGGGACTGTTCTCCGATCCACAACTCTTCACCAAACAGGAACATCGGGTAACTAACGCTTCCCGGACGGGAGAGATACGTCGACCGTAAGGCAAAAATTGACCCATGCGGAGCATAGGCGGGCGTGGGCAACGTCAACGCCCCACGCCTGGTCTTAGCTGGGATCAGTCGGCGCGTGATACCCACAATGGTTGCCAGGGACAGTATCCAGCGGCCTGTCGCCGCCACGCGAGCGCCAAAGAAACGGTGGCGTCGAGGCCGCTCAAGCATGTACGGGTTCACATCGCAACCGTTCGTTATAACTGTAGGTGCGATAACGTCGCCGTCAGTGGCAACAATGCCAGCCACGAAGCCAGGAGTCAGTCTAACGTCGGGATTCGAAACGATCAACCAGGATAGTTCGTTACCAGCGAGCGGCTGAGCGCTTAGGGCGAAGCGGACACCACCCAGATAACCGAGATTGCGACCCGGCCTGAGTACCGAAACCCTGTCCGACAACTCTGAAAGCGCCCGGAGTTCCTCTTCATCCTCGCCGTAGTTATCAACCAGCACAACGTTTTCTACAACGCAACCCGCCTGATGAAGATAGTCGTCGATCAGCCCTTGGGCATCCAACAATTGACCGAAACTCACGATGACGGCCGCGACCATGGGAACCTCAGACTTCGAGTCGCCATGCGACATACTCACGCTTGAGGCTCCAACTCGCTACGTTGTGCCGATAGGCGGCTCCTGCTTCGGTAGCTCACGAATATCGCCAGACTTGGATAAAGTGCCGAACCGAGTAGAGATGTCGATGCAGCGCCTACGGCGCCAAAGCGCGGCAGCAATAGAAGATTCAGCATCATATTCAAGATCGCAGTCGCTCCCACCAGATACAGCATAGTGCGCGTGCGATTGGTTGCCTCCAATTCCTTATGTGCGACTAGCGCGACCTGCCATAGCAGACTCGATGCGACCAGAAGAGGCAGGATGGACGCGATCGTGCCATCGCCTATAAGTAGGATGCTCATAGGCCGCCGCAACAAGACTGCTACTATTATAATCGGAAACCCGATGCCGCACTGAAGGTACAGGATTCGGCGCACGCGCCGCCGAGCCCCCTGAACCTCGCCTCGTGCGTACTGTTGCATTATCAGTGGGTGGGTCGCCAGGATAATCGGGAACAGAATGACTCCGAATCCCCGATTCGTGGCATCGAACGCTGCACTGTAACTGCCGGCCACATCCGAACCAAAGTAAATATCGAGTATAAATCGATCAGACAGCTGGAATACATTCGAAAGGGCTAGCCAAAGGGATAATGGCCAGCCGTAGGACCAGTATTCGCTCCAGCGATGCGCGGAGGACTCCGTAGAGGCACGCTTGGGCCAGCAAAGTACAACTGACACCGTCAGAATGCTGGCAAGGCCTGCACTTGCCGCAGCCATAGCCCCGGAGCGAGCCAATAGTAGACATGCAACTAATGGACCCATGAGCATTAGTACGCCTCGGGCTGACTCCATGACCGCCACACGCTCCGCTTGCAGCGCTGCTTGGAGGCTTGTCAGCGAGATACTCGCAACGCCGACGCCAGTTGTTAACAAGATCGTGCCGATTGCGAGCAGTGGATCGCCCGTCACTGACAAGCAGAGGCCGCAAGCCATCATGGCCGCCACGAAGACAGACATGACCGCTGGGCCAGATAGCAAGGTTGCTCGGTGATCGAGTTGCAACCCGGAGGAGAAGCGCAGTAATGCCTGACGCAGCCAGCCCGTAGCGAAGTTCACCGCGATCATCGCACTCGATGTTGCGAGCGCATAGCTTCCATACTCGCGAGCCCCGATCACTCGGAACAATATAACGACCCCAAGGAGACCGAGCGCACCAGGAACAATCTTGCTTATTGCATACTGAATCGAAGGCCTCAGGACTGATCCCGGTCCTGCCGCCGACCAGCTGGGCGGATATCCATTCAATAGCTTTGATGCACCCCGCTCTGGACACTTGAATACAACGTTTAGAAGCATTTCACAAGTTGGATTCGCAGAATCAAGGTTTTAGGCCCGATTCGGACTGGACAGATTTGAAGCACCCGCGCCTTTTGAGAGTGCGGGCACATAGAACTCCTGACTCGTCATCCGACCGCAGCATCTGCTACGCACTAACCCAAGACGGTCCCATGGCTTCACCGTTGACTCCTTGGACGAGTGCCATGACTGACAGTCTCGCTCGACCCTGAGCTAGCGACTCTGAGCGCGGTTAATGAAGAAAGAGTCTTATCTGCGATGGCTTCGGGATTGAGCCCAAGCTGGCTTCGCAAATAGGCCTGTGAGCCTACGACACCAGGGAACACGTCCGGTAGCCCAATTCGGAGGATTGGCAATGCTGTCGACCACGCAGGTCTAGTGACGCACTCAGCCACACATGATCCGAGACCGCCGATAACAGAATGCTCTTCTATGGTGACAATCAATCGATACTGACCCTGGTCTAACAAATTAGACAAGCTCTCGGAATCAAACGGCTTAATCGTGTGGCAGCTTACGACTGCGGTATCAATTCCACGAGTCCTAAGCAAGTCGCTGGCACGTAATGCTGCATCGAGTAGCGCTCCAGTCGACAACATCAGCACCCCTCCCACTGAGGTTCGAACTACGTTCATTCGGCCGATCTCAAACGATGACACCTGATCTCCGGCTGTGCGCGGAGTCGCGCGATCGAGACGCAAGTAAGCTGGCCCGCTTCGGGTGGCAAGCTGGACAGTCGCTGCCTCGGCTTCGTCATCATCGCCAGGTGCTACGACCGTCATATTTGGAAGTGCGCGCGATTATGGCGAGGTCCTCCGTCGCATGGTGACTAAAGCCAAGCGGCCCATAACTTAGCCCTCCACCGACAGCGACTATCGTCACAGACAGATCGTGATAGCACACATCGTTCCGAATTTGCTCAAGACATCGCAAGGTTGGAAAATTCGCAATGGAGTAGGTGAATACGCGCTTCCCAGCAAGCGCGAGCCCTGCTGCAACACCTGTCATGTTCTGCTCCGCGACGCCGACGTTGAGGTACTGTTGTGGAAAACGCTTCGCGGAAGGATCCAGTACCCCGAATCCGAGATCAGCAGTCAGCAGCATCAGCGAACGGTCCTTCGCCGCTAGCCAGATTAGCGCCTCGACGAATCGGTCGCGGATCTAGCGATGCCCGCCCAAATCCAGCAGTTCGCGAAGTGCCTCCTCATATTCGGACCCCTGCGGGCTCCGGTAATGCCACAGCACACTGTTCTCCATGAAGGAAACCCCCTTACCTTTAGTGGTATGAGCGATTAACGCCGTCGGTCGCTCGCCCTCCGCTCTGGAGAGGGCACGCCAGAGCGACTCATGGTCGTGGCCGTTCGCCTCCACGGTTTCCCATCCGAAGGCACGCCATTTGTCGGTGAACGGCTCGAGATTCAGCGTTGCTGCGACGGACGTCAGACTTTGCAGCTTGTTGTAATCCACTATCGCTACGAGGTTGCCTAATTTGTGGTGCCCGGCGAACATCATTGCCTCCCAGTTGCTTCCTTCATCACACTCCCCGTCGCTGAGAAGACAGAAGGTGCGCCAAGGACTGCTGTCAAGTCGGGCTGCGTATGCCAATCCGGTCGCAACCGGCAGACCGTGGCCTAACGATCCTGTGGACATCTCGACGCCAGGAATACCCTTGTGGGAGATGTGTCCGCTGAACCTCGATCCATCTTGGTAGTGCTCCTTGAGCCATTCTGTCGGGAAGAAGCCACACTCAGCGAGTGCTGCGTACACCGCAGCTCCAGCATGGCCCTTGCTCAGCACAAACCGGTCTCTACTGGGCCAATTCGCGTCAGCCGGGCGCACCGAGAGGATCCGTGCGTATAGGACCGATATGATATCAGCGCACGAAAAGTTTGAGCCGACGTGAGAACTATTACCCAATCGCGTCATGGAAAGTACATGGAGGCGAATCCTATGAGCGAGCTCTATTGAGCGTGTCTCTGGGCAGTCCGGAGTCATCGATCGAGAACCTCGTAAACGCATACCTTCAAATTGCGAGTGCCGACCTTCGGGTACGCTGCTTTCCACTTAAATCCTTGCCGCTGTAGAGCCGTTACCGCATTCAATCATGCTCCCAACTGTGGTTCTGCATTGATGGGACCAGAAACGAGGGCCGAGATACGTGTAGCGTCATGCGGGTAGAAGGGCGGAGTGACGGCAGTGGAGCTAGATCGACCGCTATGAACCGACGTCGCGGCAAAGACGGTCAATCTTGAGGGGGGCAAGCCAGTGATATCTGCTCTCGACCCCGCGTCGCCGCTCCGTTAGCGAGCGTGCCTCCATCATCCGAGCGGCATGAATACAATTGAGCGACGCGAGCCCTGTCTGGCGACAGCTTCATAGCGAAGGGCATCACGCGAGGGCAAACTGAATCCCGGCCAAGGGCAGCGGCCGATCGCGGCAGCCTTAGCCTCCTGATCTTCCCGCGGACGAACTGTCCTGACCCAACCAGTCGTCTACCTCCGCCCTCGCCTCGCCGCCATCGCCGCTATCTCCGCCATCGCCGCCATCGCCGCCATCGCCGCCATCGCCGCCATCGCCGCCATCGCCGCCATCGCCGCCATCGCCGCCATCCTAGCGCATGCTGATTCTGCCGAGGCCAATGTGTTGACCCGACGTCCACAGTACCGACCCGAGTACGCTTGCTGAGTGCTCCCTCAAGAGGCGGCGGAAGCCGAGCTCGACCTCCGCGACTACCTGCAGGTCATCAGGCGCCGAAAGGCCATCATCGCCCTTTCGGTGCTCATCGTGCTCGGGGTTGTCGCTCGCCCTTTCAGCCGCGCAGACCCCTCGCTACGCTGCGGTGGCGAAGCTTCTCATCCGGCCGCGCTCCGCCGGCACCGTCTTCACCGGCGGTGCGACCCAGTCGAACGTCAACTCGGAGCGCGCCGTTCAGACCGAGATCGAGGTGATCAAGGCCGAGCCGGTACAGGCGCTCGTGCGCGAGAAGATCGGTAGCGCTCCCTCCGTGCAGGTTCGCCCGGTGGGCCAGACCGACGTGGTCACGATCCGGGCGGAGAGCACCGATCCGGACCGGGCGCAGGCCGTCGCCAACGCCTACGCCAACGCGTACATCGAGTTCCGGCTGAAGCAGGCGGTCGATGAGTTCTCGGCGGCGAGCGCTGGCATCCAGGACAGGATCGCCGATCTGAACAGCCAGATCGGGAACCTTGGCTCACAGCTGACCGGCGCTCCGACCTGCGTCAGCCAGCAGGCAACGCCAGACGCGTGCGCGCAGCGGACCAGCATCGAGCAGTCGATCGCCTCCAGACGGGCGTCGATGGAGGGTCAGATCGCCACCTTCCGGCAGCGGCTCGACCAGCTCCAGGTCGACAGCGAGTTGGCCAACGGCGGCGTCGTGCTCATCACGCCGGCATCGAGGCCCTCCGCCCCGTTCGCTCCGACGCCCATGCGGAACGGCGTCCTTGGCGGAGTCCTCGGCCTGCTCCTCGGCGTCGGCCTGGCGTTCCTCCGTGAGCATCTCGACGACTCGATCAAGGGGAAGGAGGATTTCGAGCGGGCCGTCCCAGGCACGGCCGTGCTCGGTCTCATACCCATCGTTCCCGACTGGAAGGCGAGGGACGAGGGTCGTGTCGTGTCGATCACCGAGCCCAACTCGACGGCGGCCGAGGCGTACCGGATCCTCCGCACGTCGATCCAGTTCATGGGCCTCGACCGAGCGGTACGCATCATCCAGGTGACGAGTCCCAATGCTGCCGAGGGGAAGACCACGACGCTCTCGAACCTCGCCGTTGCGTTCGCGGCCTCCGGCCTCCGGACCGTGGTCGTGGACTGCGATTTGCGGCGGCCGCGCCTGCACGCCTTCTTCGATGTGGCCAACACCACTGGGTTCACCTCGGTGCTGCTGGGGGAGGTGGGGCTGACGAAGGCGCTGCAGCCGATCCCGGGACAGGAGCGCCTGCTGGTTCTGGCGTCGGGACCGCTCCCCCCGAACCCCTCTGAGCTGCTCTCCTCTCGCCGGGCCGCTGAGCTGTTCCAAACTCTGAGCTCGCAGGCCGATGTCGTCCTGGTCGACTCGCCGCCCTGCCTTCCGGTGACCGACGCCTTGGTCCTCTCCCAGCGCGTCGACTCCACGATCCTGGTGACGACGGCGGGCACGACGACGCAGAAGGCCGCAGCCCGAGCCGCCGAGATGCTCCTGCAGGTCAAGGCTCCCCTTGCCGGCGCGGTGGTGAACGGCGTGACCGTCGAAGGCGGGTACGGGCGCTACGCCTACGGCTACTACTCCGCTCTGCCAGTAGCAGGGCCAGCCGCACCAGAACGGGAACGGCAAAGTCGAGGTGAAGGGGCGTCGAGGCCGGCGCCGGGCCAAGCGGACGACCTAAGGACGCAACGCCGAGTTCGCCGCGTTCATAGCGTCGGCGCTGACTGCCCCTCGCTGAACCTCGAGCTGTCGTGCGGCGCCGGCGAGTTCCGCAAGGTCAGTCACAAGCGTCTGTGGGTCAGTGTCGATGGCAATCGCCCGGACGGCGTCGGGCGCCAGCGCCGGCACCGGCACCTGGGAGATCAGGTGGTGCGCGGGCCGGACGTCGACCTCGTCGGAGGCCAGCAGGACCTCGTGCAGCTTCTCCCCCGGGCGCAGGCCGGTGAACTCGATGTCGATGCGCCGGCTGGAGCGGGCGGCCATGAGCCGGGCGACCTCGGCGATCACCACCGGCTTGCCCATGTCGAGCACCAGCGCCTCGCCGTCGTTGCCGATGGCGCCGGCCTGGATGACGAGCTGCACCGCTTCCTCGATGGTCATGAAGAACCGGGTGACGTGGGGGTCGGTGACCGTCAGCGGGCCGCCCCGCTCGATCTGGCTCTGGAACGTGGTCAGCATCGAGCCGCGACTGCCGAGGACATTGCCGAACCGCACGCTGAGGTAGGTGCCCCGGGCCGACGATGCGAAGTGGCTGGTCAGCCGCTCGGTGATGCGCTTGGTGTAGCCGAGCACGCTGCAGGGGTCGGCGGCCTTGTCGGTGGAGATGTTGACGAAGCGCTTGACGCCGGCGCTGGCGGTGATCTCGAGAAGGTCGAGCGTGGCCCACACGTTGGTCTTGACCGCCTCCGCCGGGTGCTGCTCGAGGAGGGTCAGGTGCTTGAGGGCGGCGGCGTGGAACACCACGTCGGGCCGGGAGCGGGTGAAGACCTCCTGGACGGCGCGGCGGTCACGCAGGTCGCACAGGATGAGGTCGGGCGAGGTCAGCAGGGCCCGGCCCTCGATGGCGAGCTGCACGCCGTGGAGGGCCGATTCGTCGCGGTCGAGCATGAACAGCCGGCCGGGGGCGAACCGGTAGATCTGCTTGCACAGCTCGGAGCCGATGGAGCCCCCGGCGCCGGTGACCAGCACCCGCTTGCCGGTGAGGTAGCCGGCGATGGACTCGAGGTCGGTGTCGATCTCGTGACGGCCGAGGAGGTCGGCCGTGGTGACGTCACGGATGTCGCTGGCGTCGATCTCGCCGCCGAACAGCTCGCTGACCGGCGGCAGCACCTTGGCGGCCAGGCCGGCGACCCGCGCCAGCTCGCTCAGCTCGGTGACCAGTTCGGGGCCGGCGCTGGGCATGGCGATGAGCAGGCTGTCGGCCCGGCACTGCTTGGCCGCCTCGATCAGTCGCGTGCGGTCCCCCAGGACCGGGATGCCCGTGATGCGCAACCGGCGCTTGGCCGGGTCGTCGTCGATCAGCCCGACGGGGACGTACTTGCTGTACGGGTCGCGCATCAGGGCGGCGATGACCTGGGCCGCGCCCTCGCCGGCGCCGAAGAGCAACAGCCGGTGGCAGCCGTCGACGTTCGGCCGGCGTCGGCGTTCGAGGCCCAAGCGCCAGCAGTAGCGGATGCCCGCCAGCAGCGAGAGGGCCATGACCCCGCCGATCAAGCGGGACGCTCTCGGGCGCGAGCTGGGGGTCGGCCACGATGTTGACGACGAACAGCAGAACGGCCGTCGCCAGCACCGACGGCGCCATGGCCACCACCTCGTCGAAGCTGCCGAACCGGGCCCGGCCCGTGTAGAGGCCACACACCAGGCCGGCGAGGGCTTGGACGACCACGGCGACGGGAACGAGCAGGAGCAGCCCGCCGTCGTCGAGGCGAGCGATCTCGAAGTCGTAACGGAGCCACGTGGCGGCGTAGAGGGCGATGGCCCACGCCATGCCGTCCATCGCCATCTGGAGGACGCTGCGGTAGCGCCGGCGGCGAGTGATCCGCCGGAACAGACGCTCGGTTCGGCCCTGGCCTGGAGTTGCGTTCCGTCGGCCGACTGCCATTGTGGTTCCCGCCCTTTCTTCGCCGATCCGGTGTGGACTCTTTCGCCGGTTGGCCCTTCGACACGCCTCAGCAGCTACCCCGCAGATGCCAACAACCCCCGAAGTGGCACTTACCAGCAGTGTCAGCACCGTACTACCGCGTGCGGGGTTCTGTGAAGTGTGCGCGCGCCACCTCAGCTCGAACGGCCCCACCGGCGCCGGGCATCCGCACGCTCGCGCCGGCTGCTGACCTCTTCCCTCAACCCCCGTAGTGCCTCATGAACCTGGCTCAGGTCCCGCTGGACCGACGCGATGGTTTCGGTGATCCTCTCCAATGCTTCCGTCGACCGCATTTCCGTGCTCTCGATCCGCTGGGACAGGGCGGCGCCGGCCTGATCCACCCGCTCGGCGCTCTCCTCCGACCGCCGGGCAGCCTCCACCCCGTAGGCGGCCACCTCGTCACCGAGGCGGCCGACCTCGTGGCGAATCTCCCGCTGGAAGGAAGCCAGATCGTCGATTGGCCCGCGGAACCGGTTGCTGATCTCCACCAGCTCGTCCCGGACCGACCGGGCCAAGTCCGCCGTCGCTCGCTGCTGGATGTCGACGGCCAGCGCCAGCCGGTCGCCCTCGGCCTTCAGCGACTCGCCGACCTGATGCGCTACCTCGTGGAGGCGAGCGTCGATGTGGTCCTCGACCGAGGCGAACTGGTCCTTGGACGCGGACAGGAGCTCGAAGAGGGCGACCGCCAGCCTCTGGGCGAAGCCGTCCTCCATCTCGGTGCGCATGGCGCTGAGTTCCGAGTGGCGCACGATGTCGACCTGGTGGCCGGCGAGGGCGTCGGCCAACCGGGCCACGGTGTCTCGAGGATCGTCCTTCGGTGCCTCGGCGTGGCTGCCGTTGCTGGGCGCCGGCTTGGGGTCGTGGCCGTTGGTGGCCGTGCCGTTGGGCCGCGGCGGCTCCAACGGGTCCTCTCGGACGCCCCACAGCCCGGAGATGTCGTTGGAGAACGACTCGCTGTCCGCCATCACCAGCCCCCAGCCTATCCACAGCCGGGTCCTTTTTTCGACGGACTGTCCGTCACCAGGGCTCGTAGCGCCGGCGGCGCAAATGACGGCGGTGATGCCCGCTCTCGCACGGGCGGGTGGCCACGAAGTAGGCGCCCGCGACGACGAGCAGGACCACCAAGGCCATACCCGAGGTCGCCAACATGCTCATCGTCGTCAATCGCTTCGCCTCCTGGCCCGAGACTATTTCCCGGGTGACAGAGGTGCAACGACATACCGGCGCCGGCGCTTTACTTCTTGGCTTGGCCCTTCCGGGCGCCGTAGCGGCGCTCGAAGCGCTCGACCCGGCCACCGGTGTCGACGAGCTTCTGCTTGCCGGTGAAGAATGGATGGCACTCGTTGCACAGCTCGACCCGGAGCTCGGGCTTGACCGAGCGGGTGGTGAACGTGTTGCCGCAGGAGCAGCGGACGCTGGCGGTCACGTAGTCGGGGTGCGTGGCAGTCTTCATGAAAATCTCCTCGTCAGGACGACCAGGATACCGGTTCGCCGGCTCCTACCCGCTGGGAGCCGCACTCGGGCCGGTGAACAGCGGTGCTCCCGGGTCGGCGTGGCGCTCGGCCGCCGACATGACCTCCCCGATGGCGGCGAACGCGTCGTCCACGGAGTCGCCCCGGATGTCCGCGTACCAGCACTGGGGATCCCACACGGTCTCGTCGAACCAGTCGCGCAGGGCGCCCACGAAGTCGGGATCGTCGACAACGATGCCGGCTCGCAGATTGGGCCGGCCCCGCCGGTCGGGTACGGCCAGCAACACCTCGTGGTCGCCGATGAGCACGTCGAGGACCAGCGGGTTGGAGAATGCGATCCTGGTTCGGACGTTGCCCGCTCTGCCAGGTGGGCGCCCGCCCGCCAACCGGTCGACCGTGGCCCGGGCCGTGTCGAGCGAGCGGTGGTCTGACGCGCAGACCCGGTACAGCATCGCTTCGGGACTCTCGGCCAGCGCGGCGCCCAGGGTGTCCAGGTACGACGGTTCCAGCTCGCCGTCGAGCGGCTCGCCCACGTACACCTGGGCCGAGCGCAGGGTTCCCTGGGGCGGGTTCCGCCGGACGACCCCCCGGGCGGCAGCGTCGACCGCTTCGGCGCCCAGAGTGACTGCGTACGGCGACCTGTTCCCCGCCCGCGCCGCCAGCCCACCGGCGCCGGTCACCGTCCGCTGCCGTTCGCGGGCCGCCTGGCCGAGGGCCACCAGGGCGGCTGAGCTGATCCCGAGTGCCCGGGCGAGCGCCCGCAGCACCCCGTCGGCCGGCAGCGGCCCTCCCCGCTCCCACGCCGCGCTCTCGATCCGGGACAGGTAGCTCGCCGAGATGCCCGCTCGCCGGGCCAGCGCCGCCTGGCTCAGGCCGGCGCCGGCCCGAGCCTCGACGATCGCAGACGCAAGGTCGGGGCCCACGCTGCTGATCGTCGTCGCCTTCCCTCGCGCGCTTCAAGCACGGCAAAGCGCGCGCTTGGTAGAAACGTGTCCGCATGGCGACCGGCGGACGGCGGATCGAGAGCTATTACGCGCGCGGCATGCTCGAGATCCGGTCCACCCTCCACCTGGCCGTCCGTCTGACCATGCGGTCGATCATGGTGATCGACCAATCGGGCGCCGCCTCCGAGGGCGCCGGCATCTGGCGCGTCGCGCTGCCGCTTTTCATCGTCCTCGATGTGCTCGTATGGCTCCACCTTCGGCGAACAGACCGCTTCGGGCTCTCCTGGCGCCTCCCCATGGACGCGACCGACGCCGCGTTCTGGACCCTTTCGCCGCTCCCGGCCAGCGGGTCCTCGGACATCGCCCTGTTGCTGGTCATCCCCCTGGCCGTCGAGGCGGGCGTGCGCATGGGCATGCGGGGGATGGTGGTCCCCGCCGCCGTTGCGGTGACGACCACCATCAGCGGCATGTCCGCCGGCAAGCCCGTGCAGGTGATCGGGATCGTGTGGCTGGCGGTGGCGGTCCTCGTCGGCATGGCCGTCTTCAGCTACTGCACGCATCTGCACGAGCGAGCTGAGGCCGATCGCCAGCGCGCCCTCGGGGCGGCCCAACGCCGTGCCTTTCTCGCCGGGCAGAACCAGGTGGCCATGGGGGCGAGCTCCGCGGTGGACGTCATCGAGGGACTGGTGCCGGTGCTCGGTCGCCCGCAGCCCGGCTCGGCGCTCTGGGAGCTGGCCGAAGGGTGGAAGGGCCAGCTCAGCGCATCGACGACGCATGAGGCCAAGTACCTCCAGGTCGCCCTGCTGGAATGGACCCGGCTGCACAACGCCCATCCCGATCTCTCCGGCCTGGTCGAGATGAACGTCGACGAAGGCCACGGCACCACGTTGCTGAGCGCCACCCAGGCGGCGCAGTTGCGCCACGCCCTCGACCGCCTGCAACTGGGCGGCAGGGTGGTCGTCAAGGCCCGCCCTCCGGGGCGCGGCTGCCAGGTGAGGAGCTCCGCCTCGACGTCAACGGGACGACGGTGGTGATCCCCGCCGACGGGCGGCCGGCACCTCCGCCCCTGGACCCTGCGGCGGTGCCGTACTTCTACGTGGGCGCGATGGTCGCCCTGTGGTTCCTCCCGTTCGGCGGGTCCGTCCCGGTTCCCTTCGTGGCGGTCGGCGTTGCCGTCTGCGCCGCCGGCGGCATCCTCGCCCACCGCCGGACCGGGGACCTCGTCGCCAAGGCGCGCGCCGGCCTGTTCCTGGCCGCGGCGGTGACCACCGTGCTGACGCTCGTGCACAGCACGGCGCGCTCGCCTCTCAACGCCGATGGGAACCCCAATCTGAGCTTCAACATCGGGATCATCCTTCTGTCCTTCATCGGCGGCTTCTACTGGGACGCCCTGGGCTCCTGGCGCTCGCTGATGCCGGCGACGATCGCGTGCAACACCGCCCTCGCAGTGGCGCTCTTCCCCCTGGCCGTCGATGCCCGGAGTGTGATCGGCGCCGTCGTCGGCGGCCTGTACCCGTTCTTCCCCTGCCGCCACCTGACATCGGCGCTGGGGCGGGTCAGCGCCCAGCACGCCCGCTCGGCACGAGCCGAGGACGAGGAGCTGGTGCGGCGTTCCTATGTCGACGGCCGGGAGTCGGTGGTCGGCCTGGTCCGCCAGGCTCGCCGTGAGGCACTCGAGCAGCTCGAGCGGCTCGGGCCACGGCTCGATGCCCGGCTGAGCGAGCTGGCCGCTCGCCGGATCGAGGAGGTGGAGCGACGACTGAGCACCCTCGATCCCTGACCCGGGTCGTCGTCGTCGACGACAACCAGCTCACCCTGCCCGGCTTCCTCCAGGCCCTCGGAGCGTCCCCGGACGTGCAGCTGGTGGCCGGGCTCGACCACGACCAGGCCCTTTCCTGGGATGGCGACTGGGCTGGGATCGACGCGCTGGTCATCGACGCCGCCGACGAGGGCCGCGCCGGCGACCAGTTCCCCGGCGTGGCGGTGGTGCGCCGCGTCCGGGGGTCGGTCGCCGGCGCCGGACCGCTGATCGTCGTCGTCACCGGCCACTACCTCCACGACGGGCTCCGCCACCGCATGGCCGCTGCGGGCGCGGACTTCTACTTCTTCCGGGCGGACCTCCGCTCCCCCGGCGCCCTCCTCGACGTGGTGCTGCACCCGGAGCGTCACCGCCGAGGCGTGCCGGCGGTGGCCGACGCCGGCACCCGGCGGGCGCTGGGTGTGGGTCCCGGCTCCGACGTCGAGGCGTTCGTCGAGCGCGTCGGCGGCGAGGGCCTCGGTGGGACGCGCCAGCACCCGCGCTCCCGCCGCTGGGCCAGGGTCCGACGCGACGCCGCGGCTGCCGGCGGCATCGAGCCCCGGAACCTCACGACCGGCGACCCGCCACTGGGACAGTCGACGCCGTCGATCCGCCAGCTGGGCGCGTTGTGGCAGTGGGCGGCGCGCATCCGTCGCCCGGAATGATGCTTGCTTGGAACTTTCCTAGAGGAAACGGGCCGGCGTGGGTTCAGATGCGCTCCTCAACGGCGAAACGGGGGCGGACATGGGCAGGCGGGTTCTACGGGCGGTAGTCGTCGCGGCAACGACGGGGATCGGGGTCGGATTGCTGACCCCGATCGCTGCGCATGCTGCCGTCAGCTGTGGGCAGACGATCACGGCGAGCATGACGCTCGACCACCACCTCAACTGCCCGGCGGGAAACGGGATCGTCGTCGGTGCCAACAACGTGGTGCTCGACCTGGGCGGGCATTCGATCTTGGGGCCGGCGCCGACCGGGGCCGGCGTCGGCCCCCGTGGGGTCGTCATCGGTCAGACCCGGACGGGCGTCACGGTCCGCAACGGGGCCGTCCGCGGCTTCGATAGTGGGGTCGACGTGTTGCCGGGCGCCAACGGGGCGACGGTGTCCGGCCTGATCCTCGACGGGAACGGCGGCGGCGTCCGGGTGAACACGGGCACGTCGTCGACCCGCCTGACCGGCAACACGGTCATCAACACGACCCAGTTCAGCGGCATGCAAGTCGGCGGCAACGGCCACGTGATCGAGAACAACACCTTCCACAACGGCAACTCCGCCGGCGTGTTCCTCTCGGGCAACAACAACATCATCCGGGGGAACCGGATGAACAATTCGGGGACCAACGCCATCACCATCAACGCGTTCCCGAGCAACCCGGGGCCGTTCGTGAACAACCAGATCGTCGGCAACCAGGTGTCGGGCGCCTCGCGGCTCAGCAACAGCTCCGTGTCGATCAACCTGAACAACGGGTCCGGGACGTTGATCAGCGGCAATACGGTGAACGGCCGGCGGGTGACGCCCGGCATCTTCGTGTTGAACAGCGCGGGCACCACGGTCTCGGCGAACACCCTGGTGAACAACGCCTCGACCGGTGTCCTCGTCCGAGGCACCTCCACGGGCACCCGAGTCACCGGCAACCAGTCCACCTTCAACACCTTCTCGGGCATCACCATCGAGAACGGCCCGACGGGGACCGTGGTCGCCGACAACACCGTGTCCAGGAACGGCGGCAACGGCATCCACGTCTCGAGCGCGGCGACGACGATCACCCGGAACACGGCGAATTCGAACACCAACCTGGGGATCTCGGCGGTGAGCGGTGTCACCGACGGCGGGGGCAACCGGGCCTCCGGCAACGGCAACCCGGCGCAGTGCTCCCCCACCATCGTCTGCACCTCCTGACAGCCGCCTTCCAGCCGGGCAATGGACACCGTTCCCGCCCGGCTGGAAGGCTTCACCGATGGTCCGCCAGCACCCGGACGGGTGGAGCGCGGCGCGGCAGGTGCTTTTCACCCTCGTGCCCCTCGTGATCGGCGCCGGCGTGCTCATCGCCGGGGGCGACCGGCCGGCGCCGGGGATGTTACGGGTGGAGGCGACTCACTTGTCGGCAGCGCCGACTCCGGCGGTGGACGCGTTGGTGGTGAAGCAGGCGCTCGAGGCGCCGGTGGAGGCGGGCGGTGCGGCCAGTGTCGAGGCGACCGGCGGGGCGCCGGCGCCGGCGGTGACGGCTGGGGTGGCGGCGCCCGTCGTCGATGCCGGGACGGGTTCCGCCAGGGCGGGCGTGTCGAACGAGGTGGCCAGCCCGGTGACTCCCGGCTCGCCGGCGACGACCGCGCCGGCGCCGGCGACCACCGCTCCGTCGACGACGTCATCGACGACCACCAGCACCACCACGACGACGGCGGCGCCACGTGCGCCGGCCCGGTCACGGAACGCCGGCGCCGAGGCCGAGGTCGTGCCCCTCACCAACGCCGACCGCGCCGCCGCCGGGCTCGGGGCCCTGTCCCGCAACAGCTGTCTCGACTCGGTGGCCTCCCGCTTTGCGGAGCAGATGGCCCGTACCGGCGTCCTGGCCCACAACCCGGGAAGCGGCGCCGGCGTCACCGGTTGCCGGGCCGGCGCCACCTGGGGCGACAACGTGGGCATGTCGTCTGAGTGCGACACCGCCCTCCTGGAGCGGGAGTGGATGGCCTCACCCGGCCACCGCCGGAACATCCTGACCAGCGCCTTCACCCTCATCGGCGTGGGCGCATGGACCGACGAAACGGGCGCCTGCTGGGTCCAGGTCCTGTTCAGCTCGTGATCCCCACGCCGTGCTCTCACGAACCAGAAGCCCGCATACGTGAAGCTCTTATAGGGCGGCCAACTCCTACCGGCCCCGCGCCGGCCGCCGCCCGCCCTTCTGGCCGGCCGTCAGCCAATCCTCAACGCCTTCGACGTGGTGCGGCGCCGGGCCGAAGAATACGGCGTAGGCGACCGAGGGTGGTGTCAGCGGGCTGAACACCGGACTGGCCCTGTGAACATATGTTCGATAGACTGGCGACATCGCCCTCGGGAGCGGGCGTGCTGCGCTCTCCTTCTGTTGCAATCTCGTTCCACAGGAGGCGATCATGGTCGTCGATGAGCGGTCCCGGCACGAGCTCTACCGTCGGCTCGAGGAAGTACTCGGGCCCGACGCCGCCGCCACATTGATCGAGCACCTTCCACCGGTGGGCTGGGCCGATGTCGCCACCAAGAACGACCTGGCCGGCCTGGAGCAACGACTCGAGGGCCGGTTCAACGCGGTCAACGAGCGGTTCACCGCCATGGACGATCGCATCACGGCGGCCACGTCGGACCTCCGGGCCACCTTCGAGCACGAGATGCGATTGCAGTCCGAGAGCTTCGGGCAACAGTTGCGGTCCCAGACCACCACGATGGTGTTCGGGCTGCTCAGCGTGGTCCTGACCATGGCGGCCCTCGCCTTCGCCCTCGCCCGCTTCACGTAGAGCCACTCCTGCGGACGGGCGGGAACAGCCAGGCCCGGCGTCGCTCGACGTCCACTCCTCCAAGCGAACGTGCACACATGTCGTCGCCGGCCTTCGTCAGCCCTGGCCGGCCGCCTCCCGCCAGGCTTGGAGGATGGCGGGGCGGAGCCGGCCCCGGTCGGGCACGTCGATCCCGTTGGCCCGGGCCCAGGCCCGGACCTCGGCGGTTGACGGCGCCGGCGCCGGTGCGCCGGCGGCGCTGGCATCCTCGCCGGCGCCGATGCGGGCCACCGCCAGCCCCTCGGCCTCAGCCCAGCGCTGGGCGGCGGCGAGGTACCGGTAGGTCCACTGCTCGGCCAGCTTGCGGTTGTCACAGAAGACGATGGGGATGGTCGGCCAGCGGACCTGGAGCTCGGCCAGGCCGTCGGCGACGAGCGCCGGCCGCACCCGGTCCTGGGCGAAGAGGGCCGAGTACCGGTCCTCGACCACGACTGCGGCGCGGGGCAGGGCGGCCAGCTCGCCCAGGGCGAACCGGAGCCGGCCGCTGCTGAGGCTGGAGATGAGGTCGCCCATCGACTTGCGCTCGACCGACGCCACCAGCCTCCCGCCGGCGATCAGCGCGTAGTCGCCGCAGGGCAGGCCCCGGCGGACGAGGCGAACCTGCTGGCCGGGAAAGCCGTACGCGTACTTCTCGTGGGCGTCGACCACGATCTCCAGCTCGGCGATGCCGGCGGCCCGCGCACCGGGCAGGCGGACGTCGGGCCGGGCCTGCTTCCGGGTGCGCGGCGACTGCCAGAACACCATCTCCCGGCCGCGGGCGTTGGTGAAGACGATCTGGGAGCGGTGCTCCCGTGCCCGGTCGGCCACGACGTCGATCGCCGCGCCCCGGCGAGTGCAGGCCCGCAGCGGCACCCGCTCGACGATGTCGGGCTCCTCGGGCCACTCCACGCCGGGCACCGGGTGGCAGTACAGGGCGCTGGTGCGGGGCCAGGTGCCCTTGGTGCGGAACACCAGGCCGGCGCCGATGGGCAGGCGCAGCAGGTATGGCAGCGAGCTGTCTGGGTCGGGGTTGCGGGCGATCAGCAGCTCCACCGCCCCAGTCTGGCGCGCCGGCTCAGCAGACGGTGGGAGGCGCCGGCGGCCGCGCTATGGGCGCCTTCGGGTCGGGTACCTCCTTCGCTTTGGGCGGGCGGGGCGGCTCGAGGAGGGACGGCGCCCACGCCCGGGGTGCCGGCGTTCGGGTCGGCGGCCCACAGACCGAAGAACTCCCTCCCCCGGCTTCGGGATCCGGTCGTCCTCTCATCTCCACTTTGCCTAGCATGACGGCGTGGCAGGCGCCGGCACCGCTCGCCCGCCCACCGTGGAGCTACGCGAGGTTGCCACGGAGATCCGACAGTGCCTGCGGCTGTCGCCACCCGACCGTCACACCGCGCTGCGCTGGGTGGCGCAGTTCATGGACGACTTCGAGAGAGCGGCCCCGTCGCGTCGAGCCGCCATGGTGGCCGTCGAGCCGGGCCCGACAGGCGACAGGCGCTGGGACGCCATGCTGGCGGCGGTGGCCGAGCACCTCTGCTACCACCACGGCCTTGCCGTTCCCTCCTGGAGCGTTGACCCGACGCGATTCCTCGACCGTTGGTGGTTCGTGTCCCCGTACCGATCGGTGCACGCAAGCGCCTTCGTGAGCACGCCGGCGGCGTTCGCCAACCGCGGCGTCTTCATCCACGCCGGCTCCCTGGCCAGCGTGTAGCTGCCATGCTCGACCGCCCCGCCCTGCTCGCACTTCTCGAAGCTCTGGCCGCCGAGCTCGAGTCGATGGGCGTACGCGGCGAGATGTTCATCGTCGGTGGAGCGGCCATGGCGCTGGCCTACAACACCCGACGAGCCACCCGCGACATTGACGCGGTGTTCGAGCCCAAGGCGACGATCTATGAGGCCGCCGAGCGAGTCGCGACCACCCAGGGGGTGGATTCGAACTGGCTGAATGACGCGGTCAAGGGCTTTCTGCCGGGTGATGACGCCGGCTCAACGGTGCTGTTCGAGCAGCCCGGCCTCGCCGTTCGTGTCGCCTCGCCCCGCTACCTGTTGGCAATGAAGGTGATGGCGGCCCGGGTCGAGCGGGACGAGGACGACATCATCCGGCTCGCCGAGCTGTCCGGGACCACGACCGTCTCGGAGATCCTCGACCTCGTTGAGCGCGCTTACCCACACGCTCCCATCCCTGCGCGGGTTCAGTACTTCCTGGAGGAGGTCGTCGGCCGGGACGACCGCTGGTGAGCGTTCCGATTCCGCCCCGCCTCAGGGCCCCTTCCAGCTGCGGCGCTTGAAGAGCGCCTTCCGGGCGGCTTTGGCGACCACCTTCACCGGGTGGACCTCACCGATGGCGGCCAGCACCAGCTCGGTGGCCGGCGACGGCGAGCGCCAGAGGTTGCCGAGCACGGCGATCTGGCGGCCATGGTCGCCGGCGAGCGCCAGGGTGTCGCACAGGCGGTCGGGCCCGCCGGTGACGAGACGCTGGGCGAGCACATCGACGAACGAGAAGAGATCGTCGGGATCGAAGAGCGTCTCGGGACCTTCGATGCCGTGATCGACGAGCCAGCACAAGGCAAACCCCCGAGATCCCGGCTCGGTGGCGAGGGCGCGTACCTCGGGGCCGGCGATCTCGACGTCGATCTCTCCCATGACCGCCAGGGCCAGATTGGTCAGCGCCGGGTCATCGAGCGCCCGCACTGCCGCAGCCAGCTCCGCCGCCTGCTGGGCGGGCGGGCGCCGGCGCCGCCATGCCTCGAGCTCGGCGGCCAGGACGGCGAAATCGTCGCCGTCGGTGCCGAGGAACAGCTCGGTGGCGGTGGCGTCGGTGAAGCGACCGGCGGCCGGCGCCTCGTAGCCGGCCTCGATGAGCAGCCGGCGGGCGGTGACCACGCCGGCGGGCGTGAGCTCGACGGTCCCACCGTGACGCCGGCCGCTGATGACCAAGTCGTCGGCGTCGGGGGCGATGGCATCGTGGCGGCGGACCACGCCGGCGAGCTCGAGGGCGTCGACGATGTCGGTGATGTCGTACGCGACCCGGCGGGCGACCTCCTCGTCGGTGGTGCGGGGGAAGTGGAAGGCCCCCAGCACGGCGTCGGTGGCTTGTTCACACAGGTCCTCGATCGGGAACGGGCGCTGGCTGGCGTACGGCCCGATCAACAGGCTGACGCTGAGGTGGTCCAGCAGGTCGGTCACCTCCGGCCATGCGCCCCAGCGGCCGGCGTCGCGCTGGGACGCCAGGGGGCCGGCGGCGAGGAGCCCGTCGACGGCCTTGTCGAAGAACGCCGCCGGATCCTTGGCGATGGCAAGGCCCTTCTTGGTGGCGTGAACCCGGCCGTGGGCCACCCGGACGACGCCGGCCTTCCTGGCCCACTTGAAGATCTGCCGCAGGCTGCCCAGCTCGGCTGCACTTGTCGTCCGGAACGTGCGGGTGCCGAACTTGGGATCCATGATGTCGCCGGTGTCGAGCAGGTCGACCAGGGCGCGGGCGTCGGCCAGGGTGAAGTTGCCCTTCTGGGTGAGCTTTCGGCCGGCGGCGGTGAACTCGGCGAGGGCGACGAACTTGGCCAGGATCGGCGCTGCGGCCCGGGAGGCGGTTACCTCGGCGTCGTCGGGCGGCACGACCGGGGGCAGGGCGGGCCTCCTCGGTCTGAGGGCGGTGTCAGGGATGATCCGGCGCCGTTCGTCCTCCGGGCGGGCGTTGAAGTCGTCCATGAACGCCTGGAGCTGGCCCGGGTCGTCAAGGCCGATGCCCTCGGCGGCGGCTGAGGCGAACAGCGACTTGGCCATGCCGAAGTTCGTGGGGTCGCCCATGGCGTCGGCGAAGGCGTCGGTCAGCACGACGGCCTCCCGTACGAGGTCATCGGCCGGGGAGGAGCCTGGATCGAGGAGCGCCTCGTCGCTCAGGAAGGCCATGAACGCAGCCATGGCGACCGGGATGGTCGCACTGTCCTCCGGCGACACGCTCAGCTTCCGGGGGCACCACTCCAGCAGGAACTCGCCCACGTCGGCGGTGGTCCAGTGGCTGAGGTCGCCGCCGGCGTAGCCCCATTTCCAGTCCAGGGCCAGGCCGGCGTCGCCGGCGGTGGCCCCGGCCTCGTCGGGCGACGTCAACCGGTGATGGTCGCTCAGCCACGTCTCGAACCGGGCGAGGAGGGCGGTCTTGGCGGCGTGGAATTCCTCGCCGTCGTCGGGGCCGAAGGTGAGCCGCATCGGGCTTCAGCTTTTCAGGTTCGGGGCTTGCATTCAGCGACCGCTTCGCTTATGCTACGAACATACGTTCGAGGGAGCGCATTCCCTCCTCAGTCAGGCCCCGACTTCTTGGGATGGCCGGCGCTGTGTGCGAGTCATTGGTTGAGCTGTGTGGATCGATGGGCCGCTTCGCGGTTGCGTTCGACCCGTCCACGCTGAGCGGCGTGGAAGCCGATTCCGTGGTAGCTGCGGCCGGCGCCATTGAGCGGATGGCAGCGGCGGTCAAAGGGCTCGCGGCGGCGCGAAGCGCCGGCGAGGGGATGTGGAAGGTGACTGGCGACCGATCGGCCGCCCACCACCTGGCCCGGGTCACCGGTACATCCGTGGGCCGGGCCGGCGAGATCCTTGACACCGCCCACCGTCTTTCTCCGTTGCCGGTTGCTGCGGCTGCGGCCCGGGTCGGGGAGCTCTCCGCCGAGCAGGCCGCCGCCGTGGCCCGGGCGGCGAGCGCCGATCCTGCGGCGGAGTTGCGGCTGGTGGAGCTGGCCCGGAGCGCTTCGCTCTCGGAGCTGCGAGAGGAGTGCGGCCGCGTGCGGGCTGCGGCGGAACCCGACCCTGAGGGCCGGCGCCAGAGCATCCACGACGGGCGCTTCCTGCGCGGCCATACCGACGCCGAGGGTGCTTGGCACCTGCATATGCGCGACAACCCCGAGGTGGGCGCCGAGATCATGGCTGCCCTTGCTCCCATCCGCGACCGGCTGTTCAAGGCGGCTCGGGCCGAGGGTTGTCATGAGCCGGCCGAGGCCTACGCCGCCGACGCCCTGGCCGATCTGGCGCGGGGCGGCGTGGCAGCCACTGGCGGCCGGTCACGGGCCAAGGTCATCGCCCGTGTCGACCTCCTCGCCTTGCTGCGGGGCCGGCCCCTCGAGGGGGAAGTGTGCGAGCTGGCCGGCTTCGGCCCGGTCGCTCCGTCAGCGATACGAGAGCTGATCGAAACCGGCGACCACCCACGCCACACACCGCCGGTGGCGGCGTGAGGGCGCGGGCCGGCGCCGGCCTACGGCGCCTTGGCGATCTCGCTCAGGAACTCGTCGTTGCTCTTGGTGTGCTTGATCTTGTCCATGAGCAGCTCGAGGCCGGCGCCGGGCTCGAGGGCGTTGAGCACCCGGCGCAGCTTCCACACCTGGTGGAGTTCGCTCGGGGCGAAGAGCAGCTCCTCGTGGCGGGTGGAGCTGGCGTTGACGTCGAGCGCCGGGTAGATGCGCCGCTCGGCCAGACGGCGGTCGAGCCGGAGCTCCATGTTGCCGGTGCCCTTGAACTCCTCGAAGATGACCTCGTCCATCTTGGAGCCGGTCTCGATGAGGGCGGTGGCCAGGATGGTGAGCGATCCGCCCTCCTCCAGGTTGCGCGCCGACCCGAAGAACTTCTTGGGCGGGTAGAGGGCGTCGGTGGCCAGGCCGCCGGACATGATCCGACCGGTCGTGGGCGCGGCCAGGTTGTAGGCCCGGGCCAGGCGGGTGATCCCGTCGAGAACGATCACCACGTCCTTGCCCATCTCGACCAGGCGCTTGGCCCGCTCGCTGGCCAGCTCGGCCACCTGGGTGTGCTCGTCGGAGGGGCGGTCGAAGGTGGAGGCCACCACCTCGCCCTTCACCGAGCGCCGCATGTCGGTGACCTCTTCCGGCCGCTCGTCGACCAGGAGCACCATCAGGTGCACCTCGGGGTTGTTGACCTCGATGGAGTGGGCGATCTGCTTCAGGACGGTGGTCTTGCCGGCCTTGGGCGGCGACACGATCAGGCCCCGCTGGCCCTTGCCGATGGGCGAGACCAGGTCGCAGATGCGGGCCACCATGTTGCCCGCCTCTCCCGGGACCTCCAGGCGGAGCTTCTCGTCGGGGAAGAGGGGCGTGAGGTCTTCGAAACGGGGCCGCTGCCGGGCCTCGTCGGCCGTCATGCCGCTCACCGTGTCGATGCGCAAGAGGGCGGGGTACTTCTCGCTGCTGCTGGCCGGCCGGCTGGCGCCTTTGATGGTGTCGCCCTTGCGGAGACCGAAGCGGCGCACCTGGCTGAGCGACACGTAGACGTCGTGCTGGCTGGCCAGGTAGCCGTTGGTGCGGAGGAAGCCGAAGCCCTCCTCGCGCAGGTCGAGCAGGCCCTCGACCGGGATGGGCTCGCCCTGGAACTGCGGCTCGGGCTGGCCGCCGCCGCGTTGCTCGACGACCTCGCGCTCACCGCGCTCGCGGCCCCGCCGGCGCCGCCCCCGGCGGTTGGCAGGATCGCCGTCGAACGGCTGCTGCTGGCCGCCGGGACGGTGCTCCGGCCGGGGCCCGCCGTCGCGGGGGCGGTCGTCGGTGCGGGGTTCGGCGTCTACGGAGCTGTTGCCACCGTCGGAGGCCTCCTCCGCCGGCTCCGAGCTGGTCTGGACGTCGACCGGGGCGCTGCCGTTGCTGGCCGGCGGGGGCCCGGTGATGGCCTCGACGATGGCCGGCGGGGGCTCGGCCGCGGCTTCGACCGGCTCGGGAGTCTCCGCCGGTGCCGGCGCCACGTCGACCGGGAGCGACGCCTGCGCGGAGCCGTTGGCCGCCGCCGCGGCCAGCGCGGCCTTGGACGTGCGGGCTCGCTTCGGCTTCTCCTCGGGAGCGGTCTCGATGCCGGCCTCGCGGAGGATCTGGTCGATGAGCGTCGACTTCGACGCCCGGGCCGCCGGCTTCACCCCCATCGCCGCAGCGATGGTGGCCAGTTCGTCACGCTCCTTGCGCTCGAGGACCGACCGCTCGAGCGGGGGTTGGGGCACCATCGTCACCGGGCTGTGGCCTCGGTCATGCTTCGCCTCCAAGGGCTGGGAAGTGTGCGTACGGGCTCGGCATGGCCGGAGCCGGCAGTTTGGACGGAAGGGAGAGCGCCGTCACCGGTGACCAGGCCAGCTTTCCGGCTACGGGGCGACCGGCGGGAGTCGCTACTGAGCCTGGGACCGCCGGGGATTCAGCACCATCAGCATACAGCCAAGTCGCAAGGGCTGCGCTTACGGGCCGGCGGCCTCGCCGGGCGTGGCCGCCCCGCCGTCGCCCGGGACCGCCTCAATGGCCTGGCCGACGACCAGGTCGATGATCTGCGACAGGGTGGCGTCGAGGTTGTAGGAGGGGACGATGGCCACCCCGTGCTGCAGCGCCAGCGACTTGACGTACCGCTGCATCTTGCGGATGTTGTCGAACAGCTCGAGGTAGCGCTCCGACGGCCGGTTGCGGGCCTCCCGGGCCCGCTGGAGGAAGTGGCTGCGGTGCACGTCGGCCTCGTCGACGGTGACGACGAGGGGCACGACGACGGCCTTGCTCTTGAAGCGGCTGTAGTCGAGGAACCCGGGGACCAGGTGGGCGCCCTCGAGAATGAGGTCGGTGCCCTCGTCGATGGCTCGCTGGATCAGGGCGTCGATGCCGACGCTGACCGCGGAGGTCTGCTCCCGGAAGCCGATGACCACCGGGTCGGCGCTGCGGGGAAGCGGGTTGCGCACGAGGCGGGCGGCGTCGAAGGAGGACGTGTGCAGGGTCGGGAACAGCTCGGCGGTGAACATGGACCGCATGACCTCGCGGACGGCGTCGGTGGGGATCACCCGGGTGATGCCGAGCCGGCTGGCCAGCATGGTGGCGATGGTGGACTTGCCGACGCCGGTGGCTCCACCGAGGAGGATCACCAGTGGGATGTCGAGGCGCTGCACCATCTGCCACTTGGCGAAAGACTGGGCGTAGCGGTCGCCGACCTCGGTGCGCAGCACGTCGAGGGCGAGGTCGTTGAGCTGCTGGCGGGTGATCGACAGGGTGCCCGACTCCTCGAGGCGCTCCTCGATGGCCTCGGCGACCATGAACGCCCGGGCCGGCGCCAGCCCCGTCGCCATGATGGCCGACGACATCAGGCCCTTGGAGTAGGGCAGCTCGTTCTCGTTGTCGGACACGACAACGTGACGGGTGACCGCTCTCATCGCTGCATCCGAATCATCTCGGCACCTCAATACCCCGTACGAAACCGCTTCTCGGCCAGACCGGCCGCGTGCTGGACCAGATCCTCGAATGTGCCGTCGCCTGCAATGGTGACGACCCGGTTGTCACAGAAAACCACATCCAGGCCACGCTCGAGCGCCGCGTTCGCCACCACGTCGACTCCCGCCGCCTTCAGTTCCACGAGCACGACGTCTGCACCGTCGATCCGCTCCAGATCCTGCGCCAACTGCGGGCGCCGGGCCAGGTTATGCGAAGTGCCGGTCACCGTGGCGCCGTGCTCGCGTTCGAGGTGGGCCACGAGCGTCTCGCCGGCGGTCTGGGGCGCGGTCGTGACGTAGAAGACCCGCCGGCCGGCCACGGGTTCGAGGGGGGTGGGGCGCAGGACGGTCTCGACCAGGAGGGTCTCGGGTGCGAGCCGGCGGACCTGCTGGGTCACGGCGCCGGCGCCGTGCTCGGCCATCGTGACCACGATCAGGTCGGCGAGCAGGAGCCGGTAGGCGCCCAGGTAGCCGGTGGCCAGCTCGGGATCGGCGCCGGCGGGCACCACGCACACGGTGACGTCGGCGTGGACCGGGGGCACGGCCGAGCCGCTGCCTTCGAGGACGATCAGCTGCTCGGGGCGGGTGTTGGCCAGCTCGACGCCGGCGGCGAAGGTGCTGTCGACCGGCGCGCCGGCGAGCCCGCCGCCGCACCGGCGGGTACCGATGGTGACGACGCCGGCGGTGAGGGCGTCTTCGAGGTGGTCGCTCGCCGCATGGCGGCCGGTGGCCGCGAGGGCGACCAGGCCCTTGGGTGTGAGGTCGAAGGTGGAGGGGTCGATGAGCTCCGGCTCCGGCGGGCCGCCCCGGCCCATGGCGACGATGACCGGCTTGGTCGCCAGCGTGCGGGCCAGGTGAGCCGAGACCGCGGTCTTGCCGGTGCGCTTGCCGGTCCCGATGACGGCGATCGTGGGCTTGGTGGCCAGGTGGGGGCGGGGCGGCGGGTCGAGGCGGAAGTCGGCCCCCTGGTAGGCGACGCCGGCCAGCAGCGCCTGCGACGCCAGCCGGAGGCGCAGGCGGGCGTCGACCACCGGCTCGTCGGAGAGGTCGTAGACCAGGTCGGGGGTGAAGCGGGCCAGGCCGGCGACGAGGGCGTCGAGCGGTGTAGGCCCGTCGACCACCGGCACGCCGACCTCGAGGGGGCCGGCCAGCTTCTCGCCCCCGCCGAGCAGGGCGGCGCCGACCACGTCGGCACCCTGGACCAGGGTCGGGAGGTGCTCGATAGCGGCCCGCACCACCGGCGGGTAGTGCTCGCCGTCGACGAGGACGAGGACCTTGATCTAGGGGCCTTGGGTGACGAGGTGGTTCATGAGGGTGTGCCCCGGCACCGGCGGGCAGTCGGCGGTGCCGGCTTCGGTGTAGATGCCGCCGGCGCCGTCGACCTCGGAGTCCACCAGCATGTAGGGGACGCTGTCGGAGGTGTGGGTGCGCAAGGCCAGCGGCGTGGCGTGGTCGGGCAGGAGGAGCAGGCGCCAGGGGCGGAAGTCGTCCATGTCGAGGGCGTCGACCAGGGGCCGGAGGATGCGCCGGTCCCAGTTCTCGAGCGCTTTCACCTTCTCCTCCACGTTGCCGGCGTGGCCCGCCTCGTCGCTGGCCTCGACGTGGATGAGGAACAGGTCGTCGCCGGCGGCCAGGGCGTTGAGGCAGGCGTCTCGCTTGGCTTCGTAGTCGGTGTCGTACCAGCCGGTGATGCCCGGGACGTCGACCCGGCGGATGCCGGTGAGGGCGCCGAGACCCCGCACGAGGTCGACGGCGCTGACCATGGCGGCCTGCAGGCCGTAGGTGTCCTCGAACGACGGGAGACGGGGCTGGCGGCCCTGGCCCCAGAGCCAGATCTGGCTGGCGTCGACGTTGTCGAACCGCTCGACCACCTTCCGGGAGGCGTCCATCAGCGCCTGCAGCTTGGGCGCGGCGGCGCCGGTGGGCCACACCGCCGGCTTGCCGGTGAGGTCATGCGGCGGGACGCACTCGGCGTCGGCCCAGTCCGCCGGCGTGACGAGGATGTGGCGGTACTGCACGCCGGCGTGGAACTCGATGCCGGCGCCCCCCAGCTCCGTCTGCAGCGCCTGGATCACTTCGGACGCTGCCTCGGTGGTCGGGTGGCCGCCGGCGAAGTCGACCATGGTGCCGTCGGCGCCGACCTTCACGAGGTTGCAGCGGTAGGCGACCTGGTCATCGTCGAGCTGCAGGCCCATGGCTGCGGCCTCGATGGGCGCCCGGCCGGTGTGGTAGCGGGCCGGGTCGTAGCCCAGGATCGACATGTTGCCGACGTCGCTGCCCGGCGGGAACCCCGCCGGGATGGTGGCGGCCCGGCCGACCTCGGCCCGGCGGGCCAGGGCGGCGAACGTCGGCAGGCTGGCGGCCTCCAGGGGCGTCTTGCCGCCGAGCTCGGCGAGGGGCTCGTCGGCGGCGCCGTCGGGGACGCAGACGACGTACTTCATGCCGCCCCCCTCGAACTGGTTGCAGTTGACCGCCGTATGCGCGGGTAAGTGCAACCAGAACGGGGCGGGGTCACAGGCCCAGTTCCGCCCGGACCGACGCCAGGTCGGCGTCGACCGGCGACGGGACAGCGATCTCGGCGATGGCCCGGTCGGGATCCTTGAGGCCGTGGCCCGTGAGGGTGCAGACGACGGTGCGGGTGCCCTCAGGCACGCCCACCTTCAGCAGGCCGGCGACCGATGCGGCCGACGCCGGCTCGCAGAACACCGCCTCGGTGCCGGCGAGGAGGCGGTAGGCGGCCAGGATCTCGGCGTCGGAGACGGCGTGGATGCCGCCCCCCGACTCGCTGGCCGCCGACTCTGCGCCCCGCCACGAGGCCGGGTTGCCGATGCGGATGGCGGTGGCGATGGTGTCGGGGTTCTCGACGGGGTGGCCGAGCACGATCGGCGCCGCCCCCTCGGCCTGGAACCCGAGCATCGCCGGCAGCTTGGTGGAGCGGCCGGCGTCCTGATAACGCCGGTAGCCCATCCAGTAGGCCGTGATGTTGCCGGCGTTGCCGACGGGGATGCAGTGGACGTCGGGGGCGTCGCCCAGCACATCGACTACCTCGAAGGCCCCGGTCTGCTGGCCCTGGATACGGTAGGGGTTGACCGAGTTGACGATCGTCACCGGCTCCCGGTCGCCGAGCTCGCGCACCAGGTCGAGGGCGTTGTCGAAGTTGCCCCGGATCTGGAGCACCCGGGCCCCGTGAACCAGCGCCTGGGCCAGCTTCCCCAGGGCGATATAGCCCTCCGGGATGAGCACGACGCACGTCAGGCCAGCCCTTGTCGAGTAGGCGGCGGCCGAGGCCGACGTGTTCCCGGTGGAGGCGCAGACGACGGCCTTGGCCCCCTCCTCGACCGCCTTGGAGATGGCCAGGGTCATCCCCCGGTCCTTGAAGGAACCCGTGGGGTTGGCGCCCTCGACCTTCAGCCAGACGTCGGCACCGACCCGCTCGGAGATCCGGGGTGCATGGACGAGAGGCGTAGCGCCCTCATGGAGGGTGATGACCGGCGTGTTCTCGTCGACGGGGAGGAACTCGCGGTACTCCTCGATGAGCCCCCGCCACCCGGGACGGCCCGTCACTGCTCGGCGCCGATCACCCGGAGGAGCGTTCCCACCCGGTCGACACTGTCCAGCTCGCGCAGCTCGGCCACGGTGGCCTGCATGTCGCGCTCCCGGGCGGTGTGGGTGACCAGCACCAGGCGGGCTTCGTCGCCCATCCCCGTCTGGAGCACCTGCACGATCGAGACCAGGTGGCGGGCGAAGGCGGCGGCCACCTGTTCGAGCACACCGGGGCGGTCGGCCACGTCGAGGGAGAGGTAGTACTGGGCGCTGACCTCGTCCATGGGCCGGATACGGGCTGACGCGAGGCCGGGCACGCCGGCCGACGTGCCCTGGCGCAGGTTGGCGGCGGCGTCGATCACGTCGCCCAGCGCAGCGCTGGCCGTCGGGCGCCCGCCGGCGCCCCGCCCGTAGAACATCAGCTCGCCGGCGGCGGCGCCCTCGACGAAGACGGCGTTGAACGACTCGCGCACCGACGCCAGCGGGTGGGCCAAAGGCACCATGGCCGGGTGCACGCGCACCGCGACCTCGCCGCCGACGTCGTCGATCACGGCCAAGAGCTTGACGACATAGCCCAGGCGCCCGGCCATGCGGATGTCGTCGGCAGTCACCGCGGAGATGCCCTCGCAGTAGACGTCGCCGGCCACCACCCGCACCCCGAAGGCCAGGCTGGCGATGATCGAGGCCTTGGCCGCGGCATCGTGGCCCTCCACGTCGGCGGTGGGATCACGCTCGGCGTAGCCCAGCGCCTGGGCCTCGGCGAGGGCCTCGGCGAAGGTCTGGCCGGACTCGGTCATGCGGGTCAGGATGAAGTTCGTCGTGCCGTTGACGATGCCGAGGACCCGCTTGATCCGGTCGCCGGCCAGGGACTCCCGCAGCGGGCGTATCAGCGGGATGGCGCCGGCCACCGCCGCCTCGAAGAGGAGATCGACGCCGGCCTTGGCCGCGGCGTCGAACAGCTCGGCGCCGTGGGCCGCCATCAGCTCCTTGTTGGCGGTGACGACCGGCTTGCCCGCCTTCAGGGCCGCCAGAACCAGGTCCTTCGCGGGCTGGATGCCCCCGATCACCTCCACGATGAGGTCGACGTCGGGGTTCACGGCCACGGCGGCGGCGTCGTCGGTGAAGGTGGCGAACCCGGTGCGAGCCTTCCCCAGGTCCCGGACGGCCACCTGGGCCACCTCGAGGCGCAGGCCGGTACGGGCGGCGATCGTGTCGCCGTTCTCGGCGATCAGGGCGACCACGGCGGCGCCGACGTTGCCGTACCCCAGCACGCCGACCCGCACCGTCGAGTTCCCGTCCATCCCGTCCACCGTACAACGACCCCCCACCTCGTTCTGGTTGCACTTACCCGCGCATACGGCGGTCAAGTGCAACCAGAACGATCAGGTGTCGAGGCGTAAGAGGTCGTCGAGGGTTTCTCTCCGGACCACGACTCGGGCCTGGCCGCCGGCGACGAAGACCACCGGCGGGCGGGGGACCTTGTTGTAGTTCGACGCCATGGAGTGGCCGTAGGCGCCGGTGACCGGCGTGCACAAGATGTCGCCCACTGCGAGGTCGGCGGGCACGTGGGCGTCGCGCACGACGATGTCGCCCGACTCGCAGTGCTTGCCGACGACGGTGACCGTCCGGGGACGCGGCGCCAGCGTCGAACGGGGCAGGAAGGCCTCGTAGCCGCTGCCATAGAGCACCGGACGGGGGTTGTCGCTCATGCCGCCGTCCACCGAGACGTACGTCCTCACGCCCGGGATCTCCTTCACCGTGCCCACCTGGTACAGGGTGAGGCCGGCGCCGGCGGCGATGGCCCGGCCGGGCTCGACGGTGATCCGGGCGGTGATGCCGGCCGACGCGCAGGCCGCGTGCAGGACGCCGGCCCACTCGGTGATCGTCGGCGCCTCCTCGCCCTCGACGTAGGGCACGCCCAGCCCGCCGCCCAGGCACAGCTCCTCGACGTCGAGCGGCTCGACGAAGTCGGCCAGTACCTCGACCGCCTTCTCGAACGACCGCAGCAGGAAGATCTGGCTGCCGATGTGGGCATGCACGCCGACCAGGTCGAACGCGGGATGCAGCCGGCAATGCTCGACGGCCCGGCCGGCGTCGCCGGAGGCCACGCCGAGGCCGAACTTGGAGTCGGTCTGGCCCGTCATCACGTACTCATGGGTGTGCGCCTCCACGCCGGGCGTGACCCGCACCATCACCCGGGTCGGCCGGCCCGAGGCCTCGGACAGCGCCTCCAGCCGGGCCAGCTCGTCGAAGGAGTCGACGACCACCCGCACGCCCAGCTCGTGGGCCCGCCGCAGCTCCTCGACCGACTTGTTGTTGCCGTGGAGGACGATCCGCTCCGGGGGCACGCCGGCGGCCAGCACCACATGAAGCTCGCCGCCGGTGGCCACGTCGACCCGCATGCCCTCCTCGTGCACCAGGCGGGCCATGGCCATGCACAGGAACGCCTTCGACCCGTAGGCCACACCGTCGCCGAAGGCGGTGACCGCCTCCCGGCACCGGGACCGCAGGTGGTCCTCGTCGTAGACGAAGACCGGCGTGCCGTACTCCTCCGCCAGCGCGAGCACATCGCAGCCGCCGACCGTCAAACGCCCGTCCGGCCCGACCCGCGCCGAATCGGGCAGGACGTGGCGCGGCAGAGGGTGGATCACATCGAGTCGGGCGCGCTGACCCCGAGGAGGTCGAGCCCGATGGCCAGGCCGATCCGGGTCGACTCCACCAGCCACAACCGGGCCTGGGTCTGCTCGTGGGTGACGCCCTCCCCCATGACGTAGCAGTCGTGGTAGAAGCCGTGGAACCGCCCGGCCAGCTCCCGCACCCAGGTGGCGACCTTGTGGGGGGCCCGGGTGCGGCAGGCGTCGGCCACCACCTCGGGCAGCTCGCCGAGGCTGCGCAGGAGGTCAAGCTCGCGCGGGTGCTCGAGCCCCGACAGGTCGACGATCTCCAGCGGGTACCGCTGCACGCCCTTCTCCGCCGCCACCCGCGAGATGGATGCGATCCGGGCGTGGGCGTACTGGACGTAGAACACCGGGTTGTCCATGGACTTGGACACGACGGCGTCGAGGTCGAAGGTCTGCTTGGTGTCGATGGACTGGAGCAGGAACGTCAGCCGGGCGACGTCGGGCCCGACCTCCTCCACCACCTCGGCCAGCTCGACGAACGTGCCGCTCCGCTTGCCCATCCGGACGACGTTGCCGCCCTTCAGGATGGTCACCAGCTGGCCGAGCACGATTTCCAACTCGGCAGGGTCGTGGCCGAGGGCCTGGACGCCGGCCTTGAGCCGTCCGATGTGGCCGTGGTGGTCGGCCCCCCAGATGTCGATCAGCCGGGTGAAGCCCCGGGTGAACTTGTCCCGGTGGTAGGCGAGGTCGCCCAGCAGGTACGTGGGCTCGCCGCCGGTCTTCAGGAGCACCTCGTCCTTGGCCAGGCCCAGGTCGGTGGTCCGCAGCCAGGTAGCCCCATCGGCCTCGTAGACCAGGCCGGAGGCCCGCAGGTCGCTGAGAGCGGCCTCGATGGCGCCCGAGTCGACCATGGACTGCTCGCTGAACCAGGTGTCGAACTCCACGCCCAGCGACCCGAGGGCGCTGCGGATGTCGGCAACCGCCCGCTCTCGGGCCCAGGCCACCGGATCGGCGTCGTCGGGCATCTCGGCGGCCCACTCGGCGACGTACTCGCCCTTGTAGCCGTCGTCCGGGATTGGCTGGCCCGCCTTCGCCGCCGCCAACGAAGCGCCGAGCAGGCCGACCTGGAGGCCCCGGTCGTTGACGTAGTACTCACGGTGCACGCTGTAGTTGCACCGCTCGAGGATCCGGCAGAGGGCGTCGCCGTAGACGGCCCAGCGGCCGGCGCCGACATGAAGGGGCCCGGTCGGGTTGGCGCTCACGAACTCGACGTTGACCCGCTCGCCGTGGCCGAGATCGTGGCGGGCGTAGCCGGCCACACCGGCCTCGACCACCTCAGTGAGGCAGTCGTGCAACCACCGGTCGTGGAGCTTGAAGTTGACGAAACCCGGGCCGGCGACGTTCATCGTCGCCACGTACGCCGGCGGGTCGGCGCCCATTCGGGCCACCAGCGCGTCGGCCAGCTCCCGGGGGTTCCGCCCGCTGGCCTTGGCCGCGGCAAGGGCCACGCTGGAGGACCAGTCGCCCAGCTCGGGGCGGTTCGAGCGCTCGACGGGGATGCGCTCGGGCACCGGATCGACGCCCAGCGCCACCAGCGCGCCGCGCAGGGAGGAGGTCAGAATGTCCTGGATCTTCGGCATGGGAGTGGGGTTAACGGCGGGATCGCGTCATGACCGCGTTGAGCCGATCGATCAGCTCGAGCGGGTCGAAGGGCTTCGTGATGTAGTCGTCGGCGCCCAGGTCGAGGCCCTGCTGGACCTCGGCCTTCTGGGCCTTGGCCGACAGCAGGATCACCGGCAGGTCCGAGGTCGTGGGATCGCGTTTGAGATCGGTGAGGAGCTGGAGCCCGTCGCGCCTCGGCATCATGATGTCGGAGATCACGATATCGGGCTGCTCGGTCTGGGCCTTGCGAAAGCCCTCCTCGCCGTCGGAGGCGCAGATGACGTGGAGGCCCTCGATCTCGAAGTTGACCCGCAGGAGCTCGAGGATGACGGGATCGTCGTCGATCACCAGCACGGTCAGCTTGCCCACCCCGAGATCCTACCGGCGCCCGACACCTACCAGCTGGGAGATACCATCAAGGCCGGAGCAGGCCCTCGTAGCTCAGGGGATAGAGCACCGCCCTCCGGAGGCGGGTGCGTAGGTTCGAATCCTACCGAGGGCGCTCTCCGCTGCTGGCGCATCGCCGCACGGATCAGGAAGGTCTCGGCGGCATGGCCGTTTCCTTATCAGATAACATCATGACGCCGTTCTCGAAACCCCCGAAGCGCTCGATGACTGGTCGCCACACAGGTTGCCCGGCAGTTCGCCGAGCCTGCGCCCAAGGACTCATCGATGACGAAACGACTGGAAGACCGGGCAATGACCTCCTTCCGCAACGTCGATGTCGACGAGTCCGCCCCGCTCGACACGTGGCCCCCCGAAGCGATCGAGGTTCTCATCGACCGCGGCACCCTGTCGGACTGGCGGCGCGTTGCCGCCGCGCTGGCCCAGGACCCGTGGGGCCCGCTGGCCCGCACCGTCGAAGAGATCGTGGGGCTCGACAGCCACTACGGCGTCGACCGGATCCTCGAGCAGGTGCTGCGCCGGGAACGTGAGCGGCAAACCATGGCCGGTCGGCGCCGCTACGCCGACCACCTCCGCAACCTGCGCCGCTCAGCGGGGTTGTCGATGCGCGACCTGGCCGCCGCCGCTGGCACGTCGGCCGCACGGATCTCCGACTACGAGAACGCCAAGGTGGCACCGACCACCGACGTCCTCGCCCGGCTGGAGGATGTGCTTGAACGCCGGCGGGCCGGCGCCACCTGACGCGTGCCGTTACGGCTCGGAATCGAAGAACATCTCGTAGCGGACGCGGCCGCCGGCGTCGAGGACCCGGACCGACGCCAGGTCCCCCGCCGGCAGCTCCAGCTGCCGGGCCAAGGTGCCGTGGCCCTGCTCGAGATTGAACGTGCCCACCTTGACCGGCGCAGCGCCGCCGGCGGGCACCGCCTCGACTGAGTAGGCGCTGTTCGACCCGTCCATCCGGTCGAGGCTGACCACAAGCCAGGTCGGCTTCTCGCCGTAGACGACCGCCCGGCACCGCCACCGGCCCTCGTTGTCGGCCGCCAGCGCAGTACGGATCTCCGTCGGGCGCTGGGACTCGCCCGTCATCCACGCCGCGCCGGCGGTGGAAAGGCCGGCGACGAGGGCCGCAGCCGCCACCCCCACGAGCAGCCGCCGGCGGCGGGGCCGCAGCTCACGCACCGGGTTCGCGCCGCCCATCCGGGACAACACCTTCGATTCGAACCCGGGCGGGGGCTCGGCCACGGGCGCCAGCAGCAGCAGGCGGTCGGCCACGCCGGCCAGGTCGTCGACCAGGTCACGGCAGGCGGTGCAGCCGGCGAGGTGGTCGAGGGCGCGAGCCCGCTCGGCGCCGGAGATCGTCCCCAGGGCCAGCTCGCTGGCGAGCTCCTCAAGCTCGGCGCATCTCACGGCTGTGTCCCTGGGTCGCTGCGCTGGGGGTACGTCACGGTTCTGTCCTCCTCCGCGCCATCGACGCGCGGACCTTCTGCATCCCAGTCCGGATCCTCGTCTTCGCCGTTCCCAGCGGGATCGACTCGATCTCGCTGATCTCCGCCGCCGTCCGCCCGCACAGGGCGGCCAACAGGAGCGCCTGGCGCTGCTCGGGGGGCAGGTCGTCGAGCGCGGCCCGCACCTCGCGCACGCCGGCGCTGGTCTCGGCGGCGACCTCGGGGCCACCGCCGGCGGGCGCCCGCAGGTCGAGGTTGACGAAGGTCTTGGGGTCGACCGGCTGGGCACGGCGCAGGCGCATGGCGTCGATCGCCAGGCTCCGGGTGATGACCAGCATCCAGGTGTGTACGGACCCCCGTCGGGAGTCGTACGCCTGGGCGTTGCGCCACGCCCGCAGGAACGCCTCCTGCGCCACGTCCTCGGCCAGGTCCGGGTCTCCCACCATGGACCGGGCCAGGCCGTAGACCCGGCCCTGGTAGCGGCGGATGAAGGCGGCGGCCGCGTCCGGGTCACCCAGGGCGAAGCTCGCCAGGAGGGTGTCGTCGGAGGCGGTCGACATTGCTCGAAGGGTACGTGGCAGCCGCCTCCGGAGATTGCCGCAATCCCTGGGCCGGCGCCGGCCGTAGGGATGACCGAGCGCGACGAACGACACGGGAGGAAACGCATGCGAGCTCGCAGACTGTCCGCAGTGGTGCTGAGCGCCACCCTGGCCATGGGCATGGCCGCCTGTGGCGACGACGACGACTCGACCACCACCTCCGCCGGCGGCCAGACCGGCGGCACGACGGCCACCACGGTGGCTCAGACGCCGACGACCGCAGCGGCCAAGGCGCATGTGGCCACCGCCAGTTCGTCGCTGGGGACCGTACTGGTGGACGGCGCCGGCAAGACCCTCTACACCTGGGACCGCGACACCGGCCCGGCCAGCACCTGCGTCGGCAACTGCGCCGCCACCTGGCCGCCCCTGCTCCTGCCCGCCGGCGTGACCGCGCCCATCGCCGGCCCGGGCGTCAGCCTGCTGACTGTCGCCCCCCGGCCTGACGACGCCACCAAGATGCAGGTCAACTGGGACGGCAAGCCGCTCTACTACTACGCGGCCGACACCGCCCCCGGGGACGTGAAGGGCGACGGCGTCGGCGGCACCTGGCACGTCGTGAAGACGGCGTACTAGCCAGAAGAAGCTGTCCCGGGCGAGCCGCCGATGTCGCCGGCCGCCCGGGACAGCTAGGCGTTCGCTCGCTGCAGGTCCGCGACCCGGGCCCGGCGAAATACCAGGCGCTGGGCCGGCGTGCGCTTCAGGACCGCATCGAGCTCGTCGACCAGACCGCCGATGTCGAACGGCTTGCCCAGATAACCATCGCAGCCCAACGACCATCCCTTGAGGTTGTCCTCCGGCAGCCCCTTGACGGTGCAGAGCACCACGGGGAGCTCGGTGGTGCGGGGGGTCGCCCGCACGCGGGTCAACGTCTCCCAGCCGTCCACGTCCGGCATCTGCACGTCGAGCAGCACGATGTCGGGCAGGTCGCCGGAGGCCAGCTTCTGGAGCGCCTCGCCGCCACTCGACGCCGCCGTGACGGTGAAGCCGGCCATCGAGAGCACCAGGTCGGCAAGGAGTCGGATGTCCGGGGCGTCGTCAACTACCAGCGCTTTCATGCATTCCCCCTCGAGAGGGCGCCGACCTGGCGCATCAAGTCGCCCGTTCCGTCCCCGGCGCCGGCGGCGTCGTCGGGCACCGCCATCGACGGCAGGGTGACGGTGAACGTACTCCCCCGCCCGACGGCGGTGTCGACGGCGATGGACCCACCCATGGCGTCGACCAATGACGACACGATGTAGAGGCCGATTCCGGTGCCGCCGAACCGGCGGACGTCGGTGGACTCGGCTTGCCAGAACTTGTCGAAGCAGCGGCGGGCCTGCTCCTCGTCCATCCCGATCCCGATGTCGCTCACCGTGACCTCGACGCTCCGCTCGAGCCTGCGCCCCCGGATCACCACCGGCCCGCCGTCGGAGTACTTGACCGCGTTGTCGAGGAGGTGGTCGACGACGGTCTGGAGCGCGAGGAGGTCGGCCACGGCCACGAGTCCCTCGTCGGCGACCAGGCGGACGATGTAGCGGCCGGATGCGTCCTGGAAGGCGTTGGACCGCTCGATGACAAGGGCCCGCACGTCGACGGGATGGACGTCGACGTGGACCCGCCCACTCTCGATCTTGCTGGACAGGAGCAGCCGGTCGACGATCGAGGCCAGCTCCGTCGCCCCCCGGCGGATGGCCTCGACGGCCTCGGCCCGGCGCTCGGGTGCCATGTTGGGATAGGCGAGGATGGTCTCCGCGAAGCCGGCGATAACGGTGACCGGCGTCTTCAGCTCATGCGACGCCGTGGCCAGGAAGAGGGTCTTGGCCTCGTCGGCCTCCTTGAGCCGGGTGATGTCCCGGAGGGAGTGGACGACCTCCACGCCGCCCTGCTCGTCAGTGACGGCGAAGGCGCTGGCCAGAAGGGGCTGGCGCCGGCCATCGGAGAGCTCGCGCCACACGTCGCGGCCTGGGCCCGGGTCGCCGACCGGGCCGCCGAGGAGGAGGGGGCAGCTCTTGCGGCAGTCGAGGAGGCGTTCGCCCTCGTGGAGGCCCAGGGCACGGATGCAGGGCATGCCGATCACGAACGAACCCTCGGCGCCCATGAGGCGCTCGCCGGCCGGGTTGGTCTGCATCACGATCCCATGGCCGTCGGTGACCACGATGCCGTCGGCCACCCGGTTGAGGATCGTCTCCGCCTTCTGCCGGAAGTGGTGAGAGGTCACCGCCGCCACCCGGTGGGTCCGGGCGATCCGGCCCACGATGAGCATCAGGCCGAGCATGGCCAGGGCGAAGACGGCCAAAAGGCCGGCGGGTTGGCGCTCGTCGGGCGCGACGACGGTCTGGGCCGCCATGGTGAGCGCGACGGAGGCGCCGAGGAGGAACCACGCCTGGCGGCCCCGCCAGAGCCATGCGGCGACGCTCACGGCCAGGGCGTCGGCCAGCAGCAGAACGCCCCACGCCCTGGGCACCAGGGACTGGGCGGCGAAGATCACGGCGACGTCGCCAAGCGGCCCCCCGTAGGTGGCGAGCTGCAGGCGCCGGCGGCCCGGGCGGCCGATGCCGGCCACGAGGAGCACGGCCGTCCACGACAGCCACAGCCCTCCGGCGATCAGGAAGAACGTGCCCATGGGTCCGTCCCACCGCCCGGCGCCGACCAGCCCCGTGCCTGCCACCAGCACGGCCAGCGCCACGCGGACCAGGGCAGCGGCCCGGATGGCGACCAGATCCGAGTCGCTGATACTGGCCTCCGGGCGCCGGCTCACGGCGAGGCGAGTTCCGGGATGGCGAACCAACGGCCGGCGACCGCCATGCGGTTGCGACCCTCCGACTTCGCCTTGTACAGGGCGGCGTCGGCCGCCAGCAGGTACGACTCGGCGTCACCCTCGGCGGCGGCTACCCCCACGCTCACGGTCACGACGGTCTCCGGGCCGGGCCGGCCGGGGTGCGGGATAGCCGCCTGCTCCACCGCCTTCCGGATGCGCTCGGCTGCGGCCGCCACCCGGCGCACGCCGGCGGGCAGCACGACCAACAGCTCCTCGCCACCGAACCGGTACGCCATGTCCGCCTCGCGCAGCTCCTTGCGGATGAGGGACGCGACCTGGCGCAGCGCCTTGTCGCCGGCCAGGTGGCCGGCGGCGTCATTGAAGGACTTGAAGTGGTCGATGTCGAACAGGGCGACGCCAAAGGGCTCGTGGTAGCGGTCCCGGCGGGACTTGAAGATCTCCAGATCCTCGGCCATCTTCAGGCGGTTGCCCAGCCCGGTCAACGGATCCAGGCGGGCGGTAGCCGCCATCTCGACGTTCGAGCGCTCCAGGCCCCGCTGGCGTGCGGCCAGCCGCCGGTGCAGGTCGGTGACCCGCTCGGCGACCATCAGGCGCAGCTTCAAGTCGAACGGCCGGACCGGCTTGACCAGGCAGTCGTCGACGCCGGCGGCGATCCCGGCCAGCGCGTGCTCGCTGTCGTCGAGCGCGGTGACCAGCATGAAGTAGACGTATTCCATGGCGTCGCGGCTGCGGATCCGCCGGCACAGGTCCAAGCCGGACATGCCCGGCATCATCCAGTCGCTGACGACGACGTCGACCGACTGCGAGTGGACCAGGTCGAGCGCCCCCTCGCCACTGTCGGTGGGCATGGCGACATGGCCCGTGCTGCTCACCGCCTTGGCCAAGACCAGCCTGACCAGGGCATCGTCGTCGACGACGACGACGTTCATGTTCGGCTCCGGAACGCCACCAGCCCGGCTCGCACCCTCGGGAACTCGGCGTGCAGCGCGCTCACCAACCGCCGCGTCGCCTCCTGATCGCCGCCCTGGGCGGCGACCCGCAGCTTGCGGCACAGGTCGGCCATTCCCCGGGCGCCGAAGCTGGCGGCACTGCCCGTGAGGGCGTGGGCTTGGTCGGCGACAGCCACCATCTCGCCGGCGCTGGCGGCCCGGTCGATCGCGTCCAGGCGGTCCGGGACTGCGCCGAGGAAGGCGCCCAGGAGCTCGCCGAGGACGCTGTGCCCCTGGCCATCGGTGATGCTCGCCAGCTGCTCGATGACGATCTCGTCGACGGCGGGAGGCGCGACCACCGTCTCGTCCACTTCACCGATGTCGCTGTCCGGTCGTTCCTCGGGCCGGACCACTGCCGTTCGGTCCTGTCTCATTCCTGGCTCCCTCGTCGGCCACATCCAATCCCCGTGTCTCTATCGACAGGTTCGACCTCCGGCTTGACCAGGATCCCGGTCTCGAGGGAGCGCACATGTGCGGACAGGATCGGCCGCGGTCCCCACGCGCAGACCCACGGCACCCCAACCCTGTCCCAACTTCTACCCTGTTGGCGTGACTGCGTCGGACGGTTCGGCTGGAAAGGTGCTCGTCGTCGACGACGACGAGACGGTCCGCATGCTCCTGACCCGGTACCTGGAGATCGAGGGCTTCTCGGTCGAGCAGGTACGCGACGGGGGTTCGGCCCTGGCCGCCATCGCCGCCTTCCATCCCGACCTCGTCCTGCTCGATCTGATGCTGCCGACCCAGGACGGGCTCGACGTCCTGACCCGGCTCCGCCAGGACAGCGATGTTCCGGTGATCCTGCTGACCGCCCGGGGCAGCGAGGCGGACCGCATCCTCGGGCTGAAGCTCGGGGCCGACGACTACGTGGTCAAGCCCTTCTCGCCCGGCGAGCTCACGGCCCGGATCAACACGCTCCTGCGTCGCACTCGGACCACCTCACCCCAGTCCAACCTCCAGTTCGAAGGTCTTTCCCTGGATCTCGGCACTCGCGAGGTCACCGCCAACGGCCAGGTGGTCACCACCACGGCGCGCGAGTTCGACCTACTGGCCTTCCTCGCCGCTTCTCCCCGCCAGGTGTTCTCCCGCCAGCAGCTCCTGGCCAAGGTCTGGGACTCCTCGGAGGAGTGGCAGGACCCCGACACCGTTACCGAACACATCCGCCGCATCCGCCGGCGGATCGAGCCCGACCCGGACCACCCGCGCTGGATCACGACCGTGCGCGGGGTGGGCTACCGCTTCGACCCCTGACCCGACGGAGGTCAGGATCGCAGGTCGGTGCTCGACTGCCCATGCGGTCAGGCTCTGTCCCCCCGACCCACTCGTGGTGCAGAATCTGGCATGCGACGCGTCCTGCTGTTGTTCTTCCTGCTCGCTGGCGTCCTCGGCGGGGTGCTGGCGGCACCCGCTGCCTCCGCGGCGCCGGCGCCGGCAGCAGGTGAGCGGTGGGCGCTCATCGTGGGCGTCGACCGGTTCCAGGGGGGCACCCGCCCGAACTACGGAGCGGTCAATGACGCCGCCGATGTCCGCCAGGCCCTCCTCAACGCGGGCTGGGCTGACGACCACATCAAGGTTCTGACCGACAGCGGGGCGACGGCGGGAACCATCCGGGCCGGCCTGCAGTGGCTGGTCGACCACAGCACCCCGAACGGCATGTCGGTCTTCCACTACTCCGGCCACGTCAAGCAGGTGGGCTCCACCGAGTACCTGTGGCCGCACGACAACGCCTTCATCGCCGACACCGAGCTGGCCGGCAAGATCCGTCAGCTCAAGGGCCAGGCCTGGGTCGACATCTCGGGCTGCGAGGCCGCCGGCTTCGACGAGGGCATCTCCGCCCCCAACCGCCTGTTCACCGCCTCCTCCCGGGCCAACGAGAAGTCCTACGAGATCCCGGAGATGCGCCAGTCGGTCTTCACCCTCCTCATGGTGGAGCAGGGCCTGATCAAGGGCGCGGCCGACACCAACGGCGACCGCCGCATCTCGATCCAGGAGGCATGGGGCTACGCCGCCCACCGGGCGCCGCTGCTCACCGCCGGCCAGAAGCAGGGCGCTCAGCACCCGGTCATCGCCGGCTGGGACGGCACCCCGCTCTACCTGGACGCGGTAGCCGGCCCGCCGCCGGCCGCCGCCAAGGCCAAGAACTGCATCTTGTTCATCTGCTTCTGATCCGGCGGCCGCCGGGCGCGCCAAACCTCTAGCTGCTCAGCTCCATGGCGCCGCCGCCTCCTCCGCCGCCTCGGACGATGTCCTGGAGCTCGGCGGCGGTCAGCGTTTCCTTGAGCACGAGGGTCTCGGCAATGGTGCGCAGGTCGTTGGCGTTGTCGCCCAGGATGGTGCGGGCGGCCTGCTCGGCCTTCTCCAGCAGCTCCCGGACCTCCTTGGACCCCTCGCCCTCGTCCTTGCCCCGGATGCCCTCGTCGGTACGGCCGGCCAGCTCGAACCGGCCGGTCATGGCTAGGCGCTCCACCATGCGACGGGCCAGGCCGGCGGCGTGCTCGAGGTCGTCCTCGGCCCGGGTGCTGGGCTGACCGAAGACCTGCATCTCGGCGGCCCGCCCGCCCATGAGGACGATCAGCTGGGCCATGAGCTCGCGCTTGGTGAGGACCTCCCGGTCATCGGTGGTCGACCACGGTGAGCGGCCGAAGGCGGCGCCCCGGTTGACGATCGACACCCGCGACGGCGGCTGGACGCCCCGCAACAGCACGGAGAGCAGGGCGTGGCCCGCCTCGTGCACGCCGATCAGCTCCTTCTCGTCGTCGGACATGAGCTTGGCGCTGCGGGTGCCGGCCAGGACCCGGGAAACGGCCTCGTCGATGTCCTCCGGAGCGACCCGGTCACGGTGACGGCGGGCCGCGAGGAGGCAGCCCTCGTTCACGATGTTGGCCAGCTCGGCGGGAGTAAGGCCGGCGGTGTGCGCCGCCACCTCGCCCCAGTCGACCCGGCGGGAGACCGGTCGGGCGTCGGCGTGGAGACGGAGGATCTTCTCCCGGCCGGTGCGGTCGGGCCGGTCGACCTGGATGCGGCGGTCGAAACGGCCGGGCCGCATGAGGGCGGTGTCGATCAGCTCGGGCCGGTTGGTGGCGCCGATGATCATCACGCCCGTCGAGCCGGCGAACCCGTCGAGCTCGACGAGTAGGGCGTTGAGGGTGTGGTCGAACTCGCGCTCGCCGCTGGTATCGGCGCTGCGGTGGCGGCCGATGGCATCGAGCTCGTCGATGAAGATGATGCAGGGCGCCGAGTGCTTGGCCGAGTCGAAGAGCTGGCGAACGCGGGAGGCGCCGAGGCCGACGAACTTCTCGACGAAGCTGGTGGCCGACATGTAGAAGAACGGCACGCCGGTCTCGCCGGCGAGGGCCCGGGCCAGGAGCGTCTTGCCGCAGCCGGGCTGGCCGTAGAGCAGCACGCCCTTGGGCATGTGGGCGCCCAGGCGCTCGTACCGGTGAGGGTCGCGCAGGTAGTCGACGACCTCCCGCAGCTCGGCGATGGCTTCGTCCAGGCCGGCGACGTCGGCGAAAGTGACCGACTCCAGACGGGACTTGGGGTCGTTGCGGTCGACCTGCTCGACCTTGAATGCCGTCTCGCCGCCGCCGGCAGTGGCAACTGCGCGACCGCCGCCTTTGCGCCGGCCGGAGAACCGGCCTCCCGGACGTGTCATTCGGAGAGTCACGATAGCCGTCCCGATGATCAGAATTGTGAATGCGATCACTTCCGGTCTTGTCAGGATGGAAAGTCGCATCGGCCTCTCCAGGAATCCGTGCCAAGACCGCTCCCAGGCGGGAGTTGTGGCTGACGAGGCCCTACAGGATCGCGCAGTGCAGTTGGCATCGCCACTAGGTCTTTCGGCCCACTCGGGCGAGAACTGAAGCGGGAGTTCCACACTGGTCGCGAACCGCACCTCGCCCCGGTGGCCTTCCGGCGAGGCCTCCGCTGCGCTCCGGCTGGGCCGACAGGCCGGCTCGGTGCTCTCGCTCCGGTGGCGCGAGACTGAAGCCATGCCCGCGGCGCCTCCCGCCGCCCCGCCCTCGGGGTTGCTCCTCTTCATCCGCTACGCCTTCATGCCCAACAACCTGGGCTACTGCGGCGGCAACGAGAACGAGGTGCTGTTCGAGCACGCGGTCGAGGGCCGGCCCGACCCCCGCCTGGCTCCGCTCCTGGTCAAGTTCACCGGCGCTGTCCCCTACCTGCGCACCATCGCCGCCGCCAATGGGATCGGCGACCCGTTCGACCCCCGGGTGGTCGAGGCCTACTGGATCGGCAACGACCTGCTCGACCGGGTGGAGGCCGGCGACCTCTACCGGTCGCTCGAGGAGCGCTTCGGCAATCACCTGCCGGCCAAGCTCCGCGACCAGGTTCTGCGCAAGCCGCCGGCCGGCGCCAAGCCGTACCACCTGTTCCACGTGCTCGACGTCTACCGCCACCTGGAAGCCGATTCGGTGGGCATGGCCGCCATGGAGAACTGCCGGATCAGCTGGGGCCAGGTCACCGCAGTCGACGGCGCCAGCGTGACCGTCGACCGCCAGCCACTGGTCCTCGTCGATGGCAAGCTGGCACTGGGCGAGTCCCGGGCCGAGCGGGTCCTGCGGACCTTCGAAGGCCGGGGCTTCGCCGACGACCTGAGCGCCGGCGACTGGGTGTCGATCCACTGGGGTTGGATCTGCGAGCGCCTCGACGCCGGCCGGCTGGCCCACCTCCGCAAGGCCAGCGCCGCCGCCCTGAGGCTGGCCAACCAAACGATCTAGCCCTTCGTTCTGGTTGCACTTGACCGGCGCATGCGCGGGTAAGTGCAACCAGAACGGGGTTAGAACGCGGTGGCGTCGATCGGAGCGGCGCCCTTGGCCCGGGGTGGGGCCACCTGCACGACGGCCACGCGGGTACCCACTTCGACCAGTGAGAACAGCTCGGCCTCGTTCTCCTCGGTCATCCGGATGCAGCCGTGCGACTCGCTGTAGCCGATCGACCCCCGGTTCGCCGTGGCGTGGATGAGGATGGCCGGGGCGTCGAGCCGGAGCGCCCTGGTACCCAGCGGGTTGTTCGGCCCGGGACCGATCACCTTCGGGAGGCTGCGGGCCCAGGCGCTGCCCGGGTTGTGCCACGACGGGTTGACGAGCTTCTGGGTGATCCGGTGCACGCCCTCGGGGGTCAGGTAGCCCTTGGCGCCGGTGGCGACGGGCCACTGCTTCACGATCTGGCCCTTTTCGTAGAGGTACAGCATGTTCTCGCCGGCCCGCACGAGGATCACCTTGTCGAGTCTGGGGTCGGCCGGCGCCTTCACCGGCCGGGCCACCATCTTCACGGTGGCGTCGCCCAGCAGGACGCCGTCCATCACGGCCCGCTTCGACGCCTCCATGTCGATCTCCTTGCCCGCCTTCTCGGGCACCATCTTCACCCAGCCGGTCGAGATGTCGATGTCGGCGTCCTTGGGGGCGGTGCCAATGATCTTGCCGGCGGCGGTCACCACCTCTTCGAGGCGACCCGGGCCCCATGCCGGCTTGACCTCGATGTAGGGCGCCGGCCCGCCCGAGGAGAACAGCTGCGAGGAGACCCTCGACACGATGTTTCCTTCGGCTCGCGACCCCATGGCCTGGCGCACGGCGGCGGAGACGTCGACCCGGTAACCGAGGTCCCAAGGCGTCGTCTGGGTCTTGAACGTGTCCACGGTGAGGGTCACCGGGCGGTGGAGGGGCGCCTCCACCTTCTCCCGCACCTTGGCCACCGCCTCGCCGAACCGCAGGCCGCCGACGTCGACACCCTGGATGAAGGCGCCCGACGGCAGGGTGCGCCGGGCCTGGCGGTCGACCGCCAGGGCGCCGATCGTGCCCGCGGCCACCAGCAGCAGCGTCACGGGGAGGACCACCGCCAGGACGACCATCCGCCTACTCACCACCGGAAAACTACCGCAGGCCCGATGAAGATCGAAGGCGGCCCGGAAGGAGGTTGCGCAGCATGTCCAGCTCCTCGACCCGGAGGGCCCTGGCCGCAACCAGGAAGGCGACCCCGCCGGCCAGGCCCCCGACAACCAGCTGCACCAGCGCCCGCTCGCCGCTCGGCCCCATGACCGAGTCCACCCCCGCCACGGCCGCGATCATGGCGCCAGAGGCCACCGCCGAGGCGGCGGCGGCCCGCCCGAGAGCCCCGAAGGTCCGGCCGATATCGAGCCCACCGATGCGCCGGGACAGGAGGACGCCGGCCAGCACCGCCCCGCTGACGTAACAGAGGGAATGGGCCAGGGCCAGGCCCTGGACCCGAAGCGCCGGGAAGAAGATGAGGGAGAAGACGGCGTAAACGGTGTTGAGCACGACGTTGACGAGCGTCGGCGTCTTCGCGTCCTGGCGGGCGTAGAACGCCCGGAGTAGGAGCAGGTAAAAGGAGAACGGAACGAGGCCCAGGGCGAACATCTGGAGCACCTCGGCGACGAGCTCGCTACTGTCCGCGCTCATCACCCCGTGCTCGAGGAGGGTGGTGACCAGCGGCCGGGCCAGCACCAGGTAGGCCACCGTCGCCGGCAGCAGTACGACGCCCATCAGCCGCAGTCCGCTGCCGACCGAGGCTCCGAAGCCCTCCTCGTCGCCCTCCACCGCCTGCGCCGACATCCGGGGCACCAGGGCGGTCATGATCGAGACCGCAGCGATGCCGTAGGGGAGCTGGAAGAAGGCGAAGGCGATGAACATGGCCGTGGCGCCACCCTGCACCCCGTTCGCCAGCACGAGGCCGACGCTGAAGCTGATCTGGTTGGCCACGACGTAGCCGATGGTCCAGACCGACAGCCGGGCCAGCTTGCGGACTGCGGGGTGCCGGAAGTCAGGTCGCCATCGCAGCTTGCCGGGGAGCTTGCGGACCGACGGCCAGTGCGCCAGGGCCATGAGGGCCACGCCTGCCGTCGTCCCGACGGCAAGGAGCAGCTTCTGCGACTGGGCAGGGTCGTCCGATGTCCCCGAGACGATGACGCCGAACGCCACGAAAGTGGCGATGACGACGACGTTGTTGAGGATGGGGGCGAACATCGGTACCGCGAACCGGTCATGGGCGTTGAGCAGGCCGCCGGCGATCGCTGCGATGCCATAGAAGGCGATCTGAGGGGCGAAAATGCGAAGGAAGAATGTCGCCAGCTCCTGTTGCTGGGCCTGCTCGGCCCCGGACAGGCGGAAGGTGAAGAGGCGGATGATCCACGGGGCGAACAGGACGGCCAGCACGGTGATGGCCGTCACGGCAACTGCCGACGTCGTGACCAGGGCCGACACCGAGCTCCACGCGTCGTCGTCGCGCTTCCTGCGCAGCTCCTCGACCAGCACCGGGATGAACACCGAGGTGAGGACCCCGCCCAGGATCAGCTCGTAGATCACGTTGGGCATGGTGTTGGCGATGTTGTAGGAGTCGGCCAGCCGGCCCCGTTCCATCACGCCCAGGGCGAACGCCATCGCCATCAACCGCCCGAGGCCGGTGAGCCGCGACAGCGTGGTGCCGACGGCCATGACGACGGCCGATCGGCCCAGGTTGGGAGGCAGGCCCTCGTCGGGCTGTGAGCCCTCGTCGGCCGGCACCATCGGCGGCGAGGCTACCGGCGGATCCACGAGACGCCAGCGTCCAGCCTGTCCAGAGCGCCTACCGAACCGGTCGCGACGTACGATTGCCGTCGAGGAGGGGCCATGCGCTTCGAGCGAATCACGGTCGAGCCAGACAAGATGGGCGGTGTTCCCTGCGTCCGGGGCCTGCGCATCCCCGTGGCCACCGTCGTCGGCATGGTCGCGGAGGGCATGACCGTGCAGGAGATCCTCGCCGACTACCCGGACCTCGAGGCAGGCGACATCACCGAAGCGCTGCAGTACGCCGCCGCGGCCGTCCGTGAGCGAGAGCTCCCCCTCCGCCGCGGCGCTTGAGGTTCCTGCTCGACGAAAGCCTCTCGCCTCGGCTTGGTGACCTGCTCCATGCCGCCGGCCACGACGCGATACACGCTCGCGATGTCGGTGTGCGCCGGCTGCCGGTCGAGCGGAGCGAGAGGAGAGCGGGTGACCGGGATCGAACCGGCATAGCCAGCGTGGAAGGCTGGAGCTCTACCATTGAGCTACACCCGCAAAGGTGATTGCGTCGGGGAGGGGGGATTTGAACCCCCGACCGCCTGCCCCCAAAGCAGGTGCGCTACCACTGCGCCACTCCCCGTTCCCGAAAATGGCCCCTGACCTGCGCTTTTGTCCCTCCTGAGGCTCCGGTCGCCCGGAGTACACCGCTGTTCACACTACTTAACTCGGTGGGTTCCCCAGGAGGCGCAAAGTGCCCAGATCGGCGGTCACGAAGGCAAGCGTAAACGACATCAAGGCTCTGCAACGAGACTTCGAGCTCTCGCAGCGGGCGGCCGGCCGCTCGCCCCGCACCATCAGCACCTACCGGGAGGCCATCGACCAGCTGGCCGTGTTCCTGGAACGCTCCGGCATGCCGACGTCGGTGGCTGCGATCCGGCGTGAGCACGTCGAGGCCTTCATGGAGGAGCTCAAACGGTCGGACCAAACCGGCGACCGCCTCCAACCGCTTCCGGCCTCCTCATCATGTGCACCTTCGGAGCGATCGCTCGCCGAGGCACGAAGCCGGGCGCCGGCTAGCGAAGCCGTAGCGCCGGCGTACGATCGGCCCGTGCTGCACGTGACCGGCATGGACCACATCGTCCTCGTCGTCGCCGACGTCGAGCGGTCCGTCGCCTGGTACCGCGACCGGCTCCGCCTGGAGGCGCTCCGGGTCGACGAGTGGAGAGCGGGCCGGGTGCCCTTTCCGTCGGTGCGAGTCGACGAGGGAACGATCATCGACATCCTCGCCGGGACGCGGGACGGCACCAACGTCGACCACCTCTGCCTCGTGGTCGAGCCGACCGATCTCGCCGCGGTCGTGGCCGCCGGCGACTTCGACGTCGTCGAGGGGCCGGTCACCCGCTGGGGCGCCCGGGGCGACGGCACGTCGATCTACGTCCGCGACCCGGACGGGACCATGGTCGAGCTGCGCCACTACGGCTGAGCTGCCCCGGCTACACCAGCTCCGGCGTGGTCGGACTCCCATGCGAGGAGATCGGTGTCGCAGTAGGTGCGGCCGCCTTCCGGATAGAGCCACCGGGCGATCGCGGGCCCTTGAGCAAGGTGGCGGCCGCGAATGGGGCGTTCCGCCGGCGGGGCGGGCACTGCATCCCGGGCAACGGTAGCGGCCGACGTGCCCCGGCCTGCACCGATCCGCAATAGTGCGCCGGCATGCATTCCCGGCAGAGGACCGTCCTGTTCGTCGTGTTCGCCGTCACCGGCTTCTCGGCGCTCACGCTCCAGGTGGTCTGGCAACGGGTCATCTCGTTGCACGCCGGCGTCGACCTCTTCTCCTTCACAACAGTCATCGCCGCGTTCCTGGCCGGCCTGGGCCTGGGCAGCCTGCTGGGCGGCGTGGTGGCCGACCGGCTCGGCCCCCGCCGCTCGCTGCTGGCCTTCGCGGCGTCGAACGCCGGCATCGGGCTGTTCGCCTGGTTCAGCCTCTGGCTCTTCTACGACGTCTACCGGTCGGCCGTCCCCTCGCTCGACGGCACCCTCGCCGCCTTCGGGTTCCACTTCCTGCTCCTGATCGTCCCGACCACCCTGATGGGGCTCTCGCTGCCGCTGGTGTCGCGCGGCGTCGTCGAGCGCATCGAAGACGCCGGCCCCCTGGTCGGCCGCCTGTACGCGGTCAACACCCTGGGCGCCGGCCTGGGCGCCGGTATCTCGGGTTGGATCCTCATCGGCAGCCTGGGCTTCGAGGGAGTCGTCCGCCTTGCGGGGACACTGAACCTGCTGGCCGCAGTCGCCATCCTGAGCCTCTGGCGCACGGCGGCCCGGGCCACGGCCGAGGCGCCGGCGCCGGCCACCACCCCGGCCGCCGCACCCGCACCCGCGGGCCGGGCCTGGCCGTGGTACCTGGTCTACGCGCTCACGGGGGCGGTGGCCCTCGGCCTGGAGCTGGTGTTCTTCCGCCTGGTCGACGCCCTCATGCGGTCGAACTCCTACACGTTCGGCCACGTCCTGTGCATCTACCTGCTTCTGTTCGGCGCCGGCGCGGCCATCGCCTCCCGGTTCGTGGGCCGCACTCAGCGGCCGGACCGCTGGTTCCTCGGCATCCAGTTCGCCGTCGGGGTGCTGGCCCTGGTGGGGCCGCTCGCGCTCGTCGAGCTGCCCAAGCTCCTGGGCGTCTACGGACCGTTCGAGAGCCACTTCGCCATCGACGGCTACAACGTCGGCGGGTACCGGTTCGACTCGTTCCGGGAGATCGTGCGGGTCGGGTTCGTCCACGTCTTCGGCCCCCTCCTGATCATGGGCCTGCCGGTGCTGGCCATGGGTGCCTCGTTCCCGTTCGTGCAGCGCCTCGTCGCCCAGCGGGTCGACACCCTGGGCCGGCGGACCGGCCTGCTGCTCCTCGCCAACATCGCCGGCAACGTGACCGGCACGCTCCTCGTGGGGTTCGTCCTCATCGATGCGCTGGGAACGTCGGGGACGCTGCGGCTCCTCGCCGGCTTGCTGCTGCTCCCCGGCCTGGCCGCGGTCGCCATGTCGCCCCGGGAGCGCCGGCCCGCCTACGCCGCCGGCGCCCTCGCCCTGCTGATGGGGCTCGTGGCCGTGTTCCCGTCGAACTTCCGCCTCTGGGCCTACTTCCACAGCGCCCCCGAGGACGACTTCGCCCTCTCCGAGGACCGGGCCTGCGTGAACGCCCTCAAGAAGGTAGAGGGCGAGGACTTCCTCTTCATCAACGCCACCTCCCAGAACGGCCACCCCTTCGACGACTTCCACGTCCTGGTCGGCCTCCTTCCTGCGCTCATGCACCCCGACCCCAAGCGGGCCATGGCCGTCGGCCTCGGAATCGGGGCCACGCCCTATGGCATGTCGCGGGACCCCCGGCTCGGCCACCTCGACGTGGTGGAGATCTGCGGCGGTGAGATCGACCTTCTCCACGTGCTGGCCGACCGGGGTGCGGTGGAAATGGAGAGGCTGCTCAGTGACCCTCGGGTCGACATCCATGTCGGTGACGGGCGGAAGTTTCTCCTGTCCTCCAAGGATCGCTTCGACGTGCTGACGGTCGACGTCGTCCGCCCTCAAGCCGCCTTCAGCGGCAACCTCTACTCAGTGGAGTTCTACGAGCTCCTGCGCAGCCGCCTCGACGCCGACGGCCTGGTCTCCCAGTGGCAGGCCACGCCGCGGGTCCTCAACAGCGCCACCGAGGTGTTTCCCCACGTCCTGCGCTTCACCGTTCCCAGCTACGACGGCTCGCAGTTCATGGTGGCCAGCCAGAAGCCGATCACCTTCGACCGGGCCGCCGTCCTGGAGCGGTTCCGGGCCATGGAGCCGACGAAGATGTTCTCGCCGGCCCAGGCCGCGTCGCTGCTGCAGTTCCTGTCGACCGTCGAGCCGGGCGAGGTGTCGGTGGTCCGCCGGATCCCCGACGACGGGCTCAACCGCGATCTGGCCCCCCGGGACGAGTACTTCCTCAATAACGAGCCGCTGGTCCAGATCCGCGGTTGACGAACAGCCGCCAGACCAGGGCGAAGGCGGCGACCGCGCACGTGCCAGTGGCGACGCCCAGGGTGTTCCCCGCCAGATCCTGGAGCTGGACGGTGCGCGAACGCGAGTAGGCCTCCTGGGCGAACTCCAGGGCCGCGCTGGCCACCAGCACGCCGGCGCTGCCTATCACCAGGGAGGCCCACGACCACATGGCCAGGCCGACCAGCAGGGCGGCCACGCCCCAGATGAGGACGTGCACGTCGAAGTCCGACCGGGGAACACCCACCGCGGCACCAGGCACGTCGACCCCGGCCGCGCCGGCGGCCCGGCTCACGCCGGCGTCGATGCGGGCCGACAACCGGCTCAGGAAGCCCGGCGCCCGGTCCGACAGGAGGATCACCGCGTTGACGGCGCCGGCGCCCAGGCTGAGCAGCAGGGAAAGCACACGCCACCCGCGGAACGGCCGCCCGCCCGGGCCCAGCGGCGGCGGACGATATGGCCGACTCAAGAGGCGCCGGCTTCTTCCTCCTCCTCGGGCTCGCGCTCCTTCCGCCGCACGAGGAAGCTGGCGATGGAGAGCAGGACGATCACGCCGGCCAGGATGGCGATCTCGGTCATGGCGTTGTCGAAGGCGGGGTTGTCGGTCTCGAAGACGTCCTTCGACTCCAGCGTCAGCAGCACGATCTCCTTGATCGAGGCGATGATGCCCACGATCAGGAACGGCTCGGCGACGAGCTTCTTCTCCTTCATCGTGGCCCGCACGCCTGCCAGCAGCTCGAGGAGGATGAAGACGAGTAGCAGGCCGTCGAGGGCGTTGGTGACGCCGTCCTCCACGCCCTTGCTGACGTCCCTGACCAGGTGCCAGGACACGGCGGCGAGCACGATGACCGCCCCGGCGGCCAGGAGCACGCCGGCGACCGAATACACGAGGTTCTCGGCGATGCGCAGGACGCGGTCGGCGGGGTCGGCGATGGGCTCGCGTTCTGCCACGGCGCCACGATAAGCCGCGCCCGCCGCTGCGATGTCCCACAATGGGCCCCATGGCACCGGCGGCATCGAAAACGGCCGAGGCGATCGTGGACAACGTCGCCTCCGTGGTCCTCGGCAAGCGCGACGAGATCGTGCTGGTCACCGCCGGCCTGCTCGCCGGCGGCCACGTACTGCTGGAGGATGTCCCCGGCGTGGGCAAGACGCTCCTGGCCAAGAGCCTGGCCGCCTCGGTGGGCGGTACCTCGGGGCGGGTGCAGGGCACGGCCGACCTCATGCCCGCCGACATCACCGGTGTCACCGTCTACGACCGCTCCCGGGAGGAGTGGAACTTCCACCCCGGGCCGATCTTCCACAACGTGGTCCTGGTCGACGAGATCAATCGGGCCACGCCCCGCGCCCAGTCCGCCTTGCTCGAAGCGATGGCCGAGGGTCAGGTCACCGTCGACGGCACCGCCCACGCCCTGCCGGCACCGTTCTTCGTCGTCGCCACCCAGAACCCCTACGGCGACGTCGGCACCTTCCCGCTGGTGGAGGGCCAGAGCGACCGCTTCGCCCTGGTCGTCACCATGGGCCTGCCGGGCCGCGAAGCCGAACGGGCGGTGCTCCAAGGGGAGGGCGGCCCGCCGGCGCTGGACCAGCTCAAGGCCGTGGTCGACGGCGGCGATGTGCTCGCGGCGATGGCCGAGGTCGACACGACCTACGTGGCGCCGGCGGTCGCCGACTACGTGCTCGACATCGTGGACGCCACCCGCGCCCACCCGGACCTCGACCACGGCGCCAGCCCCCGGGCCGCCCGCACCCTCGTCCAGGTGGCCAAGGCCTACGCGGTCATCGGCGGGCGGGACTTCGTGGCGCCCGACGACGTGAAGGCGGTGTCGGTGGCCGTGCTCGCCCACCGGCTGGGCGCGGTGGCCCGGCGGGGGACCGACGCCACCCGGCGGCTGGTCGCCGAGCTGCTCGACACCGTGCCGGCGCCCCGGGCCTGATGGCCCGACGCCAGCCCGCCGGCGGCTGGACGCGCCAGACCCGGGCCACCATGGGCACCGCCGGCGCCCTCATCGTGGCCGGGGTGGGGTGGACGGCGTGGCGCAACACCGGCTCCCGGCTGGCCGCCTTCGTGTGCTTCGCCGCCCTCCTCGCCATCCTCGTCGACCTGGTCCTGGCCGTCGTCGCCACCCGCCACGTCAAGGCCACGGTGGACGGCACGCCGGCCAACGCCTACGTCGGCGACCACATCCCGTTCACCCTCTCGCTGGCCGGCCCCGGGCTGCACTTCCAGGTCAAGGGGTTCAAAGACGCCGCCGTCGTGACCGCCACCCCGCCGGCGTCGGGCCGGCTCCCCGGCTTTGCCGACCGGCGGGAGGTCGTCACCCAGATGGAGGTCGAGGTGGCCGGCTCGGGCCTGTGCGGCCTGGTCACCTGCGCCCGCCGGCAGATCGTGCCGCTGCCCGTTCCGATGCACGTCGGCCCGAGGCCGATGGCGCCGCCCCACCCCTTCCCGGAGCTGTTCGGCGCCTGGGGCGACGGCGTGCCCCGCCCGTCGGCCATGGGCGACGTCGTCCGGGGCGTGCGGGACTACGTGCCAGGCGACCCCGTGCGGCGGGTGCACTGGCCCAGCTCCGCCCGGCGGGGCGACCTCGTCGTCAAGGAGGTGGACGAGCCGGCCGCGCCCCGGCTGGTGGTCGCCCTCGACATGGGCGGCGGCGGGGTGGCCGGCGAGGCCGCGGCCGGGCGGGCGGCCTGGTACGCCTACGAGGCCTTGCGCCGGGGCTACGAGGTGGTGATGGCCACGGCCGAGCCCGCCGGCCCGGTCACCGGCCGGGTGGGCCCGCTGACCGACGTCAACCAGCGCCTGGCCCGGGCCGCCCGTGGCGGCCCCCGCCTGCCCGCCGGCGGGGCGGGGCGGTCCGCCGTGGTCATGGTGACGGCCCAGGGCGACACGTGGCCAGCGTCGTAGAAGCGCCGCCGGCCGCCCGGCGCATGGCGGCGATCGCCTCGGCCTCGGTGGCCGGCGCCGCCTGGTTCGCCGCCGCCGCGGCCTGGCTGCCGGTCGGCGGCGTGGTGCTGCCGCTGGTGATCCTGGGCGCGTGCCTGGCCGCCGGCGCCTGGCGGGCCGCCGCCCGCCCCTCGCCCCGGGTCCTGCCGCCGGGCAAGGACGTGCTGGTCCTGACCATCGTGACTGTCGTGGCGTTCTTCGCCGTCTACCTCGCCGGCTGGGTGCGCGCCGAGCGGCTGGTCGACGCCGCCCGCCTCCTGCCCCTGGGGATCCTTGGGCTGAGCATCCTGTGGCCGGAGCCGAACATCCTGCGCTACTCCCTCCTGCTCGCCGGCGGGACGTTGCTCGGCGCCCCCGAGCCCTCGCGGCCGGCGGTCGTCGGGGCGCTTGTCTTCCTGGCCGCCGGGCTGGTGGCCACCAACCGGCTGGTGGCGGCCGCTGCGCCCCGCCTGGGCGGCGTGCCTCCCGTCCGGGGCCGGCGGCTGGCGGCCGAGGCCGGGGCGGTACTGGCGATCGTCGGACTGCTGGCGGCCCTCGCCGCGTCACTGCTCCCGCCGCCGCCAGGCGAGGGAGGCGAGCCGGGCGACGGTAGGCCACGGCGGCTCCCCGAGCCGGCGGCGCCGGCCGTCCACTTCGACGAGGAGCTCACCCCCGGCGCCGGCCGCGGCGAGCCGGGTGACGAGTACGTGCTGCTGGTCCAGTCCCCGGAAGCGGACGTCTGGAGGGCGACGACGTATGACCACTGGGACGGCGAGTCCTGGTCCCGCTCGCCGGAGGAACGGACCTTTGTGGACGACGGCGTCATCCCGGGCATCGGCGATGCCGGCGACGCCGGACGCCATCGCCTGTTCCAGGCGATGACCATCCTGGCCCGGTTCGCCGACGTGCTGGTGGCCGCGCCCCGGCCCACATACGCCTCGACCGCCGGCGACGACGTGCTCCAGGGGGCTGACGCCTCGCTGTACCCGATCCCGCCTCTGGCGCGGGGCGACCGCTACTTCGTCATCAGCGAACAGGCCCGGGCCTCGGCCGCCGAGCTCCGTGCCACGTCGTCGCCACGCGTGCCCCCGGACGTCGCCGGCCGCTACCTCCAGCTACCGGCGGTCGCCCCACGGGTGCGGGAGCTGGCCGCGCAGATCGCCGGCGGTGAGCCCACCCCCTTCGACCGGGCGCGGGCCGTCGAGGACTGGATCCTCGACAACACCAGCGTCACCGACGAGGCCGCGCCGGTGCCCGCCGGCGCCGACCCCCTGGATGCCTTCCTGTTCGACGACCGGGCCGGGCCGCCGGAGCGGGCGGCCAGCGCCATGGCCGTGATGCTGCGGGCGGTGGGCGTCCCCGCCCGGCTGGCGGTCGGCTATCTCCCCGGCGAGCGCAGCGCACCGGACGAGCCGTTCGTCGTCCGGGCGAGCGACGCCCACGCGTGGGTAGAGGTGTGGTTCCCCACGGTCGGCTGGCAGCGGTTCGATCCCACCGGCCGGGCGCCCGACCCCCGCACCGAGGAGTCGGTGTGGGACCGCCTCTTGCGCTTCCTGAAGAAGCTGTGGCCCCTCCTCGTGCTGGCGCTCGTCGCCGGCGCCGGCTGGCTGGCGTGGCGAGTCGCCCGCTGGCAGCACCGGCGCTCCGCCCTCCCCTGGTCCACCCGGTACTTCGCCCGGCTCGAGCGCGCGGGGTCGGCCCGAGGCCGGCCCAGGCGCCCGGAGGAGACGCCGCGGGAGTACACGAGCGAGCTGGCCGCCGGGCCCCTGCCCGACCCCCGGCTGGCCGAGGTCGGGGAGCTGGTGACGGTCGCGGCCTGGTCGCGGCGCGAGCCGCCGGCGGAAGACCGGGCCCGGGCCGAGCAGGTCCTGCGGGCCGCGAAGAAGGCGGCGCCTGCCCGCCGGCTCCGCCGGCCATATACGTCTCGGCTCCGCCGGAGACGGCCCCGGCCTACAATCGCCAAGCCGTGAAAACCATCGTCGAGCCCCTCGAGGGCAACAAGGTCAAACTCTCCGTCGAGCTCGACGAGAGTGAGTTCGGAACGGCTATCGACGCCGCCTTCCGCAAGATCGCTCGGGAGGTGCGCATCCCGGGGTTCCGGCCAGGCAAGGCCCCACGCCGGCTGGTCGAGGCCCGTGTCGGCCTCGATGTCGCCCGCCAAGAGGCCATTCGCGACGCCCTGCCCGGCTACTACGAGCGGGCGCTGCGCGAGAACGACATCGAGCCCATTGCCGCGCCCGAGATCGACATCACCTCCGCCGACACCGACCCCACCATGGCCTTCGACGCCGTGGTCGAGATCATGCCGACGGTGCAGGTGGCGGGCTACGGCGGCCTCCGGGTCGTCCTGCCCTCGCTGACCGTCGACGACGCCGAGGTCGAGGCCCGGGTGGACCGCACCCGTGACCAGTTCGCCGAGCTGGTGCCCGTCGAGCGCCCGGCCCAGGACGGCGACAACGTGTCGATCGACCGCAAGGTCACCCAGGGCGACGAGACGCTGGCCGCGGCCGACGACGAGCTCTACGAGGTCGGCAACGGCCGCTTCGGCCCCGAGATGGACGACCACCTCCGCAGCGCCAAGGCCGGCGACATCCTGAAGTTCGACGTCCACCACGAGCAGGTGGGAGAGGTGAACTTCACCATCCTCGTCAAGGAGGTGCGCCAGAAGATCCTCCCCGAGGCCACCGACGAGTGGGCCAGCGAGGCGTCGGAGTTCGACACCGTCGAGGAGATGCGGGCCAAGTACCGCCAGGAGCTGGAGGCGGTCCGCAAGCTCGAAGCGGCGATGCAGGTGCGCGACAAGGTGATCGAGGCGCTTGTCGAGCTGGTCGACGAGGAGATCCCCGAGGCTCTGGTCGCCCCGGAGATGGAGCGCCGCTTGCGGTCGCTGTCGCACCGACTGAGCCACCAGGGCGTCGATGTGGCCAACTTCCTCCAAACCCTGGGTGAGTCTCAGGAAGCCTTCGTCGGCGAGCTGCGCACCGAGGCCACCAATGCGGTCAAGGCCGACCTGGCGCTGAAGGCCGTGGCCGAGGCCGAGGGGGTCGAGGTCACCGACGACGAGGTCACCCAGGAGATCGTCGACCTGGCCCGCCAGACAAAGAAGAACCCCAAGGCCGTGCGCAAAGAGCTCGAGAACGAAGACCAGTTGCCCGCGGTACGCTCGGGAATCAGGAAGACCAAGGCCTTGGAGTGGCTCATCGCCCACACCGAGCTCGTCGACGAGGAGGGGCAGGTCATCGACCGGTCGCAACTGACACCCGCCGCCGTAGACGCCAGCTTCGGCGACACTCCCGAGGCCGAGCCCGCCGCTGCCGAGGAGTCCGAGTGATCGACCCGCACAAGATGTACAACTACATCGTCCCCACCGTCATCGAGCAGACGAACCGGGGCGAGCGGGCGTTCGACATCTACTCCCGGCTGCTCAAGGACCGCATCGTGTTCCTGGGCACGCCGATCGACGACACGGTCGCCAACCTGATCATGGCCCAGCTCCTGCACCTCGAATCCGAGGACGCGGACAAGGACATCAACCTCTACATCAACTCCCCGGGCGGCGAGATCACCGGGCTGTTCGCCATCTATGACACCATGCAGTTCATCAAGCCGGAGATCGCCACGTACTGCATGGGCCAGGCCGCGTCGGCCGCCGCGGTGCTGCTGGCCGCCGGCACCAAGGGCAAGCGTCACTCCCTGCCGCATGCACGTATCCTGATCCACCAGCCCTACAGCGGCGCCGGCGGGCAGGCCTCCGACATCGAGATCCAGGCCAAGGAGATCACCCGCATGCGGGAGCTCCTCGAGCGTGTCCTGGCCCACCACACCGGCCAGACGATGGAAAAGATCCGCAAGGACACCGACCGCGACTTCATCATGAACGCCGACGAGGCCAAAGACTATGGAATCGTCGACGAAGTCATCCTGACCCGCGAACTGGCCTCGGTGCCACAGGTCGCGGGCGTGAGCTAGAGGGGCAGAGGGCACATGGCGAAGTTCGGAGACGGTGGGGAGCTGCTGAAGTGCTCCTTCTGCGGCAAGTCGCAGAAGCAGGTCAAGAAGCTGATCGCCGGGCCGGGCGTCTACATCTGCGACGAATGCATCGACCTCTGCAACGAGATCATCGAGGAAGAGCTCTCCGAGACCTCCGAAGTCCGCTTCGACGAGCTGCCCAAGCCCCGTGAGATCTACGAGTTCCTGAACGACTACATCATCGGCCAGGAGCAGGCCAAGAAGATCCTTTCCGTCGCCGTCTACAACCACTACAAGCGGGTCCAAGTGGGCAGCCACTCGGACTCCGACGTGGAGCTGGCCAAGTCGAACATCCTGCTGTTGGGCCCCACGGGCTGCGGCAAGACGCTGCTGGCCCAGACCCTGGCCCGCATGCTGAACGTCCCCTTCGCCATCGCCGACGCCACGGCGCTGACGGAGGCCGGGTACGTCGGCGAGGACGTCGAGAACATCCTCCTGAAGCTGATTCAGGCTGCAGACTACGACGTCAAGAAGGCCGAGACCGGCATCATCTACATCGACGAGATCGACAAGATCGCCCGCAAGAGCGAGAACCCGTCGATTACCCGCGACGTCTCCGGCGAGGGCGTGCAGCAGGCCTTGCTGAAGATCCTGGAGGGCACCACCGCCTCGGTGCCACCGCAAGGGGGCCGCAAGCACCCCCACCAGGAGTTCATCCAGATCGACACCACCAACATCCTGTTCATCTGCGGCGGGGCGTTCGCCGGCCTGGAGAAGATCATCGAGAGCCGCATCGGCTCCAAGGGCGTCGGCTTCGGCGCCGACCTGCGCCGGCGTGACGAGCGCGACGTGGGTGCCGTGCTCTCCAAGGTCCTCCCCGAGGACCTGCTGAAGTTCGGACTCATCCCCGAGTTCGTGGGCCGGCTGCCGGTGATCGGCGCCGTCTCCAACCTCGACCAGGAGGCGCTGGTTCGGATCCTCATGGAGCCGAAGAACGCCCTGATCAAGCAGTACCACCGCATCTTCGAGCTCGACGACGTGGAACTGGAGTTCTCCCCCGACGCCTTGGAGGCGATCTCCGAGCAGGCGCTGCTCCGGGGCACCGGCGCGAGGGGCCTGCGGGCCATCCTCGAAGAGGTCCTGCTCAACGTGATGTACGACCTGCCGAGCCGCCAGGACATCGGCAAGTGCGTCATCGACCGGTCCGTGGTGCTCCAGAAGGTGAACCCCACCCTGGTGCCCCGCACCGAGCAGCCCCGCCCAGCCAACCGCCCGAGGCGAGCGGCGTCCTAGCGGGAGCGGGGCCCCGGCTACGCTCGGGCCATGGGCAAAGCGATCAAGTACACGCTCGTAGGTGCCGCTGTCGGCGCGGCCGCGGCCGCGGCGAAGGCTCGGGGCGGTGAGTCCTCGGGCGACATGCCGATGCAAGCTGCGAAGGGCGCCGGCGCCGGTGCTCTCGCTGGCGGCCTGCTCGGCTTCGGCGTACAGCGCCGGTCGAAGCGCAAGCTCAAGAAGCGCATGAAGCTGGCGTCCATGGTCAGCGCCGGCGCCATCGTCGAGGCTGCTCGCCAAGCTCGACCCGCCATCGAGAAGCAGTCGCGCCGGGCCCGCAAGGCGGCGATCAAGGCGGCCAAGGACGCGCAGCGCCGGGGCCGGCGCACGGCCAAGAAGGTGGGCCACCGCGCCGCCCACACCGCCGACCTGGCCCGCATCCAGGCCGACCACCTGATCGACGTCGGCCGCCACAAGCTCGCGAGCTAGTTGCCGCCCTGTTTCGATCTGGCTGCACTGACGGTCGCATAAGCACGTCACTGCAGCCAGTACGCAGGGGCCATCCTTGGAGCTAGCCGAGGCGCTCGACTACCTGGCCGAGCACGTCAACCTGGAGCGGGAGGTGGCGCCTCGAGCCGCGGCGCGCCGCCTCGACCGGGTGCACCGGCTCATGGAGCTCATGGGCGACCCCCAGCGGGCCTACCCCGTGGTGCACATCACGGGCACCAACGGGAAGGGCTCGGTGGCCCGCATGGTCACCGCCCTCCTGGTCGCCCGCGGCCTGCGGGCCGGGACCTACACGAGCCCCCACCTCGAGCGGGTCAACGAGCGGATGGCGTGGAACGGCGAACCGATCCCCGACGAGGACCTGGCCGAGGTCATCGGGGCCGTCGCCGAGCTCGAGCCGCTGCTGGAGTCGCCGCCGACCCATTTCGAGATCCTGACGGCGGCGGCCTTCCGTTGGTTCGCCGACGTCGCGGTCGACGTGGCCGTGGTGGAAGTCGGCCTGGGCGGGCGGTGGGACGCCACCAACGTCGCCGACGCCCAAGTCGCGGTGCTGACCAACGTCAGCCTCGACCACGCCGAGACCATCGGCCCGGCCCTCACCGACATCGCCACCGAGAAGGTGGGCATCGTGAAGCCTGGGTGCACGTTCGTGCTGGCCGAGACCAACCCCACCCTGCTTCCCATCTTCGAGGCCGCCGACGCGTCCGAGCTGTGGCTGCGGGGCACCGAGTTCCGCTGCGGCGGCAACCGCCTGGCCCACGACGGGCGGGTGGTCGACCTCTACACGCCAGGTGCGGCCTACGAAGGCGTGTACCTGCCGGTGCACGGCCCGTACCAGGGCGACAACGCCGCCGTGGCCCTCGCCGCGGTCGAAGCCTTCTTCGGCGCCCCCTTGGCGCCCGAGGTGGTCGCCGAGGCCTTCGCCGGCCTCCGCCTCCCGGGCCGGCTCGAGGTCGTCAGCCGCCACCCCGTCACCGTGCTCGACGGAGCCCACAACCCTGCCGGCGCCCTGGCCGCCACCGCCGCCCTCGACGAGGCCTTCGGACCGGCGGTCACCGGTCGGGTTCTCGTCATCGGGATGCTCCAGGGCCGCGACCCGACCGAGATGCTGCAGTGTTTCGATGCAGGCCGGGCCCGCCTCGTGGTCGCCTGCCCGCCGCCGTCCCCCCGGGCCCTGCCCGCCGCCGAGGTCGCCGCTGCGGCCCGGGCGCTGGGCACCGACGCCGAGGAGACGTCGTCGGTGGCCGAGGCGGTGGCCACCGCCCTAGCCCTGGCCGGCGAGCAGGAGCTGGTCCACGTCACCGGGTCGCTGTACGTGGTGGGCGCGGCGCGTGCCGCGCTGCATATCACGTAGGCCGGCGGACCCAGCCGGTATCGTGCAGGACGCTTCCCCGGTGCAAGTTGGTTCGAACGCTCGGAGATCGTGACATGCCCGGAGCCGCACCCAAGGACTGGCCCGGCTTGACCGCGGTGTTGTCGCAGTTCGACGACGCCCACCTCGCCCGGTTGCTCTCGCTCCGGCCCGACCTGGCGACTCCCCCGCCCCGGGACTGGTCGGTGCTGGCGTCGCGGGCCGGCGCCTGGCCGGGCGCCCGCGATGCCTACCGGCAACTCGATCGAGCCGGGATGCGTCTGGTCGAGGCCCTGTGCCTGCTCCCGGAGCGGGCGGTGCTCACCGACGCCGCCGCCCTCCTCGACGTGGCGCCGGACGACCCCGACCTCCTCGCCACCCTGGCCCGCCTGGAGGACCGGGCGCTGGCGTTCCGGCTGGGCGACACCCATCTCCGCCTCCTGCCGGCGCTCCGCCAACTCGACTACCCCGCGGGCCTGGGGCCGCCGCTGGCCTCCATGCTCGTCACCCTGACCGGCCCGGCCCTCGAGCACCTGGCCCACCGCCTCGGAGTGAAGCCGGCGAAGGTGATGGCGGAGACCAGGGAGCGCGTCGTGGGCGCCCTTTCGGACCCGGCGGTCGTGACCGACCTCGTCAATGGCGGGCCCCCGGGCGTGGTGGAGTTGGCGACTCGCGCCGCGTCGGACGGGCCGCTCGTCAATGTCGCCGGCGGCACCTACGGCGCCACCGACCGCACCACCGCCGGCTGGATGTTGAACCGGGGGCTGCTGGGCGTCGTGGACTACTACACCGCGGTGATGCCGCGGGAGCCGGCTGTGGCCCTCCGAGGCGGCAGGTTCTTCGCCGCCGGCGGCCTCCGGCGCCCGGAGGTGGTCACCACGGCCGTCGACCCAGCGGTGGTCGACCGCGCCGCCGCCGAACAGGCCGCCCGGCTGGTCGCTGACGTGGCCGCCATCCTCGACCTGTGGTCGGCGGAGCCGGCCGCAGTGCTCAAGGCCGGCGGCATGGGCGTCCGCGAGGTCCGCCGGGCGGCGAAGGCGGTCGATCGCACCGAGCCCGAGGCCGCTCGCCTGATCGAGCTGACCGCCGTCGCCGGCCTGGCGCGCGCCGACTTCGGGGCCGACCGGGCTCTGCCCACCGCTTCCTACGACGGGTGGCTGGCGCTGGAGACGCCGGCCCGGTGGGCCCGGCTGGCCACCGCGTGGCTCGGCGCCGAGCTCCACCTCAGCCTCGCCGGCGCCATCGGGCCCAAGGACAAGCCCATCGCCCCGCTCCTGCACCGGGCCCCCGAACGCGACGCCCGGCGCCGGCGGCGCCTGGTCCTCGACCTGCTCGACGCAGTGCCGCCGGGTGCGGCAGCGGCCCGGGCCGCTCTCGCCAATCGAGCGGCGTGGGACAGTCCGGGCACGTGGACCGCCGGGCCGGCGGCGCCCGAGACCCTTGTCCTGTGGACGGTCGCTGAGGCCGAGATGCTCGGCGTGTGCGCCTTCGGTGCCCTCTCGGCGGCCGGGCGGGCGCTCGTCGGCGGCCGGCCGGAGGACGCGGCCGAGCTCCTCGCCGCCCTCGTCCCGCCGGCGGTGTCGGAGTTCGTGGTCCAGGCCGACCTGACCGCCGTCATCCCCGGCGAGCCGGCGCCGGCGGTGCGGGCGGAGCTCGACGTCATGGCCGATGTCGAGTCGAAGGGGGCCGCCACCGTCTACCGGTTCACCGAGCAGTCCCTGCGCCGGGCCTTCGACCAGGGGCGCACGGCGCCGGAAATCCTTGCGTTCCTCGAGGAGCGGGCCACGCGCGGCGTCCCCCAGCCCCTCGCCTACCTGGTCAACGACCTGGGCCGGCGGTTCGGGAACGTGCGGGTCGGGGCCGTTGCCACCTACGTCCGCAGCGACGACCCCGCCCTGCTGGCCGAGGTCCTCCAGGCCCGGGCGACGGCCAAGCTGGGGCTCCGGTCGCTGGCCCCCACCGTGCTCGTCTCCGGCACCGCGGCCGCCACCGTCACCGCCACCCTGCAGGCCGCCGGCTTCCTGCCGGCGAGGGAGGCCGCCGGCGGCGGACTTGTCCTCGCCCGGCCGGCCGCCCACCGCCTGCCGGCCAACCGCTTCCCCACGGCCCGGCCGGCGCCGGCGCCCGACGTCGAGGCCGTGGTCGCCGCTCTCCGGAGCGCGGTCGCCCCCCAGCCGCGCCCGCCGGCGCCAGTCGCCCCGCCCCATCCGAGCCTGCTCGACAACCTTCGGCCCACCGAGATCATCAAGGACGCCGCCGCCATCTCTGATGTCCTCGACCTGGCCTGCGATGAGTTCTGGCTCGTCCGGCTCTCCTACGTGGGCAGCAACGGCCGCGGCACCGAGCTCACCGTCGAGCCCACTGAGGTGACCGGCCGCCACCTGTACGCGACCTGCTTTCCTCGCTACAACGAGCGCGACTTCCCGCTCGACCGGATCGAGTGGGTGCGGGTCCTGACCGAGGCCGAGGAGGGGTTGCTGGGATGAGCGGCCCGGGAGGCCGCTCGGGCAAGCACTCACCGGCCCACATCCCGTATGGGAATGTGGGCCGGTGAACGGGCCGCTGATCGTCCAGTCCGACCGGACGCTGCTGTTGGAGGTCGACCACCCCGACGCCGAGGCGTGCCGGGCCGACATCGCCCCGTTCGCCGAGCTGGAGCGCTCGCCCGAGCACGTGCACACCTACCGGCTCAGCTCGCTCGGCCTGTGGAACGCCGGCGCCGCCGGCCACGACGCCGAGCAGGTGGTCGACGCCCTGCTGCGGTGGTCCCGGTACGCCGTACCCCAAGCCCTCCTTGTCGACGTGGCCGAGATCATGGGCCGCTACGGCCGCCTGCGCCTGGAGGTCGATCCGGTCCACGGCCTCGTCCTGCGCACCACCGACCTGGCCGTGCTCACCGAGGTGCTGCGGGCCAAGCAGGTCGCCCCTCTGGTCGGCGCCCGGATCGACGGCCACACGGTGGTGGTCCCCCGGGGCGAACGGGGGCGGCTCAAGCAGGCGCTGCTCAAGGCGGGGTGGCCGGCGGAGGACCTGGCCGGCTACGTCGACGGCGCCGCCCACCCGATCGAGCTCCACGAGGGCCAGGGCTTCGACCTGCGCCCCTACCAGCGCCAAGCCGTCGATGCCTTCTTCGCCGGCGGCAGCGGCGCAGTCGTCCTCCCCTGCGGTGCCGGCAAGACACTCGTCGCCCTGGCCGCCATGGCCCGGGCCGGAGCCCGCACGCTCATCCTGGTCACCAACACCGTGGCCGCCCGGCAGTGGCGGGCCGAGCTGCTGGCCCGCACCAGCCTCACCGAAGCCGAGGTCGGCGAGTACTCCGGCGAACGCAAGGAGATCCGGCCGGTCACCCTGGCCACCTACCAGATCCTCACCACCCGCCGGCGGGAGATCTACACCCACCTGGAGCTGTTCTCGGCCGAGGACTGGGGGCTGGTGATCTACGACGAGGTTCACCTCCTGCCGGCGCCGGTGTTCCGGATGACGGCGGAGATCCAGAGCCGACGCCGGCTGGGTCTGACCGCCACCCTGGTCCGGGAGGACGGCCGGGAAGGCGACGTCTTCAGCCTGATCGGCCCGAAGCGCTACGACGCCCCGTGGCGGGATATCGAGGCCCAGGGGTGGATCGCCCCCGCCCGCTGCACCGAGGTGCGGGTCACCCTCACCGACGAGGAGCGGATGGGCTATGCCCTGGCCGAGGCCGAAGAGCGTTACCGGGTGGGGGCGACCGCCCGGTCGAAGCTGGCGGTGGTCGAGGCCCTGGCCGGCGCCGCCGTCGCCGCCGGCCAGCCGACACTGGTGATCGGCCAGTACATCGACCAGGTCGAGCTGCTGGCCGAGCGTCTCGGCGCCCCGCTCATCACCGGCAAGACGCCGACCCGCGAGCGGGAGCGGCTTTACCAGGCGTTCCGGGTAGGCGAGGAGATGCTGCTCGTGGTGTCCAAGGTGGCCAACTTCTCGATCGACCTGCCCGAGGCGTCGGTGGCCATCCAGGTGTCGGGGGCGTTCGGGAGCCGCCAGGAGGAAGCCCAGCGCCTCGGCCGGATCCTGCGTCCCAAGCGCGACGGCCGCCAGGCCCAGTTCTTCACCGTGGTGGCCCGTGACACCAACGACCAGGAGTTCGCGGCCCGGCGCCAGCGCTTCCTGGCCGAGCAGGGCTACGCCTACGAGATCATCGACGCGGAGACGATCTTAAAGCGTTAGCGCCCGGGCCCGGCTGAAGACCGCGTCGAACATGGGCTCGGTAAGGGTGCCGGTGAAGGTGTTCTGCTGGCTGGGGTGGTACGAGCAGATCAGCGTACGGCCGGCGGGAAGGTCGACCTCGACGCCGTGGCCGAACCGGGGCCGGGGGCGGACGGCGAAGAGCCGGCAGCCGGCGTCGTAGGCGAACTGGCCCAGGGCGACCACGACCCGCACGTCCGGCAGCAGCGCCAGCTCCCGGGCCAGGTACGGCACGCAGCGGTCGCGCTCGGTGGGCGTCGGCTTGTTGGCCGGCGGGGCGCAGCGCACGACGGCCGCCACCCAGGCCCCGGTCAGCTGCAGGCCGTCGCCGGCGGACACGCTGGTGGGCTGGTTGGCGAACCCGGTTTTCCACAGCGCCCGGAAGACCCAGTCGCCCGAACGGTCGCCGGTGAAGACCCGCCCGGTCCGGTTCCCGCCGTGGGCCGCCGGCGCCAGGCCCACGACCATGAGCGAGGCCGCGGGGTCACCGAACCCGGGCACCGGCCGGCCCCAGTACACCTCGTCGCGGAACGACGCCCGCTTCTCGATGGCCACCAGTTCCCGCCACGCCACCAGGCGCGGGCAGGCCCGGCAGGCCACCACCTCCTCCGTCACCAGGTCCAACGAGTCCATTGCAATCTGAGGGTAGGTTGGCTGGACCGTCATGCCCCGAACTGCGGCCCGCCCGCGCCCCACCGTCGTGCTGCTCGTCCGGCATGGCCAGACACCGACCACCGGCAAGCTATTGCCTGGTCGCGCGCCAGGGCTCCACCTCTCCGAGGTGGGCCGAGGCCAGGCCGAGGCCGTGGGCCGGCGCCTAGCCGCCCAGCCGAAGCTCAAGGTGGCCGCCATCTACGCCTCGCCCCTGGAGCGGACAAAGGAGACGGCGGGGTTCATCGCCAAGGCCCTGAGCGGGATGAAGGTCAAGCTCGACAAGGGGCTGCTCGAGGCCGACATCGGCGACTGGACCGGCCAGGAGCTCAAGGCGATCGCCAAGCTCCCCGAGTGGAAGATGGTGCACTCCTACCCCAGCGGTTTCCGGTTCCCGGGCGGCGAGTCGTTCGTGGAGATGCAGACCCGCACGGTGTCGGCCCTCGACCGCCTGCGCCGGGCCCACCCCGGCGAGACGATCGTGGCCGTGTCCCACGCCGACACCATCAAGGGCGCAGTGGCCCACGCCCTGGGCACCCACCTGGACCTCTTCCAGCGGATCGTCATTTCCCCCTGCTCGGTCACCGCCATCGCCTATGGCGACGGGGGGCCCACCGTCCTGTCGGTCAACACCTCGGGCGACGGGCCGGCGCCGGCCGAATCATGAGCAGTACTGCGTGAGTTCCTCGTTCGAAATCTCTGAGCTCGACCACCTGACCGCGGGCGCCGTTGGCCCGCCCGGGCAGCGGGTGTTCTACCTCCAGGCCGGCCAGGGGGCTCAGGTGGTCAGCCTCCGGCTTGAGAAAGCGCAGGTGGCGGCGCTCGTCGCCTACCTCGCCGGCATGCTCGCTGACATGCCGCCGCCCAGCGACCTGCCCACCGACTTGGACCTGATCGAGCCGGTGGTGGCCGAATGGGTGGTGGCCTCGCTGGGCGTCACCTACGACGAGGACGCCGACCGGGTCATCATCGTCGCCGAGGAGCTGGTGGAAGAGGGCGACGACGCGGCCCGGGCCAGGATCACCGCCACCCGTGAACAGATCGCCGCCCTGTCCATGCGCGGCGCCGAGGCCGTCGCCGCCGGCCGCCCGCCCTGCCCCCTGTGCGGGCAGCCCCTGGACCCGGAGGGCCACACGTGCCCCCGCCTGAACGGACATCGCGAACGTTAGAGCTCCTCCAGGGCGGGGAGATCGAGGTCAAGGGCCGCATGCCCTGGAGCTCGAACGGCACCTATCTGGTCCACCTCCGCCTAGGCGCCGACGAGGGCGCAGCCATCTACAAGCCCTACCGCGGAGAGCGGCCCCTGTGGGACTACCCCTCGGGCCTCTACCGCCGGGAGGTGGCCGTCTACCTCGTCTCGGAGGCCCTCGGGTGGGGCCTGGTGCCGGAGACGGTCGTGCGGGAGGACGGTCCGCTCGGGGAGGGTTCGCTCCAGCGCTTCGTGCCCGCCCACTTCGAAGAGCACTACTTCACCATGCTGGAGCGCCCCGAGCTCCACGACGCCCTCAAGGCCGTCTGCCTCTTCGACCTGGTCGTCAACAACGGCGACCGCAAGAGCGGCCACTGCCTCTGGGGTGAGGACGGCCGGATCTGGGCGATCGACCATGGCCTGTGCCTCCACGAGGAGCCGAAGCTGCGCACGGTGATCTGGGACTTCGCCGGCCTGCCCCTTCCGCACGACCGGTTGGCGGACGTGGCCCGGCTGGTCGAGTGCCCGCCGGCGGAGCTAGCAGCTCTCCTCGATCCCGAGGAACTCGACGCCCTCGCGGCGCGTGCGGCATCCCTCCTGCGCCGGCGGACCTTCCCCGCCGTCTCTTCGGCCCGGGCCTACCCATGGCCGCTGGTGTAGCCCAGTTCGAACCTGGGGTCGCCGGCCCACTACGGTCAAGGATCGTGGCGACGGGAGAAGTTCGACTCGAGGTGCCGGCCGCCCCGGAGTTCCTCCGCATTTCCCGGATCATGGCCGCGGGGGTGGCGAGCCGGGTGGGCTTCACGCTCGACGAGGTAGAGGACCTGCGCATCGCCATCGACGAGGTCTGCTACTCCATGGTGGGCGCCCGGGGGCGCACCGGCACCATCTCCCTGCGCTACCTGCTCGACGCCGACCAACTGGCGGTGGAGGGCAGCGGCCGCTTCTCTGACGGCCTTGGCAACGAACCTGTGGTCTCCGCGCTCTCGAAGCAGATCCTCGCAGCCGTGGTGGACGAATGTGAGCTTTCCGCGGGGGAGCATGGCCCGCAGTTCCGGCTGGTGAAGCGACACAGGGCTGCGTAGGGGTTCCCCGGCATGGCCTTCGACAACAAGGAGCGCGACGAGCTCCGCAAGAAGTTCCACGAATACGCCCAGTCCCGGGACCGCGCGCTTCGTGACGAGCTGGTGACCGCCCACATGGGCCTGGCCGAGTACCTCGCCCGGCGGTTCACCAACCGGGGCGAGCCGCTCGACGACCTCGTCCAGGTGGCGGCGCTGGGCCTCCTCAAGGCCGTCGACCGCTTCGATCCCGAGCGGGGCCTGGAGTTCTCCACCTACGCGACGCCCACCATCGTCGGTGAGCTGAAGCGGCACTTCCGGGACAAGGGCTGGGCGGTGCGGGTGCCCCGCCGGGTGCAGGAGCTGCACCTGCGCCTCGGCAGCGTGGTCAGCACCCTTTCCCAGGAGCTCGGCCGCTCCCCCACCATCGGCGAGATCGCCCACGCCGCCGCGGTGTCCGAGGAAGAGGTGCTGGAGGCCATCGAGGCCGGCCACGCCTACCGGTTCACCTCGCTCGACGCCCCCGCCGGCAACGACGACGAGATGTCGCTGTCGGCGGAGCTCGGCTCCGAGGACCAGGGCATGATCGACAGCGAGCACCGGGTCACCCTCTCGCCCCTCATCGCCCAGTTCCCGCCTCGGGAGCGGATGATCCTGCACCTGCGATTCTTCGAGGGTTTGACCCAGTCGGAGATCGCCGGCCGCCTTGGGATCAGCCAGATGCACGTCTCCCGCCTACTGGCCCGGGCCCTGGCCCAGCTCCGAACCCAAGCCGAGGACGACTCATGAAGCTCATGCTCTTGATCAATCCGTCGGCGTCGTCGGTGGACTGGAAGAGCCGCATGGCCGCCAACTCGGCCTTGGTCACCGACCACGACGTCACCACCGTCGAGACCACCAAACGCGACGACGCCACCGGCCTGGCCCGCCAGGCGGCCGAGGACGGCTTCGAGGCGCTCGTCGTGCTCGGCGGCGACGGCACCCTCAACGAGGCGGCCAACGGCCTGGCCGGCACCTCCACCGCCCTGGCTGCCCTGCCCGGTGGGTCGACCAATGTCTTCGCCCGCACCATCGGGATGTCGCCCAAGACCACCAAGGCCGCGCCGCAGCTGGCGGCCGCCCTCGAGCGCGGCAATGACTGCCTGCGAACCTTCGGGCTGGGCACGGTGAACGGCGAGCGCCATTTTCTGTTCCACCTGGGCGTGGGCTACGACGCCGCGGTCGTAGCTCAGGTCGAGCGCCGGGCCTCGCTGAAGCGGAAGATCGGGCAGGCGATCTTCGTGTACTCGTCGTTCTCGACCTACTTCAAGCACTACGACCACCGCCGGCCCAGCTTCGCCCTGGACTTCCCCGATGGAAGCAGCGTGGAGGACGGTTTCTTCACTATCTGCCTCAACACCAACCCCTACACCTACCTCGGCCGGCGTCCGCTCTCCGTCACCCCCGACACCGGCCCGGAGCGGGGCCTGGTGACGGTCACGACCAAGAAGCTCAAGGTCCGCACGCTCCTCACGCTCTTCGGCTCGGCCATGGGCCAGGGCCAGATCCTCCGCCGGAACAAGAACGTCGACTACCGCACCGACCTGGCTTCGGTGACCTTCCGGGGCCACAAGCCGTTCCCCCACCAGGTCGACGGCGACTACCTGGGCGAGGTCACCACCCTCCAGGTGACGCACGGAGAGGCAAGCATCCGCCTGATCGTCCCCTGAGACGGCCTGAAAAGGCTTGAGAAAAGTTTCACAATCCCTTGTGAGGCGGGCGAGGGCGGCACTATCCTGAGAGGCGAGAGCCCCGCCGCAGACTATGCTGCCCTGTTTGGCTCCCAGGTTTGTGAACGTTTTCACAAAGTTTTCTCTTTAGGCCGCGTGAGCGGAAGGAGGTGCTGTGGCTCTCATCTGGAACCGCCCGTACGAGTGGGACGTCGATGACTGGCGCCGGCGAGCATCCTGTCGGGATACCGACCCGGACCTGTTCTTCCCTGTCGGCACCACGGGACCTGCGCTGGACCAGATCGAGGCGGCCAAGGCCGTCTGCCGCATGTGCGACGCTCGCGACGATTGCCTGGAGTTCGCGCTGGCCACGAACCAGGAGGCCGGCGTCTGGGGGGCCACCTCCGAAGAGGAGCGCCGCAAGCTCCGCAAGGCGTGGTTGGCCAGACGACGCCGTGCTTCGTAGTTCGCAGGCTTCGCCTGCTCCTACGAGGTAGCTGCGCAACTTGCCCGCCGGCAGAGCCGGCGGGCAATTGCCGTTTCTTTCTTGGCCGGCAGCGGGATTGGGGCCGCCTTTGGCGGCGCCTGCCGCCGCCGGCGGGAACCCGCTAGACCTTCTCTAGCTCGCGCTCTTGGATGCCCTCGGGGCTGCCTTCGACGTTGACCTTGGGCAGGGTCTTGTCCAGCCACTTGGGGAGCCACCAGTTCTTGTCGCCCAGCAGCTCCATGGTGGCGGGCACCAGGAGCATGCGGATGATGGTGGCGTCGAGCAGCACGGCGACGGCCAGGCCGAGGCCGAACAGCTTGATGATGCGGTCGGCCTCCAGAAGGAAGCTGCCGAACAGGAAGACCATGATGGCGGCCGCAGCTGAGATCACTCGGGCGGTGGAGGCCAGGCCGTCGGCCACCGAGGTGCGGCTGTCTCCGGTGCGCACCCACTCCTCCCGCACCCGCGAGAGCAGGAAGACCTCGTAGTCCATGGACAGGCCGAACACGATGGCGAACAGCATCATGGGCACGAACGGCTCGATGGGCGCCGGCTCCACGCCGGTGATGTCGCTCAACCATCCCCACTGGAACACCGCCACGGCCACGCCGTAGGCGGCGCCGATGGACAGCAGGTTCATGAGCACCGCCTTCAGCGGCACGAGTACGGAGCGGAAGACGGTCATGAGCAGCAGGAACGACAGGCCGAGCACGACGATGAAGAACAACGGGAGGCGTTCGGCCAGGTAGTTCGAGAAGTCGACGCCGACCGGTACCCCGCCGGTGAGGGAAACGTCCACGCCGGCCCGTGACTCCGCCGGCGGCATGGTCGTGCTGCGCAGCCGGTTCACGGTGGACGTCGTGGCCGCGTCCTGGGGCGCCGACGTGGGGATCATCCGCCACAGCGCTGCGGTCGGCGCTTGCTCGTCGTTGCCGATCGGGTCAGAGACGAAGGCCACGCCACGGTCGGCCCGGACGGCCTCGGTGATGGGAGCCAGGTCGGCCAGCCGCTTCCCCGGGGGTAGCTCGGCCGCGAGCAGGAAGGTGCCGTTGTAGCCGGGGCCGAAGCCCTGGGCCAGGAGGTCGTAGGCCTTGCGGGTCGTGGTCTTGCGGTCGAAGTTGCCCTCGTCGGAGAACCCGAGGCGCATGCCGAGAACCGGGATCGACAGGATCACCAGCACCAGGGCGCCACCGATCGCGGTCTGCCACGGCCGGCGCTGAATGAAGCGGCTCCACCGGTAGGCCAAGGTCTCCCGGATGGGCTTCTGGCCGAAGGACGGGACCTGCTTGCGCAGCGGGGCGTACACGAAGCTGGCCGCCAGCACGATGGCGGCCAGGGGCAGCCCGACCATCAGCGGGGAGATCTTCAGGCCCACCCCGGCCAGGGCCAGGGCGACGAAGCCGGCGGCGATGAGACCCCGCCAGCGGGTGATTTCCACCTTCTCGCCGGCGAAGCCCAGGAGGGCGGGCAGCAGCGTCAGCGATGCGACCACGGTGACGGCCACAACCGTGGCCGCGCCGACGGCCAGGCCGCCCACGAAGCTGACCTGCATGGTCAGCATCCCGAGCAGGGAGATCACCACGGTGGTTCCGGCGAAGGTCACCGCCCGGCCCGCAGTGTCGAGGGCGATGGAGACCGACTCCTCGATGGTGTGGCCCTTGTGCAGGTTTTCCCGGTACCGGGTGACGATGAAGAGGGCGTAGTCGATGCCCACGCCCAGGCCGATCATGACGCCGAGCACCGTGGCGAAGTCGGGCAGCGTCAGGATCTTGGACATCAGGCCGATGAGGACCACGCCGATGCTGATGCCCCCGAGGGCGACGCCGACGGGCAGGCCCATGGCCAGCACCGACCCGAAGGCCAGGATCAGGATGACGATGGCGAAGGCCAGGCCCAGGACCTCCGAGCTGGGCTCGGCGAACTCGGCGAAGGCGGCGCCGCCGACCTCGACCTGAAGGCCGGGGACCTGCGGTCGCTCAGCCTCGATCTCCTTGGCCACGGCCGCCGTCTCCTCGAAGGAGGTGTTGGCCGGCATCTCCAGCTCAGCGAAGGCGATCTTGCCGCCGTCGGCGCCGTCGGCGGCGATCTGGCGGTCACCGCCCGGTGCGTACGGGCTGGTGATGGTGACGTCTTCACGGGCGTCGATCTTGGCGAACAGCGCCTCCATGGCCGAGCGCACCGCCGGGTCGCGAACTCCCTGGTCGGCCCGGAACACGATCGTCCCTGTGACACCGGTCCCCTGCCCGCCGAAGTGCTCCTCCAGGACGTCGAAGCCCTGCTTGCTCTCCACGTTCGGGAGGTTGAACTCGTCCTGGAAGGCGGTGCCCACGGCACCCTGCACCCCACCGAGGACGACGAGCGTGACGAGCCACGCCAGGGCGACCAGCTTCCGCCGGCGGAAGCAGAACGAACCAAGACGACCGAACACGGGACCCCCCAAAGTGTCGAGCGAGTGCAGCGCCGTCGTGATCGTACGTCGTATAGGACGGTTGTGTTCCGAAATTGCCGGGTTCAGCTCATCGCCGTCGCCGACGGCTCGACCGGCACCCGCACCTCGACCACGGTGCCCCCGTCGGTCCCCACGCTGGCTCCGCCGGCCGGCGAAATGGCGATGACGCCGGCCAGGTCGGTGGTGACCAGCGTGCGCACGATGGTGAGGCCCAATGTGGAGCCCTCCAGGGTGAAACTCCGAGGCAGGCCCACGCCGTTGTCGGCCACCCGGACCAGCAGCTCGGTACCGTCGTTGGCCAGGGACACGACCACCCGCGCCGGCACCGCACGCTCCGCGAAGCCCTCGGCGGGGAAGCCGTGCTCAAGCGCGTTCTGCAGCAGCTCTGTCAACACCAGGGCCAGTGGGGTCGCCACCTCGGCCCGCACCTCGCCCGGGTCGCCCTCCACGACGAGCCGCACCGGCCGGTCGTCGGAGACGATGCCCTCCCCCACCATCCGCACCAGCTGGCGGACGATGTCGCCGAAGTCGACCTCCTGGCTGGCGCCGGCCGACAGCGTCTCGTGCACCAGGGCGATGGACCGGATGCGCCGGACCGACTCTTCCAGCGCGTCCCGGGCCTCCTCCGACTCGAGCCGGCGGCCGTGCAGGCGCAGCAGCGACGAGATCGTCTGCAGGTTGTTCTTGACCCGGTGGTGGATCTCCCGGATGGTGGCGTCCTTGGAGACCAGCAGGCGGTCCCGCCGGCGGAGGTCGGAGACGTCCCGGAGCAGGACGACCGCCCCGGTGACCCTGCCGTGCTGGAGGAACGGGATGCAGCGCAGGAGGACGATGACGTCGCGCCGCTCGATCTCCTGGGTGATAGGCAGACCGATGGCGAACGCGGCCCGCACCGGTGACTCGTCGAAGCCCAACTCTCCCAGGCGGGCGCCCTGGGTGTTGCCGTGGATCCCCATCCGGTGCAGGGCGGAGACGAAGTTGGGCGAGGCGAAGTCGACCCGGGCCGAGGCGTCGAGACGGGCCACCCCGTCGCCCACCCGAGGGGCCTCGTCGACCTCGGTCTCCTCGGCGCCGAAGGGAAAGTCGCCCACGGTGATCATGCGGGCGAAGCCGTCGAACATCTCGACGTAGACCCGCTCCAGCTCGCCCGGGCGCCGGCCGACCATGGGGGCGGCGGCCCGGAGCAGCACCGCCACCATCGAGTCCTTCCATTGCACGGGGATGCACTGCACGCTGGCGATCTCGCCCCGGGCCTGCACGCTGGCCTCGCCATCGATGATCTCGCCCAGCTGCCAGGCCCGGGTGACGAGCGGGACCTCGGACGGCGGCACCTGCCGGCCGACCTCGTCGTCGAGGTAGAGGGTCTGGCTGGTGGTCGGGCGGACCTGGCCGAGGATGGTGAAGGTGGAGATGTCGCCCGGCGCGGTTGGAGCGAAGAGCAACAGGTCGGAGAAGCACAGGTCCGACAGCAGCCCCCACGACGCGGTCAGGCGCATCAGGTGGCCGATCGCTGGCGTCTCGAGACCGATCGAGCGGGCCAGCTCGGCCAGGGCGGCCATGGGCCGACTCTAGGTCAGAAGCCGGTGGACGACGACGGGCCGGGCGCCGTGGCGAAGAGAGCGTCAGCGCAGGCGCCGGCACCGGCGGCCAGCTCGGCGACGAGGCCGGCCCGGGCCAGGGTGGCGAAGCTGACCCCGCCCAGGTAGACCGCGCCCAGGTCCGGAGCCTCGATGCCGAGGTCGGCGAGGTCGTCGGTGCGCCGGCACTCGCCGGCGGCCAGGCGGTAGCTGCCGTCGCCGGCGACGTCGATGACGAGCGGCTGGTCGCCGGCGTAGGTGCGCGCCGAGAGGGCGGCTTCGACGTCGAGCACGGCGACCCACAGGACGTCGGACACCAGCGTGACCCGCAGGCGGCGCGGGTCGACGAGGCCCCAGCGCAGCGGGTCGTCGAGGGGCTGGGCATAGGCACGGATCACCGAGACCAGGTCGACGCCGAAGCAGTACTGCCAGAGGCCGGCCCGCGCCTCAGGGGTGCTCGCCACCAGGTCCTCGACCGTGAGGGTGTGGCGGGGGAAGCCGTGGTCCCAGTTGTCCTGCACCCGGTAGGTGACGTAGCCCCCGCCGTCCTCCCACACGGCGGCGAACCGGGGCCCGCCGCCCCGCCGGAAGATGGGGTCGTCGTCCAGCCGGCGTCCCCACCAGCCCGTCGAGCGGGACACCTCGCCCGGGTGCCGGCGCCGGTACTCGTCCCAGATCGCGGGCAGGACCATCGACATCTCGCCCGGCTCGAGCAGCCGGACCCGCCCGGCCACGTCGACCGGCCGGCGCACCTGGGCGTAGGGGCGCTCGATCTCCACCGCGGCGGCCATCACGGCCGCGCCGAAGCCGAACCGGCGGTAGATCGTGCTCTCCGAGGCCAGGAGGGCGGCCACCGGCTCGCCCCGCCGGCGGGCGTCGTCGATGACCTGGGCCATGAGGGCGGTGAGGATGCCCTGGCGGCGGTGGGTCGGCAGCACGCCGACGTAGGTCACGCCGGCGGCCGGGACCGTCGCCGGCCCGGGGACAGTCAGCTCCAGGCTGAGGGCGCCGGCGCTGCCCACCACCTGAGCGCCGTCCACGGCCACGAACGTCCGGTCCAGTTCGAGGTAGTTGCGCGCCCCGTCGATCTGGGCGTCCGTCGGGCGGTTTCCGAACGCGGCCCAGTCCGCCCGAACCAGGGCGGGCAGGTCTTCGGGTTCGGCGGGGCGCACGCTCCAGCCCATGGCACCGGTCTACCGGGCGGTGGGCTCAGCCGGCTGCGATTTTCTACGAGGCGGCCCAGAGCGCATGCCCGAGGCGCAGGAGACCGGCGAGGTCGTAGATGTCGGTCTCGAAGAACGGCACGGCCACGATGACGTCGGGGCGAGTGGCCAGCTCGGCCCGTTGCTCGGCCTCCCGCTTGGCCACCACGCCGAAGTTCAGGAAGCTCTCGCCCACCTCCCGCAGCACCCGGGTCACCGCCGGCGCCTCGCCGGCGCCGGGACTCACCTCGGCGGCCAGCGCCGGCCCGTCGGACCGCAGGCGCTCGGCCACCCGGGTGGCGGCCGGGTCGAGGAGGTACGACGGGAGGACCTTGTTGAGCACGAGAGCCCCCGGGTGCAGGCCCATCCGCTTCAGGGCGTCCATGAAGAACTCCGCCTCCCGCAGCGGAGTGGCCTCCAGAGCGGTCACGACGACGAACGTCGTGCGCCGGCCGTGGATCAACCGCTTCACCGCTTCGGAGCGCTCGACGAAGCCGTCGTACATGGTCTGGAAGAGCAGGAAGAACTCGGCGATGTCCTGGAGGAACTGGCTGCCGAGCACGCGGTCGGCGACCTGGTAGAAGGGCCGGCTGGCCAGCGTGAGCATCCGTGACCGGCTGGGCGCGGTGAGCCAGCGCAGCAGCCGGCTCGAGAAGAAGTCCGCCATCCGGTCGGGCGCCTCGAGGAAGTCGACGGCCTGGCGGGTCGGGGGCGTATCCACGACGATGAGGTCGTACAGGCCCGTTCGGTGGATCTCGTACAGCCGCTCCATGGCGATGTACTCGTTGCCGGCGGCGAAGCGGCCGGTGATGTTCAGGTAGAGCGGGTTCTCCAAGATGCGGTCGACGGTCGACTGGTTGGGGGCGTGCCGGCGCACCAGCTCGTCCCAGGACTGCTTGGCGTCGAGCATCGCTGCCCACAGCTCCCCGCGAGGCTCCACGCCGGCGGCCTTCATCACCGCGTCGGGGACGCGCACCTCGGTGTTGCCCAGCTCCTCCATGCCGAGGGCGTCGGCCAGCCGGCGGGCCGGGTCGACGGTCAGCACCAGCACCTTGCCGCCCAGGGAGACGGCGGCCATGGCCGCGGCGGCGGCCGCGGTGGTCGTCTTGCCCACGCCGCCGGCGCCGCAGCAGATGGCGATCTCCTTGGCCGCCAGCAGCTGCTCTAGGGAACTACTCATCGTTCTGGTTGCACTTGACCGTCAAATGCGCAGGTAACTGCAACCAGAACCACGGGGGTCAGTAGCCCAGCTCGGCGCTCAGGGCCTCGGCGACCTGGCCGGTGGAGCGCAGGCCGTGGCCCCGGGCGAACAGATAGGGCACGTAGAGCAGCGGGACGGCGGGGTCCAGCGACGACCGCAGGTGGTCGAGGTGGCCGGCCCGGGTCCGCCGGAGAGTGACGGCCAGGCGGGCGGCCTCCAGGACCGGCGCCACCGGGCCCCGCACCGCGTCGGACAGGCGGTCGGACAGCGCCGGCTCGCTCAGGCGCTCGAAGATCTCCTCGTCCGCCCCGCTGAACAGCTCGGGCAGTACCCGGTTGACCACAATGGCGGCGACGTCGATCCGAGTCTCGGCGCGGACCTTGCGCACGAGCTCGATGGTCTCGTTGACCGGCATCTCCTCCGGCGTGGTCACGATGACCAGACCGGTCGTCGCCGGGTCGGCCAGCAGGTCGGCCAGCCAGCCGGTCTGCTCACGGACCTGCCCCACCCGGACGAGGTCGTTGATGGCCTGGGGGGCGGTGAGCTGGCCGACGATGTGGCCGGTGGCCGGCGCATCCACCACGACCAGGTCGTAGTGGCGTTCCCTGACCTCCCAGCCGATCTTGCCGACGGTCAGGATCTCCCGCACGCCGGGGGCCGCCGTCGAGACGAAGTCGAAGACCCGGGCCAGGGGGCCGAGGCGGGCGACGGTGGGCAGCCGGAGCTGGAGATGCAGGTACTCCCGCAGCGACGCCTCGGTGTCCATGGCCATGTGCCACAGATTCGAGGCCACCTTCTGGGGCTCGAAACCCGGCTGCGACGTCTCGTAGAAGTCGGCCAGGTCACCCTTGGCGTCGACCTCGCACGCCAGCGTGCGCCGGCCCCGGGTGGCGCTCAGCAGGGCCAGGGCCGCCGCCGTCGTGCTCTTGCCGACCCCGCCCTTGCCGGTGACGAACAGCAGCCGCCGGTCGAGAAGGTCGGTCACCCCCAGCGGGTCACGGGCTGGTGGTCGAGACCGACGGGGTGAAGCCGACCCGGCGGTCGCTTCGGGGCGCACCGATCTCCACGTAGGACAGCTTGGCCGTGGGGACGCCGACCCGCCGGCCCTTCTTGTCGGTCAGCCACAGCATGGAGCTCTCCTCACCCACGGAGGCGCTGATCTGCTCGATGAGGGCGTCGCCGGCGGCGTCGTCGTCCATCTCGATCTCGATCTCCTTGGGCGAATAGGTGATCCCGATGCGGATCTCCACAGCTATCTCCTCTAATTCGGCGGGTTGGCTCACGGCTCCGGGCCGCTGTCGTCTTCGCTCAGTATTACCTGGTCGCTGCGAGTCTCCGCTTCGCTTCGATTCTCGCTCCGTGTAGCTGCGGCCGCAGGTGTGGAGTCCCAGCGCCCCCATTTCGGGGTCCGGCGCAGGACACCGAGGACATAGATGCACAGGCAGGCGGTGGTGATGGCGGTCCACTGGCTGGCGGTGAGGCCCAGCCGGCGGGTGTCCTCCCGCAGGAAGTCCTCGATGAGGCGGTTGATGCCGTAGCCGAGGCCGAAGACCAGGATCAGGAACCCGTCGAAGCGGTCCTTGCGGCGCAGGCGGAGGAGGATCGTCAGCAGGATGGCGGCGAGAATCATGTCGTAGAGCGCCGTCTGGTGGACGACCGCGCCGGCGGTCCGGCTCATGAGCTCGGTCGGAGCACAGGGGGAGCCGGTCTCCACCTCCAGCGGCGGGCAGCGGTACCCCAGGAAGAACGAGGTGGTCTTGCCCAGGTGGTCGGCGATGATGAGGTCGCCGATGCGGCCGACGACTACGCCCAGGGCCATGCCGGGGGCGGCGGCGTCCATCACCTTCCAGAACGACAGCCCTTCCCGCTTCATCCGGGGCATGGCGAAGGCGATGGCACCGAAGAAACCGCCGAGGAGGGAGATGCCGCCCTCCCACACCAGGAGGATGTCGAGCGGCGAGTCCAGGTAGTCGCCGAGGTGGTTGATCACGTAGGCCACCCGGGCGCCCACAAGGGACCCGACGGCAGCCAGGGTGAAGAGGGGGTAGATCTGCTCGTCGGGCATGCCCCGCTTCCGGGACTGCGGGAGCATGAACCAGGCGCCGACCATAAAGCCGATGGCGATGAAGATCCCGTGCGGGCTGACGGCGAGCGGCCCGATGTGGATCCGAACGATCGGGTTGTAGGAGATGGCGCCGAACACGTCGTCCTGTCTAGCCGGTGCCCGGGGGCTGCTCCGCTCGCGATGCAGCGCCGGTCATCTCCTCGTACCACTTCGGCCGGTGGCGGCGGGCCCAGATGGTGGGGACCCAGCCCTGGCTCATCCCCCGGCGGGCGTCGGGGTCGGCCAGTGCCATCTTCAGGTGGCCGGCGATGACGACGGCGAGGACCAGCGCCAGCCAGTCGTGCACGAACGTGGCGCCCGTCCGCCAATCGATAGGGAAGAAGCGGAACCAGTGCATGATCGACCCGGTCGCCAGCATGACGATGATCGCGCCCAGAGTGAAGGCGGCGTTCAGCTTCTGGCCGGGATGGAACTTCCCCATGCGGACGTCCTTGGCCTTGCGGGGCCGGCGTAGCCAGCGGCGGTCGTCGTCGTCGAAGCGGGCCAGGGCGCGGATGTCGGCCACGAAGCCCTGCCGCCAGGGGCCGTACCGGGCCGCCAGCAGCGGGAACGGAAGGGCCAAACCGGTCACCACGTGGAGGTACCGGATCAGCTCCCGCCGGCCGACCAGGGCGCTCAGCTGGCCGACGTAGAGGATGGCGGCGGTGACGATGAGCACGAGGAACAGGCCGGCGTTGACCCAGTGCAGGGCCATCTCCGCCCCGTCGAAGCGCTGCAGCCTTGCTCTCGCGGGAACGTCAGACCGGACGGTCATCGCGGCCGTTGGACTTGCCGATCCAGGCGTCGGTGTCGTAGCCGCGGACCTCCCAGTAGCCCGCCGGTGGCTCGGTCTCGGTGATCTCGATCCGGTTCAGCCACTTGATCGACTTGTAGCCGTACATGGGGGCGACGTAGAGCCGGGCCGGTCCACCGTGGGCCGACGACACCGGCTTACCCTCCATCTCGTAGGCCACGATCACGTCCTCGCGGCGGGCCTGGTCCATGGTGAGGGTCTCGGTGTACACGCCGTCGAATGAAAGGAACCGCACGCCCCACGCCCCGTCCTTTGCGCCGGCCTTGTCGATGACGTCGGCCAGGCGCACGCCGACCCACTTCACATCGTGGACCCGCCAGCCGGTGACGCACTGGAAGTCCTTGGTCATACGGGTCGGCGGCATGGCCCGCAGGTCGGCCATGGTGAAGGTGGCCGGCGTGTCGACGTGGCCGGAGACGCTGAGCCGGTAGTCCGCCTCCGAGCGCGAGTGCAGCCGGCCGGTGACGGTGTAGATGCGGAACCGGCCGACGGGGAACAGGGACAGGAACCCGGTGCCGTCACGGGAGGCGATGGGAGCGACCACCCGCTCCAGGAGGTCGGCGGCCTTCGAGCCGAAGAGGATCCCGGCCACGCCGGTGCCCATCATGCCCAGGACGACGCGTCGGCCGACCGGTTTGCCCTCCACCATTCACAGGCTACGACCACTCGCCCCGTTTTCGCCCGCGGCCACTTGACCTCAAGTTAACTTGAGCTTGTACGGTCGTCGCCATGGACGTGAGCGTGTGGATGGCGTTGCAGAGCACCATGCAGGACGAGGGCCCGCGGCGGTCGGTGAGCCGGGCCACGTCGCGGCGAGTGGCGGCCTTCGCCCGGCCGCACCGCCGGGCGCTCGTGGCCTTCCTCGCCCTGAGCACCGCCGGCGCGGTGCTGGGCGTGGCCACGCCGGTGCTGGCCGGCAGGGCCGTCGACGCCATCGTCGCCGGCGAGGCCACCGATACCGTGGTCGGGCTCGCCGCCCTTATCGCGGCGCTAGCTCTCGCCGGCGCCGGCCTCGGCCTGGTCGAGCGGGTCCAGTCCAGCCGGATCGGCGAGGGGCTGATCCTGGACCTGCGCCGGGCCGTGTTCGACCACGTGCAGTCCATGCCGGTCGCCTTCTTCACCCGCACCCGAACGGGCGCCCTCGTCAGCCGGCTCAACAACGACGTGATCGGCGCTCAGCGGGCCTTCACCTCCGCCCTCTCCGGCGTGCTGACCAACCTCATCGCCCTCGGGTTGACGGTCGCCGTCATGGCCCGCCTCTCGTGGCAGATCACCGTGCTGGCGCTGGTGCTGCTGCCCATCTTCGTAGTCCCCGCCCGGCGGGTCGGCGCCCGGGTCGGCCAGCTGGAGCGGGAGGCGGCCGACCACAACGCGGCGATGACGTCACAGATGACCGAGCGCTTCTCCGCCGCCGGCGCCGTGCTGGTGAAACTGTTCGGGCGGCCGGCGCAGGAGTCGGCCGAGTTCGGTCTCCGGGCCGCCCGGGTGCGCGACATCGGCGTGCGCTCGGCCATGGCCACGGAGGTGTTCATGCGGGCGCTCATCCTCGTGTCCGGCCTGGCCCAGGCCCTGATCTACGGCCTCGGCGGCTACCTGGCCCTGCGGGGCGAGCTGGCCGCCGGCACGGTCGTCACCCTGGCCCTGCTGCTCACCCGCCTCTACACCCCGCTGACGGCGCTGGCCAGCGCCCGGCTCGACGTCACCACCGCCCTGGTGAGCTTCGAGCGGGTCTTCGAGGTGCTCGACATCAAGCCGCTCATCGCCGAGCGGCCCGATCCCCTGCCCTTCCCGGCCGGTCCCGTGTCGGTCGAGTTCGAGGGCGTGCGCTTCTCGTACCCGTCGGCCGACAGGGTGTCGCTGGCCTCGCTGGAGGACGTCTTCGTGCTCGACGGCCGCCAGCCCGACGAGGTCCTGCACGGCGTCTCCTTCCGGGTGGAGGCCGGCCAGACGGTGGCCCTGGTGGGCAGCTCCGGCGCCGGCAAGTCGACGATCGCCTCCCTGGTCCCCCGGCTTTACGACGTCGATACCGGCACCGTGCGCCTCTCGGGCGTCGACGTGCGGGACCTGTCGTTCGACGATCTGCGGGGCGCGGTCGGCATGGTGACCCAGGACGGGCACCTGTTCCACGACACCATCCGGGCCAACCTCCTCTACGCCCGGCCCGCCGCCGGCGACGACGAGCTGTGGGACGCGCTGCGCCGCTCCCGGCTCGACGGCCTCGTCCGTAGCCTGGGCGACGGCCTCGACACGGTCGTGGGCGAGCGGGGCTACCGGCTCTCCGGTGGCGAGCGCCAGCGCCTCACCATCGCCCGCCTGCTGCTGGCCCGGCCCCGGGTCGTGCTCCTCGACGAGGCCACCGCCCACTTGGATTCCGACTCCGAGGCCGCCGTCCAGGAGGCGCTGGCCGAGGCGCTCGAGGGACGGACGGCGCTCGTCATCGCCCACCGGCTCTCCACCGTCCGGGCCGCCGACCTCATCCTCGTCGTCGAAGGCGGCCGTATCGTCGAGCGGGGCGGCCACGACGAGCTCCTGGCTGCCGGTGGCCGCTACGCCCACCTGTACCGCACCCAGTTCGCCGGCGAGCCGCTACCCGTACACTGAGCGAACCAGCGGCGACGATGCGGAGGCGACATGCGAGGAAGGACGGTGGCCATCGGGTTGGCGGCCGTCCTGCTCTTCGGAGCGTGCGGCGACGAAGAGGGCTCGGCCAGCTCGACCACGACCGTCGCGCCGGCGACGACCACCACGCTCTCGCAGATCCAGCTCGACAAGGCCAAGGCGCAGCGGATCGTGCTCAGCGCCACCGACCTGCCCGGCTACACCCAGGATCGGCCGGACCTCGGCGGTGACAGCCCTGAGTTCGAGGCGGCAGCCAACGCCTGCGTGAACAACAACCCCCTCATCGTGGCGCTCGGTTCCGACACCACCAACCTCAATGTGTCGGTGACGACCACCAAGCTGCCGGCCATCAACGTGGGCGACCAGTCCGTCGCCTACCGGACCGTCGCCCGGTTCCGCACCCAGAGCACGAACATCGTGCTGAACGTCGACTTCACGTTCATCCAAGTGGGCCGCGCCTTCGGCTCGATCCAGGACCTGCAAGCGACAACAGCGTTCCCGGACGCCGAGCGGCTGCGGCTGGCGACGGCCCTCGCCGGCCGCATGGCGGCGCCGTGAGCGAGCCTCTGGCGAGCGAACCGACAAGCACAGCGCCTCGCTTCGCGGGGCGGCCGGCGAGGCCGGCGGCTCCCTGAGCGGTCACTCGCTTTCGGAGGAAGCCGACCCCCTGTATCGGACCCTCGAGCCCTGGGTCGCTGTCGCGGTCGACGAGCCGGCATGGGCGGCGTCGGTCGGGCGGGTGGAGGCGCTCGGCCGGGACGACCCCGACCGGGCGGCGATGCTGGCCCGGGGTGCCCTGCTGGCTGCTGCGTTCCAGTCGGCTGTCCTCGACGGCGTGATCGGCCCCGACCGAGAGCTGGCCATCTCGTTGCTGGCCGGCGGTGCGTCCCTTTCGGCCTTGGACGACGTCGCGCGGGGCCATGTGCGGGCCAACCTCGACGCGCTGGAGATGGCCCGGGGCGCACCCGTCTCCGAGACGACGATCCGCGCCGTGCATGCGACGGCGTGCCGGCCCCAGTTGACCCACGAGGTCCTGGTCGAAGACCACCCGCAGGACCACGTCATGGCCCACGGCGACTACAAGCACCACCCCAACCACGTCCGTCTCGACGGCGGCGGCTGGCTGGCCACCGCTCCCGTCGCGCTGGTCGTTCGCGAGACGGCCCGGCTCTGCGAGCTGGCCGTCGCCCCTGGGTTCGCCGACCTGCACCCGGTGGTCCAAGCCGGATGGCTGCACGATGCGCTGTTGCACGTCCAGCCCTTCGCCGACGGCAACGGCCGGGTGGCCCGTGCGCTCGCCGGCGGAGTACTGCTCCGGGCCGGTGGCGTGCCGCTGGTGGTGCTGGACGAGCCGGTCGACGTCCTGGACGCGGTGGTGAACGTGGTTGACCGGATGGAGTCGGCCGACGCCGGCGCCCTCGGTGCGTGGCGCGCTCGAACCGCCGCGGCGGACGACCTCCGCCGGCATGTGGTGGCGGCGCTGGAGTTCGCGCTGCGCCGGCCCGATCCAGGCCGGCGGGCCGACGTCTCCGGGGCCGACGTCGGAGCCGACCTCGTTGTGCGGGTGCCAGGTGTCGACGTGGAGGAGGTGCTCGCCATCGACGCCCACCCCCTCGACGACGGTCCGGTGTCGGTCACCGCCCGCGAGGCCGGCGTGCGGCTGGTGGCCGGCGAGCCGGTCGAGCCCTGGGTCGAGCGGGTGGCCCAGGTCCTGGCTCTGCGGGTGGCCGCAGAAGCGGAATAGAACCGGTCATCACATGGCCGGTTTCGAGTCGCAGTATGGCCTCGACCGACGACAAGGAGACCGAATGCCGGGAAACACTCCCCCGCTCACCGACGAGAAGGCCCTCCTGCTGGCGTACATCGCCCAGCAGCGCGACGGCATCCGCAATGCCGCCTTCGGCCTGACCGAGGATCAGGCCCGGCTGACGCCGACCGCCGGCACCCTCAGCGTCGGCGGGCTGGTGAAGCACGTGGCCGACACCGAGCGGCACTGGATCGACATGGCCCTGCAGCGCCAGTCGTCGCCCGGCAACGAGCAGGACTACGCCGACGGCTTCCGCCTCCGCGACGACGAGACCCTCGCCGGCGCGCTGGCCCTCTATGACGAGGTGGCGCGGGATACCGAGGCGTCGATGGCCGGCGTGCCCCTCGACCAGCCGGTGCCCGTTCCGAAGGGCGTCCCGTGGTTCCCGGCCGATGTCGACGCGTGGTCGGTCCGCTGGGTGCTGCTGCACGTCATCGAGGAGACCGCCCGCCACGCCGGGCACGCCGACATCGTGCGGGAGTCCATCGACGGGGCGACCATGTACGCGCTGATGGCCGGCGTGGAGGGCTGGCCAGAGACCGAGTGGCTGAGGCCCTGGCGGCCGCCGGCGGCTACCGGATAGTCAGCTCGGGGTGGGCCCGCCGGCCCCGGCCCAGGGCGTCGACCCGCTTGGCCAGGGCGTCGAAGGCCTGCGACGCCTCGCCGGCGGGGTCGGTCAAGGTGACCGGCGCACCGATGTCACCGCCCTCCCGAAGGGCGGTGACGAGCGGCACCTGCCCGAGCAGGGGCACGCCCAGGTCGGCGGCCAGCATGTCGCCGCCGCCAGCGCCGAAGATCTCGTAGCGCTTGCCGTCGTCGCCGGTGAACCAGCTCATGTTCTCGATCACTCCCCGCACGGCAAGGTTCACCTTGCGGGCCATGAGCGCCGAGCGCTGGGCCACCCGCTGGGCCGCCGGCTGTGGCGTGGTGACCACGTACACCTCGGTGCGGGGCATGAACTGCGCCAGCGACAGGGCGACATCGCCCGTGCCCGGCGGCATGTCGACCAGCAGGTAGTCGGGCTCGCCCCAGTAGACGTCGGTCAGGAACTGGTTCAGGGCCTTGTGCAGCATCGGCCCCCGCCAGATCACCGGCTGGTCGTCGGCGACCAGGAAGCCGGTGGACATGACCGCCATGCCGGCGGCCACCGGCGGCACGATCATCCCGTCGATCACCACCGGCTGCTGGTCGAGGCCGAGCATCTTGGGGATCGAGAAGCCGTAGACGTCGGCGTCGAGGATTGCGACTTCGTGGCCCAGCCGGGACAGGGCGACGGCCAGGTTCACCGTGACCGACGACTTGCCAACGCCACCCTTGCCCGAGGACAGCCCGAGGACGCGGGTCGTGCTCGACGGGTCGGCGAAGGGGATGACCTGGGGGCCGTCGTTGACGGCGTGGGCGTGGCCCTCGTGGCCGGCCGCCGGCGCGCCGCCCGACATGTCGCCCTGGAGGCGGGTCTTCAGCGCCGCCCGCTGCTCGTCGGTCATCACCGTGAGGTCGACGTCGACCCCGCTCACGCCGGCCAGCCCGCCCACGGCCTGGGTCACCCGGTCGGTGATCTCCGCCCGCAGGGGGCAGCCGGCCACGGTGAGGGCGATGGTGACCGCCACCCGCCCGCCGGCGTCGAGGCGGATGTCGCGCACCATGTCGAGGTCGACGATGCTGCGGTGCAGCTCCGGATCCTGCACCGGGCGGAGGACCTCGAGGACTTCTTCGCGAGAGGGCATGCAATTTCTCCTATGGACATAGGTAGAATACCGGTATGGAGCAGGTGCCCCTCTCGGCTGATGCGTTCACCGCCGGGGTCACCGCCGCCACCTCTGCGTTCGGCGACGCCACCCGCCGCGACATCTACCTCTTCGCCCACGCCGCCACCGAGGGCGTGACCACCGCCGAGGTCGCGCAGCGCTTCGGCCTGCACCCCAACGTCGCCCGCCACCACCTCGACAAGCTGGCCGCCGGCGGGTACCTCCAGGTGCAGATCGGCCGGCCGGCCAAGCCCGGCGCCGGCCGCCCGTCGAAGCGGTACCAGGTCACCGACAAGGCCTTGGCCCTGGAGTTCCCCGTCCGCCGTGACGACCTGCTGATCGCCCTGCTCGGCCGCATGCTGGCCCTGGTGCCCAGCGAGCAGGCCGAAGCCATGGCCGAGTCGGTGGGAGAGGAGTACGGGCGGTCGCTGGCCGCGTCCATGGCGCCCGGCGAAGGCCACCGGTCGCTCCAGGCCGCGCTGCACGCGGTGGCCGACGCCCTGACCGCCCACGGCTTCGCCTCCCACACCGAGTCGCGTGACAACGGGCTGGCCATCATCTCCGAGCAGTGCCCCTTCGGTGGCGCCGCCGTGCAGCACCCGGTGATCTGCGCCGTCGACCGGGGCATCGTCAAGGGCATGCTCGAGACGCTCTACGGCGACACGGTGCCCGAGACGTCGGCGTCGCGCCCCGCGGCGACGACATCTGCATCACGCTCGTCTAGGCACGCCGGGTGGCCCGGCACTACCTCGACCACGCGTCAACGTCGCCGGCCCGGCCGGAGGTGGTGGAGGCCATGCTCCCGTGGCTGTCGTTCGCCGCCGACCCGGGTCGGGTCCACACCGACGGTCGACAGTCCCGGGGGGCGGTCGAGCAGGCCCGGGAGCAGGTGGCCGCTTCCCTGGGCGCACGCCCCCGGGAGGTTGTGTTCACCGGCGGGGCGACGGAGGCGATCGTGGCCGCGGTGTGGGGCGCCACGGAGCGCCGGCGGCACGTCGTGGTGCCGGCGGTCGAGCACTCGGCGGTGCGGGACGCGTCGGGCGCCTTCGGCGAGGCCAGCGAGGTGGGCGTGAACCGCCTCGGCCGAGTCGACGTCGATGAGGTGCTCGACGCGATCCGTCCCAACACCGCTCTCGTCCACCTGCAGTGGGCGAACCACGAGGTCGGGACCACCCAGCCGGTGGCGGAGGTCGTCGCCGGCTGCCGGGAGCGGGGCGTCCTCGTCCACGTCGACGCCGCGTGTGCCGCCGGCCACATGCTCCTCGACTTCGCGGCGCTCGGCGCCGACCTCATGTCGGTGAGCGCCCACAAGCTGGGCGGGCCCCAGGGCGTCGGCGCGCTCCTGATCCGGCGGGGCGTGCGGCTGCGGCCCTTGCTGGTCGGCGGCGAGCAGGAGCGGGGCCGGCGGGCGGGCATGGAGAACGTCGCCGGCGTCGTCGGGTTCGGCGTCGCGGCGTCGATGGCCGAGCTCGGGAACGCACGGGCCCAGACCGAGGCGCTGATCCGCGCCGCTACGGCCGTCGACGGCGTTGTGACCTACGGCGACACGGTCGACCGGGTGCCCCACATCGCCTGCTTCGGCGTCGACGGAGTGGAGGCGGAAGCCGTGCTGCTCGGCTTGGACCAGGCCGGCGTCGCCGCCCACTCGGGCAGCGCCTGCTCGTCTGAGTCGCTGGAGCCGTCGCCGGTGCTGGCGGCGATGGGGGTGGAGGCGGAGCGCTCGTTGCGCGTGTCGGTGGGGTGGTCGACGACCGACGCCGACATCGAGGCGTTCGCCGCCGCCTTCCCGGCCGTGGTCGGCCGCCTCCGGGCGCTGCGCTCGCCGTGACCCTCACCGCGTCGAGCGAGCTGTCCTCTCGCCGTCCGCCGCGGGGCGTGCTCGTAGGCCGAGTGCGCATCCAGTCCCACGCGTCGGACACCATGTCCTCCAGCGCCGGCTTCTCGGGCACCCAGCCGAGCTCGGCCCGGATGCGCTCGCTGGACGCCACCAGGACGGGAGGGTCACCGGCCCGGCGGGGCGACTCGACGGCCGGTATCTGGCAGCCGGTGACGAGCCGGGCGGCGTCGACCACCTCCCGCACCGAGAACCCCCTGCCGTTGCCGAGGTTGAAGATGCGGTGACCCTGCTCGGTGGTGCCCTCGAGCGCCAGCAGGTGGGCTCGGGCGAGGTCATCGACGTGGATGTAATCCCGGATGGCGGTACCGTCGGGCGTCGGGTAGTCGGTGCCAAAGATGGCCACCGTGTCCTTCTGGCCGAGGGCGACCTTGAGCACCGACGGGATCAAGTGGGTTTCGGGGTCATGGTCCTCGCCCTGGCGGCCGGACGCGCCAGCCACGTTGAAGTACCGGAGGCTGACCGCGCCCAGGCCGGTGGCCGCCGCCTCGTAGCCGATGGCGTTGTCGACTGCGACCTTCGACGCGCCGTAGGGGTTGGTGGGCCGCGTGGGCGCCGACTCCGTTATCGGGATCTCTTCCGGCTCGCCGTAGGTGGCGGCAGTGGAGGAGAAGACCAGCCGGCGCACGCCGGCGGCCCGCATGGCATCGAGGAGGTTGAGGCTGCCGCCCACGTTGGTGCGGAAGTACCTGACGGGCTCGGCGACCGACTCCCCGACGAGCGACAGGGCGGCGAAGTGCAGCACGGCGTCGAAGCCCTCGGCCACCACGTCGGTGAGTGCCGGCAAGTCAAGCACGTCAACGACGCAGAGCTCGGCGCTGGCGGGCACCGCCCAGCGGTGGCCCGTGGACAGGTTGTCGGCCACGGTGACTCTGTGGCCGGCGTCGAGGAGGTGGCGGGCGACGACGCTGCCGATGTAGCCGGCGCCGCCGACGACGAGCGCCTTCACGGGGTGGCGGCCCGCCGGCGAGCCTCGGCAACCATGGCCACCATCGCCTTGCGCACCTCGTCTCCCGTGGCACACGGCTCCGGGAACCCCAACCGCACCGGGGTGCGGCCGGTCGGGCCCTGGGCCACCATCTCGAACCCGTACCGGTCGACGGCGGACATGGTGGCGGTGATCGTGTCCGGGTAGCCGGCGAGGTGCCGGCAGTAGAGCACCTGCGCCTCGCCGTGGTCGGCGTTCATGTGGCCGATGATCCCGGCCGCGGCCGGCGCCAGCGGGTCCGCCTCGGCGGCGGCGTAGGCGCCGGCGTCGACCCAGCTCATCCGCCCGTAGCCGCCGACGTAGCGGATGGCCGTCACGTCCAGCCGGTAGAACACGAAGTCGCCGAACTCGATGTAATAGGCGGCGGTGGGGTTGGCGGCCAGGTACGGCTCCTGGGCCACCTCCCGGTCGATCTGGGAGAGCGGGCCGAGCAACGTGGCCCGCCCGCTGGCCAGGGGGTCGGCGCCATCGGGCACCGGCTCGGTGACCAGGAGGCTGGCCCGGGGATCACGGATGGCGTTCTGGGTGTGCTCGGCCATGAGGCTGACGAAGAACAGCGGGTTGCCACTGGCGTCCAACCCGTAGGTGGCGACCGACCCGTACGGGTACCCGGCGGGATCGGCGGCGATGGTGCTGAGCGCGCCCCGGTTGGCGGACGAGACGAGCGTGCGGCACCGCTCGGCGTGCGATGGCTCCGGGGCCGGCGGCGCCGGCGCCCGGGATACCGACGTAGATTCGCCGGCGCCCGGTACCGCGTGCTCTCTCGGCCGGTCAGCTGTCGCGCTCATCGTCCCAACCTCTCAGGATTTCCCACGTGTAGATGCCGGTCGTGTGGCCGTCGTTCCATGCGAAGTTCAGGCCCCAGTTGCCAACCTCCTTCACCGTCTCAATGCGCAGCGCCACCACCGACGCCGCCGGCGTCCACGCTTCGAGCCCCTGCTCACGGAGGCCACGGCACTGGGCACAAAGGCAGTTGACCCGCAGCTCCTCCAGGCTGAACCGGCTGGTGTGGCCGTCGTCCCAGGTGATGGTGACGCCGCGCTCGCGCTCGACGTCGACAGTGACGGGTTCGGCGCTCAGATGAGCACGCCGTCGACCTTGATGTCGACGTTGTTGCGCAGGGCGTTGGAGATGGGGCACGAGTCCGTGGCCGCGTCGAGGCCCTCCCGGAAGCCGGCCTCGTCGACGCCGGGCACGTCGGCCCGTACGTCGATGACCATTGTCGTGACGCCCTGGCCCGGCTTGAAGGTGCAGGTGGCCTGGACCTCGAGGCCCGCCGGCGAATGACCGCGGGAGCTCAGCTCGTTCGAGAGGGCCATGCAGAAGCAGGCGGCGTGGGCGGTGGCCAGCAGCTCTTCGGGGCTCGTCTTGCCGCCGGAGTCCTCAGTGCGGGACGCCCAGGTCACGCCGGTGTCGGTGAAGATCCCCGAGCTCACCGCCGAGACCGTGCCGTTCCCGGAGAACAGGTCCCCGTGCCACGCGGCGCTGGCGATTCGGTCGGCCATGTGGCCCTCCTGGAGATGTGGGTGGGATCCCACCCTATTCGGGGCAGAACGTCCAGCATGCCCGAAGGACACCTGCTCCACCGGCTCGCTCGCGACCAGGCCGAGCTGGCCGGCGCCACGCTGGCCGTCAGCTCGCCCCAAGGCCGCTTCGCCGCCGGCGCCGCCGCGCTGGACGAGCGCCGGCTGGACGCCGTCGAGGCGTACGGCAAGCACCTGTTCCACCGGTTCGACGGTGGTGGCCCCGGGCTGCACACCCACCTCGGCATGCAGGGCAAGTGGATCCGCCTCACCGGCGCCCGGCCGCCCCGGCCCCAGGTGCGTGTCCGCCTGGCCACGCCGGCGGTGGCGTGGGACCTGATCGCCCCGGCGACCTGCGAGGTCCTCGACGACGCCGGCTGGAAGGAGCTGGTGGCATCCCTCGGCCCCGACCCCCTGGTTGGCGGGGGCGAGGAGCGGGCGTGGAAGGCGGTGGCCGCCTTCCCTGGCACCATCGGCGCCGCCCTCCTCGACCAGGCGGTCGTGGCCGGCGCCGGCAACGTGCTGCGGGCCGAGAGCCTGTTCCGCGCCGGCGTGCATCCCTCGAAGCCGGCGGCCGCGGTCGACCGGGAGGCGTTCCACCGGGTGTGGGTGGCCCTCGTCGACCTGATGGAACAGAGCGTGGAGGACGGGCGCATCATGAGCGCGCCGCTGCCAGCCGCCCAACGCCAGACGCTCGCCGAGGCCGACGGGCGCATGGTCTACAAGCAGGCCGCCTGCCGGGCGTGCCGGACGCCGGTCGAGACGTGGGACCTGGCTGGTCGAACCGCGTACGCCTGCCCGGTCTGCCAGCCTCGTGAAGACTGAGATGCAAACGTTCCTGCCCTACGCCGACTTCGCCCAGACCGCGGCGGCGCTCGACCCCCGCCGGCTGGGCAAGCAGCGGGTGGAGGTCCTCCAGATCATGCGGGCGGTCATCGTGCCCGGCTACGGCTGGCGCCACCACCCGGCAGCCAAGCAGTGGAAGGGCTACGAGGAGGCGCTGGCCGCCTACGGGGTGGCGATCTGCCGGGAGTGGTGCCGGCGGGGCCACGCCGACACCTGTGAGCTGAAGATCCGCGACGAGCTGGCTCAGCTCGGCATCACCGAGGTCCGGGAGCAGGACGAGCTGGCGGCCGCGGGGGCGCTGCCGCCCTGGCTCGGCGACGAGGACTTCCATCGCAGCCACCGCTCGTCACTGCTCAACAAGGACCATGGGTGGTACGGCGACCTGTTCACCGACGTGCCGCCCGACCTGCCCTACGTGTGGCCCAGCAAGGCCACCACGGCTGATCAGTAGGTCCGGGCCCGCGCCGGCCGGCGCTGCATCAGGTACACAATGCCGGCGGCGCCCAGCACCTCGAGGATGAAGACGAGCAGCGGCGGGGCGCCGAGCAGGGCACCGACGAGCCCGCCGAGGAAGGCCCCGCCGATGCCCACCAGGATGGTCATCCCGATGCTCATGGGGTTGGGGCCCGGGACCGCCAGGCGGCCGAGCGCCCCGAAGATGGCGCCGGTGATGACGAGGCTGAGGATGAAGACAAGTATTTCCATGCCTGATATGTTCCCCAATCCGGCGTGGCGTAACGGGATCAGGGAACGGGCTGGCCGGCGTCGGCGATGGCCCGCCGGAGGACGTCCTCCACGAGGGGCACCATCTCCTGCGGCGGGTTGTTCGACATGAACTGCCGGAACTCGGTCACGGCCGCCGCCGGGTCCTTGCGGTCCTGGTACAGGACCATCCCCCGGAAGAAGTGGGCGTCGGGGAAACGGGGGTCGACGGCGATGGCGGCGTCGAGGGACTCCATCGCCCGGTCGGGCAACCCCGCACGCTTGAGCAACCAACCGCGGTAGGACAGGGCGGCGACGTCGCGCGGATTCTCCCTGATGAGCTCGTCGTAGATCTTCAGGGCCTCGGCGGCCTTGCCGTCGCTCTCCAGCCGGAGGGCCTGCTGGAAGCGCCCCTGGGGCGTTTCGGGCAGCGAGCCGGTCATGGGCGCACCGGGATCGCGCTCGCCCGAGAAGGTCGCCAGCGCGCCGAGGCTGACGGCGGCGACGAGGACGACCACGCCGAGGGTCACCAAGAGGGGTCGGCGGGTCCTGACCGGCGGCGGTGGGTTCGACCCCCGGACCGGGCGGGCCCGGCTGGGGCGCTCGAGGGCCCGGAGGACGACGGCGGCCCGCGCGGTGTAGTCGGCGTGCAGAGCCTGGTAGTCGCGCTCGGAGAGCTCCCCGGCCTGGCGCTCGCGCTCGAGGTCCTGCAGGGAGCCGAGCAGGAAGTCGCGCTCCTCCTCCAGCTCGTCCCGGTCATGCAGCGTCACCTCTCCATCATCGCCTTCGCCACGATGGCTTCGTCGTCGGCCGACGCCGTGCGCCCGGCGCCGACCCGGCGCCGACGCAGGAGGAAAACCAGCGCGCCGACCACCACCACGCCCCCGACGACGGGCAGCGCCCACACGAGCTTGCTGCGGGGTTGGAGGAGGATGTCCTCGCCGTAACGGCTGATCAGGTAGTCCTTGATCTGGCCGTCGGTCTCACCGGCCTGGACCCGCCGGCGAACCTCGTCACGGATGGCCTCGGCCGACGGCGCATCGGACTGGGCCGCGGAGAGGCCGCGGCATGTGGGGCAGCGGACGACTGAGGAGATCCGCTCGACCCGCTGGTCCTCGGTCACCGGCCCGGAGTCGCCCTGGGCGCCGATGGCCAACGCCCCCAGGAGGACGACGGCCAGCAGCCCCCACGTCCGCCGCCGACTCACGACGGCACTGCCGCCGGCTCCGAACGCGGCTCGACCACCGCCGGCTCCGACGCCGGCGCCGCCGGCCGGCGCCGGCGGCCGGGCCAGGCGGCCAGGAAGGTGCCGAAACCCATGACCGTGCCGCCGATCCAGAGCCAGACGACGAGGGGCTGGATGTTCACCCCGATGACCGCCACGCCCGCAGCGTCCGGGGCGACGACCAGGGTGAGGTAGACGTCCGACAGCGGACCGGTGCGCACCGACGGCGACCCGATCGCCTGGGAACCGAACGGGAACTGGTGCAGGGCCGGCTCGTAGACCTTGCCGCCGTCGACCCGCACCTGGGCCGAGGTCGTCTTCTTGTTCGCCTTCTCCTCGACGGTGGTGCCCAGGTAGGTCACCGAATGCCCGGCCAGGCTGGCCGACTCCCCCGGCGAGAGCCGGAACTGGGCCCGGTGCCCGTAGGAGGAGCTGGCCGCGAACCCGACGGCGAGCAGGACAACGCCGAGGTGCACGACCATGCCGCCATTCGACCGGCCCATGAGCGCCCGCCACGTCGGCTGGCCGGCGCGCCGGGCGGCCCGCACGGACAAGCCGAGCTGGCGGAGAGCGGCGGCGCCGGCGAAGGCCGCGAGGCCGAACGCCAGTAGCGGGCCCAGACCCCGCAGGCCGGCGGCCACGCAGGCCACCACGGTGAGGGTGCCGACCCACGCCGGCCAGATGAGCCGCTGGTGCAGCGTCTCCGCCGCCGCCTTGCGCCAGGGCAGGGCGGGCGCCACGGCCATGAGGAACAGCAGGGTGAAGCCGACGGGGGCGGTCATGCGATTGAAGTACGGAGCGCCGACCGAGAGCTGGTCGCCGTTGGTGGCCTCGACCAGCAGCGGGAACAGCGTGCCCAGCAGGACGACGAAGGCGAACGCGGCGAAGGCCACGTTGTTGGCCAGGAACGCCGCCTCCCGCGAGACCGGTGCGTCGATCGAACCCGGTGAGCGCAGCTTGTCGCCCCGCCAACCGATAAGGGCGATCGAGACCCCCACCGTCAACGCGAAGAAGGCGAGGATCGCCGGCCCGATGGGCGACTCGGTGAAGGCGTGGACCGAGTCGAGCACGCCGGAGCGGGTGAGGAACGTCCCCAGGATGGTCAGCGAGAACGTGGCCACCAGCAGCGACAGGTTCCAGACTCGCAACATGGCCCGCCGCTCCTGGACCATGACCGAGTGGACGTAGGCCGTCGCCGTCAGCCATGGCAGGAATGACGCGTTCTCGACTGGGTCCCAGGCCCAGTACCCGCCCCAGCCGAGCACCTCGTAGGACCACCAGGCGCCGAGGACGATGCCGACGGTGAGGAAGCCCCAGGCGAACAGGGTCCACCGCCGGGTCTCGACCAGCCAGCCCTCGCCGAGGCGGCCGGTGATGAGCGCGGCGAGGGCGAAGGCGAAGGGGATGGTGAACCCGACATAGCCCAGGTAGAGCATGGGCGGGTGGAAGGCCACCAGCGGGTGGTTCTGCAGGAGCGGGTTGGGGCCGGGCCCGTCGAGGGGGATCTCGCCGGAGACGAGCTGGAACGGGTTCGCCGGCCCCGCCATCAGGCCGAAGAAGAAGGCGGCCACGGCCAGGGCGACGATGGTGGCCCACGCCACGATGGGGTCGGTGGCGCGGCCCCGGAAATGGCGGGCCATGACGGCGATGTAGCCGGCCAGGACCAGGGCCCACAGCAGGATCGAGCCCTCCAGGGCGGACCACATGGTGGTGATCGTGTAGAGGAGTGGCGTGCTGCGGCTGCCGTTGTCGGCCACGTACTTGAGTGAGAAGTCGTGGCTGAGCAGGGCGTACTGCATGGCGAACGTGGCCAGCACGGCGCCGGCCAGGACCAGCCACACGTAGTTCTGGCCCGTACGCAGCATGCCGGCGTTGTGCCGGCGCAGGCCGATGGCGATGGTCGCCATGCCGAGGAGGGCGGCGGCCAGCCCGAGGGCCACCGCCGCCGTGCCCATGACGGCACTCATGTCAGCGAACCGTCGTCGTGACCCGCTCGGGGTTCTCGGCCACGTAGGTCTCGGAGTGCCGGACCATGATCCGGTCGCTGGAGAAGTAGTCGCCCTGGAAGCGGCCCTCGAGGACGACGGGGATGCCCGGGCGGAACAGCTCGGGCGGGTCGCCCTTGTGGCGGACGGGCACCTCGACGTTCTTCGACGTCAGGATGAACGACACGTCGTTGCCGACCTGGCGCACGCTGCCGTCGACCACGTCGCCCTCGATGCGGAACCGCCGGTCACCGAGCTCCGCCCGCTGGGCCACGGCCTCGTCCGCGGTGCGGAAATAGAGCGTGGCGTTGCCCAGCCCCTGGAGCACCAGGAAGCCGAGGGCGGCCACCACCACGACGCCGGCGATCCAGAGCCGGCCGCGGGTGGTCGTCATCCGTCGTCGGAGCTCGACAGCAGCCGGCTGAGGGTCCGCTTCCTACGGACCACCCACGCTGCGTAGGCAGCCAGGATGCCGAACGTCGAGAAGTACCCGGCGAAGATGTAGCCGGCATCGTTCATGCCACGACCTCGGGCTGGGCCTTGCTTGTCCCGCCGGTGCCTACCCCGGCCTCGGCGCGGCGCTCGTCGAGAGCGGCCTGCAGCTGGCGGTCGCCAAGGCGGTCTTCCAGCCAGGCGAGGCGGAACCGGTGGGCCATCAGCCAGGCGAAGAGGAGGGTGAAGGAGACGACCCCGAGGAACAGCGTCCAGGCCATGGTGCCGCCGATCTGGGGGTCGAGCAGCCGGCGGTCACTGAGGAAGGTGGCGTCCTGGTGCAGGGTGCGCCACCACTCGACCGCGAAGTGGACGATGGGCACGTCGAGGAAGGCGGCGATGGCGACGATCGCGGACCTTCGGGACTGGACCTCGGGCGATGCCGGCACCTTCCGCACCGCCAGGTAGCCGATGTAGAGGACGAAGAGGACGGCGGTCGTGGTCAGCCGCGCGTCCCAGGTCCAGTAGACGCCCCAGGTGATCCGGCCCCAGAGCGCGCCGATGAGCAGGGTCAGGCCCAGGAACAGCACGCCGATCTCAGCCGATGCGGCGGCGGTGAGGTCCCAGAAGCGCGACCGGGTGCGCTTCCAGAGGTAGAGCACACTGGCCAGCGTGGTGACGCCGAAGCACATGTACATGGCCAGCCAGGCGGTGGGGACGTGGAGATAGAGCAGGCGGACGGAGTCGCCCATGTTGACGTCGGCCGGTGAGACGACCAGCGCCATGAAGGCGGTCAGGATCAGGCTGCCGGCCGTGAGCCATCCCAGGACCCGGACGGCGGGCGAACTTCTGCTGCCGTTCAGTGAGGCAATCGTCAAGCTTCCTCCAGGAGGGGACCGAAGGCGACGATCCCGAATGTCACATAGATGGTGGCGAAGACACCCAGCAGTCGGACCCACGGCCAGCCGTCGGCCGGCGTGCCGGCCAGGGCTGCTTCGCACGCCCGGGCCGCCGCCAAGAGTACGGGGGCGAGGACCGGTAGCACCAGCAGAGGGAGCAGCGTGTCGCGTACCCGGAGGCCGGCGGCGATGATCCCGTACACCGTGCCGGCGGCCGCGAGCCCCACAGTGGCGGCCACGCAGGTCAGCAGCAGCATGACCGGCCCCCGAAGCTGGACGCCGTAAAGGACCACCACGCCGAGGGTGAGCACCGCCTCCAGCACCACCAGCTGGGCCGCCACGGCGCCGGCCTTGCCCAGGAAGATGCCGGCGCCGTCGAGGCCGGAGAGGCGCAGGGCGTCCCGGGCGTCGTCGTCGGACTCGATCACGAACGAGCGCTGGATGGCCAGCAGCCCGGAGAACAGGACGGTGACCCAGAACAACCCCGGGCCGGCGGCGATCAGGGTGCCGCGATCGGAGTCCAGGGCGAAGGCGAACACGATGAGCACGAGCAGGGCGAAGGGGACGACCTGGTTGATGCCGACCCTGGACCGGGCCTCGACCCGCAGGTCCTTGCCGGCGACGAGGACCGCGTCACGCCACACGAACGGGCTCCGGTGGGACCAAGAGGCCGCCGGCGATCTGGCCGCCGGCGATGGTGACCGTGCGGGTGGCCAGGGCCGCGGCCCGGTCCAGCTCATGGGAGGCGAGCAGGACGGTGGCCCCGCCGGCGGCGGCATCCCGGACGATGCCGTCGAGCAGGTTGCGGCCGGCGGCGTCGAGGCCGGCGTGGGGCTCGTCGAGCAGCCACAGCTGGGGGCGGCGGGCGACCACCGCAGCCACCGCCACCCGCCGGCGCTGGCCGGCGGACAGGCGGCCGGCGGGGACGTCACGCAGGCGCCCGTCGAGGCCCAGGCGGGCCATGGCCTCAGCCGCGGCTGCGGCGTCGGCGCCGGCGGCCCGGGCCGAGAACGAGAGGTTGTCCGCCACGGTGAGGTCGTCGTAGAGGAAGGTGGCGTGGCCCAGCAGGCCCACTTGGCGACGCACCGCCTTGCGGCTCTTGCGCAGGTCGTGGCCCAGGACCACGGCCTCGCCGGCGGTGAACGGAGTGAGGCCGGCGCAGGCCCTGAGCAGGGTCGTCTTGCCGGCGCCGTTGGCGCCCTGAACCAGTACGATCTCGCCAGCGGCAACGTCGAGGTCCACTCCGGCGAGGGCCGGGAACCGACCGAGCAGCGATACGGCAGAGCGAAGGCAGACGGCATTGGCCATGGATACCCTTACCAAGCTACCGGGGGGCATGAACAAAGGTCCAAGCAGGAGGGGGGTAGCCTCGCCCCCTGTGATCCGGCGCGTAGTCCGGGGAATGGGCAAGTCGCTCATCTCCGTGGGCGTCCTCATCCTCCTCTTCGTCGGCTACCAGCTCTGGGGCACCGGGCTGGCGCACGACCGCGGCCAGAAGAACCTGCGGGCCGAGTTCGCCCGCCAGCTGGCGGCAAGGCCGGCCGCAGCGACCGACAATCCGGTCGTCACGATCCCGGGCTCACCGCCGCCGGCGGCGCCGGTGCTGCCGGCGCTCGTCGAGGGCGGGCCGGTGGGCACCATCGCCATCCCGAAGATCGGCCTCGACCAGGCTGTCATCGAGGGTGTGGGCGTGGAGGACCTGAAGAACGGCATCGGTCACTACCCGGACACCAAGATCCCCGGTCAGAAGGGCAACGCCGCCCTGGCCGGCCACCGCACCACCTACGGCGCCCCGTTCAACAAGCTCGACGACTTGGTGGTCGGCGACGAGATCACCTTCACCACCATCGCCGGCACCTTCAAGTACCTGGTGTCGGAGAAGAAGATCGTTACGCCGGAGACGGTCGAGGTGCTCGACCCGTCGTCCGACAACCGGCTCACGCTCACGACGTGCCACCCCAAGTACAGCGCCGAGCAGCGCCTGATCGTCGTGGCCATCCTCCAAGGCCCGCCGATCGACGAGCCGGTGGTGCCGGCCGGCACCACGCCGACGACCACCGCGCCGTCCCGTACCAGCGAGTTGGCCGCCGGCATCGACCGCCCCGGCCTGTCCGGTGCCGGCGCCGGCAACCGGCCGGCGATCGCCTGGGGCATCATCGCCGCCTGCATCTGGCTGGCGGCTTGGGCCGTCGGTCGCTGGACGGGCCGGCGCTGGACGGCCTACATCGTCGGCGCCCCCATCTTCCTGGTCGCCCTGTTCGTCTTCTTCGAGAACTTCGCCCGGCTGCTCCCCGCCAACGTCTAAGCGCGCGATGTTGTAGTACACTACAACCATGTTGACGGTTCCCGAGGCAGCGAAGCGAGTTGGTCGCAACCCGGAGACCATCCGGCGATGGATACGGGAGGGGAGGCTGCCCGCCGAGCGCGTCGGGACCCAGCACCTGGTCGACGAGCAGGCCCTCGACGAGGTCGTTGCCACTCCGGAGCTCATCCCGTCCGGGCATGACGCCACGACGGTGACGGGAGAGCCGATGCCCAACTTCCTGGCCGCGTTGCATCGGTCGCGTGCTGGCCGGTGACGCTGGTCATCGACGCGAGCGCCGCGCTGTACCTCCTTGCGTCGGAACACGGCATCGAGCCGTTCGCCACGTTCGATCTCGTGTCGCCGGCGCTTCTCTGGTCCGAGGTGACATCGGTGTTGAACGAGATGAGGTGGCGACGCGAGTTGTCGCCTGCCCTTGCGCAGACTGCGTTCGATCGCCTGCTCTCGGCACCCATCGACCGGCGTACAGACGATGGCCTCTACCGGGATGCCCGTGAGGTGGCGAGGACCCTCGGCTGGGCGAAGACCTACGACGCCGAGTACGTGGCTCTGGCCCGCACGCTGCAGGTCGACCTCATGTCCAGAGACGAGCGCCTACGCCGGGGGGCGGCGCGCCTGATCCGAGTGATCACGCCGGACGAGCTCGTTCCACCCGAGCATTCGGCAGGGTTGGAATAACCGCACTCTCCCAGTGGAATCCTGCCCTCTTCGCATCGACGGGGCGGCGCATCTGATGCGTCGCGTGTTAGCATCAGATGCATGCCGCGAACGACCGTGGACATCGACGCTTCGATCCTGCGGGAACTGAAGAGGCGCCAGGAGCGTGAACGGAAGACGCTGGGGCAACTCGTCTCCGAGCTCCTCGCCAAAGCCATCGCCTCCGAGGAGGGCGCCACGGCCGCGCCCCAGTTTTCCTGGGTCACCAAGGATCTCCAGCCCCGGATCGACCTCGAGGACAAGGACGCTCTCTGGTCGGCTCTCGACGACCAATGAGCCAGACCGTCGACACGAATATTCTGGTTTACGCAACCCACACGGCGAGCCCCTTCCATGAGAGATCGCGTCGGCTCGTCGAGCACTTGGTCGCCGGTCCAGGCCTCGCCTACCTCCTCTGGCCGGCCGTCCTCGGCTACCTGCGCATCGTGACCCACCCGAACGTCCTCGTAAGTCCACTGTCGAGCGATGACGCCACCGCGAACGTCGAGGCGCTGATAGCGCCTTCGCACGTACGCGTCGCCGGCGAGGGCGACGGTTTCTGGGCGTCCTTTCGCATGGTCGCGGCTGACGTCAAGCCCCGAGGCAACCTCGTTCCGGACGCACACCTCGTCGCGCTCATGCGCGAATACGGCGTGTCGACGATCTGGAGCCACGATCGCGACTTCCGCAAGTTCCGCGGGATCACGGTGAAGGACCCGTTCTCGCCGGAATACTCGACCGGGTTCGGTTAAGCGACACCGGGAGGGAACCTCAGGGGCCGCTCAGGTGCTCTTCTACAGGGAATGGCTGAGAACGAGGAGTTCTCCCGCTTCATGGCTGGCCGCTACGCGGCGCTCGTGCGGACGGCCTTCCTCCTCACCGCGGATCGTGGGCGCGCCGAGGACCTGGTTCATGCGTCGCTGATCCGGACCTACCTGGCATGGGACCGGCTGCACGACGTCGGCAGTGCCGAGGCTTACACCCGGACAGCGCGAAGCGAGGCGGAGATCGCCACCGCCCTTCGGTGCTCCCCCGGCACCGTCAAGAGCCGAGCCGCCCGGGGCCTCGCCGCCCTGCGCGCGGCCGGCGTCCTGGCCGACGAGCGCCCAGAGCCCTCCACCATACGAGGAGTCGCCCCATGACCGAGGAGCTCACCAGCCTGCTTTGGGCTGCGGCGGAGGCCTTCGATCCGCCTCCGACGCCGGATCCCGCCGCGGTCGTCACCCGGGCGACGCGCCGGCGTGGTGCCCAGCGGGCGGCCGGCGCCACCTTCGCCGTGCTCGCCCTGGTCGGGACAGTCATGACGGCCATTCGAGCTGAACCGGCGCGGCAGGTGGACGAGGCGACCGCAGGGCCCGCCACGGCTCAGGACCTCACCGAGTACCGGTGGTCCGGCCTGCCGGCCGCCCCGATCGAGACTCGGAACCAGGCTGCCGTCGCGTGGACAGGCCGGGAGATGGTCGTCTGGGGAGGCGTGGCTCCTGACGGGCGGCTGTTCGGAGACGGGGCGGCGTTCGATCCGATCCGGTCGGCGTGGAGGCGCATCGCCGTCCCCTCCGGCGTGCCCCTCCGGTTCGGCGCCTTCGCGTTGTGGACGGGGACCGAGCTGCTCGTCCTCGGAGGGCAATCGGGCGCGGCCCCGGCCGGGCCGGGCGGCGCATACGACCCCGCCGCCGACCGGTGGCGCACGCTGCCACCGGGCCCCTCGGACACCGAGCGCCTCTTCGGCGCGGTCTGGACGGGCCGGGAGGCGGTCGTGATCAACGCCCAGCGGTCGGCGTCGGCCTATGACCCGGCAACCGATCGCTGGAGGTCCCTGGCGCCGCTTCCGGGGGCGCCTGAGCGGAAGCTGGTCGACGTCGTTCCGGTGTGGGCCGGTGAGCATTTGCTGGTGTGGGCTCTGTGGACCCACACCGACATCTCGCCGGTCACCGGCAGCGGAACGATCACCTCGGGGATCGACCTCTACAGCCTCGACCCAGTCACTGGTGGATGGACCCATCGGCCAGGGAACGGCGAGGGGATTCGCGGCAACCGAGGCGCGTTCTGGACGGGCGCCGACGTCGTGATCCCCGCAGCCTCTAGCCATGGCCGGGGACCCGCGCGTCGCGACCTCCATGGCTTTCGCTACGACCCGGCGACGGACACCTATACGGCGATGGCCCAGGGGCCACTGGACGACGGAGGCCCCGAGTCCTACTGGACCGGCGCCGCCCTCATCTCGATCAGCCACACGATCATCACCGGCCCCGGGGCGATGGATGACCGCGACACTGCGGCGTGGGACCTGGCGACCGATCGCTGGATACGCCTTGAACGAGCGCCGGCCGGGGTGACCTACCAGACGCCGCTGGTCTGGACCGGCACGGAACTCCTTTCCTACGGCGCACGGCCGGCCCGATTCGGTCCCTGAACAATCCGAGCGACCCGGAAACGCTCGGCGGCATCATGGCCGGATGGCTCGCATCCGCCTCAGCGGGGGCATCGTCCTCGCCGGCAACCAGAGGGTCTGGCTCGCCGATGAGCCCGGTCATGAGGTGGACGGAGCGCGCCCGCTCCCGGGTGCTGCGGTCGTCGTCGGCCCCGCAGGCGCCGGCCCCGTCGAGGTGCACCGGGCCCGCCAGGAGGCCCGCGACCTCCTGGATGCCGGCGGGCCCCTGGTCGCCGCAGCCGGCATCGACATCGGGGACGGCTTCCGCACCGCCCGGCTGGAGGGGGCCAGGGGAAGCTCCGCTGCGACGCGGTCCTCGCCGCCCTCGAACTGCTCGGGCCCGACGGTCTGGCCCGCATCGGCACCCGCAAAGCCGTGCTGGTGGCGCTGTTCGGGACTCGGGCGACCAAGCGGGTCGGCGCCGCCGCCTTGGAGGCGCTCGCCGGCCCCAACCGCGCCGCACTCCGGCTGGCGGTCGCGCCCAGCGACGTCCTCGGCCCCGAGCAGCCGGAACAGGTCCTGCGCTTCGACGCGCCCGCGGGCGTCGATCCCGTGCACCAGCGCACGACCTCGCAGCTGTCCGCCCACCTAACGACCCTCCTCGGCCCGTACGCGCCCGGCGCCGGCTCGTGCTCGTGCGGTCGCTGTGGGATGAGGTCGTCGCCGCGCATGCGTCCCCCGAGGCCAAGGGGCGGGCCCGCCGGTGCCAGCACTCCGCCGCTCGCCGCGACCAGTTCCTGGCCCGCCTTCGCCACGCGGAGGATCGGGTGGTGGCGCCACCAGGCGCGGTACGCACTCGGTGACCCGCCGACCGACGCAGCAATGCTGCGGTGGCTGCCGGGCCCCGGCGCGTGCGCGACGGGAGTGGAGCCTGGCCAGCGCGGTCGTGCTGGCCAGCGAGCCCAGGGGCTCCTCGCCGGCGCACCCGGCCGGCACCTGCTCGTCCCCGCGGCCTGGCTCCCGACCGGGGGGTAAACGGCATTCTGGGCACGGGCGCATCGCTGCACCCGGGAGTTGCACCAGCTCGTGGGAAGTTGACGTCATGGCGGTTCGACGGCTGGCCTTCGCAGTTCTGTTGCTCCTCGTCGGTGTCGTGGCTGCGCCACCAGTCGGCTCCGGCGGAGCCACCTTCACCGTCGAGTAGCGGCCGTGCCAGCATGCGGGGCGTGGCCCAGCGACCCGACCCTGCCGGCGACCCGGTGCTGGCCCGCCGGGCACGCATCAGCCGGTTGGTCGACATGGCCCAGCGGATCGGTTACAGCCTCTGGCTCGTCGCCATCGTCGTCTTCGTGATCGGTGCCGTCGCCGGCTACGAGCCTTTCATGGTCACCGTGGTCATCGGCTGCCTGGCCGTGGGGTCGGCGCTGCTGGCGCCGGCCATCGTCATCGGGTACGGGATCAAGGCCGCCGACCGCGCCGACCGAGGAGAGAGTGATGGCCATTAGGGCTGCGGTGCTGGCCGGCGTGGACCAGCCGCTGACCATGCGCAACGACGTGGAGGTGGAGTCGCCTCGTGCCGGCGAGATCAGAATCAGGGTCGCCGCCAGCGGGGTCTGCCGGTCGGACCTCTCGATGCAGGACGGCACCACTCCCGTCCCCATGCCGGTCGTCCTGGGCCATGAGGCGTCGGCGGTCGTGCTGGAGCTGGGCCCCGGCGTGACCGACTTCGCGCCCGGCGACCACGTGGTGGTCTCCTGGGTGCCCCAATGCGGTGCGTGCTACTTCTGCCGCCGGGGCCAGCCGCACCTGTGCCAGGCCGCCGACGCCGTCCTACTGGCCGGCGGGCTTCTCGACGGCTCGCCCCGGCTGCGCCTCGACGGCGCGCCGCTCTTCCAGATGTGCGGCGCCGGCACCTACGCCGAGGAGACGGTCATCGCGGCCTGCGCAGCGGTGAAGATCCCCCACGACGTGCCCCTCGACATCGCCGCCCTGCTCGGCTGCTCGGTCCTGAGCGGCGCCGGCGCCGCCCTGAACACGGCCACCATCACGCCGGGCGACACGGTCGCCGTCGTCGGATGCGGAGGCGTCGGGCTCAACGTGATACAAGGCGCCCGCATCGCCGGCGCCGAGGTGATCGTCGCCGTCGACATCCACCAAGCCAAGCTCGACACCGCCCGCCTGCTCGGCGCCACCCACACCGTCGACGCCTCCCGCGCCGATCCGGCCAACGCCGTACGCGACCTCACCGGCCAGCGGGGGGCCGACGTCGCCTTCGAAGTCCTCGGCCAGGCCCGCACCATCGAGCAGACCGTGGAGATGACCCGCCGGGGCGGTCAGGCGATCCTGGTCGGCATCCCGCGGCTGGACGTGATGCTCACAGTGCCGGCGTTCCTCGGCATCGTCCTCCAGGAGCGCACCGTGAAGGGCTGCTGGTACGGCTCCGCCGACATCCGCCGTGACGTCCCCCGGTTCCTCGAGCTCTACCGGACCGGCCAGCTGCGGCTCGACGAGCTGGTGTCGCGCCGCATCGGCCTCGCCGACGTCAACGACGCCATGGCCGCGCTGAACGCCGGCGAAGTGGCCCGGTCGGTGATCGTCTACTGAATCCACGTGGATTACGTGGACCACGTGTTTCACGTAGGCTTCGGTCATGAAACGAAACCTCACCGTCCAGCTTGACGAAGGGACCATCGCCAAGGCCCGAGTGCTCGCCGCCCGGCGGTCGACGTCGGTGAGCAAGCTCGTAGCCCAGGAGATCGACAAGCTGGTCGGCCAGGACGACGCGTACCAGCGAGCCCGAGCGGTTGCGCTCACACATCTCAGCCGAGGATTCCATCTCGGTGGCGAGGACCCGCCCGACCGTGACGCCCTCCATGACCGGTGAGCTGACATTCATCGACACCAACGTCCTGGTGTACGCATACGACGCCGACGCCGGTGCGAAGCATGAAGCGGCCCAATCGCAGCTCCTGGCCTTGTGGCACCAGGAGTCGGGGCTCCTCAGCAGCCAGGTGCTCCAGGAGTTCTACGTCACCGTGACCCGCAAGCTCAGTCGGCCCCTGCCCCGTCGAACCGCAAGAGAGGTCGTCGCAACCTACCGTGCGTGGCCAGTCCATCGCCCCGATGTGGACGACCTCCTCGCCGCCTCAGAACTCGAGGAGCGCAACCAACTCTCGTTCTGGGACGCGCTCATCGTCGTCTCAGCCCACCGCTCAGGCGCACGTTCGCTGTTGACGGAGGACCTCCAGGATGGCCGACGGTTCGACGACCTCGAGGTGGTCAGCCCGTTCCGCGGCCACGGCTTCGTCTACTGAGAACGGCGGGCACTGACTTCTTCGCCGCCGGCACCTTCTTCGCCGCTACCTTCTTGGCCGGAGCGGCCGGCGCCGGCGGTGCCGCTCGCCGCACCGCCTTCTTGACCGGGGCCGCCGCCTTGCGCCGGGGGCGGAGCTGATCCACCGTCTCGGCCAGCTCGGACAGGCGTTCCTGCAGCATGCGGATGTCGCTCCGCAACGGGGCGAGCGTGCCGCCCTCGGTCGACGCCGTCTTCACCAGGGCGGCGACCTGCACGGCCAGCTCGTCGACCTGCCCGCGCACCTTGGCCTCGGCTTCGGCGGCCCGGCGGTCCAAAGCGGCGACGGCGGCCGCCACCTCGGCCCGACCCTCGGACACCTCGGCGGCTGCTTTTTCGAGCTCGTCCAGCCTCACCTGCACCGCGTGGGTCAGCCGCGCCTCCGCCTCCTGGCGGGAGCTCTCGATGGACGCGCCCAGGGTACCGACCGCGGCCAGCGCCTCCTCGACCCGCTTCGTGCCGGCGGCGACCTCTGCCCGCCCCTCCCCCAGGGTGAACGCCACCTCAGCGCGCACATCGGTGAGGTGGGCATCGACGGACTGCCGGAGCTGGTCGCGCGTTGCGGCCATCTCGACCAGGCGCTCGGAGGCCAGTTCGGCCAGCTTGGCGTCGACCAGTTCAGCGAGGCGGGCGTCGGTGCGGCGGGTGTGCTCCTCCAAGGCCTCGATGCGCCGGCCGTCTGACGCCACCGCATCGGGCAACGCCTCCAGCCGCGCCACGGTGGCCTCGGCCGCAGCCGTCTGCGCGGTGACGAGAGTCATCCGCTCGTCGAGCTCGTCGACGGAGACCACGAAGCGGCGGTGGGCGTCGGCGACGGAGGTGGCGATCTCGGTGCGGGCTTCCCGCAGCGTCTCGACCAGCGTCGCCTCGAGCTCCTGGCGGAGCGTCTCGCGCTGCACTTCGACCATGGCGGTCAGACGCCGCTCCATGTCGTCGAGCCGATCGTCGACCTGGGTGGCACGGGAGCGCGTGACGGAGGCCACCGTCTCGATCTCCGTGCGCAGCTCGCCGGCCTGGAGCTCCATGGCCCGCTCGAGCTCGGCGCGAACGCCGGCCAGCTGCCCCGGGCGCTCGGCGGTGACCTCGGCCAGGCGGGCTTCCACCGATTCGGCGAGGCGACCCATGGCCGAACGCACCCGCTGCTCGAGCAGCTCGGCGCGCGCCGGGCCGGCGCCGGCCTCCGCTTGCAGGGCAACCACGCCGTCGGCCGCCGCAGTGACCTGGGCGACCACCGCCTGGAGGCGGGCGTCGACCGCCTTCTCGAGCCTGGCGACTGCCGCCTTCGTCTGCTGCTCGAGCCCGTCGGTGCGCTCAGTGGTCGCCCGTGCCGACAGGCGCAGCGCGGCGAGGCTCTCGGCCGCCGAGGCCTCGGCCCGCTCCAGGGTGTCCAGCCGGTCGGCGATCGACGACCGGAGCGCGTCGATCTCCGATGACCGGCCGGCGGTGGTCACGGCTAAGCGAGCTTCCATCGAGTCGGTCAACCGGCCCATCGCCGCCTTCACCCGCTGCTCGAAGGCGGCGATCCGCGTCGCGACCTCCTCGGCATCCCCGCCACCGGGGGACGCCACTGTGCGACCGTCGACCGTCTCCAACAGTTCGGCCCGCAGGGCCCGCAGCTCCGCCCGCCGGTCCTCGACCGACTGGGTCAGCTGGGCCTCGACCCAATCCGCCAGCCGGCTCGTGAGGTGGCGCAGTTGGGCCTCCAGCGCATCCAGCCTGGCAAGCTGGCCCGGGGCGGAGCCGGACTGGTCCACGGACGTCGCCTCACTCACCGGGGACAGCGTACCGACCGCCGGCCGGTGTCCCGCGACGGGCGCGCCGGGAGAAACCCCTTTCCCCACCTCGAGCCGCCCGGAAAGGCGGCGGATCACGCCGTTCTGTCGCGAGGCCTAGGCCCGGGGCCGGACGTTCGCCGCCTGCAGGCCCTTGGGCCCAGTCTGCACATCGAACTCCACCGGCTCACCCTCCTCAAGGCTGCGGTAGCCCGGCTTCTGGATGGCACTGAAGTGGACGAAGACGTCGCCTCCGTCTTCCTGCTGAATGAACCCGTACCCCTTGTCAGCGTTAAACCACTTGACGGTTCCGGTCGCCACGGTGGCGATCCCCCTTCTCGCGTTGGACGTGCAATGGGGGACTGCCCAACCGTGCGGTGATGCCGTGCAAAAGCGAAGTTCCCCGCGGCGGAAGTTACCAGTCGGGGACCTTTCTGTCTCTAGCTCTCTTTGCGGTGAACCCGGGTGCCGCGAGGGGTGTCCTCGACCGCCCAGCCGAGGCCTTCCAACCGATCTCGCAACGCGTCGGCGCCGGCGAAATCGCGCGCGGCGCGGGCCTCGTCGCGGCGCGTCACCAGGTCGGCGATGTCGGCCGGAACGTCGCCGGCGCCACCCCGCAGGACAAGCCCCACAGCGTCGGCCATCTCACGCACCGCGGCGGTGCGTGCCGCGGCGCCGGCGGTGTCGCCGGCGTCGAGGGCGGCGTTGGCGGCCCGCATGAGCGTCCACATCTCGGCCACGGCGCGGGGTGTGTCCAGGTCGTCGTCCATGGCGGCCCGGAACCGCTCCAGTGCCTCAATGTCGGCGCCCGCCGTTGGCAGGTCCGCGGTGCGGCGGGCGAACGCGTCGAGGCCGGCGAGGGTGCTGGTCGCCTTGTCGAGCGTCTCGCTGGTGACCTCCACCGGCGCCCGGTAGTGGGACTGCAACACGACCAGCCGGTAGGCGCGAGGCTCGACGCTGGCCAGCAGGTCGGTCAGGTTGGTGATGTTGCCGAGCGACTTGGACATCTTCTCGCCGCTCATCTGGACGTGGCCGTTGTGGCTCCACCGCCGGGAGAACTCGCGGCCGGCGGCCACGGCCTGGGCCCTTTCGTTCTCGTGGTGGGGGAAGGCCAGGTCGATGCCGCCACCGTGGAGGTCGAACCCCTCGCCCAGCAGGTCGAGCGACATCACGACGCACTCGGTGTGCCACCCCGGCCGACCGTCGCCCCAGGGCGCCGGCCACGTGGGCTCGCCGGGCTTGGCCACCTTCCACAGGGCGAAGTCCTGCGGCGAGCGCTTCTCCTCCACCACGTCGATGCGCGCGCCCGAGCGCAGGCTGTCGAGCGACTGGCGGGCCAGCAGCCCGTACCCCGGCACGGCGTCCACCGACAGGTAGACGCCGTCGGCGGTTTCGTACGCCGTACCGGATGCGATCAGGCCGGCGATGAGCTCGACCATCTGCTCCACGTACGCGGTCGCGTGCGGGTCCTCCGTCGGGCGCTTCACGCCGAGGCGGTCGGTCGCGTCGTACCAGGCGGCCTCGTACTGGAGGGCTACCTCCGACGACGAGCGCCGAGTCTCGTTGGCCCGCTTGATGATGTTGTCGTCGATGTCGGTGATGTTGGAGACGAACCGGACGTCGAGCCCGCTCCACTCCAGGTAGCGGCGGAGCACGTCCCACACCAGGGCCATGCGCCCGTGGCCGATGTGCGGGAGGTCGTAGACCGTCGGACCGCACACGTACATGGAGACCTTTCCGGCGTCGCGGAGCTCGAGGCCGGCGGTACGGCCGAATGCAGTGTCGTGCAGGCGGATCACCGGGTTACCGTAACCCTGTGCCGGCACCCGACGTCCCCGATAAACCCACGCTCGACGGCCTCGAGGACAAGTGGGGCGATCGGTGGGAGTCCGACGGCACCTACCGCTTCGACCGCACCAAGACGCGCGCCGAGATTTACTCGATCGACACCCCGCCGCCGACGGTCAGCGGCTCGCTCCACGTCGGCCACGTCTTCTCCTACACCCACACCGACGCGGTGGCCCGGTTCCAGCGCATGCGCGGTCGCGAGGTCTTCTACCCGATGGGCTGGGACGACAACGGCCTGCCCACCGAGCGCCGCGTCCAGAACTACTTCGGCGTGCGCTGCGACCCCGCGCTCCCGTACGACGCGGACTTCGAGCCGCCGGCCAAGCCACCGTCGCCGCCGTTCGCCATCTCCCGACCGAACTTCGTCGAGCTGTGCGTCCGGCTGACCGTCGAGGACGAGAAGACCTTTGAGGAGCTGTGGCGCCGCCTCGGCTTGTCAGTCGACTGGGCCATGACGTACACGACGATCGGCCCCGAGGCCCAACGAGCCTCCCAGCGCGGCTTCATCCACCTGCTGGCCGCCGGCCACGCCTACCAGCGGGTGGCGCCGACGCTCTGGGACGTCGACTTCCAGACCGCCATCGCCCAGGCCGAGCTGGAGGACCGCGACGTCGCGAGCGCCTACCACCGCATCCGCTTCGGCGGGCCCGACGGCACGGCCATCGAGATCGACACCACGCGCCCCGAGCTGATCCCCGCCTGCGTCGCCCTCGTCGCCCATCCGGACGACGAGCGCTACAAGCCGCTGTTCGGCACCCAGGCCCGCTCCCCGCTGTTCGGCGTCGGTGTGCCGATCGTCGCCCACCCGCTGGCCGAGCCCGACAAGGGCACTGGCGTGGCCATGATCTGCACGTTCGGCGACACCACCGACGTCACCTGGTGGCGGGAGCTCGATCTCGAGACGCGGACCATCGTGGGCCGCGACGGGCGCATCCAGGCCGAGCCGCCGCCGGGCCTGGAGCCGTCGCCGGCGTGGGACGAGCTGACCGGGAAGAAGATGGGACCGGCCCGCGAGCGCATCGTCGAGCTGCTGCGGGAGTCGGGCGACCTGACCGGCGACCCCCGCCCGATCACCCACGCGGTCAAGTTCTTCGAAAAGGGCAACAAGCCCCTCGAGATACTCAGCAGCCGCCAGTGGTTCATCCACACCCTCGACCACCAGGACCGGCTGCTGGAGCGGGGCCGCGAGCTCCGCTGGCACCCGCCGTACATGCGGGCCCGCTTCGAGTCGTGGGTCACCGGCCTGAACACCGATTGGCTCATCAGCCGGCAGCGCTTCTTCGGCGTGCCGTTCCCCCTCTGGTACCCGCTCGGCGACGACGGCTCCATCCGCTACGAGGCGCCGATCGTCCCCGACGAGAGCCGGCTGCCCGTCGACCCGTCCACCGACGTGCCCGACGGCTACTCGCCCGACCAACGCGACCACCCGGGTGGGTTCACCGGCGAGCCCGACGTCATGGACACCTGGGCCACGTCGTCGCTCACCCCCCAGGTCGCCGGCCGCTGGGCCGACGACCCCGACCTCTTCGACCGTGTCTTCCCGATGGATGTGCGCCCGCAGGCCCACGAGATCATTCGCACCTGGCTGTTCTCCACCGTCGTTCGGTCCGACCTGGAGCACGGCACACTGCCGTGGGCCAACGCCGCCATCTCCGGCTGGGTTCTCGACCCCGACCGCAAGAAAATGGCCAAGTCGAAGGGCAACGCGCTCACGCCGATCGGCCTGCTCGACCAGTACGGATCGGACGCAGTGCGGTACTGGGCGGCCAGCGGCCGTCCCGGCGTCGACACCGCGTTCGACGAAGGGCAGATGAAGGTCGGCCGGCGGCTTTCCATCAAGCTGCTCAACGCGTCGAAGTTCGTTTTGTCACGGCTGGGTGAGGAGGGCGAGATCACCTCGGCGCTGGATCAGGCCATGCTGGGCGGGCTCGCCGCCCTGGTCGAGGAGACCACCGCCGCGTTCGAGGGCTACGACTACGCCCGCGCCCTGGAGCGCACTGAGTCGTTCTTCTGGAGCTTCTGCGACGACTACCTGGAGCTGGTCAAGAGCCGGGCCTACGGCGGGCAGGGCGACGAGGGCGCGGCGTCGGCCAACCGAGCCCTCACCTTGTCACTGTCGACCCTGCTGCGGCTCTTCGCCCCGTTCCTGCCCTTCGTCACCGAAGAGGTGTGGTCGTGGTGGAAGGAAGGGTCGATCCACCGGGCCGCATGGCCGGCGGCCGGCGAGCTCGAGGGGTCGACCGGCGGCGACCCTCTCGTCCTCGACGTCGCCGCCACCGTCCTGGGCGAGGTCCGCAAGGCGAAGACGGCCGCCAAGGCGTCCATGCGGGCGGACGTGGCCCGGACGGTCGTGCGAGACAGCCACGACCGGCTGGCCGCGCTGGCGCTGGTCGAGGCCGACGTCCGCGACGCCGGCCGTATCGCCGAGCTGGTCACCGAGGAGTCCGTGACGTTCTCGGTCGAGGTGGCGCTGGCGCCGCCGGCGTGATCGAAGTGGGCACGACTTCGGTCGCCCTGGAGTACCAGGTTGTGCCGACTTCTCAGGTGAACCGACGCAGCATGAAGTCCCAGACGACGTTGGTGGTGTCGAACCGTGGTGAGCGGTACCACTCGTGGGCGGTTCCGCCGACGCGATAGCGCACGACGGGACTGTGGCAGTCCATTCCTCGGGCCTCGCCGCCGGTGGTCTGCATCGACATGCAGCCGTTCTGGACCCGCCAGAAGGCGAACAGCTCCTCCACGCCGGCAACGTACCCGCGGCGGCGGGTGCCCCAGTTGGCGATCCGGCCGCCGGCGTAGGGCACGATGGCGTCGTTCACGCCGGCGGCCATCATCACGGCGACGGCGCGGGCGGGCCGGCACGAGCGCTCGAAGCCCTGGCCGGCGGTGCCGGCGATAAGGGCAAGGGCGCTGACCCGGTCGCCGAGGTCGCACGCCAGCCGGCTGGCCATCACCGCGCCGGCCGAGAACCCGACCACCGCCACCCGGCCGGCGCCGGCGCCGGTGCGGGCCACCGTCTCGTCGATCAGCAGGCGCAGGAACCGCCCGTCGTCGACCGGGGCGCCGGCCACCACGGGGTCGGCGCCGGGGCGGCCGTCGTTCCACGCCCCGCCGACGGCGTCGGGGTAGGCCAGGACGACGCCCTTGGCTGCGGCCAGGGGCTCGAAGCCGGCCGACCGCATGTCGCTCCCCCGCCCGCCCACGCCGTGGAGGACCACGACGAGGGCCGACGCCGGCCCCTCGGCACCCACGACGGTGGTCCACCGTCGGGCCACGCCGTCGACGTCGACCTGGTGCTCATGCACGCCGGCGGCGAGGTAGGTCGGTGCCGGCGGTGCCTCCGGGACGGTGTCGGGCGGGATCGGCGGCGCCACCGTGGTGACCGGCGCAGAGGCGGGGACCACAGGCGCGACCGTCTCGACGGCCGTCGGCGCGACCGTCTCCCTGCCGGCGCATGCGGCCAGGACGGCCGCGACCAGCATGCCGGCCACGCCGGCCTTCCCCTTTCTTGCCCCCATTCCTTCCGTACACGCAACCACATCGCGCCGCAGATGTCACGAAGTCGACCTGCCGAGGCGAAGTGGTGCGCAATGCAACAGGTCTGTGCCAGTATGCCGGCGACTGGCGCTGGGAGCTGGGGAGGTCCGCGCGCCACCCTCACTTCATCGGCGCCGTCGGTCTGCGCTCCGGCATCCGCAGGATCCAGGTGACGACAATGATGGTGGAGAAGGATCCCGGGTGTTGCGCTGAACCCCGAAATCCAAGGGAGTACCCTTCAGGTATCAAGGTGGCGGCGCAGGGCGGCAGGGCCCCGGCAGTAGGCGAGCGAGAGCTTTTCCTCGACGCGATCCGAGCCATCGCCATCCTGCGGGTGGTGGCCTGGCACGCCTTCGGCGTGGCGACAATCACCTACTTCGTCGCCGCCATGCCGGCCATGTTCTTCGTCACCGGCAGCCTGCTGGCCAAGTCGATGAACCGGCGGTCTCCGGGCACCGTCCTCGCCGACCGCTTCCGCAGGCTGCTCATCCCCCTGTGGGCCTTCACCGCCGTGGCCTGGCTGGCGATGGCCGTCGCCGCCGCCCGCATGGGCACCGACCTCCCGATCCACCGGGCACTGCTGTGGTTGTTCCCCCTCGCCGACCCGCACGGCTCGGCCTGGGAAGGCGGCTGGCTGTCGTCGCACCTCTGGTACCTGCGGACGCTGGTCTGGCTGCTGTTGGCCTCACCCCTGCTGCTGCGGGCCGTCCGGCGGGCCGGCGCCCGCTCCCTGATGGTGCCGATGGTCGGCGTGTTCGTGATCGACGTGCTGGCCCGCCAGGGCGGCTTCCTGGCCACCCACCACGCCACCACGTGGGCCGCCGGCGACCTCGTCCTGTACTCGGTGTTCCTCATGGCCGGTTTCGTCCACCGCGATCGCGGCTTTCACACCGTCTCCCGTCGCGGCTGGGTCGTGGTCGCCGTCGTGGCCGCCGCAGCGGCGACGGCGTGGCGGCTCACTCAGCCCGTCCCGCTCGGCGTCGTGAACAACAGCCACCCGATGCACCTCTTCGTGGGCGCCGCCTGGCTGTCCCTGGCCCTCGCCGGCCGCGACCTGCTCACCCGGGCGGCGAGCGGCCCGCGCGTCGGTGCCGCGGTCCGGGCCATCGGCCGGCGCTCGCTCACCATCTACCTCTGGCATACCGCGGCGATCATCCTGGCCCTCAACGCGCTGGAGGCGGTCGGAGCCGACGGGCCGGCGCGCGGTGCCGGCCTCATCGTCCTCACCGGCTTTGGGACCTGGGTCGCCGTCCAGCTCTTCGGCTGGGTGGAGGACCTCGCCGCCCGCCGGCCACTGCCCGCCGCTCCCCGCTGGCTCAACCGGCCCGTCATCGCCCTGGCCACGCTGGCTGCGGTGGCCGGCGTCGTCCTCGCCGTGCCCAAGGACCGGGGAAGCCCGATCTCGGAGGCGGCGGCCGCCACCAGGTCGGCCCGCCGGCCGCCGGTGCCCTCGCAGCCGCCGCCGGCGCCGACGTTCGAGCCCCGCACGGCGGAGGCCCCGGCGGCCGAGCCGGTGACGGCAGCCGCCGCCCCCGGCTTCGTGGCCCGCCTCGACGGCATGTTGACCAAGTGGCTCGACCACTCCGGCGCCGGCGGCGCCCTGATGGGGGTCGACGGCCGAGGGTTCCGCTGGGCCGGCGCCGGCGGCACCCGCCCCGACACCGGTGAGCCCGTCGTCGCCACCGACCGGATCGAGCTGGCGTCGCTGACCAAGCTCTTCACCGCCTCGCTCGTCCACCGCTTCGCCGAGGCCGGCCGCATCGACGTGCAGGCCGAGCTGCCGCGCCTGCGCTCGCTCCCCGACTTCCCCTACGACTGGGGCATCACCGTCGCGCACCTGCTGGACCACAGCAGCGGCCTCATCAACTACCTCGACACCGACCTCTACGCCTTCAATCCCGACCTGATCGACGGCCCCGCGGTGGCGGTCATGGCCAGCGCATCCCATCCCCTGGCCGCGGACCCCGGCGTCCAGTACCTGTACTCGAGTACCAACTTCCTGATCCTCGGCTTGCTGCTGGAGGACGTCGCCGGCCGGCCGTTCGGAGACCTGCTCCGCCAGGAGATCTTCGAACCCCTGAAGCTCCGCGACACCGTCCACCTGCCGCCGGCCCCGGGCTGGCCACGGGGCGCCACGTCGGGCATCGAGACCAACCTGGACGACCTGCTGACTGCAGGCACGGCCATCCTGCGCGACCACGCCGGCCTGACGCAGGAGACCTTCCTGCACATGACTGCCGTCGATCCGATCTCCGGGTTCGGCCCCGGGACGTTCGGGTTCTGCCCGTGCCGACTCGACGACGCCGGCCACCCCCGGTTCTTCGCCATCGGCTACTACGGGGCGACCACGCTGCTCGGCTACGTCCCGACGCTCGATCTGACGGTTGCCGTCGATCTGGTGGACTCCCTCGGGATCAACGGCGGCTACGACTCGGTCACCATGCTGTTCGGGATGGTCGAAGACCTCGTGCGCTCGTCCTGAGCCGGCGAGCCGGCGTCCGCCGGCGCCTTCCTCGGCATCGAGGTGCTGGCTCAGAACGGCCGGGAGATCGACCTCGACCGGCTGGCCGCCACCATCGCAGTGGCGGTTCAGCTGGTGAACGCGTTCAAGCCCGCGGGCTGAGCGATGCGGCCGGCGTGGGCGTAGACGTTGGCCCGCCGGCCTCGCAGGAACCCGACGAGCGTCACGCCGAATTGCTCGGCCATCTCTACGGCCAGGCTGCTGGGCGCTGAGACGCCGCACACCACCGCCATGCCGGCGGTGATCGCCTTCTGCAGGATCTCGTAGCTGGACCGGCCGCTGACGAGGAGCACGCCGTCGGTGAGCGGCACCCGGCCACCCAGCACGGCCCAGCCGATCAGCTTGTCGAGGGCGTTGTGGCGGCCGACGTCCTCCCGGATGGCCAGCAGGTCGCCGCCGGCGGTGAACAGGCCGGCGGCGTGGATCCCGCCCGTCGAGTCGAACAGGCCCTGCGCGCTGCGCAGGCGGTCCGGCAGCCCGTACAAAACGTCGACCGGCAGCTGCGGCCCGCCGGTCAGCGGGGAGCAGCGCACCTCCAGCGCGTCGAGAGTGGCCTTGCCGCACACCCCGCATGCGCTGTTGGTGAAGAAATGGCGCTCCAGCGAGCGCAGGTCGGGGGCGGCGGCGCCGGCCAGCTCGACGTTCACGATGTTGTAGCGCTGCTCGGCGTCGGCATCGGTGCAGTAGGTGACCCGGCGGACGTCGCCGCGGCCCCCGATGATCCCTTCGGAGAACAGGAACCCCACGGCCAGCTCGAAGTCGGCGCCCGGCGTGCGCATGGTGACGGCGACGGTGTGGGGCACGCCGGCGACCACCAGCCGGATCTCCAGCGGTTCCTCGGTGGCAAGGTGGTCGGCGCGGGTCGTTGCCCGGCCGTCCTCGATCACCACCACCCGGCGCGGCGTCCGGCTGCCGGGCCTGGTCACAGCAGCTGGGGCTGGATCTCGCCGGAAAGCACCTCGACGAGATCGGGGCCGTCGTTGCGGGTGCTGTTGACCCGGGTGCCAACGGGGCGGGCCCGCAGGGCCACCGTCGCCGGCGCCTCCAGCATGGCGACGAGGGCACCTACATCGCTGCTGGCCGGGTCGAGCCACTGGTCCCACTGGTCGGCCCGGAGGCGGACGGGCATGCGGTCGTGCAGCCACGCCAGGTTCTCGTCCGCCGGACCGGTCACCACCGCGCAGCTCACCTCGCCAGCGTTGCGGTCCCAGATGGCGGCCAGGGCGAAGGGTTCGCCGGAGCCGTCGGCCAGGTCGAGCAGGTAGGGCTGCTTCGGCCCGCCGGCGGGCCGGCGCCACTCGTAGAAGCCATCGACGACTACCAGGCAGCGCCGGCGTTCCAGGGACTCGGCGAAGTGGGCCTTGTCGAGGATGCTCTCGACCCTGGCGTTGGTCGGGCGGGGGCCGGCGCCGGGATCGTTGGACCAGGACGGGACCAGCCCCCACCGCATCGTCCCGAGCCGGCGCCCGGTGCGGGTCTGAGCCACAGCCGGGATCTCGGCGCCGGGCGCCACGTTCCAGCTCGGCTCGCGCTCGGGCGCCACCACCTCGCCGGCGCCGAAATAGGCGGCCAGAACGTCGACCGGTCTGGTGACCACGATGCGCCCGCACATGCCATACATCGTACGATCCTCGGTACAGTCGGCGGCGGCTGGGAGCACGCCAACCAAGAGACACCGCCGCAGAGGAGCTGTCCATGCCGGCCATCCGTGTCCGGGACCTCCGGAAGTCCTACGGGACGATCGAAGCCGTGCGGGGCGTCGACTTCGACGTGGCCGAGGGCGAGGTCTTCGGCTTCCTGGGCCCCAATGGCGCCGGCAAGACAACGATCGTCGAGATCCTCGAGGGCTACCGCCGGCGCTCGGCCGGCGAGGTGGAGGTGCTCGGCCACGACCCGGCCCGGGGCGAACGGCGCCTGCGGGAGCGGATCGGCATCGTGCTCCAGGAGACCGGCGTGGAGCGGTTCCTGCGGGTGGCCGAGGTGCTGGAGCTGTACTGCGGGTACTACCCGCGGCCCCGCCCGGTCGAGGAGCTGCTGGCGCTCGTCGGGCTGGAGGAGAAGCGCAACGAGGTGGTCAAGCAGCTCTCCGGAGGCCAGCGCCGGCGCCTCGACCTGGCCCTCGGGCTGGCCGGCGACCCCGAGCTGGTCTTCCTCGACGAGCCCACCACCGGCTTCGACCCCACCGCCCGCCGGGAGGCATGGGACATCGTCCGCAACCTGCGGGACCTGGGCAAGACCGTCTTCCTCACCACCCACTACATGGACGAGGCCCAGCATCTCGCCGATCGGGTGGCCGTCATCGCCGCCGGCCGCATCGTGGCCGAGGGCCCACCCGACCGCCTCTCCGGCCGCGACAACGCCACCGAGATCCGCTTCTCTCCAACGCCGGCCCTCGACCTCCCCGACCTGCGTGCCGCTACGGTCACCACCAACGGCCGGGGCGTGGTCGTCCGCTCCGCGGATCCCACCGCCACCCTGCACACGCTGACCGGCTGGGCGCTCGAGAGGGGTGTGACGCTGGACGGCCTCACTGTCGCCCGCCCCACGCTCGAGGACGTCTACCTGGAGCTCACCGCGACCAATGAGTGACCTCTCGATCGCCGCCCGCCAGCTCCGGTTCGAGCAAAAGGCGTTCTGGCGCAACCCGGCCGGCGCCGTCTTCACCTTCGCCTTCCCGCTGTTGTTCCTCGTGATCTTCTCGACGCTGAACTCCGGCGCCCGCCTCGAAGAGCGGGGCAACATCTCCTTTGTCACGTTCTTCGTGCCGGGAATCCTCGCCTTCGGCCTGATCTCGGCCTGCTACACCAACCTGGCCATCCGCATGACGACCAACCGCGACTTCGGCATCCTCAAGCGGGTGCGCGGCACCCCGGTTCCGACCTGGGCCTACCTCGCCGGCCAGGTCGGTTCGTCGGTCGTCATCACCTTCCTACTGTTCCTGCTCACCGTGGGGCTGGGCGTCATCGCGTTCGGCGTGGACTTCCGCCCCGGCACGTCGCCCGGCCTGTTCGTCACCCTGGTCCTCGGCGCCGCCTGCTTCTGCGCCCTGGGCCTGGCCGTCAGCGGCCTGTGCCCCAACGCCGACGCCGCGCCGGCGATCGTGAACTTCTCGATCTTCCCGCTCCTGTTCGTGTCGGGCATCTTCTTCCCGCTCGACGACGCGCCACAGTGGCTGACGTCGGTGGCCAAGCTGTTCCCAATGCAGCAGCTGGCCGACGGGCTCCAGTACGCCTTCGATCCCCGCACGACCGGGCTCGGCTTCAACGGTGGCGACCTGTGGGGCCTCCTCGCCTGGACCGTCGCCGGGTCCGTCCTCGCCGTCCGCCTCTTCAGATGGGACTCCGTCAAGAAATGAGCGCCTCCATGCAAGAACCTGCCAGCTCCTCCCCAGCGGCGCGGGCGGTGAACGTCACCAAGGTCTACGGCAAGGGCGACGCCGCCGTCCGCGCCCTCGACGGGGTCTCCGTCGACTTCGCCCCCGGCCAGTTCAGCGCCATCATGGGGCCTTCTGGCTCGGGAAAGTCCACCCTCATGCACTGCATGGCCGGCCTCGACAGCATCACCTCCGGCCAGGTCTTCGTCGGCGACGTGGAGCTCAACAGCCTCAACGACAAGGAGCTGACCCGCCTGCGCCGGGACCACGTCGGCTTCATCTTCCAGGCGTACAACCTGGTGCCGACGCTGACCGCGGTGGAGAACATCACCCTCCCCATGGACATCGCCGGCCGCAAGCCCGACGAGGCGTGGGTGAACCGCATCATCGACACCGTCGGCCTGCGGCCCCGCCTGTCGCATCGGCCCTCGGAGCTCTCCGGCGGCCAGCAGCAAAGGGTGGCAGCAGCCAGGGCCCTGGCGTCGCGCCCGAGCATCGTGTTCGCCGACGAGCCCACCGGCAACCTCGACTCCCGGTCCGGCGCCGAGATCCTCGAATTCCTCCGGTCGTCGGTGCAGGACTTCGACCAGACCGTCGTCATGGTGACCCACGACCCGGTGGCCGCCTCCTATGCCGAGCGGGTGGTCTTCCTGGGCGACGGGCGGATCGTCGACGAGATGACCGCGCCAACCGCCGACCGGGTGCTCGACCGCATGAAGAGCTTCGGGGACTGAGCCGTGCTGCTCGCTTCCCTCAAGGGCATCATGGCCCACAAGCTCCGGCTCTTCCTCACCGCGCTGGCGGTGGTGCTGGGCGTGGCCTTCGTCGCCGGCACCTTCGTGCTCACCGACACCATCAACAAGACCTTCGACACGCTCTTTACGGAGATCTCCGCCGGCACCGACCTCACCGTGCGCGCCGTCTCGGGCTTCGGCGACGACGCCGGCGGCTTCGACACCGCCTCGCGTGACACGGTGCCGGCGTCGCTGATCGACACCGTGCGCCGGACGCCGGGCGTGCAGGCGGCCGACGGCACGGTCACGGGCTACGCCCAGTTCGTCGACAAGGAGGGCAAGGCCGTCGCCAGCGGCGGGGCGCCGACGTTGGGCTTCAACTGGACCGAGCCCGGCCTGTCCCCGCTCCAGCTGCGCTCGGGGCGGGAACCTCAGCGCGACGGCGAGGTGGTCGTCGACGCGGTCACCGCCCGCATGCACAAGTTCGCGGTGGGCGATCTGGTCACCGTGTTGTTCAGGGGCCCGACCCAGGAGTTCACCGTGGTGGGCATCACCGGCTTCGGCGAGGCCGACAACCTGGCCGGCGCCACCCTCGCCATCTTCGAGGAAGCGACGGCCCAGCGGGTGTTCGGCAAGGTCGGCCGCTACGACAGCATCGAGATCAAGGCCGCCGATGGCGTGGGTGCGGTGGCGCTGCGCGACCGCCTCGTCGGGACGCTGCCCGCCGACGTGGAGGTCGTCACCAGCAAGGAGGTGGCCGACGAGAGCGCCGAGGCGGTCGGTCAGGCCCTCGGGTTCTTCAGCACCGCCCTGCTGGTGTTCGCCGGGATCGCCCTGTTCGTCGGCGGGTTCATCATCCTGAACACGTTCTCGATCCTGGTGGCCCAGCGCACCCGGGAGCTGGCCCTGCTGCGGGCCCTGGGCGCCAGCCGGCGCCAGGTCATGACGTCGGTCATCATCGAGGCCTTCGCCGTGGGCCTGTTCGCGGCGATCGTCGGCCTCTCCCTCGGGGTGCTGGTCGCCATCGGCCTCCAGAGCCTCTTGAAGGCGTTCGGGATCGACCTGCCCGCGTCGGGCGTGGTGCTCAAGCCCCGCACGATCATCGCCTCGTTCGTGGTCGGTGTCGGCGTGACGGTGCTCTCGTCGGTCTCGCCCGCCCGCCGGGCGTCGAAGATCCCCCCGATGGCCGCCCTGCGGGGCGGCGCCGAGGACCACGGAGGCTCGCTGCGCCGGCGGTCGCTGGCCGGCGCCGTGGTGTTCGCCCTGGGCATGGCCGCTCTCCTCGCCGGGCTGTTCGGGGGCACGTTGGGGTTGGTGGGGCTGGGTGCCGCGCTCGTCTTCGTGGGCGTCGCCCTGCTCAGCCCGGCGGCGGCCCGGCCCCTGGCCCGGGTGATCGGCGCTCCGTTCCCGCGCATCGCCGGCATGTCCGGCAAGCTCGGCCGCCAGAACGCCATGCGCAACCCACGGCGGACAGCGGCCACGTCGGCCGCCCTCACCGTGGGGCTGGGCCTGGTGGCATGCGTGAGCGTGCTGGCGGAATCAATCAAGGCGTCGGCGGCCGAGATCGTCGACGACTACCTGGCCGCCGACTACATCGTCAGCACGGCGAACTTCCTGCCCAGCATCAGCACCGACCTGGCGCCCCGGCTGGCCCGGCTGCCCGAGCTCGCTGCGGTGTCGGCACTCCAGACCGGCCAATGGCGGTCGGACGGCCAGGGACGGTCGCTCTTCGCCGCCGACCCGGCAACCGTCGGCCAGGTGCTCAAGTTCGAGGTGACGGCCGGCGACGTGGGGGGGCTGGCCCGGGGAGAGATCTTCGTCGCCGAGGAAGAGCTCGCTGAACAGAACCTCCAGGTCGGGGGCATGCTCCCGATGACGTTCGCCCGCACCGGCGACACGCAGCTACGCATCGCCGGTACGTTCGCCGAGAACCAGCTCCTGGGCAGCTATCTGGTGTCGACCGGCACCTTCGAAGCCAACTTCACCGATCGGCTGGACTTCGCCGTCCTGGTCACGGCCCGCGAGGGCGTCCCGCCAGCCGTGTCCCGGGCGGCGGTCGAGGGGGTGACAGAGGAGTTCCCCAACGTGGAGCTGCGCGACCAGGCCGAGTTCAAGGAGCAGCAGGAGGACCAGGTCGACCAGATCCTGGGACTCATCACCGCCCTCCTCATGCTGTCGATCTTCATCGCCCTGTTCGGGATCGTGAACACCCTCGCCCTGTCGATCTTCGAACGGACCCGCGAGCTGGGTCTCCTGCGGGCGGTCGGCATGTCACGCCGGCAGGTGCGGTCGATGATCCGGGGCGAGTCGGTGATCATCGCGGTGATGGGCGCCATCCTCGGCTTGGCCGTGGGGGTGCTGTTCGGGTACGCCATCGTCGAGGCCCTGGCCGACGAGGGCATCGGCGCAGTGGTCGTGCCCGGGGGCCAGCTCCTGACCTACGTCATCCTCGCCGGGATCGCCGGCGTAATCGCCGCCGTGTTCCCGGCCCGGCGGGCCGCCCGACTCGACGTGCTGGCGGCCATCTCCCAAGAGTAGGGGTGGGCTTTAGAACCCGACGATGACCTCGTAGGTGCGGGTCTCGGCGGGCTTGGTGTCCCAGGGCCGGGCGTAGATGCACGTGACGGTGGACCGGCCTTCGCCCCGGGCCGCGATGCGGATGAAGTGCACCGGCGTTTGGCCGCTCTCGAAACGCTCTTCGACCACCGACAGGTACGGCCCGCTGGCCTCCACCCGCCAGGCGAAGCCGGGGCGGGGCGTGGTCGGCAGCCGGAGGCCGAACGTGCTGCCGGGGGCGACCTTCAGCGTCTTGGTCGGGTGGATGCCGCCAGGCGGCAGCGGCGCCGGCGGCGGCCCGGCCGGCGCCGGCGGGCGCTCGAGTTCGGGGTCGTAAGAGGCCGGCGCCGGTAGCGGCTCCGGGCCGACCCAGATCCAACCGTCGCGCTCCTCGACGGGGTGGACCTGCAGGTACCCGGGCTTCAGGCGCCGGAGCTCGTCCTTTTCGACCTCGGCGGCGGGGTAGACGTTCTCGCCGGTCTCGGCGTCGTAGCAGTAGCCGTGCAGCGGGCACTGGACGACGCCCTCCACGAACTGCGCCCGCCCGAGGTCGGTGTTCTGGTGCGGGCAGTTGGACGAGAAGGCCACCACCCGGCCCTCGGGCAGCCGGGCCAGCATGAGTGCGGCGCCCCCGACGGTGACCTTGTGAAGCTTGTCCGCCGGAAGTTCGCCGCTGGGCAGGATCTGTCGGAGCGGCGCGTCCACGAGGGAAGCGTAGGCGTCAGCTGTCGGGCCGCCCGAAGGGGTCCTGGTACGCCTCGTCGCCGGCGACGGCCCCCTCGTCGCCGACGGTCACGACCCCCTCGTACCCCGGTTCCCCCGGCCCGCTGGCGCCGGGCGAGGGTCGGAGAGCGGTGTCGTCGTCTTCGGGCCGTCGGCCATGGCGCAGACCTACCCGACTGGCCTGGACCCCGCACGGCGTTCATATGCTGATTGGATGCCGAGCGCGACAGTTCGGGTGGATGCGGCAACTCATGTCGACCGCCCCACGGATCGCCCGCAGCGTTACTGGGACGCGAGCAACGTGCCGGACGCGGGCACTGCTAGAACGCGCCGAGAGTCGAGTCACTCGGCGTCCGACGGGCGACGACGCTTTCGTACCCGACGGCCCAGACGGCCACGCGCTAGACACCCTTCCGGGAGGTCATCGAACGATGCGCAGGCAGGTCAGTCTCGGATTCGTCATCTGGTTGGTAGCGGGTTTGGTCGTCGCTGCGAACCACGGGTTCCTAGGTCATCTCGACAGCCTGTCCGGCGTCCTATCCGCTGTGCTCGCCGTGCTGGCCTGGCCGCTCGTGTTGCTCGACGTCCACGTGGCGATCTGACCCTCGGAACCGAGGTCACTTCCGAAGAGACCCGATCGCGGTGCCGGCGTTGAGGCCAGCCGACCGAGGGGCTATCCAGCGCAAGGTACGTGCCGTTCTCGGGCGGGTACCCGTGGGCGTCGATGCGCGTGGTCAGTCGGCAGGCTGGACACCACCGGCCCGTTGTTATGCAGCGGCGCCTGCTTCCTGCCGATCCATCCGGAAGCGGCACGTTGCGCAAGGCCCGGGAGTGCTTCCGGCCGGCGGGTTGTGGGCGGGTCCAGGGCTTGAACGTCTGTCGAGAAGCGCAGCTAGCCACGTATCCCGCCCTACGCCCTGACCGGCACCTTCGGGCTATGCGATCCGAGCGGACGCCGGGGATATGGGGCGCATTTCTGGAACAGCTTCTTGGGCCGGTCAGAACGACGAACGGCAGCATGCAAGGGTCATCCGCCCAGGCACCTTCAACCGTATCCGGCGAGGGTGACCTTTTCCTCGCGTGCGTCAACCTGCACGACCGACCTGACAAGCCATGCATCGGGTTTGGTAGCTCTGGCTGAGCCACTAAGGGTGTAGCTCTCGCGTTCGGTGAGCCGTAGGCCATCGCCACCAGGGGAGCAACCTCATTGGGCGTGGTCGCGGGCTGGACGATCACGGCAGTCCGTCGGTCGCCGCCGCCTGCGAGCGGCGTGCCCTAGAGAAGCCATGCGCCTTGACTTCGTCTGCGCTCCTGATCGGGCGGCGAGCTAGCGGGCGATCGTCTCCGCTCGCCAGGGTGCGCGCTGCACCGAGACCGCCTGAGCCCTCTCGCCCCGTATGCAGCGGGAGGTGAAGGCCCCCATGGACCACGCGACCGCCCTTGCTGCGTTCGTGACGTGTTCGTGACGTTTTCGTGACGCGGTTATCACGGTTTCTTGACGCCCAGGCCGGTACCTTGAGGCGCGTTGCGCCCGTGCCGGGGGATCAGGGGAGGGAACTTTGGGAGCGCACCCGCAAGCGCGTTCGACAGCCATCGGCCGTGCGCCAGCCGAGTCCGGGCGGTTCCCCTCCCTGGAGATCCCGTCCCCCATCGACGGCTCAGGATCCCGTGGTGGTGGGTCCTCAGCGCGCGCGGTCGCCCGAGACGACGAGCGCCTGTTCCAGTGGTGGGACTTCCCGCTGTACGGGTTCCTCACCGCGCTCAACCTGGGCAGTGTGGCCGTCGTCACCTGGTGGTGGTCGTCGTCGCACGCGAATTCCTCCCGCCACCTTGCTTTCACACTGCTCCTGTCGCTCCCACCGCTCATCGGAATCCTCATGTACGAATCTCGCTGGATGACGCTGCCCATGATGCGGCGGCCGCGCCATCGCCCCGCCCCCCCGGGCTGGCGTGTCGGCGTGGCGACCACGTTCGTGGCGGGAGCCGAATCCATCGAGATGCTCGAGAAGACGGTCCGCGCCCTCATCGCCATGACCTACCCGCATGACACATGGGTCCTCGACGAGGGAGGCGACGACAGCCCGGAGCTGGAGAAGCTGTGCCAACGCTGGGGCGCCCGGTACTTCAGCCGCTGGGACCGGCCGGAGTACCAGGCCGAGTCTGGCGCCTTCGCCAGCAGGACGAAGCACGGCAACTACAACGCCTGGCTCACCGAGGTCGGCTACGAGGCCTACGACCTCATCGTCAATTTCGATCCCGATCACATCCCCGTGTCCGGGTTCCTCGACCGGGTCCTAGGACACTTCGATGACCCGGCCGTGGGCTACGTGCAGGCGCCGCAGACCTACTACAACCAGCCGGCCAGCCTCGTCGCCCGCGGCGCGGCGGAGGAGACGTACGCGTACTACTCCTCGATCCAGATGACGGCGCAAGGCCTGGGCTATCCCATCGTCACGGGCTGCCACACGGCCCACCGTGCCCGAGCGCTCCGCGACGTCGGCGGGTTTGCCGCCCACGATGCCGACGACCTGCTGATCACGCTCTACTACCGCGCGGCGCGGTGGCGGGGCGTATACGTGCCCGACACCCTGGCCGAGGGCCTGGTGCCAGTCGATTGGCCCGCGTATCTGGCCCAGCAGCGCCGCTGGGCCCGTTCGGTGCTGGACGTGAAGCTCCGCCTGTTCTCCAAGCTGGCCGGGCGCCTTCCGGTGGTGGAGCGCGTCGCCAGCGCCCTTCATGGGCTGTACTACCTCCACGGGCTGGGGTCGGCCCTGGCCGTAGTCCTGCTCTCCTACATGCTGGTGACGGGGAGGAGCCCCTTCGTGATGTCGGCGTCGACGATGCTGGCGGCCGTCGCCTTCTTCGCCGTGTTCGAGTCGTGCGAGTTCTACCGCCAGCGCTTCTACCTGAATGTCCGCTCCGAGGCCGGGCTGCACTGGCGAGGCGGCGTCCTCCGGTTCGCCAAGTGGCCCGTCGTCCTCCTGGCCCTCATCGACGTCGTCGCCAGAAAGCCGGTGCCGTATGCGATCACCCCGAAGACCGACGCGGCCAGGCGGAGCCACGCCCTCGTCCGGCTTCACCTTCTGCCTGTCGCCATGGTTGCTGTGGCCTGGACGCTCGGCATGATGCGGGGGGTGGTCGAGACTGGGCTGCTCCACGGGCTGGCGCTCGGCTACGTGTGCGCATCGGTGTTGCTGATGGCGACCGAGCTCGCCTTGCCGGCCCCCAGCTTCGACCCGGACCTGGCCGACCGTCGTTCGACCGCCGGCCGCTCATAGCCTTGCCCGACAGAGTGCATCAGCACTTGGTGTCGACCGCAGGTGGACCACCCGGGGATCCCCTTCTTCTGTCAGGGTCACCTCTCAGCCATGCGCCGGCCGAGGTCGGCTCGGCCGACCGCCAACCTCCCCAGCACCGTCACTCACCAAGTCCGGACGCGCCCATAACTACGACCAGTCGGACCGAGACCACTGTCAAAGAACGCCGGGTAGGCGGTGACGGCAGGCCAGAGCCCTGCTGGCGGCATTCGCCGAGACGTTGATGTCAGCCCACGCCTCCATGCTGTGCGAGGCCGGCTACAACGAGCGCACCGACGAGCGGGTCAACTCCCGCAACGGCTACCGCCAGCGCCCCTGGGACACCAGGGTCGGCACCATCGACCTGGCCATCCCCAAGCTGCGCGAAGGCAGCTACCGCCCGGACTGGCTGCTGGTGCCCCGCCGGCGGGCCGAGCAGGCAGGCCGGCTTCGGTGACGTCGGGCTCACCCTGTTGGACGCGGCCGACGACATCCTGGCCTTCAGCGCCTTCCCGGTGGAGCATCCCAAGATCCGCAGCAACAACCCCCAGGAGCGGCTGAACAAGGAGATCCGCCGGCGCACCGACGTGGTCGGCATCTTCCCCAACCGGGCCGCGGTGATCCGCCTCGTCGGCGCCCTGCTCGCCGAGCAGACAGATGAGTGGGCGATCGCCAAGCGCTACATGAGCGCCGAGACGCCAAGACCGCACGCCACCAGGCCGCTCCCGCCACCGATCCGAGACAGGCCATCGCATCCGCCGCCGCCTGATCCGGGCCGCCCCCGAGCACGACTCCCGGCCGGTCACGACGACCGTCATGCCGGGCGAACGTGTACGCCCCAAATCCCGACCCACCATCACAAAGGAGGTGCTTCACAACCGAGCCGACCCGTGCTATCAATCGCCAGCGAGTTGATGCCTTACGGTCAGCTCACGGGTTGACAAGATGATCGTCGCAGACGACGACTCTTACACCACCGCGCGGGACTCAACCGCGGTGCGCAGACATCTACACCCCGATCCGTTACGACCGCCGGCCAATGAGCAGGCGTCGAGCGGTAGCGCGCTAGACCGCGAGTCGCTCTACCGCCGCTCGGAATCGTCCGCTACCCAGAGGACGAAGACAACCGGCCCTCCAGCGGCGATCCCCTCGCGCCGTCACTGCTCTCGGAGGAATCGCAGCACCGCAAGCACCCTGCGATGGTCGCGTTCGCCGGGCGGAAGGTCGAGCTTCATGAGGATGCTGCGGACGTAGCCCTCGACCGACTTCAGGCTTACAAAGAGCTCTTCTGCGAGAGCGGCGTTGGTCAGGCCTTGTGCCATAAGCGCGAGAACTTCGCGCTCGCGGTCGCTCAGCATCGCCAGGCGGTCTCGCTCGCGGCGCCGACCAACCAGTCGGGTGACCAGCTCAGGATCGATCACCACTTCTCCAGCAGCAACACGGCGCACATCGACGGCGAAGGCACCTAGGTCTGACACTCGGTCTTTGAGCAGGTACCCGACGCCCCCGTCAAAGTCGTTCATGAGTCGCAGCGCGTGGTGGACCTCGACGTACTGTGAGAGCAGCATCAGCCCAACCTGCGGCATGGTCGATCGGATCTCGGTGGCGGCTTCGATGCCCTCGTCGGAGAATCCTGGTGGCATTCGCAGGTCGGTCACCACTGCGTCCGGTGCCTCGCGGCGCGCAAGCTCGACGAGCCGTGGCACGTCCGATGCTTGACCGACTACCTCGAAGCCCACTTCGGCGAGGATCCGCGCCAGGCCCTCACGGAAGAGCACCGAGTCATCCGCGATGATCACGCGCACGGCAGCACTGTCGAGATCCGGGTGCCGCCACCGACAGGGCTGTCCAACCGCAACCGTGCACCGAGCGCTGCGAGCCGGTCGGCCACCCCCTGAAGGCCCCCCCCATCAGTGCAGATTGCCCCGCCGCGCCCGTCGTCGGCCACCTCCACGCTCAGCCCGGCGTCGGCCTTCGCCACGCACACGCTCGCCACTCGAGCGTCGGAGTGGCGAGCGGCGTTGGTGAGTGCCTCGCTGACGAGGAAGTACGTCGTCGCCTCGATCTCGCGGGACAGCCGGTCGTCCAGCACGACAGACAGCTTGACGGGTATCGGGCATCGGTCGGCGAGCGTCTCGAGCGCCGCTTCGAGCCCCTGCTCCGTGAGCACCGTGGGGTGCAAGCCGCGTGCGAGCTCCCGCAGCTCCGACGTGGCGTCCAGCAGCTGCGTGCGCACCTCTCTGACGCGCGCCGCCAGCGCCGGGTCCGCCGTCGCCCGCTCCGCCACCACTCCGAGCTCGAGGCCCAGCGTCACCAGGCGCTGCTGAGCGCCGTCGTGCAGGTCCCGCTCGATCCGTCGCCTCGCGGCGGCCTCCGCAGTCACGATGCGGCGCGCGGTCGCCTGTAACTGCGCGGCCTGTCGCTGCTGGACAATGATCAGGGCTGTCTGGGCGACAAGATCCGACAGCAGCCGATCCTCGGCGGCCGTAAGCGACTCGCCAGCGGGCTTGCGCAGCGCGAGGGCACCGAGGAAATCGCCATGATGGGCCACGGACCGGACGTGCCACCTCGGCCGAAAGACCTCGTGCAACGCGTGAGCCGTCTCATCAACCGCCGCCGGCCAGGCTGCCGCCGGTACGAGCCGCTCCTCACCGCCGACCCACACCACGACCTCCCGGGCGCCAACGGCGTTGGCGACCGTCGTCGCGATGCCCGCCAGGAGCTCCTCCGGTGCGCCCTCGATGCGGGAGGTGAGCTGCGAGAGTGCCTCATACGGCGTGGTGCGGTGGCCATAGACGAGGCGGTCGGCGACACGCTGGGCGCGTCGACGTAGCGGCTCGGAGACCACTGCCACCGCCGCGGTCGTGACCAACCACAGCACCCCGCGACCTGCGGGAACGAGGGCGCCGACGCCGAGCACCACTGCGACGTAACTGGCGGTGATAACCAGCACCATCGCGCCGATCACGATTGTTTTGTTGATCACCGGGTCGATGTCGTAGAGGCGGTACTTGAGTATTGCGATCCCGGCCGCCACCGGGACAAGTGGCAGGGCAAGCAGTCCCGGAACAGGGCTGTCTGCGACGACTACCCCACCGGTCAGCAGCGTGATGTCGACGACGACCGCGTACGCCAGCCAGCGCATCTGGCGCGCCTCGTCGCCTCGCGCGCCGTGGATTCGAGCCAGTACCGCCATCGTCCAGAGGACTTGGAAGAGCAGAAAGCTGACCCGTGCCCGGCCCCAGAACGTCTTGGCGCGATCTGCTCCGGGCACGTCAAGCGGATGGAGAACGACGAGCGCCGTGCGGTCGTAATCGACCGGCCAGAGCGCCGACACCAGCGCAAGCCCGAACCCCATCGCCAGCATGACACCGACGGCGACGCGCCATCGTGGCGAGAGCAACCGACCGTCGGGGAAGGCCATCAGCGTCCATCCCGCCAGCGCTATGGCCAGGGAAAGCGGCCACACCCCGACCCAGCCGATCCACTTGGCCCCGGGCAGCGGCCCATCGTGCGAGCCGTACTCGCGGCCGAAGAACATCACTGCGTGCAAGATCCCGACCGCGACGAACAGCAAGGCCTCACGGTGACCCGGCCGCATGCGGACGACGTAGAGCCCGACGGCGGTGAAGGACAGTGCCAGGAGGCCGTTGTGCGCGTTGGCGACGTGGAAGCCGAGGTACCAACCCCAGCCGACTAACCCTGTGACCACCAGTGCGATCAGGGCGACCGTTGCTTCCCTCGCTGCCGACGGAGCGTCATCGCACGCGTCCTTGTCCATGGGCACGGCCTTATGGTCTCAAAGGGGGACAGGGCTACACATCAGGGTTCTCCCTGAAAAGGTGTAGGGCGGACACGGGTGCGCCACGACACTGCGGAGCGCAATGTGAAGCGGCCTAAGACTAAGCACGCGACCCGAAGGAGTTCACCGTGACCACCATCATTGAAGCTCGCCCAAACGAATCCCGCACGAGAGGTCCCGGGCGCCTCGCTGGACCGTCCTTGGTACTCGGCGGCATCGCCTTTCTCGTCGGCGGGGTGACGCACCCCAGCGACAGCGGCTCCGGCAACAAGGTGCAGCAACTCCACGAGATGCTCGTCAACTCCAGCTGGTACCCCTCGCATGTCCTGCTGCTCGTGGCGATGGCACTCTTCGCCACGGGCATCCTCACCTTCGGACGGCAACCCGGTTTGACGTCGGGCATGGAGCGCCTCCTCAAGTTCGTCTTCGTGATCGCATGCATCGCCACCGTGTCCATGGCCGTCCACCTCTTCGCTGCGCTCGGTGCGGACTCGCTCGCCGACGGGAGGCATTCGCTTGTGTCCCGAGTCCAAACAGTCAACGAAACCGTCGTCGACGCGGGATGGGGCCTGGCGTTCGCCGCTCTTGCCGTCGTCGGAGGCCTGACCGGCACCGTGGGCAACCGGATCACCATTCCCTTCGGCCTGATCGGCGGCCTGGCGTACGCACTCGCGTCGGGAACCATCGCCTACACCGACACCTTCGACGCACTCTTCAAGGTCGGATCGCTGCTCTCGGTGTGGGCGATCATGGTTGGAGTGATTGATGTCCGACGACGCAGGTGAGCGGCGCGCAAAGCACGAGGGACTGGGCACAGACCGGATACGGTCTACGACCCCCTGGAATGGGCGGAGTTCGCTTGGCGGTCCCCGCTACGGTTCAGCCGGTGCCGAAGCTGCTTGCCCGACGACGCGTCGAGTGGTGACACGCCGCAGAGGTGGGCGAAGGTGGCCTCGTTGCGGAGGCGGTCGGGGTTATCGCCGGCGGCGACGACGAGCGCTCCGGCGGTGTCAGGTCCAACCCCGTACAGGGCGACGAGATCGGGTGCGGTCTCGGCCACCAGCGGGTTCAGCACACCATCGATCTCTGCCACCTCGGCCTCGATGGCGCGCACCGGCGAGCGAGGCTGCGCATGACGTCGGTGCGCTGATTCGGCCGCATACCGCCGTCTTGTGCACCAGCTTGGAGATGGTCAACCCTCGCAGCTCGGAGCGCAGCTCCTCGGGCGCAGTGGAGATGAGGGCGTGCAGCTGATTGAGGCCCCGGACGCGGTCCTTGCGGGCGCTGCAACGGGCCACCCGCAGGACGCGGATGGCCTCCACGCTGCCGTTTCGCGTCTTGGCCAGTCCCTTGGCCCGCCCTGACAGGGCCGCTCGAGGGGCTTCCACGGGCGTCGATCGGGTCGGACTTGCCGGCCCGCCGGCGCTCCTGGCGGTTGGGCCGATCGACCTCCCGACGCGCATGCCCTTGTCGTGCAGGGTCAGGCCGGCGCCGTAGCTGCCGGTGCCCTCGACGCCGACCAGGGCAACGGTGCCGAAGCTCTGAAGCCACTCAAGCAGCCGCCGATAGCCGGGTCCGTCGGCGGGGAACGACTGGACGCTTACCTGCCCGCCGATGGCGTTGAGGGCAGCGGCGACGTGGACGTCAAGGTGGGTGTCGACCCCTCCGGTGATCTGATCTGGCATGGTGGTCATGGTTCGTCCCTCCTCTTGCTGGGTGGGGGTGCACCACTGGTGCTCGAGGTCGCCCATAACGTCGCAAGCGCTGTCGGTGACGGCCCATCCGACATTGCCGGGACTGGTGCGATTTGCACGACCGTGCGCCCGTCCGAGAACTCGCCGGGCGCGCGTTATGCGCCCCCTCTGAGTGGCTGCTGATCACGCAAAGCGGCACGTGAGCGAGGGTCGGTCGCGCTTCTGGCGTGCGGTTATCGGCAGCTTCCGGGCCCAACGTCAACCCGGCAGGGGCCGCAGGACACCATCTCGGCCTACGCCCTGACCGGTACACTGTGGCTCGCGCCAGCGCTAGCGGCCCGCGGGTTCAACGATTGTTTCGAGTCGACCGGTAGGGAACGCGTCAGGGCATGGCGCACGGTGTTCATGTCCCTCCACGGATTGCCCTGGTGCCGTGGCCGACGCCGAGGTCATCCGCCTGGCCCTTCCCGGCACCGCTGTGGCTTGCTCTGACGGATGTCCGCCGGTGATGGGTGGCGCCCACCCCCAGCATCGCCGCCATCCCGATGGAGTAGACGACCGCCCAGGCGCGCCCGGCCGTTGCCACGCCAGCGATCACGACTGCGCCGGCGGGGATCGAGAGCACGAAGCACAGTAGGTGCGGTCAGCCCCGTGGATGGGGCAGGAGCGGATCCGTCGGAGCGGCTGGCTGGGGCGGGGTGTTCCTCGACGCCGTCGGTCATGGCAGCGCGCCGCCGTTCTCGACGGTGCGCCCAGGGTACGGCTACGCCACGTGCTTCCCCTACCTCAGGGTTCGCCGGTGGGTGTGCCCGGAGATGTGCACTGCAGCTACGAGGTGACGAAACGCAGCGCGCGGGACCGGATGAGGTGGACCTCGGTGTCGGTGGTGATAGATAGGCCCTCCAGTGTCACGGAGACGATAGCCTTCCCGGTCCGATCGGCGTCGTAGACTGTGGTAGGGGACAGGTCCGACTCGGTGGCGGTCGTGACGTTCCACCAGGTCGAGGGGACATTGTGGTTTCCGTGCGCCGCCGCCGATGTGCCGAGCGTGAGGCCGCCTCCGGTGCCGGGCGACAATGCGGCGACGGCGACGTCTGCCGGCGAGCCACCCGCCACGAGGTTGTCGAGGTCGAGGTCGCTGCTGGCGACCAGCGACTGCCGGCCAGTGGCCAGGTCGAGCACGCCAACTGCCTTGCGGGCCGTCGTCGCCGGGTCGACCTCGAGGTAGTAGACGAGAGAGCCCGAGACCGCCGGGCGGATGGCGCCGGCGACCAACTGCGCCACGGATCCGTCGGACAGGGAGACGGCGGCGATGTCGAGCACCTCGTCGGCGCCGGTGCGGTCGACCCTTGTGGCCAGGACGGCATCGCCATCGGCCGACCACTCCGGGTCGGTCAGGTAGACGCCGGCCCGCACCGGGGTGAGCATCGTGAGCGCGCCGGAGGCGACGTCGAGCCTCCACAGCCCGCTGCCGTCGAGGCCGTGGTCGGGCGTGTAGGCCACGGCCAAGGTCGAACCGTCGGCCGCGAGATCGATGCCGTAGACAATGGCACCGGTGGGCACGGTGAAGACGGTCTTCTCGGTCCCGGTCGCGGGGTCGAAGGAGAAAATCCGGTAGCCGGGGCGGGCCCGCTGCTCGACCACGTACACGAGAGGGGCATCGGCCAGGCTGCCGATCACCTCGAGATCGAGCGAGAACAGGGCCTCGGTACCGGGGAGGGCGGACGGGGGCTCGCCCGCCGGTGCGAGCTCGACCAACCACGCCCCGACGGCGAGGGCCACGACCAATATGATGCCGGCGCCCCGCCACCCGCAGCGGGATGCAAGGCGGCGCATGTCGCGGGGCCGGCTCATCGGCGCGATGTCACCTGGCCCTTCAGGCACTCCGAGATGTAGTTGCCCTTCGAGGACACGTGGTAGTGGTACGTGTCCCCGGTGAACTCCGGCGTGGCGCCGGTGTGGCCCATGCAGGCGTCGAGGTTGGTGGGTTCAGCGCCTCCCACGTCCTGCGGCCCGTAGACCGGGTAGCCGTCGAACATGTAGCCGATGATCACCGAGTGTGAGCCGACGGTGTCGACAGCGTCGGTCACGCAGAAGGGGATGCCATGATAGTGGTACGTCGTGGCGTTCGGGAGCGGGTGCCCGCCGCAGGCGTCGATGAAGGGCACCCCGCCGATGGTGCTGTTGTCGTCGTTCGCCACGGTCGAGGACCCGTTGCCCTCGTACGGGTCGAAGAACACTGCGCCGCTGATCGACACGCCGATGGCGCCGTTCCCGGTGGTGCCGGGGCTCGAGGCGTTCACGGGGACGATCGGGATCGTCACGCTGACCGGCGTGGCGACGACGCCGCCCGCCACGTACTTCCCGTTCCTCCCATCGGCCAGGTAGGTGTCGAGGACCTCATGGGAGGGGAGCCCGTTGCTGGCGAACCGGAAGTTGGCACCGTCGACCGTGATCGTCACGTTGCTGGCCCACTGGGCCCCGGTCACCACCGTGGTGCGCCCGGCGAGGTCATTGGCCGCCGTCCCGCCTGCGGGGTCGTCGGCGGCCGTCCCGCCGGCGGAGGTGCCGGAAGTCGCACCGGTGGTCGAGGATCCAGAGGTGGCGCCGGTCTGGGCGCCGCCATCGGAGCCGCACGCGGCCAGGAGCAGGACGCCGGCCAGCGACGTGCACTGGAGCACACGAGCGAGGGTGGAGGTCACGGCGTCGCCCTTGTGGTCACGACGGCCGGCGGGCCACCGAGGGGACCTCCGGGAGGGCCGCCGCCCGGTGCGCCGCCGCCGCCCGGTGCGCCGGCGCCGCCGGGTGCGCCGGCGCCGCCGCTCGTCGCGGTCGCATCGATCTCCCCGTGGTAGCAGTCGATCGAGTACGGGGCCCGGTCGGCGGTCAGGTGGTAGTGGTACATGCCCTCGGAGAACTCGGGGGTCGCCTCGACGTGCCCGCTGCACTCGTCGAGGTCGTCGCTCGTGAGCGTCACGCCGGCGAGGCCCTTGTCCCCGTAGAACGGGAAGCCGTCGAGCAGCACGCCGATGATGGTGGAGTGCTTGCCGGCCACATCGACGTTGTCGGTGATGCAGTACGGGATGCCGTGGTAGTGGTAGCTCGCCCCGCTCGCGAGGGGGTGGCCGTTGCAGGCATCGATGAAGTTCACGCCGCCGAGCGACAGGTTGTCGTCGAGGGCGACGAACGTGCGCGTCTGGTCCTCGTAGTCGTTGAACAGCGGCGCTCCGCTGACGGAGACGCCGATCATTCCGAGCGAGGTGGGCGTGACCTCGGTCGAGTACACCGGAGCGAGGGTGATCTCGACGTCGACTGGTGACGCGACGATGAGGTCGGCGGTGTCGGCGACGTGGAACTCGGTAGTGACGTCGTCGCCGGTGAACGGGGGCATGTTGCCGTCGTTGGGGATGAGGAACTGGTCAGGGAGCTCGTGGCTCGGCAGGCCGTTCGACTGGTACCGGAACGACTCGCCGCCGGTGGTGACCGTCACGTTATCGGCCCATGTGGCCGCCTTCACCCCGGCGAGGGTCGAGGCGTCGCCGGCGGAGGTGGAGGAGGCCCCGGCGCTGCCCGTCGCCTGGTCGGTGGAAGCCGAACAAGCGCCGGCCAGGAGGAGGAGCACGGCGCCGACGGCGAACGCCCGTGCGGCTCGGAGGGGTGGTGTGGGGAACATGACCCCACCGTGGAGCACCACCCTGGGCAAACGCTGGGAGCGTCCTATGGGTCGGCGGGCAATCGGTGCTCGCAGGCGCCACCCGCACTTGCGGATGATGACCGACATCGGGCGGCCAGGGCCAGCTTCTTCCGATCCGTGGATCGTGGCGAGAAAGAGGCGCTCGGCGCCGTTGATCGGCGTGTACCTGACCGACCCCGAATGGTCGGCCGACGGCGCCGCCGTCCTGGCCACCCGGGTCGACCGCTCCGGCGCTGACGAGGGCGCTCCATACCGCCAACGCCTCCTCTCCGACGGGGCCGAGGCGTAGTTGGTTGACGGCGCCATCCACCCGGCGGGGCGGACGGCAACCACGACGTCCCCTCGTCCTGGTGGAACGTCACGACCGCCTCGTCGGCGCTTGAGCACGGGGGACTCAAGGGCCCGCTCCCATCAGACTCCCACCCTCGTCGGGGGTGGGTCACAGGTGCGATGCCGAGGCTCAATCCATGGCCGATGCTCTCCGCCCCAACCGGTTCTACCGACGTGCCCTTCGCAGACGCCGAAGCATCGTCGCCGTCCTGCTCGCCACCGTCGTCGTGGGCAGCGCCACCGTCTCGTACGCGGCTCCTGGCGACGATGACCTGATTGCGACCCTCGCCGAGGGACGGAGCCTCGACGGCTCCGGGAACAATCTAGGCGACAGCAGTCAGGGGCAGGCGGGCACCATCTACCCGCGCCTGACGGACGCGAACTACCTCGACGGGCTCTCCGAGCCGGCCGACGGGCCGCCAGAGCGGTACGTGAGCAACCGGATCTTCAACGACTCGAATCAGAACATCTTCTCGGAGAACGGCGTCACCCAGTGGACCTTCGTGTGGGGCCAGTTCCTCGACCACACCATCGGTCTGCGCGAGATCGGCGACGAGGAGATCGAGGTCGCCTTCGACGAGGACGACCCGCTTGAGGAGTTCACCAACGACCTTGGCCCGATCGTGTCCACCCGCTCTGCGGCCGCCGAGGGTACCGGGACCGATACGAGGCGCGAGCAGGTGAACACAGTCAGCTCGTTCATCGACGCGTGGGCCGTGTACGGCGGATCAGAGGAGCGGTTGGACTGGCTGCGCGCCGGACGGCTCGATGGTGACCCCTCCAACAACGATGCCGCGCTGCTGGAGGTCGACGGCTACCTGCCGACCTCCGCGGCGCGGCCAGATGACGACCCGCCGGCCATGGAACTGATGGGCAGGCTCTTCGGGAACGCGTCAGCGGCGGTGATCGCCGGCGACGTCCGGGCCAACGAGAACCTGGGCCTCACGGCGGTGCAGACCCTGTTCCTGCGGGAGCACAATCGGATCGTCGAGGCGCTGCCCGAGGACGTGGACGAGCAGACCAAGTTCGAGGTCGCCCGGCGGGTCGTGTCCGCGCTGCAGCAGTACATCACCTACACCGAGTTCCTCCCTTCGATGGGCGTCGTTCTGCCCGCCTACGACGGCTACGACCAGAGCGTCGATCCGTCCATCACCAACGAGTTCGCGACCGTTGGCTACCGGGCGCACTCCCAGATCCACGGTGAGTTCGAGGCCGTGATGGAGCTCTCCAAGGTGAGCGAGGAGGAAATCGCCGCCCTCGAAGCGCAGGGCGTCGAGGTGACCGTGGACGGCGACGTCGCCGAGCTGGCGGTGCCGCTGAACGCCGCCTTCGGCAATCCAGGCCTGCTGAGGCAGATCGGGCTCGGCAATCTGCTCGCTGGGCTCGCGTCCGAATCGGCCTACGCCAACGACGAACAGATCGACAACCAGCTCCGGAGCGTGCTGTTCCAGGTCCCTGGCCCCGAGGTGAAGGATCCAGCCAGCTGCATCGACGGCTCGGGGATCGCGGGCTGCTTCACCGGCGTCAACGACCTGGGAGCGCTCGACGTGATGCGCGGCGCCGATCACGGCATGCCGAGCTACAACGACCTGCGCGAAGCGCTCGGACTGTCACGCGTCAGCTCGTTCGCACAGCTGACCGGCGAGGCTACCGAGGAGTTCCCCGACGACCCCGAGATCGACGCCGCGAACCCGATCGACGATCCCGACATCTTGGACTTCATCGAGCTTCGAGACGCCGACGGGAACCTGCTGAGGCCCGGAAGCGATGCCGCGGAAACGAGCACCGTCGTCGCAACACGGCGGACCACGACGGCTGCTCGGCTCAAGGCGATCTTCGGCGGCGTCGACTCCGTCGATGCGTTCACCGGCATGGTCTCCGAGCCCCACATCGTCGGGACAGAGTTCGGTGAGCTCCAGCTCGCCATGTGGACGAACCAGTTCACTGCGCTGCGCGACGGCGATCGGTTCTTCTACGACAACGACCCGGTGCTCGACGACATCGCCGAGCGCTACGGCATCGACTATCGCCGCACGCTGGGCGATCTGATCGCCGACAACACCGACGTCGACCGCGCCGGGCTCCCGGCGAACGTGTTCGTCATCCCTCCCGCGCCGGAGGCCACGCTCGACCTTGCAGACGAGACCGGTCGGGACCCGGACGGGACGGCGGCAACGCTCCCAGACATGGACCGACCGGATGGCCGCCGGCGCCAGATCAGACGAGAGGTAGCCGGGTCGGTCATCACAAGTGACGCACCTCACAGGGTTATCTCACGGGCTTGGGCGAGGCTGACCTCATGAAACGCCCGCACATCGCCGTCGCGGCCCGGCTGTCCGGACTCGGCCGCCGCCTGCTTCTCGTCGTCGTCGTTCTCGCTGCGCTCGCCGCCGGCTGCAGCACCTCATCGGATACCGCAACCACTGCCGCCGGCGACGGGCCGACGTCGACCGACAACTCCACGATGGATCGGCCCGCCGTCTCGAAGACTCCGGTGACGTTCAAGATCGACGTGTGGGCCGACAACTGGATGGCGGTTTACGTCGACGGTGAGCTCATCGGCGAGGACTCGGTCCCCATCACCACCGAGCGCTCCTTCAACGCGGAGACGTTCACGTTCGACGCTACCTACCCGTTCACGATCGCGATCGAGGCTAAGGACTTCAAGGAGACCGACTCCGGCATCGAGTACATCGGAGAACCGAACCAGCAGATGGGCGACGGGGGCCTGATCGCACAGGTCACGGACACGGCGAGCGGTGAGGTGGTGGCGGCGACCAACTCCGGCTGGTCTGTGCTGGTGGTTCAGCGGGCGCCGCTGAACCCTGCGTGCGCTGACGACCCCGATCCCGACGCCACCTGTGAGCACGAGAACCTCGACACGCCCTCCGGCTGGGCGGAACCGGGCCTCGACCACAGCGGTTGGGCCGACGCCACGGAATGGTCGGCTGCGCAGGTGAGTCCGAAGGGCGGCTACGACGACATCAGCTGGGACAGCAGTGCTCGATTCATCTGGGGCTCCGACCTGGAGATCGACAACACCATTCTCGTGCGCCTCTCGGTCGGTTGATCCCCCCTTGCCCCGCCACGCTCACCGCGTCTTCCCTGGCGGGCGTGCGGGGCCACACCGGCCCGCCGGCCTCGCCTTGGTGCCGGGCGGGGGCTGTAGGTCCTTGTCTTCTAAGGACTCCGTGATCGTGATGGACCTGATCGTGACGACCTCGCTCGGCTTGCCGTCCTGTGTGCCCGGGATGCCCACACTCTCGATGGCCTTGAGCACATCGAGTCGCTGTGTGACCTGTCCGAACAACGAGTAGCTCGGAGGCAAACTGGGTGCCGGCGTCGCCCGAAATGAGGAAGAATTGGCTGCCGTTGGTGTTGGGGCCAGAGTTGGCCATGGCCAGCGAGCCGATCTTGTATCGCCCTGCTCGGGGCAGCTCGTCCTCGAAGCGATAGCCGGGCCCGCCGAGGCCCGTCTGCTGTGGGTCGCCACCCTTGGATGACGAATCCCGGGATGATGCGGTCGAAGGCAATTCCGTCGTAGAAATGATATGGGTGCGGCTCCCGTGGAGTGACGTCCGGGGACTGGTAGTCGAACTCGTCTGAGGCCTTCTCCAAGCAATGATCCACCACTTCTGGGCGTCGTGGTGCTGGAGTGTCTGTTGGCAGACTCGTCTCGTCGAGACCCGCCCACGCGTCGCCCGACGCCTGAATCTCGATCGAGATGCTGCGCAGCCAGAACTCGGCGATCCGCCCGAACCCGCTATTGATCGCCTGGCTCAGCCAATCGCCGGCGCCGACGGTCGCCCAGACAGAGGCGGCCACGCTGCGTTGGCGAGCCGCCGGCCCGCTTCGAGGTTCTCGGGCCCGAACCCGCTCTCTCGGTTGCGCGAACTGTCCTCGAGCAGTTGCGAGATCTCGTCTGCCAGGGTCGAGACGCCGGGAAAGGTTAAGAGGCGGTCGAGCAACGAGGTCCAGTCCTCAGTGCGCCTGGCGGACGCGCCCAATCCTCGGACGACCGCCCCGCCGACGACCTGAGCGGCTTCGGCGTCGGCCGCAAGGGCGTCGAGGATAGGCGCGCTTCGAGGCCGTGACACAAGGGCACCGCCGCCTGAGAGGCACGACGACGCAAGCAACCTGTCCGCCAATCCGGGTCAACTCCAAGCTGCCCGACATCGGCACAGAGCTGGAGCCGGCGGGAGGGCGTCCTCGACGTAGCCGAGGAGGCCCTGAAGCTTCGTCGTGGACACGGTTATCTGGAGCGATTCTCCCATGCAGCCGATGTCATGCCGCTTGTTCCATGCCGCAGTTTCCTGTGGAGCACCAGCTTGCGTCCCCTCCGTGGACATATCCACGACGCAGCGGGCCCTGTCCTGTAACGCTTTCAGCGGAACGGCTCCAGATAACGGCACCAGCCGGGTGCGCCATATCGCAGCGGCCTGCGGAACCGGGGTTCACAGGGCATCCAACTTCCGCAGTTGACGAGCTGTCGTGCGTGCGCGCGGCCACTACCAACGCCCTGATGGCTCGTTCTGCACTCGCAATTCGGCGACAGCGATGCGGCCCTAATGGACCCTGCCTGTACCCGCCGGCCGTCGGACGACAGACATAGCCGGCCATGAGCCAGCGTCTCGTTCTGCCCTCTTGTTACAGTCGGCATCGACACCGCGCTCAAGCGGGACAGACTCGCCGCGGCTGAAGCCCTCAGCGAGAAGTATCCCAGGTGGTGACGGTGCTGTCACTGGTCGCCGCCGCGATCCACCGGCCGTCGGCCGAGCACGCCATTGCGGCAACGTCGCTCGGCAGTTGCGCCGATCTGCACCGCTCGGCTGGAGGGGACACGCTCCACGTGCGCACGGTGCGGTCGGCGCCGCCGGCCTCGTCGATCATGTCCTGGTCCCAGCCGAGGATCGAGCTGCCCGAGACGACGGTGTTTCCGTCGAGCCACCCGACACACCAGACGTTGCCCGGCTGGTCCGGTAGCTCCAACTTGGCGGGCATCGCGCCGAGGGTCCAGACCACGAGGGACGAGCCGCCGGCCAGGAGTCGGGTGCCGTCCGGCGAGAAGGCCAGCTCGTAATAGACGTCGGCGGACCCCAATGGCGACGACTCCGCCCAGGTCCCCATGTCCCACACCTGGATCGTGCCGAATGACGTGGCTGCCGCGGCACGGGTGCCATCAGGCGAGACGGCGATGGCCATGGGCGCTTCCGTCAGCGTCAGGGCGACCAGTTCCCGGAGGTTGCCGAGGTCGTAGATATGGAGCTTGTCGTCCTGGGTGGCGGCGAGCACGCGCCCGTCGGCCGACAGCGCGGCGATGTCCGAATGGGCACCGTCGAGTACCGGATAATGCTCGTGGGCGACGGTGTCCCAGACGCCGAAGTTGCCCAGGTAGTGCGAGGTATAGAGCACGTGGCGGTCAGCATGGAGCCACCGGACGAACCGCACCGGCGGCTTGACCCATTGGATGGCGACTTGCGTGCCCGACGCCAGGTCCCAGACACGGATGCTGCCGTCGTGGCCTGCGGTTGCGAGCCTGGTGCAGTCGGCCGACACCGACACGCTGTTTACGTCCCCGTCATGGCCCCGGAGCTCACGGTGCACGGGGAGGCTCGCGGACGGTGTGGCCGCCGCTCGAGGCGGGCCCTGCGGCCGCGGGCGGGATGCCGGCTGCCACGCCGCGCCGTCGTACCGGAACCACGTGGCGGCGTCGGCGCCCACGGACCACCATGCGCCCCCGGCCTGTACCGAGCGGCTGCGCTCGAACCGCTCCTCGAACTGCTGCAGTGTGATCGTCCCCGCCTGTCGCTGGGCGACGAGGTCACGGACCAGCTGCTCGACGAGATCGAACGGTCCCGTGGCTTCAGGCATGGGCGAGCGTATCCTCCGAGACCCAGGAAAGGTGCCGGTGGTACCCTCTCCGAGGGGGGGTTGGGGGAACTTTGCGTTTGAACGGGACGCCAACGCAGGGGGTGAGGTCGGCCGGGGCTGTCCTATTCCTGTTGTGGGCGGTCGGCGTACTCTTCGCCGGCCCGGCCCGGGCCGACAACTGCGCCGCACTCGTGAAGGCGAAGGGCCAGGCCGCGATCCTCACGAACGCCGAGGTGATCGAGGACTGCCTGCGCACCGGGCAGGGCTGGGGCGCCGCAGTGGGGACCACGGTCGCCGGCGGCGGTTTGCTCATCGGGCTGGGTGGGCTCGGCAAAGCGGCCCGGACCCGTCCTGGCCGGCCGGTGAAGCCGCGGCCGGCGGCGGCGGGTGGGGCGAGCACAGGCGGCGGGACTACCGCCGGCCCCACGACCGCGGCCGGAACCACCGCCGGCACCGCCCCAACTACGGCGCCTTCCGCCGGTACCGCGCCCGGCGCCGGTTTCGGTTCGCCGGCGAGCGGCACGGGTGCCGCGCCAGGCGCCGGGGCGGCCCCCGTCGCGCCACCCGGCTGGGTGCCCGGCCCCCCGATCGCACCGCCCGCCCCTGCCGGCCCCTCCAGCGAGCAGGTGCTGAGCGGGGACGATGCCAGAAGGGTGATCTGGGCGTCCCAGAACCCGGGGGTGCCCTACGACCCCGACGTGCCGATCAGAATGCCTGCGGACGGCAACCTTCCGAGGGGCATCAAGGGAGGCGGCTGGACGCCCACCAACCTGCCGGGCGGGGGCACCCAACTGGATCCCGGTGCCGACGTCGCCATCGTCATCTCGGGCCCGCCGCCGCCGGTGGTCGGCCCGGTGGCCCCCCCGGGTTGGCCCACCGGATCGGGACCCCTGGGTCCGCCGCCCAACCCCTTCGACCCCTCGGCGCCCCTCGGCCCGCCACCCAACCCGTTCGATCCGACGCTGCCGACCCCACCCCCGACGGGGACCGGGCCGTATGGCCCGCCGCCCAACCCATTCGACACACCGACGCCGCCCCCGCCGCCCGGGACGGGGCCCCTCGGCCCGCCGCCGAATCCGTTCAATCCGCCCGCGACCCCGCCGGCGCCGCCAGCGGCGCCCCCTACGACACCCGCCGTCCCGCCGGTGGCGCCGCCCGTCCCGCCGGTGGCGCCGCCCGTCCCGCCGGTGGCGCCGCCCGTCCCGCCGGTGGCGCCGCCCGTCCCGCCGGTGGCGCCGCCCGTCCCGCCGGTGGCGCCGCCCGTCCCGCCGGTGGGGCCGCCCGCCCCGCCGGTGGGGCCGCCCGCCCCGCCGGCGCCCCCTGTCCCACCGACACCCCCTGCCCCGCCCGCGGTCCCGCCGGCCCCGCCGCCCACGCCGCCCACGCCGCCGACCCCGCCGACCCCGCCGCCGCCGACCACGCCGGCCACACCGCCGACGCCTAACCCACCTGCGACACCGACCCCCACGGCGGTGCCACCGTCAACGGCGCATTACGGGTCCGTGAGCGGCCTCAGTCCCAGCGGCGGGATCACGGTGCAGCAGGGCCCGCCCACGGCGGACGCTGTACCGCAGCCCACCATCACCGTGACCGCCACCAACGCCTTCGATGCCACGAACGCTCAGGCGAAGCTCACCCAGGTCCACAACCAGAAGGACGAGTGGGAACGGGTGCAGGCCATACCTGACAGTGAGGCCAAGATCGCTCAGGAGAACAAGGTGCTCCGCGACCTCCAGGACAAGGGCGTCGACCGCGACGACGCCCGCAACCTCTTGAAGCTCCAGAAGAGCGAGCTCAAGTCGGGCGTGGACACGTTGACCACCGAAATGCAGCGTCTCCAAGCCCGATGACCGCGCCCGGCCTTCTCCAACCGACTCCCCGGCGGTCTGGGCGATGAGCGCCGCGCCCCCGCCCTCACCGGCCGCCACCCCACCGGCATGGCTGGGCCATGCCGTGAATGGCCGGACCCTGTTCGGCGCCGCCGTCGCCGGCTTCCTCACCTTCCTCCCGTCCCACTCGGTCGGTGAGTCCGTCAAGACCGGGCTGCTGATCCTGATCGTTCTCGGAGTCCTGCGTACCTTCGACCTCCAGCTCACCACGCTGTGGACTGCGCTCGGCCGTGTGCCCCGGCTCCTGCGGATCGCCGCCGGCATCGCCATTCCCTGGTGGTACTCGGTGTCGCAGTTCGGCCCGAGTGCCGCCGGAAGAGAAGTGAGCACGGTCCGGTCCACGCTCGTCGTGACCACCGTCCTCGCCTATGTGCTGTTCCACCCGGCGCCCGCTCCCGATCCGCAACCGGGCCGGCCCGCGGCGTCGTGATCGAACCCATCGCCGCATGGGTGCGGGGCACGCACGTGTCGGTCGTCGACGGGTCGCGCCTCGATGTGCACGTCGCCGACGGCGTCGACCTCACCATGATCGTGGACCTGTCGTCACCGGAGACGTTCGTCCTGTTGACCGGGTGGCCGGCGCCGCCGGCCCTGACCGGCCGGGAACCTCCCGTGAGCCTGAGCGACCTCGCCGGCGCCGCGGCCATGGCCCGCTCCGGCCTGCTCGAGTGCCGGGCCCATGAGGACCGGGTCGGGCTGAGGATGACCGTCTACCGCGACGGCTTGAGTCGTCACTCGTTCCTCGACGCGATCGGTGAGGTCGGGCGGGCCTACCAGTTCCTCGAGCAGTCGGCGGCCGACCTTGAGGCTCAGGCCACCCGGCGCGAGCGCGACGCCGGCGCCCTGTCGCACAATCGATGACCGATGGTCGCACGCCTCGCACCGCCGAGGCCCATCCCAGGAGGCTGCGACACTTCGTCAGGCACGAGACCGCTTGACCGACACCGACACCGACACCGGCAACCGCAGGTTCGCCGCCCGTCGGGCTCGACCCGAAGGTCGTGGCCGTCGCTGCGATATCCGCCCTCTCCTCGGGTATCGCCCTCGTGGCCGCCATCCTCACCGACCGGCCGCTGTGGGCCACCTCGGTCTTCTTCATGGTCCCGGGCTTCGTGGCCTTCGTCGCCGCCTCGGTCACCCTGCGGCGGGATCAGCAGGCGTTGTTCCTCGTCCGGTTGCGCACCGGACTCCTTGCCGGCGCGCTCGCCACGGCGGCCTACGACATCAGCCGTTGGTCCGTGGAAGCGACCAACCTGAGCTCGTCGAACAGCTTCGTCGCAATCCGGGTGTTCGGAACCGGTCTCACCGGCCGGTCTCCGTTCGACGCCGCCGCGCTCGCTGCCGGCTGGACGTTCCACCTCGTGAACGGCCTCGGCTTCGCTCTCGCCTACATGTTCCTGGCTGCCGGCCGGCGGTGGTGGTATGCCGTCGGCTACGCCCTCGTGCTCGAGGCGTTCCTCGTCGGCCTGTATCCCGGCTGGCTCGGGCTGACGCTGACCCGGGAGTTTCTCTCGGTTAGCATCGGCGGCCACATCGCTTTCGGCACCGTGCTGGGGGTCATGGCGGCCCGGACCGACTAACCATGCGTTCATTCGTTGGCGGCGGCGAGAAGAACGTCGGCGTGGCAGGGTACGTCGAGCGGGCAATCCGCGCGCGAGGTCGCAGCTGCGCAGCTCCCGCTTGACGTCTTCGACGGTGACCGCCAGCCGACCGGCGAGCAGATAGTCAACACACCGGCGCACCGCGCTCCTCCCGACCGAGATCCAGGGGATGCGGGTTGCCCCACTTGGTCGGCCGCGTCACGACGACGACGCCCGGTGGGAGGCGCGCTCCTTTGCGACGTGATCGTTTGGACCGTTGCGGCATCGGCGCTCGTTGTCGTGGTCGCCCATGTGAAGTAGTCGTGCAGAATCTGTCGGAGTCGGTCGTCGTAGGCGAGTGCCAACGTCTATCAGCGCCAGATCGAATGCGGCGATGGCGCGACAGTCCATCTCCTGAGGGTCGGCACTCCCAGACGGCCCGGGGCCCGGCTAGCGAGGCGGGAAGGTGTACGTGAGAAACCAGCGTCTGAAAGCCTCTCAAGCGGCAGCACCGGCTCCAACCTGGGGGATGTGGGCCGGTATGGCAGCGCACGGTCGGTCATTTTCGCCGGCGCACATCACCCGCCATATCATGCGAATCCCGAGCGGCTCTCGGCGCGATAACAGTGACGAGCGCTGCCTCCCGCCAGCGCCGCTCGTCGCAGCGTGATGCGATCAGGGACCGGGTTTGCCGCGCTCGCCGTGGACGAGTCAGCTCGTCGACACTCATCTGGCGGTTGGCTGGTGCGGGGCGCCGGCCCCGACCGCCGGCCGCTACCCCACCGGGATGGAGACTCCTACGCCGCCGCGGGTGTCGGCGCCGTAGCGGGCGATCTCGCCGTCCAGGTCGAGCGGCCTCGGGCGGGCCAAAGTCGACGTGAGCTGCCTCATCTCGTCGGTGATGAGGTCGGCGGGGACGAGCCAGGAGACTTCGAACTCGATGCCGTCGGGGTCTTTGGCGTAGAGGGCTTTGGTGGTGATGTGGTCGGAGGCGCCGGTGAGGGCGCCGCGCTCGACGAGGACCTGGCGGATGCGGACCAGCTCGGCCAGGGTGTCGACCTCCCAGGCCAGGTGGTACAAGCCGACGGTGGCGCGACCGGCCTGGGACGGCCCGGCGCCGGCGCCGATCTGGAAGGTGCCAAGGTCGTGGTCGTTGGTGGAGCCGGGCGCCTGGAAGAAGGCGGCCTGGCCGGGGGCCCAGATCAGGGTCTTGAAGCCGAGGACGTTCTCATAGAACTCCCGGGTGCGCTCGACGTCACGGACGTAGAGCACGGCGTGGTTGAGGCGGGTGACAGGCATACTCCTCCCAACATAGTTGAAGTCTCATCTATTCCGGTCGGTGGCCCAGGCGGTCGGCCAGCCAGCGGGCGTCCTCCACTGCGAAGCCGGAGTCGTCGTTGTTGAAGTAGGCGTAGACGTCGCAGCCCTCCTCCAGCCAGCTCTGGAGCCGCTCGGCCATCCAGAACAGTCCGTCGGGCCCGTAGCGGCCCTGGTAGGCGGCCTCGGTGGCACGGGGCCCGTGGAAGCGCACGTAGGTCCAGTCGGTGGTCAGCTCCCACGGGTGCTCGGACAGCAGGTCGTGGACGCACAGGGCGGCGCCGTGCCGGCGTAGGACGTCGTGGATCTCATCGTGCAGCCACGACGCCTCCCGCAGCTCGACGGCCCAGCGCACGTGCTTGGGCGCCACCGAAAGGAACTCGTCGAGGCGCTCGGCGTTGCGCTTCCACCGGGGCGGGAGCTGGACCCAGCCGGAGCAGCCGACCCGAGCAACGCCAGCACTCACGGGCTTGCCTGGTCGCTTCGCCCGCCGGCCCTCGAGAGGCTACCGGCAGGGGCCTCCGCTGCGCTCCGGCAAGGCCGGTAGCCCCGACCGGCGGCTCCGCTCATGGATCGATCCGCACCGGCTGCTCGATGAGGTGGGGCTCGATGGGCGACGCCGGCCCGAACCAGGGCGCCGCCGGCGGGTCGTCGGGGCGCAGCTCCCAGTGCCGGCTCACCCGCTCGACGCCGATCGGGTACACGGTGAGGTCGCCGGCGGCGTCGATGTGCAGGCGCAGGAAGTGCTTCTGGTCCATGTGGTGCAAGGGCGCGTAGCCCTCGTTGCCATGGAAGCCAGCCATGTTGGTGGCCCAGAGGTACCCGGACATGCCCACCGTCCCACCGACCCCGCCCAGGAGGAACATCAGGGCGAGGAAGGCGACCAGCGAGTCGCCGGCCAGGCGCGACGCGGCCATCATCACCGCGGCAATGCTGGCCAGCTGCATGGCCGAGTGGGCCACGCCGAGCAGGAAGCGGGTGACGCCCGTGGCGTCGTGGGCAAAGCGGACCATGCCGGCGAGCAGGGCCAGGATCAGGGAGATCAGGAGGAAGGCGGTCGGGCTTTCCCAGACGGCGGTGCGCAGGTCGCCGACACCGAGGTCGACGTGGCGGTCGTCCAGGTGGAGGCCGAGCATGAAGGCCAGCACCACCTGGGCCACGCCGAACACCCCGGCGAGGGGCAGGTTGTAGGGCGGGAGCAGCCAGAATCCGCTTCCGCAGAGACTTCGATGCGTGGGCCGACGGGTACGTCGTGGCCTTCCGGTAGCAGGTCGGCCCGTCGGCGCCGGCCATCTCCATTCGCTCGGGCAGCCCGTGGGTGGGATGGAGGAAGGCACCCCCGCCGCCGGCGGTGATGTGCTGGCGGGGGCCGCCGTCCTCGGTGTAGCGGGCGTAGTGGTGCTTGCCGCTCTTCAGGAACAGGATCAGCCGGGCCCCGCTCGGCTCGATGACCGCCCGCTCCAGGTAGTCGACGTCGCGGTCGGAGTGGGTCTCCTCCGTGCTCCGCCCGCTGTCGACCTCCTTGGCCATGCACAGGATGATGCGGTCGCCGGGCTGCACCTGGTCACGGGCGACTTCGGCGAAGTACTCGAGCTGGGGCTCGTCGAGGTAGGAGCCGAACTGGATGTCGAGACCCCACAGCCACCAGCCCGCCGGCAGGGCGACGGCGAAGTAGCTGCGCTGCTGGCGGGTTCGCCACCCCCCGATCCAGCGTTGCCGGCAGAAGATGCTGGTGAAGTTGACCAGGCCGTCGTACCAGTCGTGGCTGCCGGGGATGGCGAACACCTCGGGCGCCTCCCCGCCGCCGGCGCAGGGCAGCGCCGACCGGTAGGGCCCGAGCATGCGGTTCTCGTACTCGCTCCGCTTGGGCACCGGGTACACCTGGTCGCCGCCCATCACCAGCAGCCGGCCCCGCTGGGTGGCGACCGGCTCGCCGTCGCCCTCCAGCTTGAGCTCCTCGGCGGCCAGCAGGTAGGCGATCGTGTAGGTGGGGTTCCAGCCGTCGCCCAGGTCGGCGACGTAGTCGAACCACAGCTCGGAGCCCTCCGAGCGGTCGAAGACCTCGGTGGGTGTGAGCGCTTCCACCTCCCGGTAGTCGGCGTAGGCACTGAAGACGCCGGCCAGCAGGACGCGGGCCGCGGTGTCGACCAGCTGGTGGGGGTCGAGCCAACGCACCATGGGCCGGCGGACGAACCCCAGCGCGTCCGAGTCGTCGGACCTCGGCCGCTCCGGGCAGGGCGGGAGGTTCAGTCGTCGCCCGCTTCGAGCTCGTCGAGGAAGCGGTCGGCGTCCTCGGGGCTGCGGCCCTCGGCCACCAGCCGGTCACGCAGGAACGTCCGCAGCTCGGCCTCGGTGGGCTCCCGATCGCCGAAGCGCTCCTCCACCGCGGCCATGACCGCGGCCAGCTCCGTCTCGAACGCCTCCATGCCCTCGTGGTCGTGGTCGTGCTCGACGGTGGCCTCGCCCAGCAGCCGGCCGTCAGCGGTGGTGACCAGCTGCGGGCCGCCACCCTGCGCGGCGGCGACGGTCACGCTGGGTCGCACCGTGGTAGGGACGAGGTTCATGACGTCGAGCAGGGCAACGTCGTCGGCGTGGCCCTCGAGCGCGTCGGCATCGACCTCGCCGACCGCCAGCCCGTCGCCGGCGACGACGATCAACCGGCCGGCTCCGTTCAGAGCCTCCCTCGCCGCGGCGACGGTGGTGCCGGCGTCACGTGTCGGCACCTTGGACAGTTGGTCTCCCAGAAACGGCCCGTCCTCCCCTTCCACCGGCAGCCCGTAGGCCATCCAGTCGGCCTTGCCGTGCACGTAATCGTAGACGTCGGTGAAGCCGTACAGCTCGAGCAGGCACGCTGCCCGGGGACTGAGGTCTCAGGCGGTGTCGAAGCAGTAGACGACCACGGGGCGGGTCCGGTCGAGCTCCTCCGACCGGTCGCGGGTCAGCTCCCATGCAGGGATGTGTACAGCGCCGGGCAGGTGGGCCAGCCGGTACTGGCGGTCCTCGAGCACCTCGACCAGCTGCGCCCCCTCGTCGACCAGTCGGCGGACGTCGTCCCTGCTCGCGTTCTTGAACATGGGGTGGCTGTACCCGGAACCGGGCTTCTAGAAATTTCTCTGAGATTCTGGTTTGGCCGGTTGGCCGGCGGGTAGAAGCCCTCTGCGCCGCAGCGCGGTGTGAACAACCCCCTCCCGGGCAGGGGCCTCCGCCAGTCGAGGCCCCTGCCCGCCCCCTTTTCCCGCCGGACCCTCCCAGGGTCCGGTTTTTTGCTTTTTGGCCCTGGACACGGCGGCCTGACCAGGTGAATACTGCCGATAACATATCGACGGTAACTTATCGGGGGTCAGGGACCATGTTGGCAAGGCTTGGCAGGTTCACGGTCCGTCGTCGGGTACTGGTCCTGGTGGCTGCGGTGCTGGCCATGATGGTGGCCGGCGGTGTCGGCGGCGGGGTGGCCAAGCACCTCTCGGGAGGCGGGTTCGAGGACCCGGCCGCCGAGTCGAGCGAGGCCAAGCGGGTGCTCGAGGCGTCCTTCGGCTCCCGCAACCCGAACCTGGTGCTCCTGGTCACCGCCAAGGGCGGATCGGTCGACAGCGTTACGGCCGCGACCGCCGGCGCCGCCCTCACCCGGGAACTCGCCGCCGAAACCGGCATCAGCCAGGCCGTCTCCTACTGGACGCTGGGCTCTCCCCCTCCCCTGCGCAGCAGCGACGGGAGCCGGGCCCTGGTCCTGGCCACCATCGCCGGCGACGACGACCTCGTCGCCGAGCGCATCGAGCACCTGTCGCCCCGCTACACCCGGCCCGATGGCGCCGAAATTTCCGTGGCCGTGGGCGGGTTCGCCGAGGTATTCCGCCAGGTCAGCACCCAGATCGAGCACGACCTGGTGCGGGCCGAGATCATCAGCCTGCCCATCATCCTCATCCTGCTGGTGCTGGTCTTCGGCAGCGTGGTGGCGGCGTCGTTGCCGCTCGGCATCGGCGCCCTCGCCGTCATCGGCACCTTCCTGGTGCTGCGGATCCTCGCCTCGTTCATCCAGGTCTCGATCTTCGCCCTCAACCTGACCACCGCCATGGGCATGGGCCTCGCCATCGACTACAGCCTGTTCATCGTCTCCCGATACCGGGAGGAGCTCCGGGCCGGCCAGGCGCCGGCCGACGCCATCGAGCGGACGGTGAAGACCGCAGGACGCACGGTGATCTTCAGCGCGCTGACCGTGGCCGTCTCCCTGGCCGCAATGCTGGTCTTCCCGCTGGCGTTCCTGAAGTCCTTCGCCTACGCCGGCATCGCCGTTGTGGCGCTGGCCGCGGTGGGCGCCGTGGTGGTGCTGCCGGCGCTGCTGGCAGTGCTCGGCCACCGGGTGGACACGTGGGTCGTGTGGCGCCGGCCGGCCAAGGCCGAGGGCACCGGGTTCTGGCACCGGGTGGCCGTGGCCGTCATGCGCCGGCCCGTGCCGGTGGCCACCGCCGTCGTCCTGCTGCTCGGGCTGCTCGGCGCCCCGTTCCTCAACATCGCCTTCGGCCTGCCCGACGATCGGAACCTGCCAGAGGCGGCGTCGAGCCGCCAGGTCCAGGACATCATCCGCACCGAATTCGCCTCCAACGAGGCCGGCGCCCTGTCCGTGGTCGCCGCCAGTATCGGGAACCCGCAGATCCGGCTTCCGGAGCTGGAGCGCTACGCCCAGGACCTGTCCCGGGCCCCGGGTGCGGCCCGGGTGGACACCCTCGCCGGCTCATACATCGACGGCCAGCAGGTCGCCCCGCCCAACGAGGCGTCGGGCCGCTTCGCCGGCCGCGACGGCACCTGGCTCGCGGTCGTCCCCGGGGTCGAGCCCTACTCCGCCGCCGGCGAGACGCTGGTCAAGGCGGTGCGGGCCGTGCCGTCGCCCTTCGACGACGTGAAGGTGGCCGGCCTCTCGGCCGAGCTGGTCGACTCCAAGACGTCGCTGTTCGGGAAGATGCCCTTGGCCCTGGGCCTCATCGGCCTGGTGACGTTCGTCGCCCTGTTCCTCATGACCGGGGGCATCCTCGTGCCGGTGAAGGCCATCGTCGTCAACCTGCTGAGCCTCAGCGCCACCTTCGGGGCCATGGTGTGGATCTTTCAGGAGGGACACCTGTCCGGCGTCCTCGACTTCACCGCCACGGGCACCATCGCCACCACCATGCCGATCCTGATGTTCTGCATCGCCTTCGGCCTGTCGATGGACTACGAGGTGTTCCTGCTCTCCCGGATCAAGGAGGAGTACGACGCCTCGGGCGACAACGTGTCGTCGGTGGCCCTCGGCCTGGAGCGCACCGGGCGCATCGTGACCGCGGCGGCCGCCCTGCTGGCGGTGGTCTTCCTGGCCTTCGCCACCTCGCAGGTGACGTTCATCAAGCTCTTCGGGCTCGGCCTGGCCCTGGCCGTGATCCTGGACGCCACCCTCATCCGGGCGGTCCTGGTGCCGGCGTTCATGCGCCTGGCCGGCGACGCCAACTGGTGGGCGCCGGCGCCGCTGCGCCGCCTCCACGCCCGCTTCGGGTTCTCCGACAGCGAAGGGCCGGATGAGGCGCCGGCGGTGGTTTCCCGTGAGAAAGTGAGGACATGAACGTCCCCGCCACCAGACGCCGCGCCAAGCGGGGGCAGGGTGAGCTGCTGCGGGGAGAGATCCTCGCCGCCGCCGAGCAACTGCTGATCCAGACCGGCGATCAGGGAGCGGTGTCCATCCGGGCCATCGCCGATGCCGCCGGCGTCACCCCTCCGTCGATCTACTTGCACTTCGCCGACAAGAGCGAGCTGCTGATGGCGGTGTGCGAGGCCCGGTTCGACGACTTCGTCCGCTACCTCGACGACGCCCTCCAGGGGATCGACGACCCCCTGGAGGCGTTGTGGGCCATGGGCCGGGCCTACGTGCGGTTCGGCCTGGAGAACCCCGAGCACTACCGGATCATGTTCATGACCCGTCCGCTGGCCGACGGCGTCCCCCTCGACCGCCTGCCTGGCCTGACCGCCTTCGGCCGCCTGGTCGACAGGGTGGCCCGGTGTATGGACGCCGGCGCCATCGCCGCCGGCGACCCGTTCCTGGTGTCGACCAACCTCTGGACCGCGGTCCATGGGGTGACGTCGCTGCTCATCGCCCGCCCCGACTTCCCCTGGCCCGACTTCGAGAGCCTCATGGCCCTGGTGGTCGACGTCCACAGCAAGGGGCTACGGGCCTGATGGGGCCGCCGGCGCCCCGGCTGGAGCCCACCCCCGGTGGGTGCGGGTGCGGGCCGGCGAGGAGTGGGTGGCCGACAGCCGGCGGGCGCTCCTGCTGGCCTGGTACGGCCCGAACATGCTGCCGACGTTCGGCTTCCCGGCCGAGGACGTGCGCACCGACCTCCTTCCTGCTCTGGGCGACGCCGCCGTGCAGCCCCAGGTGGCCGGCGCCGAGGGCATGTGGACCTTCACCTGGGACGGGCGGGTGCAGTGGTTCGAGGAGGCGTTGGAGGTCTTCGTCCACGCCAAGGACCCAGCAACGCGAGTCGATGCAGTGCCCAGTGAGCGCCACGTGCGGGTGGATCTGCCGGCGGAGGACGTGCGCCAAGACCTGCTTGAGCCGTCGGACACCGTCACCCGGGTCGGTGCGGGCCAGCGGCCGGCTCCACCCCGATGTGGCGTGGTCCTATCCCGTCCCTCTCCCGGAGAACCCCCGCATCGCCGGCCTGAACGCCTTCTGCAACGAGAGGGTGGACCTGACGATCGACGGCGTGCTCGAAGCTCGACCCGACACCCCCTGGTCCTGAGATGAACAACATGGACCGGCTGGAGGCCATCGTGGCCCGGTTGCCCGAGGCCGAGCGGGTCGACATCGCCGAGTGGGGCGACCACCCGACGTTCCGGGTGAACGGGAAGAACTTCGTCTTCAGCGACCAGGCGGCGCACGACCTGTCGCTCAAGCTGCCCAAGGAGGAGGCCGCCGCCGCGGTGGCCACCGACGCCGGCGTCCACCCCGCCGGCTACGGGCTGGGTCGCCACGGCTGGGTGGCGCTGTCGGTGCCCGAGGGCGCCGGCGACGAGCGCTGGCGGCAGGTCGAGGAGTGGGTGCGGACCTCCTACACCCTGGTGGCGCCCAAGCGCCTGGCCAAAGTGGTGATCGCCGAGGACTCCTGATCGTTCTGGTTGCACCTACCCGCGCATATGGGGGTTCAGTGCAACCAGTTCGTCAGGGGTCGACCAGGATCAGGCGGCTGGAGCCGTCGAAGGCCACGGCGGCCTTGCCGGCGACGATGCGGCCCACCGTCGCCCCCACCAGTTCGGCCCGCCAGCCCTGCTGGAGGCGGTTGTCTGGGACCCGCCGGAGGAAGGCCTCGATGTCGGAGCGAGTGGCGACGAGAGTGGAGTCGATCGACAGGTCGCGGGACTGCTGGGAGACCCACGCCGAGAGCAGCGTGGCCAGCGGCTGGAGCTGGGGAGCCAGCCCCTCGTCCGGTGGGAGGCGGAGGGCGCCGGCGGGCAGCTCCAGGCCGCGAGCGACGGCGGCCATGAGCCCCGCCAGCATGTCGGCGGAGAGGCGGCGGGCGTCGAAGAGGCGCGACGCCGGCATGTCGCGCGCCGAGCGGGGCGGCTTCTCGGCCAGCAGCATCAGCGACTCGTCGGCCAGGATGCGCCGGGCCGGCTTGTCGACGGCCATGGCCGTGGTCTCCCGCCAGGCGGCCAACTCCTGGGCCACGGCCCGAGACTTGCCCCGGAGCTGGCGGAAGCCCTTGACTCGCCACCAGGACGTGGTGACGTCGGGCTGGCGCACCCGCCGGTGACGCTCGCACTCCTCATACGCCCACTCGAGGCGGCCAGCGGCGACGAGGCGCTCCTCGATCACGGCCCGCAGGTCGAGCAGGTGGAGGACGTCGGCCGCCGCGTAGGTGATCTGCTCGGCGGTGAGCGGGCGCTTGAACCAGTCGCTCATGCGGGCGCCCTTCTCCAGCCGTACGCCCAGGAGGTCGCTCACCAGCTTGGCCAGCGACGGCGACCCGAAACCCAGGAACCCGGCGGCGATCTGGGTGTCGAGCATGCGGGCGGGGATGGCGCCGGCTGCCCGCAGCAGCACCTGGAGGTCCTGCTCGCCGGCGTGGGCGACCATGAGGCCGGCGCCCTCGAGCACGGGCCGGAGGGGGCGGACGTCGACCAGGGTGGCGTCGACGACCGCGGTCCGTGTCGGCGTAGCCACCTGGAGCACGGCCAGGCGCGGGTAGTACGAGCTCTCGCCGTGGAACTCGGCGTCGAGGCCGTAGGCGTCGGCCTCGGCCAGCTCGTCGACCAGCGACGCGAAACGTTCGTCGTCGTCGACGAGAAGCGGCATCAGCTGTGGGAGAAGGAGGGCCCGTCGCCGAGGAACGCCACCTCGTCGGCGTAGCACCACCACCAGTCCTCGCCAGGCTCGTAGGACTGGATGAGGGGATGGTCGGACGAGCGGAAGTGGGCGGTGGCGTGGCGGTTGGGCGAGCTGTCGCAGCAGCCGACATGACCGCAGCTCATGCACACCCGCAGGTGCACCCAGCGGGCGCCGAGGGGGATGCAGTCCTCACAGCCCTCGCTCGACGGCGTGACCTCAGCCGCCGGGTCCAGGTGGGTGCAGGTGTCGGCCATCCGACGAGCCTACGACCGCCCCGGCGGTTTCTGTCGGCTGGACAACCGTGGCGGTAGTCCAGCGGACAGAAAGCGGCTTGCGCGACCCTCTCTCGCCCCCGGCCTTTTCCAACCGCGAGAGACGGCCGCTCATTCTTTGTCGGCGCGCCGCGCCGGCTCCTTTACTCCGAACGCCGGCGTCGGCGGTCCTCCACCATGGCCATGACGTGGGCCGGCGCCTTGGCCGGGGAGCCGGCGTCGAACGGCGGCTGGGGGTCGTACTCCAGGATGAGCTGGATGGCCATGGCGATGTCGTCGCCGGCCTCGAGCTGGGCCAGGCGCAGCGCCATGTCGATCCCGGCCGACACGCCGGCGGCCGTGATGACCTTCCCCCGGATGACGACCCGCTCGGTCACCGGCACCGCGCCGAGGGCGGCCAGCTCGTCCATGGACGACCAGTGGGTGGTGGCCTCGATGCCGTCGAGGAATCCGGCGGCGGCCAGGGTGAGCGCTCCCGTGCACACCGAAGTGGTCCAGCGGGTGGTCTCGTGGGCCTTCTGCAGCCAGGCCAGCACCTGAGGATCGCGGCGGATCGCCTCCTCCCCGGGGCCCCCCGGCACCACGATGACATCGGGGTGGGCGACCTCGGCGAGGGTGTGGTCGGCCACCAGGGCCAGCGCCCCGTTCCTGGCCGTCCGCTTGGCCCCCCGCTCGGTGCCGACGAAGCGGACGTGGGCTTCGGGGATCATGGCCAGCGCCTCGTAGGGACCGACGGCGTCGAGGGCCGTGATGCCGTCGAAGAGCAGGATGGCGATCTCCACGCCGGCACCCTATCGACACTCTCGCGACAGCTACGCTCGGCTGGATGAGCGAAGCCGACGGCCGGGCCTACCGGCCCAGCCGCAGCGGAGCGAAGGTCACTGCCGGGAGGCCCTCGAGGGCCGGCGGGCGGAGCTCCAAATGAAGACCATGAGGCGAAACGTGCTGGCCGTCGTCGCCGCCCTCGCCGGCGTTGCCGTGCTCGTCGGCGTCGCCCTGGTGGCCACCGGGGGTGGGGGCAACAGCCCCGAGCCGCAGGGCAACATCCTCGTCAACCGCGAGGGGCTCATCGACGTCAGCAACTCCCCCACCGTCGCCTCCAACCCGGCCCGCGAGGGCAACGTGGTCGTCACCTACCGCAAGGACCGGCCCGGCTATGACGGCCTCATCTCCTACAGCTTCAACGGGGGCCAGAGCTTCGAGCAGAGCGTCCTGCCCCTGCCCCAGGGCATCACCGGCTGCACGGCGTCACAGGGCGCGCCCTGCCCCTTCGCCCCCGACATCGCCTTCGCCCCCGACGGCACGCTGTACGTCGTCTACGTCAACCTCGTCGGCAACGGGAACCGGCCCGACAACCTGTGGATCTCCACCTCCACCGACGGCGGCCGCACGCTCTCGCTTCCCACGAAGATCGCCGGCCCCCTCACCTTCCAGCAGCGGGTGACCGTCGACCCCAAGGGCCCGGTGTACGTCACCTGGCTCCAGGCCGCCGAGGTCGGCTTCCTGCGCTTCAGCGAACCGCCGCCGCGGATCGTCACCGCCCGCAGCGACGACGGCGGCAGGACGTTCGGCGCCCCGGTGCCGGTCAGCGACCCGAACCGTCCCCGGGTGCTGGCGCCCAGCCCCGTCCTCGACGCCGACGGCCAGCTCGTCGTGATGTACCAGGACATGAAGAACAACCGGCGGGACTATGAGAACCAGGAGGGGCCGGCGGCCGAGCTGCCCGTGTCCCTGGTCCTGACCCGTTCCACCGACGGCGGGCGCACCTTCGCCCCCGGGCAGGAGTTCGAGACGGAGATCCTGCTCACCCGGCGCTTCCTGCCCTTCCTGCCCGAGGTCCCCCAGCTGGCCATCTCCCCCAAGGGCACCCTGTACGCCACCTGGGGCGACGGGCGCGACGGCGACGACGACGTGTTCATGCGCCGCTCCACCGACGGGGGCCAGACGTGGGCGCCGGCGGTCAAGGTCAACGACAACGGCGCCGACGGCACCGTCCAGTTCCTCCCCAAGGTCGCCGTCGGTCCCGGCGAGCGGGTGAGCGTGGTGTTCCTGGACGGGCGCAACGACCCGACCCGCAAGGAGATGCTGGAGGCCTACCTGGCCACCTCCACCGACGGCGGCCGGTCGTTCGACAACGTGCTCCTGTCGACCAAGCCGTTCGACGACTCCATCGGGCCGACCTTCGGCGACGCCTACGGCACCGACTTCGGCACCCGCCTCGGCCTGGCCGCCGGCGACGGCAAGCTCTACGCCAGCTGGGTCGACACCAGCGCCGGCACCCCGGCCACCGGCCGCCAGGACGTCAACTTCGCGGTGGTCGACCTGCCCAGCGGGAGCAGCGCCGGCCCGCTCCTGGCCGGCATCCTCGCCGCCGCCGTGCTCGGCGCCGGACTCGCTCTCTTCATGGCCCGCCGCAACGGCAAAGGGTCCCCGACCGGTTCCGACGCCCAGAGCAGACAGGTGGTTTCCTCATGAGACTGGCATTCGTGGGCAAGGGAGGGGCCGGGAAGTCGGCCATCTCCGGCACCTTCGCCCGAACCCTCGCCCGCCAAGGCGACAAGGTGCTGGCCATCGACTCCGACCCGCTCCCCGGCCTGGCCTTCTCCCTGGGCCTGGCCATCGAGCACTCGCCCCCCATCCCGGAGGACGCGGTGGTAGAGCGCAAGGAGGGCGAGGAGGGCCCCCGCTGGCGGCTCAGTCCCGACGTCGACCCCGCGGTGGCGGTCGAGGAGTGGTCGGTGGAGGCCCCCGACGGTGTCCGGTTCCTCCAGTTCGGCAAGATCAAGAGCGACCCCCGGGCCCTGTGGCGCTCGCAGATGGCCTTCCGGTTCGTGATCAACAGGCTTCCCGCCGGCGGCTGGAACGTCGTCGGCGACCTGCCCGGCGGGACCCGCCAGGCCTTCACCGGCTGGGGCAGCTGGGCCAGCACCGTCTGCATCGTGGTCGAGCCCACCGCCAAGTCGCTCCTGTCTGGCCGGCGTCTGGCCAACATGGCCAACATCGACCCCGACAACCCCAAGCGGGTGGTGGCCGTCGCCAGCAAGGTGCGGGAGGAGGACGACGTCGACATGATCGCCAAGGGCACCGGCCTGGAAGTGATCGCCGCCATCCCCTGGGACGAGGAGCTGGCCGAGGCCGAGCGCCGGCAGTTGGCGCCGATCGACTTCGCACCTGACTCACCGGCCGTGCGAGCAGTAGAATCGCTTGTCGAGCGCCTGAGCGAGGAGACCGTTTCTAGATGAAGGCTGCATCATGAAGCTCGCTGTCGTAGGCAAGGGCGGGTCGGGGAAGACCACCACGTCGTCCGTCATCGCCCGCACGCTGGCCCGGGGCGGCCTGGCCGTCGTGGCGCTGGACTGTGACTCGAACCCCAATCTGGGCATCTCCCTCGGCGTGGGCGACGAGGAGACCGAGCGCCTCGTCTCCATGCGCCAAGCCCTCGACGAGGGCGAAGAGGAGCACGCCAACAACTGGGACACCCTGATCAGCCGGTACGGGTCCGACGGGCCCGATGGAGTGCGGCTGGCGGTGGTGAGCCGGATCGACAACCCCGAACCCGGCTGACTCTGATGTGGCCTGTCGCCCGAGCAGTTGCTCGGCTCCGTTGAGTTCCCTGAAGAAGACGTCGTCGTCGCCGACTTCGAGGCCGGCGTCGGTACCCTCACCCGCTTGGGCGAGGAGCACGTCGACACTGTCGTGATCGTCGTGGAAGCCACCCCCAAGTCACTCGAGGTCGGCGCCCGGGCTGCAGCCCTGGCTGCGGAGAAGACGGTGGCCCGCATCGTGGTGGTCGCCAACCGCATCCGCCACGACGAGGACCTCCAGGTCGTGAAGGACGCCTTCCCCGGCATGGAGGTCGTCGGCGTGCCCCACGACCCCAAGATCATCGAGGCCGACCGCAAGGGCGTGGCCCCCATCGACCTCGACCCGGACGCGCCGGCGGTCAAGGCCCTCATCAACCTGGCCTCGACGCTGCTTCCCCACTCGAACTAGGTGGCGGCCAAAAAGCCGCCCGCCAAGAAGGCCCCGTCGGCGAAGAAGCCGCCGGGGCCCAAGGACCCGGTCGTCGCCGAGGCGGCGCCGGCGCCCGGCCCTGACCTACCCCGCCTCATGCCCCTGGTGGGCCTGCCCGTTGCCCTGTGGGCGTCGCTGCCGAAGTACAGCGGACCCGCCATCAACACCACCGCCACCACCGAGATCGTCGACCACATCGTCCCGGCCGTCCTCATCCTTTTGGCCTCGATCGTGGGCATACTCGCCGGCCGCCGGCCGGGAGGGCCCGGCGCCCTCCGGCTCATCGCCGGCATGGCGGTCATGCTGGCCGGGCTGTGGATGCTCGCCACCCACTTCCCGCTGGTCGCCCAGACCATGCGTGGTGGCCCCGACGCGGCCACGTGGGCGGCCACCATCTACCACACCGCGCCGGCGCTGGCCGTGTTCGGCCTAGGACTCCTGTGGTCGACGGTGACCTGGGCGGAGGCCGACGACAGCAATCAGACCGCCAAGGCCTAGCAGGATCAGCCCCGCCGGCAGCAGCGCCGGCCGGAGCCGGCCGGCGTCGGCGAAGCGCACCCGGGCCACGGCCAGGTCCTGGACGTTGTTGTCGATCGTGCCCCCGCTGGTATCCGACCAGAAGGCCAGCGCCTCGTCTGCGGCTGCGAGCACCGCCAGGCGGCTCCCCAGCACGGGGATGCCCTGGAGGCTGCCGAAGCCGATGCGGGTGTCGAAGGACGTGTCGGTCAAGGTGGTTGTCGTGAAGCTGCGGCCGCGGTCCTCAGACGATGCCAGGACCGCATGGGCCCGCACGTCCTCCGGGTCGGCGCTCCGGTCGTAGAACGCGACGTCGACCCGGCCCTCCGGTGAGACCGCCACCGCAGGCAGGAACTGGCCCCTCGGCGCCGGCGCAACGGCGACGGGGGCCGACCAGGTGGCGCCGGCGTCGTCGGAGCGGGCGAGGAACACGTCACGCCCGTCGCCCCGGCCGCTGTCCCAGGCGGCGTAGAGGGGGCCGTCCGGACGGGGGTCGCGGGCGAAGCTGGGTGCCGGCGCCAGGTTGACGATGATGCGGGCCGGCGGGACCACGTCGTCGGTGACGGGCACCGGCGGGGCGAAGCTGGCGCCGGCGTCGGTGGAGGTCCACGTCACCACCCGCCAGCGTTCCTCCGACGGTGGGCCGCCCTGACCGCCGTGGCGCGCCTCGTAGTCGTCGAAGTCCCCGGCCAGGTCGAGGGCGCCGACCACCACCCGGTTCCCGCCCAGGGACAGCGGCGTGGGCTGGACCACCCGCCGGCCGTCGCTCACCGTGACGGGGGCGGCGAAGGTGGCGCCGCCGTCGACGGACCGGGCCATGCGCAGGGGGGCCGGCGCCGTCCCGAAGCCGAGTGGCTTCTCGGCCGCCCCGTCGGCCTGGACCCAGGTGACCCACACGTTCTGGCCGGCGACGGCCATGCGGGCGTGGAACGCCTCGGCCGGCGCCACCCGGACCGGCGGGCCGTCGGGCCTCTCGCCGTTGAAGCGCTGGAGCCACACCCCCACCGGCTGGTTGAACCGGCCGCCGGTGGCGGTGAACAGCACCAGCAGCCGGTCGGTGGCCGTGAACCCCACGTCGGGCTGGTGGCAATTCGGAGCGTCGAGGGGCAGAGGCAGGGCCAACGGCTTCCAGCTGTCGCCGCCCGTGGTCGAGATCGACACCGAGCAGGAGAACCGCGGCGTGTCGATCCGGTCGGCGAGGACGACGGTGCTGGGACGGTCAGGATCCACCGCCACGGAGGGCGAGTTGTGGGCGTTGATGCCCGGCCGGTCGGTGTTGACGAAGTCGGGACTCTCGGCCCGCCCCCGGAGGGGCGACGACTGCAGGCCGAGGAGAATCAAGACCAGGCCCAGGATGGCCAGGACCGCCGCTGGCAGGAGCCACCGCGACGTTGGCCCGGACCGGCCTCCCGTGCCGGTCACACGGTCAGAAACACGCTCTCCCAGCGCTGGTTGCCGGTCAGCACCGCAGGGTCGAAGCCCCGCACCCGGGGTGAGATGAGCCACTCTGTGCGCAGGGAGGCGAGGGAGATGGCGGTGAAGCGCTCGGCGGTGACCACCTGCATGATGTCGGCCGCCGTGCGCCGGGCGGTATCGATGGAGGGCGCCGAGAAGATGCGGTCGTAGGCGTCGTCGACCTTGGCGCCGCCCCCGACCGAGGCCGAGAACGACAGCTGGCCGCCGGGCCGGATGGTGAAGAACCGGCACAGGGCGCAGGGGTTGGCGTCGTCCTGGGCCCGGGCGTCCATGAACAGGTCGAACTGGGCGTTGTTGACCTTGGTGAAAGCAGAGTCGGTGCCCGGATCCTGCACCTGGAGGCCGACGCCCACCTCGGCGAGCTGGGCCTTGAGCGCCTCGGCCGCCTTCGTCTGGTCCGCCGGCCGCGACAGGAGCACGTTGAGCACCAGTGGCTTGCCGTCCCTGGCCCGCATGCCGTTCGGCAGGGTGGGCATCCACCCGGCGGCGTCGAGCAGGCGCTTGGCCTCGTTGCGGTTCAGGGGCGGGGGGCGGACGCGGTCGGCGGCGTCGGTGCCGAGCACGATCTCGGGGATGAGCGTGTCGTTGTCCTCGGCGTGGTCCTCCCAGCCGGCCTTGGTGACCTCCTTGCGGTCGATCGAATGGGCCAGCGCCTTGCGGACGTTCTCGTCCTTCAAGGTGGTCCACTCTTCGATGCCGCCGTTGTTGAGCAGGAGGTAGACGGCCTGACCGGGCCGCGATTGCACGTTGCGGTCGGTGCGGCCCGACACCGAGGCCAGGGCGCCGTAGCTGACCATGCCGGCGATCTCCACCTGGCGGGTGGCCAGGAGGCGGCTGGCGTCTCGCTCCGGGCCGAACCGGAAGGTCAGCGTCTTGAGCTCGCCGACGCCCGCCCAGTACTTGTCGTTGGCCTTCATCTTCAGGTCGGTGCCCTTGGAGTACGACACGAAGGCGAAGGGACCGGTGCCCGTGGGCGTGGTCTCCGGCGTGTCGCCGGCGCCGGCGCGGGTGCCCGGCGCCATGATGGCCATGTTGGGGTTGGCCAGCTGCTCGGCCAGCCGGGTGTTGTCGGCGGTGAGGTTGACCTCCACCACATCGGGAGAGGTGGCCTTGGCCACGCCCCGGTCAAGGCCGCGCGGGCGGGTCTGGCGGCCGGCAAAGGTCTCGAATGCGGCCACCACGGCCTCTGCGTTCATCGGCGCCCCGTTGTGGAACGTCACCTCCTTGCGGAGGAAGAAGCGCCACGTCTTGGGATCGGGCGACTCCCAGCGCTCGGCCAGAGCGGCCTCGACGCCGTAGGTGGGGCTCAGCCGGGTGAGCGTCTCGAAAATGCCGGGGTTCGGGCCGTTCGTGCGGATGCCGAGGTCGTTGGCCGGCGGGTTCCCGGCCATGAAGGGGTCCTCCCCCACCGCGACACGCAGGTCCTGGGCCGCAGCCCGCGGTTCGGCGGGCTCGTCGTCGATGGCTCCGTCGCCGCCGCTGGCGCAGCCGGTGGCGACAACGAGGGTGAGAAGGAGGAGGGCGAGGAGGGAGCGAAGGCGTGACACCGCCCCGGCACAGTAGCGGCTGGCGCAGGTCAGCGGGGCTGCACCGACGCAGCCTCAGGGCCGGGCGAAGTGGTGTCCGGTGATCAGGTGGTGGTCGAGGCCGTCGTGGCCACAGGGGTTGGTGTGGATGGTGGCCCGCGCCAGCTTGGGGATGCGGTGGAGCAGGAGGTGGTGCGCCTCCTCGGCGATCTGGTGGCTCTCGGCCACGGTAAGGCGGCTGTCGGAGACCACGTCGGCCTCGGCCCGCAGCTCGTGTCCCACCCACCGGATGCTGACCCGCTCCACAGCTTGGATGCCCGGAACGCCGGCCAGCACGGCCTCGACGTCGTCGACGAGTTCGGGGTCGACGCTGTCCATGAGCCGGCGGTAGATGTCACGGGCCGCGCCCTTGAGGACGAAGAGGATGGCGACGGTGATGATGAGGCCGATGATCGGGTCCGCTAGCTGCCAGCCCGCGGCCACCCCGATGCCGCCGACCACGACGCCCAACGACGTGATCCCGTCCGTGCGGGCGTGCAGCCCGTCGGCCACCAGGGCGGCGGAGCCGATCTTGCGACCGACCCGGATGCGGTAGACGGCCACCAGCTCGTTGCCGATGAAGCCGATGACGCCGGCGGCGATGACCCAGCCGACGTTGCGCACGTCCTGGGGGTCGAACAGGCGGTGGATGGCCTCCCAGCCGGCGACGACCGCCGACAGGGCGATCATGGCCACGATGAAGATGCCGGCCAGGTCCTCGGCCCGGCCGTAGCCGTAGGTGTAGCGCCGGTTGGGCGGCCGCCTGCCGATCCAGAAGGCGATGGCCAGGGGGACGGCGGTGAGGGCGTCGGCGAAGTTGTGGACGGTATCGGCCAGGAGGGCGACCGAGCCGCTGATCATAACGATGACGACCTGGAGGGCGGCGGTCACCGCCAGCCCGATGAGCGAGATCTTGAGGGCGCGCATGCCCTCCCGGCTGTCCTCCAGCGCCCGGTCCACCGAGTCGGCGGCGTCGTGGCTGTGGGGGGCGAAGACGGCCTTGATGGCGCCGATCAGGCCGCCGGGGTGGTCGTGATCGTGATCGTCGTGCCTGTGGTCGTGGGCCTCGTGGTCGTGGGCCTCGTGGTCGTGGGCCTCGTGGTCGTGGTCGTGGTGGGCGCCGTGCTCATGGCCGGCGCCACCCGCTTCGCCGTGCTCGTCGTCGTGGTCGTGGACGCTCACGCCGTCCTCCCTTCTCCGTGGCGAACGACGCCACTCGCATCGAACAGGGCTTCCTGCACCAGGCGCCGGACGTGATCGTCGTCAGCCAGGTAGAAGATGTGATTGCCGTCGCGCCGGGTCTGGACCAGGCGGGCCAGGCGGAGCTTGGCCAGGTGCTGGGAGACGGCGGGAGCCGGCGCCCCCACATGGTCGGCCAGGTGGCCGACCGAGTGCTCGCCGTGGAGCAGGGCCCACAGGATCCGGAGGCGAGTCGGGTCGGCCAGCAGCTTCAGTGTCTCCACTGCGGTCGCCACCTGGTCGTCCGACGGCTCTTCTATCTGCGTGCTCACGCATACACTCTAACACGCAGTCAGTGGGTTGCCGTGGCCGACACCCCCGCCGGGGTCGCGAGCCGGTGACGCGACACAGCGCGGCACCGAGAACTCGGTGCCGCGCTGTGTTCTCTATCCTGAAGATCCAGCCGACGACCCCTAGGGAGCCGCCGGCAGGTGCCTTCGCTCCGCTCCGGCGAGGACGCCGGCCGGAGTTCAGCCCACTTTGGCCGTGGTCTGCTTGCCGGCGCCCTTCACCGGCGCCGGGCCATTCCGGCGCTTGGCCGCAACCGCCACGCCGAGGAGGATGAGCCCGACGATCAAGAGCCCGACGACCGCGGCCAGGACGATGCGGGCCGTGTCGTTGTTGGCCGGACCGACGACCTCGAACTGGGCGACCGACGTGAACATGTCCGAGAGGCCGCCACCGACCTCGTTGTAGACGCTCTCGCTGTAGACGCCCTCGGTGTTCCGGGTGTCGTCCCAGCCGAAGATGGCGTAGGCATCGGTGGACGCGACCGCCGGCGCACGAGTTGATGTCGTAGCCGGCACCCCAGACGCCCAAGCGGCGGTCGACGCTGCGATCGGTGATGCGCCGGTTGGGGCTCCACGTCCGCCCGTTGTCCTCGCTGAAGGCGTAGTACAAGTCGTTGGCACGGATGCCCGGGTCGTCGCGGGTGTCCCACCACACGACATCGACGCGGCCGTTCGGAGCGACGCTCATGTTCGGGAAGTACTGCCCCCGCAGGTCGGCGTCCCGGTCGTCGGTGACCTTCTTTCGCTCGGACCAGGTCTTGCCGCCGTCGGTCGACGCCAAGTGGTAGATCTCGCCCATACCAGCAACGGCCGGGGTCGGGTTCTCCTGGAACGCGAGGTGGATGACACCGGCGTCGCTCACCGCCATGACTGGGCGGCTGGGCACGTCGTAGTCGGGCGGCATGGCCTGTGCGGTCGTCCAGGTCTTTCCGCCGTCAGACGATGTCGACAGCATCCGGGCCGCCGGGGGAGCCGGGGTGACGTTGGCCGTGCCGGTGAGCCAGGAGATGTACACCTTGCCCTTGCCATCCACGCCAGCGACCATGCTGCCCCGGTTGGTGCTCGCGCCGAAGTTGGCGGCCTGGTTGGGCTGAGCCGCCTTCGAGTTGGCCGGCGGAACCGTGGTGCTGGTGGTCGTGGCGCCGGCGGCCGGAACGGTCGTGGTCACCGCGGAAAGCATCTGCTGGCGAGGCTCGGGGGCCTCGAACAACTTGTCGGCCAGGTTGACCGGTTCGGCGAAGGTGCGGGCGCCGTCGCGGCTGATGCTGACCATTGCCTTCCCCGGCGCGGCGTTGGGGGCGCTGAGGCCCTGGGCGTTGATGGCGAATGCGACATAGACGACGTCATCGCTGCCGGTCTTGGTGTCGACGGCAAAGGAGTGGAACGGGCGGATGGTCTCCTCCGCCTCACCGGTCTTGCCGCGGGAGTTGTAGACCATCGTGGTCTCCCATGTGTCGCCGAGGTCACGGGAGCGGGCCACGACGATGCCGCCGCCGCGGCGGGCGCCGTCCTGGTCGTCCCAGGCGTTCATGGCCAGGTACACCGTGCCGTTGCGCCCGAACGCGATCCCGGCCTGGATGATGCCGCCCTGGCCGTGGCTGCAGAACGGGTACGAGGCGAGGGCCGGGGAGGCCTCCAGCATGTTCCAGGTCTGGCCGCCGTCGGTGGAGCGCAGGATGTGGCAGCGACGCGACCGGTGATCGGCGACAGCGGCGAGCACACGCATGTTGTTCTCGGGGTCGACGGCGAACGCCGGTGGCGAGTAGAGGCGCCCCGGGTTCAAGTCGTTTTTCGTCGCCTGCACCGGCGTCGTGAGCCCGATGGGCCCTGCAGCCAAGGATGCCCCCTGCGCGACCAGCAGGCAGGCGGCGGCCAACGTCGCCATGCGGATGCCGAACGTCCGCTTGCTCATATGCAACGTCCCTTCGTGTTGGTTGATGTGGCTTGTGTTTCGCAGTGCTGGATCAGGTGCCGAGTTGGACCTTGACCCAGCCGGTAAGCGCAGCGCGCACGTCGGTGTCGCGCTGGATGGTGGGACCGGTGGCGGTGTTGCTGTGCTCGTGGTCGGCGCCGGCCAAGGTCAGGTTGCGGTTGGCCTGGCTGCTCCCGACCATGACCTGGCCGCCGATGCGGAGCGAGCTCTGCATCCGGGTGACGTCGGCGGCGGCGATGCTGGGGTCGGCGCCCCCCCGGACGAGGAGCACATGGACAGGGACGTTGCCGACCTCGGCCACTGGGTCCAGGGCGAGCACGCTGGCCACGTAGGCGTCCTGGCCCGGTGCGAAGATCGGGCGAATGATGTCGGGCAGCGTTCCGGGCGCCGGCGCCTTTCCGGTCGTGGCCAGGGTGTTGGCGGCGGCCCGGAAGGCCTCGCCGACTTCAGGGCCCCGGGCGCGGGCCAGATCGGCGGCCAGGACCTCCCCGATGCGCTTGGCCGGGGTGGAGATGGCGACCACGCCCCGGATCCGACCGTTGCCCGGCGCCAGGCGCATGGCGATCACGCCGCCGGTGTCGTGGCCCATGAGCACGATCGGCGACGTGCCGATCTCCTGGCGGTTGCTCAGCAGCTCGAGGGCGGCGCGGGCGTCGGCCACCTCGTCGTCGAAAGACAGCTTCTGGGTCTCGGGCAGCGCCGCGCCTTTGGTGCCCCGCTTCTCGTAGCGGAAACTGGCGATGCCCTCCTTGGCCAGAGACTCGCTCAGGTCCTTGTAGAGGGGGTCGGGCGTGGCCAGGCCCACACCGGTGACGGTGCCTACCAGGGCGTCGCGGAGGGCATCGGGCGGCTTGGCGCCGGCCGGCCCGTTGCGGTCAAGGGCGCCGAGGCCGGGGATGATCAGCACTGCCGGCGCCGTCCCGCCCAGGCTGAGCGGCGGCAAGGTGAGGGTGCCGCCGATGCGCAGCCCGCCGGCGCCGACAAACTCGGTCTGGCGCTCGGTGGCCTCGCCGGAGGCAGGACCGGAGAGCAGGTCGTCGGTGACGGTGGCGGGCCCGGAGTTGCGGTTGGCCAGACCGAAGCCGGCGAAGACGAGGACGGCCACCCCGGCCGCCGCCACCGGCACGGCCCACGGCTTACGCCCACTCCTTGTCGACTTCGCCCTCGGAGTCGGGGCGGCCTCGACCTCGACCGCCTTTCCTGGCTTCTGGGCCTTGACGCCGGTGCAGTTCCGGCACTTGACCCCGACGCCCGTGTGCACGACACAGTCGGCGCAGATTGCGTTCCCGCACGAACCGCACGTCGCAACCCGGGGGCGGCGCCGGTGGTTGACGCAGGAGGGCGGGGCCGTCGTCGACAAGCTCAGTTGCCCATACCAGTGCCGGCGCCGGCGCCGGCCGGCGTGGCGTCGGCGGTGCCGGCTGACTCTCGGGTTGAAACGCCGGTGACGTTGAGCAGCAGGTCGTCGAGGGCGTCGCCCTCCAGGCTCTCCTGCTCCATGAGGGCGTGGGCCAGCTGGTCGAGGGTGGTCCGGTTCGCCAGCAGCGCGTCACGGCAGCGGCCCTCGGCCTCGCTGAGGATGGCCTGGGTCTCGGCGTCGATGTCGGCGGCCACCTTCTCGGAGTAGCCGACGCCCATCTCGCCCTGGTAGCCGTTGGAGAAGGGCTTGACGATGTAGGGGCCCATCTTCTTGGACATGCCGAAGTCGGCCACCATGCGCCGGGCCAGGGTGCCGGCCTGCTCGAGGTCGGACTGGCTGCCGGAGCTGAACTCGCCGGTGACGATCTCCTCGGCCACCCGGCCGCCCATCATGGCCGCGATGCGGTCCAGGAGCTGGGAGCGGGTGACGGAGAGGCTGTCGCCCTCGGGCACGTACCAGGTGAAGCCGCCGGCGTGGCCTCGGGCGACGATGCTCAGCTTGCCCACCCGGTCGGTGCCGGGGAGTGCTGTTGCGGCCACGGCGTGGCCGGCCTCGTGGAAGGCGATGCGGTAGCGGTCCTGGGGGCTGAGGATGCGGGTGTGGCGCTCGGGGCCGGCGACGACGCGCTCGATGGCCTCGAACATGTGCTTGGCCTCGACCTGGGTGGAACCCCGCCTTGCCGCCAGCAGGGCGGCCTCGTTGACCACGTTGGCCAGATCCGCGCCGCTGAAGCCCACGGTGCGCTTGGCCACTGCGGCCATGTCGATCTCCGCGGCGAGGGGCTTGCCCCGGGCGTGGATCTTGAGCACGCCCTCGCGGCCGCGCACGTCGGGACGGTCGATGCCCACCCGGCGGTCGAAGCGCCCGGGGCGCAGGAGGGCGGCATCGAGGATGTCGGGGCGGTTGGTGGCGGCCAGCACGATGACGCCCGAGCCGCTCTCGAAGCCGTCCATCTCCACCAGGAGCTGGTTGAGGGTGGCCTCCCGCTCGTCCTGGCCACCGACGGCCATGGCGGTACGGCCCCGGCCCACGGCGTCGAGCTCGTCGATGAAGACGATGCAGGGGGCGGCGGACTTGGCCACCGCGAAGAAGTCACGGATGCGGCTGGCGCCCACGCCGACGAAGATCTCCACGAACTCCGAGCCGGAGATGGAGAAGAACGGCACGTTGGCCTCCCCGGCCAGGGCCCGGGCCAGCAGGGTCTTGCCACAGCCGGGCGGGCCGGTGAGCAGGATGCCCTTGGGCACCGCGGCGCCCATGGCCAGGAACTTGTCGGGAGAGCCGAGATAGTCACGGACCTCGGCCAGCTCCTCGATGGCCTCGTCCACCCCGGCCACATCGGCGAAGGTGATCTTGGACTCACCGGTGGCCATGCGCTTGGCCCGGGACTTGCCGAAGGCGCTGTAGCCGTCGGACCCCCCGCCCCGGAAGGCCAGGAACAGGATGAGGAAGCCGTCGACCACGATGAAGGCGGGCAGGATGAGGCTGGCCGGCACCAGGAGGTTCTTCAGCGGCTGCTGCTGGACCTTGAGGGGCACGCCGGCGTCTTCGAGGGCGGAGGTCAGGCGGGCGAAGATGGTCTCCCGGCCGGCGGCCACGGCCACCCAGTACTTGCCCCGGTCATAGGTGCCCGATATCCGGTTGTCGGTCTCCAGGATGGTGGCGCTGGAGATGCGGCCCTGGCGCAGCAGGGTGATGTACTGGTCGAGGCGCAGCTCACGACCCTCGGTGCGGGGGCTGGACCACCAGAGCAGGGTGGCGTAGAAGCCGATCAGGATCGGCATGGCGAGGATGGCGTAAACGAGAGCCTTCCGCTGGTTGCCCTTCCGCCTCTTGTCGTCGTCGGCCGGCGACGGCGGCGCCTTCGGCTCTTTGGTCTTGCGTGCCATGCAGGTGGATCTCCTCGATGTTCCGGGATGCGGCGTACGAGCACCCGGGTGGGCGGGGGCGCAGGAAAGCGCCGGAAAAGGATGTGGCCCCCCCGCTGTGCGAGGGGGCCACATGCCGTACTGCGGGCGCCCGCCGGTCGCCCTACTCGTCGGTGCGGCGGTGCTTAGCTGCGGGCCTTCGCCGCCTCGGGAGCGGAGCTCTTGCGGCCGGCGAACAGGGCCGCCATGCCGGCGAGGAACATGCCCACGCCGCCGACGCCCAAAGCCACGAGGGCGAGGGTGCCGGTGGAGATGGAATCGTCGCTGCGGGCCAGGCCATCGGCGCGAGCCGTGTTGTCCAGGCTGGCGGCGGAGGCGCCCACGACCGGGTTGGCGCCGGCGGCGCCGGTGACGTTCATGACGGCGCGAACCGGCGAAAGGCTCAGGGAGCCGTCGGCCTTGGTCTGGCTGACGATCACGACGTAGCTGCCGGGCTGGGTGCCGGCCGGCACGGTGAAGTTGGCGGCGAGGTTCCCGCCGGTGATGGGAGCGGGCACCGTGGTCAGCACGGGGCCGTCGAGGGCGTTCCAGCGGATCTGGGCCGCGTTGGCGGCCTGGAACCCGGTACCGGTGATCCCGACCTCCTCACCGGCCTTGGCGTTGATCGTCGAGAGGTTGACGACGGGACCGGAGACACATGCCCATGCCGCGGCGGCCATGAAGACCCCTGCCGCAGCGGCCGCTACCCCGCCGATCGCCAACCTGCGTACCTGCCTCATCCTTTGCAGCCTCCTTGGCCTGAGTGTGTGAAATCGCCCCCATGACGCGGTGCATGTGCGACGCGCTACGGCGGAAGCCAGGGAGGAATGACGAGACCCCCCGACCTCGGCGCTTGCATTGTATTCCCCACTTGGGGGCGCTCAATAGGTGCATCTCACATCTACCGAAACAATCTCCATCGGGGCAGGTGAGGAACGATGTGAACTCTGTAGACCTCTTTCGCACCTAGATGTTCTTTGGGTACAGCACCCTCGGGCTTATTGAATGATTCGCGGGCGAATGGAACAATGACGCCGGTAACAGCATGGCGGGAGCACTCTGCTTCCGCACTGAGAGATAAAGGTGGGCAACCTAGACATGAACCTCCGCAAGAAGGTCACGACCGTCTTCGGCGCAGCTGCGGCTGCATCGGTCATCGCTGGCGCAGCGGCTTTCGCATGCACCAACCTGGCCACCCTCAACCTTTCCAGCACCGCTGGCAAGGCTGGCGACTCCGTCACCGTCACCGGCTCCTCGTTCCGGGTCAACTCCGCGAACCTGGCCGCCTCCGACGCTGTCGTCCTGCGCTGGAACGGCGTCGAGGGCACCGAGCTCGCTCGCGTGCAGCCCGACAAGGCCGGCAACATCTCCGCGTCGTTCGCCATCCCCGAGGGCCAGCCCGGCTACTACGTGATCGTGGCCACGCAGAAGAGCGCCGCTGGCGTTGACGCCTACGGCACCCCGGCTCGTGCGAGCTTCCAGATCCTCGGCGCCAACGGCCAGTCCGTTGTCACCCCGGCCGTTTCTTCCGCGGGCTCGACGGTTGCTTCTTCCCCGTCGTCCTCCGGCATCATCGCCCTGACCGTCGGCCTCGGCGCCCTCGGCCTGGCCCTGTTCGGCGCTGGCTTCGTGGCCTTCGTCCGTCAGGCCCGCCGCCGTGACGTCCCCGTCACCGCGTCGGTGCGCAAGTAACACTGCGTAGCTAAAGGCAACGAAGTACCAGTAGTTCCAAGACACCGCCGGGCCCTCGGGCCCGGCGGTGTCGCGTCCGGGGCCGGATCGGCGAGGATGGAGCGGTGATGTTTGCCCACGGCGAACCTGCCGGCTCACCGTTCGACCCCCGGCTGCACGCCGATGTGATCCTCGTCGTCGCCATGGTGGCGGTGGCCTACTGGCTGGCGCTCACCCGCCTGGGGCCCCGCCTGGCGCCGGCGGGCGAGCCGCCCTACACCCGGCGCCAGGTACGACTGCTCATGGCCGGGGTCGCCACGCTGTTCGTGTTCTCCGAGTGGCCGATCCACGACCTGGCCGAGGGCCACCTCTACCTCGTCCACATGGTCCAGCACTCGGCCTACACGGTGCTCCTCCCGCCGCTGTTCATCCTCGGGACACCGGCGTGGCTGTGGCGATGGCTGCTCCGGCCGGTGATGGGCGTCTTCCGGCGACTGACCCGGCCGGTGGCGGCGATCACCGTCTTCAGCGCAGTGACCGTGGCCACGCACCTGCCGGCGCTGGTCACTGCCGCTGTGCGCTCGTGGCCGGCCCACCTGGGCCAGCACGTCGTGCTCGTGGTCTCTGCCATCCTGGTGTGGTGGCCGCTCCTGGGCCCGCTCCCGGAGGCGCCGCGGCTGGCGGCCCCGGTCCACCGCATGATCTACATCTTCGGCCAGTCGCTGGTGCCCTCGATCGTCGGCTCAGCGCTGATCTGGTCGACGGCAGTGCCCTACCGGGTCTACGAGGAGTTCCCCGAGATCTGGGGCATCGACGACCTGACCGACCAGCAGTGGGCCGGCGCCATCATGGAGGCCGTCGAGGGGCTGCTCATGATCACGCTGATGATGGTCGTGTTCCTGCCGATGGTGCGGCGTGAGCTCCGTACGCCATCACCGAGCATGGACCGGCTGGGCCGGGTGCCGGAAGGGCCTGAAGCCCTCAGGCGATGATCTCGACCGGCGTGCCCAGCGGGAGCAGCTGGTAGAGCGTGGTGATCCCGCTGTTGCTCATGCGGATGCAGCCGTTGCTGACATCGCGGCCGAGGCTCGACGTGTCGTCGGTGCCGTGGATGCCCAGCACACCGGTGCCGCCGCCGAAGGAGTAGAGCACCTCGGAGAAGCCAGACAACGCGAAGGCGTAGGGGCCGTAGGCGCTCCGCTGTGAGGGCAGGACGTCGAACACCTCGGTGGTGAAGAAGAGTCCCTGGGTGGTGGGAGTCCGCCCCGATGCCCCCACCCCAACCGGCTCCCGCAGCACCACTCGCTCACCCTCCCAGACGGTGATCCGGTGCTCCCCGAGTTCCACCTTCACCCGGAACGGATTCGGGGGCTCGAGCGTCACGGCCTCGCGCCGGACCCAGCCGCCGCTGCCGTTTGGGCGAACGGGGAGCAGCACCTTGAGCCAATCACCCCTGTCCTCGGTCACCAGCATCCGCAGGGGGTAGGTCGTGCCTGGCGCGGCACCGGACGGCTGGGGGTTCTCCAGCGAGCGCGCCGGCTCCGGCTGCACCGGCGACGTGTATACGTCGACCTGGGCGACCGTAGCCACGGCCAGCACGGCCCCTTTGGCGGGGGCGGTGGTGGTCGTCGCAGGAACCACGGTGGTCGGCGCCGGCGTGGCGACGCTGGTGGGCGGCTCCGTCGTGGACGCCGGCGACGCGCCCGGGTCGGCGCCGCCGCACGCGCTCAGGGCCAGCGCCACGACGCCGACGGCCAACCTTCTGCCCACGAGCGGCATGGTAGCGGTGCGCCGGTGACGTTCCGGCGCACCGCTCCCAACGGCTTGGCTAGCTGACGCCGGCTTCGGTCTTGCCCTTCGTCGACGCGGGGGCCTGGGCGCCGGCGTTGCGGCGTCCCACCAGCCCCACCCCGAGCAGGATGAGGCCGACGGCGAGCAGGCCGATCACGCCGGCCAGGACGATCTGCGCGGTACGTGACGTGCCGGCGCCGATCTCCTCGAACTGGATGGCGGAGACGTAGATGTCCTGGACGCCACCGCCGATGCCCTGACTACCGACCGGGCTCTCCAGCCTGACCTCGCCGTCCTCGCCGGTGGAGTGCCGGGTGTCGTCCCAGGCCATGACGGCGAACTGGTTGGTGGAGGACAAGGAGGGCGGGGAGTTCTGGTCGAAGTTGTTGCCGTAGACGCCGTAGCGGCGGTCGATGGGCTGGTCGGTGACCCGAATGTTCTTCGACCAGGTCTCGCCGTCGTCCTCGGAGTAGGAGTAGTAGACGTCGTTGGCCCGGATGCCAGGGTCATTGCGGGTGTCCCACCAGGCGGCGTCGAGCCGGCCGTTGGGGGCGACGGAGAGGATCGGCAGGAACTTCCCGTTCATGTTCTTGGCGTCGTCGTCGGCGATGCTCCGCGGCTTGCTCCAGGTGGCACCGCCGTCGGTGGAGCGGATGTAGCCCACGTCGGCGAAGCCGGTCAGCTCGGCCGGGTGGCGCCACTCCCACACGATGTGGATGGTGCCGTTGGGGCCGCCGCCCGGCGTCCACGCGTTGCGGGGGTTCTGGGCCTGCTCGTAGCTGAACGGCACGGCCATCACACTGGTCCAGGTCTTTCCCTTGTCGGAGGACTTGGAGGCCATGACAGCCCGCGGGGCGCCGGAGACGTTGGCGATCTCAGACATGTAGGTGACGTACAGGTTGCCCTTGTCGTCCATGACAAGGCCCTGGCCGTTGCTGGAGGCACCGAAGTTCTTGATGTCGGTCGGGTTGGCCGCCTGTGAGCCCGCAGGCGGGACGGTCGTGGTGGCACCCGGCGCCGCCGCCACCGTGGTGCGGCTCGTCACGCCCAGGTCCCGGATCTTGGCGTCCTGGTAGACGTCCCCGATCGCGCTGACGGGCTCCTCGAAGGTTTTGCCGCCATCCCGGGAGATCGCCAGCACTGGCTCCTGGGGTGCCGCGTTCGGCGCCGTGCGATTCGTGAACGCCCGCCGGTACATGACGTACACCGTGTCCTGGCTGCCCGACTTCCGGTCGACTACGAAGCCGGTCACCGGTCGGTTGTTCTCCTGGGCGTCACCGGAAGTCGTGCGGGAGTCGCGGGCGAAGACCGTGTTCCAGGTGTCACCCAGGTCCGTGGACTTGGCCACGATGATGCTGGTCTGGGTGCGGGTGGTCTCGTCCCAGGCGTGGGTGGCCAGGTAGAGGGCGTCGTCGCGGCCCCAGGCCACGGCGGCCTGGAAGATGTTGGAGTTGGCGGCCTGGCAGTAGGGCTGGGAGCTGATCTCCGGCGTGGACTCCAGGATGCGCCACGTCTTGCCGGCGTCGGTGGACCGGATGAGTCCGCACTTGCGGGCCCGGTACTCGATGAAGCCGCCGACGATGATGTCGGAGTTCTTGGGGTTGACCGCCAGGCCCGGCGCCCCGTACGTGCGCTGCGGATTGAGGTCGGCCTTGGTGGCATTCACCGGCGTGGTGAGCTGCGGCGGGCCGGCGGCGCCGGCGCCCGGGACAGCGAGCATGGCTGCCGCTCCCATCGCCGCTCCCACAAGAACGAAACGTCTGAACGATGATCTCACGATGGTTTCCCCCCGGTCCCCGGCCTGCAAATGGTGTCGAAGTGTACGTCAGGCCCGCCGCTGCTGAAAGGGTAAAGCGGCGGTGACGGGTTGAGAACCGGTCACCGCCGCTTTACCTCATTTTCTTGTTGCTAGTTGGAGCCGATGGCCTTGCCGGTGCCGGCGCCGGCGGCGGCCGGCGTGGCGTCGGCCGGACCGGTCTGGGTGACGTTGAGCAGCAGGTCGTCGAGGGCATCGCCCTCCAGGCTCTCCTGCTCCATGAGGGCGTGGGCCAGCTGGTCGAGAGCGGTGCGGTTGGCGGTGAGGACCTCACGGCAGCGGCCCTCGGCCTCGCTGAGGATGGCCTGGGTCTCGGCGTCGATGTCGGCGGCCACCTTCTCGGAGTAGCCGACGCCCATCTCGCCCTGGTAGCCGTTGGAGAAGGGCTTGACGATGTAGGGGCCCATCTTCTTGGACATGCCGAAGTCGGCCACCATGCGCCGGGCCAGGGTGCCGGCCTGCTCGAGGTCGGACTGGCTGCCGGAGCTGAACTCGCCGGTGACGATCTCCTCGGCCACCCGGCCGCCCATCATGGCCGCGATGCGGTCCAGGAGCTGGGAGCGGGTGACGGAGAGGCTGTCGCCCTCGGGCACGTACCAGGTGAAGCCGCCGGCGTGGCCTCGGGCGACGATGCTCAGCTTGCCCACCCGGTCGGTGCCGGGGAGTGCTGTTGCGGCCACGGCGTGGCCGGCCTCGTGGAAGGCGATGCGGTAGCGGTCCTGGGGGCTGAGGATGCGGGTGTGGCGCTCGGGGCCGGCGACGACGCGCTCGATGGCCTCGAACATGTGCTTGGCCTCGACCTGGGTGGAACCCCGCCTTGCCGCCAGCAGGGCGGCCTCGTTGACCACGTTGGCCAGATCCGCGCCGCTGAAGCCCACGGTGCGCTTGGCCACTGCGGCCATGTCGATCTCCGCGGCGAGGGGCTTGCCCCGGGCGTGGATCTTGAGCACGCCCTCGCGGCCGCGCACGTCGGGACGGTCGATGCCCACCCGGCGGTCGAAGCGCCCGGGGCGCAGGAGGGCGGCATCGAGGATGTCGGGGCGGTTGGTGGCGGCCAGCACGATGACGCCCGAGCCGCTCTCGAAGCCGTCCATCTCCACCAGGAGCTGGTTGAGGGTGGCCTCCCGCTCGTCCTGGCCACCGACGGCCATGGCGGTACGGCCCCGGCCCACGGCGTCGAGCTCGTCGATGAAGACGATGCAGGGGGCGGCGGACTTGGCCACCGCGAAGAAGTCACGGATGCGGCTGGCGCCCACGCCGACGAAGATCTCCACGAACTCCGAGCCGGAGATGGAGAAGAACGGCACGTTGGCCTCCCCGGCCAGGGCCCGGGCCAGCAGGGTCTTGCCACAGCCGGGCGGGCCGGTGAGCAGGATGCCCTTGGGCACCGCGGCGCCCATGGCCAGGAACTTGTCGGGAGAGCCGAGATAGTCACGGACCTCGGCCAGCTCCTCGATGGCCTCGTCCACCCCGGCCACGTCGGCGAAGGTGATCTTGGACTCACCGGTGGCCATGCGCTTGGCCCGGGACTTGCCGAAGGCGCTGTAGCCGTCGGACCCCCCGCCCCGGAAGGCCAGGAACAGGATGAGGAAGCCGTCGACCACGATGAAGGCGGGCAGGATGAGGCTGGCCGGCACCAGGAGGTTCTTCAGCGGCTGCTGCTGGACCTTGAGGGGCACGCCGGCGTCTTCGAGGGCGGAGGTCAGGCGGGCGAAGATGGTCTCCCGGCCGGCGGCCACGGCCACCCAGTACTTGCCCCGGTCATAGGTGCCCGATATCCGGTTGTCGGTCTCCAGGATGGTGGCGCTGGAGATGCGGCCCTGGCGCAGCAGGGTGATGTACTGGTCGAGGCGCAGCTCACGACCCTCGGTGCGGGGGCTGGACCACCAGAGCAGGGTGGCGTAGAAGCCGATCAGGATCGGCATGGCGAGGATGGCGAAGAGAAGGCCCTTCCTCTTGGCCTTTGCCTTGCGGGCGTCGTCATCGGCCGGGGACGGCGGCTGGTCGAGCTTCTTCTTAGCCATGGGAGTACTCCTCGGTGTGCATTGGGACAGTCGTGTACTAAGGGGTTGGCATTGCTGGGTTCGGGAAGTGTCGGTCCTGCAGGGGTGCTACGGGCGGTAACGGTCGGCGCAGCCTTTGGGGTCCGGCTGCTGGCCGGGTGCGGCGAAGTCACCGGCGACGACGAGCACGCTGCCGTCGCCGAGCAACGCGGCCGACGGCTCGCTGCGGGGACAGTTCATCTGTCCGGCCGACTGCCACTCCCGCTTCTCGAGGGTGAAGATCTCGGCGGTATTCAGGGACCTGCGGTTCCCGCGGGTGATCGACTCCCCGCCGGCCACGAGCACCCGACCATCGGGGAAGACGGCGGCGATGTGCCCGCTCCGGCTGCCGGTGAGGGCGCCGACGTTGGTCCAGCTGCCATCGCCGGGGTTGAACACCTCGGCGGTGGAGAGCGATACGTCGCCGTTCTGGCCGCCGGCGCCGCCGATCACCATGACCGTGCGGTCGGGGAGCTTGAGGGCGGTGTGGTTGAAGCGGGCGTCACTCATGTCGTTGGACTTGCGGAAGCTATCGACTGCGGGGTCGTAGATCTCGGTGGTGGCGAGGGCGGCGGCCACACCGGAGATCGGCGGGCCCTGGCCGCCGGCGATGAGGACCCGGCCGTCGTCGAGGGCGGTGGCGGTGTGCTCGAAGCGGGGGGTGGAGAGAGCGCCGGAGGTCTTGGTCCAGCGGTTGGCGGCCACGTTGTAGACCTCGGCGGAGGCGTCGGGGCGAATGGTCTGACCGCCGCCGGCGCCCGAGGCGGTCTCGGCCGACGTGCCGCCGGTGACCAGGACGTTGCCGTTGGTCAGCAGGGTGAGGGTGCTGCCGAGGCGGGGGACGCTCATGGGGGCCACGGTCGTCCAGCGCGACGCGCCGGGATCGAAGATCTCGACCGACGAGAGCAGCTCGCCCTCGTTGATGCCGCCGGCCACCAGCACCTTGCCGTCACCCAGGAGGACGGCCTGGTGGCCGCGCCGAGCCTGGTTCATCGGGGTCGTCGCCTGCCAGACGCCCGAGGCCGGGTCGAAGACCTCGACGGCCGCGACCGCCTGGATGCCGACGCCGCCACCGATGGCGAGCGCCTTGCCTTCCTTCAGGACGACGGCGGTGGTGGTGCCCCGGATGCTCACCAGGTCGGGGCTCGCCGTCCAGGTGCCGACGGCGGGAAGGGCGGAGGTGGGCGTCTCGCCCTCCTCGCCGCTTCGCGTCAGGCCGAAGACGATGAGAGCAAGGAGAACGGCGATACCGGCGACGCCGAGGTAGACCGGCGTGCGGCTCGGCCGCAGCATGGCGAGCGTCTCCTTCGAGAGCTCGACCCCCTTCGCATCGGCCTCGCACTTGAGGCCGACATCGGTCCGCACCGCGCATTTCGGGCAGATGGGTTTGCCGCATTCGACACAGGTGAGGCGCGTCGCCTCGCCGTGACGCTCACACTTGAGTGCCTGCGTGGCCACAGGTCAGCCCCCTCGCCCATCGCGCATGCAACCACTTTAGTCTCGCCGCCTACCCCCGGACGCCCGGGGAAACCCCGAGATCAACCCTGAGACGGTTCGCGCTGGCGCTCGGGCATCGAGAGCTGCGGCAGCTCCTCGACGACGGCCCCCTTGTCCAGATCCATGGCCGCCTTCGGCATCTGGATGGCGTAGCGGGCGCGGGCCCGGCGCAGGCGAAGGCCGTCCCAGTGGCCGAACTCATTCTCCGGAAGCCATTCGTTGGCCCACAGGCCGGGGAAGCGCTCGCCCAGCTTCCGTACCTGCGGGGAGTGCAGCATCCGGCGGGTGCCGGCCCGGTCCCGCCACACGGTGAGCAGGTAGAGCTGGCCGGGCTTGCTGATCCCGACCACGCCCTTCAGGAAGTCGGGATCGCCGCAGGACTCTTGTTCCAGGTCCCGCAGGGCGAGATAGGCCTCGACCGTGCGGCGGGTCGACGTGGCGATGTGCACCACCCCGCCGCCGGCCCCCCGCACCTCGGCCCGCCGGCGCCGGGCGTAGACGGTGGTGTCGTAGGTGACCTCGCCGTCGACGCTCATGGCCGCCCGCAGCTTGGGCAGGTGCTCGAGCGCCTTCTCCAGCGCCTCCGGCTTGGGGCCGTCGGTGGTCTGGTAGGCGGGCTCGGGCCGGCCCATGGTGAGGCCCTTGAGCTGGCCCAGCTCCTCGGGGCCGGGCCGCCAGCGCATCAACCAGAACGAGCGCAGCCACTTGGAGAAGAACCACATGATGTCGTCGTGGGCGCCCGACCGCATGAACTCCTGCATGTCATGGCGGCTCTTCCAGATGCTGATCGTCCAGAACTCGCTGGGACCGGCGATGATGCTGGCCCAGCGGACGACATCGCCCGTGGCCTTCAGCTGCCGGCGCACCCGCAGGGTGGCGTAGAGCATGTGGGGGAAGAACCACGGCCCTTTCAGACGCGAGCGGGTCGTGAAGGCGAACAGCTTCTCAGCGGGCTCCCCGCCGGCCGGAACGGCCTGATCCAACTTCTGGTTCCTCCCCTGAACGGGATGTGACGAGCCTACTTCGACGTGCTCTCGAGGACAGTTCGGAGCAGCGCCGGCGTGAGGATGCCGTCGCAGCCGGTGCCGTGCGGGTCCGCCAGCACCGCCGCCGGCGCACCGGGCTCGCCGAAGCCTTCGACGATGAGGTCGGCGCCGGCCAGGTCGTGGGCGGCGGTGTACCCGTTGACCACTACCACGCAGCACAGGCCGGCGGCGCGGGCCGCGGCCAGGCCCTCGTAGGAGTCCTCGATGACGACCACCTGGCCGGGCCCGGTCACGCCGAGCTTGTCGACAGCCGTCGTGAAGACCTCGGGGTCGGGCTTGCGGTTGATGACGTCGTCGCCGGCCACGATGGCGTCCCAGTCCATCTCGCCAAGGGTGTGGCGCAGCAGCCGCTCGACCCAGCGCCGGCTGCCGGTGGTGCCGACGGCGCGGGCCACGCCGGCTTCGCCCAGCTCGCGCACCAGGCGGCCTGCGCCGGGGCGGAGCTCGATGGCGCCGGCGTCGACCATCTCCTCGAGGATGGCGGTCTTGCGCTCGTGAAGGGCGCCGGCCAACTCGTCGGCCTCGGCCGCGTCAACGCCCTGGCCGGCGAGGTAGCCCCTGATCCGGCGCCGGCCCCCAGTGGTGTGGAGCAGGTCGCCGTAGAGTGCCTCGTCCCAGCGGTAGGGCAGGTCGAAGGCCTCGAACGCCCGGTTGAACGCCACCCGGTGGCCGTGGCGCTCGCTGTCGACCAGGGTGCCGTCGACATCGAAGATGACGGCGCGCAGCCGGCTCAAAAGACGGGAGGCCCGCCGCCGCCGAGGAGGGAATCGCCCTCGCCGCCCACGGCTGCGAGGCGCAGGTCGGCGAACGCCTCGTCGATGTCGGCGCCCCACAGGTCCCAGGTGACGGTGCGGGCGCCGACGTACTGCATGCCCACGGGGATGCCGAGGGGTTGCTGCTGGTCGAGCAGAGCGAGCCCCTCGCCGGTGAGGATGCCGGCGACCTCGCCGGCGATGCCGGCCACGTGGTCAGGGAGGTCATGGAGCAGCAGCACCGAGCGGGGGCCGATCCACAGGGCGAGCGGGAAGTCGCCGTCGACGCGGAGCACGCGGTCCTCCACGTGGAGACGCTCGGAGTGGGGCGTGGGGCCGGCGTGACGCAGAAAGGCCCGCACGACCTCCTCGTCGGAGTCGCGCGGGCCTCTCGGCTCGAACAGCGGGGGAAGCGGCCAGTCGGTCACCGGCCCATTCTACGAATGGCCCGGTGAGTGTTGGCCAGACCGGCCTCCCGGGGCCGGTCGCTTTCCCCTGGCTAATCCCTAGGCGAGGGTCTCGGCGGCAGCCGCCGCCCGGGTCAGGTCGTTGTTGACGTCGACCAGGTTGCCGTTGATGCGGTCAACGGCGGGGCCGATGACGCCGCACATGGTCTCCACGGCGCGGACACCCCAGGCGATCCGGGCCAGGTTGGCCGAGATCCGGTTGAGCTGCTTGGCCACGATGTTGAGGAAGGTGGCCAGAACGCCGACGAGCAGGGCGATCTCGAAGACGGTGAGGAAGATACGAAGCGTCACTACCTTCTCCTCTCGGCGGCCGCAGCGGCCTCGAACAACTCAGCGTGCTTGCGGACCTCGTTGCGCAGGTCGGCGGTGAGAGACCCGGCCTGGTTGAGCATCCACGTGGTGGCGGTGTTCTGGGCGACCCGGGTGGCCGTGTCCCACGCCTCACGAACGTTCTTGTCGATGTCGTCGACGAAGGTGACGAGCAACGACAGGAGCAGGATGACGGCGGAGATGACGACGGCGCCGAGGCCGAGGGTCACCCACCAGAACGTGATGTGCTCCCTTGCCACATCGGCGAGGATCACTGCCCACCTCCGAGGACCGAACGTGCCTCCTGGGCACTCTTGATGATGGAACGGACGCCGCCGTTAACCTTGTCGACGTCCCACAAGGGGAGCGTGTTGATGCGAGCCTGGTCGAGTGCGCCGACGACGACGTCGGCCTGCACCCCGATGCGGCGGGCGAGGCCGAGGATGATCCCGACCAGGATAACCACGACGGTGATTAGGACAGCTGCAACGATGTACCCGACATACCAGCCGGACAGATCGACCGCAGCAAGGACTGACGACATGCACACCCCTTCCGTTGAATGCGGAGTCACAATAGACTTTTCACAGTTACGCGGTCAACGGATCAGTCGGCCGCTTCCATCGAATTTTCCGCCGGGCCGACCGCCCGGCACCGTACCTCTCCAAAGACGCGCCGGCCCCGCCCGGCACAAGTGATCGCAGGCCCAGAATTGCCTTCCGACGTAGACGAATCCCCCCCCGACGGACCGCCGCCGCCCCCGCGCCCCCAGCCCCGCCGGCGGCCGCCGAGCCGAGCTGAGCTGAAGGCGGCGCAGAGGCGGGCGCAGACGGCGCGCACCCGGTCGTCGGCCAGGAGGCCGGCGCCGGCGACCCGCCGCCAGCCGGTGGCCACCGCCGAGGTCGCCGGCGAAGACGAGCTCGACGCTCCCCCGCCGCCCGACCCCCGCCAGAAGCGGATGGTCGTGCTCATGACCATCATCACCTCGGTGGTCGTCATCGCGAGCGGTATCGCCATCGCCGTCGCCACCCAGGACCGGGGGGACCCGGGCCCCCAGCCGGCGCCCGAGAACACGCCGGTCCCGGTGACCACCTTCCGGGACCCGCAAACCGGCATCTCCGTCGAGTACCCCCGGGCGTGGCGGAAGGTGGACGTGCCGGTCGCCGACTACCGCCTGGCCGTCGACGGCGGCAACAACGTGGCCTTCACCATCCGGGTCGTGCCCATCCAGCAGCCGGCCACGCCGCAGAACCTGCAGAACTTCAAGGCCGTCACCGACGGTTTGGTGGCCTCCAACGCCACGGTGAAGGTGCTCAAGGAGCAGGCCATCTCCCTCAACGGGATGCTGGGCTACTACTACTTCTACACATTCGAGGACGGCCCGGTGACGGCCGTCCACGCCCACTACTTTCTGTTCTCGGGCAACAAGATGAACATCATCGTGTTCCAGACCCTGCCTGACGACTTCGAGCCGATGGCGGGGACGTTCGACAGGATCGCCGAGAGCTTCCGCAGCGATCCGAACGTCGGATCGGCGGCGACGGCGCCGGCGTCTAGCACCACCACCACCGTCCGCTAAGAGAAGAAGGAGCGCACCCAGCCGTGATCCCGTCAAACGGTCGGCCGCGCCTGTCCCGCCGCGCCGGCGTCGCCGCCTCGGCGGTCGTCCTGTCCGCCGGGCTCCTGGCCGGCTGCGGCGGCTCGTCGGGCGGAAACGCCGGCCCTCAGGCGGACACCACCGTGGCCGGCCCGTCGCCGACGGTCAGCGTGCCGACCCTGCCCGCCGACAAGCCACAGCGCCCGGCGTGCGGCTTCGTAACCCAGGCCGAGGTGGAGGCCGCCATCGGCACCCGGGTCAGCCCGGGCAAGCAGGTGGTGGAGTCGGCTCGGTCGGTGTGCTCGTTCAACCCCACTGCGAACGCCAACGAGAGCGTCGCCGTGGTGGCGATCACCTCGTCGGGCGTGCCGGCGTTCTTCAAGACGGCTCGGGAGCAGTTGACCAGCCCGCAGAGCCTGTCCGCGGGCGATGAGGCGTTCGTGAGCGGCGGCCAGGGGCTGGTGCGCAAGGGGGACACCATGGTGGCCATCATCGTCGCCCTGCGCCGGGACCTGCCGCAGCTGGCGACGGCGGCGACGAAGCTCGTCCAGTCCATCGGCACCCACATCTAGCTTCGCCCTCGCAGCCGGAGGCTGCTCGGGCGAGCTGAAGGCGCTCGGCCGGCCGGCGGAGCCGGCTCTCCCTCGCCGTTACCTTGCTGCGCCGCCGGCCCGAGGGTGGCCGCCTGCGGCGGCGACGGCGGCCGGGTCGGACCTGGCGGGGCGCGCCGCAGCGGCCACGTCCGCGGGAACCGCCCTGCTACGCGGACAGGCCCGCCGGCGGAGCCGGCGGGCCTGTTCCGTTCTACCGATGAAGCTGGACTACGGGCCCTGCGCCTCCAGCGCCGGCGAGCAGGTCTGCCCGGCGACAAGGCTGATGGCTTGGCCGTTGCAGATGGCCACTGCGTGGCGGTCCACCGAGACCAGCGTCCCGAGGATGTTCGCCCTGCTGAGGTCGCTCTGGATGCCCTGGACCACCGGCGTTGCGTTGGCGGCCCGCTTGTTGATGGCGGCGACGCCACCGGTCTGGGCCGACATGCTGTCGTCACCGTGGATGGTCTGCACGACGGGGAGCAGGTTGCGGGTGATCCCGTCGATGCTGCGCACCGTGCCGTTGATCTCGGTGGCGTTCTGGAGGATGCCGCTGACCGTGCCGTCGATGCTCTCGGCCGTCTCGATGATCGTGCCGGCCCGGGCCGACAGGTTCTGGGCGGCGACGAGGATCTCCTCGGCCATGCGCCCCGTCTCGTTGAGCTTCTGGGTCTCATCGAGCCGGGACACGTTGGAGCCGGGGCCGACCTCGGTGATGATGACCTCCACCCGGTCGTCGATCTGGGTGGCCGCGAGGACCACTCTCGACAGCTGGATGACGGCGTAGAGGGCGAAGGCGATGACCACCGCCAGGTTGAACCCGACGATGCCGCTCTCGTCTCCCCTACGGAGTCGGAACTGGCTGATCTGGCTCATCCTCATCCACACCCCGTGATACCCGTGGCTGCGCCCAGGAGGCCCAGGAGGCTGGTGCTCAGGCCCTTGCAGATGGCGACGGCGTGGGGCACCACGCCGGTGTTGACCACCCGGGAGATGTCCCGTGAGTCCTGCTGGGCCGTGGTGAGGTTCTGGGGGGTACAGAACGGACCACACTGGCCACCGTCACGGGCGGTGCCCTGACGGGGGCCGCCGACGCCATTGATGGCGGCGACGCGGTGGTGGATGTTCTGGACGCCCAGGCGGTCACCAGGGTCGTTGGCGTCGATCAGCAGGCCGCTGACGTTGTTGACCGTGCCGAGCACCGTCTTGAGGATGGCGTCGGTGTCCTTGAGGGACGAGTCCACGTTGGTCAGCTTGGAGTTGATCGACGTCAGGGCGGCGATGATCTCATCCGCCTGGCCCGGGATGGGCTTGAGGGCGGGGTCGATGCCGCTCAGGGCGCCGTTGATGCGGTCCACCTGGTTGGGCAGGGTGACGACGTTGCCGCCGGCGCCCACCACCGCCCGCTGGGCGGTGGCCAGGTTGCCGTTGATGGATGCCAGTGAGCTGGTGATGACGATGAGGTAGCCCACGACCACCAGCACGACGACGGTGAGCAGGATGACCCACACCTTGAGCCAGCGGCTCAGGAAGGTGGCCTGGTCGTCGCCGGCCCGGCGCCGGGGCGTCGCCCGCATGTCTGCGGACGGCGAGGACATGACTTGAACCATGTGTGTCTCTTCCTCCTAGCAGGGCACCGGACCGGGCACGGAACCGTTACCCGTGAGGGTGCCGTTCTCGATGCAGTCCAGGTTGCGGTCAGCGGCGCGGGCGCCGGTGAGGATGTTGCCGGTGTCGGTCTTGATCAGGTTGGCCAGCCGCAGCGTCTCGTCCAGGTTGACGTTGATCTGGGCCACGCCGTCGTTGATCGACCGGGCGGTGTTGAGGATGGTGCCCGCCGTGCCGTTGATCCCCCGGGCGGTGCCGTTGATGCTGCCGGCGCTGCCGTTGATGGAGGTGGCCAGGCCGTCGACGGACTTGGCCAGGCGGACGATCTCGTCCAGCTTGCCCTCCAGGGGCTTGGCCGTCTCCAGGATGGAGGCCGCCAGCTCGTTGGTGCGGCCCAGCTTGAGGACCGCCTGGGTGGCGGTGTTGATGCCGCCACCGGTGGTGGCGATCACGCCGGCCTTGTCGTTGATGTGCTCGGCGTGCCACGCCGTGCGCTGGAGCAGGATCACGGCGACGGCCACAACCGCCACCACGATCAGCAACGAGAACGTGGCCTGGCCCCGTTCACCGAATGCCGACCAACTGTGAAGTCGGTTCTGAGCCGGCTCCGTGGATGGGCGGCTATCAGCCGGCCTCCACCGCTTCGTCATACTTCCCCCCTGCATAGGTTGGGCTGGACCCCCACGCACACACGGCTTGCGACGTCTTGGAACTGCGGCGTTGCGGTGCGGGCCCGAGCGGATACCACTGGATGTGGTCGGCACTGTATTGCCCACCGCGCTCCGTTGCAATAGGCAGTTCCGCGCTCTGCGTCATCTTTTTTGCCACCGTTCGTGGCGGCCCCGCGCGCGCCAAGGCCCCCGCACCCAGGGGTGCGGGGGCCTTGTCAGGACTGCCGGGTGGCGGAAGCGCCTACCAGCCGCGAGTGCCCGGCAGCAGCTTGTAGCCGACGCCGGCCAGGCTGTGCGAGGGCTTCTTCGGCCGCGGCTCGCCTCCGGTGACGAGGGCCTCGAGGTCCTCGTCGATGGCGGCCACGTTGTTGGCGATGTCTCGGATCACCGGGGCAAGGGGCTCACACGCCTGGGCGATGGCCTTGACGCCGATGATGACAGTGCCCACGGTGAAGCTCACGTGGTTGAGGATCAGACTGATGTTGATCAGGTACAGCGCGATGGCCGCCACGATGATGGCCACGCCGATCAGCGTTACAACGGTTGCAGGACCCATGATTCCCTCACTTGTTCTCGGTAGCGGGCCGGATGTTGAGCGATAACGACTAGAGGATGCGCTGCAGTGCGGCGCCGTAACGGCTGGCCGACTGGCGTGCAGCGGCGGTCAGATCACGGGTCTGGAACAGCTTCGGCACCGAGTCGAGCGTGCCGGTGAGCTTGACGCCGTGGTCGAGGATGTCGTCCGCGTACGTGTAGATCTCCTTGGCCGGGCGCAGCACCCGATTCAGGAAGAGCAGGCACACCGGGGCGACGACCGCGATGAGGACGATGTTGCCGAGCCACCACAGGACCACGAATACCTCCTGAGACCGAACTGTCGGGCCCGCCGCCCCACCACGCCAGACGCGGCGGGGGGCGATCACGACCATTGTATGTCGTAGACCTATAGATGGAAAGACCCTCTAGCGCGGCTGCTCTCTAGGGCCGCCTGTCTCTAGGTGCGCGCCAGCACGCCGGCGGCCGCGGTGCGCCGCTGGAGGCGGCCCCAAGCCGGCTGCCGGCCAGAAAGAACGGCGAAGGGCGGCCGGCTCCGCCGGCCGCCCTTCAGCGCAACTGCCTCGGCGAGGAAGCTTTAGCTTCCGATGCCGACTAACGCGTGGTCGACGAAGTCGACGATACGGGTCACTTCGTCCCGCACGGCCTGACCCTCGCCCGGGGCCAGCAGCTCGCCGCGACGGTCGGCCTCGATCACGTCGACATTGGCGGGCACGATGCCGGCGAGGGGGACGTTGTACTCGGCGCAGACCTCTTCGAAGAACTCGCGGTCGCCCTCCTGAGCCTTGTTGCCGACGCCATAGACCTTCGGGATGCCGAGCTCCTCGGCCAACACGATCGTGCGGCCGGCGGTGAGGATCGACTTGCGGCTCGGCTCCATGATGACGAGCAGGACGTCGGCGTAGGCCAGCGTGCCGCCGGAGCGGCTGAGGTGCTCGAGCCCGGCCTCCATGTCGACAAGAGTGACGTCGGCCTGCTCGTCGATGGCTGCTCCCAGGATGCTGCGCACGGCAGCGTGGCTACCGCACGTTCAGCCAGCCCCCGCTTGGGTGATCCGCATGGCGTGCAGGAGCGTCACTTGCGAGGGGGTCACCGCCCCGTAGGTGTTGATGAGCTCGGCGGTCGTCATCGACCCGTCGCCGCCCTTGCCCACCACGACCGACCGGGGCAGGAGGGGAATGTCGTCGGCCTGCTCGGCGTCGAGCCCCAGGCTGAAGGCCAGGTTGGGGTTGGAGTCGGTGTCGATGGCCAAGACCCGAAGGCCTCGGGCGGCGTACTCCTGAGCGATGAGCGCAGAAAGTGTCGTCTTGCCGACTCCGCCCTTGCCCACGATGCCGAGTTTCATCCCGAAGTCCTCCCGCGGTGTCTGTTCCTGACATCTTCCCACAGCTATGATTCCCACAGGAGAACGAAAGGCCCGTTCGCGGGCATCCGATCGTACGAGGAGGAGTTCCACATGGGACTGGTTCGTGACTACACAGGCCCCAACGAGATCCACGTGGAGCCGGGGTGGCTGCACGACCCCACCAACACCGTGCCGCCGTACCCGCCCGAGCTGGAGGCCGCTCTGGCCCGCATCTCCCGCCAGGACTGCAGCAAGCTGAAGGGCACCGAGTTCGACATCGTCACCCGCCGGCTCAAGCGCGAAGGTGACATGCGCTACCCGCTGCGCTCCGACGAGCGCAAGGTCGGCATCAGCGCCACCGTCCAGGTCGTCGACTACGACTGAGGTTTCGTGAGGGAAGCCGCCGGCGCCAACGGTGCCGGCGGCTTCTTCGCGTTCCACAATGGTGGAGGGCGCTAGACCACCTTCATGTCGCGGACTTGGTCGACGGTGATCTTCTCGATCAGGCCGGAGCCCGACTCGAGCTCGAGGCGGGCGCCGCGGTCGACGCCGCGGGCGGTGCCCCGGGTCTCGCCCTTGGGCAGCAGGCGGATCAGCACCCGGTTGCCGAGCAGCGAGCACCGCTTCTGGTAGGCGGCTGCCGCTGCGCCGCTCGAAAGTTCGTCGGTGGCGGCGTCGACGGCGTGGACGACCGCTTCGAGTAGGTCGTTCTTCCCGTCGGCGTCGATGCCGAGCTTGGGCAGGTCGAAGCGAAGGGTGATGATGATGCTCTTGACCCGGCCCGGGCCCAGCTGCACCTCGGCCCGCACCGCGGCGACCTGCTCCCGGCCGGAGTCGACCACCGAATCGGGCCACCAGGTGGACAGGTCCTTGCCGCTGACGGCCTGCGCCCCTTCGGCCGCGGCGAGGGCGGCCACCAACCAGGCGCTGTCGGCGTTCTCCACCGCCACGGTGGGCCGGAGGACCACGGAGCACGCCAGCGAGTCGGTCGCCGGCACGGTCCACAGCCGGCCGTGCAGGCCACTGGCCCGGATCTCGTGGTCGACCACCACCGTGGCCCCCTGCGGGGCGTCCTCCTGGTTGGCCCAGGCCAGCGCCATCGCCTCGGCCGAGACGGCGACCGGGAAGACGCGCATCGGCCGCCCGTACCGCTCGACCGTCTCGGTCTCCAGTCCCGGAAACCCGGTGGCACTCGTACGGGGCTGCCCGCCCGCCGGCGCCGGCGGTGCCGGCGGGGGCGGCTGTGCCGGCGCCGGCACCTCCGTGGGCTGCTCGCTCACTTGCTCACCTGCGGCACCAGCCGCTGAACCCTCCACTCGGGCTCCCCGCTCGTCGACGATTCCTCTGCCAGCTCCACCGATGCGACCGGCAGACTACCGCCGAACCCGATGGCCACCGGCACCGAGATGACGACGCGCGCCCGCCCCGGCTCGGGCGGTTGGGCGTCCTCCTCGTACTCGAGGGCGTCGAGGTCGTTGCCGGCCAGGTCGGCGCGCAGGCCGGCGATGAGGTCCATCAGGAACTCGTCGCGCTCGGCGGCGACAGCGGTGCCGTCGCGCAGGCGGGCGACCAGCGCTTCGTCCATCCCCCGGTCGGAGGCGACCTTGAGTACGGTCGTCCGGGCCTCGATGCCCATCAGGCTCCAGACTTTGCCGTGCTCGCCCCAGACCACGGAGTCGATGAACTCCCGTGTGGTGTCGAGCGCCGACGCGCTCATGGCCGCTCCCACCCTTCGCCCTCGAGAAAGTCCCGGACCGCGACCCGCTGCGGACCGCCGAGGGCGTCGCCGATGGCCTGGTCGAGGGCCCGGTCGGCGTCCTCGCGGACCTCGAGATCCTCGATGCTGCGGTGGCCCTCGATGATGGCCCGCAGCGACACGCTCTGGGTCTCCTGGGGCAGCTCGATCACCAGCTTCATGATGCTCTCGTAGACCTTGCGGCCCTCGTCATAGCCCAACAGGCCGACGGCCCGTGCCACTTCGGCCACCGTGGTCGTGCGCCGGGGCTCGGGAAGGGCGAGGAGCCGGAACATGCGCTCGCGGACGAGCACCGTCCGCTCCTCGAGGCCGGCGACGGCGAGGAGGGCGGCCCAGTGGTCGATGCGGCTCTTGGCATCGGTGGCTTTGAGCTGCTTCTCGACCCGGTCCAGGCTGGCGAAGGCCGTCTTCCATGCCTCGGCGTGCAGGCGGGTGTCGAAGACGGCGAGAGCGTCCTCGAAGCTGGCGAGGGCCCGGCGCAGGTTGGCCGTGCCGCCCTGGGACTCATGCGCCAACCCGAGGTTGTGCTTCACCAGAGCGTAGTAGTACGGGAAGGCGGTGCGGGTGAAGACCTGGAGGGAATTGTTGAAGGCCCGGATCGCCTCCTGGAGGAATGACGACCGCCCGTCCTCGGAGAGCTTGGCCAGCGCGCTGCACGTCACCCCCACGCTGTGCTCGACCATCCCATAATGGAGGGGGTTCTCCTCGGGGTCGATCATGCCCCGGGCTTCCTCGAAGTCGGCGAGTGCCGCCTCGAGCCCCGCCTCGGTACCCAGGGCGGTGTGGGCCTGGCCCCGGTTGTGCAGCGTGGACATGACGCCCCGCTTGCCCTCGTCGGTGTAGGTGTCGAACAGCTTGATGGCGGCGTTGAAGGCCTCGACGCCGGCGTCGGGCTGGCCCATCTCGGTGCGGCACAGGCCGAGGTTGTTGTAGGCCGCGGCCCGCTCGTTGTCGGTGCCGCCCTCGGCGAAGAGGGCGACGGCCTTCTCGAACAGGTCGGCCGCCTTGCGCCGATCGCCCAGGCTGCGGTGGGCGGCGCCGGCGGCGTTGAGCACCCGGGCGTGCTGGACCGGCTCGAACCGGGGGTCGAAGATGGCGGCGGCCACGTCGTAGTAGGCCAGGGCCCGGCGCAGGTTCTCCGCCGGCTGGCCCGCCGGCGACTCGGCGTAGGCCAGCCCCAGCCGGTAGGCCAGCACCGCATGCTCGTGAGGTCGGCTGGCGCGGGGAGTCTTGCCCAGCTGGCGTTCGAGATCCTCGATGACCGCCTTGTGGTCGGGGGACGACTGGTCGCTCATGACTCCTTCTGCGCTTCTGCCAGCAGCTCGTCGATGTGGCGGAGGACTTCCTTGACGGCGACGTCGATGGCGGCGGTGACCTCCGGGGACATGGGGATGCCCGGGGTTTCGGCGTCGACCGGCTGGCACCCGACCATCAGCAGCTTGTCGGGCAGCACGCCAAGGGACTTCGACATGATCAGGGCTCGGGTCGGCGTGGCCAGGTGGATGTCGGCCAGGAAGTCGTAGCGCTCGCCCCACTCCATCTCATCGGCGTGGGGCACATCGAGCAGGATGAGCATGACGTGGCCCGGCGGGCGGCCACGGTCGACGGCGTCGATGACGACCAGCGCGTCGTAGCCGGACTGCAGCTCCTGAACCAGGGCGATGCCCCCGATGCCCGTCTCGACCACCTTCACCCCTTCGGGCAGCTCCATGGCCATCAGCTTGTTGGCGACCTCGACCCCGAAGGCGTCGTCGGCCCGCAGCTTGTTCCCGACGCCGGCCACCAGGATCCGCATCGCAGCGCGAGCCTCCGCCTCGGCCGGTGGCCCGGCCGCGAGCCCCAGCGCTTCCCATGCGGCGATGCCGTCGCTCAACGCAGCGCGCCGGTGGCCCGCTCGGCAGTCCGCAAGGCGTAGCCCTTGACCACCCACCAGGTGAGGTACTCCTCGAGCTCGTCCCAGGCGGCTTTGTCGACGTCGTCCTTCCAGTGGTCGAGCCGGCGGCTGACCTCGGAGGCGATGATGCGGTCCAGGGCGTCGATGTTGCGGTCCTCGTCGCCCAGCATGTGACCGCCGGCGCCCTCCACCCGGAGGTCGGCGGCGATCCGGCCGGTCATGGTCTCGAGGGTGTCGAGGTCGGGCAGCAGGGCCTCCTCGGCCGGCTTGAGGTCGAGGCCCACCTCGGACTCCTCCACCCGGCGGAGGCAGTACCCCCCGATGGCGGCGGCGCCGGCCCAGATCCCGATCTCGGGCACGGGCTGCGACGTGCGCTGCTGGGCGACGGACCGGTCGACGAGCTGGCGGGCCAGGTTGGTGAGGGGATGGGCCTGGGCCAGGGCGCGCGCCCGGTAGGCCATGTCCTCGGCGGTCAGGCTGCCGGTGATCCCATGGTCTGTCTGGCCTGCGCGGTCGGTCTCGTCCGCCGGCTCTGCAGCACTCATGAACCGCTGGGCTTCCTGCCGATCTGGAGGAGCACGGGCTCCGGCTCGGGCAGGGCGGCAGCGGGCGCCTCCTCGGCGCCGGGCTCGATCACCTCGAGCCGGCGGAAGTTGGGCCAGTGCCGGCGGAGCGCCTCTTCGATGCCGCCCGTCAACGTGGCGGCCGAGCTCGGGCAGCCGTCGCAGGAGCCCATCATCTGGAGCTTGACGACGCCGTCCTTGACCTCTTCGACGGTGATCATGCCCCCGTGGGACTCGATCATCGGCCGCAGCTCATCCATGGCTGCGTCGACGGCCTCGTAGGCGGCGGCGAGCTCGCGCTCGTCGGGCGCCTCGCCGAGGTCGTAGGCGCTCAGGAAGTAGCCGGTGACGTCGTCGCGGCTGACCGACTCCAGGAAGATCTCACCCCGCCACGCTCGGATCATCTCCACCAGGCGGCCCAGGCCTTCCCGGTGGAACGCGTCGAAGAGGTCCATCATCTCCTCGACCCGGTCGCGCACGCCGGCGTCGGGGTGGGTCATCAGCTCATCGAACAGCTCCCCCACCCGGGGCATGACGTCCTCGTAGGCGAGCGTCTCGATGTCCACTCGTTGGAACGAATTGCTGCTCATCGGGTCACCGCCTTCGGCGGCAGCCCCGCTGCGCAGGGATCTGTGCTCAATGATTCGCTCGCTTGGCGCTCGCTCATTCGACTGCCTCCCTCGTGCCACTCTCGACTGCGGCACCGGCGACGCCGGCCAGGTGGTCGGCGACCTCTTCCTGAATCATTTCGAGGACGGTGTCGACCACGGATTCAACCTCGTCGGAAAACCCGAGGCCGAAGGCGCGGTCACCCGGCTCTACCTCGATGACAACCGTGTTCTCCGGGAATCCCTTCCAGTATCGAACCACCGCCAGGGTGTGGTCGAGATCGATGATGCCCCCGACGGCCTCGCCGAGGCGGTCAGCCACCTCTTCGTCGTCGGGAGGGGTGAGGTCGAGCTTGTAGCGGCGGACGGTGCCGGGCGGGTCGACGTCGCGGGGCATGGCCCCGACGAGCACGACCTTCTCGGGCAGGAAGTCCTGCAGGGTGTGAAGCACCCGATGGGCGGAGTAGGAAAGGTCTTCCAGGACCACGCCCTCAGGCCACTCGACATCGTCGATGCGCTTGAGGAACTGGGTCCCGAAGTCGAGGTCCCGCAGCCAGGGCAGCCCGATCCCCCCCACCAGGACACGCGTGGGCGGGCGTTCTTCGAGGCGGTACGGCGGGTCGATCATTTGGTCCTCTCGCGAACGTACCCCCCAATGGGGGGTACGTTCACAGCTCTCGTAACTTGGGACTACTCGAGGGTGCAACCGCAGGAGTTGATCTCCCGGGTGATGATGCCCTTTCCGGTGTCCATGTGGGTCGTGCAGGGCATGCAGGGGTCGAAGCTGCGGATGGCCCGCAGCACGTCGATGCCCTTGATCTGGTCGTCGGGGACCGACTCCAGGATGGGGGTGTCGACCACGGCCTGCTCGTAGGGGCCCAGGCCACCGAAGGGGTCGGTGGGCGAGGCGTTGAGGGTGGAGGGCGTGTTGATCTGGTAGTTCACGATCTTGCCCTTGTCGATGATCATGTGGTGGCTGAGGTAGCCGCGGCCGGCCTCCCAGTAGCCCACCGAGATGCGCTCGTCACGGGGGATCTTGAACGGGGTGTGGACCCGGGTCTCGCCCTGGCGCCAGTACTCGAAGGCCTTGAGCAGGCAGTTCATGCCGATGGTGGCGGTGAAGGCCATGGAGTAGGCCCTCGCCCGGTTGCGCTCCAGGGCGCACAGGGTGCGGGGCAGGGGCCAGAACAGCTCGGTCTCGGGCAGGGCGTGGCGGGGCAGCAGCATGCGGATGCCGTCGCCGGTGGGCTCACAGAAGGGGTTCTCGGTGTAGTCGCCCTTGAGGGCCGTGCCCCACAGCTGGCCGTAGGCGCCGGTCTCGACCACCTGGCGGTCCCAGCGCGGGGCGGTGTCCCAGGTGTAGCGCTCCTTGAAGTTCGTCCCCGTGGGCTTGGGCAGGGTGGTCTTGTTCCACGCCTGGTAGGGCGACATGGGGTTGCCCAGGGGGTCGGTCTTGTAGCGCTGGGGGCCGGTCTTGGTCCAGTCGTCGTAGAAGGAGTGCTCGATGAACTCCTCCATGCCCATGTTGATGTCGGTCAGGTTGGTGGTGACCAGCTTGCCCTCGATGATGACCGAGGGGGTGGCCCAGCGGGCGTTGCCCCAGCGGTCCATGTTGGCGTAGGTGGCGTCATAGACCTCGGAGTTGTCCCAGATGCCGGTCTGGCACAGGTTGGTGGGACGGGCGCCGACCTGCTCGTAGGCCGGGTTGGCGTCGAGGAAGAAGTCCACCAGGTCGTCCCAGATGCGGCAGATGACCTTGCACCAGTCGATGATCTTGCCCAGCTGGCCGTAGTACTCGTTGAACGTCGAGGTGGTGACGGTCGTCGACATGCCCCCGGGCACGATGGTGGAGGGGTGGGGGAACTTGCCGAACATGAGCATGCACATGATGCGCCCCACCCGGGTCCACTCCAGGGCCTCGAGGTAGATCTTGCCGGTGAGGGGGTTGAGGGCATCCATGATGTCCTTGACCGTGGTGTAGCCGTGGATGTCGCCGTGGGGGGCCAGGGTCTTCTCGGCCCGGGTCACCAGCTCGGGGTTGGTCACGCTGACACCAGGGCGGTGGAGTAGTCGGGGCCGGCCAGCAGGCCCAGGTGCAGGGGGCGGTCGTAGAACATCTCGCCCACCTCGCCCAGGTTGCGGACCTCGACGCCCAGGGGCGGGGGGCACACGCCGAAGGCCTGCTCGATGCACAGGGCCGAGACGGTGGCGTGCACGCCGCCGCACACCCCACAGGCCCTCGAGGAGATGTCGATGGCGTCGCGGGGGTCACGGCCTTCGAGGATGACCTCATAGCCCCGGAAGAGCATGGCCCGGGAGTGGGCGTCGACGGCCCGGCGGTTCTCCAGGTCCAGCACCGTGTGGACGGCGAGGGCGCCGGCCACCCGGGTCATGGGGTCGATGTTCCAGTCACGCAGGCGGGGCGGGGCGGCCAGCTGGGCGCCGGGGCCCTCCTTGCGGCGGACATAGCCCTTGGGCTCGGCCACCGTGACGGAGTAGGGGTCGACGACCCCGGCCTTCAGCTGGGCCTTCCCGCCCGCGTCGAACTCGATTGGCAGGTTCTTGAAACACATGGTGGCAGGTTCTCCCTCGGCGGATCAGCGCGAGTGCGTGGTCGTACAAAGCAGGTACTACGTACTACGGAACTACGACGGCAAGTGGACGCCGCCGGCAGGCGGAATGCCTACCAGTTGTGTCCGGCTTCGAAGCGGTTCCGACCCCGACCCTCGTGGGTCTCGCCGTAGGTCTTCCCGTTGCCACCCTCGTGGCTGTGCTGGTACTTCGAGTACACCTTGTGGACGACCTTGGCTGCGCCGCGGGGGCCGATCTTGCCCCGGCTCCAGCCCGACGGCGAGTCCTTCTCCCAGCGGACCGTCATGTTCTTGTCCACCCGGGACAGGTAGCGCATGCGGCGGATGAAGCCGCCGACGGCCCGGGAGGTGGTGGAGGAGATCAGCGACCCGGGGGCGATCTCGGTGATGGGGCTGAACTTGTCGGGGAAGCCGGGCATGGTGCAGCCGATGCAGATGCCGCCCATCTGCATGCAGCCGCCGTGGCCGTCGACGATGCCCCGCTCGGCGATGTTGCACTGGACCACCGGGCCCCAGCAGCCCAGCTCGACCAGGCACTCCTTGTCGCCGTACTCCCGGGCGAAGACGCCCTCTTCGTAGTAGCCGGCCCGGGGGCAGTGGCGGTGCACCGTCTCGCCGAACAGCCAGGCCGGGCGGCCCAGCTCGTCGAACTCGGGCAGGGGGGCCAGGCCGTTGAGGAACAGACACACCGCGGCGGCGGTCTCGATGTAGTTCTCCCCGATGGGCGAGCAGCCGGGCACGTTGACCACGGGCACGCCGAAGGCGCTGCGGTAGTCCTTGCCCAGGTAGTCCATGACGCCCATGGAGTTGGTGACGTTGCCCTTGGCCCCGGGGATGCCGCCCCAGGAGGCACACGTGCCGATGGCGATGACCGCCGCGCAGCCGGGGGAAAGGCGGTCGAGCCACTCCAGGGAGGTGATCTGGCGGCCGGTCTGGGGGTCTTCGCCCAGGCCCATCCAGTAGCCGTCACCGGCGATGGACTCGTCCATGATCGAGCCCTCCCAGGTGATGACGTAGGGGGCGTCGAGCTCGCCCCGCTCGGCCATGAAGAGGTTGTGGGTCCACTCGGGGCCGACCTCGGTCGAGACCACGGTGTGGATCAGCTCGACCCGGGGCAGGCCGGGGACGATGCCGGCGAGGAGGTGCTCCACCCGGGGGTGCACGGCGCCGGTGACCGACACGGTGCAACCGTCGCAGGAGCCACCGACCATCCAGATCAGGTAGATCTTCTCCAGCGGCCCGAGGCGGATGCGGCTGGAGTCGGGCTCGATGGCCCGGGAGCGGATGCCGATGGGGGCCATCGGGTCGAGCGGGTTGTCACGCCAGTTCTCGATACCAGGCGCACCAGCGGGTACGACGGTACCCTCGGGGTCCTCCGGCAGCACGACTTCCCGGGAACCACCCGCGGTGCGGCGACGAATAGTGGGTACGGCGTCGGAAGTCCGGCCCCTGGTGGTCGGCATGGAAAGAACCCCCCGTTTTCCTCGGTTAGTAAGTGTAGACTACACCTATCTGGTCCCGCCGTCAGGAAAGATTGGCGGAGTCGAGGTGCTGCGATCAAGTGCGCAGTTTCCTCAACGACCGGGTCGTCCGTGCCGGCGCTGATCCCTGGAGGAACTGATTTCTATGGAGGCACTGTGGAAGAAGTGATGCACCCTCCGAAGTCCGAGGCTCTTCGCGCCCTGTATTGGCGCAGCGAGATCCTCCAGGTCATGTTCTGGCTCAAGGGTGAGGGCTTCGGCGACCAGGTCGATGCCACCCTGCTGGAGCGGTTCCTCGGGGTCGACTCCCACATCGGCGTCCAGTACCTCGACCGGCTGGTCACCGAGGGCTACGTCGAGCGCATCGGCGACCGGTACGGGCTCTCCGAGGCCGGCGCCCGCGAGGGCGGCCTGGAGTTCGCCGCCTCCTTCGAGGAGCTCATGAAGCCCAGCCACGGCGAGTGCAGCGCCGACTGCTGGTGCCACAACTCGCCCGACGAGGCCGAGGCGTGCGCCCGTGACCGGGCCATGAAAGAAGAACTGCACGACCACCCGCACTGACCGATACTGCATAGAGGGCCGCAGCACATACTCAGCACTCACCCATTTCAGAAACACGCGCCACATCGGCCGAGGAGGGGGCAAGGCATGAAGGCACGCAGCACCGAAGAGCCGCAGGGAGGGCTGCCGCGCAACTACCTGCGGGCCAGCCTCCTCCTGCTCATCGCCGAGACGCCGGCGCACGGCTACGACCTGCTGGAGCAGATCGCCCAGCTCGGCCTGCGCAACGTCGACCCGGGTGGGCTCTACCGTGCGCTCCGGGTGATGGAGCAGGACGGCCTGGTGGCCTCGTGGTGGGAGCATTCCACCGCCGGCCCCGCCCGCCGAAGCTACCGCCTCACCGACGAGGGCGTCGAGTGGCTGCACGCCTGGGCCGGCGCCCTGCGTGAGGGCCGGCGGTTCCTGTCCGCATATCTCGGCAGGTACGACAAGATTGTCGAGCAGGCACCCGTCGAGAGCTTGGAGAACATCGTCCAGTGAATTCGCTTCGTGTCGCCGTGGCCGGCAAGGGAGGGGCGGGCAAGACCACCCTCTCCTCCACCCTTGCCCGCCTCTTCGCCCGTGAGGGCCACGACGTCATCGTCGTCGACGGCGACAGCAACCCCAACGTAGCCACCGCCCTCGGCATCGACCGGGAGCACGCCGAGGCCATCCAGCCCCTGCCCATGGGGCTCGTCTCCCGCAACCTGAAGGGCAACGCCGCCCTGAAGGAGCCGGTGATGGACATCGTGCGCCGCTTCGGCGGCGCGGCGCCCGACGATGTCCACGTGCTGAAGATGGCCATGCCGGCCCACGCAGACGAGGGCTGCCTGTGTTCGGCGCATGCCACGGTGAGCGCCCTGCTGGCCGACATCGAGGAGCTGGAGAACACGATCAGCATCCTCGACCTGGAGGCGTCGCCCGAGCACCTGAGCCGGGGCACCACCCGCCACGTCGATGCCCTCCTGCTGGTGGTGGAGCCGTACTACCGCTCGTTCGAGACGGCCAAGCGCATGGCCGCCCTGGCCGCCGAGCTGCCCATCCCCGTCGTGGGAGTCGTGGCCAACAAGCTGCGCTCGGCCGACGACGCCTCGGCCATCGCCGAGTACTGCACCCGTCACGGCCTCACCCTCCTGGGCGAGCTCCCGTGGAGCACCGAGGTCCTCGATGCCGACAAGGCCGAGATCCCGGTCATCGACTACGACCCCAGCGGCCCCGTCGTCGCTGCGGTGTCCAAGCTGCGGGAGCGGCTCAGCACGATCAAAGGTTGAGCCTTTCTGTCCGCTGGACTACCGCTGCGGTAGCTAGCCGGACGAAAGAAACCGTTCAGATGAGATCGTCGTCGGCGTAAGCGACTGGCACGTCATGTGGCAAGCGGGTCCCGGTCCAGACCAGAGAACCATCGCCTTCATCGCCAAACCAGTACATGAAGTTGCGGGTGTGGAGCTCGGCCAACTCGGCCGCTTCTGCCTGCTCGAAACCGAGCTTGGCCAGGCGCCGGCGCCGGCCCTCGTCCATGTCGGCCTCCAGCGCCTGGACCCGGGCGAAGCCCTCGGCGACGGCCGCCGGCGTGAAGGCGCCGGCGGCGAGCACCACCAGGGCGTCGAAGACCTCGGCGTTCAGCCCGGCGGTGGACGCCAGGGCGTCGTGGCGCCGGCGCACGGCGGTGGCCAGGCGGGCCCGGAGGCCGGCGTCGGCAGCCAGCACCGCCTCCAGGTGGGCCATGCCGAAGGCGACGTGGCGGGCCTCGTCGGCCAGGGCCAGGTGGGTGACCCGGCGGGTGACCGGGTCGGGCGCGTAGCGCTCCAGGAACGACAGCAGGGACAGGAACGTCCCCTCCCCCAGCACCGAGAGCATGAAGTGGGCCAGGGCGAAGTCGGGCTCCTCCAGCAGGGTGAGCAGCGACGCCTGCCCGCTCACCGTCGACAGCCCGAGCGGCGCGCCCGCAGCTCGGCCCGGCGGGTGAACACCTCGACGTGGCGGGCCTCGTCGGCGACCTGGACGGCGAGGACGGCCACCACCTCCCGGAAATGGGGATGGATCTGGCCGAGGAACCGGGCGGGCACCATCAACGCTGCGTTCTCGTTCTCGATCAGGTAGGTCATGACCTGCACGACCGCGGCCTCGACCTCCTCGGGCAGCTCGAACGGGTCGTCCCAGTCGACCGCGGTGGCCGGATCCCACTGGGCGGCGGCGGCCTGGCGGTAGATGCCGGCGGCGGCGTCGGTCCAGACTGCGGCCTTCTCGTCGAGGGTGAACGGGAACGCCGGCCCCCCGGCCTCGACCAGCGCGCCCCGGGCCGCCAGGCCCCACGTCGCCGGCGCCCGCTCGGCGACGTCGTCGGCCGCCGGCCACCTCGGCGCCCGCGACGGCCCCGCCGGCTTCGCCCCGGCGACGTGGGGCCATTCGAAGCCGTGGCCCTCGGCCCGGCACCAGGCCCGGACGTGGACCGCCAGCTCCGGTGCCCGGCCCCGCACCTCGACGGCGTCCCCACGGCCACGCCGGCCAGGGCACGCTTCAGGAGGATGTGGCCGCCCTGGTCGAGACCGAACCCCTCAAGGTCGATAACCGGTGGCGGTGACGTTGCCGGCGCCGTCATAGAAGCCCACCTCCTCGACCGCTCGCTCCAGCTGGGCGTACCCACTGGTGCGCCCGTCCCGCCACGCCTTCAGGCCCTCCAGGTCGAGCAGGGGCCGGACCGCAGGATCGTCGTAGCTCATGCCCAGCAGGAGCTCGACGAACCGGTCGACCGCTCGGCCGGCGCCGCAGCCGTCACCGTGAAGTTGCAGTGGTCATACGGCGGCGTCTGGGCCACGATGCGGGTGGCGCCGGCGGGCAGCGTGCCCTCGACGCCGAACAGCAGGTGGTTACCGTCGATCATGCAGGCCGCGTCGGCCGTCCCGGCCATGAGGGCCCGGGCCGCCTCCCGCTCGCCGCCGACATGGTCGCCGTGCTTGCCCACGCCGATGTCGTGGCACCTGCACCGAGACGTCCGACACCCCCAGCGACCGCAGGTGCGAGAAGCGGGATGAGCGTGGCCTGCGGCGAGTCCACCGCCCCCACCGCCACCGTCCGGCCGGAGAGGCCGGCCACGTCGACGATGTCCGAGGCGGCCCGGACCACGACCACCGAGGTGAGGTCGCAGTCGCTGTCGCGCATGGCGACGGCCCGCACGCGGACCAGCCGGGCGGCCCGCACCCACGCCAGCGGCGAGTTCCACGCCACGTCGACGTGGCCGGCCACCAGCGCCTCGACCTGGCGCTCGTAGTTGGAGTCGAGGACGTAGTCGAAGTCGAAGCCCTGGTCGGCGAACCAGTCCCGAAGCCGTCCCAGATGGTGACCACCTTGGCGTCGTAGGCGACGGCGCCCATCAACAGCGACCCATCGATGGCTCCCATCAGAAGAGGGGCAGGCCGCAGGCGATCCGGCCGATGAAGTCGTAAGCGTGTCGGTGGTGGGCGCCATGACCGAGGCGGCGCGCGGGAGTCGCGGAAGTTGCGCTCGACGCCGACCTCCTTGCGGAAGGCGGCCCCGCCGCACACCCGCATCGCCAGGTCGGTGACCT
>CAVYKB010000012.1:0-323325 GCA_963768975.1 uncultured Acidimicrobiia bacterium | reverse complement strand
CCGGAAATCGCAGAGAGCGGCGACACGGGCGTCCCTACGGAGGCGTAACACCCGGCCAGCGACCGATCACAACGCCGAGAGAAGGCTGAGAAGTGGGAGCATGGTCACGGCGAACGCAACAGCGACGACGAGAAGCCCGATCTGCTTCCACGGTGGCCAGCTGAGCAACCGGTTCGGCCACTCCTCGACTCGCCGGCGCTCCCGCTCCGGGGCGCCGCACCGCGCCGCGAGCCACTGGGTTCCGAGGGCAAGGAGGAGGGCGACAACAGAGCCAGCGAGGCCGCCGGCAGCGCCGTTCCTGCTTCCAGCCCCGATTGCGACGTAGCCGATCGTGACCGTCGTCGAGCAGGTCGTCCACATCGACGGGCAATGGCTGCGGAAGGCGCCCAAGACCAAGGCCGGCCGCCGGCGGGTGGGCCTGCTCGCCGGCGTGGCTGACCTGCTCGGCGAGCATTTGGCCACGTACTCGGCGCCCGGCGAGGAACGCCTTGGTCTTTCCCAATCGGGCCGGAAACCCGATCCACCCGTCGAGCTTCAACACCGCCCACTGGAAGCCGACCAAGGCGCAGGTCCGGCTCGACGGCCTCAGGTTCCACGACCTCCGCCATACGGCCGTGGCGCTGGCCATCGTCCAGGGCGCTCACCCGAAGGCGATCCAGGCGCGCATTAACCATTCGAGCGTCCAGGTCACCCTCGACCGGTACGGCCACCTCTTCCCGGAGCTCGACGCGGACATCTCCGACGGCCTCGACAGGGCCTTCCGGGCGTTGCTCCTCGTGCTCCCCGGGGCCGCTCGGATACCGACGAGGACACAAAGGACACAAAGGACACAAAAACGAGACGAAAATGGGGGGTGTGGAGGGGTCCACACGTCAGTCCGGGGCACTCCGAAAGGTGCCCCTGACCTGGACTTTTGTATTGAGGCGGCGAGGAGAATCGAACTCCTGTACAGGGCTTTGCAGGCCCTTGCCTAAACCACTCGGCCACGCCGCCGCCGGCGCCAGTCTACTGGTACCAGCGGAGGCGGTGGCTCCGTTTGGACTGAATCAGTCAGGCCCGGGCGCTTGACGTTGCTGCACTGGTACGGCTGCCCTGGGGCGCTCAACGCGCCGAGCTCACTGAACCTCCAGCGACGCGTTGGTGAAATCTGCGCTGTCGTCGGCGGGAACCCACGGCGTCCATGTGCCGCCCGGCCTGCGGATGGACCACGGTTCATCCCCCCGCGAACGGCCGGCCACGGTGATCCACTTGCCGCCGATCAGTTCTCGGAGCACCTGGTTGCGCTGGATGATGGCGTCGATGCGCTCGTGGGGTGCCTGGATGACGGCGAGCAGGCGCAGCGATTGATGCATGCGACGGTTTCCGAGGCCCACCGCCTGGGCGGGGAGACCGACCTGCAGATCACCCCCCTCGCCGAGGACGACGCCGATGCCGCCCACCGGGTTGTGCAACGTCTTGTCGCCCGCTCCGAACTGGTCGGGGTCGACCGCCGCGAAGTAGTACTGAGCGGAGATCCACTGGGCGACGACGAGTGGTGCGGTCATGATCGTTTCCAGGGCGCTGCCGTCGCCATCGCTCTCGGCGTCGTACGAGTGCAGGAAGACGCGGCAGGCCAAGTCGAGTCCTGCGGTGATCGAGCGAGGCCCGATGACAAACGCTGCATTGCTGGCCAGCCCCCACTCGGGACGCACCTGCGCCCAGTCGTGCCCACGGACCCGGACCTTGTCGGGATTTCCCGGGAGCCGCCCTGCACGCTCGCGTGCAAGCCGTTGACCGGCCAGGGCGATGTCCCGCTCGAAGGCCGCGACCAGCCCTTCGTGGGTCTCCGGCACGGCCTCGCGGTCGAGAACGGTCACGACGTCGGAGACGGTGTCGTGCTGGGCGGCGACGAACAGGGTGCCGTCGGGCACCACGACGTCCCGGCCGCGGAGGCCGGAACGGACCGCGGGATCGTTGAGGATGGCCACGACCACTCGGGCGCTCGGACCACCGGGCGCGCCGCCGCACGCACCGCAGTCATAGGACGATGCGTGCGGGTTGTTGACGTTGAAACTGCCGTGCCCGCAGAGCACGACGAGCCGGGAGAAGCGCGTCAGCCCCATAGTCCGGACCACGCTCTTGGCGAACGAGATCCGATCCTCGAGTGGGAAGCCGGAGCTGGCGTCGCGCTCCGCATCGACTGCCGGTCGTGTCGACGGCGGGCCGACTCCACGCGTCGCCAGTCCTCTCAGGCGTCGCACGAAGCCGGGGGCCAGGGTCCTGGTCGCAGCCACAGGACCCATGAGGTAACCCGCCGCCTCGGCGAGTGCGAAGGGCCCGGCCAGGCTCCCTTTGGAGGAGTAGAAGGCCTCGTGTCCTGCGCCAGCCGCTCGCTGCGCATTGAGATAACCGATGGCGCCGTCCGGGACGAGCGGCTGCTCGGAGACCTCGTGTTCAGGCGTCAGCAGCGGTGGGCAGCGGGGCTGGCTCTCGGTCGACCCCAGCGGACGCCAGCGCACGGGGATACCGAAGAACCCGGCGAAGCCGAAGGTGTCATAGGCGCCGATTGCCTGCAAGTGCCGCACGAGGCCCTCCGACCGGGCGTCGATGCAGAAGGCCGCTTGCACGTCCGGCCGCTCGGCGACCGGGCCGGGGTCCGGCCGGCTCATCAGGCCCAGCAGACGATCGCGGAAGTTGCCCTCCTTCGCCTCGAGCCACATCGACTTCCGCACCGGCGGTGGCACCTGCTCCAGGAGGCCGCGCACGGCGGAGGTAACGAGGGGATCGTCGGACGCGGTGCCGAGAGCGGTGAACACCGCGAGCACCCGGTCCTCGAGGAGCTCATCGACCTCTGAATCCTGGTCCTGCGGGGGCGACTGGGGCACTGTGCCATGGGCCGCCGCAGCCGTTGCGGCCACCTGAGCGGCGAGCAGGTCCACGAGACTGAAGGACGGACGATGGTGGCCTGGCGGAGCCCACTCGTCGTGCCAGCGCGCGTACCCCGCCCAGCCCGGGAGTCGACCGAGGTGCTCGCGAAGAGCGTCGACGCGGCGGCCGGCGTCGACGTCCAACGCATCGAGGGATGCGGCGAGTGCATCGAGCGGACGATCTGGTAGTTGTGCCAGCCACTGCATGCCGCTCGGCCCGGCTAGGCGCCGGAGCCGCCTGTCGTGCGGAGCGAGCGCCCGCCACGCCTGGAAGAACCCGCGCTCGCGGCCGGGCATCGGCCACGGAACGCCGGCCTCGTCGACAAAGACCGCACACCATGCAGCCACCCGCTGGCTGACCGCCCGGACGGTCGCGACGTCGGTGCGGCCCACCCGATCGCCGGCGGTCTCCCGGGGCTTGTCGTCTGGTCCCTCGAGGAGGTCCAATCGGACGATCTCCACCGCATCGACCGTTCGCTCTCCGATTCTGACGCTGAGCTCCGTCGCCAGCTTCGGCTCCACTTCGACGATGGCCCGCCGGATATCGGCATCGGTGGTGACCCCGCGCCCGTGGGAATCGCGGAACGCGGCGAGCGTCAGATGGGTGCGCGCGCGTAACCATCGTCGGGCGACGGCGGTGGCGTCGTCGAAGGGAAGGTGCTGCAGGCCGAGGAGCGGATTGACGGCGACGAAGCTCGACAGCGGCCAGAGCGGAGCGATGATCTCCGCTGCTTCAGAGACCTCGGCGAGGAGCTCCGCGTCGCGAGCAGATCCTTCGCGGTGGCCGTCGTTCCGGTTGCTCATCTCGATCGAGCCGATCGGGCCAGCTCCAAGTCAGGCCGAAGGTGGCGGGTTTCTGGGACCGGCGCGACCCCGGTCGAACTGCCTCGGGTCGTCAGTTCTGAGGCGACCGGCGCCGAGGTCAGCGCGAAGGCGTACACCCGGGCGCGGACCTTGTCCATCTGCTTCCCTGGAGTGAACCAGACGACGGAGACCACAACGGTAATCGCGGCGAGCGTCGTAATCAGGAGAGCGGCGCTGACCGGCTCGGCGACCTCGCCGGGAAGCGCGTGTTCGATGAAGGTCTCCACCGCGGTGAGCCCGCCGATGTAGGCGAACACGCCGGCGGTGGCACCGAATGCCGCGGTTGCGACCGCCGGGAGGGGGCGGAACGGCGCCGAGCGCAGCCATCCATCGACGGCGCGGACCGCTGTTCCCCAAGCGAACACCGTCACGAGCACGCCCGCTGCCGTCGACAGGTGGGGGTGGAAGACCCGGTAGGCGGCCCAGAGTGCCGCAGCCGGCACGACGAGAGCCACGCCCAGCCGCACGCCTCGGGTCACGCCATGTGGGGCAGGGCGTTGGTGGTGGCGGTGATGGGCCGTCACCGAGCCCCCGGCACCGAGGAACAGCGCGGCCTTGTACATACCGTGCCCGACGATGTGGACCAACGCCGCGGGCAACGCTCCTATGGCCACCTGCACCGTCATGAACCCCATCTGCCCTGCCGTCGACCAGGCCAGGTTCCCCTTCACGTCGCTGCGCACCAGCATCACCGTCGTGGCGTAACAGGCGGTGACGGCACCGGCGGCGAAGGCCACGTGGGTCGCCACGGCGGACGATCCGAACACCGGAGCGAGTCGCACCAACAGCATGCCGGCGCCGTTGACTACGCCGGCATGGAGGAGCGCGGACACGGGCGTGGGCGCCGCGATCGTCGACGGTAGCCACTGGTGCACGGGCACGAGCGCAGACCGGGAGATGCCGGCAATGGTCAGGAGCACAGCGACCACCGGCAACAGGTTCCCGCCGAGAGTGGACGCGTCGGCAAGCTCCCTGGCGGCGTCGGCCGGCGTGCGGAGATCGATCTCCCCGACGGAAACGACGACGAGGAATGTGGCCGCCAGCAGCGCACCATCTCCCACCCAGAGGCTGCGCAGGGTCCGCCGTGACGAACGCCGCGCCGGCTGCCAAGTGGCCCGGTGGGTCACCAGCGCGGCCAACGCGAGGCCGGCCACGATCCACGAGGCGCACAGCAGGCCGAGGGTGGCGGCGAAGGCGACCGACGTGGTGGCCGCGGTCAGCAGCGAGGCCAGGACGAAGAAGCGGCGCCCGAACAGGTCCCCCTGCAGGTTACGGCTGGCGAAGGACTGCACGACCAAGCCGACGCCGGTGGTGAGCAACCCCAGCAAAGCGGTGACGCGACTTGCATAGAGCCCAAAACGGGCAGAGCCATCGCCGTCGACCACGGCTGAAACTGGTCCGTTCACGGCCACGACGACCGCGACGACGAGCGCAGCGGCGAAGGCGACACACGCGGCGCGCACCGCCCAGCGGGAGGACTGCTCTCCGTGGGGGCGGGAGACGGCAATCACCGCGGCGCCGATCGCCGGCAGCGCGGGGGCAGCGATCAAGAACGCGCCGGACAGCGTCATCTCGACCGAGGTCCCGTTCCCAGCAAACGCTTGACTGACATTTGGTAGTTAGGCGCTGTCCCCGTTGCCGCGCGACCTCGAGAGCCGGGAGACGTCGACAGCCACACCGAGTGCCCCTACCCTGCGCGCCACGCCGATGTCACCCGGCCCGAGCCCTCCTTGGGCGTAGACAGGCAAGGGGCTGGCCGCAACCAGCGCCTGCAGGCCGTCCCAACCCAACGCCTGGTCTCCGGGGTGCGCAGGCGTGGCGAGAACCGGCGACACCAGGATGAAATCGGCACCGAGTGCACCGGCGCGCTCGATGTCCCGTGCGCTGTGAGCCGACACCGCCCAGAGGCGGGTCGGCGGCCGCTCTCTCAGGCCGGCCAGCGAGGCGGCGCTGCTGTGCAGCCCGCAGGCACCGGCCTGGCGTGCCTCCAGTGCGGTCCCGGAGAGCAGGACGCGAAGCCCGGTCCCCCGCCGGAGCTGGGCCAGCCGGCGGGTGAGCTGGACGCGCTGACCAGGCGCTAGGTCCAGCGCTCGCACGATGAGGAGCCGCACGCCGTCGGCCGCCAACGACGGGATGCTCGCCAGCAGCTTCTCGGGGGCGCCCGGCGCGTGGTTCACCCGGGCGACGGCCACCAGCTCGGGGAGCGCCAGGGTCGCGAAGGCCAGCTCGTTGCTCGGCAGCAGTGGCCCCACCGTCGGCCAGGCGGGGTCCACCCATGCCACCCGTTGACCCTCCCTGCCCTTGGGCTCGCCCGACCACCGGCGCACGTTGAACCAGTGCAGCCGCACCCGCTTGCTGGGGAAGTCGTGCTCGTAGACCCGCCAGGGCGCGAGCTCGTCGGCACGGACGCCGACCTCCTCCAGCAGCTCGCGCGCCGCGGCCTGGGCCGGGCTCTCGCCTGGCTCGATCTGTCCTCCGGGAAGCTCCCAGAACCCGGCCGCGTCCTTGCCGGGTTTCCGTTCCGTGAGCAACACGCGTCCGTCGGGCGCGCGGAGGACACCCACCGCCACGTCAACCACGGGACGACCGAGGAGAGGGAGACGGCGGGCGGGCAGCATCAGTCAGGCCAGACGGGAAGCGGGTACCCGCTCGGTCGCCGTCTTGCCGGCGCCATCCGGGGCTCAGAGTCCCCATCGCCGGCCGGCGGCGGGGGGGCCGAGTCGGCACCGGCATCCCTGGTCGCAGCTTCTTGGGTGATGGGTTCGCCCTCGGGGCCGAGCAGTTGGGTGTCGTCGTTCGTCTTCGCGGCGCGCCCGGGGGACCGCTTCGCCACAACGGGCACGTCCGGGGCCGTCCTCGTCGGGCCCTCGCTCACGGGGGCGGCGGGGCGGCGCTTGGTAGGGGTCATGTCAGGCTGCCCCCACCAGGGCGATCGCGTCGGCGCGGGCGGCGAACTCCCGTTCCTCTGCGTTGACGGCCGCTCCATCCGAGCCGTACACCGTGACGCTGACGTGCCTCCGGCTGAAGCTCAGATCCGGATAGAGCCCGGTCTCCTTCGACAGGCCGGCGAGCCGGTCGAGGAAGGCTCGTATCTCGGGATAGGCGGCGAACTCGAAGCGGCGGTGCAGCGACGGTGGTCTCTCGACCTCCGTCCAGCCCTCCGGCGATCGGGGTTCCATGGTCATCTGGTTCTCCTCGTCGGTGGAAGTGGGATCCTCAACGCCAGCCGCGCTGCCGGCGCTGAGGATCCTGCGCCCGACCTGGGGCGCGTACGCTCAGCTCGCCGCCCCGGAGTACCGCGGCGGAGCGAATAGCCCATCTCGAGGACGCCTAGACCGGGGCGACCTGGGTCTCGCGGGGGCTGTCGGGAAGGATCGCCTCGACCTCGCTGTGCGGGCGGGCAATGATGTGGGCGGCAGCGAGGCCGTCGCCCACGCGCTCGCACGCGTCAGCACCGGCTCGGACTGCGGCGTTGACGGCGCCCGTCTCGCCACGCACCAGGACGGTGACGTAGCCGCCGCCGACGAACTGGCGGCCGATCAGCCGCACCTCAGACGCCTTGGTCATGGCGTCGGCAGCCTCGATCGCGGGGACGAGGCCCCGGGTCTCGATCATGCCCAGGGCAATGCCCGGAATGTCGGAACTTCCATTTTGAGTGGCCATCTTCTCTGCTTTCCTCCGTATGTGAGTTGAGATCGGGTGTTACAGGGTGGGAGTGGACCGGGTCAGTCGCGCCATCGGTCTTCGCTCCAGTGGTCGATGATCCCGCCGATCGTCAGGTCGGTGGTGATGCGGTAGTCGCCGGCGGCATGGCGGGCCGCCGAGGTGCTGATGGTGATGACGAAGTCGCCCGGCCTTGTGCCGACCGGATCCAGCGCCACCTCCAGGTCGCCGCTCGCGTCCTCGACCACCCGTAGCGACCGGTTCTGGAGCGTGGGGACACGACTGGTGGCGACGAGGTCGCCGACGACGCGTTGGATATTCATCGTCGGGCCCCGCCGTTGGAAGACGGTGTGACCGACTCCACGACCAACAGCTCTGGCTCGTCGGGGGGTTCCTCACCCCGGCTTTGCTGGCCCGGGGCCTCCTCGTCCCAGTAGTCGATGATGCCGACGATGGTCAGGTCGCTCGGGTAGTCCTTGTGGCCGGCGGCTTCGCGCGCCGCCGAGCTGCCACATGCGATCACCCAATCGCCCGGCTTGCAGCCGACGGGGTCAACCGCCACCTGCTTGCTCCCCTTGCGGTCGACGACGACCAGCAGCCGGTGGAGCTCGAGGCCGCCGATGCGAGCGGTGGCGACCAGCGTGCCTTCGACGCAGAAGATCTTCATCTCAGTGCCTCCTCCGCCTCGACCAGTTCCAGCCGCGACCCGCCACGCGCCCGCACAACCGCTTGCACGACGAGGCCATCAGCGCCCGCCGCACCTGCATACCGGGCCTCGATCGCCGCCGTGAGCCGGCGAGCACGTGCTTGCGCGGTGGCGCAGGCGCCCGGGATGCGCTCGTCGTACGCCACGTGCACGAGCACCGGGACCGCAAGCCCGTGCGGTGCGTTCGTCTTGCGGAGGATCCGGATGCCGACATCGAGATCGACGGCACCTTCTTCGAGCGTGCGCATCTGTGCCTGGAAGGCGAGGTTGCGCAGCTGGACGTCATCGATCGCGTCGCCGGCCACGAGCAGCTTCTCGGTGTGGCCGGGATCCGTGTACCTTCCGCCGATCCAGCCCAGAACTGCGTCGACCTGACCGATGTTGTTCTTCAGCAGGTAGCCGCAGAGCCAACGCATGCCCTCGGTGGCCCCGTCAGCCGCGTCCACGCCGGTGGCGTCGGCGACCGCTTGGCGGATGAACTCCTTGGCCGCCTCACGCTCGAGGCTCGCCGTCTGCTCGTACAGCGTTGCGCTGGAAACGTAGCGGTTCACGTCGGTCTTCCCATTGGCGTCGGGAACGTGGACGCGGATGGCGTCGGTGTCCGTGTCGACCCCGACGAGCAGTGTGGCCACGCTGGCCTCACAGCACTGGGTGGATTCGACGGCACCCTCGAGATTCTGGAGCCGCGCCAGCAAGGCGGTCGCGGCACGCACTTCGTCGCTGCCGTGGGCGGCACAGCCTTGATGGCGGGGGTCAACGCTGCTGAAGTGGTAGAGCCCGATCTTGAGGTAGCGGGTGGGCTCGCTGGCGTCGTTCGGACGGCCCTCACGCCAGCGGCGCAGCTCCACCGATTCCCAGCGGTGCAGCGCGTCCTCCACGTCGAACATGGCGCCGGCATACGCGTCGTGCCACACCACGACCGCGGGCGGCACCCGCAGGATGAAGTCCACCGCCCCCAGGAGGCGCCCGTCGGAGCAGGAGGTGATGTCGACCGCGTGGAAGCCGAAGCGCCGGATCAGCAACTCGGCGCTCTCGCCCTCGTCGAGTAGCGCGGCAAGGGTCCGGTCGAACTCGCGCTCCACCAGGTTGGCGAATGTCCCGAGCACGCAGCGGGCATGGACGCGACCGAGGTCCAGCGGTGTGCTCCAGGATGACTCGAGCTCAGCCGTCGGGATGTCGACCCCGAGCGAGTTGGCCAGCTCGCGCTGCGCAATCTCCGGGAAGCCGTCGTCGAACTGGCGGGGGGCCAGCCGGCGCAGGACGGGTTGGATGAGCGCGAAGGCAGCCTCGATCTCTTCGGCTCGCTGCTTCAGGGCGGCGCTGAGCGCCCGCTCCGCCAAGGGATGACCGCCCGCCGGGACGTTGAGCGCGAACGCCCCGTTCCGGGCCGCCTGGGCCGGCGGCGACGTCAGCGTCACCACTGCGCCCGGGCGCGGCCAGGCCGCAGTCGCGTCCCAGGGAGCGAGCCACCTTCCGTCGGGCTGGAGCACGGACTTCACCCCTGGGCTCCGCCGGAGACGGTGACCCGGACCCCGCCTTGCGGGGTCCCGCCGACTCGACCGGTGACCTTTGCGTTCTCATTCGGCGCGCCCGGGGTGGCCAGATCCTTGAACCTCTGGGCTCCGGCCCAGGCGTGGGACGGCCCGCCGCCCTCGGTGGGGTTGCGCCCCGCCGCGATGTAGCCCTCGGTGCCGGTGACCAGGCCGTGGGACGTCCAGGCAGCAGCGGCACCGGTGATCTGGCGACCGTCGGTGCGCCCTTCGCCCGTGATCGACCGTGGCGCGGCGTCACGGTTCTGGCGGGGCTGGAACAGGAACTCGCTGTTGCCGGTCACCTTGCCGGCGTCGATGGCGAAGGCCCCGGTGATGCGGCCAGGCACGCAGGAAGGCGGCGCCGCCTCGTCGGTCCGCTTCTTGGCGGGCTCCCTGCCGGCCAGGCGACGGGCCTGGGCGACCGGGAAAGCCCCGCTGGCCCAGTCGTCGACGACCGCCTCTGCGGGCCGCATCTCGCCGTAGTACGACGACCCGCTGATGTCGTTGCGATACCCGCGCTCGATGCCGGTGACCGACTTGGAGTACATCGGGAGATCGCCGGTCACGGACACGCCTTGGGGCCTGGGCTCGAGGCGCTGGGTCGCGGGGTCAGCCTCGCCGGGGTCGCACCAGCCGAGCATGGTGGAGGGCCCCTGGTAGGGCGTGCCGGTGACGGGGCGGCAGTCGCCCGGCTCGTCGCCGGTGACGTTGGGGCGGTACTCCAGGCTGGGACCCGTGACGTTCTGGCCCCTCCACGTCTGGGCCACGGAGACCTTGCCCGCGGTCACCGGGTCGAGACGCTCCCGGCCGACGTGCGCAGCCGGCGCGGTCCCGCCACCGATGGCGCCACACTCCGTGGAGTAGAGGTTCTGGTACTGGTCGCCGGTGATCGGTCGGCAGGCGCCGGCCTCGTTCCCGGTGACCCGCCCGCTGCGGCCGACGGCCGTGCCGGTGACGGCCAGCCCGTCGTCGGTGGCCTCCAGCGGGACCCACGGCTGCGGGGTGCCCAGCCGAGTGCCGGTCGCGGTCGCGCCGTGGGGGTCGGCCCGGCGCGGGAACTGCGCCGACCGGTAGCCGGCGTCGCTGCGTGGCGTCAGGTCGTCGCCGTACTTCTGGTCGGCTTCGCCGGTGATGCGGAGGTGCTCGCCGGCCTCGTCACCGGTGATGGGGACCTTGCCCCGCACGGTGGTGCCCGAGACGACGAGACCCTTCGGCGTCCGCATCAGGCCGACCTTGACCCCGGCGCCGGGCGGGGGGGCCGGGCCATCGGCCGGGACGTACTGCGTGCCCGAAATTGGGTGGGAAGACCCAGGCTCTCCGCCCGTGACCTGCACGCCGGGAGCGATCCGCACCCCGGTCACGTGCTGGCCGCCGTGGGTGGGCGACTCGACGACCTTGGGCACGTACCTGATCTGGCCCTGCCGCTGCGGCCTGCTGGTCGCTGCGCTGCCCAGGCGGCTCGCCTCGGCGCGCCGGACCCGGGCCTGGTCACGACCCGAAAGGGCGTCGGCATCGGCGTCGGCGGGAGGCTTGTCGGCCGCGGGCAGCGCGCCGGCGCCAGCCAGCGCCTGCTTGCCCTGAGACATCTGGCGGCGGCGCTCCTTGGCGACGGAGCGGCCGAAGTGAGCGGCGGCGACCGCGTCGATGGGGGCGGCCGTCTGGCTGCTCGGCGCGCCTTGACCGTCGGCAGGAGGCGCAGGGGCGCGGCCCTGCGGAGCGGGCAGCGCGCCGGCGCCCTTGAGCGCCTGCTTGCCCTGGGACAGCTGGCGGCGGCGCTCCATGGAGACGGAGCGGCCGAAGTGGGCGGCGGCGACGGCGTCGGTGGGGGCCGCGGTCTGGCCGTTCGGAGCGCCTTGACCGTCGGCAGGCGGCGCAGGGGTGCGGTCGACCGGCCGGTTCTCCGCCGCGGGCAGCGCGCCGGCGCCCTTGATCGCCTGCTTGCCCTGGGAGAGCTGGCGCCGGCGCTCCATGGAGACGGAGCGGCCGAAGTGGGCGGCGGCGACGGCGTCGGTGGGGGCCGCGCTCTGGCCGTTCGGCGCGCCTTGACCGTCGGCCGCCGGTGGAGCACTTGCGCCGTTGGCCTGCACGTTCTCTGCGCCGTTCAGCGCGCCGGCGCCCTTCAGCGCCTGCTTGCCCTGGGACAGCTGGCGGCGGCGCTCCATGGAGACGGAGCGACCGAAGTGAGCGGCTGCCACCGCGTCGGTCGGGACGGCCCTTTCCTCCTGCGCCACTTGCGTGCCGTTTGGTGCCCCTTGGCCGTTGGCTGCGGGGGCCGCTTCTGCGCCGTTGGACTGCAGGTTCTCGGCGCCACTCGCGCCGGCGCCGTTCAGCGCCTGCTTGCCCTGGGACAGCTGGCGGCGGCGCAGGGCGGCCGCGGCGCGGCCGCTCTGGGCAGCATCGCTGAGCTTGGCCAGCTCAGTGGGATCGGCGGTGTCGACTGCGTACATTCCCATGGTCAGCCAGCTCCACCGCGGTAGACGACGAAGACCGGCGCGCCGGCGCCGCTGAGCGCCTGCTTGCCCTGGGACAGCTGCCGCCGGCGCTGCATGGAGACGGCGCGGGCGAGACGCGCCGGCGGCACGCCGTCGGCGGCGACCACCGTCGCCCTCGGAGGGGACGCGGTCGTGGGCACCAGGGCCGACCGGCCGGCGGCGAGCGCCCGGCGCCGCGACATCGCCGCGGCACGCCCGTACCGGGCTGGGTCTCGAGGCGCGGCCACGTCACCGCTGTCGGCGCTCTGGTCCACGGGCATCGCCATCCTCAGCGGGCTCCGGCCCGGTGGACGATGAAGGCCGTTCCCTGGGACTGCTGGAAGTTGTCGTAGCCGAGAAGGCGCACGTGGTGACCCGGATTGGCGCGGTGGCACGAGTCGATCTCGGCCAGGACCCGGTCGACCGACCGCTCACCGAAGTACGGGAGCTCCCAGAGGTACCAGAAGTTCGACATCGACTTCTCGGGCTCCGTGTGTTCGATGGCGGGGCTCCAGCCGGAATCGATGAGGTACGCGATCTGCTGGCGCAGCCGCTCGGGCGTCATCGGAGGCAGGTAGGAGAAGGTCTCCACGTGGCGGGGGGTGGGCCCGTAGGGTTCAATGTGCATATCAATCTCTCCTTTCGGGGCCCTGTCCTGTAGGGGCCGGGAGGGTGGAACCGGCGACGAGCCCGCGAATCAAGCGGTGATCTTGTCCACGGTGTCGAACTCGAACTTGATTTCCTTCCAGGTCTCCATTGCGATCGCCAGCTCGGGGCTGTGGCGGGCCGCCTCGGTCAGGATCTCGCGACCCTCGCGTTCGACCTGCCGGCCCTGGTTCCGTGCCTCGACGCAGGCCTCGAGGGCCACGCGGTTGGCGTGGGCGCCGGGGGCGTTACCCCACGGGTGGCCGAGCGTGCCGCCGCCGAACTGCAGGCAGGCGTCGTCGCCGAAGATCGCCACCAGCGCTGGCATGTGCCAAACGTGAATGCCGCCGGAGGCAACCGGGATGACGCCGGGCATCGACGACCAGTCCTGGTCGAAGAAGATGCCGCGCTTGCGGTTCTCCGGGATGTAGGACTCCCGCAGGGTGTCGATCCAGCCCATGGTGGCCTCGCGGTCGCCTTCGAGCTTGCCGACCACGGTGCCGGCGTGGAGATGGTCGCCACCGGACAGCCGCAGGCACTTCGCCAGCACCCGGAAGTGGATGCCGTGCATGGGGTGGCGGTCGATCACGGCGTGCATGGCGCGGTGGATGTGGAGCAGCATGCCGTTCTCACGGCACCAGTTCGCCAGACCGGTATTGGCGGTGAACCCGGCGGTGAGGAAGTCATGCATGATGATCGGCGCGCCGAGCGACTTGGCGAACTCGGCCCGCTTGTACATCTCCTCCGGCGTGGCCGCGGTGCAGTTGAGGTAGTGGCCCTTCTTCTCACCCGTCTCAGCCGTGGCCTTGTGCACCGCTTCCATGACGAACTCGAAGCGGTGGTTCCAGCGCATGAAGGGCTGGCTGTTGATGTTCTCGTCGTCCTTGGTGAAGTCGAGCCCGCCTCGGAGGCACTCGTAGACGGCGCGCCCGTAGTTCTTGGCCGACAGGCCGAGCTTGGGCTTGATCGTGCAGCCCAGCAGCGGGCGCCCGTACTTGTTGAGGCGGTCGCGCTCCACCTGGATGCCGTTGGGCGGTCCGCCACAGGTCCTCACGTAGGCCACCGGGAAGCGAATGTCTTCGAGGCGCAGGCTACGGATGGCCTTGAAGCCGAAGACGTTGCCCACGAGAGAGGTCAGGACGTTGACGACCGACCCTTCCTCGAACAAGTCGATCGGGTAGGCGACGAAGGCGAAGAAGGCGCCCTCGTTGCTCTCCTTGATCGGGTCGATCCGGTATGCCCGGCCCTTGTAGTACTCGAGGTCGGTGAGGAAGTCGGTCCACACCGTGGTCCAGGTGCCGGTGGACGACTCGGCGGCGACGGCGGCAGCCGCTTCGTGGGCCGGCACGCCCTGCTGGGGAACCACCTTGAAGACGGCCAGGAGGTCGGTGTCCAACGGCACATAGTCCGGGGTCCAGTAGGTGTCGGCGTAGTTCTTCACGCCGGCCTGGTAGCCCTTGCCGTTACTCTGGCCGTTGTTCTGTGCCACGCGGTTCTCCTCGGCTGAAGCCCGATCTGGGGCCCGGTTCCGTTCTCCCCACGACGGGGTCTGACGCTTGTCCCGGATAGTTAATTCGGTGCAGTACGCCGATTCTGGCAAACGTTAGTTAGTCTGTCCATGACGTATTTCCCGTTATTCGACCGCTACTGTGTAGCGTAAGGTTACGAATATGACGTTCAACCAGCTGCGCACCTTCGTCGAGGTGGCGACGTCGGGATCGGTCATCGAGGCAGCGCGAAGCCTCATGGTAAGCGCGCCGGCGGTGTCCGCCGCCGTTGGCGCCATCGAGAAGGAGCTCGGCGTCCAGTTGGTGGAGCGCGCCGGTCGGGGCTTGGTCGTCACGCCGGCTGGCGTGGTCTTCGCCCGGTACGCCCGCCAGGTGCTCGCCCTGCTCGAGACCGGCAAGGCGGCCACCGCCGAGGCGCTGGACCCCGAGCGGGGCCAGCTCCGGCTGGCTGCGGTGACCACGGCCGGCGAGCACGTCGTCCCGCGGTTCCTCGCCTCCTTCCGCGACCGGCACCCCCAGGCCGGCATCACCCTTGAGGTCGGCAACCGGGACCGGGTCTGGGACGCACTGGAGCACCACGAGGCCGATCTGGCCGTCGGCGGCCGCCCGCCGGGCGGCGGCCGGTTCGTCACCCTGGCCACCCGGCCGAACGTCCTCGTGCTGGTGGCCAGAGGGCCGGGAACCCCGTCGGTGAGGGAGGTCGACGTCCAGACCCTCTCCCGATCGGTGGTCCTCGTCCGGGAGGAGGGCTCGGGAACCCGGGGCACCGCCGAGGAGCTCCTCGACGAACTGGGCGTCGATCCGCCGACGCTCACGCTGGGCTCCAACGGTGCCATCCGGGAGTCGGTACAGGTCGGCCTGGGCATCACGCTCATCTCGCGCGACGCCGTGGCTCGGGAACTGGACGAAGGCACGCTGGAGGAATGGCGGTGCCCGGGCATCCCCCGCCAGCGGGCATGGCACGTCGTGTCCCGCGCCCACGAGCACCTTCCTGCCACCGCCGGGCTCTTCCTGACCCACCTGGTAGGAGCCGGCGCCGACGGGTTCACCCTGGTTCGGGAGACCTCACCGGGCTAACGTTCATACCAGCAAAGCACCCGGACCAGGAGGATCTCCAAGATATGAGCGCTACTGATCTCGCTTCCGTCGCCCAAGCGATGGTCGCACGGGGCCGGGGGGTCCTGGCGGCGGACGAGAGCAATGCCACGATCACCAAGCGCTTCGCGGCTCTCGACATCGAGTCCACGGAGGAGAACCGGCGTACCTACCGCGACACGCTCCTGAGCACGCCTGGCATCGAGGAGTACATCAGCGGCGTCATTCTCTATGACGAGACCATCCGCCAGTCCTCGGCCGACGGCACGCCTTTCCCCAAGATGCTCGAGGCCAAGGGAATCCTGCCGGGCATCAAGGTCGACACCGGCTCCAAGCCACTCGCCCTGGACAACGAGGAGCAGGTCACCGAGGGCCTCGATGGCCTCCGGGAGCGCATCGCCGAGTACGTCAGCCTCGGCGCCAAGTTCGCCAAGTGGCGGGCCGTGATCATCATCGACGAGGAGAAGGGGTTCCCGTCGGACTACGCCATCCGCTGCAACGCCCACGCCCTGGCCCGCTACGGCGCCCTGTGCCAGGAAGGCGGCCTCGTGCCGATCATCGAGCCTGAGGTGCTGATGGACGGCACCAACGACATCAACCTCTGTTTCGACGTCACGCTCCGCACCCACCGCCGGGTGTTCGCCGAGCTCGCCGCCCAGCGCGTCGACCTCCGGGGCATGGTCCTCAAGCCCAACATGGTCATCTCGGGCAAGGGCTGCGGTACCCAGGCCGACCCGCAGGAGGTCGCCGACAGGACCCTGGACCTGCTGTACCAGACGGTGCCGGCGGCAGTGCCGGGCATCGCCTTCCTGTCCGGGGGGCAGTCCGCGGCGGTGGCTACCGAGCACCTCGACCTCATGAACAAGAAGGGGCCCCACCCGTGGGCGCTCACCTACTCCTACGGACGGGCGCTGCAGGACGAGGCGCTCCGCACATGGAAGGGGTCCTCGGACAACGTGGCCGAGGCCCAGAAAGTGGCCTCCCATCGAGCCAGCCTTACCAGCGCGGCGGCGACGGGAACGTACAGCCGGGACATGGAGACCGCCGGCGTCTGACGCCCTACGTCCGAAGCAGCACGAAGGCCGGGGCCGACGCCCCGGCCTTCGTCATTCCACACTGGTCACTCCGCGCGCCGGCCCTCAAGGACCTGCCGGCTGTGGCGTCCGCTTCGCTTCCGCAGGGCCGGCAGGTCCGGCCGGCGGCTCCGTTCCTATTTCAAGAGCCGGGCCAGCGGGCCGTTGTCGAGGTCGGCGAGGAGCGCCGCGACGTCGGGGTAGACCGCCACCGCGCCGGCGTCAGTGAGGTCGGCACGGGTCCACCCGCCGGTGAGCACGCACACCACGTTCAGGCCGAGCTTGGCCGCCGCCTGGATGTCCCATCGGGTGTCACCCACCACCATGGTGCGGGCCGGGTCCAGGTCCAGGCGCTCCAGGGCCACCGCAAAGATGTCGGGCGCCGGCTTGCTGGAGCCCACCATGTCGCCGTGGACGATCTCGGCGATCACGTCCTCTTCGGGCCCGAGTGCCTCGAGGAGCTCCTCCAGGTCCTCCTCCTTGGAGGAGGTGGCCAGCACCACCTCGGCACCCCGGCCGGCGACCTCGGCCAGGAGGTCGGCGGCCTTCGGGAACGGGTGGAGGTATTCCTTGAACGGCTTGTAGTACCTGGCGTGGATGTCGCTCAGGCCTTCGCGCTCCTCGCCGAGGAGCTCGTTGAGCAGCTGGTCGGAGCCCATGCCGATCAGCCGGTGGATGCGGGCCATGGCGATGTCCTCGCCTGCCTCGCGCAGCGCCTGCCACCACGAGACCGAGTGGAAGTAGTTGGTGTCGAGCAGGGTGCCGTCGACATCGAAGAGCACGGCGGGCCGGGTCGAAGTCATGGCCGGTCCTCTACCCAACCGGCCGCGGGTCTACCGGCGGGGCGGGGCGGGCACCAGCAGAACCTGTCGCTCCTCGGACCGCACGGAAACCGTGACGCAGGGCCGATCGGCCGAGAGCTCGCCGGTCACGACCGTCCAGTCACGCAGGGCGGCCCGGTCGAGCTCACGGCGGACGATGTCGGCGCCGGCCTGCGGGCTGACGCACGACGCGGAAAGGAACTGGCCGACGGTCGCATCGCGGAAGGCGACGATGCGCGAGTTCAGGTCGCCGGCGGTCGTTTCCGTCGCCGGGGGGATCATCGTCGTGGTGGTGGGCTGAGGCGGGGGCGCCAAGATCGGAACAAGATTCAGGGCGGTACAGACGTCGGCGCCATCCATCGCCGGGAAGACGCCGGCGGCGCCCGTGGGCAGGACGCACGCCGCGAGCGGCGGGACCTCGGTCACCGGGCCGAACACGCCCTGGCGCCAGAGGCCGGCGCACGCCTCGACCGGGCCGGTGGCGATGAGCTCCGGCACCTCCGTCGGCGCCTCCAGGTCGGCCCTCCCGAAGCACGCGACCAGCTCCGGCCGGGTGACTCCGTCCCGCAGGAGGCCGTAGGCCACGGCTCCCCCGAACACGCTGGCCGCGACGAGGACGGGTACCAGGTGCCGGCGCCGTCGCCGGCGGAGGGGCGCGCCGGCGCCGGCCACCGTGGCCCCGCTGGTGATCCGGTGGAACAGGACCTCATCGGGCTCGATCAGGCCGACCTCGGCCAGCGGGACGGGGTTCACGGCGCGCAGGCGTTCGATGGGGTCGGTCGTGTCAATCATCTCTGTGGCCTTCCATTCGCCCTGCCGACTCTTCTTGTCCGACGCGGCGCTCTTCTTTCCCTATTTCCCGCCCGAGGCGTGTCCGTGCCCGGTGGAGCCGGACGGCCACGGATGACTCCGAGCACCCGACGACGCCGGCGATCTCGCGATGCGGCAGCTCCTCCCACACCGCGAGGCGGAGGAGCTCCTGGTCGGACTCGCGCAGCCGGGAAAGCGCAGCGAGCAGGAGCCGGCGCTCCTCGCCCTCCACCACCTGGGCCTCGACGTCGACCGAGGCGCCGCCCTGGCCCCGGATGCGTATCGAGAGGTCGGCGCGGCGCTGGTTCCCCCTCCGTTGGTTGGCCAGGACCCGTCGGGCCACGCCGTACAGCCACGGAAGGGCGGCGTCGCCGTCAGGCACCTCGGGCAGTCGCCGCCAGGCGATCGTGAACGTCTCCGACACGACGTCCTGTGCGTCGGAGGGGACCGGCACCCGCCGGCGGGCATAGGCGGTCACCGCAGGATAGTGGGCGCCGTACAAGGCACGGAAGCGTTGCTCGTGGCCCTGCTGCTGATTCACCCCCACGACGCCGGCTCGACCCTCCTTCACTCCTGCCCTGACGAACCGGCGAGCGCGGGAAGCGGCCGGCCCGGAGGCCGACCGCTTCTACCGCAATCCCGGTCAACCGCGGCGGCTGGGGAGACCGCGGCGCCGGGAAACTACTCGATGTAGATCGACGAGATCACGCCTGGCCAGCCGATGACCGGCTCGCCGGCGTAAGGGTACGTGGGGCCCGGGTACCACCAGCCGCCGCCGTCAGGGTGCTCGGCGAGGTGGGCGTAGCAGGCACCCACGATATAGGACGACGTGCGGTTGTCGAAGCCGTAGATGTAGAGGTTCTGCCAGTAACCGCGGTCCCAGAAGGACAGCCGCCGGCCACCGTAGTAGTTGTACTCGTACAGGCGGAGCGAGCTCGAGCAGGAGTACGGCGCCGTGGACGACGCAACGGCACCTCCCCCGCTCCCCCCTGCTCGGCCTGAGTTCCTCGGCTGCAATGGGGCCAGCTCGGCCTCACGGGCGTCGAGCTCCTCCACCGTGCGGAAGCACTCGAGAACTCCGCCCTGGCGCCACACGAGGCACGCCTCGGCGTCGCCCCAGTCCCCGGCCAGGTCGATCGCACGTCCTTCGAACCCGGCGATGGCGGGACGGCGCTCGACTGGCGCATCCTCGCGCGTCTGGGCCCCGGCCGGTACCGGCCCGGTCAAGGTCAGCGTCAGGGCCGCCACGGCCCATAGCCCTACTCGATTCTTCAACCGCACCCGCTCTCCCCCATCGGTTGCGCTCTTTCCAGCAGCGTTCAGCCCGGTCTATGTCCGGCCAAGCACATACCTTTCACTCTATTTTCTCAGATCGTGCCGGCGCTGCCACCAGAATCTCGATGGCCGTCCCCGTGCCCGGACGCGACGTCAACGTCAACGAGGCGCCGATGAGCTCGGCCCGCTCCCGGATCCCCACCAGCCCGTAGGAATGCCGGTCCTCGGCGCCGGCCACGTTGTCCTGGTCGAAGCCCTGCCCGTCATCGGTCACGCTCAGGTGGACGCCGGCGTCGCTCGCCGCCAGCCGGATGACGACGGTGGACGCCCTTGCGTGCTTGACCACGTTCTGCAGCGCCTCCTGGGCGATGCGGTACAAGGCGACCTCCACATGAGCCGGCAGGTCGACCGGCTCCACGTCGACTTCGACCTCCAAATCGGCAAGCGACCGACCCAGGCTCTCCAGGCCCGGGCCCAACCCGAGGTCGTCGAGGACGAAGGGCCGCAGGCCGGTGATGGCGGCCCGGGCCTCGGCCAGTGCTGCGGTCGAGAGCTCCTTCGCCTTCCCCAGCTCGCGGCGCAGCATGTCGGGGTCGCCGGCGGCGTCTTCGGCGGCCAGCAGGTGGTACCAGAGGCTCACCAGGCGCTGGCTGATCCCGTCGTGGATCTCCCCCGCCAGCCGCCGGCGCTCCAGCTCCTGGGCCTCCACCGTCCGGGTGGCGAATCGCTCGAGCATCTCCTCCCGCTCGGCTAGCCGGCCGTAGAGCCGGGCGTTCTCGATGGCCCGGGCCATGAGGTTCGCCACGTGCGCCAGCAGCGCCAGGTCGTCGTCGCCGTAGTTGCGTGCGGCTCGGGAGTGGACGTTGAGGACGCCGACCACCCGCCCCCGGGCCAGCATCGGCACCGAAACCATCGAGGTGAAGTCCTCGCCGCGCAACTCGGGGATATACCGGTACCGGCGGTCCTGCCATTTGTCGGGGACCACGGCCGGCTGGGCGAACTTTGCCACCCAGCCGGCGATCCCTTCACCCAAGGCGAGCTGGACGCTGCCGACCTGCTCGTCGAACGGCGGCGTGGCGCCGGCGAGCACCACCCGGCGCAGCTCCTCGTCGACCAAGTGCACGAAGCACACGTCGGAGTGGGTGGCGGCGGTGACCAGGGCCGCCACCCGCTGGCTGACCTCGCCGACGTCGAAGTCCGCCGACGTCACCTCGATGATGTGCTCCAGCAGCTCCAGGTTCCCGTTGTGGGGAGGCTGGGCGTTCATGCAGCAGCGCGTCGGCCCGCCACGGCGGCGGAGCTGTGGCCCCCGCCGCCAGCGAGGGGCGCGGTCCGAAGGACCCGGGTGCCCGGAGCAGAGATCAATGAAAGATGCCCTCCCGGAGGGCTACGGCGACCGCTTGGGACCGGTCGGCCACCTCGAGCTTGCGGTAGACGGAGCGCGCGTGGGTCTTCACCGTGTCCTCCGCGATCGACAACCGCAGGGCGATGGCCCGGTTCGACAGCCCGCGCACCATCAGGCCGAGCACCTCGCTCTCCCTCTGGGTGAGGCCCAGGCGCGCCCCGGGCCAGAACTCTCCGCTCTGCAGGCGCGCCGCGGTCATCGCCACCCGGCCGGCGAGGGTGGAGTCGATGGCCACGTCGCCTTCCATGACCCGGTCGAGGTGGTCGGCGAGCTCGGGGCCGGTGGTCGTCTTCAGCAGGAACCCCGAGGCGCCCACCCGGAGGGCCTGGAACAGGTACTGCTCGTCGTCGTAGACGGTGAAGAACACGACTCTCAGCCCGGGATGCCGGCGGACCAGCTCGGAGCACAGGTCGAGGCCGCTGGCGCCCCGGAGGCGGACGTCGAGCAGGACGACATCGGGCTGGACGTCGGCCGCCAGCCGCAGCGCGTCGTCAGCGTTCGTCGTCGCCGCCGCGATCGTCACCCGGCCGCTCTGGGAGGCCAGCATGGAGGCCAGGCCCTCGAGCACCACCTGGTGGTCGTCGACCAGCAACAGGCGGACCGGCGGCGCCGGCTCCGGATCCACGGCGGGGACGATCGACAGGTTCTCCCCCATGACATCCACCTTAGGGGTGAGGCGCCGGCGAACGGGAAACCGTAGGCTTTCCCAACTCACCCCTTGGCGCTCGACGCCCAGAATCGAGGCACATGTCCGTCACTGAGCACGCAACCGTGACTAACATCCGCCCGCCGGCCAGCCCGGTGCAGATCGTGCCGTCCGTCCTGCCGGCCGACTACTCCAAGCTGGGCGAGGAAGTCGCCGCGCTGGATGCCGCAGGGGTGGACAAGATCCAGTGGGATGTCATGGATGGCGTGTTCGTGCCCAACCTGACCTTCGGGCCCGACGTCATCAAGGCCTGCCGGCCCCACTCGAACGTCGCCTTCGAGGCCCACCTGATGGTCGTCAACCCAGACGCCATGATGCTGCAGTATCTCGATGCAGGCTGCGAGATGCTCATCGTGCACGCCGAAACGACGACCCACCTTCACAAGACCCTCTCCACCATTCGTGACGCGGGGGGCAAGACCGGCGTCGCCCTCAACCCGCACACGCCGCTCACCGTCGTGCAGCACGTGCTCGACCTGGTCGACATGGTGCTCGTGATGACGGTCAACCCGGGCTTCGGCGGCCAGGCGTACATCGCCACCATGGAGCCGAAGATCCGCGAGGCAGCCAAGATGATCGCGGCCAGCGGCCTCAACATCGACCTCGAGGTCGATGGCGGCATCTCGCCCGACACCATCGCCGGCGCGGCGGCGGCCGGCGCCCGGGTGTTCATCGCCGGCAGCGCTCTCTACAAGCACGCCGGCGGGCTCACCGACGCCGTGTCCACACTCCGACGCCTGGCCGAAGAGGCCCTGGCCGCATGAACGGCCCGGGAGGCCGGTCCGGCAAGCACTCAGAGGCCGACCATCGCCAGATGGTCGGCCGTTGACCGAAAGGGAGACTTCAATGCCCGACAAGCAGGTCAACCTCCAGAAGGCCTGGCGCAACGGTGGTGACGGCCCCGGCCGCCCCATCATGCTGGCCATCGCCGGCGACAGCGCCGCCGGCAAGACCACGATCACCAAGGGCCTGGTCGACGCCCTCGGCTCCGACCGGATCACCTCCATCTGCGTCGACGACTACCACCGCTACGACCGGGTCGAGCGCAAGAATCTGCCGTTCACGCCCCTGCACCCGGACTGCAACTACGTCGAGGTCATGGAGCAGCACCTGCAGCTGCTGGCCCTCGGCCACCCGATCCTGAAGCCGGTCTACAACCACAACGACGGCACCCTGGGCCGCCCGGTCCTGGTCGAGCCACGTGAGTACGTGATCATCGAGGGGCTCCTCCCCCTGTACTCCAAGCTGGCCCGGGCCTGCTTCGACGCAACGGTGTACCTCGACCCGCCCGAGCCCGTGCGTTACGAGTGGAAGGTCAAGCGCGACACCCAGAAGCGCGGGTACACCGAGGACCAGGTCCTCGCCGACCTCGAGAAGCGTGAGCCCGAGTCGGCCCAGTTCATCCGGCCCCAGCGGTCGCAGGCCGACATCGTCATCCGCTTCGACAAGATCGAAGGCCGCGACGAGAACGAGCCCTTGTCGGCCACCCTCCTCCTGCGCCCGACGATTTCGCACCCGGATCTGGCGAACATCCTCACCGACGACCACCGCGAGGCCATGCACCTCAAGCTGACCCGCGACGACGACGGCAAGCCGGTTGACGCCCTCCACATCCACTCCTACGCCCCCCGGGAGATCACCAAGGAGGTCGAGCAGGAGATCTGGAAGGAGCTCGGCGTCGACGAGGAGGTGCCGGAGTCCCTCGGCACCATCGAGGAGGGCAAGCGCAGCGAGCCCCTCGCTATCGCCCAGCTCATCTTGCTATATCACATGTTCCAGGCCAGGAACGGCCACTGAGGCTTCGCCTCCACTGAGGCTTCGCCTCAGACAACTGCTCAGTGCGGCCTTCGGCCGCGCTCATGGCTGTTCCGACGAACCAAGCCTCGCCTTCGGCTCGGACGGTTCGTCGGTGAAACGCCGGCCCTTTGGGCCGGCGTTTCAGATCCCCCGGGGCAGGTGCCCCGTGCGCAGGAACTGCCGGCGCACCTTCGGGTCTCCTAGCTGGAAGCGTTGCCAGCACCACGCGACTATCAGGAGGCCGGCCAGCTCCTCCAGGAAGAGGATGGCCAGGCCGTGGTCCAGGGCCGGCAGGGGGCCTGTCAGCGGGCCGCCGAAGGCGGGGTACCAGAAGTGCTCGGTCCGGGCCCACATGGCGTCGGCCACGAGGTGGGCGAACATGCCGATGGGCACCGCCAGCAGGCTGCGCCGCGCGTGGCGCCGGCCCCGGGTGCCCACCATCACCAGCGTGAGCACCGCGACGGCGGCCAGAAGCGTGTGGGCCAGGCGGGCGCCGCCGAATGGGGCATCGATCAGGTCAGGCAGCAAGGCGCCGACGACGACCATGCGGTAGTCGAACGCCGGGTCGCGAAAGACCAACCACACGAGGCCGAGGGCCACGCCGGCGGGCCAGAAGATCACGAGTCAGGGACGGACGAGGATGCGCTCGCACTGCTCGCAGCGCACGAGGGTGTCGGCCGGCTCCTTGCGCAGCCGGTCGATCTCGGTGGCCGGCAGGGCCAGGTGGCAGCCGCCGCAGCGGCCGTTGACCAGCGGTGCGGCGGCCACGCCGCCCAGGTGGGCACGGAGCTGCTCGTAGAGAGCGGTCACCTCGGCGGGAATGACCGTGGCCGCTTCCTTGCGGGCAGTTAGTTCGGAGGCCAGCTCGCGGTCGACGCCGGCCTGCGCCTCGGCGACCGCAGCCCGCAGCCGGGAGCCTTCGACGTCGAGTTCGCGGCGCCGGCTCCGGAGCTCTTCGAGCTGCTCGTCGAGCGTCTCCTGCTCCCCCATCGCCTCCAGCACGTCGTCCTCCAGCGCGGCCCGGCGCTCCCGCATGGTCGCCGCCTCGCTCTGCATGGCCTGAAGCTCACGGGCGGCGGACACGACGCCGGAGTACAGCTTGGCGTCGAGCTCGGTCATCTTGGCCTCGAGCAGCGACAGCTCTCCCTCCAGCCGGCGCTGGGCCTTCGCCGCCTCCGCGGCCTTAGCCTCGACCTCGGCCAGCGTGGCCTCGAGCCGGGCAAGGGCGTCCTCGGTGGCCCGGAGCTCGGTCAGCTCCGGCAAGTGGTCGCGCCGGTGGCGGAGACGGTCGGCGGCGGTGTCGTGCTCCTGCACCCGGAGCAGGTCGTGGAAGACCGTCAAGCGGCCCGGCTACCCACGGTTGCGGCGTGTCGTCGGCGGGCTGTCGTCATCGTCGATCCGTGGAACCGTGACCCGTGGCGTGGTCACGTCGGGGAACGCCGGGATAGTGATGACGGGCACCTGGGGCACGACGGGATCCAGCACGACGACGTTGGGCCGGGGTGCGGTGACGACCGGGCCGCCGGTGGTCCCGTTGTCGTTGTTGCTTCGCTGCGTTTGAACGGGCGTCGTCCGCCCGCCGGTATCGGTCACCTCCCCGCACGGCTTCGGCGTGAGGACCTCCGAGAGGAGGCAGGTCGGCAGCTCCAGGAACTTGGGTGCCCGCTGGTTGGGCACCCGTTCGGGCGGGGCGAAGTCGATGACCTGCTGGCCGGCGAGGAACTGGCGCATGAAGGCCCCGTAGATCATGGCCGGATACGTTCCGCCGTAGACCCTCGGGAAGGCGCCGACGTTGTACATCGACACCTTGCCCGCCGGCGATCCCATCCACACCGCAGTGGCAAGCTTGGGCGTGACCCCCACGAACCAGGCGTCCTGGTTCTCGTCGGTGGAGCCGGTCTTTCCCGCTACCTGCCAGCGGGGGACTGCGGCGGCAGTACCGGTACCCCGCTGCACGACCTGGGTGAGGGTCTGGGTGACGGTGCGGGCGTTGTTCACCGACACGGCCCGCTCGCCCTTGGTGCTCTGCTTGAAGAGCACCTTCCCGTCGCGGTCCTCGATACGGTCGATGTAGTAGGGCTCGTGGTACTCGCCGTCGTTGGCCAGGGTGGCGTAGGCGGTCGCCATCTCCAGAGGGGTGACGTCGACGGCGCCGAGGGTGAGAGCGAGGATCGGGGGGTCGAGGTTCGCCGTCTTGATGCCCATGCGGCGGGCGACATCGACGACCTTCTCGGGACCGACGAGCTTGATGAGCCGGGCGTAGGCGCAGTTGACCGACTGCACCGTGGCCTCGGTGAGGGTCATGATGCCGGCGCCCGAGCCCTCGACGTTCTGCGGGTCCCACACCTTCTTTACGCTGTTGGGGTCGGCAATGACGCACGGATGGCCCCCGGAGATGGTGTCGGCCGGGATCTCGCCGTGCTCCAGTGCCGCCATCAAGGTCAGCATCTTGAACGACGAGCCGGTCTGGCGGCCGACGCCGGTGATCAGGTCGATCTTGTGCTCGGCGAATTCCAGGCCACTGACCGCGGCGCGCACCGCCCCGCTGGCCGGCTCAACCGACACCAGGGCGGCGTTGAACTCCCCCCGGTTGGCCGGCAGGGTGTCGGCGATCGTCTGCTCGGCCATGACCTGGACCCCCGGGACGAGGGTGGTCGTGATGTTGAGGCCACCGCGGAAGATCAGCCTGTCGCGCTCGGCTTCGGTGCCGCCGAGGTACTTCGGGTCCTTCTGGAGCAGGTCGACCACGTGGCGGGTGAAGTAGTTGGTGCTGTCGAACTTCTCCTGCGGTATCGGGGTCGGGAGGGGCTCGGCCTTGAGCTCGACGACCTGTTCCGGAGTGATGTGGTTGAGCCGGGCCATACGGTCGATGATCACGTCGCGCCGGCCCCGGGCGTCCTCGGGGTTGTTGTACGGGTCCGCGTAGACCGGGTTGCGAATGAGCCCAGCGAGAAGGATGGCCTGCCCGAGGGTGAGCTTGTCGACGTCGGTCTGGTAGTACCGCTCGGCCGCAGCCTGGAGCCCGTAGGCACTGTTCCCGAAGTAGACGGTGTTCAGGTAGCGCTCGAGGATCTCGGTCTTCGACATCTGGCGCTCCAGTCGGATGGCCAGGGAGGCTTCCTGGAGCTTGCGGTTGAGGTCCTGCTTCGGGTTCAGCAGGGCGGTCTTCACGAGCTGCTGGGTGATGGTGGAGCCGCCCTCGGAGATCGCTCCCGCCTCCAGATTGGACACCAGCGCCCGGGTCATCGAGCGGAGGTCGATGGCGCCGTGCTCGAAGAAGCGCTCGTCCTCGGCGTCGAGGACAGCGGTGATGACGTGCTGGGGCACCTTGTCGAGGGTGACGGGCAGCCTGTCTTCCTCACCGCGGAGGTACTGCAGAATGGTGCCGTCGGCCGCATAGAGGACCGATCGCTGCGCCAGAGGCGCCAGCTCGATCTTGGCCACGTCGGAGCCGGCCTCGCCGGCGGTGAAGAAGGCCTTGGCCTGGTCAAAGAGGAGGGCGCCTAGGAGAGCCAGGACGGCGCCAGCCACGCCGACTGTGACGGCCAGCTGGACGATGACCCGCGAACCCTTCCCTGCGGCCCTTACGGCCGTCCTGCCGAGGTCGCTGGGCTCGGGCACGAACACGCCCAAACGCTACTTCGCTCCGGCGCGCCAGGGCGCGCGCCAGGCCGGCGCTAGCCCCACTCCTCCCCGAGCATGGCTTCCAGCCGCTCCTTGCGGCGAGGCTTCTCAGTCTTTGGCGTCTGCTTGGCCCGGCACCGGCCGGACAGGCCGTGCAGCCAGAGCGTGGTCTTGGCGTCGTCGTCGGGCTCGCCGACCACCCGGGCGTAGCACTCCGGGCAGCGGTACACCTTCCGCGTCGCCGCCCTATTGGTGGACATCGCACACTCCAGGTCCTGGATCCACGATTGCGGGGGCGCGTTGTCATGTTCGTACGCTGTCCAGAATACGTCTTCACCCGTTGTTATCTGGGCCGGCGCCGCTACGATTGTCATGGCTAGAGTTCGGATACATCGATTGAACCCGCCGGCCATCAGGACGGCGTCCGCAGGAAGAAGGAGCAGGAGCGAATGACCAAGCTCGCCGACATCATCGCCCGGGGTCAATGCGCCCTGTGCGGCAAGGGCGTCCACATCGACAACCACGAAGGTCGCGTGGCCTGCAACGGCTGCAACATGGCCACCGACAACTGCACCTGCCCGCCCCAGCGGTAGATGTCGAGCGCCACTAGGCGCAGCGCCTCTGGAGTCCACCGACTTCTCGCTCTAGTCTGACCGCCATGCCCAGCGGGAGCAGCGGGGCGGCGGATCGAGCGGTGGCCAGGTAGCCGCGGCCGTGGGCCAGGTTCTGTGGGCATAGTCCTGCTGTTGGCGCTGATCCTGGCTGCGGTGGTCGTCCCGCCCGCGCTCCGGGCCCACGCGGCCCGCCAGGAGGCGTTCCTCGTCAGTCTCGGGTCGGCGCCGGCATCTGAGCCGGCGCTGCCCCGATCGGTACGGGTCCAGCGCCGCCGGCGCATCGCCGGCGGCCTGCTCGTTGCCATGGCCGCCACCCTGTTCGTCGGCCTGCTTCCGACGTTCCGGGTCGTCCTGATCGTCCACCTGTTCCTGGTCGACGCCTTCATCGCCTACATCGGCCTGCTGGCCTACTCCGCCGATCGGGCCGCCCGCGTGGCCGAGGTGGTCGAACCGGTCGACGAGCCGGCGCCGGCGCCCGCCCGCCGCTGGCGGCGGCCGGCGGCCGTGCTGGGAGAGCTCGCGCCGGTGGGCTGAGCCCCACCCCCCGAACTGGGGACTGCGGATGAAGCTGACGATACCCCCAGGCCCGTCCACCAGGCCTTGCCGCCTCGAGGTCCGGCGACGGGTAGAGGACCGTCCGAAGTCCCTGCAGGGTGATTGTCACAGTGGGCGCCGGGGGGATCGAACCCTCGACCGATGTCCGGACACGCCCTCCCTGGCGCCGCTACCTGTCGACCTCTCCGTTCAGGGACGGAAGGATCTCGGAACCGAAGGCGTCGATGAACGGCCGTTGCTCCTTGGCCATCTGGTGGACGATCAGGTTGTCGATGCCAAGCTCCAGCAGCTCTTGAAGCCAGTCCCGGAACCGACCGAGGTCGGAGGAGACGAGCACGGAGGCGTGCATGTCCTCGGGGCGGACGAACGCAGCGATCGCTTCGAACTGCGCGACCTGCTCCAGATCGGCCATGACGGGCGAAGGGAAGACATTGGTGCGCCACTGCTGGTGAGCGACGGCGAGCGCCTCGTCCTCGGTCGGTGCCCAGGAGACCTTCGCCTGCACCGTGACCGGCTTGCCGGCGCCGCCTCCTTCCCGGAAGGCGTCGATCACCTCGCACAACGCATCGACTGGCTGGTTGACGGTGATGAGTCCGTCCGCCCAGCCGCCGCACCATCGAGCCGTCTTCGTGCTCAGCGCAGCGCCGAAGAGCCGGGGTGTCGTTTGTGGGAGCGTCCACAGCCGGGCTCGGTCGACGCGCACGTGGCCGGCGACGCTCACCTCCTCGCCGGCGAGCAGCCCCCGGATCACCTCGACGCACTCGAAGAGCCGCTCGTCGCGGGCCGCCTTGTCGGGCCAGCGGTCCCCCGTGATGTGCTCGTTGAGCGCCTCCCCGGAGCCGAGGGCGACGGTGAGCCGCCCGGGGAACAGCTCGGCGACCGTGGCGATGGCCTGGGCCAGCACCGCCGGGTGGTACCGCTGGCCAGGAGCGGTCACGACGCCAAAGGGCAGCGAAGTGGCGTGCATCGCAGCCCCGAGCCAGGACCATGTGTAGCCGGACTCGCCCTGGTCCTCGCCCCAAGGGGCGAAGTGGTCGGAGGAGGAGACGGCCTGGAACCCGGCCTCCTCGGCCAGCCGGACATCGCGAAGCAGCCGGCTGGGTGGATGCTGCTCGTGGGAGGCGTGGTAGCCGATGGTGGCCATCAGTTGCGGGGGTGATCAGGCGTGCTCACAGTGGGAAGTGTCTCTCCCCGGACGGACCGTCCCAACCCGACCGAACGCGTCAGTACTGTCGAGTCGATGCTGGTTCGGCTCCCCTCCGGTCGTCGGGTCGCCGCTGCGCTGGTGTACGCGCTGGTGGGAGGCGCTTGCGCCGGCGAGGGCGGGCCGGTGGAACCGGCTGCCGAACCGACCAGCGTCGTCGAGGCCGCCGCACCGCTCGGCTCCTCGACCACGACCGCCACCACACAGCCCTGCCAGCCGGCACCCCTTGCCGCCCGTGCGGCCACGGTCCTCGCCGTGGGCATCAACGACGCCACGACTGCCGAGGCGCCCGTGGCGGCCAGTGTTGCGGCCCTGGGTGTGGGCGGCGTGATCCTCCTGGGGCCCAGCATCCTCGATTCGACGCAGACGCGTCGGCTCATCGCTGACCTCCGAGCACGCGCACCCGGGAAGCTGCTGGTGGCTGTCGACGAGGAGGGCGGACGAGTGTCGAGGCTGCGCCCCATCGTGGGAAGCACGCCGTCGGCCCGAACCCTCGGTCAGCGACCGCTGGCCGACATTGCCACCGTGGCGGCCGAACGGGGTCGGGTCCTGCACGACCTCGGATTTGACCTGGTCCTCGCCCCTGTCGTCGATGCCGACGGCGGACCGGCCGGTGGGGCTGTCGGCGACCGGGCCTTCGCCATCACGCCAGAGGAGTCGGGCCCGCGCGCCGCCGCCTTCGCCGAAGGGCTCCGGCGTGCCGGCGTGGCGGCCACGGCGAAGCACTTCCCCGGTCAGGGGGACCTGCCCGACAGCCACGACGGCCCGGTGGTGTCCACCACTTCGCTCCCCGAGATCCGGGCGGCAGCGACCGCAGGGTTCGGTCCGGTCATCGCTGGCGGCGTGGCCGCGGTGATGATGTCGCACGTGACCTTCCGGGCATTGGGAACGTTGCCGGCCAGCCTCGAGCCGGCCGCCTACCAGATGCTGCGGTCGCTCGGCTTCGCAGGGGTGGCAATCACCGACGCGGTCGGCATGGACGCCATTGTCGAGCAGCGGTCACTGCCAGAGGCAACGGTTTTGGCTCTCATGGCCGGCGCCGACCTGGTGCTGGCCACGGCCGGGGACAAGGCGCCGGCGATGCGCGACGCGGTCATGGCCGCGGTGGCGGACGGCCGCCTGCCCGAGTCCCGCCTCGACGAGGCGGTTGCTCGGGTGCTGACGCTGCAGGGCGAGGACCCGACAGCCATGGTGTGCCGCTGACCAACGCCGATCATGGAGGTGCCCCCCGTCTCGCAGGTGGCGGTGCTCATCACCGACGTCGACGGCAACCAGTCCAGCTGCACGTGAGCGAAGCGTGGGGCCGCGTCAGTCAGATCCGTGGGTGCCCCACCGGATCGATCCGCGCCAGGAGCGACGAGACAGCCTGCTTCAGGTCTGCGAGTCGCATGTCGCCCAGGTGATCGGCACGCCCCCGAAGCACGATGTCGACAAGAGCGCTACGAGGACCACCTCGACATGCACGGAGGCGAAATAGCGGATGCCATCCCGTTCAACTCTTCCCGGCGAACAACCGCTCCTGGGACTCACAAGCTGACCACCCCGCCGGACGCCGATTACTGCTCGTAGCGCGCTCCTGCCGTTACGACGCGCGGCCGTTAGCCCGCTGGAACCCGGGGGTACAAGCTCAGCGAGATGCCTGCTCATTCGTCCGCTCCAGATGTCGACATCGCAGATGGATAGTCGACGCACTGAAGCAGTGCATCGACGCAACGCGTCGATCACCCGTCAGAACCTCTCATCGGCGAACAAGCGGGTCGGGCCGGTCGGCAGCGATGAGTAGCGGCATCGCGCTCGTCCGCTTCGGCGACGGGACCGTCAAGGTCGGGAACTATCACGGGACATCGAACCTCCTCGTGCCCCGCCTCTTCGACACCGCCATGGAAGCGACGGACGCCTACTTCGAGGGCCGCGATGGCTGGTCCGATCCCGAGGGCGATGTCGAGGACGTGGTCGTGTACGTCGACTACGGCGGCTCGTTCTGGTTCGAGGCGAAGGCGACCCGGACCTCGGTGCTGCCGGAGTATTGCAATCCGCTCGACGCGACCTCCGAGGACCGGGTGGGCCGGCGTGATCCAAGCCGCGTGCTCGTCGAGGTCCACGATGGCGAGCCGGACTGGGCGACGGAATGGTTTGGTCGCCGATTGACGTTGGGTTAGACCTCGGGGTGGTCCGGACTGACCTCATCCTCGCCTTCGGAGGTCGCCGCTGGGATCGCCGGTCAGACCGCCGCTTGTCGCCACTCGACGGCCATTTCCGAGCGCATGGGCCACGGCTCGGTGATGGTCACGCTGGACCGGTACGACCACCTCCTGGAGAACTTCGACGAGCGCATCGCTGAGGCCCTCGACAGCTTGTGGCGTGAAACCCATGGGGCCTCACCGCGGCCTGGCGGTTCCGCCGCTGGCCCCTGGAGGGACAGAACCGCTGGTCACGGGGGTGGGCGCTGAGGGACTCGAACCCCCGACCCCATCCTTGTAAGGGATGTGCTCTAACCAGCTGAGCTAAGCGCCCCGGGCGGACCAGCCTAGGGGGCCGGCGGAGGCGCCGGCCTCAGAATGAAAGGCCTACCGCGGCGGGTAGGTGCGCCCGAGCTGGATCAGTGCGGCGGTGGCCTCCGGTAGCAGCTCAGGGAGACCGTCGGGAGGAAACCAGCGGGCTTCGGAGATCTCCGGGGAGTGCTGCGTGCCCTCGGGTTGCGCCGACCCCTCCCGGAGGCTGGCTTGGAAGACCACGTCGACCCGGCGCTGGGGGGAGTCGATGACCACCACGGGCAGCCCCCGGAGGTCGACGTCGACGCCCAACTCCTCGTGGAGCTCCCGTCGGGCGGCGTCGCCCGGGTCCTCGCCTCGGCGCATCAGCCCGCCGGGAAACCCCCAGCCCTCACGCCGGTAGGATTGGCGCACGAGCAGCAGGTGACCGTCTGGCCGCTCCACGACACAGATGGCACCCACGTGGAACGACGGCGTCCCCATACGGATCAGCAGCGTCCGCATCACCTGGGGCAGCCGCTTGTACGCAGCAAGGAAAAGGGTCTGGGTGCGCCGGGCGGGAGGCAAGACTCAGGCGACTGTGGCCGGGACCGGGAACCCGCCACGGGCGGCCACGGCCTCGGCCAGCAACGCCGGCGTGGCCGCCGCCACGGGCACCCGCCGGTCGGTCCAGCCGAGCACCACCAGCTCGCGGCCCGACGCCTCCGCGATCGAGGCGCCGGCCTCCTGGCACACGAGCATGCCGCCCAGGTAGTCCCACGGGCTGTGGGCGTGGTTGGAGCAGTCGATGTACGCGTCGAGGTGACCGCAGGCCACGGCGCACAGGTCGAGGGCGGCAGCGCCCAGCGAGCGCATCTGCCGCCAGCCCAGGTCCGCCGGCGGGTAGCCCGTCAGGCCGAGGACAGCGTCGTCGAGGCGGGTGCACGTGGTCGGCCCCGTCGGGCGGCCGTCGCGCAGCGCTCCCCCACCCCGGACCGCCTCGAACCGCTCCCCGGTCGCCTGGTTCACGACGAGGGCCATGCGGGCGCCTTGGGCGTCGACCGCGCACAGGCTGGTGGCGAACCACGGGATGCCCCGAGCCGCGTTGGTGGAGCCGTCGACAGGATCGAGCACCACCACGAGGTCATTGTCGGTGTTGTGGGGGCCGGTCTCCTCGCTCAGCACCCCGAGGCCGGCGCCCCGCAGCACGTCGAGCGCAGCCCGGTCGGCGGCGATGTCGGAGTAGTACTGGCCGGGGCGGGTGCCCGCCGGCCCCCAATCGCCGAGGCCGTCGAGAGCGGCCCGGACCGCCGCAACCGTGTCGGAGAGCACGGCGAGGAGCACGTCGTCGGTCACCCTCGGTCACGCTACTTCGATTGGGAGGGCGCCTGGCCTACGCTCGGCCCGTCCCGTAGCCGTTGTCCCAGGAGGTACTGCTTGGCCGCCATCGACGTGGCGGGGTACGTCGCAGAACTGAAAGACCACGCCGTGGACCATGGCTTCCATGTCCACGATGAGCGTCATTTCGTCGAGACGTACTCGCTACGCCAGGTCTGGGAGGTCGACCTCCACCCCGAGGAGGGGTGCGGGGGCCCGCTGGACCTGCACCTGGCCCTCGAAGTCGAGCCCAGGGTCCTGCTGGCCTTCGAGGACGTGGCCGCCAACCTTCCCGACGACGACGAGCCCCCCGATGAGTTCTCGTTCCCGCTGACGTTCACGTGGGCGCTTCCACCTCTGCCCAACGGGCCGGACCTGCTGGTGCTGGCCACCGACCTGGCCGGCGTGGGCGGGCCCGAGCTGCCGCTCGAGGTCTCGGCCATCGACTCCTTCGGATCCGTCACCGACGCGCCCGAGCGCAGCCTGACGATCGTGGCCCGCCAGCAGGTCTCGCTGGCCAAGGTGTGGGCCGGCGAGGAGCTTCTGTGCGACCTGCTCGACCGGTGCCTGGCCGTCAGCCGCTTCCTTCTGGAGCGGGCGCCGGCATGGGGAGTATGAGCGGGCGAAGAAGGCCCTTGACAGGCCGGGGCGCCATCCTTAAAGTGAGCCTCGGAGTCCCAAGGGGGCAACCTGGAAATCGGCTCTCGGGCCGGAAGAAGGGAATCTTCCTCGGGGCTCCATCTTTGTGTCCCGGCTGCTGAACACACGTTCGCTTCTACAGAATCGGCACGGTGAACCTCAGGCCGCCGGTGGCCGTCGGCGGCCCGTCGAGGTTCCGGAAGCACACCGCGTAGTCGCCGGGCAACGTCAAGGGTGGGATAGTTCCTCGGGTCGTACCGATGAGTCCGGACGGTCCCGCGTAGAGCGTCGATTCGTTGAGCACGGCGACGACAACGCTGCACCCTTCGGTGGCGAGGATGAGCTTGTACGGGACCCCTTGTACAGCCTTCACGGCGTACGCCCGCACGACCGTCCCGGCCTTCCCTGATGCAACCTGTGTCCCGTTCGAGTACCAGCCCGAACCGGCGATGGCCGGCGCCAGCGAGATCGGGATGGTGGCGGTGTAGCCCCTGACCTGGGCGTCCGCCACCTCGGCGCCGTAGTCATGCGAATAGGCACCCGAGTTGTTCCGGTCCCAGTAGTGGTGGGCCTCGTACCGGATGTTGGTGTCGGCGATCCACGCACGGGGGTGCTGGGTGGTCCACTGCTGCGCTCCCGACCAGTTGTAGCCGGGCACCAGCACGAGCTTCGGGTCTCCGTTGTTCCGGATGGCCGTCACCGCCGACTGCGAGGCCTGCTCCCACGCCAGCGGCCCGCCCATGGCGACCGGCTCGTTCATCAGGCCGTAGCCGACCACGCCGGCGTTGCCCTTGAAGGCCGAGCTGAGGTTGGCCCACAGGGCGGCGAAGTGACCCTCGGTCACCTCGGCGGAGCCGATGGCACGGCGCACGCCCTGGGTTCCGTCCGACAGCCAGTAGGCGCCGTAGTTGTGGATGTCGATGATCACCCGCATACCGGCCGAACGAGCCTGGGCCACGGCGTCGGTGATGCGCTGCACCTCGGCCCCGTCGAGAGCGCCGCCGAGGGTGCGTTGCACCCGCTCCCAGCGCACGGGGAGGCGGACCAGGCTGATCCCCCTCGATGCGACGTAGTTGAAGGACTGCTCGGTGTCGAAGTGGTAGGCCGTGTTGTAGGTGCCGGGGTTGGCGTTGGAGAACGCCGAGGTGATGTCGAGCGGACCAGGGGTTCCGAAGTCGCCGCCGCTCATGTTGACCCCCCTGCGGTCGGCGCCGGCCTGCGCCTCGATCACCGACGCCTGGGGGCGGGCGACCTGGAGGCTGCCGTCCATCGACGAGCACGTCGACCAGACGTACACCGAGAGCTTGTAGTTGCAGCCCCACCACTCGCCCGCTGACCACGCCGTCGTCCACAGCCCGGCCGCAGCCGCGTCGGCGTACCACTTCGTCGCCACAGCGTTCCACGAGGCGGCGTCGGCGTTGTTGGGCCAGCCGACCTCGCCGATGTATCCCTGCACGCCGTTGGCCTGGAGCCAGCCGGTGAAGACCGCGAGTTCGGCCCGGACACGCGCCTGCAAGGCATCGGCATTGTCAATGGCGGCGCCGGCGGGAGCGGCCCGCATCACGACGGTCCCTGCGAACAGAGTGACGACGGCCGCCAGCGCAGCCAGCCGGTGCCGCCATGTTGCATGCCGACTGACCCGGTTCCTCGACGGCATGTCACACCCCTCTCTCCTGAGCGCCTTGGAGAGACATCGGCCGCCGCACGACGGATATTTAGCGGTGTCTGGTCGAAGATGGCGTGCCCGGAGCGGGAATCGAACCCGCAAGCCCTCGCGGGCAATGGTGTTTGAGACCATCGCGTTTGCCGATTTCGCCATCCGGGCCGGCAGCCGATAGTACCGCCGGCGGCTGCGGCGGGCCCGGATCGCCGGCGGCGGACAGATTCCGTGCAGAAAGTCGCCAGACCGGGTAGACCGGCGCCACCATTCCCGTTGGCGAGGAGAACCGGCATGAAGAGGAAACTCGCGTTTGCGCTCTGCACCCCTGCGCTGCTGCTGTCTCCGCTGCTCTTGCATACGGCCAGCGCTGTGCAGGGGCCAGGCGGCGGTGCGACATGCTTCTACAACCCCGAGGCACCGCCGGCGGTGGCCACCATTGCCGGTTCCGGCCACATCGTGGGAACCGACGGCGACGACGTGATCGTCGGCAGCCCGGGCCGCGACCACATCTTTGCCGGGCTGGGCAACGACATCATCTGCGGGAACGGCGGCGGCGACGTGATCGACGGTGGCGGTGGCAACGACGTCATCGTGGGCGACGACCAGATGGCCAACCCCGCTTCTTCCCAGGGCAGCAACGACATCATGCTCGGCGGCGATGGCGACGACCTGGTCTTCGCATCGGGCGGGCGTGACATCGTGCTCGGTGAGGACGGAGACGACGACCTGATCGGCAACGGCGGCAACGACGTGGTGGTCGCCGGCGACGGTGACGACGTCGGCTTCGGTGGCCCGGGCAACGACGTGGTCGTCGGTGCCGACGGCGACGACGTCCTGTACGGCAATTTCGGCAGCGACCACGTCGTGGGTGGCGGCGGCAGCGACTACGTCAACGGCGACAACCCGCAGGCGCCGCCGCCCGGGCCCCTCAACCCGGCCATCAACCCGGCACCGAACAACGATGCCTGCTCCGGCGGCGACGGCCTCGACACCGTGGTCAACTGCGAACGCGTCGGCGACGGCTCCGACCCGGGCGGCCCCTCCGCCCCGCCCCCGCCCGCGCCCATCCTCTAGTTCCGAGCCAACATCGGAAGGGCCTGGACCGCGCCGGTCCAGGCCCTTTCGTGGTCTTCACCCGCATCGCACCCGCCCGGTGCGCCGCCACCGCCGAACGAGTTGGCTATGCGCCCTTGCCGTGCGCTTGGTCGGGCCGGGTCAGCCAGGCATACGCCTCGGCCAGGTCCAGCGCCTGCGAAGCGTTGTCCGTGGTGACCTTGCCGCTCGACACCTGGGCATCGATGGCCTGGAGCACCGCCAGTCGGGTATTGATCCAAGCCTGCTGAAGTTCCTCTTCGGTTGCCATGGGCGGACTCTATGCGGCAGGGGGCCCAGGGATACACCCGAAGGACCTCGGGATCAGCAATGATGTCGCCATGAGCGGCGGGCGAGCACTCCTCCGTGCCGTCTGGCGGCGGTGCCGGCGCCGGGACGACGCCGACGGTGTCCCTCCGAAGCCGTGGGGGCGCATCGGCGCCTACGAGGCGGTGACCCGGCAGGGGACGCTGCTCCTGCTGTCTCCTGAGCCGTCGCACCCCAGCCGGCGGACGACGAACTCCGCCTGACGCGACCGCTCAGGGCTGTCGCTTCACCGCTTTGGCCAGCCAGAAGAAGCCCACCATCCCGGCCAGCGCCGTCCGCTCCATGAGGTGGTCGACCTTGTAGCCCTTCTCGTTCATCAGGCCGAGCAGCTTGTCGCCACCTTGGCGCCAGCCGACCTTGCTGACCGCGCCAGCCAGGCTGCGGGCAGGGATGTTGCGGATACCGGTGAGCTCCTCCACCTCGAAGTACGCCGACAGCTCCTTGGCGAACTCGGACCGGTCGAAACGCCGATAGTGGTAGTCGTTGCCGAGAACGTGCTCGCCCTCGCGCGCGCCCTCGTTCCCGAAGGCCTTCCAGGCCCGGAAGACCATGTTGTAGTTGAGCGTGGAGATCGACAGCGGCCCGCCCGGGACCAGCACGCGGGCCAGCTCGGAGAGGTACCGCTCCCGGTCGCCGTCGCGCAGGTGCGGGTGCACTTCGATGGAGATGGCCGCCGACATGACGTCCGAGCGCAGGGGGAGGTTCCGGAGGTCGGACTGCACCGGCAGCACCCGGGCGCCGGCGGTACGGTCCTGCATGCGCCGCAGGCACGCCTCGCTGTAGTCGATGGCGACCACCGGCTGGCCCATGGGGACGAGCGCCTCGGTGATGCGCCCCGTCCCGCAGCCGGCGTCGAGGATGGGCCCGAACGGGCGCGCCAGCCGGCGCACGACGGTCGGCACCTCGACCAGGTCGGTGTAGCCGACGTACATGTCGTCGTACCACTCGCTCTCCTGGCTCCGGAAGTTGCGCTCCTTCTCCTCCTGGTCCGACAGCTGCTGGGCGGTGAGGAAGACGACGATGCCGTCGACGATCGGGAACAACGTGCCGCAGGTCGGGCACTCCAATGCGCCGGCGGTCTGGGCCAGAGGGCCGGCCTTGTCCCGGGGGCAACACAGCAGGTTGAGCAACGCCTCGTCCATCATTCGGAACGCTAACCGAGGCTGGCCAGGACCTCTTTGAGGAGCAGCGAGGTCGTCTCGTTGGACGCCCGGGCCCAGTCGGAGCCGCCGGACAGGCGGTGGCGGGACTCGTACTGGTCGAGGCCGATGGACCACGCCCGGTTGGCCTCGGCGATGTCGCGGTGCAGCGACATGTAGGTCTGGGGCATGGGGATGAGGGAGTACTCGACGGTCGCCGAGCTGCGCGACGTCTGGCGGATCACCACGCTGAGGGTGTCGGCGAAGTCGGGCGGGATCGACGTGTGGCGGGAGATGATCTCCAGCTCCTCGGGCGCCCGCGGGTAGTCGACGAGCAGCATCTGAAAGAGAGGCGCGGCATGGAGCATGTGGACCATGTCGTCGACCAGGGCGGCGGCCTTGGCCGGCGTCTTGTGCGACAGGAAGGCGGCGAAGGTCTGGCGATTCAGCACGACCTGGTAGCGCTTCCGGCCGCTGAGGGCCAGGGCCCGGAAGTGGGCCTGGTAGTCGGCGAACAGGTTGCGGAACGTCGCGGCATCGTCGGGCGAGAGGTTCATCCCGTCGGTCCAGCGGATCCGGTCCTCGCTGTCGAGGAAGAGCAGCGGCGGCTCATCGGCGACCAGCATCTCCAGCCCGGCGTACTCGCGCTCGAGGGCGAAGAGGTAGGCGAACGCGTCCTCGTTGCGGAGGTGGGCGGCGCCGGGGACCCGGAGAAGCTCAGCGGCCTGCGTCGGCAGCGACGCCACGAAGGCGGCGAACCCCTGGCCGCCACCCAGCTCAACCAGCCCCGCCGTGCGGCGGTGGGCGAAGCAGGATGCGGCCAGCTCATCGTCCGAGAAGCACTCCAGCAGCTCCTCGAGGCCGACGTTCAGCGCCCGGGCGACGGTCTCGATGGCCAGGCCTCGCGTGCTCAGGCGGGTGGGCAGCCGGTACGGCTTGAGGCGGCTCTCCATGAGCCCGATCATCGCCACCGAGACGGGGCGCTGCGGATCGAGCTCGGCCGTCCGGACGCTGAGCCCCTCGCGGGTGAGGTGCTCCTTCGCCCGGAGTCGGCGCAGGCGGTCGGCGAGGTTCTCTGACTGGTTCGCGGCAGCAACGTTAGCCCTTGAGGATCCTTGTTCCGGGGATTGTTTCCGATACGGTTGCGGCGGGATGAAGGTCATGCCGTTGAAGACATCGCTGCTCGTTCCGGGCGACGACATCATCGAGGTGGCCCAGGATGCCCTGCAGGCCGCCGGCCTCTCGCCCGAGCCCTCCGACATCCTCGTCATCTGCGAGTCGCCCCTGGCCATCACCCAGGGCCGGATCGTCGATCTGGACGACGTGCATCCCACAATCCCGGCCCGGATCTTCTGCCGCCTGTTCGACTTCGACAGCAGCCTGTGCAATCCCTATGCCTTCCAGGTCGCCATCGACCTGGCCGGGCTGCCCCGCATCCTGTTCGCCCTCGCCGTCGCCATGCCGGGTCGCCTGTTCGGCCGCCACGGCGACTTCTACCGCCTCGCCGGCCGCCAGGTCACCTGGATCGACGACGTGCCGGGCAACCTCCCGCCCTACACCCAGGACATCGTCCTCGGCCCCGACGACCCTCGGGGGGTGGCCTGCAAGGTCGCCGACGCCCTGGGCTGCGGGGCGGCGGTCGTCGACGCCAACGACCTCGGCCGAGTGGAGATTCTGCGGCGCTTCGCCGTTCATCGACCATGACCTCCTCGTGGCGGCTATGAAGCCGAACCCGCAGGGCAACGCCGACGAGCGCACCCCACTGGTGCTCGTGCGCGCATCCTGAACCGCCCCCGCATGGACCAGACCCACGCCCCCTACTTCGAAGCGCTGTGCGCCTATGCGGAGGTGGACCGCGCCGCGTTCCACACGCCGGGCCACATCCAGGGCAGGGGTGCCCATCCCGCCCTGCGCGAGGCGTTCGGGGAGAAGATGCTGCGGCTCGACATCAGCCCTGGCCTCGGCAACCTCGACGGCGTGCCGGGATCGGCCCTCGACCAGGCCCAGGCCCTGGCCGCCGAGGCCTACGGGGCCGACGGCACCTGGTTCCTGGCCAACGGCTCCACGCTGGGGAACCAGATCATGGTGACCGCCGTCTGCCACCCCGGCGACACGATTCTCACCTCCCGGAACACCCACCGCTCGATCATCTCGGCCCTGATGGTGGCCGGGGTGCGCCCGGTGTACATCCCCGCCGAGCTGGACCCCGAGAGCCACATCGCCCACGGGGTCACGCCTGACCAGGTGGAGGCCAACCTGGCCAAGCACCCCGAGGTGCGGGCCGTCCTGATCGTCTCCCCGACCTACTACGGCGTGTGCTCCGATGTCGCCGGCATCGCCGATGCCGCCCACCGCCACGGGGTGCCCCTTCTCGTCGACGAGGCGTGGGGGCCGCATTTCCCGTTCCATCCCGACCTTCCGCCCCACGCCCTGTCGCAGGGGGCGGACATGTGCGTCGCCGGCGCGCACAAGCTGCTCAGCGCGTTCCTGCAGGCTTCGATGCTCCACGTGCAGGGCGAGCTGGTGGACCACGGCCGGGTCGAGGTGGTCAACCGGATGCTGCAGAGCACCAGCCCGTCGTGCCTGCTCCGGGCGTCGATCGACGTGGCTCGCATGCAGATGGCAACCGAGGGCGAGGCCCTCCTGACTACGGCCATCCACCTGGCCGAGGAGGCCCGGGCCCGCATTGAGGAACACCCGCTCCTCTCCTGCCTCGACAAGCGGTTGATCGGTTCCCACGGCGTGAAGCACTTTGATCCCACCCGCCTGTCGGTGAACGTCATCAGCACGGGCTACACCGGCTACGAGGTGGAGAAGATGCTGTTCGAGGCCGGCGTCACCATGGAGATGGCCGACTACGCCAACGTGCTGGCCAACGTCACCATGGGCCACACCAAGGCCGACCTCGACCGCTTCGTCGACGCTCTCTTCCACATCGCCGAGCACCCGAGCGAGCACAACCTCAACTCCCAGGGCTTCGTCGAGCGGGCCCTCTACGAGGTCCCCGAGCAGGTGCTGAGCCCCGGCGCGGCCTTCCACGCCCCCCAGGAGCGGGTGAAGCTGGCCGACGCCGTGGGTCGCATCTCGGCCGAGATGGCGGCGACATATCCCCCCGGCATCCCGGTGGTGGTACCCGGCGAGCGGCTCACGCCGGCGCTGGTCGCCCACCTCGCCGCCCAGGTGGCGGCCGGCGGGCGCATCGTCGGCCCCCAGGACCCCAAGCTGGACCGCATTCAGGTCGTATGCGAGTGAACGTCCGGGAGAAGCCTACGGGCGGACTCCCGGCAAGGGTAGATCCGCTGACTGGTGGCACAGATGAATCGGCCGGTAGGTTTCTTCAGACGATGATACGTGCGCTCTTCGGCGCCGCGGGACTGGCCACCGCCGGCGCCACCGCCGGCTGGTTCGTGCTGGCCAGGGTCCAGGGCGACAGCGAGATGGGCTACGGGCCGTCCACGATCATCGGCACGGCCGAGGGCTCGGTCCACGCCGAGGTCGAGCTGATCAACCGGGGCCGGGAGGCCGGCGTCATCCGGAAGGTGGAGGGCACGCTCGTCGAGGGCCCCCCGGGTCGGGTGCTGGTCACCCGCAAGGACAGCCAGCCGCCCCAGCGGGGCTGGTGGGTGTCGAACATCCTCAAGCCGGGTGAGACCTGCGTGGCCGAGATCGACGTCGAGCTGGTCGGGCCGGGGCAGGGACCGGTGATCGTGGCCCTCGACCTGCATGAGATCGGCCGGCGCCTGGTCGTCCACCGCCGCACCCGGCTGACGCTGCCCATCGGGGTGCCCGCCGGCAATCTTTAGGACAGCCAACACTTTGAGGGTTGGTTGACCCTTCGCTCTCTGGTTCAACCGGGGGCGAACGGGGAGACTGCCGCAAACACTCCTGAGGAGGCGGGTTTTTGACGCTGTACGCCGACGTTCCCCTGCAGGCCGAGGACCCGCGCGAGTGGAGGTCCTCCGCCCAGGAGCTGCGGGCGCTCGAAACGGCCCAGCGGGGCCTGCCCAGGGGCTACAAGCTGCCGGCGGCGGCCCGTCCGATCCTGACCGCGGCGGCCAAGACCGACCTGCGTCGCTCCACGCTGACCGCCTTCGGCGACATGGCGATGTTCATCGGCGCCGGCGTCGCCGCCGCCGCCGCCCACGCCACCCTGCCGGCGGCCGCGGCGTGGGCGATCAGCGTGGTGGCCATCGTGTTCATGGGCCGCACGGGCCGGGCACTGGAGTGCATGGTGCACGAGGCGTCGCACCGCAACTGGCAGCGCCAGGGCCGGTGGAACGACCTGCTGGCCAACGTGATGGCCGGCTTCCCCACCGCCAGCCAGGTCGGCGAGTACCGCGCCAGCCACATGGTCCACCACGCCCGCCTCGGCAGCGCGGAGGACCCGGACATCATCCGCTACGAGAAGTTCGACCTGGAGTCGATGACCGGCCTGTCCGGTGGGGAGCTGGTCAACGGCGTCGTGCGCCGGCTGCCGGCGTACAACTGGTCCTGGTACACCGCCATCGGCACCAGCGCGGTGACGCTCCTGCTGTCGGGCGCCTGGTACGCCGTGGTCATCGGTGCCGTCGCCTTGGCCGGCGACGCGCAGTTGGCCCTGGTGACCTGGCTGCACATGCTGGTCGGCTTCGGGCTCGCCCTCCCCGTGATCCGCATGCTGGGCGAGGCCGGCGAGCACCGCTTCATCGCCGGCGACACCGCCTTCAACGCCACCATCTCCAACCTGGGCTGGGCCCACCGCTGGATCATCCACCCCCACGGCGACGGCCACCACAGCCTCCACCACCTGTGGTCCTCGGTCCCCCACCACCAGATCGCCAAGATGCACCAGACCCTCGCCGACCTGGACCGTGACAACTTCGCGGCCAACATCCAGTGGCGGAAGAAGGTGCTGGAGAACGTCCGCACCGGACTGGATGCCTAACTTCTCGGTGACCGTCGCCGGCGAGATCGCCGAGCGGCATCCCGACATCCTGGTAGGCGGGCTCGTGGCGACGAACCTGCGGGCCACCGCGTCCGCGGTTGCGGCGGCACCGTTCCCCGATGACACCGAGCAGGCCCTCGTCAACCAGGACGTCACCCTCGAGCTCATCGCCGACCACCCGCTCATCAGGGACTGGCGCACGGCGATCGCCGCGTGCGGGCTCAAGCCCTCCACCTACAAGTCCAGCCCCGAGCAGCTGGCCCGGCGGACGCTGAAGAGCGGGCCGGTGCGCACCGGGCTGGCGCTGGTCGACCTCTACTGCGAGGTGGGCACCCGCCACCTCGCACCCCTCGGCGGCTACGACACCGAGCGGCTGCCGGGTCCCGAGATCGAGCTCCGGCTGGGCCTGGCCGACGACGCCTTCGCACCCCTGGGCGGGGGCGAGATGCCGTTGAACGACAAGGTGGCGGTCTACGGCGCCGGCTCCACGGTCATCTGCTGGGCCTACAACTGCCGGGACTCCCGCGACACCTGCCTGACCGAGGACACCGACACGGGACTTTTCCTCGGCGAGGCGGTCACCGCCCGCCAGCACGGGTCGCTGCGCATCGCCCTGGCCGACCTGGCCGGGCGCCTGGGCGCCGCCGGCGCCACGGTGGGCGCGGTGGTGTTCGCCGACCGCCACCAGCCGCAGGTCGACATCCTCGCCGGCTGACACACTCGGGCCGTGAAGAAGCGGCATCCCTACGTGCTCGTGGCCGCCGGAATACTGGCGATCTACGTGCTGGCCGCCATCGCCCTCGTCGCCACCAAGGACTTCGACGACGAGGGCCCGCTCTCCCTGCACGAGCCGGCGGTCGAGTCAGTACCCGCGGCGGTCGTCGACGGGTGCTTTCCCCGTGCCGACCGAGTCAAGGTGGTGGGCGCGCAGGTGCGGGGGCGGCCGTACTTCTCCTGCTACAACCTCGACGCCAACAGCGGCTCGGTGCGGGCGGCCAAGGTGGTCGACCCGCAGGGGTTCGCGGTCACCGACGCCGGCCTGATCAAGGAGGCCGGCGCCTGGCCCTGGATCGCCACCGTCGACAACACCACCGACCTGGTCTTCGGTGCGGTGGGGCTGGCCGTCATCCTCTGGATGGGGTGGCTGTACGGCCGGCGGGGACGGCCCGCCGGCGCCGAGGGACCCTGGTGGAGCCGGCCATGGGCGCTCGTCGTCCTGGCCTTGGTCCCGGTCCTCGGGTGGATCGCCCTGGCCGCCCTCCCGAACGTCGACCGCCGGCGCAAGGGCCGAGCCGCGCTGCAGGCGGTCTTCATCTTCACCGGGTTCATCCTGTTCGGGCTGCTCAGCGCCAGCGCGACCGCCGGCGACACCTGGGGCATGGTCGTCAACGCCCTGCTCGCCGGCGGCCTGGTCTGGGCCGTGGCCGGGAGCCGTACGCTTCGGCCCGTGGTCGCAGCTCCGCCGCCGGCGCCGGCGGAGCCGGGCCGGCCGGCGCAGTCCACCCCGCCCGCGGCCCCCGGCACCTCGACCGCGGCGCCGCCCGCGGCGCCGGGGGAAGAGCCGCCGGCCTTCCACGTCCAGGGCCCGGCCGACCTGCCGACCTTTGCCGACGTCGGCGGTATGCACGCCCTGAAGACCGAGCTAAAGGACACCTTCGGCCTCATGCTCGCCTTCGCCGGCGAGGCCCGGGCCTACCGCCTGCGCTGGAACGGCCTCCTGCTCCACGGCCCGCCGGGCGTGGGCAAGACGTTCATCGCCCGGGCCGCGGCCGGCGAGTTCGGTCTGAACCTGATCCACATCACGACGGCCGACGTGGTGTCGTCCTACGCCGGCGAGGCGGCCCGCAACCTCCGGCGAGCCTTCGCCTTCGCCGCCGCCCGCGTTCCCTGCATCCTGTTCTTCGACGAGTTCGACTCCATCGCCCAGCGCCGGGACGACTGGCAGAACCAGGAGGCCCGCCGGACGGTCAACGAGCTGCTCCGCGAGGTCGAGCAGTGGCGACGGGTCCCTGAGCTGATCGTGATGGCCGCCACCAACGACCTCGACTCGCTCGACCCGGCCGTCATCCGCCCCGGTCGCTTCGACCGCCACATCCGCGTGGACCTGCCCGACGCCCCGGCGCGGGCCGCCATCTTCGCCGCCGCCCTCCGGGGCCGGCCGCTCGTCGCCGACTTCGACCTGGCCGAGATGGCCATGAAGGCGGAGGGGCTGACGCCGGCAGCCATCGCCCGGGCGGTGGAGGCCGCCTCGCTGGCTGCGTTCAAGGAGTCGACCGGCTCGGGCCAGGTCGTCCAGCTCACCGGCGCCCACCTGCGCACCGCCCTCGACCAGCGCGGCGGTACCGACCGCCCGACGGTCGAGGACTGGACGTGGGACAAGCTCATCCTGCCGGCGGCCACCAAGGCCGAGCTCCAGCAGGTCGTGGCCATGGTGAAGAACCCGGACCTGGCCCGCACGCTCGGCGTGGAGCCGCCCACCGGCCTGCTCCTCACCGGCCCGCCCGGCACCGGAAAGACCACCATCGCCAAGGTGCTGGCCGCCCAGGCCGGCTGCTCCTTCTACCCCATCACGGGCGCTGATGTGACCAGCCCGTGGCTGGGCGAGTCCGAGCGGGCGATCGCCCGCCTGTTCGACCGGGCCCGCGAGAACCAGCCGTCGATCATCTTCCTCGACGAGATCGACGCCATCGCCGGCAAGCGGGGCGAGTGGGGCGGCTACGACCGCCAGATCAACCAGCTGCTGGCCGAAATCGACGGCGTGGGGGGCCAGCGGGGCGTCTTCGTGCTCGGGGCCACCAACCGCCCCGACCAGCTCGACCCCGCTCTCCTGCGGGGCGGGAGGCTCTCCCGCACCATCGAGATCCCCCTCCCCGACTTCAAGGGCCGCGTCGCCCTCCTGCAGCTGTTCGCCGGCGGCATGCCCCTCGACCGGGTGGACCTCGACAGCCTGGCCCGGCGCACCGCCGGCCTGAGCGGCGCCGACCTCAAGGCCCTCTGCCAGCAGGCGGCGGTGGAGGCGTTGACCCGCGCCTCGGCCGTGGTGTCGGCCGCCGACTTCGACGCCGCCCTCGCCAAGCGGGCCGGCGCCTCCCCCGCCGAACCGGAAGCCGGACGCGCCGCCGGCCCATACATCTAGTCGCCGTCGCAACCTGAGGTTGCTCGGCGAGGTAGTTGCGCTCCAGCCCGCCGGGGGACTGCGATAAGACTGCCGCCGTGGTTTGCATCTTCTGCATCGCTGTCCTGGCCATCGTCGCCGGCGCCCTCACCGCGGCCAGCGTCGACGAGATCGAGGAGCAGCTGACCGACAAGGCCGACGGTGAGGTACAGCGGGTGAGCGACACCGAGTCGGTGGCCCGCTTCGAGCTGACCGTCGACCTCGACGGCAAGAAGGCGCCGGTCGCGGTGACCCTCTACAAGGAGCACAGCCGGGCCCGCATCCAGATCCTGACCCACGAGCTCACCCCCGAGGAGGCCGAAAGGCTGGAGGACGAGCTGGCCGAAGCGATCGGGGCCAAGGTCGTCGACCGCTCCAGCCCCGAGGGTGAGGAGCATCGACACACCGAGCCGGTAGCCACGCCGGAGGCCGAGCGGGTGCCCTCCGACACGTCCGAGGCCGAGCGCCAGCGCGAGCCGGAGCCGCCCCGGGCGTAAATCCGCGGACGGCTGGGCGCCCGTGTGCGACGCTCCGACCGTGCGGAAGGTGGGCGATGCAGCCAGGCTGTTGCGCCACGTCGGGCCGGGCCTGTTGGCCCGGCTGGTCGCCCTCGAGCTGGCCACCGCCGGCGCCCCGCTGGCGATCATCGCCGTCATCGGCGTGCTCGTGGGACGGGTCGCCAGCGCCGGCGCGGTCGCCGGCCCCCTCGCCGCCCTCATCGCCCTCCTCCTCCTCCAGCAGCTGATCGGCCCGTTCCGCATGGCGGTGGCCTACCGGGCCACCAGGCGGGTCGACGGCATGGTGCGGGGCCGGGTCGAGGTGGTCGCCAACCGGTCGCTCGGCACCGGGCCGCTCGAGGATCCGGCCATCCTCGACAAGCTGGAGCTGGCCGGCGGCACGATCGACTCCTTCTGGAACGCCTCGCCCGGCGGCGCCGCCGTGGCGGTGATCTCCCTGGCCGGCCGCTACCTCCAGGTGGCCGGCGCCGCTCTGCTGCTGGCCCGGGTGTCGGTACCGGTCGCCATCGGGCTCACGGCCGTCGTCCTGGGGGCCTGGCGGCAGTCCCGCCGGTGGAACCGGGTCCGCCTCCTCGCCCAGCGGGGCAATGCGTCGCTCGGCCGGGCATCGCGGTACACCTCGGGCCTGGCCAACACGCCGCCGGCGGCCAAGGAGCTGCGCATCTTCGGCGTGCTGGATTGGCTCGAAGAGCGCTTCCGGCGCGAGTGGGAAGGAGTGAGCTCGGCCCGGCTGAACCCGTGGCGATGGGCGTCGGTCCGGGTGGCAGGCCTCCTCCTCGCCCTGACGCCGGCGGTGGCCTGGGCGTTCGTCGTCGTGGCCCGCTCCGGTGCCAGCCCCCGGGCTCTGGCCGTGGCGCTCCAGTCCGGCGTCGCCCTCTTCTCCCTCCTGTTCGACCAGCGCCAAGAGGACGCCTACCAGATCGACTTCGGCCTGGAGTCCCTCGAGGTCCTCTGGGAGCTCGAGACCGCGATCGCTCCGGCCGCTGGCCATGGCACCGCCGACGCCGCCGGCCTGCCCAAGGAGGCGATCCGCCTCGAGGGCGTCCGCTTCGCCTACCCGGGGACCGACCGTGACGTGTTCGCCGGCCTGGATCTCACCATCGCCGCCGGGAGGTCGCTGGCCATCGTCGGCGGCAACGGCGCCGGCAAGACGACGCTCATCAAGCTGCTGGCCCGGCTGTACGAGCCCCAGGCCGGCTCCATCCGCGTCGACGGCACGCCGCTCGACGACTTCGACCCCGACGCGTGGCGCCGGCGGCTGGCGGTGATCTTCCAGGACTTCGTGCGCTACGAGCTGCCGGCGTCCGACAACGTCGCGTTCGGCGGCGTCAGCCTCCTGGGCGACCAGGACCGGCTGGAGGCGGCGGCGACCAGGGCCGGCGCCCTCGACGTCATCCGCCGCCTTCCCGCCGGCTGGGACACGCCGCTCAACCGCCAGTACACCGGCGGCGCCGACCTCTCCGGCGGCGAGTGGCAGCGCGTCGCCCTGGCCCGGGCCCTGTTCGCGGTAGAGGCCCGGGCCGGCATCCTGGTCCTCGACGAGCCCACCGCCAACCTCGACGTCCGGGCCGAGGCCGCTCTGTTCGAGGACTTCCTCGACCTCACCCGCGGGCTGACGACGATCCTCATCTCCCACCGTTTCTCGACCGTTCGCCACGCCGACCGGATCGTCGTGCTGGATGGCGGCCGGGTCGCGGAGGACGGCAGCCACGACGAGCTCCTGGCCGCCGGAGGCCGGTACGCCGGCATGTTCCAGCTCCAGGCGGCCCGGTTCCGTGACTGAGGCTCGCCGCATTGCCGGCGTGGTGTCGGACTTCGCCCGGGGCGCGGGCCTGCGGTTGACCTTCCTGGCCGTCGCCACCTCGCTGCTCGCCGGCGCCGCCGCGGTCAGCGTCAGCCTGTGGCTCAAGCTCATCCTGGACAGCGCGGCCGACGGCGACCCGTCAGGCGTGACCGCGCTCGCCGTGGCCCTGGCCGTCACGGTCTCCGTGCAGGCCTCCGCCACCAGCATCTCGGTGCTCTACCTGGCCAGGCTCCAGTTCGCCTGCGGCGTCCAGCTGGTGTGCCGCATCATGCAGGCCGCCGGCGGCAGCCCGGGGATCGAGCACTACGAGCGCCCCGAGTACGCCGACCGCATCGCCCTCCTCAAGAACCAGACCAACTCCATCTCCGGCTTCCTCCCGGCGCTGGGCGACGGGCTGGCGCTGGCCGGCCGGGTGGCGATCACCGCCGTCCTCCTGGTCGGCGTGCACCCCGCGCTGCTCCTCCTGCCCCTGCTCGCCCTCCCCTCCGTGTGGGCGGGGGCGCGAGCCGAGCGGGTGGCCAATGACGCCAACGTCGCCACCGCGGAGGCCGGCCGGCTGGAAGCCCACCTCTTCGGGCTGGCCACCACCGCGTCGCCGGCCAAGGAGGTGCGCATCTTCGGGCTGGGGCCCGAAATCGCCGGCCGCCGGCAGCAGGCATGGGACGACACGACCGACGTGGTCGCCCGGGCCCAGCTCCGTGCCGGCCTGCTGCGAACTGCGGGCTGGCTGCCGTTCGCCGGCGGCTACCTCGCTGCCGTGGGCCTGGCCCTGGCCGCCGCCAACCGGGGCGACGCCACCGCCGGCGACGTGCTGCTCGTCATGGTCCTGGCCGGGCAGGTCAACGGCCAGGTCGCCCACGTGCTGCAGCTCGCCACCCGCTCGGCGACAGCGGTCCGGGTCCTCGGCCACCTGTTCTGGCTGGAGGACCATGCCCGGGACGCGATCGCCCGGACCACGCCGGCGAAGCCGGCGCCGGTGCCGGGCGCTCTCCGCCACGGGATCGACCTCGACGGCCTTTCGTTCCGCTACGGCGGCGACGACGTGTTGCACGACGTCACCCTGCACCTGAAGGCGGGCTCCACCGTCGCCATCGTCGGCGAGAACGGCGCCGGCAAGACCAGCCTGGTCAAGCTCCTCTGCCGGTTCTACGAGCCGACGGCGGGCTCCATCACCGTCGATGGCGTCGACCTGCGGCGCTTCGACGTCGCCGAGTGGCGCCAGCGCCTGTCGGGCGGCTTCCAGGACTTCGCCCGCGTCGAGCTGACGCTCCAGGAGTCGGTGGGCATCGGCGACATCGCCTCGGTGGACGACCCCGCCGCGGCCGGCGGGGCGCTGGCGAGAGTCGGCGCCGACCTCCCCGTCGGCCTGGACCAGCAGCTCGGCCAGCAGTGGCTGGGTGGAGTGGACCTGTCCGAGGGCCAGTGGCAGAAGGTCGCTATGGCCCGGGCCATGATGCGCGACGAGCCACTGCTGCTGCTCCTGGACGAGCCGACGTCGGGCCTCGACGCCCACGCCGAGCACCGGCTGTACGAGCTGTTCGCCGGCGTGGCCGCCGAGAGCGCAGCCCGCACCGGCGCCATCGCCCTCTTCGTGTCCCACCGCTTCTCGACCGTGCGCATGGCCGACCTCATCGTGGTGCTCGAGCGGGGCCGGGTCGTCGAGCAGGGCGACCACGCCTCCCTCATGGCCGCCGGCGGGCTGTACCGGGAGCTGTACGACATCCAGTCCAAGGCCTACCGCTAATCCGGTTGCCCGCCGGCCGGCGCCGGCGGGCTCCCCCGGGCCGCGTTCACGCCCCCGGCGACGGGCCCGGTGGCCGTCCTCGCCGTCCGGCGGGTGCCGTCTTGGCGTGGATAGTCCCGCCCGGCGCAAACCAGCCAGCCTTCTTACGGACCGAAGCCTCGGGGTCGCCCGCGTGGGCGGCGACCAGGGCGGCCTCGGCCACCGGGCTGGTGTGCACCCACCGGCCCACGACCTCACACGCCATGGCCCGCACGTACTTGTTCGGGTCCTCCCGCAGCAGGCGGACCGCCGGCGCCAGCACGTCGCCCTCCGCTGGCCGGCATGCCGTCGACTTGCACCGGTCGCAGGCCAGGGCGTGCAGGGCGTCGATCCGCACCCCGGGGGCGGGGTCGGCCAGCATCGCGACGAGCTCGGGGTAGGACTCCGCGTCGACGAGCTGGTCGAGCAGCCGGCAGCACTGCCGGCGCACGCGCGGGTCGGCCGACCCGAGGCCCGTCCGCACCGCCGGCAGGGCTCCGGCGCCGGCGGCCAGGAGCCGGCGGTAGGCGTCGACCCGGCGATGGGGGTCCCCCAGCAGCACCACCAACACTCCGCCGTCCACGCCCTTCAGCCTCGCATGCGGCGATCGGCGTGACATGGCTCTTCTGCGATGGGCACGTTTTCGGGTTGACCAGCGTTGTAGAACATGGGGGTAGGGCACCGCGCCCCGCCCACGAGGAGGACCCAGACCGTGCGCACCAGCAACAACCCCGCGCTCACCCGGAGCCCGGCCCTTAGCGAGCAACACCTGCGGACGCTCGACCCGCTCGAAGAGGCCTACGCCTCCCGCAGCGCCACGTCCCGCGACACGGGACGGATGACCGTCGACGACGTGGTTAACCGCACCGGCCTGCTCCTGGCCATCGCCTTCGCCACTGGCGCGGTCACCTGGGTGCTCAACTTGGGCGCCCTGTCGTTCCCGGCCGCCATCGTGGGCCTGATCCTTGCCATGGTGATCATCTTCAAGCAGATCATGAAGCCGGGCGTGATCATGGCGTATGCCGCCATCGAGGGCGTCTTCCTCGGCGGTATCAGCCAGTTCTTCGACGCCCGCTACCCCGGCATCGTCGTCCAGGCCGTCGTCGGTACCGCGGCCGTGACCGGCGGCGTGCTCGCCCTCTACAAGAGCGGCCGCATCAAGGTCACGCCCCAGTTCACCAAGATGGTCGTCGGGGCCACCATCGGCTTCTTCGTCCTGATCATGGTCAACCTGGTCGCCGGATTCTTCACCGACGGCGGCCTGGGCCTGCGTGAAGGGCCCCTGGGCATCGTCGTCGGACTGTTCGCCATCGGCCTGGCCTCGATGAACCTGATCCTCGACTTCGACCTGGTCGAGAAGGGTGCCCGCGCCGGCCTGCCCACCAAGTACGGCTGGTTCGCCGCTTTCGGCATCATGGTCACCCTGGTGTGGCTCTACATCGAGATCCTGCGCCTGCTGGCCATCCTGCGGGGCAACGACTAAGCGGGTCTAGGCGTACGTCGACCGGCCGGCGCTGAGGCGCTCGCCGGTCGGCCGTCCGCAACTGCGCCGCCGGCCGCCGGCCAGCACACGCCGGCCGGCGAGCGAGCCCACGAACCGCCGGCCGAGCGACGCCGCAGGGAGGAGGGCGACGGGCCACAGGGACGAACTGTGCGTAAACCGGACTGGCAATGGGTAGACACCAGGAAGGCAATAGCAACCTGGAGGTTTCTCACAATGGGTATCGGTGTCAGCGTCTTCCTTCTCGCAATCGGCGCCATCCTGGCCTTCGCCGTCGACCTGAGTGTCTCTGGTCTCGACCTGGCCACGGTCGGTGTCATCCTGATGATCGTCGGCGCGATCGGGCTGGTCACGAGCATGCTGATCTTCGGCCGGGACAGCGTCGGCCGGCGCACGGTTGTCACCGACAGCTACGTCGAGGACGACGTGGCCGACCCCGTCGGTCGCCGGCGCTTCTAGATCTCACCCCCGAAAAAGACCGGGCCCACCCACCGGGGCCCGGTCTTTTTTGCGTTCAGATTGCGGCCAGGAGGTTGGTGGCCGTGTCGGCCGGTTTGACGTTGTACCAGGCCCGCGCGATGCGGCCGTCCTCGTCGATGAGGAACGCCGAACGCAGGATGCCCATGTACTTCTTGCCGTACATGCTCTTCTGCCGCCACACGTCGAAGGCCTCGGCCACCGAGTGGTCCTCGTCGGAGAGCAGGGGGTACCCGAGGCCGTGCTTCGTGTCGAACTTGGCCTGCTTGGCCGGCTTGTCCGGGCTCACGCCGACAATGGCGGTGTCGCCGATCTGCGTGGCGATGTCACGCATCGCACAGGCCTGGGCCGTTCAGCCGGAGGTATCGGCCTTCGGGTAGAAGAAGACGAGCACCTTGCGGCCCGTGAAGTCAGCGAGGGAGACCGGTTCGCCCGACTGGTCGGGCAGTGTGAACGCTGGAGCGGCGGCACCAGGCTGAAGTTCGGGCATGGCGCCAAAGCTACTCGGAGGGGTCGGCGGGCAGTCCGGGGGCGGCGATGGCGTGGAAGCCGCCGTCGACGTGCACGATCTCGCCGGTGGTGGCGGGAAACCAGTCGGAGAGCAGGGCGATGCACGCCTTGGCCACCGGCTCGGTGTTGCGGGTGTCCCAGCCGAGGGGCGAGCGGCCCGCCCAGGCGCTCTCCATGGTGTCGAAGCCGGGGATGCCCCGGGCCGCCACGGAGCGGAGGGGGCCGGCGGAGACGAGATTGACCCGGACGCCGTGCTGGCCGAGGTCGCGGGCCAAGTATCGGGCCGTCGACTCCAGGGCGGCCTTGGCCACGCCCATCCAGTCGTACGCCGGCCACGCCTGGGTGGCGTCGAAGTCCAGGCCGACGATGGAGCCGCCCCCGGCCGCCTGCATCAGGGGCAGGGTGGCCACGGCCAGGGCCTTGAGGGAGTACGTCGAGGTGTGGACGGTGAGGGCGACGTCGTCCCATTCGGTGTTCAAGAAGTTGCCGCCGAGGGCCCGCCCGGGGGCGAACGCCACTGCGTGGAGAACGCCGTCGACCCTCCCCCACCGGCTGGTGAGGTCGGCGGTCAGCGCCTCCAGGTGCTCGGCGTTGGTCACGTCGAGCTCGAGGACGTCGGGCTCCGGCGACAGCCGGCGGGCGGTGCGGCGGGTCAGGCTCATGGCCCGGGCAAAGGACGTGAGGACGATCTCCGCCCCCTGCTCCTGGGCCAGCTTGGCCACGCCAAAGGCGATGGAGTCGTCGTTCAGGACCCCGGTGACAAGCAGCTTCTTATCTTCGAGCAGCATCGTCACAGCCCCCTACTGGTCCACCAGCGGATGAAGAGACCCGCCGGCGGCCGCCCGCGCCGGCGGAGCCGGCCACCGCCCGGCTGGCGGCCAGACAGGGAACGGCGGAGGCCGACCGGCTCCGCCGGGCGGCCGGAGCGCGATTGCCTCGCCGGGCAACCTCCGGTTGCGAGGCGAAACTCATAGTGGTGTGTTGGAATGCTTGGCACGCGAGCGAGGGGTGGCCCGTTTGGTGCGCAGGGCGGCGAGGCCGGCGCAGAGCAGCCGGCGGGTGTCGTTGGGGTCGATCACGTCGTCGACGTAGCCCCGCTCCGCGGCCACCGCCGGCGTGCAGAGGCGGGCGGTGTAGTCGGCCTCCAGCTCGGCCTGGACGCGGGCCCGCTCGTTCAGGTCGGCGATCGCCAACAGCTTCTTGCGCTGCAGGACTGCCACCGCGCCCGGCGCGCCCATCACTGCGATCTCGGCGTTGGGCCACGCCAGGCACAGGTCGTTGCCCAGGCCCCGGGAGTCCATGGCGATGTAAGCACCGCCGTAGGCCTTGCGCAGCACGACGCAGAGCCGGGGAACCGTCGCGTTGGCGTAGGCGTGAACCAACTCGGCGCCGTGGCGAATCATTCCCCGCCACTCGAGGTCCCGCCCCGGTCGGAAGCCGCCGCAGTCGACGAAGGTCAGCAGGGGTACGCCGAAGGCGTCGCAGCACTGGACGAAGCGGGCCGCCTTGCGGGACGCCTCGATGTCGAGGGTGCCAGCCTGGCTCCGTGGCTGGTTGGCGATGACCCCCACCGGCATGCCGCCCAACCGGGCGTACCCCGTGACCACGTTCGTGGCCAGGGCGGCGCGGACCTCGAGAAAGGTGTCGGCGTCGCACACGTCGCCGATGACGGTGCGCACGTCGTAGGAGGCGGTGGGGCGCTCCGGGACCACGCCGGCGGCAACCTTTGACGGGCGGTCGAGGGGGTCGTCGGTGGGCCAGAACGGCGGATCGTCGAGATGGTTGGACGGCAGGTACGACAGCAGGTCGGCCATCACGCCTGCGGCCTCGGCCTCGTCGAGGACCACCATGGATGCCACCCCGCTGCGGTTGGCGTGGACCTCGGCGCCACCGAGGTCGGTGTGCGACGTCTCCACGCCCGTGAACGACGCCGCCGCCCGGGGCCCGTTGACGTAGGCGTAGGCCTCCGCTGTCATCACGACGTGGTCGGCGAGGCCCAGCAGGAGCGCCGGCCCCCCGACGCAGGGCCCGAAGACGGTGAGGATCACGGGCACGGTGCCGGAGGCGTCGGTGATGGCCTTGGCCACCCGACCCCAGGCGACGAGCGACGCCAGTCCCTCGCTCACGTCGGCGCCCGACGTGGCGATCTCCCCGATCACCGGCACGCCGGCCTCCAGGGCCAACCGGATGATGCGCTCGATGACCTGGCCCTCGGTGGGCCCGATTGCGCCCCGGTGCTTGCCACCTTCCAGCCGGAACCATGCCACCCGCCGGCCGTCGACGTCGGTGAGGGCGGCGGTGGCCGCGCCTCCCCGCTTGGCGGCCACCGGGGCGGCGGCCGTCACCGGCCCGCCTCCGTTCCTACGGCAGGCCGGTGGCGCTGGCAGGACCGGCCTCCCGGGCCGGTCACTGGGTGTTGGGCGTCAGGACCAGAGAAGCGTTATGCCCGCCGAAGCCGAAGGAGTTGGACACCACGGGAGCCGCGGCCCGCTTGCGGGGCTCGCCGGCCACCACGTCGACCGCCAGCTCGGGCTCGGCCCGGTCGTGGTTGGCCGTCGGAGGGATGAGCCCGTCGCGCATGGACAGCATGGCGGCGACCGCCTCGACCGCGCCGGCGGCGGCGATGAGGTGGCCGATCGAGCCCTTGGCGGACCAGATGGGCAGGGCGTGCTCGCCGAAGACCTTGACCACGGCCTCGGCCTCGGCCGCGTCGTTGAGGTCGGTGGACGTGCCGTGGGCGTTGACGTGGCCGATGTCGGCGGGCTCGAGGCCGGCGTCGGCCAGGGCCAGGCGCATGCAGTGGGCGGCGCCGGCCCCGCCGGGCGCGGGGGCGGTGACGTGGTACGCGTCGGAGTTGCGGCCGTAGCCGGCGACCTCGCCGTAGATGTGGGCGCCGCGCGCGACGGCCCTGTCCCAGCTCTCCAGCACCACGAAGCCGGCGCCCTCGCCCATGACGAAGCCGTCGCGGTCCACGTCGAAGGGCCGTGATGCCAGCGCGGGCTCGTCGTTTCGGGTGCTCAGGGCGCCCATGCGGGCAAAGGCGGCGATGGCAATGGGCGTGACGCAGGCCTCCGAGCCGCCGCCGAGTACCACGTCGGCCGAGCCCTCCCGGATGAGGCGAGCGGCCTCGCCGATGGCGTGGGAGCCGCCGGCGCAGGCGGTGGCGATGCAGAAGTTGGGCCCGGTCCAGCCCAGTTTGAGGCCGACCAGGGCGGCGGCGGCATTGGGCATCATCATGGGGACCAGCATCGGGCTCACCCGTGACGGCCCACGGGAGAACAGGTTGTACTCCTGCTCCTCCTGGGTGATGAGGCCACCGACACCAGCCGCGGCGACGACACCGCAGCGGGCGGGATCGGCGCCGGTCTCGCCCGCGTCGGCCAGGGCGTCGGCGGCGGCGCCGAAGGCCAGCTGGGCCACCCGGTCGGTGCGGCGGGTCTCCTTGGAGTCGAAGTAGGTGGCGGGGTCGAACTCGGTGACCTCACAGGCGAAGCGCACCGGTAGCGCCGCCGGATCGACGCGCTGGATGGGGGCGGCGGTCGAGCGCCCAGCGAGCAGCGCCTCCCAGAACGTGCCTAGCTCGCAGCCCGCCGGCGTCTTGACCCCCAGGCCAGTGATGGCGACTCTCACGCGACTCATCCGGCCGCAGCTTTCTCCGAAACGATCCCCGTGATCACGTCGGCGGCCTGGCCGACGGTGCCCACGCCGTCGAAGGACTCGGTGGGCAGGTCGACGTCGAGCTTCTCCTGGAGGATCTCGAGGATCTCCAGGACGCTCAGGCTGTCGCCGTTCAGGTCCTCCACGAAGCGGGCCTCGGGGGTGACGGCATCACGGTCGACGTCCATGACCTCGACCGCGGCGTCGGTCAGCATCTCGAGAATTCCGTCGCGGTCCATGTGCGTATGGCCTCCCACTGTTAGAGCTTGCTCAGTCGAAATCAATGGCCCATCCCCAGCCCGCCATCGACGGGGATCACAGACCCAGTCACATAGCCTGCCGCGTCGGAGGCCAGAAACGCCACTACGGCGGCGACCTCCTCGGGCGTGCCGAACCGCCCGAGCGGCACGGCCGCGGTCATCTCGGTCTTGCGGGCATCGCTGACCGCGTCGGTCATCGCCGTGCTGATCGGCCCGGGAGCGACCACGTTGACAGTGATGCCCCGGCCGCCCAGCTCGCGGGCCAACGCCCGGCTGAGGCCGACGAGGCCGGCCTTGGCCGCTGCATAGTTGGCCTGGCCGGCGGCTCCGGTGAGGGCGACGACCGAGCTCATGGCGATCATCCGGCCCCATCGGGCCCGCACCATGCCGGGCATGGCCCGGCGCAAGGTGTGGAAAGCACCGTCGAGGTTGGTGCGCAACACACGGGCCCACTGGTCGTCGGTCATCCGCAGCGCCAGTCCGTCGGCGGTGATGCCGGCGTTGGCCACCACCACCTCGACCTTGCCCCAGGTGGCCTCCACCTGGCTGAAGGCGGCGTCGACCTGGCCGGGGTCGGCGACGTCGGCCTGGAAGGCCAGTGCCTCGGCGCCGAGGGCCTCGATAGCGGCGCAGGTGTCGTCGGCGCCGGCCTTGTCCGACGAGCAGCCGACGGCCACCCGGTGGCCAGACCCGGCGAGGGCGACGGCAACGGCGCGGCCGATCCCCTTCGAGCCGCCAGTGACGAGGGCTATGCGCCCGCCCACCTAGCAATGACCTCGCTGGCGGCCGCGCCCGCCGCCGCAGGCGGCCCCGGCGGCTGCCGGCAAAGAAGGACGGCGGAGGCCGGGCCCGCTTTGCGGGCCGGCCGGAGCACGATCACCTCGACCGAACGGAGCGAGCGCAGCGAGCGAGTGAGGTCGAAGCATTACCGGCTCCAGCGGACGATCGCGCTGGCCCACGACATGCCGGCGCCGAAGCCGGACAGGAGCACGACGTCCCCGGGGCTCAGTCGCCCGGCCTCGGCCGCCTCGGCCAGGGCGATGGGCACCGACGCGGCAGACGTGTTGCCGTAGCGGTCGATATTGACGAAGCAGCGCTCCGGCGGCAGGCCCAGCTTGTTGGCAGCCGAGTCGATGATGCGGACGTTGGCCTGGTGGGGCACGAACAACGCGATGTCGTCCGCAGTCATGCCAGCCTGGTCCAGCGTGATCCGGGCGGAGTCGACGATGACCCGCACCGCGCGGCGGAAGACCTCGCGGCCATCCATCTTGAGCCAGTGCTCGCCGCCGGCGAGGGTCTCCGCCGAGGTCGGCATGCGGCTACCGCCGGCAGGGATGCCGAGCAGGCCGGTGAGGGAACCGTCGCAGCCGAGGTCCCAGGCCAGCAGGCCCGGCTCGTCGCTGGCGGTCAGCACGACGGCGCCGGCGCCGTCGCCGAAGAGGATCACCGTCGACCGGTCGAGGGGGTCGACGACGCGGGTGAGCGTCTCGGCTCCGATGACCAGGACCGGCCCGCACGCACCGGTGGCGACCATGGAAGCGCCGGCGACCATGGCGTAGACGAAGCCCGAGCACGCGGCGTCGATGTCGAACGCACCGCAGCGCAGGCCGAGACCCTCCTGCACGAAGGAGCTGGTGGGCGGGATGGGCTGCTCGGAGGTGCAGGTGGCGACGATGCACAAGCTGATATCGGCAGCGTCGAGGCCGGCGTCCTTGATGGCGCCCAGGCCGGCCTCGATGGCCAGGCTGGCGGTGGTCTCACCCTCGCCCGCGACCCGGCGCTCCTTGATGCCCGTGCGCTCGGTGATCCACTCGTCGCTGGTGTCGACCGTCCGGGCCAGATCGAAGTTGGTGACCCGGCGCTCCGGGACCGCCATCCCCACGCCGGCGATGGCTACCTTCAGCGCGCTCAATGTTCGCTTTCTGCGCGGCGCGCGATGGCCGTCAATGCGCGCAGCGTAGCCAGGCGACGGGCTGACCCTCACGGACCCGCTCGCCGGCGTGGGCCAGGAGCCCCATGAGCTTGCCGCCGAAGGGCGAGCGCACCGGCGTGGAGTGGCCCTTGCCCTCCACGAAGCCGATGACCTGCTCCTCCTCGACCGGGAGCTCCGACGCCAGGCCGCCGTCCTCCACCGGGCGGAAGGTGCCGTGTGCCGGCGCCACGATGACCCGTTCCGGGACCGCCAGGGTCTCGCCGTGGATCGTTCCGGTTTCCATCTATGCGTCCTCCGCATCGGCGGGCACCGTGACGCTGCGCAGGGTCACTGCGGCGCCGACGGTGCGCTTGGCGAGGCCGGCGAGCACTTTGCCGGGGCCGACCTCTACGAATGTGCCACTACCCATCTCGACCAGTGTCTCCACCGTGGAGCGCCACCGGACGGGCGAAATCAGATGTTCACGGAGCCGCTCGGGCCAGCCGCCGGCGCCGGCGTGGGGCCGGGCGTCTGTGTTGCAGACGACCGGCGCCGAGGGCATCCCGAACGGGGTAGCGGCCAGGACGGGCACCAGTGCATCGGCCGCGGCCTGCATCAGCGGCGTGTGGAACGCGGCGCCCACGTTGAGGGCGACGACCCGGCGCACGCCGAGGTCGCCGGCGCGGGCGCTGGCGGCCTCGACCCCCTCGGCGGTGCCGCCGATGACGACCTGTCCTGGGGCGTTGTCGTTGGCCACCCACGCCTCGGCGTCGGTGCAGGCCTTCTCTGCGGTGTCGATGTCGGCGCCGATCAGGGCGGCCATGCGGCCGGGAGTGGCATCGGCTGCGGCCTGGGTGGCGTCGGCCCGGGCGACGGCCAAGCGCACGCCGTCCTCGAGGCTCAGGGCGCCGGAGGCGATGAGGGCGGTGATCTGGCCGAGGGAGTGGCCGGCGAAGGCGACGGGCGCCTCGATCCGATCCCGTACTGCCTCCCAGGCCAGCAGGGACGCCAAGAGCACGGCCAACTGGGCGTCGCGGGTGCGGCTTAGGTCCTCGCCGGAGGCGTCGAGCAGCAGATAAGCGAGGGGCTGGTTCAGCGCGCTCTCAGCCCTTTCCACCACTTCCCACGCCGGTGTGGCGCGCCAGGGCTCGCCCATGCGCGGGGTCTGCGTTCCCTGCCCGGGGAACAGTGCTGCAACGGCCACTGCACTCTTTGACCCGGAGGCGGCGGAAAGGTTACGTCCGGGTGTCGAGGCCAGCCCGCAGCTCGGCGACGAACGCGGCAGCGCCGTCGGGGCCGGCGCCATCGAGCAGCCGGCGGACCAGGGCGGAGCCGACGATCACGCCGTCCGCATCGGCAGCCGCCTCCGCGGCCTGGGCCGGCGTCCCGAGGCCGACGCCGAGGAGGACCGGCTTGTCGGTGGCGGCCTTGAGCCGGCGGCCGAGGGTGCTGGCTGTCGATGCCAGCGTCGACCGCTCCCCGGTGACCCCCATGACCGCCACGCCGTAGATCCAGCCGTGGCTCCGGGCGCAGATCTCGGCAAGGGTCGCGTCGGGGGTGTTCGGGGCGACGAGGAGGATGGTCTCCACGCCGGCGTCGTCGGCGGCCCTGCTCCACTCGTCCAGCTCGACCAGCGGCAGGTCGGGGACGATGGCACCCGACACACCCTGCTCCACCAGCGACCGGGCGAAGCGGCGGTGCCCGGCCCTGAAAACGACGTTGTAGTAGGTCATCGCCACCAGGGGGACGTCGACGTCGGCCTTGGCCAGGGCGGCGAGGATCGACGCTGGCGTGGCGCCGGCGGCCAGCGCCTGCTGGGACGCCTCCTGGATGACCGGCCCGTCCATCACCGGGTCTGAGAACGGCAGGCCGACCTCGATGGCGTCGGCGCCGGCCGCGGCGACCGCCTCGACCGCCTGCACCCAGTCCTCGCCCAACCCGCCCGTGAGATAAGGCACGAGGAGCTTGCGGCCGGCGTCACGCTTGGCGCGCAGCGCCGACTCGATGGTCACCCGATCAGTGTGTCAGAGGGCGCGATGACGTCCGAGGAACTGGTTGAGGAGGGTGGAGAGCTCCACCACGTTGCCGGCGCAGCGGTCGAGCGAGTTGCGGCCCTCGGCGGTCAGCTCGTAGACGCGTGGCACGGGCCCGGCACGGGGGGCCGACCAGGCCGAGGCGACCAGGCCGGAGTTCTCGAGGGAGCGCAGCTCCCGGTAGATGGGGCCGGGGCCACCCCAGTCGAATCCAAGAGGCTTGAGCCGTTCCATGAGCTCGTAGCCGTGCCCCGGGGCCTCGGCGAGGAGCAACAGGAGGCAGGGCGCGAGCAGCGCCCTCGGATGTGCGACGTCGCTCTCGAAATCGTGTCCCACCGACCTGAGCTCCCCTATACCGCTGTATGTTGCATGCATAGAGTAGCCCTGCGATTACCTGCGTGTTGCAAACATCTCGGCCACTTGGGCGACGTCCTTGTCGCCCCGGCCCGAGAGGGTGACCATGACCGTGCAGCCAGCCGGCAGGTCCTGGCTGCCGGCGGCCCGGATAACCCACGCCAGGGCGTGCGCCGGCTCCAGAGCAGGGATGATGCCCTCGGTCCGGGCCAGCAGGCTGAAGGCGTCGAGCACCTCCTCGTCGCCGGCGGCGTGGTAGGTCACCCGGCCGATGGCGGAGAGGTGGGAGTGCTCGGGGCCGACGCCGGGATAGTCGAGGCCGGCCGACAGGGAGTGAGCCTCCAGGACCTGCCCGTGCTCGTCCTGGAGCAGGTAGGACTTGGAGCCGTGCACCACGCCGGGGATGCCCCGGCCGATGGCCGCGCCGCCGGCCGGCTCGACGCCCACCAGGCGGGCTCCGGTGTCGACGAAGCCGGCGAAGGTGCCCGCGGCATTCGACCCGCCGCCCACGCAGGCGACGACCACGTCGGGGTCGGTGCCGCCGAGCAGCTCCTGGCACTGGGCCTGGGCCTCGGTACCGACGATGCGCTGGAACTCCCGCACCATCCACGGATAGGGGTGCGGTCCCATGACCGAGCCCAGGCAGTAGTGGGTGGCGCCCACGGTGGCGACCCATTCCCGCAGGGTCTCGTTGATGGCGTCCTTCAGCGTCCTGCTGCCCGACGACACCGGCACGACCTCGGCCCCCAGCAGCTCCATGCGGAAGACGTTGAGCGCCTGGCGGGCGGTGTCGACCTCGCCCATGTAAATGCGGCACTCGAAGCCGAGCAGGGCGGCGGCGGTGGCGGTGGCCACACCGTGCTGGCCGGCGCCGGTCTCGGCGATGAGGCGGGTCTTGCCCATGCGCATGGCCAGCAGGGCCTGGCCGATCACGTTGTTCAGCTTGTGGGAGCCGGTGTGGGCCAGGTCCTCCCGCTTGAGCAGGACCCGCACGCCGAGCTGGGCCGACAGGTTGTGGCACTCGGTGACCGGCGTGGGGCGGCCGCCGTAGCTCCGGAGCACGCCCTCGTACTCCTCGTGGAACGCCGGGTCGGCCCAGGCCTCGGTGAAGGCGGCCTCGAGCTCGGCGCACGCCGGGATGAGGGACTCCGGCAGGAAGCGGCCGCCGAAGTCGCCGAACCGGCCGTCGGCGGTGGGCTGGCCCATGAGTGAGGTCATCTACAGGTCATCCTGGTCGAAGGGGGCGGCGGCCGTCGCCTCATATTCGGGCTCTTCGGTCGACTTCGCAGCCTTGATAAACGCCCGGACCTTGACCGGATCCTTCACCCCGGGCGACCTTTCCACGCCGCTCACGACGTCGACCCCCCAGGGGTGGACCCGGGCGATGGCCTCGACCACGTTGAGAGGCGTGAGCCCGCCGGCCAGCATGAGGCGCATGCCGTCGGGCACTTCGGCGAGGGTCCAGTCGAAGATCTGGCCGGAGCCGGGACGGGGCGAGTCGAGCATGATCACGTCGGCCCCGTAGTCGGGCGCCTTCGCCACCGCCGGGGCGCCCGCGGGGAAGACCTGGATCAGGAACGGCACCCGCTCCCGCACCCAGTGGGCCTGGTCGGCGGTCTCGTGGCCGTGGAGTTGGGCGGCCCGCAGGCCCACGGTGTTGACGATCTCGACGACACGGGGCGGCGCCTCATCACGGAAGACGCCCACGGTCATGACCTCCGGCGGGAGCCGCTTGACGATGTCCGACGCGATCCCCGGGGCGATCTGGCGAGGCGAGGGGGCGAAGATGAAGCCCACCGCGTCGGCGCCCATGGCCACGGCCAGCAACGCATCCGGCTCGCTGGTCGTGCCACAAATCTTGACGAACACCCCCCGACGGTACCGGTTTGTGGTTCTATTGCCGGCCATGCCTCCGACCCTGGTCGGCTGGTCTGAAGCGCTTTCGGCGGTAGCGTCCATGGCTAGCCGGATCGCGACCCTGATCCGCGCCGTCCCCGACCCCGCGGCGCCGGCGCTCGGGGTGTGGACCGCCGGCCAGCTTGCGGCCCACATCACCCACGTCTACGAGGTCGACCTTGACCTGCTGAACGAGCTGCCAGTGGCGCTCGACGACCTCTGCGACCTGGCCGAGCTGACCCAGGCCAAGGTGCGGGACGAGGCGGTCTGCGAACCCTCGGCCCTGGCGGAGCGACTCGAGCGGGCCGCCGGCGAGTTCCTGCGCATCGCCCAGGGCATGCGGGGCACCGAGCCCCGACTGTGGCTGGCGGGCATCAAGGTGACGGCCATCACCCTGGCCGGGCACATCCTGAACGAGTCGATGGTCCACGGTCTCGACCTGGCGGAGGCCACGGAAGGGCGCTGGCGGATCGAGCAGCGTGACGCCCGGGTGGCGTTCGAGGGGTTCATCTGCCCGATGTACCGGTCACTGGCCCGGCCGGACTTCGCGGTCAATCCCGAGAAGATCGCCGGCGTGCGAGCCACCTACGACATCCGGGTGCGGGGAGGCGGGCGGTACCACTTTGTGTTCGCCGACGGGGGGCTGGTCATCGAGGATCCGTCGGACCGGCGGGTGGACTGCCACCTGTGGGCCGACCCCCGGGCCGTCATGCTGCTGGCGTGGCACCGCACCGGCCTCGCCGGCCCGGTGCTGAAGATGCAGGTGCTGCCGTGGGGCACCAAGCCATGGCTGGCGTTCCGCCTGCCCGGCCTGTTGAAGCTGCCCTAGCAGCTCCCGGTGCAGAGCCACAGCGTGAACGAGGACAAAGGGCTCGCGAGCATGACGATCACGCCCAAGAGCGCGAGGTAGAAGCCCCAGACCGCCTCGCCTCGATCGCCCGGACCGCTGCGCCCGGTGGCGAGCGCCGCCCCGGCCAGCGCCCGCCTCACCCGTCCAGACGGTCGTTCAGGTAGTCGTCATAGGCGGACAGGTCGAGCAGGCCGTGACCGGAGTAGGAGAACAGGATCACCCTCTCCGCGCCCTCCTCCTTGGCCAGCAGCGCCTCGTCGACGGCGGCCCGTATGGCGTGGGAGGTCTCGGGCGCCGGGATGCTGCCTTGGGTGCGGGCGAACTGGACGGCGGCGTCGAACACCTTGCCTTGGGGATAGGCCACCGCCTCCATCCGGCCGGCCTGGACCAGGTTGGAGATGATGGGGGCGTCACCGTGGTAGCGGAGGCCGCCGGCGTGGATCGGCGGGGGCACGAAGTCGTGGCCCAGGGTGTACATGGCCAGCAGCGGCGTCATGCCGGCGGTGTCGCCGAAGTCGTAGTCGAACCGCCCCGAGGTCAACGTCGGGCAGGAGGACGGCTCGACGGCGACCAGACGCACGCCGGCGTCGGGCACGAAGGGCAACGCGATGCCGGCCAGATTGGAGCCGCCGCCGCAGCTGCCGATGACGACGTCGGGCAGCCCCTCGCCAGCCAGGGCCAGCTGCTCCTTGGCCTCGAGGCCGATGACGGTCTGGTGGAGCAGGACGTGGTTCAGGACCGAGCCGAGGGCGTAGTGGGTGTCGTCCCGGGTGGCGGCATCCCGCACCGCGTCGCTGATGGCGGAGCCGAGCGAGCCGGTGTGGGTGGGGTCGTCGACCGGCGAGGGCACCACGGAGCCGCCCCACGTCTCGATCATGATCCGCCGGTACGGCTTCTGCTCGTACGACGCCCGGACCATGTAGACCTTGCACTCCATGCCGAACAGGGCGCAGGCCAGGGACAGGGCACTCCCCCACTGGCCGGCGCCGGTCTCGGTGGCCAGGCGGGTGACGCCCTCCTGCTTGTTATAGAACGCCTGGGCGATGGCGGTGTTCGGCTTGTGGGAGCCCGCCGGCGACACCGACTCGTCCTTGAAGTAGATGCGGGCCGGCGTGCCGAGGGCCTCCTCGAGCCGGCGGGCGCGGACCAAGGGCGTGGGGCGCCAGGTGCGCAGGATGTCGAGCACCTCGCCCGGGACGTCAACCCACGGCTCGGCGGTCACTTCCTGGCCGATCAGGGCCATGGGGAACAGCGGCGCCAGGTCGTCAGGGCCCACGGGCTGGCGGGTCGCCGGGTGCAGCGGCGGCTGCAGCGGCGTCGGCAGATGGGGGACGACGTTGAACCACGCCGGCGGGACGCGGTCGGCGGGCAGTGTCCAGCGGTCGATGGTGCTCATGCGGTCCCTTCTCTCAGCCGCCGGAGTGCCTCTGCGGGGTCAGGTGCGGTGATCAGATGCTCGCCGACGAGGGCGCCGTCGTAACCGGCGTCGCGCAGGCGGACGAGGTCCTGCGCGCTCTCGATGCCCGACTCGGCCACTTTCAGCATGCCGGCGGGAATGCTGCGGGACAGGCGGATCGCCCGGCTCTTGTCGACTTCGAACGTGCGGAGGTCGCGCTGGTTGACGCCCATGATGTCGGGGTGCGCCGGCAGCGACCGCTTCATCTCGTCCGCGTCGTGGACTTCCACGATGGCGGCCATGCCGAGGTCGTGGGCCAGGGCCCGGAACTTCTTCAGCTCCTCGTCTGAGAGGGCGGCGACGATCAGCAGGACGGCGTCGGCGCCCATGATGCGGGCGTCGTAGATGTCGCGCTCGTCGACGGTGAAGTCCTTGCGCAGGACCGGCAGGTTGGTGGCGTCTCGGGCGGCGGCCAGGTCCTCCGGCGAGCCGCCGAAGAACTCATGGTCGGTGAGCACCGACAGGGCGACGGCCCCGCCGGCGGCGTAGGCCTGGGCCAGGGCGGCGGGATCGAGGTCGGGGGCGAGGTCGCCCTTCGAAGGTGACCGCCGCTTGAACTCGGCGATCACGTCGAGGCCCCAGCGGCCCATGGACTTCCGGAACTTGCGGGGCGGCGGCGCCGCCTCCGCCTGTTCCCTGAGCTTGCCCGGATCCCGGGTGTCGGCCGCCGCCGCCTCCCGGTGGGCAGCGACGATGCGGTCGAGGACAGTTCCCATTTGCAACGATCGTAGTTGTCGCACCCCCCTGGTTGGCCGGGGCGCCGAGAAGACCGACCGGATCATCGCTTCCATCGCCGCTGGGCAGCACGCCGCAGTGAGCCGCAGACAGCTCCTCGATGCCGGCGTGACGTCACACGTCATCGCCCACCGGGCCGGCGGGGCCTCTTGATCCCGATGCACGCGGAACGGCGCCGCACTCCGGGTGCTCCTCGCCGCTAGGGCCGGCGCCACACGGTGGACGCAAAGCGAGTTCGAGCAGAATTTGTAGTCCTGGTGCACACGATCCTCCACGGAAGGCGTGCGACGATGGCCGGCGGATGAGCGAGGCGACTGTCGTGGTGGTCGAGGACGACCGGAACATCGCCGACCTGGTCGAGCTGTACCTGCGCCAGGAGGGTTTCCGGGTGGTGCAGGCGGGGACGGGCGAGCGGGGGCTGGAGGCGGTGCGGGACCAGCGGCCCCGCATGGTGATCCTCGACGTCGGCCTCCCCGGCGGCATGGACGGGCTGGAGGTGTGCCGGCGCCTGCGGGCCGGTGGCGACGTGCCCATCCTCATGCTGACCGCACGCGACGGCGAGATCGACCGGGTGCTCGGGCTGGAGCTGGGCGCGGACGACTACCTGACCAAGCCGTTCGCCCCCCGGGAGCTGGTGGCCCGGGTGAAGGCCATTCTCCGCCGGACCGACGGACCGCGTAGCGCCGAGGTGCTTGTCGCCGGCGACGTGGAGGTCGACCTCCTGCGCCGGGAGGCCAGGCGCGGCGGCGAGGTGGTGGCCCTCACCACCCGCGAGTTCGACCTCCTGCGCTACCTGGCGGAGAACGCCGGCCTCGCCCTCACCCGCCAGCAGCTCCTCGACGGCGTGTGGGGCCACGGCTGGTACGGCGACGAGCGCACCGTCGACGTCCACGTGCGCCAGCTGCGCAAGAAGCTGGGCCCCGGCCTGCCCCTCGCCACCGTGTGGGGCGTCGGCTACCGTCTCGGCTGACCCGCTTGACCCGCCGGCTCACCCTCACAATGGTTGCGGTCGTGACCGGCGCCCTCCTGCTGGCGACGGTCGCCACGCTCCTGGTCACCCGCCTCGAGGCCCGCACCCAGGTGCGCCTGGACCTCGGCGACCAGGCCCAGCGCCTGGCCCGGCGGATCGAGACGGTCGAGCGGGTGGGCCTCGCCGCCGTGCAGGTTGCGTTGCGGCTCGAGGACGGCGCCGTCGTGTGTGTCGAGGGCACCTGCCGTCCCAGGGCCGGCCCCGGCATCCCGGCCGGCCTCACCATCGGCGACCTCGACGTCGAACGGCTGCGCCAGGGCCGGGTCGTCACCGGCACACGCGGTCCCCTGGTCTTCGCCGCCGCCCCTGCCGAGCGGGACGACAACCTGATGGCCGTCGTGCTCACGCGCCGGGTCGACACCACGCCCGATGTCGTCGGCCCGTGGTTCTTCGTGCTGGTCCTGCTCACCGCACTGGCGGCCGCCGGTGTCGCTGCCAACCTGGGCCGGCGCCTCACCCGGCCTCTCCGGGAGGCCCAGGTCGCCACCGGCCGCATCGCCGCCGGCGACCTCTCCGCCCGGGTGCCCGAGAACCCGGCCGACGGTGAGGAGCTGGCCGGACTGGCCCGCTCGATCAACGCCATGGCCGAGGGGCTCGAGCGGTCCCGCGGCCTCGAGCGCCAGTTCCTGCTGTCGGTCTCCCACGACCTGCGGACACCCCTCACCTCCATCCGAGGGTTCACCGAGGCCATCGCCGACGGCAAGGCTCCTGACCCTGCGCACGCCGCCGGCATCGTCAGCGCCGAAGCCCGCCGGCTCGAGCGACTGGTCGGCGACCTGCTCGAGCTGGCCAAGCTCGACGCCCGCCGCTTCTCCCTCGACGTCCGGGCCACCGACGTGGCCGAGGTGGTGGCCGACACCGCCGAGGGGTTCCGGCCCGCAGCCGACGCCGCCGGCGTCGACCTCACCGTCGACTGCCAGCCCGGAACCGCCCACGCCGCCGCCGACCCGGACCGCCTGGCTCAGGTGATGGCCAACCTGGTCGAGAACGCCCTGAAGTTCGCCGCCGGCTCGATCCGGGTGGGAACCGCCAGCACCGCCGCCTGGGTCGACGACGACGGCCCCGGCATCCCCGACGACGACCTGGCGCACGTCTTCGAGCCGTTCTGGCAGTCGACCCGGGCGCCGGCCCGCCAGGTGGGGACCGGCCTCGGGCTGGCCATCGTGGCCGAGCTGGTGACGGCCATGGGCGGCACGGTCACCGCCGAGCGCCTCGCCGCCGGCGGCACCCGGATGAACGTCACCCTGCGCCCCTGGCAGGCGGCCGGGTAGAGCTCAGCGCCGGGTCGTGGTCGGCGCCGGCGGCGGGGCGCCGGGGCCGCAGGAGGGGATCGTCACCTGGGTCAGGCCCGTGCCCACCGTCAGCTGGAAGGTGTTCGCCCCCTCGGCCAGGCAGCGGAACCGCCAGGCGGCCGAGCCATTCGCGTCGGTGAGGGCTTGCGGCGTACCCTCCAGGACGATCCCGGCGGCCGGCGCCAGGCTGAGCGGGACCCCCGGTCGGGGAGTGATCGCCGGCCGCCCCTGGTCGTCGACCCGCCCGGCGCCCACCTGGACGGTGATCGTCGCCGTCTGATCGACCCGTGGCGGGTTGGGGCTGACGGTGGCGGTGATCCGGTCGCCGGTGGCTGCCGGCATCTTCAGGTCGACGATCTTGCGCTCGTTGGCGGCCAGGAAGACCGCCGCCGTGGGCGAACTTCCGAAGTCGGGTGGCCTGAACGCACGGATCCGGTAGGTCCCGCCCAGGACCGACGTCACCCCCCATGTGCCGCCGCCAGCGCTCGTGACGTCCTGGCTGGCCACCTCCTTGCCCACCAGGCGCTCGACCCGCACGATCGCCCCGTCCACCGGCCCGGCGGGACCGGAGACGGTCCCGACGATGCTGGCCTCTCCCGGCCCGAACGCCAGCAAGGTGGTCAGCGTGGTGGTCGGGCGCATCGTGGTCGACGTGGTGGTCGCCCTCTCCGTGGTCGACGGCGCCGGCGCGGTCATCGGGGGGAACGTGGTCACCACGGGAGATGTCGCCTCCGGCGCGGCAGCGGGCGACCCACCGTTGCATGCGGCTGCCACCATCAGGAGTAGGACACCTGTCAGCCGGCGAAACCTCACGGCACGAGCGGCAGGGCCTCGACCCGGGCGGGCAACGAGCCCCCTTCCCACTCCACCGTGACCTCCGCCGGCGGCTGCACGGCCCGGCGCACGTAGGCCAGGGCGACGGTGGCGTCGAGCCCGGGCGAGAACGCCACACTGGTCAGCCGGCCGACCTCCTTGTCGTCGGCGTGGACGGTGGCGCCCACCGGCGCCGGCCCCTCCCCCAGGACGAGACCCCGGAGCCGCCGCGGGACGTTGCCGCCCCGCGAGTCGATGCGAGCCACCAGCTCCTGGCCGGTGTAGCAGCCCTTGTTGAAGCTGACGGACATGTCGACCACGCCGGCCTCAGCCGGGATGGTGCCCTCGTCGAGCTCCGAGCCCATGACGGGGATGCCGGCCTCGATGCGCACGACCTCGTAGGCGTCCAGCCCGCACTCGGTCACGCCGGCCGGGACGGCCGGCGACTCCCCCACCAGGTCCCGACCGGGCAACCCCGGCCAGTCGGCCACCACGCCGTCGGGCACCAGGTCGTGCGCCTTCGGCCCCCGGACGGCGATGCACCGCCAGGCCAGCGGGTCGAGGTCGCAGTTGACGCGCAACTTGAACCGGTTCAGCCGCTCGATCACCGCCGGCCCGAAGCCGGCGTCGGTCTCCAGGACGACCTCCTCGTCGCCCACCCGCAGCACCCGCAGGAAGGCGGTCACCTTGCCCTGGGGCTGCAGCAGGAGCGCCCAGGTGGACGCCCCTACGGCGAGATCCAGGACGTCTTGGGACAGCTGGCCCTGCAGGAACGAGTTCACGTCGGGGCCGGCGGCCCGCACGAAGTCGCGCGGCAGCTCGACGGCGCCAGCCGACTCCCGAAAGGCCCGGTAGTCCTCAGTCATGATCGGCTCAGACATGCGTCGGCTCCACTCTCATACGGCGGGCGGCCGGGACGGCGGCCAGCAGGGCGGCCGCCTTGTTGCGGCACTCCTCGTCCTCGGCGTGAGGGTCGCTGTCGGCGACGATGCCGGCGCCGGCCTGGACCGACGCCCGGCCGTCGGCCGCCACCAGCATGGTGCGGATGGCGATGGCCGTGTCGAGGTTGCCGGAGAAGTCCAGGTACCCCACGACGCCGGCGTAGGGACCGCGCTTGGTCGGCTCCAGGGAGTCGATGATCTCCATGGCCCGGACCTTGGGGGCGCCCGAGACGGTGCCGGCGGGCAGGGTGGCCCGCAGGACGTCGATCGGGCCCTTGCCCGGCGTCAGCTCGCCGGACACCTGCGAGGTGAGGTGCATGACGTGGCTGTAGCGCTCCAGGGTCATCAGCTCGTCGACGGTCTCGGTGCCGAAGCGCACGACGCGGCCGACGTCGTTGCGGGCCAGGTCGACCAGCATGATGTGCTCGGCCACCTCCTTGGGGTGCTCGACCAGCTCGCCGGCCAGCCGGCGATCCTCCTCGGGCGTGCGCCCCCGCCGGCGGGTGCCGGCGATGGGACGGGACACCACCTTGCCGTCCCGGAGCTGGACCATGGGCTCGGGCGACGAGCCGACCACGGTCACCTCGGGATGGCGCAGGAAGTACATGTACGGGCTGGGGTTGACCTGGCGGAGGACCCGGTAGACGTCGAACGGGTCGGCGTCGAGGTCGAGGTCGAAGCGCTGGGAGAGTACGACCTGGAAGATGTCGCCGGCGAGGATGTGCTCCTTGGCTACCTCGACGGCGTCGCAGTAGGCCCGAGTGCCGACGGTGGAGCGGACCTCGGGCAGGGGGTCGGAGGGATCCGGTGGCACCGCCGGGAGGTAGGGCAGCGGCTGGCCCAGGTCGGCGGCCGACGCTTCCAGCCGGGACGCGGCGGAGTCGTAGGCCAGGTCCAGCTCGGCCGGCGTGGCACCCTCGCCCACCAGCACGTTCTCGATCAGGCAGACCCGCTGGCGCCAGTGGTCAAAGGCGGCCAAGTGGCCGATGACCGACAGGACGGCGTCGGGCAGGCCCAGGTCGTCGGGCGGCGGAACGGGCAGGCGCTCGACCTCCCGCACCACGTCGTAGCCCAGGAAGCCGACGACACCACCGTGCAGCGGCGGCAGGTCGGGCACCACCGGCGACCGGTACACCGACAGGACGCCCTCCAGCGCCGCCAGTACGCCGCGGTCCAGCGGCACGCCGGCGGGCAGCCGCCCGTCGACCTCGATGACTCCGCCCCGGGCCACGAGCACGAGGGAGGGGTCACGGCCCACAAACGAGAAGCGGCCCCACGTGTCGCCGTTCTCTACCGACTCGAGCAGAAACCCACTGCCCGTCGGCCCGACGAGCTTCAGGAAGGCCGAGACCGGCGTCTCCAGGTCGGCGACGACCTCCCGCCAGACCGGCACAACGGTGTGAGCCGCAGCCAGCGCGTGGAAGTCGGCCCTACTCGGTTGCACCAAAGGCCCGGTAGAAACAGCTCCGCTCGCCGGTATGGCACGCGCCCCGCCCCTCCTGCTCGACCACGAAGAGCAGCGTGTCGCCGTCGCAGTCGTAGTACGCCTCCCGGACGAACTGGCGGTCGCCGGAGGTCTCGCCCTTGCACCAGTACTCCTGGCGCGACCGGCTCCAGAACCAGGTGCGCCCCGTCTCCAGGGTGCGGCGTAGGGAGTCGGGGTTCATCCACGCCATCATCAGGACCCGGCCGGTGCCCTGCTCCTGCACGATGGCCGGCACGAGGCCCTCGGCGTTGAAGGTGACGTGAGCGAGATCTGCCTCGTTGGCAGCGATCGGAGTGGAGACCGGCACGGGCCCAGCCTACAAGTAGAGGCCGGTTCCGCCTTCGATGCGTTCGGAGGCCACGGCGTGGATGTCGCGCTCACGCAGGATGATGTAATCCTCGCCTCGCACCTCCACCTCGTAGCGGTCCTCGGGGTTGAACAGCACCGAGTCGCCCGGCTCGATGTTGCGGACCTGGGGCCCGATGGCGACCACTTCGGCCCACGCCAGGCGCTTGGAGACCTGGGCGGTGGCCGGGATGAGGATGCCGCCCCGGCTGGCCCGCTCCCCCTCCGTCTGGGGGATCTGCACAAGCAGCCGGTCGGCCAGCATGGTGATCGGCTGCTTCGTCACACTGCGAGTCTCTCGTAGAGCGCCACGGTACGGGCCGCGATCGCCGGCCAGCCGAAGTGCTCGATGGCCCGGAGCCGTCCGGCCCGGCCCATGGCCGCGGCCCGGGCCGGGTCACCCAGCAGGGCGTTGACCCGGCCGGCGAGGCCGGCGGCGAACTCGGCGGGGTCGTCCACGTAGGGGACCAGGTGGCCGGTGACGTCCTCGACCACGATCTCGGGGATCCCGCCGACCGCCGAGGCCACGACGGCCGTCTCGCAGGCCATGGCCTCGAGGTTGGTCAGCCCGAACGGCTCGTAGGCCGATGGGCAGATGAACACCATCGCCGCGGTCAGGATCGCGCTCAGGGCCTCCCTCGACAGCATCTCTTCGATCCAGACGATCCCTCCGCGGCGGGCGGCGGCGGCGGCGGCCCGCCGGCGCATCTCGTCGCCGATCTCCGGGGTGTCCGGGGCGCCGGCGCACAGGACCACCTGGGCGTTCGGGTCGATCAGGTCGGCGGCGTCCAGCGCGTGGTCCACGCCCTTCTGGCGGGTGATGCGGCCCACGAACGCCACCACCGGCCGCTCCGGGTCGATCCCCAGCCCGGTGAGGGCGCCGGCGTCGGGCAGCGGCCGCCAGGCGTCGGTGTCGATCCCGTTGTGGATGACCACAACCCTGTCCGGGTCGACGGAGGGGTAGGTGGCCAGGATGTCGGCTCGCATGCCAGCAGACACGGCGATGATGGCCGCCGCCCCCTCGACCGCGGTCCGCTCGCAGAAAAGCGACAGCTCGTAGCCGCCGCCCAGCTGCTCGCGCTTCCACGGCCGCAGGGGCTCGAGGCTGTGGGCGGTCATCACGTGGGGGATGCCGTGGAGGAGCCCGCCCAGGTGGCCGCCGAGATTGGCGTACCAGGTGTGGCTGTGGACCAGGTCGGCGCCGGCGCATCCGGCCGCCATGGGGAGGTCGACCGACATCGCCTGCAGAGCCGGTCGATCGGCGGCGACGTCGGCCCACGGCCGGTAGGCCCGCACGCCGGCGGCGTCGCGAGGCGCGCCGAAGCATTGGACCTCGACGTCGACCAGCTTGGCCAGCTGCTCGACCAGGTGGGTGACGTGGACGCCCGCCCCGCCGTAGACCTCCGGCGGGTACTCGCGTGTCAGAACAGAGACCCTCACCGGTCCACCCTCTTCGAGGGGTGGCCCAGTGAATGCTCCCTGGACCGGCCTCCCGGGCCGGTCAAGGGTCGGTGATGACGTGGCCCTTGCCCAGCACGGTGATCCCGTTGGGCGAAAGGGTGAAGCGCCGGCGGTCGGCCTCGGGGTCGCAGCCGATCCGGGCGCCCGGCGGGATGACGACGTGCTTGTCGACGATCGACCGCCGCACGACCGCCCCCTCTCCGACCACCACGTCGTGCATCAGCACGGAGTCCTCCACGAGGGCGTGGGAGTCGACGATGACCCCGGGCGACAGCACCGAGTTCCGCACGGTGGAACCGGAGATGATGCACCCGGTGCTGACGAGGGAGTTGAAGGCCCGGCCGGTGCGGCCGCCGTCCTCGAGCACGAACTTGGCCGGCGGAAGCTGGGGGACGGACGTGTAGATCGGCCACTTCCTGTTGTACAGGTTGAACACCGGATAGACCGACACCAGGTCGCGGTGGGAGTCGTAGTAGCTGTCCAGGGTCCCCACGTCGCGCCAGTAGGCGCGGTCCCGGTCGGTCGCCCCGGGGACGACGTTGGAGTTGAAGTCGTACACGTGGGCCTCGCCGGCCTTGACCAGCGCGGGGATGATGTCGCCGCCGATGTCGTGGCGGGACTCCTCGTCCTTGGCGTCCTCGGTGACGATGTCGACCAGGGTCTTGGCTGTGAAGACGTAGTTGCCCATGGAGGCGAACACCTCGTCGGGCGAGTCGGGGAGCCCGGGCGGGTCTTCCGGCTTCTCCAGGAAGGCCTCGATCTTGGTGCCGATGCCGGGGTCGATCACGCCGAACGCGGAGGCCTCGGTCCGTGGCGCCCGGATGCCGGCGACGGTGACGCCGGCGCCGGAGTCGATGTGGGCCTCCACCATCTGCCTCGGATCCATGCGGTAGATGTGGTCGGCGCCGAAGACGCAGATGTAATCGGGCCGGTCGTCGCCGATGAGGTTGAGGTTCTGGAAGATGGCATCGGCCGAGCCGGCGAACCACTTCGGCCCGTGGCGCATCTGGGCCGGCACCATGGTCACGTAGGTGTCGAGCAGGGTCGACAGCCGCCACGTCCGCGACAGGTGCTGGCCCAGGCTGTGGCTCTTGTACTGGGTGAGCACGACCATGCGCAGGTAGTTGGCGTTGGCCAGGTTCGAAAGGGCGAAGTCGATCAGCCGGTAGTGGCCGGCGAAGGGCACCGCGGGCTTGGCCCGGTCGGCGGTGAGGGGGAAGAGCCGTTTGCCCTCGCCGCCGGCGAGAACGATGGAAAGGACCCGCGGTTCCGACATCACCAACCCGAGCGTAATTGCTCACGTCAAGCGGGACGGACGGGGATCCCCCTGGCCGCCAGGTGCTCCTTGGCCTCGCGAACGGTGTGCTCGCCGAAATGAAAGATCGACGCGGCCAGCACGGCGTCGGCCCCGCCGGCCAGGGCGCCGTCGGCGAGGTGGTCGAGGGTGCCCACGCCCCCGCTGGCAATGACCGGGATGCCGGTGGCGTCGCACACCGCCCGGGTCATCTCCAGGTCGAAGCCGCTGCGGGTGCCGTCGCGGTCCATGGACGTCAGCAGGATCTCGCCGGCGCCCAGCCGCTCGCACTCCTCGGCCCAGGCCACGGCGTCGAGCGGCGTCGGCGTGCGGCCGCCGTGGGTGAACACCCGGCGGTCCTTCGCGTCGATGGCGACGACGACGCACTGGGCGCCGAACTCGCCGGCCAGCTCGGCGATCAGCTGGGGCCGCTCCACCGCGGCAGTGTTGACACCCACCTTGTCGGCGCCAGCCCTGAGCAAGGCTCGGGCATCGTCGACGCTGCGGATGCCGCCGCCGACGGCGAAGGGGATGAACACCGTCTCCGCGGTGCGGCGGGCGACGTCGACCATGGTGTTGCGGGCGTCGGAGCTGGCGGTGATGTCGAGGAACACCACCTCGTCGGCGCCCTCGGCGTCGTAGCGGGCGGCCAGCTCGACCGGGTCGCCGGCGTCACGCAGGTCGACGAAGTTCACGCCCTTGACCACCCGGCCGTTGTCGACGTCGAGGCAGGGAATCACCCTCACTGCCCGCATGCTGCGATGGCCTCCTCCACCGTGAAGTTCCCCTCGTACAGGGCCTTGCCGACGATGGCACCTTCGAGCGGCAGCTCGCTGAGCATTTCCAGATCGGCGAGCGAACCGACGCCGCCGGAGGCGATCACCGGGATGTCGGTGGCCTCGACGACGGCGGCCAGGCCCTCGACGTCGGGGCCCTCGAGCGTGCTGTCCCGGCTGATGTCGGTGACGATGACGGCGGCGACGCCGGTGCCGGCGTAGCGGGCCAGGAGGTCGAACAGGTCAACGCCGGACCCCTCGGTCCAGCCCCTGACCGCAACATCCCGCCCGCGGGTGTCGATCCCGACCGCGATCTGGTGGTGCGAGGCGAGCTCGATCACCAGCGCGGGGTGCTCCACCGCCGCCGTGCCGATGACCACACGGTCCACCCCGCACGCCAGCAGCTCCTCCGCCGACGCCTGGTCGCGGACGCCGCCGCTGGCCTGCACGTTGATGTCGACGGCGCCGGCGATTGCCGCGATCACCGGTCGGTTCTCCGGCGTGCCGGTGCGAGCGGCGTCGAGGTCGACGACGTGGATCCAGCGGGCGCCGGCGGCGGCGTAGGCCTCGGCCACGGCGACGGGGTCCATCCCGTAGACCGTCTCCTTGTCGAAGTCTCCCTGGTAGAGGCGGACCACCCGGCCGCCCCGGAGGTCTATGGCCGGGTAGAGCAGCACGTGACGAAGTTGGCCAGCAGGTGGAGGCCGGCGGCGCCGGACTTCTCGGGGTGGAACTGGGTGGCCCAAAGGTTGTGGCGGACGACGGCGGCGACCACGGGGCCGCCGTAATCGCAGGTGGCAACCACGTCATCGGAGGGCTCCGGGGCATACGAGTGGACGAAGTACATCCAGATCGGGTCCTCTAGGCCGGCGAGCATCGGGGTCGGCCGGCGGTCGAGCACGTTCCACTGCATCTGCGGGCGCTTGACGGTGTCGGGCAGCAGCCGGACGGTGCCGGCCAGCACCCCCAAGCCCTTGACATCGGGTGCCTCCTCGGAGCCGTCGTAGAGCATCTGCATGCCGACGCAGATCCCGAGGAACGGCGTGCCGGCGCCGATGGCCGCCTTCGCCGGCTCCTCGAGGCCGCTGTCCCGCAGCGCCTCCAGGCACCGGCCGACATGGCCGACACCAGGCAGGACCACGCCCGCGGCGCCGGCGACAACGGCCGGGTCGGCGGTCAGCACCGCCTCGGCGCCCACCTTCTCCAGCGCCTTCTGGGCCGACCGCAGGTTCCCGATCCCGTAGTCGAGGACTGCGATCACTGTGTTTCCTTGGTCACAGAGTCCCTTTGGTCGACGGTACGCCGGTGCCTTCGATGCGCACGGCGTCGCGAAGGGCCCGGGCCACGCCCTTGAACGACGCCTCCAGGATGTGGTGGGAGTTCTTGCCTCGCTTCAGGTCGAGGTGGAGGGTGATGAGGGCGGAGGTGGCGAAGGCCCGCCAGAACTCCTCGGCCAGCTGGGGGTCGAACGGAGGAGAGCCGAGGGGCTCGGTGCCCGGCTCGACCTCGTAGTGCAGGTAGGGCCGGCCCGAGAGGTCGAGCGCGACCTCGACCAGCGCCTCGTCGAGGGGCAGGGACATGGAGGCAAACCGGCGCACGCCGGCCTTGTCGCCCAGGGCCTCCCGCAGGCACTCGCCCAGGGCGATGCCGACGTCCTCCACGGTGTGGTGGGCATCGACTTGGAGGTCGCCGGCGGCGGTCAGCTCCAGGTCGAAGCCGCCGTGGCGGCCGAGCTGATCGACCATGTGGTCGAAGAACGGGAGGCCGGTGCTGACCTTGGTCTGGCCGGTGCCGTCGAGGTCGAGGCGGATCTCGATCGACGTCTCCTTGGTGATGCGGGACTTGGTGGCGACGCGGCTCACGACAGGACCTCTCTCAGGGCGGACAAAAAGGCGTCGTCCTCGGCGGGGGTGCCGACGGTGACTCGGAGGCAGCCGTCGAGGCGGGGCCAGGACGAGCAATTGCGCACGAGGACCGAGCGCTCGACCAGGCCCTTCCACACGGCCTCGCCGCTCAGGGGGCCGCTCGGGCCCGCCGGCCCATCGACGTCGCGGGGGCGGAACAGCAGGAAGTTGGCGCCGGACGGCCACGTGTCGACCCGCAGCTCGGACAGGGCGGTCGCCAAGCGCTCGCGCTCCGACACGAGGGCGGCAACCCGGGCCTCCATCTCAGCGGTGAAGCGCAGGGCCAGGCGGCCGGCGATCTGGGTGGCGGCGTCGAGGTGGTAGGGCAGGACGGCCCGCTCGGCGGCGGCGACGATCGCCGCCGGCGCCACGCAGTACCCCAGCCGGCAGGCGGCCATCGACCACGTCTTGGAAAAGGTGCGGGTGACCACCAGGGGCACGCCGTCGGCCACCAGCGGCAGGGCAGAGGTGGGGGTGAACTGGCCGTAGGCCTCGTCGACGACGACCAGGCCGGGAGCCGTGGCCAGGGCGGCCTCCACCACCGCAGTCGGGTCGATTACTCCGGTGGGGTTGTTCGGCGAGCAGAGGAAGGTGATCGCCGGCTGGGCCTTGGTGACGACGTGGGTGACCTCGGTGGGGTCGAGGGTGAAGTCGGGCCGGCGCTCCCCCACGGCCACGCCCGTCCCCGTGATGCGGGGGATGTGGGAGTGGAGGGCGTAGGTCGGCTCGAAGACGGCGACGGTGCGGCCGGCGCCGCCGTAGGCCAGGCACAGCGCCTGGATGACCTCGTTGGACCCGTTCGCGGCCAGGATCTGCTCGGGGCCGACCCCGTGCAGCTCGCCGATGGCGGTTCGCAGGTCGCGCGCCTCCCGGTCTGGGTACCGGTTGAACGGGACGGCAGCCAGCTCCTCCAGGAACGCTTCTCGCCACGCCGGCGGCGGCGGATAGGGCGACTCGTTGGTGTTCAGGCGGACGTCGACGGTGACCTGGGCCGAGTGGTACCCCTCCAGCTCGGCCAGATCGTCTCGAACGGAAATCATGGACCGGCCTCCCGGGCCGCTCTGGATCACCGGGTGCGCATCCGGACCGACTCGGCGTGGGCCGTGAGGCCCTCGGCATCCGCGATGGCGGCCACGCTGCCGGCCACGCCGGCCAGGGCGTCGGCGTCGAGGGTGATGGCGTGGATGTGGCGCAGGAAGTCGTCGACCCGGAGGCCGCCGGCGAAGCGGGCCGAGCCGTAGGTAGGCAGCACGTGGCTGGGACCGGCCAGGTAGTCGCCCACCGACGCCGGCGACCACGGCCCGCAGAACACGGCGCCGGCGTGGCGGACGAGCGGGAGCAGGGCGTGCGGCCGCTCGCACATCAGCTCCAGGTGCTCGGGGGCGATGAGGTTGGCCACCTCCATGGCCTGCTCAGGGCCGTCGGCCACTGCGCAGTAGCCGCCGGCGGAGAGGGTGGCCTCGATGTCGGCCCGCCGGGGCGACTCGGCCACCAGGCGGGCGACGGCCTCCGTCACGGCGTCGGCCACCGCCTCGTCCCACGTGATCAGCCAGGCCAGGCCGTCGGGGCCGTGCTCGGCCTGCACGATCACGTCGATGGCGGCAAACTCCACCGGCGTGGTGGCATCGGCAATGACGACCACCTCGGACGGGCCGGCGAAGGCCGACGACACACCGACGGCCCCCTCGGCGGCCACCTCCCGCTGGGCCAGGGCCACGTAGACGTTGCCGGGGCCGACGATGACGTCGACGGGGCGGATGCTGTCCGTGCCGTAGGCCATGGCGCCGATGGCCTGGGCGCCGCCGATCCGGTACACCTCGGTCACGCCGGCCAGGGCCGCGGCGGCCAGGGTCGGCTGGTTGACGGTGCCGTCGGGCTGGGGCGGCACGCACAGAACCACCTCGCGCACGCCGGCCACCCGGGCCGGGAGGGCGGTCATCAGCACGGTGGACGGGTATCCGGCCCGGCCGCCCGGCACGTAGACGCCGGCCCGGTCCACCGGCCGGCGCAGCTCCTGGATGGCGATGCCGTCACGCACGTAGGGCGGCGAGTCATGGAGCTGGGTGCGGTGATAGGCGGTGATCGAGCCGTGGGCCGCCTCCAGGGCGATGCGCAGGGCCGGCGGGGTGGCCCTCAGCGCAGCCTGGAGCTCCTCCGGTGGCACCCGGAGCTCGTCGATGGCGGCCTTGTCGAAGCGGAGGGTGTACTCCCGGACGGCGTCGTCGCCCCGCTTGCGGACCTCGGCCAGGATCTCCCGCACCGCGTCGATCGGCGGCGGCCCGGATGGGGCGGGCCGGGGCAGGCGGGAACGGAGGTCGCCGCCGGCACCCCGCAGGTCGAGGCGGCTGAGCATGCACCGATGGTACCGGGGCCGGCCAGGGCGCCATCGTGGGATAAACCAGGGGCCGTGCCCACCCCCGCCTCCCTTCCGGGCCCCGAGCTTTCCTCGCTGGCCACCGCCCTGGAGGACCTGACCAAGCGCATCACCACCATCGCCGAGAGCCTGGCCAACACCCAGTCCGACTGGGCGGCGCAGGACCTGTTCGCCGTCGAGCGGTCCCTCCGGGCCGGTCACCGCCGGCTGGCCACCTTAAACGAACGCCTTCGGAGAAACTCTGGTTGAACGCGCCGATGGCGCCCCGTAGGGGCGCCATCGGGGGGCGGCCCGGGCGGCGGAACCCAGGTACCGCCAGGGGGATCCAGGTGGCGGGAACCTGATCCCTCGGTCATTAGAACGTACTACCTGGTGGACTTTGTTCCCACTCGGGCCGCCATTTCAACCACACCGATTTTGGGACAAATCCCGGCCAGGACGCATTCCCCGCACCGGGGTTTCCGGGCCTGGCAGACCCGCCGGCCGTGCAAAATGAGCCGCAGGCTGAACGCACCCCGTTCCCGGGCCGGGACGATGGCGTCGAGATCGGCCTCCACCTTCACCGGGTCCGTCTCCACGGTCAGCCCCAAGCGGCGGGAGAGGCGGCCGACATGGGTGTCAACGGGCAGACCGGGCAGGCCGAACCCGACGCTGCGGACCACATTGGCCGTCTTGCGGCCCACACCCGGGATGGTCACCAGATCCGCCATGGCGGGCGGCACCTGGCCGCCAAACCGATCCTGCAGAGCGACCGCCATTCCCAGCAAACTCCGGGTCTTCGCCCGGAAGAACCCAGTGGGATGGACCAGCCGTTCCACCTCCGACGGGTCGGCTGCGGCCAGGTCGGCCGGCGTGGGATAGCGGGCGAAGAGGGCCGGCGTCACCGAGTTCACCGCCTCGTCGGTGGTCTGGGCCGAGAGGATCGTGGCGGCCAGGAGTTGAAAGGGGCTGTCGTGCAACAGGGCGCACAGCTCCTTCGCGGTCCCGGGGTATTCCTCGGCCAGGATCGCCAGGATGGCGCGGGCCCGGCCCTTCGGTGTGCGGGGCGTGCCCATGGCCGGCGAGCGTAAACCGTCCGGGTACCTTTGCCCCGTGGCCGAACTCGAGGTCAAGCGCCAGATGGGGCGGGCGGACATCGCCGCGGTGTCCGAGCTCCTCGACGTGGCCTCCGAGGTCGACGGGCACCCGCCCCTCGACGAGCACCAGTGGCTGGACCTGGTCAATGGCGGCCGCCACGACTTCGCCGGCCTGGTCGCCTGGGAGCCGGGCCACGGCCACCCGGTGGGCTACGCCCAGGTGACCCGGGAGGAGTCCGCCGCCCACCCGGCGACGTGGGCCCTGGAGTACGTCATCGACCCCCACCACCGCCGGCCCGACCTCGGCATCGCCCGCACCCTGCTCGACGCCGCCGTGGGCCTGGTGGCCGAGGCCGGCGGGGGCCACGTCCACATGTGGGTGCCCAGGCCCACGGACGCGTCCGACGAGCTGGCGGCCACGATCGGGCTGCGCCGGGGGCGGGAGCTGTGCCAGCTGCGCCGGCCCCTGCCGATGGAGGAGGGGGCAGCCATCGACGTGCGCCCCTTCGTCCCCGGCCAGGACGAAGCGGCCTGGCTGGAGGTGAACAACCGGGCCTTCCACTGGCACCCCGAGCAGGGCGGCTGGGACCTGGAGACCCTCCGCAACCGGGAGGAGCAGCCCTGGTTCGACCCCGCCGGGTTCCTCCTCCACGAGCGGGACGGCAAGCTGGCCGCCTTCTGCTGGACCAAGGTCCATGCTTCCCACGACCCGCCGCTGGGCGAAATCTACGTCGTGGCCGTCGACCCTGGCTTCCGGGGCCTGGGCCTGGGCCGGGCCATGGTGCTCGCCGGCCTCGCCTACCTGGCGGCCGAGGGCCTGGTGACCGGCATGCTCTACGTCGACTCCGACAACACCAGCGCCCGCCGGCTCTACGAGGAGCTCGGCTTCACCGTGGACCACGTCGACCGGGCCTACGTGGGCGACGTCGCCCCTACCTAACCAATCCCGCTCACCCCCACCGCCGAGCCGATGGCGTACGTAACCGCTGCCGGCACGGCCGAGAACAGCAGCTGGCGGCCGGCCGAGCGCCCGATCGGGCGCCCGGTGAACCTGGCGAGAGCGGCGCCGACGAAGAGAGCGGCGACCACCCCCAGCACGATGGCGGCGACCATGGCCGCCGTGCCCGTCCCGAAGAAGTAGGGGAGCAACGGGATCGACGCCCCCATGGAGAACGTGACGAACGACGACAGGGCGGCCTTGACCGGCTGGCCCAGGCTCTCGGGGTCGATGCCGAGCTCCTCACGGGCGTGGGTCTGCAGCGCCAGCTCGGGATTGCGGCTCAGGGCGGTGGCGAGCTGCTCGGCCGTGGCGTCGTCGACCCCCCTCAACCGGTAGATCTGGGCCAGCTCCCGGCGCTCGGCTTCGGGCCGGCGCCGCAGCTCGATGCGCTCCATCTCGAGCTCCCGCTCCAGCAGCTCGGCCTGCGCCGTCATCGAGATGTACTCGCCGGCGGCCATGGACACGGCCCCGCCGATGAGGCCGGCCAGGCCGGCGAGGCGGACGAGGCCGGGGCCGGGATTGGCGCCGGCGAAGCCGAGGACGATGGCGACGTTGGACACGAGCCCGTCGCTCACGCCAAAGATGGCGGCTCGCGCCGTGCCGCCCTGGACGTCGCGATGGTGCTTCTCCGGTAGGGGAGGTAACGGATCGGACATCGCGCCACCAACGTACCCTTGAAGGGATGCCCGGACGCTTCGACATGACGCTCGACGAACTCTCCGGCGTCCTGGGCGACGAGCCGGCCTACCGCACCCGTCAGGTGTGGCGGAGCCTCTACCAGGGCCGGGAGCCGGAAGAGATGACCGACCTCCCTCGGGCCCTGCGGGCCCGCCTCGTCGAGGAGCTTCCGCCCGCCCTGCGCCCGAGCGAGACATCGGTGAACCTCGACGGCGATACCACCAAGTGGCTTTGGACCCTCGCCGATGGCGCCAAGGTCGAGACCGTCCTCATGGCCTACCGCTCGGGCCGGGTGACGGTCTGCGTGTCGACCCAAGCCGGGTGCGCCATGGCGTGCTCCTTCTGCGCCACCGGCCAGGCCGGCTTCCAGCGCCACCTCACCGCCGGCGAGATCGTCGAGCAGGTCATCCGGGCGGGCCGTCACCTCGGCGGCCTGCCTCCGTGGCCAACGGGGTCGGCGGGTCCGAAGGACCCGGGTGCCCGTCGCATAAGCAACGTCGTGTTCATGGGCATGGGTGAGCCGCTGGCCAACTACCCGGCGACGTGGGCCGCGGTGGAGCGCCTCCATTTCGACGTCGGCCTCTCAGCCCGACACCTGACGGTCTCGACGGTCGGGATCGTCCCCGGCATCCTCAAGCTGGCCGAGGAGGGGCTGCCCGTGAACCTCGCCGTCTCCCTGCACGCAGCGAACGACGAGCTGCGGGACTCCATGGTGCCCATCAACCGCCGGTACCCGCTGGCGGCCGTGGTCGAGGCCTGTGGGGCATGGGTCGCGTCGAGGAACCGCCGGCTCTCCTTCGAGTGGGCCCTGATCGAGGGGGTCAACGACCGTCCCTCCGACGCCAGGGAGCTGGCCGACATCGCCCGCCCGCTCGCCGCCCACGTCAACCTCATCCCCCTGAACCCGACGCCGGGATACCTGACCCGGGGCACGCCGCCGGCCGGCGTGCGGGCGTTCCGGGACCGGCTAGTGGCGGCCGGCGTGAACGCCACCATCCGCCGCAACCGGGGCACCGACATCGCCGCAGCGTGCGGCCAACTGGCCGCCGGGGGGCAACCTCCCGTCACGTGACCTGGCCCGAGAGGCCAGGTCCGGCACACAACCGACCGGGCCATACGCCCGGTCACCGGTGAAGTAAGAATGACCGCCATGCAACGTCGCCGCTTCATGAACCCCGCTCAGCCGCAGACGCTGGTGATCGCGGTCTACCTGCTCTACTTCCACGCGGCGTTCCTGCTCTTCGCCATGTTGGTGGCCGGCACGTTCCCCCCCATCTTCCTGCTCCTCGTCATCGGGGGCATCATGGCCGGCTACGGCATCGCCAATGAGTTCAAGTGGGCGTACATCCTCGGGATCGTCATGGCCATCCTGCCGTTCATCTTCCGGTTCATCGAGTCGGGGAACCCCCTGGCCGCACCGAGCCTGATCAGCCTGATGTTCGAGATCGCCCTGGTGGCCCTGCTCCTGCACCCCCAGAGCCGCGACTACCAGCGCCTCTGGTTCAAGTAGCTCAGCCCCTGGGCGGCAGCTTGTACAGGTCGGTGGTGACGTCGCCGACCAGCTCGGTGCGGGGCGTCCAGGCCAGCCGGCCCGTGTCGCGGAGCTCCTTGACCGCGTCGACCGGGTCAGGGTCGGCGAAGAAGCGCTCGTCGGCGTAGTCGACGGGCCGGGCGGTCGGGTCGTCGACCCACCACGACGCCTCGAGGGCAATTCCGTTGGGGTCGGTAAAGTAGATCGAGCGCAGGGTGCCGTGGTCAACCACGTCGGTGACCTCGCAGTCGTGCTCCTTCAGCCGGTCGCGTAGGCGCAGCAGCGCCTCCTCGTCGGCCAGCGCCAAGGCCAGGTGGTCGAACTGGGACGCCTGGGGGTACGGCACGCCGGCCGGCTTGGCGAAGCTGTCGATGGGCTCGCCCAGGTACTCGAAGAAGGCGAGCGTGTTGCCGGGGGCCATGTCGAAGAAGTAGTGCTTGAACGCCGGCGTAGCGATCGTCATCACCAGCCGGGCGCCGAGGACGCCGTGGTAGAAGCGCACGGTGGCGTCCATGTCGCCGGTGATCAGGGCGAGGTGGTTGACGCCCCGCCAGTAGACGTTGTCGGACGTTGCGCTCATCGTCAGTCGACGGCGAGGGCGGTGGCAGCGATGATCTGATCGAGCACCGACTGGTCGGGCAGCGGCGGCGGGGCCACCGAGGGGAAGGAACGGATGTGGTCGAACGCCTGCTGGATCAGCGGTCCTTCGAGGACGGGCGTGTGGCAGGCGGCGATCGTGGTGATGTCCAGGCGCTGCACGGTGTCGACGAAACGGCCGAACTTGTCGTAGTCGACCATCGCCAGCCACGGGCTGACGGCCCCGAACGCGAACAGGGTCATCCCGAACCGCCAGAAGTCGGGATCGAGGTCCTCGACGGGCATGTGGGGGTCGGGCAGCGGGGTGGCGAAGGTGTCCACCCCCCAGTAGACGCCGGTCTTGGGGTCGAAGAGCCCCCGCGTCGTCGGGGAGTCATAGACCGGCGGCCGGACCGCGTGAAGCGTTCGATCTCCGACGTCGAACGACTCCTCGTGCATGATCCACTGGCACCGGTCGAGCGGGAAATTGAAGCAGTTCGTGTGCCGCTCGACCATCGCCCAGTTGCACACGAGCTTGGCGTTGGGGCAGGCGGTCATCACCTGGTCGAGGTTGCCCGTGTGGTCGACGTCGTCGTGGGACAGGAAAACCCAGCGGACGTCTTCGGGCTCGACGAGGGAGAACACGTCCTCCAGCCACTGCTTCCGGTTGGCCGGCGTGCCGGTGTCGACGATGACAGGCTCCTCGCCGAGGATCACCATCGAGTTGATGTAGACGAACAGTGGCTGCCCGAGGGCAGGCTGCACCTGCTGGATCACGTAGGTGTCGGCGGCGACCTTCACCGGAGGGACGTTGATCGTCGGAGTGATGGGCGCGAACGTCGTCATGGCGGCTCCTCTGCGCGGCGCTTGCTGTCCTGCGACCCAAGGGCGTGGGACACGCACATGATCCGCCTCTCGGGCGCTCCTGCGCAAGGGCCGCCCGTATTACCCGGGGTTCAGGATGCTCAAACATATTTCTCTCCGGCGAGCAGGTACCTCGCCCCCGGGCGGCGAACTAGGTAGCCCAAGGGAGGGGAAACCACGCTGGGCGCGCGCACACACCACGGAGAGCGTGGGAGGGGGCGTCTGCGGTTTCTGACGTGACAGATGCTGGAACTGCAGGAACGGCCGCCGGCGGACCAACCGTCGCCGGCGCGCGGCCTGGGGCACGTCGCCCGGGCCGACGAGTCGCGACCGCGAGTCCGAGCCGAGCGGAGCGGGCTCTGGTCCCGCTCCCAACAGCGCCGGCTGGCGGGCGCCAACATGGTGACCGTCGCCATCCTCATCGTGACGGGCGTCGGTGCGGCCACGGGGTTCCAGCCGCTCGAGGCGCCGGCCGCCGTGGGGCGGGCCATCGTCTCGGTCCTGGGCCTGACGTCGCACTCTGACGCTTCGGTGGCCAAGCGTCCGCCGGTCCAGGATCTCCTCCCCTACGGCAAGGGGATGTGGCTGTACGAGCCCGACAAGACCGAGGGCGGCAACGTGGCCGCCATCGTGGCCAAGGCCAAGGCCGCCGGCCTGAGCCACATCTACGTGCGCACCGGGTCGAGCTGGAACGGCTTCTACGCCGGCGACTTCCTGGACAAGATCCTGCCCGCCGCCCATGACGCCCACCTCATGGTCTACGGCTGGGACTTCCCCCGCCTGATCGACGTCGAGGAGGACGTGCGCCGGGCCAAGGCCGCCATCGACCACCGGGCGCCCGGCAAGCACCGCATCGACGGCTTCTCCGCCGACATCGAGACCCGGAGCGAGGGCACCCACATCACCGCCGCCGCCGCCGCCGACTATGGCCGGCGCCTGCGGGCCGAGGTGGGGTCGTCGTTCCCGCTGATCGCCACCGTGCCCCGGCCCTCGCCGGCCCAGAACTACCCCTACGCCGAGGTCGTGGAGTCCTTCGACGCCATCGCCCCCATGGTCTACTGGCTCAACCGCCAGCCCGACACCGACGTCGCCGGCGCTCTTCGCGACCTGGCCCGCTTCAACAAGCCGGTGTTCCCGGTCGGCCAGGCCTACGACGGCGCCCCCGAGGGCGGGCGGGCCGGGGTGCCGCCGCCCGAGGAGCTTTGGCGGTTCATGCGCTTCGCCCAGGCCGGTGGCGCCCAGGGCGTGTCGTTCTGGTCGTGGCAGGCGGCCAACGCCAAGGCGTGGGCGGCGATCACCGAGGCCGAGGAGTTCCGGGCGCCGGCGCCCTGGCAGGAGTGAGAGCGCCGAGCCGGGCTGCCGGCCCCGCCGGAGCGGAGCGGAGGCCTCGCCGGAAGCCCATCAGTGCTCGGTGCGGGTCACGACCAACGTCGAGGCAGCAGAACTAGAACCGCACCTTCACGACCGCGGCCTGCATGATGTTCTGGCCGTCTGCGGCGCTCAACTCGGTGAGCACGACGGCGCCGGCGGGCTTGGTCGGTGACCGGAAGGCGATGTCGCCGGAGTACGGGCGTTTCACGTCGCCGCCGCCGGTCACGAACCCCTTGCCCAGCGACCGACCGGCGAGCATGCCGTCCTCACGGATCTCCACATTCACCGTGCCTTCGAAGGCCCGGGCCTGGCCGGTGAGCCGGGCCGGCGAGGTGATCCGGCTCAGCGGTGCCGGCGTGGTGACGGTGATGTCGGGCGCCACCACCTCGGTGACCGACCAGGGGCCGGTCGCAGGCTGGCCGCCGAGCTGGCGCACGATGACGGTGAACCGGGGCTGGGGGTTGGGCAGCGCCGTGCGGCCCTCGGCGTAACGGGGGCCCATGGGGACCTCCACCGTGCCGGGGGCGGTCGTGCGGGACGGGAAGTCGACGGGGTTGTCCATGCCGACGTACTTGGTCATGAACTCCCGGGCCGTGGCCACCGGGTCCCGGAAGGTCCGCTCAGAGCCGGCCGCGTAGGCGTCGAGCTCGGCCTTGGTGACGAAGGGCCAGATGCCGGCGAAGGTGACCTGCTCCCCCGTGGCCTGCAGCACGTCGCGGTAGCTGTCGCAGGTCACCGGCCGGTCCAGCACGATGCCGTTGCCGGAGAACACGTTGACCAGCTCGCCGTTGAGGGAGAACCGCACGCCCCGAACCGTCGGGAACTGGTCGATGGTGCAGGTCACCTGGGCCAGCCGCAGCGTCAAGCCGAGCGTGCCGCCGCCCGACTCGAAGCCACGGGACAGGTCGACCCTGGCGATGCCGGCGCCGTCGATGACCAGGCCGAGGAAGCGGGTCTCCTTGGGGATGGCGGTGGTGAAGCCGTTGCGGGTCTCAGTGTCGGTGGGCCCGGCCAGGAGCGCCTTGACCGCCTCGGCGCCGATGCGGGGGACGCTGGGGACGACGCGGGTGACGGCCTCGAGCCGCTCGCCCCGGGGCAGCCAGATCGCCACCTGGGTGGTGCCGGCGGCGGTCGTCGCCGGGGTGGTGCCGGCAGCGGTCGTCGCCTGGGTGGTGTCCGGCACGCCGGTCGTGGCGGTGGTGTCGGGCCGGCCGGGCACGGGGCCGGCATCGGTGGCGCCGTCGCTCCCGCATGCGGCGGCCACCAGGGCCACCAGCGCCAACAGGGTCAGCGCCTTTCTCATGGAAGTCCTCTCATGGCACCCGATCATGGCGGGCGGTAATCACCGTCGGGTCTCCCTTGGGTAACGGTTCGGCAACACGCCGGGGGAGGCGCAGGGTGAACGTGGCGCCGGCCCCCGGCGCGCTGGCCACCGCGAGGTCGCCACCGTGGAGCCGTGCGTTCTCCTGGGCGATGGCCAGGCCCAGCCCCGATCCCCGGCCTCCCGGGCGGGCCGGGTCGGCCTTGTAGAAGCGATCGAACACCCGGGGCAGGTGGTCGCCGGCGATGCCGTCGCCGGCGTCGCTCACCTCCACGACCACGTCGTCGGCGGTGGCCCCGACCCGGACACGCACCGGCGGTCTCCCGTGCTCGTAGGCGTTGCCGACGAGGTTGACCACGATGGCGTCGAGCCGGCGAGGGTCGGCCACGGTCGTGGCCTCGCCGTCGACCTGGAGCTGCACCTGCCACCCTCGGGCCGCCACCGCGGCGCGGATCAGGTCGCCCACGTGAACCGGTTCCCAGCTCATGGGGGCGGCGCCGGCGTCGAGCCGGGAGATCTCCATCAGGTCCTCGACGAGGGTGGCCAAGCGGTGCGACTCCCGCACCAGGAGGCGGGCGGCCCGGCTGCCGGCATCGTCGAGGCCGTCGCGGTGCGCGTCGAGGACGTCCGCCGCCGTCGTCAGCGCGGTGAGCGGGGTGCGCAGCTCGTGGCTGACGTCGGCGACGAAGCGCCGGTGGTTGGCCTCCAGCGCCCGGAGGTCCCCCATCGAGCGCTCCAGCGCCTCCGCCATGCGGTTGAAGGCGTGGCTCAGGTCGGCGAACTCGTCCCGCCCCTCTTCGGGGAGGCGGGTCCCCAGGAGCCCGACCTCGAGGCGGTGGGCCGCGGTCCGGGCCTGGCGCAGGGGCCGCAGCACGCCCCGGGCGGCCACCGACCCCACGCCGGCGGACAGCACCACGGCGGCGGCGCCGGCGGCGGCCAGCACGTTGCGCAGCAGGGCGAGGTCGCCCTCGGCTGCGGCCAGCGAGAAGAACAGGTACAGCGCCGGCGCGCCGGCCGGCCGCCCCCCGACGACGATGGAGCGCTCGCCGGCGGCGGAGGACCGGACCAGGCCGATACGGCCGGCGTCGACGGGGCCGGCGATCGCGGGAGGCACCGAGTCGGCCGACAGGGAGATCGACGTGGTCTCGAAGGCACCGTCCTGGGCCACTGCGACCACGTCGAACTCCGCCCCGCCCCTGGCCTTCAGCCGCTCCAGCAGGGACGCCACCTGGGCCCGGCTGGGCGACGGCGGCAGCGTCGCCACCGCGTCGCCGAGCATGACCTCCGCCTCCCGGCGGGCGATCGTCTCCGCCCGGCGAAAGACCGCTTCCCGGGTGATGTAGTACGAGGTGACGGCCACGCCGGCGGCGGTCAGGGCGGCGACCAGGGCGAAGGTGGCGACCAGCCGGGGCCGCAACCGGGAGACCGAGACGGCCCTGATCACGTGGTGGGCGCCACGAGCTTGTACCCCACGCCCCGCACCGTTTGGACCAGCGTGGGGTTGGCCGGATCGGCCTCGACCTTTCCCCGCAGGCGCTGGACGCAGACGTCGACCAGCCGGGAATCGCCCAGGTACGAGTAGTCCCACACCCGCTCCAGCAGCAGGGCGCGGGTGAACACCTGGCCGGGCCGGCGGGCCAGCTCCAGCAGCAGGCGCAGCTCGGTCGGCGTGAGGTGCAGGTCGACGCCGGCCCGGGTCACGGCCATCCCGCCGGGGTCGATCGTCAGGTCGCCGAAGCGCAGGACGGGCTCGGCCGGCGGGCGCTCCTGGCGGCGGAGGACGGCCTTGATCCGGGCCAGCAGGACCCGGGTCTCGAACGGCTTGGTGACGTAGTCGTCGGCGCCGGACTCGAGGCCGACCACGATGTCGATCGGGTCGCTCTTGGCGGTGAGCATGATGATCGGCACCTGGTCGTGGGCCCGGATGGCCCGGCAGACGTCGAAGCCGTCCTTTCCCGGAAGCATCACGTCGAGGAGCACCAGGTCGGGGCGCTGCTGGCGCCAGCGGTCGACGGCTTCGTCGCCGGTGGCCGCGGTGGTAACGCGGTGGCCGTCGCCCTCGAGGGCCATGGCGACGGCCTCGCGCACGGAGGGATCGTCCTCGACCAGCAGGATGGAGGCCATTCAGGGGCCCTTGGGCAGGCCGAGCACCCGCTCGGCGAGCACGTTCTTCAGCACTTCGTCGGTGCCGCCGGCGATGCGGGTGGCCGGCAGCCAGAGCTGGCGCAGCGTGTGCTCGTCGACGAGCATGGCGCCGGCGCCCCGCATGGCGTCGACCAGCTCGTCGTAGCGGCCGGACACGCGGCCGGAGGCCAGCTTGGCCAGGGCGCCGTGCGAGCCGGCCAGCAGCCGGGCGACCTTGGCGTCGATCACGAGCTGGGCCGCCAGCTGGCGGACGGCGGCGTCGGCCGGCTCCGGCCGGGTTCGCAGCTCGTCCAGCAGGCGGTCGACGCCGGCGCCGGTGCGGGCCAGGCCGAGGCCGATCTGCGCCCGCTCCGAGGCAATGGCGGTCATGGCGACCGCCCAGCCGCCACCGGCGGGCCCGAGCCGGTCACCGTCGTCGACCAGGGCTCGGTCGAGGAGCACGTCGTCGAACGCCGACTCGCCGGTCATCTGCCGTACGGGCCGGACGGTCACGCCCGGTTGGCGCATGTCGAGCAGGAAACAAGTCAGGCCTTGGTGCTTTGGGACACCGGCGTCGGTGCGGGCCAGCAGGAAGCCACGCTCGGCGTGGTGGGCGCCGGAGCTCCAGGTCTTGTGGCCGTGCACGACCCATTGCCCGCACTCGAGACGGGCAGTCGTGGCCACCGCAGCCAGGTCGGAGCCGGCACCGGGCTCGCTGAACAGCTGGCACCAGATCTCGCCGGCGTCGAGGATCGGCGGCAGGTACCGCCGGCGTTGGTCGTCGGTGCCGTGGGCGATGATCGCTGGTCCCACGACCGCCTCGCCGAGCAGGTTGACCGGCGCCGGCGCGCCGGCGGCGGCCAACTCTTCCGCCCACACGGCCTGGAGCGACAGCGGGAGGTCCCGCCCGCCGCGCTCCGCCGGCCAGCCGAGGCCGGCCCAGCCGCCGGCGTGGAGCTCGCGTTGCCAGGCGCGGCCGCGCTCAAGTGAGTCGTGGTCGCCGGCGGAGGCGAACGGGAGGGAGGGTGTGTCGAGGCGGAACGGGCCGGCGTGGGCGGCCAGCCAGTCCCGCGCCTCGGCGCGGAAGTCGAGTTCGGTGGTGATGGCGCCCATCCTGGCCCGCGCCGGCCAGGAATGCGCGTCTCCCTCTCGCTAGAGAGTGCGCCGGCGGCCGAGCACCGACCAGCCGCCAGGGCCCACGGCTGCGGCGGCGATGAACAGGATGATCGCGAGGATCACCTGTCCCTGGAGGAGTTGGACGATGCCGATGATTGCCAGCACCACGGCGATGACCCAAAGGACGGTTGCGTTCATGGTCGACCTGTACCCCGCGATTGCCCGGCCCACCCCTGCGGGTAAGCAGATGTTCGCACCGCAAACCGAAAAGGGAGCCAACACATGACGGATGTAGATCAGGGCGAGCCGGTCGAGGGCGTCGAGGTCCGCGACGAAGGAGACCCGGGCGTCCGTGACCCGCAGGACCTGGAGAACCCCGACGAGGGCGCCACGATGACCGGCGCCGGCGCCACGGCGGGCGGCAGCTCTATGGACCACTGGAACACGGCCATGCCGAGTGCCGACGCCACCAAGCCGGAGACCATGCCCGAGGCGCTCGGGGGCACCGGCGAGACAGGGAACCCCAAGGAGAGCAGCAACCCGGCCTAAGCGGCCGGCTCACCGCAGCGCGGGCAGGCCACATAGGCCCGCGACACTGTCCGACCGCAGCCGGGGCACAGGCGAGGACTCGCCTGGCCCCGGCGCAGTCGCGCCAGGGCCGAGAACAGCATCCCGCCCACCGACACGGTGATCAGGATCTCGGTCAGGTTCCGCACCATCGGATCCAGTCTCTACGCTCGACGGCATGAACCGCCTCGCCGAGGAGACCAGCCCGTATCTCAAGCAGCACAAGGACAACCCCGTCGACTGGTACCCGTGGGGCGATGAGGCCTTCGCCCGAGCCCGGACCGAGGACAAGCCCATCCTGCTGTCGGTGGGCTACGCCGCCTGCCACTGGTGCCACGTCATGGCCCATGAGTCGTTCGAGGACAAGGCCACGGCCGCGGTCATGAACGACCTGTTCGTCAACGTGAAGGTCGACCGGGAGGAGCGGCCCGACGTCGACGCCATCTACATGGAGGCGGTCCAGGCGCTCAGTGGCCACGGCGGCTGGCCCATGACCGTGTTCCTGACGCCGGACGGACGGCCGTTCTTCGGCGGCACCTACTTCCCCAAGACCGCCCGCCAGGGGCTGCCGAGCTTCACCGAGGTGTGCCAGGCGATGTCGGCGGTGTGGAACGAGCGACGGGACGACGTGCTGAGCCAGGCGACGGAGCTCACGACCGCCCTCGGTCGGTCGGGCCAGATCGCGTCGTCGGGCGAGCCCCTGCCGGGCCCCGAAGCCCTGGCCGCAGCCCGCAACATCCTCTTGCAGCGGTTCGACAACCGCTGGGGCGGCTTCGGCGGCGCCCCAAAGTTCCCCCAGCCCGACCTGCTGGAGATGCTGCTGCGGGCGCACCGGCGCGACGGGTCAGAAGACACGCTGGCCATGGTCACCGTCACCCTCGACGCCATGGCCGCCGGCGGCATGTACGACCACCTCGGCGGCGGGTTTGCCCGGTACTCCACTGACGACCGGTGGCTCGTCCCCCACTTCGAGAAGATGCTCACCGACCAGGGCTTGCTCGTGGCGGTGTACCTGCATGGGTGGAAGGTGACCGGCGAAGACCGCTTCCTCCAGGTGCTGACCGAGACGATCGAGTACGTCCGGCGCGACCTGCGCCACCCCGACGGCGGCTTCTTCTCCTCCGAGGACGCCGACTCCGAGGGCGTGGAGGGGAAGTTCTACGTCTGGTCTGCGTCGGAGATTCGTTCTTTGTTGGGCGACGGTGCGGACGAGGCGATCGAGTGGTGGGGGGTCTCGGAGGCGGGCAACTGGGAGGGCACGAACATCCTGCACCGGCCGGTGCGGGGATCGTTGGCCCGGTCGGCTTCGGTCGAAGCCGCCCGGCAAGTGTTGTTCGAGGCCCGGGAGAAGCGGGTCCGTCCGGGACTCGACGACAAGGTGCTGACCGAGTGGAACGGCCTGTTCATCGCCGCCCTGGCCGAGGCCGGCGCCGCGGTCGGTCGCGACGACTGGTTGGCCGACGCCCGGGCTGCGGCCGAGTTCCTGCTGACCAACCTTCGCGGGCCCGACGGGCGCTGGCTGCGAGGTTGGCAGGGCGGTCGTCCCGGTCGGCCGCTGGCGTTCGCAGCCGACTACGCCGCCGTCGTCGACGCCTTCACCCGCCTCGGGGAGGCCACCGGCGAGGCCCGGTGGACCGACGAGGCCCGCACCGCGGCCGACGCCATGCTGGAGCTGTTCTGGGACGAGGGGGCCGGCGGCCTCTTCACCAACGGGTCGGACGCCGAGACGCTGATCACCCGGAGCAAGGACCTGATCGACAGTGCGGTGCCGTCGGCCAATGGGAACGGGGCCCTGGCCTTGCTACGGCTGGGCGCCTTGGTCGGCGAGGGCTATTACACACAGCGGGGCGAGGACATCCTGGGCCTGTTGGCCGGGCTCATCCGCCAGCACCCCACAGCCTTTAGTCGGGCACTGGGCGGCGTGGATATCGTTGCGGCCGGAGCGACGGAGATCGCGGTGGTGGGCAGTGACCGGGGCGACCTCGTGCGGGCGGTGCAGTCGAAGTACCTGCCCAACGCAGTGCTGGCGTGGGGCGAGCCGTACCCGTCGCCCCTCTTCGAGGACCGCAAGGACGACCTGGCCTACGTCTGCGTGAACTACGCGTGCCAGGCGCCGGTCTCCGACGTCGACAGCCTGCTGGCCCAGCTCAGCTGAACCGTCCCCCGTTGAGCCCGTTCGTGGCCGGCGCCACGGTCTTCTTCACGTCCGGCGCGGTGCTGGTCCTGGAGATCCTGGCACTGCGCCTGCTGGCGCCCTACGTCGGGGTGACGATCGAGACCTACACGGCCACCATCGCCACCGTGCTGGCCGGCATCTCGCTGGGCACGTGGGTCGGGGGCTGGGCCGCCGACCGGGTCGATCCCCGGCGGCTGCTGGGGCCGTTGCTGGTGGTCGGCGGCGGGCTGGCACTGCTGTCGGTGCCGGTGGTACGGGGGCTGGGGGCGGCGGGCGAGGGGTCGGGCGTCGGGCTGTCGCTGATGGGCTTCTTCCTGCCGGCAGCGGTGCTGAGCGCGGTGTCGCCGACGGTGGTGAAGCTCCAGCTCCGGGACCTGGCCACCACGGGGCGGGTGGTGGGGCGATTGTCCGCCCTGGGGACCGCCGGCGCCATCATCGGGACCTACCTCGCGGGGTTCGTACTGGTCGAGGCGGCGCCGACGTCCATGTCGATCATGGCCGTCGGCGGGTTGCTGATGGCGGCCGGCGTGGTGCTGTGGGTGCGGCTGTGGCTGCGCACCCGCGGCTTGCGGGTTGCGGCTGCGGTGGTGCTGGTGGGCGCACTGGTGGCCGGTGTCGGTGCGACGGTCGGCGACCCGTGCGACGTGGAGACCATCTACCACTGCGCTCGGGTGGCAGAGGACCAGGCCCGGCCTGGCGGGCGGCTGCTCGTGCTCGACACGGTGCGGCACAGCTACGTCGACCTCGACGATCCCACCCACCTGGAATTCGCCTACGCCCGGGTGTTCGCCGACGTGCTGGCGTCGGTCGCGCCGGCTCGTCCTCTGCGGGCGCTGCATGTTGGCGGCGGGGGGTTCACGCTGCCCCGGTACCTCCGGGCCGTCCGTCCCGGGTCGTCGAGCGTTGTCCTGGAGATCGACCCTGGGCTGGTCGAGTTGTCCCGTGACCGGCTGGGGCTGGTGACGGGGCCGGACCTCTCGGTGCATGTGGGTGACGGACGACTGTTGCTCGATTCGGTCGCCCGGGGTGAGTACGACGTAGTGCTGGGCGACGCCTTCGGGGGGCTGGCTGTGCCGTGGCACCTGACGACCCGTGAGTTCCTTTCGGGGGTCCGGTCGCGAGTGGCGGCCGGCGGCGTGTACCTGATGAACCTCATCGACTACCCGCCGCTGCGCTTCGCTCGGTCGGAGCTGGCGACTCTTGAGGGTCTGTTCGACTCGCTGGCCATGATTGCTTCACCCGACGTGGTGGAGGGCCGGCGGGGCGGCAACGTGGTGCTCGTGGCCGGCGTGGGGGCCGGTTCGGTGGACGCGGTCGCCCTGGGGTCGGCGATCGCTGCTCGTGGGGGGACGGAGCGGGTGGTGTCGGGTGCGGCGTTGGTCGAGTTCGTGGGCGGGGCGCCGGCGCTGACCGACGACTGGGCTCCCGTCGACCAGTGGCTCAGCCGGGCCCGGCCCGGATAAGGCGCTGGACGCCGCGGGGGCGCCGGCGGAGTCGGCGAGGCGGCGTAGCCGGCGCCACAGGTGGATGACCAGATAGGACAGGACGAGCACCAGCCCCCCCAGGCGATGTCCTCGATGGTTCTCTCGCCCTCCGAGCGGTCCTCCTGCCGGCGCTTGACCGTCGAACGTCTGTTCGTCTAGAGTGAAGGGACTTCCCCCCTCGTCAGGCGCCTCGCTCATGAGGAGCCGTTCCGTGGACCCAACTGCAGAACTGGCCGGTGCGCTCGACGTGCTGTCTACGGTCGATGCCGGCGTGCTGGGCGACGTCGAGACGGTGGTGGCGCTGCAGCGGGCCGCTGAGCGGCTGGCCTGTGTGATGACGCGGGCAGTGGCCGCCTTCGACGCCGGCCGGGCGTGGGAGGCCGACGGATCGCGGACAGCCTCGGCGTGGCTGGCGGCCCGGTGCCGGATGCCGGTGGAGAGCGCCCGCCGGCGGGTGCGGTTGGGGCGGGCGCTGCGTCACATGGGGGTGGTGGAGGCGGCGTGGCTGGCCGGCGAGATCGGCGAGGCCCAGGTGCGGCTGCTGGCCGGGGCGCGAACGCCGGCGACGGCGGAGTGCTTCGCCCGGGACGAATCGCTGCTGGTGGAGCAGGCCCGCACGCTGGGCTACGGGGCTTTCGCCCGCTGTGTGGCCTACTGGGGCCAGCTGGCCGATCCCGAGGGCACCGACCGCAGCGCCGAGGCCAGGCACGCGGCCCGGCGGCTGCACCTGTCGGAGACCTTCGACGGGAGCTGGGCGCTCGACGGCCTGCTCGACCCGGTCAACGGGGCCATCCTGGCCAAGGCGTTGGGGACAATCGAGCAGGAGCTCTTCCAGGCCGACTGGGCCGAGGCCCGGGAGCGCTTCGGCGAGGAGGTGCGGGTGAGCCACCTGGCCCGCACGCCGGCCCAGCGCCGGGCCGACGCCGTGGTGGAGATGGCTCGCCGGGCCATGGCCCGGCCCGCGGGCTCCCGGCTACCCGAGCCGCTGTTCAGCGTGGTGGTGGGCTATGAGACCTTCGCCGGGCGGGTCTGCGAGCTGGCCAACCGCCGGGTGGTGGCGCCGGCGGACCTGGCCCGGTGGCTGGATGAGGCGTGGGTGGAGCGGGTGGTCTTCGACGGCCCCGAGCGGGTGACCGATGTCGGTGTGCGCCGGCGCCTGTTCGCCGGCGCCACCAAGCGGGCGGTGCAGGTGCGCGACAAGGAGTGCTTCCACCCCACCTGCGACACGCCGGCGGAGGCCTGTGAGATCGACCATGTGCAGCCCTGGGCGGCCGGCGGGCCCACCACCGAGGCCAACGGGCGGGTGGCGTGTGGCTTCCACAACCGCCAGCGCCACCCGAGGCCGCCGCCATGAGGGCGGGTCAGCGCCGGCGCTTGCCCTGCTGCACGCCGAGCTTCCAGCCCACCCAGCCGGCGACGGCGGCGATGGCCACGAGCTCGACGATGCGGATGACGGCGAAGAAGGCCGCCGCCACCCAGCCGAGGACCACGAAGCCCACCACGGCGGCGATGGCGACGACCGCGAGGTTGCCGCCGAGGCCGGCGCCGTCGCGGGCCGGGCGCCGGCGGGAGCGGCCGGCCGGGCACGGCGGGGGGTTCGAGGACCTGGCAGATCTGGCAGGTCCTCGGGGTCAGGCCGTGGGGGCAGGTGGTGGGGCTCACTACCCCCATGGTGGCGCGAGGAGCTCCTCGTCGCTTAGCGGATCGCGGCGTTGACGGCGAGGGTCAACAGCACCGACAGCGCCAGCGAGAGCAGAAGCGGCCACCAGTAGAAGCGGGTCCGGCCCCGCTGGCCCGAGCGCTTGGTCCAGACGAACATGCCCGGAGGCTTCCCGGCCCGACGCCGGCGCAAACGGCTCCGGCTACCACCCGCCCCGGTGGATTCTCTCGGCCGCCGGCCGGCGCCGGCGGGTGGCCACCGAGGACGACGGGTCGGTCGGGAGCGGGGTGGCCGATGGCGACGGTGCCGACGGGTGTGCGGTCCTCGGGGATGCCGAAGGCCGAGCGCACCGCCGGCACCCGGTGGGTGGCGAAGAACAGGGCGCCGAGGGCGGCGTCGAGGGCGGCGAGCTGGAGGAGGAGGGCGGCGAAGGCGGCGTCGACGTGCCACCACGGCACTTCGAGGCCGGCGCCGGCGCCGGCGGCGACTTGTCGGGCTCGGCGTAGCGCCGGCGGTACGCCGCCTCCGACGACAGGACGACGACGAGCAGCGGGGCGGCGAGAAGCCCGGGCCAGGGGAAGCCGTCCCGGGCCGGGCCGGCGGGGAGCGCGGCGTCCCAGTAGGCGCCGGTCTGCGCCGGCCCGTCGAGCACAAGTAGATCCACGCCCTGGGTGTGGCCGGCGGTGGGGCCCCGGAGGCCGGCGTGGAGCATGCGGTCGATCGTCGCCGGGTCGAGGGGGCGGGGATCGAAGTTCCGGACCATGTGGCGGTTCCGGAGTATCTCTATGAACTCCATCGGACAGCGTACGATTCCGCCGTGCCCGTCGGCGAGCGGCCGCCACTTCCCCGCCTTCCCCACCTCCCGGCCCTCGACGGCATGCGGGCGTTGGCCGTCGCGTCGGTGTTCGCCTACCACGCCGACATCGCCTGGGCGCGGGGCGGCTTCCTCGGCGTCGACGTCTTCTTCGTCATCAGCGGGTTCCTCATCACCGCCCTCCTGCTGGCCGAGTGGCGCCGGGACGAGTGGCTCGATGTGGTCGCATTCTGGAAGCGCCGGGCCCTCCGACTGCTGCCGGCGCTGTTCGTGCTCCTGGTGGCGGCGTGGGTGGTGGTGCCGTTCCTGGCTCCCGACCAGGCCGGGCGCCTGCGGGGCGACGTGCGGGCCGCCCTGGCCTACGTCAGCAACTGGCGGCTGATCTTCGAGCACCAGTCGTACTTCGAGGCCGCCGGCCGGCCCCCACTGCTCCAGCACCTGTGGAGCCTGGCCGTCGAGGAGCAGTTCTACCTGGTGTGGCCGCTCGTCCTGTGGGTGGGCCTCGGGGTGCGGCGCAAGGCCAAGCGGCTGTTCTGGCCGATCCTGGCCCTGGCCGGCGCCTCGGCCGGCCTCATGGCCGCCCTCTACGAGCCGGGCACCGACCCGTCCCGGGTCTATTACGGCACCGACACGCGAGTCGCTGCCATCCTGCTGGGGGCGGCGCTGGCGTGCGTCTGGAACCCGGCGAACCTGAAGCCCCGGCCTCACGTGGTCGGCCGGGCGCTCCTGGGCGTGGCCGGCGTCGCTGCGCTGGTCGGGTTGGGTTGGAGCCTGATCAGCCTGCACCAGTTCTCCGACGGGCTGTACCGGGGCGGCTTCCTCGGCGTCGCTGCGGTCGCCACCGTGTTGGTGGCCGTGGCCGCCCATCCCGGCACTCCCCTGGTCAACTCTGTCCTCGGCGCCCGGCCGCTGGTCTGGCTGGGGAAGCGGTCCTACGGCATCTACCTCTTCTACTGGCCGGTGCTCATGCTCACCCGGGCCTATTACGACGTCCCCCTCGACGGGTACAACCTCCTGGCCCTCCGTGCCGGCATCACCGTGGCGCTGGCCGCCCTCTCGTACCGCTACGTCGAGCAGCCCATCCGGACCGGCGCCCTCGGGCGCCTGTGGGCCGACCTGCGCCGGCGGGACCCGTTCGCGGTCCGCCCGCAGCGGGCGCTGCTGGCGGTGCGGGTCGGCGTCGTCGGCATCGCCGTCGCCGCGGTGACCACCGCGTTGGTGGTTACCCGGCCGGCGCCGGAACCGCCCGACTTCCTCGCCATCGAGGCGGCATCCGCCGCCATGCCAGCGCCGGCCCCGGAGCCGGCGACCACCACGTCGACCACCACGACGAACCTCCCGCCCGAGACGACGACCACCACCGTGGCGCCGGCGACGACGACGTCGACCACGATCACCACCGCGCCTCCCGTGACGGTGCTGCCCCAGGGCCGGGTCACCGGGCTGGGCGACTCGGTGCTGCTCGAGGCGAAGGACGAGCTGGAGCGCCGGCTGCCCGACGCCGTCATCGACGCCGAGGTCGCCCGCCAGTTCAAGCCCCTGCTCGCCTTGGCCACCAGCCTGCGTGACGCCGGCCAGCTCGGGTCCACCGTGATCCTCCAGCTCGGCAACAACGGCCCCGTCACCGCCGACCAGTTCGACGAGATCATGACCGTCCTGCGCAGCGCCCAGCGGGTGGTCGTCATCAACGTGAAGGTGCCGCGGGCGTGGGAGGCGCCGAACAACTCCATGATGGCCGCCGGCGTGAAACGGTGGCCCAACGCCGTGCTGATGGACTGGCACAAGCACGGGGCCGCGCACCCCCAGCTGTTCGGCGACGACGGCACCCACATGGGACCTACCGGCGTGCGGGTGTTCGTGGAGATGGTGCTGGCCCATCTTTAGGGTCCCTTGTCTTTTTTCTTAGGTCGGACTAACTTCTGGTCGTGCGCGACCGAAGATCCTCCTCGCTCACTCCGTGGCCCTGGCCGGCAACCGGCTTGTCACCACCGGCTACGGCAAGGACACGTCCGAGGCCAAGGTCGACATGATCGCCAACGGATTCACCATGGACGGCGCGATCGACCGGAGCTTCGGCACCAAGGGGACCGCCGGGGATGGCGCCGTGCTCTGGCTCCATCCGTGAGACTGCCGTTCAGTGCGGGCCTGCCCGTGCTCCTGCTCGCCGTCGCCCTGGGCGCCTGCTCGTCCGACGACAACCTGACGCTCTACTCGGGGCGGGCCGAGGTCCAGGTCAAGCCCATCCTCGAGGAGTTCACCAAGGCGACGGGCATCAAGGTCTCGGCCCGGTACGGCGCCAGCGCCGAACTGGCCGCCCAGATCGCCGAGGAGGGCGGCGGCTCCCGGGCCGACCTGTTCTGGGCCCAGGACGCCGGCGCCCTGGGGGCGGTCGACGAGCTCGGCCTGTTCGGGCCGCTGCCGGCGCCGGCGGTGTCGATCGTCGACAAGAAGTTCCGGGCACCCGACGACAACTGGACCGGCGTGTCGGGTCGAGCCCGGGTCGTCGTCTACGACCCCCGCAAGGTGCCGGCGGGTGAACTGCCGGCCAGCGTGTTCGACCTCACCCAACCCAAGTGGCGGGGGCGCATCGGCATCGCTCCCACCAACGGGTCGTTCCAGTCGTTCGTCACCGCCATGCTCATCACCGTCGGCGAGGCCCGCACCCGGAGCTGGCTCCAGGGAATCAAGGCCAACGAGCCCAAGACGTACGCATCGAACGACATGATCGTGAAGGCGGCCAACGACGGCCAGGTCGACCTGGGCCTTGTCAACCACTACTACCTGTTCCAGCTCCAGTCCGAGATCGGCGCCGACAAGACCGTGGCCCGCAACCACTACACCGCGGGCACCGACCCGGGCGCTCTGGTCAACGTGGCCGGCGTGGGCATCCTCAAGAGCGGCAAGCACCAGGCCGACGCCGCCCGCCTGGTGGAGTACCTGCTCTCGGAGCCGGCGCAGCGCCACTTCGCGGAGCGAAACTTCGAGTACCCGCTGCGGCCGGGCGTGCCCACCGCCCCGGGCCTGCCGGCGCTCCAGCCGGGTCAGGGCCCGAGCATCAACCTGGGCGACCTGGGCGACCTCGACCACACGCTCGACCTGCTACGGAGCACCGGCCTCCTCTGATCTTCTGATTGAATCAGCGCGCCGATCTTCGACAAGCGCCGGCCGAAACGCCTCGGCTGCCGCCGGCGACCGCCCGCCCGCCCGCCGGCCTCGTGGCCCTGGCGGGCGGGGTCGCGCTCGCCGCGTTGCTGCCCGTCGCCTATCTGGTCATCCGGGCCGGCGGCGGGGGGTGGTCGCTCGTGGCCGACACCCTGTTCCTGGAGCGCACGGGCCGGCTGCTCTTGCGCAGCCTGGGCTTGGCCGCCGCCGTCTCCGCGGCGAGCGCCGCCATCGGCATTGCCCTGGCCTGGCTCACCGTCCGCTGCGACATCCCGGGCCGGCGGGTGTGGCGGGTGCTGGTCGCCCTTCCCCTCGCCGTGCCCAGCTACGTGGCCGCCTTCGCCTTCGTCTCGAACGCTCCCGAGCTGACCGGGTTCCTGCCGACGTTCCTCGTGCTGACCGTGCTGTCCTACCCCTACGTGTTCCTGCCGGTGGCGGCGGTGCTGGAGCACGTCGACCCCGCCCTGGAGGACGCCGCCCGCTCCCTCGGCGACGGGCCGTTCGCCGCCTTCCGCCGGGTGACGCTGCGCCAGATCCGCCCGGCGGCCGCCACCGGGTCGCTCCTCGTCTGCCTGTACGTGCTGTCGGACTTCGGGGCGGTGTCGATCCTGCGCTTCGACAGCTTCACCCGGGTGATCTACCAGTCCTACCAGTCGAACTTCGACCGCCGGCCGGCGGCCATCCTCGGTTGCCTGCTGCTGGTGTTCACCATGGGCATCCTGGTGGCCGAGGCCCGCACGCGGGGGCGGGCCCGCTACTACGGCGGGAGCCGGGGCGCCCGGCGCCGGCCGGCGCTGGTGCGCCTGGGCCGGTGGCGGTGGCCGGCGCTGGCCGTGCCGGTGGCCGTCCTGGGCCTGGGCCTGGCCGTGCCCCTCGGGACGACGCTGCGGTGGCTGGCGGAGAGCGTGCAGGCCTCGGTGGACATGGAACGCATCGGGCGGGCCGGCGTGTCCACGGTGGTGGCCTCTGGCCTGGGCGCGGCGCTGACCGCCCTGGCCGCCGTCCCCGTGGGACTGCTGGCAGCCCGGTCCCGGAGCCGGGTGGCCGGCATCATCGAGCGCTCGGCCTTCGTGGCCCACGCCCTGCCGGGGATCGTCGTCGCCCTGTCCCTGGTGTTCTTCACCGTGCGCTTCGCCAACCCGCTGTACCAGCGCCTGCCGGTGCTGATCTTCGCCTACATGGTCCTGTTCCTGTCGCTGGCGGTGAGCTCGGTCTACAGCTCGGCCCTCCAGGCCCCGCCGGCCCTCGACGAGGTGGCCCGGTCGCTGGGCAAGCGCCCGATCCAGGTCTTCCGCACCATCACCGCGCCACTGATCGCCCCCGGCGTGGGCGCCGGCGCCGCCCTCGTGTTCCTCACCTGCCTGAAGGAACTGCCGGCCACGCTGCTGCTGGGGCCCACCGGCTTCGAGACCCTGGCCACGCGGGTGTGGTCGGCCACCCAGGCCGGGGCCTACGGCGACGCCGCCCTGCCCTCGCTGCTCCTCGTCGCCGCCGGCGTGCTGCCCACGTGGGCACTCACCCGCCGCGGTAGAACGGCGGGATGACCAGCGCGGTCGAGTGTGTCGGGGTATCCAAAGCGTTCGGCCCCGTGCACGCCCTCCGCGATGCCGACCTGACCCTGGAGACCGGCACGCTGACCGCCGTCCTGGGACCGTCGGGGTGCGGGAAGACGACGCTGCTGCGGGCCATCGCCGGCTTCGAGCGGATCGACGCGGGCACGATCTTCGTGTCCGGCCAGGCCGTCGGCGGCCCTCATCTTCACCTGCCGCCCGAGCGCCGGCGGGTGACGATCGTGCCCCAGGAACAGGCCCTGTTCCCGCACCTGACCGTCGCCGCCAACGTGGGATACGGCGTCCGCCGGGGCGCCGAGCGGGAGAAGGCGGTGGCCACCATGCTGGAACTGGCCGGGCTGGCCGGGCTGGGCGACCGCATGCCGCATGAGTTGTCAGGCGGCCAGCAGCAGCGGGTCGCCCTGGCCCGGGCCCTGGCGCCCGACCCTAGCGTCGTCCTCCTCGACGAGCCCTTCGGCAGCCTCGACGCCGCGCTCCGCGAGGAGATCCGCTCCGAGGTGGCCGGCGTGCTGCGGGCCTCGGGGGCGACGTCGCTCCTGGTCACCCACGACCAGGAGGAGGCGCTGTCCATGGCCGACTCGGTGGCGGTGATGCGCAGCGGGGTGATCGTCCAGCACGGGCCGCCCCAGGAGGTCTACCGCCGGCCCGCCGACCTGTGGGTGGCCAACTTCGTGGGCCGGGCCAACCTCCTCACCGGCCGGGCCACCGGGAGGTGGGTGGAGACGCCGCTCGGCGTGCTCGACCTGGTGGAGCCGGCCGACGGGGCTGTCGACGTCGTCATCCGGCCCGAGCAGCTGCACGTGGCCGCCGGCGCCGGCACGGCCACCGTGGAGGACCGGCGCTACTTCGGCCACGACGTGGTCGTGGCCGTGTGCCTGGCCAGCGGCCACCGCCTGCTGGTGCGGCTGCCCAGTACCGATCCGATGCCGGTCGGCAGCACGGTCAACGTGACCTGCCGGGAACCGGTGCTGGCGTTCCCGGCCGTGACTCCGTAGGTGGCCGTCCGGACCGAGGCGCCGGCGTCCGCCGTGCGGCCGGCGCCGGCTGCGGAGCGGGTGTGGTGGGCGCTGCCGGCGGTGGTGGTGGCCGTGCTGGGCGGGTGGCTGGTGGCCCGGCGGTACGGGTTCTGGTACGACGAGCTGTACACCGCCGAGGTGGTGCCCGAGTCGCTCGGCCGGCTGTTCGACGCCTTCGTGCGGGGCGACGGCACGATCGCCTACCTGCGCGACGCCCCGCCGTCGTACAACTTCCCGTACTACGTGGTCGCCCACGTCTGGCTGGCGCTGACGCCGTTCGGGGCCGACGAGGTCGGCCTCCGCCTGCTCTCGCTGGTGGCGATGGCCGGCGCCGCCGGAGTGTTCACTTTGGCTGTCGCCCGATTGAGCGACCGCCGCACCGGGCTGGTGGCCGGGCTGCTCCTGGCCACCAACCCCTTCGTCGTCGCCTACGCCGCCGAGGCCCGCGGCTACGCCCTGGCCATGCTGGCCGTGTCGTTCGCGGCCCTGGGCCTGGCCCGGTGGCTCGACGGCGGAGGACTGTGGCCCTACGGCGTGGCCGCCGCCTTCGCCGGCCTCTTCCACTGGTACGCCCTCCTGGTGCCGGGAGCCTTCGCCGTGGCCGCGGTGTTGCTCCGGCGTCGCGCCGCCGTGCCGGTGCTGGTCGTCACCGCCCTGGCGGCCGTGCCGGCGTTGGCCGTCGTGGCCACCGCGCTGGCCAATGGGGTCGGCAGCTCGGGCGCGCAGTGGATCCGGGAGGTGGGCCCGGCCGTGCCGTGGCGGGTGGCGCGGTCGTGGGTGGGGGGCAGTTGGTTGCTCGGCGTCCCGGTGGTGGGTGCGGTCGTCGCCGGCGTGGTCCGGAGCCGGGGCCGGGCCCGCACCGTGGCCCTGTGCTGGGTCGGCCTGCCCGTCGCCGCAGTCACCGCCGGCGAGCTGGTCCGGCCGGTCTACGTCGACCGGTACCTGCTGCCGGCGCTGATCGGCCTGGCCGTGCTCGCCGCCCTGGGAGTCGCCGGCCTGGCCGGCCGGTGGCGGGCCGTCGCCCTAGCCGGGCTCCTGGTGCCGTCGCTGATCGTCACCGCCGGCAACGTGACCCAGGGGCCCCGGGAGGACGTGCGGGGCGCCGTCGCCCTCGTCGCCGCCGGCCACCGGGCCGGCGAGCCGGTGGTGGCCGCGGCCCGGTGGGACGCCCTGGGCGTCGAGCACTACACCCGCCGGCACCACCCGGAGCTGGCCGCCGACCTCGTCCTGCCGCCGGCGCCGGTGCCGGCGGCGGCCACGGTGTGGGTCGTGCGCCGGGCCGCCGGCGGGGTGAAGGGCGACGTGGCCAAGCTGGAGGACCTCGACCGGGCCCTGGCCGCCCGGGGCCTGCGGGTCGTGGAGGAGCGCCGGCTGGAGGGCCGGCGCTCCTCGGTGCTGGTCCAGCGCTGGGCTGGGCCTGGCGGTTAGCCGGCGAGCCTTGATGACGTGGTAGTCGTCGAGCACCAGGGCCGATGCCGCCAGGGAAGGCGTCGAGGTCGTTGAATGCGACAGCGCACAGCCGGCCTACACCGCCAGCCCGTGGTCCCCGAGGGAGGCGGCCAGAGTCGGCGCATCGACGAAGAGGTGGCCCAGGAAGCCGGCGGAGAGGGCGCCGGCCACGTTGGCCTCCATGTCGTCGACGAACAGGGTGGCGGCCGGGTCGAGCCGGTACCGGTGGTGGAGGATGGCGAAGATCTCCGGCGACGGCTTGAGGACGCCCTCCTCGCCGGAGACGACGGCGCCGTCGAAGCGCTGCAGGACCGGGTACCGCGCCCGCCGGGCGGCGAACACGTCGGCCGGCATGTTGGTGAGGAGATAGAGCGGGACGCCGGCGTCATGCAGCCGCTCGACCAGCTCGGCGGTGCCGGCGATCTCGCCGGCGATCATCTCGTCCTGGCGCTTCCAGGCGTGGACGAGCTCGGCGTGGTCGGGGTGGCGGCTGGCCAGTTCGGCGCACGCCTCGTCGAAGGAGCGGCCGGCGTCGAGGGCGGCGTTCCATTCCGGCGTGCAGACTTCGGCGAGGAAGCGGTCGAGGTCGGCCGGGTCGGGGAGCAGGTCCCGGTAGACCAGCCTCGGGTCCCACTCGAGGAGCACGCCCCCGATGTCGAACACCACTGCGGACACCACCTCGGTGAGCATCCCACGCGGGCCGCCCGAGCCGGCGTTCCGCCGCATGCTCGACGTCGTGCGCCACGCCCACGCCAGCGACCGCGCCGACTGGCCGACCCGGCCCTGAGCAGTCCACGCGGAGGTGCCCGACGGGCGGGCGGCCCGCTCCACCGGGAGCGATTCGCACCGGAGGCCGGCGGCGCCCACGCCAGCGACGATGCCCGGGGGGTCGAGGGCCAGAAGCCGGTCGCGCGACGGGCGGTCCATGGCCAGGAAGGCGCCGGCGTCGGGCGGCAGGCCGGTGAGGCGGGCCAGCGCGGCGCGGTGCACGGCGCCGGTGAACAGGCGGACCCGGCTCTCATAGGCGCCCCGCCGGCCGGCGAAAACGACGCCGGCGTCGCCCCGGGCCAGGCGGCCGAGCAGGGCGGGCAGCGCCTCCGGCGGGTCCTGCAGGTCGGCGTCGAGGCACACCCAGGCGCTGGCGCCCTGCGCCGGCTCCGCCAGGCCGGCGAGGAGGGCCCGGTTCTGGCCGGCGTTGCGGGCCAGGGCCGTCACCCGCAGCCGGGCGTCGGCGGCGGCCAGGCCCTCGGCGACGGCCAGGCTGGCGTCAGGGGACGCGTCGATCACGAAGCGCAGGGTCCAGGAGTGGGCGTCGAGCGCGGCGCCCAGTCGCCGGGAGAGCTCCTCGAGCGTCGAGGCGTTCCGGTAGACGGGAGTGACGACGGCGACGTTCATCCCGAGGCCCAGCAGCGGGCCAGGCCCTTCTCCAGGTCCACCGCCGCTTCCCAGCCGAGGAGCTCGGCCGCCAACGACGGGTCGCACACCCACGAGCCGGTGTCCCAAGGGCAGCCCGGATGCGCACCCGAGACCACGTCGATCCGCCGGCCGGTCACCCAACGCACGAGAGCCACCAGCTCCTCGTTCGCCGTCTGGGTGCCGGTGCCGATGTTGAGGACCTGGCCGGGAGGCAGGTCGTCGGCCACCGCGGCCCGCAGGCAGGCTTCGACCAGGTCGTCGACGTAGATCCAATCCCGGCGCATGCCGGGACCGGTCAGCGGCAGGACGGCGCCCGTGCACGCCGCCCGCAGGACGGTGGGCACCAGCCGGTGAGGGTGGTCGCCCGGCCCGTACACCTGGAAGGCCCGCAGGACGGCCGCCCGCAGGCCCCGGGCGCCGGCGGTGGCCGCCACCAGCAGCGAGCCAGCGGCCTTGGTGGCACCGAAGAAGCCCCGGGGCCGCATCGGCGTGGACTCGTCCATGGGGCCGGCGGTCTCGGCGTACTCGGTGGAGGAGCCCAGGGCCACGACGGCCCGGCACCGGTCGCCCAGGGCGTCGACCACCCAGGCGCCGCTCGACGCGTTGACCGCCATGGTGGCGGCCCGCTCGGCCGGCGTGGCCTGGGCCCGGCTGGCGGCCAGCAGGAAGGCGACGTCAGGGTCGGCGGCGTGGGCCACCTCGGCTGTAGCGACCGGGTCGGTGAGGTCGACTTCCACCCTCCCCGGCGCCGACGATCCGGGGCGCACGGTGCCGACGACGTCCCACCCCTCGGCGGCCAGCCGGGCGCACAGATGGGCGCCGACGAAGCCGCCGGCGCCGGTGACCAGCGCCTTCACACCGCCTGGTCCTCGCGCTGCATCGCGATGATGGCTGTCAGCTCCGTGTGGTCGGCCGCCACCGCGGCGGAGGACCGCCGGCCGGCGCCGGCGGCGGCGGCGAGGATGCGCGGCACCTCCACCGTTAGGTCGCGGCCCGCGACGTCGGCCCAGAACGACCGGCGGAGGAAGGTGAAGGAGGCGCCGGCCCGGGCCAGGGCACCGAGGACGAGGCGGCAGGGCACCGGCCGGCCCGCCTCGGGCAGGGTGAGCCCGGCCACCCCGAAGGCGATGCCGGCGCCGGCCGCGGCGGTGGCCACACGGTCGACGGTGCCGTCCACCAGAGCGGCGAACAGGGGGCCGCCGCCCCGGTCGATCATGAGGTCGTTCAGGCCGACGTAGATCCTCGACAGCGGCCGGGCGACCAGCTCGTCCACCCGGCGCACCGCCTCGGTCGTCTCCACCAGGATGCCGAGCCGGCACCGGCCGGCGACGACCTCGAGGGCGGCGTCGAGCTCCTCCGGCCGGCGCACCATGGGGAGGAGAATCTCATCGGCGCCGCGCCCGATGGCCAGGTCGATCTCGGCCGGCGTCCACCGCGACCATTGGTTGACCCGGCACAGGACCACGCCGGCGGTCGCCGCCCGAACGGCAGCCAGATCCTCGGGGGTGTCGGTGTTGATCTGGGTGTCGACGCCCGCCTGGCGCCGGCCCTTGCCCCGCCGCTCCCAGTCGACAACCACGCCGGTCGCCCCCGCGTCGACCACCGCCCGGGCGGCCGCCGGCGAGTTGGTGAAGCCGAAGAGATTTATGTAGGTGACCCTACCATCGTGGCCTCCCCCGGCGTGATGGTCGAAATGGCGTCCCGCGGGACCGCGGTATCGGGGACGGCGGATTGGCCGGCAAGGAAGGCGAGATCGCCCGCCGGCTCCGACCGAAAGAAGGCGCTCTCCGGCCCGGGCACCGCAGGGTGAGTCGGCGCCGTGACCGGCGCCCAACGGGGCTGGGATCCCGGCCGGCCGCACGCACGACCGAACGTTGCGGGACCATCCACCACTTCGCGTGAGCGGCGGGCCACCATTTCCTTCCATGCGGACGGAAGTTCGGTACCGGGTAACGATCGCCGGGGCGGATCTGCGAATGCTGGTCCTCGCCCCCCAAACCGATGGGTGCGTCGGCATCGACCTCGATTCCGGTGCCTTCGTGCGAGCCCTATTTCCGGAGGGCGGTGAGCCACTCGAGGCCTTCGACGTGACCTCCGCGCCGATCGGCGATCCCCTGGACCCGCCGGACTCGGTGCGGCCCGAGGCGGTGACCCTCGCACGCCCGCCCGAGCGCGTCGGCGGACTGAGCCCCCGGCGGGCCGAGCGCTACCTCAATGCTCTCCGCCACCCGCCCACGGGTCCGCTGCTCGGATTCGCCGGCGTGAGCGTCCCGTACTGGACCGTCGCCGGCGACCGGCCCTCGCTGGCCCTCGTGGAGCCCACCGAGGGCCCGCTGGTCCTCGCCGGCCCCGGAGGCTATGAGTGCCGTTTCGGGTGGAACGGCACCGTGCACCAGCTCCCGCTGGGCGACAGGCGCCTGGCCATGGAGCTGTACCGGCTGCGCCGCCGGCGCTCGTCGCCCCGGGAGTTGACCCGGGTCATGGGCTTCCGGCCCGGCCGGCTGCTGGTCGTGGTCGCCGGCCCCACCGACGGCCACTGCACCAAGCAGATCGCCGCCCTACTGCCCGGCCGCTAGCGATCGAAGAGGGCGGCCACGTCGAGGGTGAAGCCGGGGATCAGCGGCGTGGTCAGGGTTTCCGCCGAGGTGAGTTCGACCGCCACATCGAACTCTGAGACCCCGGGAGTCGAGCGCCGGTAGACGAGGATCTCGTCGGCGGCGGTGTCGACCAGCCAGAGCTCGGCAAGGCCCAACTCCTCGTACTTTCGCTTCTTGGCGCCGATGTCGTAGCGCCACGTCGACGGCGAACGCACCTCGATAGCCAGTGCGGGCGGACCGACAATTCGCTTGGCGTCGCGCGACGGCCGAGCATGCTCCGGTACCCACCACACGTCGGGAGCGAAGACGTTGAAGTCGTCAAGGTGAACGTCGACCGGAAAACCGGCCTCACCATGGCCTGGGTGGGCTCGAAGCCACGAGGTGAGAAGGAAGTAGATCTCCCCTGCGATCCGCTGGTGGCGCAGGACGGCCTCGGTCACCACGATCTCCCCGTTGATCAACTGCGTGCGTTGTTCGGTGGGGGGAAGGGCAAAGTACTCCTCGGCCGTGAGGCGCGTCGAAGTCAGAGCCATACCGAAAGCATACGACGGGGATGGGACAGCTGTTACTTGGAGGCGCGGGCGGCCAGGTACTCCGCCATGGCCCAGCCGAAGCCGATCAGTGCGTCGCCGCGGGAGCGGTCGAGGCTGTCGAAGAACGCCACCACCGAGGGGTCGAGCCCGGAGGGGTCGATGCACTCGTGATCGAGCGCCGGCGGGGTGTCGCCGGTGCCCGAGATGAGGAAGGTGCGGTCGTCGACCCGGCCCTCGGCGCCGAAGCGCTTGGCCAGCCGCCGGCCCCAGGCCCGCTCCTCGCCGGACGCCTTGTGGCCGGGTCGGGGGACGATGTCCTCCAGGCCCTCGAAGGCGGCGAAACCACTCGGGTCGAGGAACCGGGTGCCCACCAGCACGTCCTCGTCGGGGAAGGCGAGCACGGCCCGGCGCAGCTGCTCGCCGATCAGGCAGCGCAGCACCGCGTCACGGCGAGACGTCCGCTTCACCGACGCCATGCCGATGATGACCGACGGCGTGCCGCCGATGCGCTCCAGCGTGCAGAACGAGAACGCGCTGAGCTTGGCGCCGTCGCGCACCTGGGTGACCAGGACCCACTCCTCCACCTGCTTGGAAAGGATGCCAACGTCGTAGCCGGCGCTGCCGTCGGCGCAGATGTCGGCCATCTCCGACAGCTCGGAGTCGCTCAGCCCCGTGCAGTCTTTGGTCTCTGCCTGTAATGCCATGGGTCGGCCGTGCTCCCCCGGGTCGGTGTTACCCCACTAGTCCATTCGCTCCGAGCAGTTCGCGCAACTCGGCGACCAGCCCGTTTCCTGCGTCCACCCGGAACTCGTCCGGAAGTCGCAGGATGGTTGAGTCTAGATGGACGAGCACGGGTTGGCTCCCAGGGTGGGAGCGGAGGACGTCCTTGAGCTGGGCGAGGCACTTCGCCGTGAGGACCGAGGGGTCGAGTTTGATGCGGACCGGCCGGCGGTGCTCGGGGCTCATATCAGGCCGCTTGAGCTCCATGCACACGATCTTCGCCGGCTCCTCCCGGAGGTCGATCCGGCCCTTGACGCACACGATGGCGTCGTCGGCGAGGTAGGCGCCGTAGTCGAGCATGGTGCGCGGGAACACGAAAACCTCGATGGCGGACTGGAGATCCTCCAGGGTGAAGGTGGCCATCAGGTCGCCCCGCTTGGTGTACTTGCGCGACAGCCCGGTGACGACGCCGCCCACCCACCGCATCTCGCCGTCGCGCAGCTCCCGGAGCTCGTTGATCGAGCAGTCGGTGTGCCGGCGCAGGGCCGACTCCACCCCGAGCAGCGGGTGGCTGCTGACGTAGAGGCCGAGCATCTCCTTCTCATGGGCCAGCCGCTCGGGCGGCTCGAACTCCAGGTCGGGGATGGGCATGCGCTCGTCGAGGGCCGATCCGGGGCCTTCGGCCGAAGTTGAGCTAGCAAGGTCGCCGAAGAGGCTCATGATCCCCAGGTCCGCTTCCCGCCGGCGGGCCAGCGTGCGGTCGATGACCTGCTCGAACACCATGAGCAGGCCCCGGCGGGGGTGGCCGAGGGAGTCGAAGGCGCCGGCCTTGATCAGCGACTCCACCGATCGCTTGTTGAGGACCATGGGGCTGACCCGCGAGCAGAAGTCGTAGAAGTCGGTGAAGGTGCCGCTGGCGTCGCGCTCGGCGACGATCTGGCCGACCAGCCCCTCCCCCACGTTGCGGATGGCCGACAGCCCGAAGGGGATCTTGCCGTCGACGGCGACAAAGTCACTCATCGACTTGTTGATGTCGGGAACGAGGACGTCGACGCCCATGGTGCGGCACTCGGCCAGGTAGACCGCGGTCTTGTCCTTGTCGTCCTTGACCGAGGTGAGCAGGGCGGCCAGGTACTCGACCGGGTGGTTCGCCTTCAGCCAGGCCGTCTGGTAGGCGACCTTGCCGTAGCAGAAGGCGTGCGACTTGCGGAAGGCGTAGTCGGCGAACGGCTCGATGATGTCGAAGATCGTGCTGCCCAGCCCGGCGCCGTAGCCGTTGCGCTCGCAGGCGGCGACGAACTTCTCCCGCTCGGTGGCCATGAGCGCCCGGATCTTCTTGCCGCAGGCCTTGCGGAGCACGTCGCCCTCATACGCCGAGTAGCCGGCGAAGCGCTCGGCGATGCGCAGCAGCCCCTCCTGGTAGATCATCAGGCCGTAGGTGTCGGCCAGGACCTCGGAGAACTCGGGGTGGGGACCGGTGATCGGCTTGCGCCCGTTCTTGCGGTCGGCGAAGTCGTTGTGCATGTTGGCCGCCATCGGGCCGGGCCGGTACAGCGCGACCAGGGCGCCGATGTCCTCGAAGCAGGTGGGAGCGAGGGAGCGCATGAGGGCGCGCATCGGCCCGCCCTCGAGCTGGAACACGCCGACCGAGTCGCCCCGGCGCAGCATCTCGAAGGTCTTGTCGTCGTCGAGGGGGATGGTGTCGATGTCGAGCCTGGTGCCGGTCGTGACCTCGATGAGATCGAGCGCCTTCTCGATGACCGAGAGGTTGCGCAGGCCCAGGAAGTCCATCTTGAGCAGGCCGAGGTCGGCCACACCGTGCATCTCGTACTGGGTGACGATTGGGGCGTTGGAGATGTCGCCGTCGGCGCCGGGCTTGCGCTGGATCGGCAGGTACTCGGTGAGGGGCTCCCGGGTGATGACGACCGCGGCGGCGTGGATACCGTCCTGCCGGCGCAGGCCCTCGAGGCCGCGGGCGACGTCGACCACCTTCTTGGCGTCGGGGTCGCTCTCGTAGAGGGACCGCAGCTCGGCGGCCATCTTGTAGCCCTCTTCGTAGCCGGGGATGGGCTCGAGGCAGGCGGCGAGTGGCGTGTCGCGGCCCATGATCAGCGCCGGCATCAGCTTGGCGATGCGATCGCCGACGGCGTAGGGGTAGCCAAGCACCCGTGAGCCGTCGCGCACGGCGGCCCGGGCCTTGATCGTCGAGAAGGTGACGATCTGGGCCACGTGGTCGGAGCCGTACTTCTCCGCCGCGTACCGGATCATCTCGGCCCGGTAGCGCTCGTCGAAGTCCATGTCGATATCGGGCATCTCACGCCGGCCGGTGTTCAGGAAGGCCTCGAACAGCAGGCCGTAGGCCAGCGGGTCGAGGTCGGTGATGCGCAGGCAGTATGCGGCGCAGGAGCCGGCGGCCGAGCCGCGGCCGGGGCCCACCCGGATGCCGCGCTCGCGGGCGTGGCGGATGAGGTCCCAGACGATGAGGAAGTAGGCGGAGAAGCCCATCTCGGCGATGACGCCGAGCTCGCGGGTGAGGCGCTCGGCGACGTCGCCGGGGACGGGGTTCCCGTACCGCGCTTTCGCCCCCTCGAATGTGAGGTGGCGGAGGTACTCGTCGTCGGACGCGAACGGCGCCGGCAGCGGGAAGTCGGGCAGCTCGACCTTACCGAACTCGATCTCGACGTTGGCCCGCTCGGCGATCTCCAGGGTGCTGTCGCAGGAATCCGGCACCTCGGCGAAAAGGGCCCGCATCTCGGCCGCCGACTTCAGGTAGTGCTCATCGCCGTGGAACTTGAACCGCTTGGGGTCGTCGACCTGGGCGCCGGTCTGCACGCACAGCAGGGCGTCGTGGGCGACGGCGCCCTCCCGGTGGACGTAGTGGCTGTCGTTGGTGGCCAGCAGGGGGAGGTGCAGCTCGCGGGCGATCTCGATCAGGTGACGGTTGGTGCGGTGCTGCTCGGGCATCCCGTGGTCCTGCAGCTCGACGTAGAGGCCGTCCGGGCCGAAGATGTCGCTCAGGCGGGACGTGAGCTTGGTGGCCAGGGGGATGTCGTCGCGCAGGAGGGCCTGGTTGACGACGCCGCCCAGGCAGCCGGTGGTGGCGACGATGCCCTCGTGGTGGCGCTCCAGCAGCTCCCAGTCCACGCGAGGCTTGTAGAAATACCCTTCGAGATAGGCCTCCGAGGAGAGCTTCATCAGGTTCTTGTAGCCCTGGTTGCTCTCGGCCAGCAGGGTCAGGTGGTAGTAGAGCTTCTGCCCCTCGCCGATCTCGCCGCCGGTGTCGTCGACCCGGCCCCGGCGCACGGGGCGCTCGAAACGGCTCTCGCCGGCCATGTAGGCCTCGGTGCCGATGACCGGGGTAATGCCGGCCTTGCGGGCCGCCCGGTAGAAATCGAGGACGCCGTACATGTTGCCGTGGTCGGTGATGCCGATCGCGGGCTGCCCGTCGGCCGCGGCGGCGGCCACGACCTCGTCGATGCGCGCCGCCCCGTCGAGCATGGAGTACTCGGTGTGGACGTGGAGATGGGCGAAGCTGTCCCCCAACCGGGGACCCCCTGTGGACGGGCTGTGGACGAGTTACAGCGGTGTCATTCTAGGCGAATGGACGGAGCCGGGGAAGGGTCGACAGGCGGTATCGTTGGTGCGGTGCTCGGGGCGACCGGGCCGGTGGAGGTGGAGGTCGGATGACGGACGCAAATTCGGTCCTGGCCGGGGCCCGGTCCTTCCTGTTGATCGACTGGCCGACGCGCAAGGTCCCCGACACCCTGGCCCGCGCCGGCTACGAGGTGGTGGTGCACGGCGGCCCCGGCCCGGAGGACTACACCGCCTACGAGATCGCCGACGGCGAGGTTGTCGAGCGCCGGGTCGGCGCCCCGCCGGCGCACGCGGACGTGGTGTGGACGTACCGGCCGCTCGACGAGCTCCCCGACGCGGTGGCGGCGGCGGCGAGATGCGGCGCCGGCGTGGTGTGGGTGCACTCCGGGCTCGGCGAGGACGGCGGGGCCGACCCCGAGGGATGCTGGCTGCCGGCGGACGACGCCGCGGCGGCCAAAGCGGTGGTCGAGGCCGCCGGCTTGGCCTACCTGGACCGCCCCTCCCTCGCCGGCGCCGTCCGTTCGGCCGGGTAAGCCACCCGCAGCGCCCACCACACCAGGGGGACCTGGAGCGGCAGCCGGGCCCACCCCAGCCCGTAGGGCACGCCGCCGTCGAGGGCCATCTTCACGTTGGCCGGGAACACGGTGAGGAAGAGGCCGGCGGCGGCCAGCGCCCCCACCCGGCGGGTGCGGGGATGGGCGACGAGGCCGGCGCAGGCCAGCTCGGCCACCCCGCTCCAGCGCACCCAGAATGCGGCGTCGCCCAGCATGCCGGGGACGATCCGCTCGTAGGCGCGGGGCATCACGAAGTGGGCGGCGCCGGCGGCGACGAGGAAGGCGGCGAGCGAATAAGACCGGGCCTGGGAGGTCATACCCCCTGTATTCGGCGCCGGCGGGGAAATCGACTGGCTACCGGCGGGCGTAGCGCCGCCGCCCTGCCATCGGGACGGTGGCGACCAGGGGGGCGGCGGCCCAGGCGGCCAGGCCGAGGCCGAGGAAGCCGAGCTCGTTGACGCTGAAGTCGTCGCTGAAGGCAGACAGGGCGGCGATGGCGAACAGGACAACGGCCACAATGAGGAAAATGCGGTTCATAGACGGCCTGTACCCATCAACCCGGTCGTCGATCCGCTCCTGTAGCGTCCTGCGGCGAGCGGGAGGGATGCCTTCGGGCGCCTCCGGGCGGAGCAGCGCATGACCACGAATTCCCTGGAGGCGGATGTCTTGCGTACCTCCGAGTGCGGCAATGCCGCTTCAAAGCGACCTCCCTCCCGCTCGCTCTCTGAATTGGCCACCGACGAACCGTGGCTGGCCGCGGTCGACGCCTTCCGCACCCGCTGCCCGCGCCGGCTCGACCGCATCGCCGACTACGAGCGGCTCCTCGTCGCCGGCGACCACCTCCGCATCGGCGCCGACGTGCTGGCCGGCACGCACCGGCCGGCGCCGCCCACGGAGGGGTGGCTGAACAAGGCGGACGGGCGCAAGAAGCGGGTGTTCTCCTACCCCGCCCCCGACGAGCTCCTGTTCCGCACCGTCAACCGGCTGCTGCAGCCGGCGGCGGCCGAGGCGGCGTCGCCCTGGTGCCGGTCGTTCCTGCCCGGCGGCGGGGCCCGGGTGGCCTTCCGCAACGTCCTGGCCGACCAGGATCTGGGCGCCAAGGCCGCCATCCGCCTCGACGTGCGCGACTACTTCAACTCCATCGACATCGAGGACCTCCTGGCCCGCCTTCCGCCCGCCTTCGCCGCCGGCCCCGTGCGCCAGCTGCTGGAGGCCGCCCTGCGCGACCCGCGGGTCACCCGCGAAGGCCAGGTGGTCGACGCCGGCCGCAAGGGGGTGATGGCCGGCACGCCGCTGGCGCCGTTGCTGGCCACGCTCTACCTGCGCGAGCTCGACCACGAGGTCGCAGCCACCGGGGCGACCTACGCCCGCTACAGCGACGACATCGTCGTGCTGGCCCCGCCGGCGGACATCGTCGAGCTGGACCGGCTCGTCCGGGCCCGGTTGGCGGAGCGCGGCCTCGAGGTCAACGAGACGAAGTCGTCGGTGACGGCGCCGGGCGAGCCGTGGGACTTCCTCGGCTTCCGGTACGCCGCGGGCGCCGTGGGCCTGGCTCCCCTGACCGAGCGCAAGCTGCGGGGCCGGGCCACCCGCCTGGCCCGCCGGCTCCTACGCTGGCGGGAACGCACGGGCGCCGGCCCCGAGCGGGCGCTGGCCGCGTTCGTCCGGCGGACCAACCGTCGCCTCTACGGCGTACCCGGCGAGCGCAGCGACTTCTCCTGGGCCACGTGGTTCCTGCCCATGCTGCGCGGCCCGGATGGGCTCGCCGCCCTCGACGCCCACGTCCAGCGGGAGGCCCGGTACGCGGCCACTGGCCGGCGCACGGCCCGGACCCGCAGCCTGGTGCCGTACGAAGCCCTGGTGGCCGCCGGCCACGTCCCGCTGGTCACCGCCTACTGGGCGGTGAGGGAGGGGCCGGCGGCGTACGAGGCCCTGGTGGGCCGGCGGGCGGCGCTGGGTCAGCCGTCGGCGAGCTGGCGGGCGACGGCGTAGGCCAGCTCGGAGCGGGTCGAGTCGTCGATCCCGTTGGTCTCCAGCACCACCTCGGCCCGCGGCCCGGCGAGGAACACCAGCGCCCGCCCGTCGGGGAGGCTGGCCTGCCACCCCCCATTGATGCCCTCGACGGGGGTGCGGCCGCCGGGCGGCTCCCACTCCCCGTGTTCGTCGTAGAGGCGGTAGAAGAGGCCGACGGCGGCCCCGCCGGCCTTCCATCGCCGGCCCATGCCGAAGGGCTCCTCCACGATCTCGCTCTTGGTGGTGTGGGGCACGCCGGCCCGGTCACGGTCGGCAATGGGCAGCACGGCGGCGGGGTCGGTCAGCCCCTTCTCCCGCCACCCCGGCCGCCCGAGCATGCCCGGCCGGTACGACGTGCCCATCCGTGGGTCGGCGGCGGGCGGCTGCGCCGGCGCCCCCGGCCCGGAGCGGGCCCGGGCCTCGCCCAGCGCCCCCTCGGCCGCCTTGGTGGCCTGTTCGGCCATCTCCTTGGCCTGCTCGGCCAGCTTCTTCGCCCGGTCCAGGAATCCCACGCCCGAAACGCTACCGCTACGCCGGCGGCCACCCGCTCGGCAGGAGCGACATGCTTTCGGTGGGCCCCAACCACTCGTACGCCCATGCCCTGCCACTGGTGGTCTCCACCTCCACCCGCCGGTACAGGGCACCCTCCTCCTCGACCTCGTCGAGCATGGCGAGGGCCGCCGGCGCACGGTCGGGGTCCAGGGTGACCATCACGCCGGGGACCGGGTCGCCGCCGGCGTCGAACCGCACGGCGGGATAGCCGTGGCCCGTATCCCAGAATCCGGCCGAGAGCGGTCGAAGGGCGCCAGGAGAGGGCGTAGGGTGCCAGGACCGGCCACAGCGGCTCGCCCGGCATGAGCGTGCCGTAGACGAACAGCAGGTCCATCCCGACATTTTCGCTCCGGGGGACGCGCCCCATTTGGACATCGCCATCGCCCGCTCCGGCGGCACGGTGGTCATCACCATCCACGGTGTCTCCGGCTTGCGAGCGCTCCTAACCTTCGGGCATGGAGACGCCCGAAGTCGACGAGTTCACCCGCCACCACCTGATCGTCACCGAGCTGCTGGCCAAGCTGCCGAGCGTGCGCGACGACGCCGACGTGTTCGCCTTTGAGTGCGCCGAGCTGCGCAAGCACCTGGCCAAGCTGGAGGAGCTGGGCCCCACCCGCTGAGGCTCTCCGCCGGCCGAGCGAGCGCAACTGCCTCGAATCGGAACCTCCGGTTCCGATTCGAAACTAGAGGTAGGTGCCCGGGCGGGCGCCGGCGTTGTCGTCGCCCGGAGCGGACATGCCCGGAGGTAGCGCAGGGCGGCCGCGCATCTGCTGGAGCTGGGCCTGGGCGGCCATCTGCTGGCTGAAGATGGCGGCCTGGATGCCGTGGAACAGCCCCTCCAGCCATCCGACGAGCTGGGCCTGGGCCACGCGCAGCTCGGAGTCGCTCGGCGTCTCGGCCGAGAACGGCGAGCTCAGGCGGGCCAGCTCGGCCTTCAGGTCGCCGGAGAGGCCCTCGGCCAGCTCCCGCACCGATGTCTCGTAGATCTCGCGCAGGCGGCCCCGGCCGGCGTCGTCGAGGGGGGCACGGCGGACTTCCTCGAGCAGCTCCTTGGTCATCGAGCCGATGCGGAGGACCTTGGCCGGCGAGGCCACCGACTCGGTGGCCTCCTCCTCGGGCGACTCGGGGGCGACCACCAGCGCCTGCTCATGGTCAGTGTCGAGGGAGTTCTGGTCGGCCATGGCCCGATCCTTCCCTACTTCAGCCCCGGCTAGCCAACAGCGGCACCAGCATCTCCTCGGGGGTGAGGGAGCCGTGCCGGCAGCGCATCCACTGTTCGCCGGGGTCGGAGGGATCCAGCACGGCGACGTGCTGGCGGGGCGCGATGACCACGTCGCCCAGCCGGGAGGCCACCTCGGGGCGCAGGGGGCCGCCGAACCAGCCCTCCTCCACCGCCTGGGCGCGGGTGCGGACCCACGCGAGCCCGCCGTAGTGGCGGCGGGCGGCCTCGGCCAGCGCCTCGGTCCGGCCGGGGCGGGCGTGGAGCCAGCGGAACCGTCCCTCGCCCGAGAGGAAGGTCGTGAGGTCGGCCACCTCGGGGTCGAGGGAGATGACGCTCTCGCCCACGTCGACCTGGCCGTGGTCGGAGACGACCAGCAGGGCGGCGCCGGCGGGTAGCACGGCGATCAGGTCGCCGACGATGCGGTCGGCGGCCACCACCTCGGCGTCGTAGGCAGCTCCGAAGCCGAACTCGTGCGCCACCTTGTCCACCCCGTCGTAGTAGGCGTAGACGAAGCGCTCCCCGTCGCCCAGCAGGGCGGCGACGGTGGCCACGATGGTGGACGCCACCCGCCAGCCGTACATGCGGGCGCCGGCCATGTGGGCCCGGGTGAAGCCCGATTCGGCCACGTCGGCCCGGGTGATGACCGGGGCCTTGGTGGCGCCGAACGGCTCGATGGTCTGGAACTCCTCGGGTGGGACCGACTCCCTGGCGTCGCCGGCCGGCGTCTTCCAGCGCAGGACGTTCAGGATGCGGTCACCTTCCACCCGGAGCCGGTAGCCCACCACCCCGTGGACCGCCGGCGGCGCACCGATGGTGATCGACGTGAGGGCCGCCGCGGTGGTCGACGGGGCGACAGTGGTGATGGGCCCGCCGGCCATGGCGTTCATCGTCGGGGCCAGGCCCGGACGCTCCTTGAGCTGGGCCCAGCCCAGCCCGTCCAGCACCAGCAGGACGACCTGGGAGGCGCCTACCGCAGGGCCCGGCAGCCAGTGCGGCGCCGGCGCCGGGCCGGCGTAGCGGCCGCTGCGGGTGGCGGCGGCGACCACCTGGTCGATGCACGCTCCGCCGTAGTCCGGCAGGGTCGGCTGGTCGCGATCGCCCACGGCGACTCACGCTACAGCCGGCTCCACCCGCAGCCTGCGGCACCGCCGTAGGATGGGGGGCGTGAAGGTGTCGACCAGGGGTGACTACGCCAGCCGGGCGTTGCTCTCCTTGGCCCTGCACGCTGACGGCGCCAAGCCGACCTCCGTGCGTGACATCGCCGAGCGCACCGGGCTCCCCCAGCCCTACCTGGAGCAGATCCTCCTGGCTCTCAAGGGCGCCGGCCTCGTGCGGTCCAAGCGGGGCGTGGGCGGCGGCTACGTGCTGGCCCGCCCACCGGCCGAGCTCACGCTGAGCCAGATCGTCAGCGCGGTCGACGGGCCCATCGTGGCCGGCGATTTCGGCGAGCCCCACCAGAACGGGGCGTGCGACCACGAAGGCCAGTGCGTGCTGCTGTCGGTGTGGGCCGACGTCGGCGAGCACATGCGCCAGCACCTGGACTCCTTCACCCTGGCCGACATGGTGTCGCGGGCCAGAGGCCGGGGCGCGGCGCCGGCGCCGGCGCCGGCAGACGACCTCGTCGGCGAGCCCGTCTCCACCTGAGGGAAACTTCACATCGCAACCGGTCGCTCAGGGCTACCGTGCGCGACGTGGGGATCGCGATGGAAGTACGACCATCGGCGCTCGCGGTCGACCCTGGGCGCCTCGGCAGCATGCAGGTCCACCTGACCAACAGCGGGCCCGACGCCTGCGACGTGGCCGTCGAGGTGCCATCCGCCGACCGGGACTGGTCGTGGGTCCACCCCGAGTCGTGCTCGGTCAGTCCCGGCGAGGAGGTAGTGGCCACCGTCTTCTTCAAGCCGGCGTGCGGCCCGCATCCCAGGGCCGGGCGCCACACGGTGCCGATCGTCGCCCGGGCGCCGGGCCGGCCCACGCCCGAGGCCGAGGGCGAGGGCACGGTGGAGGTGGGGCCGTTCGTCGACGCCGTGGGCCACCTCGACCCGATGGTGGCCTACGACCTCATGGGCCACAACTACACGTTCAACCTGGAGAACCAGGGAAACGTGCCCGTCACCGCGGCCCTCAGCACCGACGACCCGTCTGGGGCCCTCCAGGTGGACGTGGAGCCCAAGTCGCTCAGCGCCGGCCCGGGTGAGACGGCCAGCGCCCTGGTCTCGGTGCAGGCCCGCAAGAAGCTGAAGAAGGGCGAACACACCTTCCGGGTCTGCGTGCTGGCCCAGGTGGAGGGTGGCTCCGAGCTCCGGGTGGAGGGCGCCTTCCGCCAGCAGGGCATCAAGAACTCGCGCTAGGGACCTTCCTCTTACGGGCGGATGGGCGGGTCGTTGGCCTTGGCCGTCTCCTCGGGGCGGAGGCCCCGGTACACCGCGTCCGTCGAGGGGGTGGCGGTCTCGCCCACGTCCACCAGGCGCACGTCGGCCTTGGCACCGAGGGCCTGGAGGGTCGCCGCCGGCGCCTTGACGACCACGCCGAACACGATGGCGGTGGTCGGTGAGAACGCCTTCAACGCCTTGTCCAGCCGGGCGACCTCCTGGTTGTAGAAGGTCTTGAACGCGGGGTCGTCGACGGTGGGGAGGAGCTTCTTGATCTCGTCGCGCTCGGCCTGGGCGGCCGCCGTCTGGTCCTTCGACCAGGCGGCCAGGTCGCCGGGGACAACCGCCGGCGCCGTGCCCGACGGGGCCACCAGCAGGGCGACAGGAGCGGTGGTGCCCAGCAGCGTCTTCACCTGGGCCTCCGTGAGGTACTTGGCCAGCGACACCACCGCCACCCGCTCGTCCTGGGTGGCGGCCAGCGCCGCCTTGCGGGTGGACACGTAGCCGGCAAGGTCGGCGCCGGGGAAGGGGCCGACCTCGGTGGGCGGCGGCAGCGTGGTGACCGTCTCCACCACCGGCGGCGGCTCGCTCGATGCCGTCGGCTGGTCGTCACGCAGGGTGTAAAGAGCAGCGAAGACGGCCGCGCAGATCACGAAGACGAACACCGACGCGTAGACGGCGCGGGCCGTCCACACCGCAGCCCGCTCGTCACCGTCGTCGACGGGCGGCGGCGGGTGGTGCTGGGTCCGGGTGTCACCGTAGGGGTACAAGCACGGCCTCCAGATCGGGGGGGAGCGGGGACTCGAAGCGGCAGCGGGCGCCGCTGGTTGGGTGGTCGAACGCCAGCTCGGCGGCGTGGAGGAAGGGACGGGCGACCGGGATCGTCTGGCGACCGCCGCCGTAGCGGCTGTCACCCACTACAGGATGGCCGATGGCAGCCAGGTGGACCCGCACCTGGTGGGTTCGCCCGGTTTCCAGCCTGCATTCGACGAGGGTGGCCTCGGCCGGCTCGGTGTAGCGGGTCAGCACCCGGTAGTGGGTGCGAGCCGGGCGGCCGCCGGCGACGACGGCCATGCGGGTCCGGTCGGTGGAGCGCCGGCCGACCGGCGCGTCGATGGTGCCGGCGTCGGTCTCCACGGTGCCGACGGCGAGCGCCAGGTACCGGCGGTCGACGCTTCGGGCCGCCAGCTGGGCCACCAGCGACGTGTACGCCGCCGGGGAGCGGGCAACCACCAGGAGCCCCGAGGTGCCCTTGTCGAGGCGGTGGACGATGCCGGGGCGGTCGGGGTCGCCCGTCCCCGCCAGGTCCGGGAACCGCCCGAGCAGGGCCTGGGCCAGGGTGCCGGTGGACTGCCCCGCCCCCGGGTGGACCACGAGGCCGGCGGGCTTGTCGACCACGATGACGTCGTCGTCGACGTGGACGAGCGGCAGGTCGTCGCCGCCGGCCTCGCCAGCGAGGCCCTTCGACTCCTCCCGCTCGTTGAGGAAGACGGTGAGCTCCTGGCCGGTGACCACCCGCTTGGCCCGCACCCCCTCCGGGCGCTCGTCGATGAGCACCCGCCCGCCGGCGATCAGCTGGGTGGCCTCCGAACGGGGAAGGTCCCAGATCAGGCACAGGACGCGGTCGAGACGCTCGCCGTCGAGGGTGGGCGGGATGGGCAGGCGCTCAGGCATCGGTGTCGGCCGACCAGCTCGCGAACAGGAGCAGCAGGCAGCCGCAGGTGATGGCCGCGTCGGCCACGTTGAACACCGGCCAGAACCCCACGTCGACGAAGTCCACCACCGCACCCCTGAGGAACCCGGGCGCGCGAAACACCCGGTCGGCCACGTTGCCGAAGGCGCCGCCCAGCACCAGGCCCAAGGCGACGGCCATGAGGAGCCGGCGGGTGGCGTCGCCGCGCGTCACCATGTACAGGACGAGGAGGAGGGCGGCGACGGCCAAGAAGGGCACGAAGGCCCCGCCCAGGCCGAAGGCGCCGGCCTTGTTGCGGATCAGGCTCAGCCGGACCGAGCCGAACAGGTCGATCGGACCATCGGCCAGGGCCGACATCGCCCACTGCTTGGTGAGCGCGTCGAGGCCCAGGATGACGGCCGCCACCGCGGCCACAACCCCGGTGCGGCGCCGGCGCTGCGGGCCCGCAGTTTCGGTCGGCTCCAGCGGCCGGCCGTCTACCTCAGCGACGCGACAGCCCCCCGCTCTTGCACGCCACGCACAGGGCGGCGTACGGCAGTGCCTTGAGCCGCGCCTTGGGGATGTCCTTGCCGCACCGCTCGCACACGCCGTAGGTGCCGGCGTTCATCTTGGCCAGGGCCCGGTCGATCTCGTCGACCGCGGCGCGGGCCTGGGCGCTCAGGGCCAGGTCGCGCTCGCGCTCGACGTTGAGCGTGTCGCCCTCGCCGGACTCCTCGTCGAACTGGATATCGCCGGGCTCCATGTCTTCGGCCAGCATCTCGGCCTCATGCAGCAGCGACTCGGCTGCCTCCACGTAGCTGGCCCGCTCGGAGACGAGCTCGGCCCGCTGCTCGACGAGAAACTTGTCGCCGGCCGGCTTGACACCAGGTCCGGCCGGTGCTGCTTTCGTTGTCTTCGCCATCACAGACTGCTCCTGGAGCGCGGAGGGACCGGATCCTACCAGTCGCGCCCGAGTTATGACCGGGGCTGGCGGGCCTCGGGGCCGGCGCCGGTGCCGGCGACCACCCGTTCGAGCCGGGTGCGGAACGCGTCGAGGTCGAGGCCCGTGAGCTTGAACTGCTTGGCCCTGCTGCTGGGCCCGCTCACCAGCTCCACCTGGGCCCGCTCGAGCCCGAAGGTGTCGGCCAGGAGCGCGGCGCAGGCCTCGTTGGCCCGCCCGCCTTCGGGGGCCGCCGCCACCCGCACCTTGAGGGCCGCCCCGTGCCGGCCCACCACTGCGGAGCGGCCGGCGGCGGGCTGGACGTGGACGTGGACGACGACGGCGTCGTCACCATCGGTGCGGAAGAGGTCGTCGGTGTGCGACGTGGGCATCGTTTCCTTCCCGGCGGCATCTCGCCGCCTCCTCCCGGAGTAGGGCCCCTGCCCCACCCGGCGCCGTACTTGCCGGACCCTAGCGTTCGGCCGCCGGCGGGTCGCAGCGCAACTGCCTCGCCGAGAAAGCTCCGCTTTCGAGGGCGAACGCTGGCTTACTGTTGACCATGGCTTTTGGACCCGTCGACGCGCAGGTGGATCTGGTCGCGCTGGAGCAGCGGGTGCTGGCCCGGTGGCGGGAGGACTCCCTGCCCGAGCGGGTCAAGGACCTGCGCAAGGGCGCCCCGCCGTGGGTCTTCTACGAGGGCCCGCCCACCGCCAACGGCAAGCCTGGCCTCCACCACGTCTGGGCCCGGGTCTTCAAGGATCTCTACCCGCGCTTCCAGACCATGCGGGGCCACGACGTCCCCCGCAAGGGCGGGTGGGACTGCCACGGCCTGCCGGTGGAGATCGAGGTCGAGAAGGAGCTGGGCCTCACCAACAAGCACCAGATCGAGGCGTTCGGGATCGCCGAGTTCAACGCCCGATGCCGCCAGTCGGTGGAACGCTACGTCGCCGACTGGGAGACCCTCACCGAGCGCTCAGGCGTTTGGATCGACACCGACGACGCCTACCGCACGCTCGACAACTCCTACGTGGAGTCGGTCTGGTGGCTCCTCCGCCAGTTGTGGGACAAGGGGCTGCTGTACGAGGGCCACCGGGTCAGCCCGTACTGCTCCCGGTGCGGCACCGCCCTGTCGTCGCACGAGCTCGGCCAGCCGGGCGTGTATCGCGACGTCACCGACCCGGCGGTGTACCTCCGCTTTCCCGTGGTGGGCGGCGAGACCGACCTCCTGGTGTGGACGACCACACCCTGGACGCTCATCTCCAACGTGGCCGCCGCCGTGGGGCCTGACATCGAGTACGTGCGGGTGCGCGCCGCCGAGGGCGGTCGCGACCTGGTCATGGCCGCAGCCAGAGTGGCCGAGGGCGCCAACATCATCGAGCGGTTCCACGGGCGTGACCTCGTCGGCGTGCGCTACCTGCGCCCGTATGACTTCCTGCCCATCGACGAGGGCGCCTTGCGGGTCGTCGCCGCCGATTTCGTCAGCACCGAGGAGGGTTCGGGCATCGTCCACCTGGCGCCGGCCTTCGGCAACGACGACATGGAGGTGGGGCGGGCCGAAGGGCTGCCCGTCCTCAACCCCGTCGGCCCCGACGGCACCTTCGACGAGCGCATCGGCCCCTGGGCCGGCCGGTGGGTCAAGGACGCCGACCGGGAGATCATCGCCGACCTGCTCCAGCGCGGCTTGCTGGTGATCGCCGAGGACTACACGCACTCCTATCCCCACTGCTGGAGATGCGGCACACCGCTCATCTACTGGGCCAAAACGTCGTGGTTCGTGCGCACGTCCGACCGCCAGGCCGACCTCCTGCACCAGAACGAGCGCATCAACTGGCAGCCCGAGCACATCAAGCACGGCCGCTTCGGCGACTGGCTGAAGAACAACGTCGACTGGGCGCTCTCCCGCGATCGCTACTGGGGCACGCCCCTGCCCATCTGGCGCTGCACCGCCGGCCACGACACCTGCATCGGCTCGCTCGAGGAGCTGACGAAGCGGTCCGGGCTCGAGCTCGGCCGGCTCGACCTGCACCGGCCGGCGGTCGACGAGATCCCGCTGCCGTGCGGCGCCGACGGCTGCGACGAGACCGCCCTGCGGGTCACGCCGGTCCTCGACGCCTGGTTCGACTCGGGCGCCATGCCGTCGGCCCAGCACCACTACCCGTTCTCCGACGTGGCCAAGTTCGAGTCGGCCTTCCCCGCCGACTTCATCTGCGAAGCCATCGACCAGACCCGCGGCTGGTTCTACTCGCTCCTCGCCATCAACACCCTGGTATTCGACAGCACGCCCTACCGCAACGTGGTGGTCCTGGCCCACATCGTCGACCAGGACGGCCAGAAGATGTCGAAGTCGAAGGGCAATGTCGTCGACCCGTGGCGCATCTTCAATGAGTTCGGGGCCGACGCGCTGCGCTGGTACTTCTTCTCCGCCGGCTCGCCGTGGACCAGCCGGCGGGTCTACGAGGACGGCATCCGGGAGTCGACCCGCAAGACGCTCCTCACCCTGTGGAACGTCTTCTCCTTCTTCGCCACCTACGCCGATCTCGACGACTGGGAGCCGGGCGACTACGCCACCAACCACGTCATGGACCGGTGGATCCTGTCCCGGCTCCGGGGCACCATCACCCGCGTCACCGAGGACCTCGAGGGCTTCGACGCGCTGGGGGCATCGACCGCCATCGCCACGTTCGTCGACGACCTCTCGAACTGGTACGTGCGGCGGTCACGGGCCCGGTTCTGGGGCGGTCCCGACCAGCTCACCGACGGCGGCGCTCACGCCGTCCTCTACCGGTGCTTGGTCGTGACCTCGCAGCTGCTGGCCCCGTTCTGCCCCTTCCTCGCCGATGAGATGTACCGCACGCTGACCCGTTCCCCGTCGGTCCACCTGAGCGACTGGCCCAAGGTCGTCGGCCCGCCTGACCCGGACCTGACCGCGGAGATGGACGCAGCCCGGCGCATCGTCGGCCTGGGCCGGGCGGCGCGGACCGACGCCGGCGTGCGCACCCGCCAGCCCCTCGGGCGGGCCCTCGTGCTGCACCCCGGTGTGGGGTTGTCCGACGAGGTCAAGGCCGAGGTGAGGGCGGAGCTCAACGTGCGCGAGCTGGAGGATGTGGAGACGCTCTCGGACCTGATGACGTGGACCGTCGTCCCCAACTTCCGCGTGCTCGGGCCGCGGCTGGGCAACCGCGTCAACGAGGTGAAGGCCGCCCTGGCCGAGGCCGACGGCTCCGAAGTGCGCCGCCAGCTGGACGCCCAGGGCTACGTCGAGATCGCCGGCGAGCGGCTGGGCCCCGGCGACGTGGAGGTGCGGGCGTCGAGCCACAAAGACTTCGCTCTGGCCCAGGAGGGCGGGTGGGCCGTCGCCCTCGACCTTGAGATCGACGACGATCTCCGCCGCGAGGGCGTGGCCCGGGAGATCGCCCGGGCCCTCAACGACCTGCGCAAGGCCCGAGGGCTGGCGCTGTCGGACCGCATCGCAGTGACGCTCGAGGCCGGGCCCCGGGTGACGGCGGCAGTCGAGAGCCACCGGGAGTGGATCTCGGCCCAGGTGCTGGCGGTGGAGCTGGCGGCCGGCGCCGCCGGCGACGGTGCGGCCGAACTCGACGTCGATGGAGAACCGTTGAAGGTGGACCTGCGGGTGGCGGCGCCGCCGCAAGGCTGACGTTTGGTCAATCGGGGGTGATATGGCGCCACCAATCGACCAAACGGGCTAGGGCTGCTTCTTCGCCGCCCGGGCCTTCTTGACCGCGGCCTTCATGGGCGTCTCGGCCGCCGGTGCCGCCGCCTTGCGCCGGGCCGGCGCCTTCCTGGCAACGGGCGCTGCCGCGGCCTTGGAGGCAGCCGTCTTGCGGGCTGACTTCTTGACCGCCTCGACCATGGGCGCCTCGGTGGCGGCTGCCTTCCGGGGCCGGCCGGCCTTCTTGGCCGGCGAGGCCTCGACGGGAGCCGGCGTCACTTTGGCCACCCGGGCCTTGCGGGAGGCGGGCGCGGCCTTGGCCGGGGCCTTGCGCGCCGGCGCCTTGCGGGCACGGGCCGGCGCCGGCCTCGCCATAGCGCCGGACTTGGCGGCCAGCCGGTCCACGCGGTCGAGGATGGTGGCCCGGGCCCGACCCTGCTGTTCGCGAGCCCGGACCTGGGCCAGTTCGTCGGCGTCGAGGTCGCTGAGGCGGGGAAGGATCTGGCCGACGGTGAGCGACTCGTAGCCGGCGATGGGGAAGTCGTCGGCCGGCGAGACGAGCTCGTCGACTTCGTCGTCCTCCATGGTGCCGCCGCCGAGGGCGATGGCCGTGACGACCCCATCGTCGTCAGCGTCGTCGTCGCCCCAGTCGTCGTCGTCGGTCACGAAGTCGTCGTCGGCGGGACTGGCTTCGATCACCGTCGTGGCTGCGTCGGCGGCGACGTCTTCGTCGTCGTCCTCCCAGTCGTCGTCGGCCGCCTCCCAAGCCGGCTCGGTCATGCCGGCCAGCAGCACGTCGACACGGCTCATGATGGTGAAGCGGTTCTTGCCCGCCGATTCCCGCTCGCGCACGGCCTCCAGCTGGTTGCGGTCGAGGCTGCCGAGCTGGCGGAGCAGGTCGGTGGCCCGCATGCGGTCGTACTCGGCGATCGGGAAGCCGTCGTCGTCCTCGGCGGAGACGGAGGCGTACTGGGCGGTCACCGGCTCGGCTTCGGGCTCCGGCTCGGGCATGGGCGTGCGTTCGGCGGCCGCAGCCGGCGCTGCGGGCTCGCTGCCGCGCCGGCGCAGGCGGCCCAGCAGCGCAGAGCCGGCGGCGGCGGCGGAGTCGTCGGGCGCGGGAGATGGCGTGGGTGCCGGCGGTGGCGGGGTCGGCGTGGGCGGCGGCGTCCAGCTGGTGGTGGTCTCATACGTCGAGCTGGTCGCGGGCGCGGCGACCGACGCCGGCACCTGCGTCTGGGCCGGCGGGGTGTAGGCCCGGCCGGCCGGGGCCGCGGCGGAGCGCGGCTCGGGGCGGCCGCGCAGCACGGCGACCGCCAGCACCACACCAGCGAGCACGCTGCAGCCGATCGACAGGTAGATGAGCGTCAATCCCGACTGCAGCAGCCCCACGACAAGTGTCACCGCCGCAGCCAGGACGAGCACGAAGCTCACGAGAACCAACACGTCACCATTCCGATCTCTCTAGACAAGCCGCGCAAAGACACCATCGCTTCGCCTCCGCTGTGGACCCTTACACGCTAGCTAACAGATCGCGCCCTGCAGAATCGTGATGCCGAAGAACACGATGATCGGTGAGAGGTCGATTCCCATACCGCCCGCGCCCAGCGGAGGGATCACCCGCCGGATCGGTCCCAGCACCGGCTCGGTGATGGTGTAGAGGAACCCGTACACCGTCGCCAAGCCCGAGCCCGGCTTCACCGGGAACCAGGAAAGGATGATGCGGGCGAACATGACGATGAGGTAGGCCTGTAACAGCCTGCAGATGATCTCGGCCACGTCAGGCGCGGTAAAGGCCGCGCTCTTGGAGGCGGCGCTTCTCCTCGGCGGACACCTCGACGTTCGACGGCGTGAGCAGGAAGACCTGCTCGGCGACGCGTTCCATTGATCCGCCGAGCCCGTAGGTGAGCCCGGAGGAGAAGTCGATGAGCCGCCGGGACAAATCGCGATCGATCCCTTGCAGGTTCACGATCACGGGCTGGTTGTCCTTCAGCTTGTCTCCGATCTCCTGGGCGTCGTTGAACCCTACCGGTACGGTGATGTGAACCTTGGCCGCCTGGGGTTGGCTGAACGGTCGGACCACCGATGGCCTCGGCTGCACGGTGACGGCGCCGCTGGGACCCAGGCCACTGCTACCGCCCATGCCGCTGCCTCCGATGCTCCTCGTGTCGACGCTACGCGGCTCCATGGCCCGCGGCTCGCTGGGGTAGCCCTGGTCACGGGGCAACGTGCGTACGCCGGACGGCTCGGGGTCGTAGGCGCCGTCCATCGGGTCGGGAAGCGACCGGGCGCTGCGGCGCGTCGGCGCGCCCTGGGGCGGAGCCTGCGCCTGGGGCGATGGCTCGTCGTAGGGTTCGTACTCCTCGTATTCCTCGTCGTCGACCAAGCCCAAATAGACCATGGTCCGTCGCCAGATTGATGCCATACCGCGTCGCCTCCTTGGCCCCTTGAGCCTATCGCTGCATCTTCGGCGCGACGGGCCGCGCCCCGAACAAGCCACGCCCGACGCGCACCATCGTCGAGCCTTCTTCCACCGCGACACCGAGGTCGTCGGTCATGCCCATCGAGCGCTCCACCAGACCGAGCCGGTCGGCCAGCGCGCTCACCGTGCGGAACCCCGGACGGGCGAGTTCCGGCGGGCCCTGGGGGCCCACGGCCATCAGGCCCCGCACGTCGAGGCCCAGGTCGTCGAGGCGCTCGACGAGCTCGGGGACATCGTCGGGCGGGCAGCCGTTGCGGTTCTCGTCGGCGGCGAGGCGCACCTGCACGAGCACTCTCGCGCCCGGAGCGCGGCGGGCGATCTCCTCCCCTGCCTCGACGCGGTCGACGCCCTGCCAGAGGTGGACGGTGGCCGCGATGGCGCGCACCTTGTTGCGCTGCACCCGCCCGAGAAAATGCCAGCGCCGGCCGGGGACGCCTTCGGCCGCGGTGTCGCGGGCCTTGTCGGCCAGCTCTTGCGCGTAGTTCTCGCCCAGGTCCTCGAGGCCGGCGGCGCTGGCCGCCTCCACGGCCGCGGCGCCGAAGCCCTTGGTGACGGCCACGACGAGGACATCCTCGGGCGACCGGCCGGCGGCCTCGATGCGGGCGCGCACCTCGGCCAGGCGGCCGGCGATGTCGATCGTGCCGGCGGTACCGGTGCTCATCGCCAGATCACCGTTGCCTGGCGCGCCGACTCCTTCCTGGCCCGCCAGGAGTAGTGGCCGGGCGAGCAGGCGGTGCACACATCGACGTCGTCGATCGTCTCCACGCCGGCGCGCTGTAACGCGGCCCGCACTGCGGCGGGCAGGTCGAGCGCAAGCCGGCCTTCGGTGGTCGTGGCCCGCACCGCGTCGCCCAGGCGGCCGGCCAGCCGGTCCTGTTCGGCGGCGCCGAACTCGTAGCACTCGGCATGGATGCAGGGGCCGACCACCGCCTTGACGTCGGTGGCCCCCAGCCCTCTCATTTCGGCGACGGTGGCCTCGAGCACTCCCGCTGCGGCGCCGCGCCAGCCGGCGTGGGCCACGCCGATGACACCCTCGGCGCTGGCCAGGGCGACGGGCGCGCAGTCGGCGGTGAGCACCGCCAGCGCGCAGCCGGCCTCGGCGGTCACCGCAGCGTCGGCCTTGGTGCCGGCGTGTTCGCCGGGAGCGGTGACGCACACGACGCCGGCGCCGTGGACCTGGTGGAGCCACGTCCACGGCAGGTCGACGACCGCTCGCCGGCGGGCGGCCACGTCGGCGCGCACGATGCTCACTCGAACTCCGCCTTCGAGCGTCGTGATGACGGCGTCGCCCCCGTGGCCCATGTCACCCTCCGCTCGCCCCGTGAACGCGACGTGGGCGGACGACAGCGACAGTGGGGGCAGGAGGGCGGCGCCGCCCGGGGTCACTTCAGGAATGAGGGGACGTCGAAGTCGTCGTCGTCATCCCCGGTACCGAGGCCGAGGTCGTCGTCGGCGGAACCGAAGATGTCGCGACGCTCCGGCTCGGGCTCGCGCTCACGCCGGCCGCCGAGGCCCAGCACCGCGCCACGGCCGGGCGACTGGCGGGGCGCCGGCTCCTCACGCACGCGGTCACGGCCCTCGTCCCAACGGTCGAAGCCGGCGGCGATGACGGTGACGCGCACTTCGTCGCCCATGGCGTCGTCGATCACCATGCCGGCGATGATGTTGGCGTCGGGGTGGGCGACCTCGTGGATGATCTCGGCCGCCTCGTTGACCTCGAACAGGCCGAGGTCGCTTCCGCCGGAGATGTTGAGGAGGATGCCGCGGGCGCCCTCGATCGAGGCCTCCAGCAGCGGGCTGGCGATGGCGGCCCGGGCCGCGTTGAGGGCCCGGCCCTCGCCCGACGCGTAGCCGATGCCCATGAGCGCGGAGCCGGCGTTGGTCATGATCATCTTCACGTCGGCGAAGTCGGTGTTGATGAGGCCGGGGGTGTTGATGAGGTCGGTGATGCCCTGCACGCCCTGGAGGAGAACCTCGTCGGCCATCTTGAAGGCGTTGAGGGCGGAGGTCTTGTCGTTGCTGACCGAGAGGAGGCGGTCGTTGGGGATGACGATGAGGGTGTCGACCTTCTCCTTCAGGTTGGCGATGCCCTGCTCGGCCTGAACCGACCGGCGCCGGCCCTCGAAGGCGAAGGGCCGGGTGACCACGCCGACGGTGAGGGCACCGAGCCCCTTGGCGATCGACGCCACAACCGGTGCCCCACCGGTGCCGGTGCCGCCGCCCTTGCCTGCGGTGATGAAGACCATGTCGGCGCCCTTGAGCACCTCTTCGATCTCGTCGCGGTGGGCCTCGGCGGCCTGGGCACCGACCTCGGGGTCGCTGCCGGCGCCGAGGCCCCGGGTCAGCTCGCGGCCGATGTCGAGCTTCACGTCGGCGTCGCTCATGAGCAGCGCCTGGGCGTCGGTGTTGACGGCGATGAACTCCACGCCCCGCAAGCCGGCGTCGATCATGCGGTTGACGGCATTCACCCCGCCGCCTCCGATGCCGACGACCTTGATGACAGCCAGATAGTTCTGCGGTGCGCCGATCATCGGCCCTCCTGACGGTTTGACGTTCCTGGGACGAGCCTTCGCCGGGGCTGCGCCAACTCTTCGCACTGTTGCCACTCCGCTCACAGCCACGTTCCCGACACCCACCTCTACGTCGACTTGAGGTTGAGAGTTATGTCAACCTACCCTTGGGGTCGAAACTTTAACGGGGGCATCGCGGCGCGTCAACACGGGACTGTCGGGTCGGCGCACATCGAGGATCGCGAGGTTGCGAAGGTCGACCTGGGCCAGCACCGCCCGGATGGCCGTGAACTTTCGATCGAGGTCCTCGGGAGGCCCGAGTCGCACCATCCCCTCCGGGTTGAGGCGGAGCTCCACCTCCCCTCCGGCGCCGCCTGCGGGGGCCAGGCCGGCGGTGCGAGCCCGCAGCTCGATCGGGAGGGCGACGGCGACCCGTAATGTGGCCACGCCTTCTGCGCCGAGGCTGGTGCCCGGGGGGCCGGCCGGCGGTAGGCCGGCCAGCACGGGCAGCTCGGGCGGCCCGGTGGCGACCCACTCGAGGACCCGGCCGGTGCCGTCCACCAGTGCTGCGCTCCCGTTCGCGGCCGGCGCCACTGCGGCGGCCGAGCGCTCCACCACATGGATACGTACCCGGCCCGGCCAGTGCCGGCGGACGGTGGCCTCCTGCACCCAGGGCAGGGACTCGACGCCGAGGCGCGCCGCCCGCTCGTCGACGTCGAGCATGGGTTCGCCCGGGCGCAGGCCCGAGGCGAACCGGGCCTCGGCCGGCGGGGTGTGGACCGCCCCCTCGACCACGACGTGGTCGATGTCGAGCAGCACGGAGTCGGTTGCCGCCCACCCCCCGCAACCGAGGGCGACCACCGCCGTGATGCCGACGAGGACGCGGAACCGCCGGCGGCCCTCCTCGCGACGGACCTCGATACGGCGTCGATGGAACCGGGGATCCATGCTCAACCTTCACTCGAGGGTGAGAGATCGAAGCCGATGAGCCTGTTCTCGAGGGTCAGAACGATGCCGAACCGGCGTTCCACGGTGGTTCGTACCTCCTCGATCAGGGCCCGCACGTCGTCGGCCGAGCCGCCCTCGTCCACCTGGAAGAAGTTGGCATGCTTGGGCGAGACAAACGCGGATCCCCTCCGGTGGCCCCGCAGGCCGCCGGCCTCGATGAGCCGGCCGGCGGAGTCGCCCGGCGGGTTGGCGAAGACCGAGCCGGCGTTGGAACCGCCCGGTTGGTGCTCCCGCCGCCACTTCACGACCGCCGAGATCTCCGCCTCGGCCTCCGCCCGGTCTCCCGGCGCCAGGGCGAACGCAGCGGCCACCACCACTTGCGTGGGGCCGACGGCGGAGTGCCGGTAGCCCAGATCCAGGTCGGCGGCGGCCAGTTCCCCCACGCCTGCCCCGCCGGCGTCGGCGCCCAGGTCGAACACCCAGGCCCGCACCAGGGTGGCGGCGATGTCGGAGCCGTGGCCGCCGGCGTTCATCCGCACTGCGCCCCCGACGGTGCCGGGCACCCCGACACCCCACTCGAGGCCCCGAAGGCCGAGCGCCGCGGTCCGCCGCGCCAGCACAGGAAGGCTGAGCCCGCCGCCGGCTCGGATCAGGACGTCCCCTTCGTCGTGGTGGATGGCGGCGAATTCCTCGCCCAGGGTGAGGGCCAGGCCGGCGAAACCGGCGTCGGCCACGAGCAGGTTGGAGCCCCGGCCGACGATGAGCACCGGGACCCCGCTGGCCACCACCGCCTGCCGGGCCAGGGCCAGGTCGTCGGGGCCGCACTGGTCCAGGAACAGCGCGGCGGGGCCGCCCACGCCATAGGTCGTGTACGGCCCGAGGGGGACGTCGCGCCGGGCGCGGTCGCCGAGGATCGCGGCCGCAGCTGCAATGGCGTCGCTCACCGCAAAAGCTCGTCGGGGAGCGTCGTCAGGTCGCCGGCGCCGAGGGTGAGGCACAGGTCACCGGGGCGGAGCTCACGGCGGAGGAAGTCGACGAGGTCGCCGCGATCGGGCACCCACTCGACCCGGGCGCCGGGGCGGGCGTCGCGCACGGCGTCGGCAACCAGCCGGCCGGTCACCCCGGGGCGGGCCGGCTCGCCAGCGGCGTAGATCTCGGTGACGACGACCATGTCGGCGTCGGCGAAGGCGTCGCCGAAGGTGGCCCACAGCGCCTCTGTCCGGCTGTAGCGGTGGGGCTGGAAGACGGCGACCACTCGGCCCCAGCCACCCTCGCGCGCCGCAGCCAGCGCGGGCGCCACCTCGCCGGGAAGGTGGGCGTAGTCATCGACGTAGGTGACGCCGTTGCGCTCGCCCCGGATCTGGGACCGCCGGCCCACGCCGGCGAAGCCGGCGACGCCGACAGCGGCCGCCTCGAACGTGGCGCCGGCGGCGATCGCCGCGGCGACGGCCGCCGCCGCGTTCCGGGCGTTGTGGCGCCCGGGCATCGGGACCTGCACCCGGCCGAGGTCGCCCAGGACGAACGACGTCGAGCTCCCGGCCGCCGCGTAGTCGGTGATCCGCAGGCCGGCGCCAGCCTCGAACCCGTAGGTCGACGCGCCGACCGAGGCGGCAAGGCGGGCCGCTTCCGTATCGTCGACGCAGACCAGCCGCTGGCGGGCTCCGGTCAGGAAGAGGGCGAAGGCGTCGACCAGGGCGTCGAAGCCGCCGTAGTGCTCGAGGTGGTCGGGCTCGACGCTGGTCACCACCGCGAGGTCGGTATGGAGGTCGAGGAACGTGCCGTCGCTCTCGTCGGCCTCGACCACCAGCCACTGCCCGCTTCCCCACCGGGCGCCGGTGCCGAACTCGGCGATCACCCCGCCGACCACGAACGACGGGTCGAGGCCGGCGGAGGTCAGCGCGCACGCCAGCAGGGACGACGTCGTGGTCTTGCCGTGGGTGCCGGCCACCGAAATCGTGCGCCGCAGCCGGGTCAGCGCCGACAGCACGTCGGCCCGGCGCAGCACGGGTACGCCCCGCCGGCGGGCCTCGACGACTTCGGGGTTGTCCGCCGCCACCGCGGTCGAGAGGGCAACGGCCTGCAGGTCCGCCGGCACGTTGGAGGCGTCGTGGCCCACCACTGCGGCGACGCCGACCGACCGCAGGCGGTCGAGCACCACCGACTCGGCCTGGTCACTGCCCGAGACCTGGTGGCCCATGGTGGTGAGCACCTCGGCGATGGCGCTCATGCCGGCGCCGCCCACACCGACCACGTGGACGGCGAGAGGTTTCGACAGGTCCAGGGCGTCAGCCACGTCGGCCCGACTGCTCCACCAGCTCGGCCACGGCGTCGGCTGCGTCGCGCCGGCCGACGGTGGCCGCCGCCGCCTCCATGGCCGCCAGCCGGGCAGTGTCGCCGAGCAGCCCGTCGACTTCCCGGGTGAGGCGGTCGGCGGACATCTCGGCATCGGGCACGAGCACCGCCATGCCGGCGCCGACGAGGTGGCGGGCGTTGGCGGTTTGGTGGTCGCCCGGGGCACCCGGCAGTGGGACGAGGATCGACGGCAGCCCGACCGCGGCCAGCTCGGCCACGGTGTTGCCGCCGGCGCGGGAGACGGCGAGGTCGGCCGCAGCGAGGGAGAGCTCGCGCTGGTCGTCGTAGCGCACCGGTTGCCAGAAGAGCCCATCCAGGGCCGGCGCCCGCCCGGTCACGGTCTCCCAATCCCGCTCGCCGACGACGTGGCGGACCGCCAGGTCGGCCCGGCCGCCCCACGCCGCGAAGGCGCCGAGGATCGCTTCATTGAGTCGCAGTGCCCCCAGCGACCCCCCGAAGACGGCGACCACCATGCGGTCCGGGGGCAGGCCGAGCGCGGCACGGGCCGCCCGGCGGCCGGCGGCACTGCGGTCCACGGCCAGGATCTCCGAGCGCACCGGGTTCCCGGTGACGACCGCCCGAGGCAGAGGCGTGCCGGGGAAGGGCACTGCGGACGCGGCGGCGAACCGCCCGACCAGCCGGTTGCTCGCTCCCGGCACCGCGTTCTGCTCGGCCACCACGAGCGGCACCCGCAGGGCGCCGGCAGCGAGAGCGCACGTCAGGCTGGCGTAGCCGCCCATGGCCAGGACCACCGCCGGGCGGCGCTGGCGGACGAGGGCCAGCGCCTGGGCGGCGGCCTGGCCCAGCCCGAGGACGGCGCCGACGTTGTCGAGGGTGAGCCGGCGCTGGATGCCCCGGCCCGGCAGCAGGGTCGACTCGAAGCCGGCGGCGCCCACCACCTCGCCCTCGGTCCAGCGCCGGCCGCCCACCCAGTGGATCGTCTCGGGCGGGTGGCCCCGGGCGACGAGCGCCTTGGCCACCGCCAGCCCCGGCACCACGTGCCCGGCCGTCCCCCCGCCGGCGATGATCGCCCAGGTCTCACTCACGGGGCTTCCGCCCCGGAGTGCCGCTGGAGCGGTTTCCCGGGCGGCTCATGCTCGACGGGCCGTAGTCCGCGACTGGCGGGCGACGTTGAGCAGGATGCCGACCGCCATCATGGTCACCACCAGCGACGAGCCGCCGAAGCTCACGAACGGCAGCGGTACGCCGGTGACCGGCAGCAGGCTGGTAACCGCACCCATGTTCACCACTGCCTGCCCGCTCACCCATGCGGTGACACCAGCGGCCACCAGGGCGCCGAAGCGGTCGGGAGCCCGCAGGGCGGTCCGCACACCCAGCACCGCGAAGGCGATGAAGAGGCCGACCACGCCCACGGTGCCGAACATTCCCAGCTCCTCGCCGACGATGGCGAAGATGAAGTCGGTGTGGGCGTTGGGCAGGAAGCCCCACTTGGCCCGGCTGGCCCCGAGGCCCACGCCGCCGACGCTTCCCGTCCCCAGGGCGACGAGCGACTGGGCCACCTGGTAGCCCCCGCCGGCGAAGTCGCCGAACGGGTCTCGGAACGACGCCACCCGCTCCCACCGGTACGCCTCGGCCTTGGCCACGAGCACCGCCGAGACGGCTGCGGCGACGCTGAGGCCGCTCATCGGCAGGATCGGCACGCCGCCGACGAACATCAGGACGAACACCACGAACACCATCAGCACCGTGGTGCCCATGTCGGGCTGGAACAGGACCAGCACCGCCAGCAGGCCGCTGGTGACGAGCAGCGGTCGCATGACGTACCTCCAGTCGCCCACCTGCTCGGCCCGTCGGGCCAGGAGGTCGGCGGCGAAGAGGAGCACGGCCAGCTTGGCCAGCTCGGACGGCTGCACCCGGAAGGAGTCGGAGCCCAGCCACCGTGACGACCCGCCGGCGGTGATGCCCACGCCGGGCACCAGCACCAGGACCAGGCCGACGACCGACACGCCGAGCAGGGGGATGACCGCCTTGCGCCAGTGGTGGTAGTCGAACATCGTCGCCCCGGCCAGCACGGCGGCGCCGAGGCCGACCCAGACCAGCTGGCGCTGGAAGAAGACCCATGCCCCGCCGTAGCTGCGCAGCGCCTCGACCGAGGAGGCCGAGAGCACCATCATCAGCCCGATCGTGCACAGCATGGCCACGATGGCGGCCAGCAGGACCCAGCCGGAGTCGTCGGCCGGCCGCCCGGCCGGCGACTTGGCCCCGGCTCTCCCGCCGGCCGGCGACTTGGCGCCGGCTCTCCCGGCCGGCGACTTGGCCCGGCTCTCCCCGGCCGGCGACTTGGCCCCGGCAATGCGCCGTGTGGTGCGGGTGAGCAGATCAGTCGGCATGGCGCGCCTCCAGGAGGGCGTGGACGTTGGCGGCGAAGTCGTCGCCCCTCTCGGCGTAGTTGCGGTACCAGTCGAAGGAAGCGCAGCCCGGGGAGAGGAGGACGGCATCACCCGGCTGGGCCGCGTTGGCGGCGAGGGTCACCGCTTCCTTCATGGACTCGGCCACCCAGACCGCGCTGCGGCCGTCGAAGGCGGCGGCCACCTCGGCTGCCGCCTCCCCGATGGCGATAACGGCCCGGACCTTGCCGGCCACCGCGGAAAGCGCCGACAGATCGAGGCCCTTGTTGCGGCCGCCGGCCAGCAGGACGACCGAGTCGAACCCCTGGACGGCGGCGAACGCGGCGTGGGGGTTGGTGGCCTTGGAGTCGTCGTACCACCGCACGCCGCCGGCGTAGGCCACGAGCGTCAGCCGGTGCGGGAGGGGAGCGAAGGCGGCGAGGGCGGCCTGCACGCCCTCCACGGTGGCGCCGGCGGCGAGGGCGGCGGCAGACGCGGCCAGCGCGTTGCTGAGGTCATGCGGCAGGGCCCGGGTCAGGCTGGAGACATCCACGAGAGGTCCGTCGGGGCCCTTGAGTCGGCCGTCGACGACGGTGAACTGGGCCCGGTCAGGCTCCAGGCCGAAGGTGACGATGCGTGAGGGAGCGCGGGCGGCCTGGGCCATGACCACGGGGTCGTCGGCGTTGACGACGGCCACGTCGCCCGGCCCCTGGTTCGCCCAGATGCGGGCCTTGGCCGCGATGTAGGCGTCGGCGTCGCCGTGCCAGTCGAGGTGGTCGGGCGCCAGGTTGAGCCACACCGCCACCACCGGCCGGAAGGACTCGGCGAAGGCGAGCTGGAACGACGACACCTCGGCCACCACCACCTTGAGGTCCTCGTTGGCCACCGCGTCGCTCAGCGGCAGGCCGATGTTGCCGGCGGCGATCGAGGGGATCCCCGACGCGCTCAGCATCTCGGCGATCAGGCTGGTGACCGTCGTCTTGCCGTTGGTGCCGGTGACGGCCACCAGCGGGCAGATCGACCAGCGCGACGCCAGCTCCACCTCGCCCCGCACCGGCACGCCGGCGGCCCGGGCCAGGCCGAAGACGGGATGGGACGCGGGCACCCCCGGGCTGGGCACGACGACGTCGGCGCGTACGACCAGGTTGGCCAGGGCCTCGGTGGTCGGGGCCTCGACGATGGCCAGGCCGAGGGCGGCCGCCGCGGCCCGGGCCTCGTCGCTGGGCGCGTCGTCGACCGCCGCCACGCTCATGCCCCGCACCAGCAGGTGGCGGGCGACGGCCTGGCCGCTGCGGCCGAGCCCGAAGACCAGGGCCCGCTCTCCCGTGCCCGCCGGCGTGTTCCGCGGCGCCGGCTGGCCCGACGCCGGCATCACCGGCGGCTCCGCGGCCGATAGCACCGCATGCATCACAGGTTCGTCGGTGGAAAAATCAACCAAGGCTCGCTCCTTGGCACCCGCTTTGGAGGAAGTCGGCGTAGAACAGGCCGATGGCGACGGCGGTGCACAACGACGCCAGGATCCAGAACCGCACGATCACCGTCGTCTCCGGCCAGCCCACCAGCTCGAAGTGGTGGTGGATGGGTGCCATGCGGAACACCCGCCGGTGGAACGTCTGGAATACCGCCACCTGGATGACCACCGACATGGTGATCATGACGAACAGCCCGCCGACGACGGGGAGCAGCAGGTGGGTGTTGGTGGTGAGGGCGAGGGCACCCAGGCCGGTGCCGAGGGCCAGCGAGCCGGTGTCGCCCATGAAGATCTTGGCCGGCGCTGCGTTCCACCACAGGAAGCCGGCGCAGCTGCCGCCCAGGGCGGCGGCGATGAGCGAAAGGTCCAGCGCCGGTCCCACGCCGTAGCAGTCGGGGTGGCGGAACTCCCAGAAGGCGATGAAGACGAAGGCGCCGAAGCCGTACATGGCCGAGCCGGCGGCCAGCCCGTCGAGGCCGTCGGACAGGTTCACCGCATTCGAGATCGCCAAAAGAACAAGGACGGCCCAGGCGATGTAGGCGACATCGGGCAGGCCGATGTCGAGCGACCGGGCGAAGGAGAGGTCGGTGTTGACCTTGGCCCGGTAGACGGCCAGGACGGCGAACGTCACGAAGACGGCGACCAGCGCGATGGTCTTGGCCGACTTGTTGAGCCCCAGGCTCCGGTTGCGGGAGATCTTGATCCAGTCGTCGAGGAAGCCCACGCCGGCGGCCCCCAGGACCACCAGGACGACGAGGGCGCCGGCGGCGGTGAAGACGGCGCCGGTGCCGATATGGGCGGCCAGATAGCCGAAGGCCGCCGCCCCCACCATGGTGATGCCGCCCATGGTCGGCGTGCCGGCCTTGGAGAAGTGACCCTGGGGACCGTCGTCACGGATCTGCTGGCCGATGCCCCGGGCGTGGAGGGCGCGGATGAGAATGGGGGTGCCGAGGATGGCCGCCAGAAGCGCGGTGGCGCCGGCGATCAAGAGGGCTACCATGCCGTCTCCCCGGGTGGGGCCCCAGCCCCACCCTCCTCCGAAGTGGCGGGGGCCGCGCCACTCCGTTCGGGCACGGAGCCAGGCCCGCCGCCGGCCGTCAATCGGGCCTGCGGCCCGACCGAGCTCCTGGCGAGGGAGCCGAGGATCTCGGCGGCGACGGCGCGGTCGTCGAAGGGGCGGACGTCGGCGCCCACCACCTGCGTGGTCTCGTGGCCCTTGCCGGCCAGCACGACCACGTCCCCGGGTCGGGCCGACTCCAGGGCCAGGGCGATGGCGGCCCGGCGATCGGGCTCCTCGACGAGGACGGCGGGCCGGCGCACGCCGGCCCGCACCTCGGCGGCGATGGCGGTCGGGTCCTCGCCGCGGGGGTTGTCGGTGGTGAGCACGGCGAGGTCGGCCAGCCGGCTGGCCACCTCGCCCATCAGGGGGCGCTTGGCCCGGTCGCGGTCGCCGCCGCACCCGAATACCACCAGCACGCGGCCGGGCCCGGTGCGGGCGCCGGCGAGGGTCTGCTCCAGGGCGTCGGGGGTGTGGGCGTAGTCGACGAGCACGGAGAAGGGCTGGCCCCGGTCGACGGGTTCGTTGCGGCCGGGTACCGAGGCCATGGACGAAAGGCCGGCGGCGACGGCGCCGGCCTCGATGCCGAGCTCCCGGGCCGCGGCCGCCGCGGCGATGGCGTTGGCAACGTTCACGGTGCCGGCCAGGCGCAGGCGCACCGGGTTCCCTTCCCACAAGAAGCTGCTCCCGAGGCGGTCGACCTCCAGGCCGACCGCCTCGGCCAACGAGAACGGGCGGGTGGGCAGCCGGGGCGATTCCAGCAGGCGCCGGCCCCACGGGTCATCGCCGTTGACCACGGCTGCGGCGGCCCGCTCGGGCACGAACAGCGACGCCTTGGCCGCGAAGTACTCCTCCATCGTCCCGTGGAGGTCGAGGTGGTCCTGGCTGAGGTTGGTGAAGACGGCCACCGCGAAGTGCACGCCGTCCACCCGATGCTGCACGAGGGCGTGGGAGCTGACCTCCATGGCCACCGAGTCGAACCCCTCGCCGGCCAGCTCACCCAGGTGCGCCTGCAGCTCGGGGGCGGCCGGCGTCGTCCCAGGGCCCGAGCTTCCCCCTGAGCTGGAGATACCGCCGGAGAGCGTGCCGATCACCGCCGCCCGCCGGCCCGCGGCCTCCAGAACGGAACGGAGGAGGAACGTCGTGGTCGTCTTGCCGTTGGTGCCCGTGATCCCTACGACCGCCATGCGCTGCGAGGGGTGACCGTGGAGGGCGGCGGCGAGGGGGGCCATGGCGGCGCGGACATCATCCACCAGCACCTGGGGCACGCCGACATCGACGAACCGCTCGACGAGGAGGGCAACGGCCCCGGCGGCCACCGCCTCGGCGGCGAAGTCGTGGCCGTCGGCTCGGGCGCCGCGCGACGCAGCAGAAGAGGCTTCCGGGCGCGACGGCGCCGGAGTCGTGGACGATCGCCACGATCTCCGCGCCCGCCGGGTCACCCCGGACGGCGCGTGCTTCTACCTCCCCGAGCAGCCGACTGAGTCGCACGCAGTCCCTATGGTCTCGTCGGTGAGATCCCGAGCGTAGCGGCCGGCTTCGGGGCTATCCCGCCCGGGTGCGCCGGAATGTGGAAGTGACGGATGCCGAAGCTGCCCAAAGCGGCGAACACCGGGGCCGAGACGATGCCCCCGTAGTAAGGCGTGGGCTCGTCGAGGACGACGATGGCCGAGAGCCGGGGCGCCTCGGCGGGCAGGAACCCGACGAAGCTGGCCATGTAGTTGTCGCTGTAGCCGGCCCTGGTCTCCGAGGGCTTGCGGGCCGTGCCCGTCTTGCCGGCCACCGTGAAGCCCTCGATCTTGGCCAGGGTGCCGGTGCCGACGTCGACGGCACGGGTGAGCATGCCGGTCACGGCCGCCGCCGTCTCCTCGGAAACTACCCGCCGGGTGGCCGGCGGCTCGGCGTCGTGGACCTGGCCGGCGGCGTCGACCGTGGCCTTCACCAGACTGGGGGCGACGTAGGTCCCCCCGTTGGCGATGATGTTGTAGGCGCCCAGCATCTGCACGGCGGTCACCGCCACCCCCTGGCCGATCGGGATGCTGCCCATCGACGTCCCTGACCAGTCGCTGGGGTCGAGCATGATGCCACCCGACTCGCCGGGGAAGTCGAGGCCCGTGAGGTCGGCGAGGCCGAAGTCGCGCAGGTACCTATCGATCCTGGCCTTGCCCAGCCGCTGGGCGATCTGGATGGTGCCCACGTTGGAGGAGTGGGCCATGACGTCGGCCGTCGTCCACCACATGGGTTCGTGGGGCGCCGAGTCGTGGAACAGGGCGTCGGCGACCTGGAGCGTGTCGTTCACGTTCATCCGTGTACCCGCCTGGACGACGTTCTCCTCGAGGGCGCCGGCGATGGTGACGACTTTGTTGGTCGACCCGGGCTCGAAGACCCGGGTCAGCGCCATGTTGTCGGCCGGCGCCACGGGGGCGGTGCCCGGCTTCTCCACCACCAGGTTGGCCACGGCCAGGATCTCGCCGGTATGGGGGTCCATGACCACGGCCATGCCGCCCTTGGCCTTGGACGAGACGATCGAGTCGGCGAGGGCCCGCTCGGTCTCGTACTGCATGGCCCGGTCGATGGTGAGGACGAGGTTGTCGCCCCGGGCCGGGCGCTTGAGCTGGCGCAGGCCGGCGGCGATGCCGTTGCCCCCGGGATCCTGCTCGACGATGAGCTCGCCGGCCCGGCCGGCGAGGGCCTTCTGAAACTGGAGCTCCAGGCCGGAGAGCCCCTCGTCGTCGGTGCCAACCTCGCCCAGAACGGGGCCGGCGAGGGTGCCCGACGGCACGATGCGCTTGGGCTCCTCGAGGAACTGGATGCCGGTGATGGCCAGGCGCTTGACCGCCTCGGCGACGGGGTCGTCGACCTTGCGGGCCAGGTAGACGAACCGCGACTCGGTGCGCAGCGTCTCCTCCAGCTCGCGCTCGTCCATCTTCAGGATGGGGGCGAGCGAGCGCGCCGCCATCACCGGGTCGGCGACGACGCCGGGGTCGGCCCAGATCGTCGGCCGGCGGGTGGAGATGGCCAGCTCGGCCAGGTTGCGGTCGAGGATCGCACCCCGTTCCGCCGGCAGGACCACCGATTCGATCCGCTGGGACTCACCGAAGGTGGCGTAACGGCCGGCGGAGAGCACCTGGATATCGGCCAGGCGGACCACCACGCCCACGAACGCCACGCATATGAGGACGAGCAGCACGACCAGGCGCCGGCGGACCGGCGGGGCGCCGGCGTTTCGCGTCGCGGAACGGTGTGTTCTTGACGCCCTGGAGGACGCGGCAAGGCTGGCGCCGCCGGGGAGCACCCGCAGCTGCGGGCGGCGGGGCGCCGGCCGGGCGGCGGGCGCCGGCCGGGCGGCGGGCCGGCGGCCACGGGGCTTGGGGGCCGGCGCCGGCGCCGGCCGGCGCGCCTTCGTGGCGGGCGCTGGCGCCGGGCGAGACTTGCGGGGCGCTCGGGGCGGGGCGTGACCGGGGTCGAAGCGGGTGGGGGCCGTCAACGCGCCGCCGCCGGCGCCGCCGGCAGCGGCGGGGTCAGATAGGTCACGGTGACCGGGGTCACCATGCCCAGGCGCTGGCGGGCGGCGGCCACGATCTGAGCCGGCGCCTCGAGCTCGGACACGGCCAGGCGCAGGTCCTGGGTGACGGCTTGCTTGGCCTCGATCGAAGAGGTCAGGCGGTCGATCTCGGCCTGGCCCTGGGCGAGAACGACGCGCACGGCGACAATGGCGAACAGGCCGGCGAACACCGCGGCCACCAGCACGGCGGTGGCCAGCCGGGTGAGCCGGCGGGACCGGGTCTCGGGGCGGACCAGCCACAGCTGCGGGGCGCGGGCCGGCGCGTCCGCCGGCGCCCGCCGGCGGGGCTCGGGACGGGGGGCAAATGTCGATGCCGTCACTGGCCCACCCGCTTCGCTCGGTGATCCACTGAACGCTTGTCGGACCGTTCTCCCGGAACGCTCATCAAACCGGCACCTCCAACTTCTCGGCGGCCCGCAGGCGGGCGCTCTCCGAACGGGGATTGGCGGCCAGCTCGGCCGGGCCGGGGCGGTGGGCACCGCGCCAGACGAGGCGGACCATGGGCACCGCCCCGCACACGCAGGGCAGTTGGGGTGGGCAGGTGCAGCCGCCGGTCTCAGCGGCGACAAAGCGATCCTTGACGATCCTGTCCTCGCCCGAGTGGTAGGCCAGGACGGCGCACCGGCCGCCGGCCACCAGCTGGTCGAGGGCGGCGTCGATCGTGTCGCCGAGGGTGGACAGTTCGCCGTTCACTGCGATCCGGATTGCCTGGAACGTGCGCTTGGCCGGGTGGCCGCCCCGCCGGCGGGCCGGCGCGGGGATGGCGTCGCGGACGAGGTTGGCCAGCTGGCCGGTGGTCTGCACCGGCCGGGCGGCGATGACGGCCTTGGCGATGCGCCGGGCGAAGCGCTCCTCGCCGTGGAGGGCCAGGACGCGGGCCAGGGCGACTTCGTCGTAGCCGTTGACCACGTCGGCGGCGGTCAGCGTCTGGCGGCGGTCGGCCCGCATGTCGAGGGGGCCGTCGCCCCGATACGAGAAGCCTCGGCTCGGGGTCGTCCAGCTGCATGGAGCTGACGCCGAGGTCGAAGAGAACGCCGGAGGTGCCGGCCGGCGCCATCCCGGCGAGCTCGTCGAAGTTGGCCCGCCGGAGCTCGACCCGGTCGCCGAAGGGGGCCAGCCGCTCCCCCGCCAGGGCCAGGGCCTCGTCGTCGCGATCGAGGCCGAGCAGGGTGTGGGCCGGCAGGGCCTCGAGCAGGGCGGCGGCGTGGCCGCCGGCGCCGACCGTGGCGTCGACGATGACGCCGGGCGGCACCGGTCGTAGCACGTCGACCACTTCTGCCACCATGACGGGCAGGTGGCGGGGCGTGGGAGCGTCAGCTCCGCCCATCCGCCACCCTCCGATCGACGGACCGCCGGGAGCGGTTCCCGACACCTTGGCGAAGAGGGGGGTCTTCACCGATCGGAGGGTGGCGCATGGGCGGCAGTGACTGGCCTCCGTGGCCTGAACGGCGTGACTGGCCTCCGTGGCCTGAACGGCGTGACTGGCCTCCGTGGCCTGAACGGCGTGACTGGCCTCCGTGGCCTGAACGGCGTGACTGGCCTCCGTGGCCTGAACGGCGTGACACGTCACGCGCCGCTGAACTGCTGGCGGGCCTGGGCTTCCTCGCCCCGGTGCTTCTTCTCCTGCCAGGACTGCTGGGGACGGATCTCCACGTGGTCGAACGCACCGGTCACCACCACCGGGCCCTCGACCAGGCCGGCGTAGTCCCGGAGGGGCGGCGGGATGGCGATGCGGCCCTGGTTGTCCGGGGTCACCTCCTGGGCACCCGCGAAGAAGAACGCCGCCCGGTCGTGGCTGGCCGCGTCGTGCCTGGCCGCCTCCCGCAGCTCGCGAGCGCGGCTCTCGAACTCCGCCGGCGGCCAGATGGCCAGGCACCGCTCCACCTCGCTGGTCAGGTAGGCCGTGCCCAGCTGCTCCCGGAACTTGGCCGGCAAGGTCAACCGCCCCTTTCCGTCCAGCGTGGGGGTATACTCCCCTAGGAACATCAGTTCGATCCACGGTCCGAGGAGGAACCGGAAGAGACAGACCTCTGCACACAGTCGTCAGCACGGTCCTTACCATCAGGGCTCTCACCACTTCCCACCACGAAGCCCCACTTTAAACCCCTGCGCTCCCGGGGGTCAATGTCGGTGTGCGCGCGGACCGCTGCCTGTGGGCAAAGATGCGGCGTGGTGGATCTCCCTCTTCGCACCCGGGTAGCCGCCATGGCCGGGCGGGCCATCGCCGATGCGTCCCGGTGGGTGGGTGCAGGCGAGGGCTCGGTCATCGGCGGGCGGGTCACCCTGGCCATCGACCAGCGGGCCCTCGAGCTCATGGCCGCCGGCCACCAGTCGGTCGCCGTCTCCGGCACCAACGGCAAGACCACCACCACCCGCCTCCTGGCTGCGGCCCTGTCGACCCGGGGGCCGGTCAGCACCAACTCGGCCGGCGCCAACCTCATCCCCGGCCTGGTCAGCAGCCTCTTCCGGGGCCGGGCCGGCGCCGCCGTCGCCCTGGAGGTCGACGAGGGGCATCTGGCCGAGGCGGTGGCTGCGGTCCACCCCACCGCAGTCGTCCTCCTCAACCTGAGCCGCGACCAGCTCGACCGCTTCGGCGAGGTCCGCCGCCACGCCGCCGACTGGCGCCTGGCGCTGGCCGCCTCCCCCGGCACCGTGGTGGTCTCCAACGCCGACGACCCCCTCGTCACCTGGGCAGCCGGCGCCTGTGAACCGACCGGCAACGGCCAGCGCTGCGGGGTGACCTGGGTGGGCACCGGTCAGAACTGGCGGGCCGACGCCTCGGCCTGCCCCAACTGCGGAAGCCGGATCCGGTGGATCGACGGCCGCTCGGAGCGCGGCGGCGTGCACTGGGCGTGCTCCTCGTGCCCGCTGGCCCGGCCCCGGCCTGACGTCTGGCTGGAGGGCTCGGACCTGGTGCTGGCCGACGGCCGGCGCCTGCCCATCCGCCTCCAGCTGCCCGGGCGGGTCAACGTCACCAACGCGGCGATGGCCGTGGCCGCAGCCATGGTGTTGGGCGTCGACCCCGGCCGGGCGGTGCGGGCGATGTCCCGGGTGCGGGCAGTCGCCGGTCGCTACCAGGTGCTCAACGTCTCCGGCGCCCGGGTCCGCCTGCTGCTGGCCAAGAACCCCGCCGGCTGGGCCGAGGCGCTGGGGCTCATCCGGCCTCCGCCCACTCCGGTGATCATCGGCATCAACGCCGGCGTGGCCGACGGCCGCGACCCCTCGTGGCTGTGGGACGTCCCCTTCGAGCAGTTGCGGGGCCGGCGGGTCGTGGCCACCGGCGAGCGGGGTCGTGACCTGGCCGTGCGCCTGCGCTACGCCGATGTCGCCCACACCTACGAGCCCGACTACCGCAAGGCGGTGACCCTGGCCACCGCCGGCTTCACCGGACCGAATGTTCGCGCTCGGGGGGCCGCTGGGCCCAGGCAACCCGAGATCGACTTCGTCGCCAACTACACCTCCTTCCAGGACGCCCGCCGGGCGCTCACCAGTGGCTGAGCCCGTCTCGATCGCCCTCCTCTATCCGGAACTGCTGGGCACCTACGGCGACGGGGGCAACGCCACCGTCCTGGCCCAGCGCCTCCGCTGGCGCGACATCCCGGCCGAGGTGCTCGACGTCCACGCCGGCGAACCCATCCCCCGGTCGTGCCAGATCTACGTGATGGGCGGCGGCGAGGACGCCCCCCAGGCCCTGGCCGCCCGGGAGCTGCGGTCGGGCGCGGCGCTGGCCGACGCGGTGGCCGGCGGGGCCGCCGTCCTGGCCGTGTGCGCCGGCCTCCAGGTCCTGGGGAACCGGTTCGCCGGCGAGGACGGGAAGGCCCACGACGGCCTGGGCCTCCTCGACTGCGAGACCCACCGCGACGACGGCCCCCGCCGGGTCGGCGAGGTGGTCGTCACCCCCGATCCCGGCCTGGGCCTGCCCGATCTCTCCGGGTATGAGAACCACGGCGGGGTGACCACCCTGGGCCCGAACGCCCAGCCCCTCGGCCGGGTGGTCGTCGGGAAGGGCAACGACGGCGGAGACGGCACCGAGGGCGTGCTGTCAGGCCGGGTGGTCGGCACCTACCTCCACGGCCCCGTCCTGGCCCGCAACCCGGCCCTGGCCGACCACCTCCTCGAGTCGGTCCTGGGGGCCCTGGAACCGCTCGACGACGTCGAGGTCGACGCCCTGCGCAAGGAGCGCCTCCACGCCGCCCGCCATCCCCACATGCACATGCCTGCGCTCACCTCGGGCTGGCGCCGCCTCCTCCGAGGCAGCTGAGCGCGTGCCCGCCCGACGCCGGCCCACCCCCGTGGTGGTGCTCCTCCTGGTCCTGACCGCCGCCTGCTCGGGCTCGAAAGGTGCGGCGGCGCCGGCTCCAGTGCCGACCACCGTCGAGGAGACGACGACCACCACCACCAGCACCACGGTGGCGCCGACCACGACCACCACCACGCCGCCGGCGCCCACCTACCCGCTCACCGGCCTCCCGGCCACCGACGCCGGCATTGCCGCCCGGGGCGCGGTGGCGGTCAAGATCGACAACATCATCGACGCCCGCCCCCAGGCCGGCCTCCGCTCCGCCGACGTGGTCTACGAGGAGTTCACCGAGGGCATCACCCGGTTCATCGTCGTCTACCACTCCCAGGACGCAACGACGGTGGGCCCGGTCCGGTCGGTCCGGCCGGCCGACCCGGTGATCGTGACGCCCCTGGGCGGCGTGTTCGGGTTCTCCGGCGGCAGCCCCGGCGCGGTGGCCATCGCCGCCAACACCCCGCTCCGGCTTGTCCTGGAGGACGACGTCGCCGTGATGTACCGCCGGGGAGACCGGGTGGCGCCCCACAACCTCTACACCTCCACCGCCGGCCTTTTCTCCCGGGTACCGGCCGAGACCGGGTCGCCGAAGGCCTTCGCCACGTTCCTCAAGGCCGGCCAGTCCTTCGGGGGGCCGGGCGCCATGCCCGTGGCCAGCATCTCCCTCGTTCCCGCCGACCACGTGACCGCCGGCTACACCTGGGACGCCGCCAGCAGCTCCTGGCTGCGCACCACCGACGGCGTGCCCCACTCGGTCGAGGAGGGGCGGATCCAGCCCACCACGGTGATCGTTCAGTTCACGCCGTACTCCTACTTCATCGACGACTACAGCGTGCAGTTCCCCGAGGTCGTCGGCAGCGGCGACGCCTGGGTCTTCGCCGCCGGCGCCATGGTGCCGGGCACATGGCACAAGGCATCGCCCGAGTCGGTGACCAACTTCGTGGACTCCGCCGGCGCCCCCATCGCCCTCCCGCCGGGCCAGACCTGGGTGCACCTCGTCGCCCCCGGCTCCTCGGTGACCACGGGCTGAGCGTGCCGGTGCCCCGACGGCAGCGACGGGCTGGGGGTCTTCCGGATCGTCCCCTGAACAGGCACCATGGAGGCATGGGCGACGCCTGGGTCCAGCGCCGGCCGGCACCGGCGCTGCAGCAGCTGATCGACAGCTACATCGGCTACCGGGTCGCCGGCGCCGGCGTGCACCGGGGGCTGCCGTCGCGGCACCTCACCCTCATCGCCAGCATCGGCGAGCCCATCGACGTGGTCGCCCAGACCGATCCCCGCCAGGCGCCCGGCCGGTACCGGTTCGTGGCCGGCGGCCTGCAGGCCCGGCCGGCGGTGATCGCCACGCCGGCGGTCCAGGAGGGCGTCGCCATCGAGCTGACGCCGCTCGGCAGCCGGGCGCTGCTCGGCATGCCGGCCTCGGCTTTGTGGAACACCTCGGTCGAGGCGGCCGACGTGGTAGGGGCGGCGGACGAGCTGTGGGAGCGCCTCCACCACGCCGGCGACTGGCCGTCGCGCTTCGCCGCCTGCGACGACGTGTTCGGCCGGCTGGTGGCCAGTCGGGGCGCCCGGCGGCCGGCGCCGGAGCTGGCCGGCGCCTGGGAGCTGCTGGTCGGCAGCGGCGGCACCCTGAGCGTGGCCGACCTGGCCGGCCGGGTGGGTTGGAGCCGGCGCCACCTGGCGGGCCGGTTCAGCGCCGAGTTCGGCCTCTCCCCCAAGCTGGCGGCGCGGGTCCTGCGCTTCGAGCGGGCCACCGAGCTGCTCCGGTCGCCGGGCCGGCCGGCGCTGGCCGAGGTCGCCGCCGCCTGCGGCTACTACGACCAGCCCCACCTCAACCGCGACTTCGCCGAGCTGGCCGGCTGTTCCCCCGCGAGTGGCTGGCCGCCGAGCTCCCAAACGTCCAAGACCGATCGGGGCTCGAACCGGCAGGATCGTCGGCATGAGTGACACCTCCACATCCAAAGGCCGAGCTTCTGTCTGGCCCGTCCTCACCTACAAGGACGCCCCCGCCGCCGCCGAGTTCCTGGTCGAGGCTTTCGGCTTCGAAGTCGGGGGGCTCTACAGCCGGGAGGACGACCCCAGCGTCGTCGAGCACGCCGAGCTGCGCTGGCCACTCGGCGGCGGCGTCATGTTCGGCACCGCCGGCAAGGACGACGGCGCCTTCGGCCGGCGCCAGCCCGGCAACGACTCCGTCTACGTCGTCTGCGACGACCCCGACGCCCTCTTCGCCCGGGCGACGGCCGCCGGCGCCGAAGTTGTCAGGGAGCTCCGGGATGAGGACTACGGCTCCCGGGGCTTTGTGGTGCGCGATCCCGAGGGCAACCTCTGGAGCTTCGGAACCTACTCGGGAGAATAGGAAGCGGCGGGCCGGTCGTCGAGTCGGGAGTCCCACAGCCGCCGGTAGGGCTCCAGCCAGGCGGCGACCTCGCCCAGCGGCTCGGGACGGACCCGGTAGAGCCGGCGCTGAGCGTCGACCCGCACCTCCACCAGGCCGGCGTCGCGCAGCACCTTGAGGTGCTTGGACACCGATGGCTGGCTGGCGTCCAGCAGCCGGGCCAGCTCCCCGACGGGCCGTTCCTCGACGCGCAGAAGGTCGAGGATGCGCCGGCGGGAGGGCTGGGCCAGCACCTCGAAGGTGGAAATCACCTGCTTAGGATGCTCAATCAGATATATACCGGTCAAGGCATACTATAGATTCGTGCGAATGTAACTTTTGGGGGCGGGTAACATCTGCGGCGCATCGCCCCACTTCGCTTGCGACAACGCTTTGGAGTGTTCTCTCCACGGGGCGGGGGTGCCGAAACCTGGATCACCGGCGCGGGCCGGGCACTTCCGGGTCGGGAGGGAGGTGATTCGCATGAATATCGCAACCATCCGAAACATCAGCCGGCTCGGCTGGGCCGTCCTGGCCTCAGCCGCCGCCGTCTTCGCCGTGCTGTTCCTGTCCGCCACCGCGTCGGGGGCCCAGATCGTCTCTGGGAACTCCGGCGGGTCCGGCAGCACAGGGCCGGCGATCGCGACTGGAGGTGCCAACAGCACCGCCTCTTCGGGTGCCGGCTCGGGCTCCACGTCCGGCTCCGGCTCCACGGGGGCAGCTGTGAACCAGACCACCGTGATCGCCGCCGGCGGAAGCGGGGGTAGCGGCGGCCTTGCGGCCGGCGCGTCCGGTGCAGGTGGTTCAGCCACCAACGTGTCGGTCGGCACCATCGGAGCCAGCACCGCCGCGGGCGGGTCCAGCGTGACCCAAACGTCGTCGAACGGCGGCTCCGGCGGTGGCTCGACGGTCAACGTCAAGCCCGTCGCCACATCGGGGGACTCCGGGTCGGCCAAGAGCCAGTCCAGTGCTACCAATACCGGGAACACTGGGCCGGCCTCCTCGTCGGCCGCGAGCAACCCTGTGGCGGTGTCCGGGAACTCCGGGAACACCGGAAGCACCGGGGCGGCGACCTCGAACCCGACGGCAACCAACTCAGGGATCCTGGGCACGGCTGTCGCCATCGGCGGCGGCGCGCAGTCCGGCAACTCCGGTAGCTCGGGGAACACCGGTCCTGCCGTCGCAGTCGGCAGTGCCAACAGCAACGCCAGCTCGGGTGCCAGCGCCACCAGCAACGCGGCGTCGGGCAACACGGGCGCGGCGGTGAACAGCACTGGCGTGGCGGCTATCGGTGGCGTCGGCGGCAACGGCGGCATTGCCGTCGGTGTCTCTGGCGCAGCTGGGCCGGCCCTCAACCTCTCGTTGGGGACCATCGGCTCGTCGGCGGCCATCGGCGGCAGCAGTGTCGCCGTCGGCTCGGCGAACGGAGGAGCAGGAGGCGGGGTGAACGTCAATTTCACCCCCATCGCAACATCCGGGAACACCGGGAACGCGTCGGCACAGTCAAGTGCCACGAACACCGGTCGCACTGGCCCTGCATTCTCCAACGCCGTCACCAACCCCGTGGCGGTCTCCGGCAACTCGGGGACCACCGGCAACACCGGAGCGGCAACGTCCAACCCGGTGGCGTTCAACAACGCCATCCTGGGCGTGGCCTTCGTCTTCGGTGGCAATGCCAGAAGCGGCAACTCGGGACCTTCCGGGAACACCGGTGCGGCAGTGTCCATCGGTGACGCCGACAGTGCTGCCAACTCGGGAGCTGGCGCCAACGCCAACGCAACGTCCGGCACGTCCGGCAACGCGGTCAACAGCACCGGCATCTTCGCCCTCGGCGGGCTGGGCGGCGACGCAGGTATCACCCTGGTCCGGGCCGGGCCCGGCGCACCGGCGGTCAACATTTCCGTGTTGACCATCGGGGCGTCGTCCGCAGTGGGCGGCTCCTCCGTCGCCACCGGTTCCGCCAGCGGCGGGGCAGGTGGGACCACGACGGTGACCGTCGCCCCCGACGCCCTGTCCGGTAGCTCGGGCGCCGTGTCGGCGCAGTCGAGTGCCACCAACACCGGCGCAACCGGTTCGGCCACCTCGGGTTCTGTAAGCAACCCGCAGGCCGGCTCCGGTCACTCCGGCGGCACCGGCTCCACCGGGCCGGTGGTCATCACTCCGACGGCCACCAACACCGTGCCCCTGGGCATTGCCATCGTGATCCTCCCCTTCCTGTTCTTCCTGATCTAGGAAGCCGGAGCCACGAGTCGAAGGGCCCCTCCCACCGGGAGGGGCCCTTCTTTTGTCAGGGGAGCCGGTCGAGCAGGTCCTGGGGGTCGACGTCCATGCCGGCGGCCACGGCGGCCAGCGTCTGGACGGCTCGGCGCCGGTCGTCGGGGTCGATCGCCAACCGGTCGAGCAGTCGCTCCGGGTGCCACTCCCGGAGGGCGGCGCACTGGAACAGGGCGCCGGCCCGGGTGCGCCGCTGGGCCATCCCCACCACCTTGGCGCCGGCGACGGTCACCTCCCCGGGGCCGAGGCCGGCGAAGCACACCAGCCGGGACCAGGGGGTGGTGAGGAGGGGGCCGTCGTGCACAGTGGCGCCGGCGCCGAGGGCGCCGGCCCAGGCGTGGCCCAGCCAGGCGAAGGCCCGGCCGACGTCGACCTCCCACAGGAGGTCGCCGGCGGGCACGAACACGTCGATCCACACCAGCCCGCCCGGCTCCATCAGCACCGCCCCGCCCCCGCTCCGGCGCCGGACCGCCGGCGTGCCCGGGACCAGCACCGACTCCGGCTGGGTGCTGCCCAGGACGACGGCCGTCGACGTGGGCTCGAGCACCCAGACCCTGCGCCGGTCCCCCCACTCGTGATCGAACAGGTCCGCCGGCGCGCCCCGCACGCGACGGACGTCCCAGGCGCGCTCGCTCAGCATCCTTGCTCGCGACCCGCACCGAGCCCTGATGGCCTCCCGGCGGAGACCTCCGCGACGCTCCGGCGAGGCCGGCTCGGCACTCTCGCTCAGGCGGACAGGGCCGCGGCACCCTGGAGGTAGGGCTCCCAATGGGGCGACACGTGGCCCACGGCCACGATGATCCACGTCAGCTCCTTGGGCGCGGTCGGCCGCCGGCGGAGGACCATGCCGGCGTCTGAGACCGACCGGTCCTCCTTGCGGCTGTTGCACGGCCGGCAGGCAGCCACGACGTTCTCCCAGACGTGGAGCCCACCGCGGCTACGGGGGATGACGTGATCGATATTCTCCGCCGGCGCCCCGCAGTACTGGCAACGGTTGTCATCCCGGGCAAAGACGGCCCGGCGGTTCAGGGCGGCCCGGGTGCGGTACGGCACCTTCACGAAGTGGGTCAGGCGGATGACTGACGGCGCTGGCATGACCGTGCGCTCGGAGTGCAGGTCGCGGTCGCTGGCGTGAAGCACCTCGGCCTTCTGCTTCAGGACCAGCACCACCGCCCGCCGGACAGGGACGACACACAGGGGCTCGTAGGTGGCATTGAGGACGAGCGCCTTCGACATCTCGGCCTACTCAGTTCCGTACGGGCCGGTCGCCGGCCCCTGCTGGTGGCAGGTGCATGAGCGTCGAGGGTACCTCAGGCCGGCCGGGTCATCTGGAAGGAAAGCGGCGGCACCATTCCAAGTAGGCGACCACGTCGGCCGGCGCCGGCGCCTTTCCCGGGTCGCCGAAGGCGGTCTGGAGGCGGAACCGCACGTAGGCCGGGTCGGGGCGGGGCACCGGCGGCCACCGCCGCCACCACCCGGGCGTGGCCAGGCGCAGGCTCTGGCGCACTGCCACCCCCCACAGACCGGGCCGGAGGGCCACCGCCCACGCCGCCGGCGCCAGCCACCGCCAGCCGGCGGGGAACTCCTCGGTCATACCCAGCCAATCCCACGCCAGGCAACCGCCGCCGCCCCGACCAGGGGCCCGGCGGCGCCCAGGCCGGCGGGCACGATGCGGGCGCCGGCGGAGAAGCTCAGCCGGGCCTGGGCGTCGAGCTCGGCCTGGGCGGCGGCGAAGAACGGCTCGCCGAAGCCCAGGGCCACCGAGCCGGCGACGACCGCCAGCCGCAGGTCCAGCAGGTTGGCCACCGACGCCACCGCCCGCCCCACCAGCCGCCCGGTGCGGGACACCACCTCGGGCCCCGCCTCGGCCGCCGGCCGCCCGGTCACCGCCGCGATCGACGTGCCCGACGCCTCCGCCTCCAGGCACCCCCGGGCGCCGCAGACGCACACCCGCCCGGCGGGCTCCACGCAGACGTGGCCGATGTGGCCGGCGTTGCCCTCGGCCCCGTCGAGCAGGCGCCCGCCGAGCACGATGCCGCCGCCCACGCCGGTCGAGACGACCATGGCGATGAAGTCGTCGACGCCGGCCGCCGCGCCCTTCCACCCCTCCCCCAGGGCCAGCGCCTTGGCGTCGTTGTCGACGAAGGTGGCCAGGCCGGTCGCCTCGGCCAGCCGCCGGCGCAGGGGGAAGTCGCGCCACACCCCGATGTTCAGGGGCGACACCGTCTCCCCGCCGGCGGTCATCGGCCCGCCGCATCCCACACCGCAGACCGCGGCGCCGGCGAAGCGGTCCACCAGCCCGACGAGCACGTCGAAGAGCGCCTCGGCCGACCCGGCCCGGGACGGCGCCGTCGCCGACCCCAGCACCTCCCCGTCGTCGGTGACCAGGCCGGCGGCCAGCTTGGTGCCGCCGATGTCGACGGCCAGGGCGGTGTCCATCCAGGGCGAGGGTATTACCACCTCGCCAACAGGTACCGTTGGGGCACTTCATGACGTCGACACCACGGGTGGCGGCCCGCACCGTCCAATCCTTCTCCGAAGCCTTCGACGCCATCGTGGACAACGTGGCTCTCGTTGTGCAGGGCAAGGACGAGGCCATCCGCCTCGCCCTCGTCTGCCTGGTGGCGGAGGGGCACCTGCTCATCGAGGACGTGCCCGGCGTGGGCAAGACCAGCCTGGCCAAGGCGGTGGCCGCCAGCCTGGACTGCTCGTGGGGCCGCATCCAGTTCACGCCCGACCTGCTGCCCTCCGACGTCACCGGCGTCAGCATCTACAACCGGGCCACCGGGGCCTTCGAATTCCGGCCCGGCGGAATCTTCGCCAACCTGGTGCTGGCCGACGAGATCAACCGGGCGTCGCCCAAGACCCAGTCCGCCCTCCTGGAGGCCATGGAGGAGCACCAGGTCACCGTGGACGGCACCACCTACACCCTTGCCCCGCCGTTCATGGTCATCGCCACCCAGAACCCGGTCGAGCACGAGGGCACCTACCCCCTCCCGGAGAGCCAGCTCGACCGGTTCCTGATGCGCATCGCCATGGGCTACCCGGCGCGGGCGGCCGAGATCGCCATCCTCGACACCCACGCCCGGGCCGCCCCGCCCATGGACCGGCTCTCGCCCGTCGCCACCGCCGGCGACGTCGCCGCCATGGTCGCCCTGGCCCACGCCGTGCACGTCAACCCGGTCCTCAAGGGCTACATCGTCGACATCGCCGCGGCCAGCCGCCGCCACCCCAGCCTGGCCCTCGGCGTCTCGCCCCGGGCCGCCCTCGGGCTCCTCAAGGCGGCCCGGGCCCGCGCCGCCAGCCTCGGCCGTGAGTATGTCGTCCCCGACGACCTCAAGCTGCTCGCCGGCCCCATCCTCGAACACCGCCTGGCCCTCACCCCCGACGCGCAGCTGCGGGGCGTCACCCGGGCCGGCGTCCTGAGCGACGTGCTGGCAGGGGTCGCCGTCCCCTCCGTGAGGTAAATGCTGACCAGAAGGGGTTGGGCGCTGACCATCGGCGGGATCGTCCTCGCCGTCGCCGGTCGGCTGCTCGGCCTGCTCGAGCTCTACGTGCTGGCCGCCGGCTGCTGGGCCCTCATGGGCATGGCCCTCGCTTATCTGGCCCTCCACCCGGCCGACCTCGCGGCCCGCCGGACAATCACGCCCCACAGCGTGCGGGCCGGCGACGAGTCCCGCGTCGAGCTGGCCCTGCAGAACCGCGGCCGGAAGGCCACGCCGGTCGTCGAACTGCGGGACCCTGTCGACGGCGGCCCCCGCCGGGCCCGCATCCTCCTCGCCCCTCTGCGCGCAGGCGCCCGCGAGCGGGCCCATTACCGGATCCCCACCGAGCGCCGGGGCGTCATCGCCGTCGGCCCCCTGGAGGCCAGGCGCTTCGACCCCCTCGCCCTGGCGACCCGGGCGGCCAGCGTGGCCCCGGTGTCGGAGCTCGTCGTCTTCCCCGTCATCGAGCCCCTCCTCCCGATGCCGCATGCTCCCGGCGACGACCGCCGCGGCGGCTTCCGGCGGGCCTCGGCCGTGGGCGCCAGCGGCGAGGACTTCTACGCCCTCCGTCCCTGGGTCCAGGGCGACGACCTCCGCCAGGTCCACTGGCCCTCGACCGCCCGCCGCGACGAGCTGACCGTACGCCAGCACGACGTGCCGTGGCAGGGCCGGGCCACGGTGCTCCTCGACCTGCGGTCCCGCTACCACGACGAGGACTCACTGGAGCAGGCCGTCTCCGCCACGGCCAGCATCATCGTGGCCTCCGGCCAGAGCGGCTCCCAGGTGCGACTCCTCACCACCGACGGCGCCGACAGCGGCTTCGGCGCCGGCGCCGGCCACATCGAGGCCGTCATGGAGCGTTTGGCCCGGATCCAGGCCGGCGCCGGCGACCTTCCCGCCCTGCCCCACACCAGCGGGGCCCTGGCCCTCGTCGTCACCGCCTCCGTGCCCGCCGGCGACCTGTCCCACCTGGCCCGCCTCGGCGACCGACCCAACTCCCTCACCGTCGTCGTCATCGACCGCAAGGACCAGCAGGAGCGGGCTGCGGCCCCAGGCACCACCGTCGCCGTCGGCGCCGGCCAACCCCTCGCCCCTGTCTGGAACCGGGCCATGGCCGCCGGCGGCGTCCTGCGGGGGGTACGCCGGTGAGGCCGCCGGCGGCCCAGGCCGGTGCCGTCGCCGGCGGCGTCCTGCGGGGGGTACGCCGGTGAGGCCGCCGGCGGCCCAGGCCGGTGCCGACGCCGGCGGCGTCCTGCGGGGAGCCGCCCGGTGAACACTGCCGAGCAGACCGAGAGCCCACTGACCCCGGGGTGGCCGGCGGAGGTCGGCCTCGTCGCCATGTCGGTCGCCGCCGCCGTCGGCATGGGCCGGCTCTTCGCCGACGCCTCCTTCCTCCCCGTCGTCCTCGCCGCGGTCCTGGCCAGCCACGGACTGTCGATGCTGTGCCGGCGTGGGGGCGTCGGCCCGCTCGGCACCACCATCGCGTCCGCCGCCGGCCTGGCCCTGTTCGTGACCTGGGTCATCGAGCCCCACGTCTCGGTGATCCCGGGGCCGGCGGTGTGGACCGCAGCCATGCTCGACCTCGAGGAGGCGTGGGGCCGCTTCAGCGAGGTGGTGGCACCGACCCAGGTCACTCGCGGGTTCCTTCTGGGGGCGGTCCTGGGCTCCTGGATCAGCTCCTTCGTGGCCGACCTGTTCGCCTTCCGGGCCCGCACCCGGCTGGAGGCCGTGGTCCCGTCGTTCACCGTCTTCCTGTTCGGGGCCCTGCTCGGCTCCGACCGGCACCGCCTGAGCGCCGCCCTGCTCTTCCTGGCCTCGGTGCTGACCTTCGTCGTGCTCGCCGAGGTCTCCGCCGCCCCCCGGCCCCGGCCGTGGCTCTCGGGGCGCAAGGCCGCCGGCGAGCGGACGCTGGTGAAGTCGGGCTTCGGCATGGCCGGCGTCGCCCTCCTTCTCGCCCTGCTGGTCGGCCCGCAGCTCCCCGGCGCCTACGCCAAGGGCATCCTCGGGATGGGTGACGGCGAAGGTCGCGGCGGCGGCACCCGGGTGACGCTCAGCCCGCTGGTCGACATACGGGGCCGGCTGGTCGGGCAGTCGAACGTCGAGCTGTTCACCGTGAAGGCCGACAGCGGGACGTACTGGCGCCTCACCTCCCTCGACCGCTTCGACGGCACCATCTGGTCCTCGCTCAGCAACTACCGGCCCGCCGGCTCCCGGCTGCCTCCCCTGGGCGCCGACGCCAACCGCGGCGGCACGGCCAAGTCCAACCAGCAGTTCGAGATCTCCGGGCTCTCCTCGATCTGGCTGCCGGCGGCCTACCGGCCGGAGCGTCTCAACGCCGACGGCAAGATCCGCTTCGACCCCGACTCCGGCAGCCTGGCCACCGACCAGGAGACGTCCGACGGCATGAAGTACACCGTCGAGTCGGCCCTGCCCCGGCTGACCGCCGGCGACCTGACTGCGGTCGGCGCCGAGATCCCACCCGACGTCGCCGCCCGCTACCTGGAGCTGCCGGCCAGCGTCTCCCGCCTGGTGCGGAGGGAGGCCCAGCGCATCGTCGGCACCGAGACGTCGCCCTACCGGAAGGCCAGGCTCCTCCAGGACTACTTCCGCGACAACTTCACCTACAGCATCCAGGTCGCCCCCGGCCACGACGCCAATGCCATGGAGCAGTTCCTGGCCAGCAAGAAGGGCTACTGCGAGCAGTTCGCCGGCACCTACGCGGCCATGGCCCGCGCCCTGAACCTCCCGGCCCGGGTGGCCGTCGGCTTCACCGAGGGCACCCAGGACGCCGACGGGCGCTGGCACGTCACGGGCAAGGAAGCCCACGCCTGGCCCGAGGTCTACCTGAGCGGCTTCGGCTGGGTGGCCTTCGAGCCCACGCCCGGCCGGGGGATGCCCGGCGCCCAGGACTACACCAACGTGGCGCCGGCCCAGGCCGCCGACAACACCACCGTCGTCACCACACCCGCCGCCGTGACCCCTGTCGAAGACTCCGTGCCCGAGCCGCAGGCCAGCACTGCGCCGGCGGCCCTGCCCGAGGGGGGGTCCTCCGCCGGCGGCCGGTTGATCGTCGCCGGCGTGCTCCTGGCCGCCGTCGTGGCCTACGTGACGCTGGTGCCGCTGGCCAAGTTACGGCGCCGGCGCCGGCGCCGGGAGGCCGCCGCCACCCCCGCCGACCGGGTGCTGGTCGCATGGGAGGAGGCCACCGAGGACATGGCCGCCGCCGGCCTGGCGCCCCGGTCCGACGAGACCGCCGTCGAGTACGCCCACCGGGTCCGCAAGGCCGCCGGCCCCGCCGGCGCCCCGCTCACCCGCCTGGCCGACGACGCGACCGCCGCCGCCTGGTCCGCCGGCGGCGTGGCCCAGGAAGTGGCGACCCGGGCCGAGAAGGAGGCCGCCGGCGTGGCGACCGAGCTACGAGCCCAAGCCACCAGGAGGGATCGCCTGAAGAAGGCCCTGGATCCCCGAGTGCTGTTCAGGACCAACGGCGCGGCAAGCGTGCCGACCGAGATCGAGCGCGCCGCCTAAAGACGCCGGCGGCCGCAGCCGCCGCCGTCAGGCGGCCCCGTGTCGGCTGCCGGCCAGCAAGAACGGCGAAGGGCGGCCGGCTCCGCCGGACGTCCCGTAGCGCAACTACCTCGGCTCGGAACCTCTGGTTCCGAGCCGATTTACTCTTCGCGCTTGAAGCGCTTCTTCAGGCGCTTGCCGACGTCGCCGAACTGCTCCTTGACCTGGGTGGTCTTGAGATTGCCGGTGACCTGCTTCCAGCCCGCCTTCCCCATCTTGCGCAGGTTGCGCTCGAAGATGAAGGCGCAGGCCAGCATGACGGCGAAGCCCACGAAGCCCAGGAACAGCGACGTGGCGAACGACCCGACCAACAGGGCGAACCCGCACAGGAAGCCGAGCGCCGCCCACTTGAGATTGCGGCCGGCGTGGCGGTACAGCGTGGTCTTGCCGACGCCGCGCGCGAACGCAGGATCACTCTCGTAGAACTGTTGCTCGATCTCGTGGAGGATTCGCTGCTCGTCCTCGGAAAGCGGCACTACTACCCCTTCGCACCCGGTCCGCTACTGCGATTCATCTTCCCACAGCATGCCACCGTCAACAACGCGCTAGCTCCCCGGCGGCTGACTCGGCCCAGCCATTCCGCTCCCCGGGCCGCTCGGGCCCCATTGCTGGTCGCCCCGGCGCTTGACCGCCAGCCCCTCGCCCCGCAGCAGCGTCGCCGGCCCCACCGCGGCATCGCCGAACCGCCGGCGGACCTCCTCCACGGCCCGGGCCACCGCCGGCTCGCCGGTGCCGGCCTCCGCCAGGCTCAGCTGCTCCCCGGGCCGGGGCCCGAGGTTCGACACGCTGACCCCGAGCAGGCGCACTCCTGGGGACGGGTCGACGCCCGCCAGCAGCCCGACGGCCACCCGGGCCACCGCCGCGCCGGAGTCGAACGGCCGGGCCACGGTGCGCGACCGGGTGATCGTCTCGAAGCTGGCGAAGCGGACCTTGAGGGTGACGGTGCGCCCGGCCACGCCGGCCTCCCGGAGCCGGTTGGCCACGCCGTCGGACAGGCGCACCGCCTCGGCGTGCAGTGTGTCCCGGCCGTAGTGGTCCTTGGCGTAGGTCTCCTCGTGGCCGATGGATTTCACCGCCCGGTCCGGCTCCACCGCCCGGCCGTCCCGGGCCCAGGCGAGCTCGTGTAGGTGGCGGCCGTGGGCCTCGCCCAGCGCACCGACCACCGTCGCCAGCGGCATGGCGGCCAGATCGCCCACCGTCTTGATCCCGAACCGGTCGAGGCGCCGGCGGGTCGCCGGCCCCACCCCCCACAGCGCCTCCACCGGGTGCGGGTGCAGGAACGCCAGCTCCCGGCCCGGCTCGACCACCATGACCCCGAGTCCCGGCGTCGGCCCCGACCCGGGCGGCCCGGCCTTGGGCTTGGCCGCCTCCGACGCCAGCTTGGCCAGGAACTTCACCGGCGCCACGCCCACCGAGCACCACAGGCCGGTATCCTCGTGGACCCGCCGGCGGATGGCCGCCGCCGTCTCCGGCCCACTCCCCCACAGCCGCTGGGCGCCGGTCACGTCGAGGAACGCCTCGTCGAGGGCGATGCCCTCCACCAGGGGCGTGAACGACGCCAGGACGGCGTGCAGTCTCTTGCTGTACTCCGAATACAGCTGATGGCGCCCGGGCACGAAGATGGCGTGCGGGCAGAGCCGACGGGCCCGCATCGACGGCATCGCCGAGCGGATCCCGTAGGCCCGGGCCTCATAGGAGCACGACGCCACCACCCCCCGCCCACCGTCGCCGCCGACGATCAGCGGCTTGCCGGCCAGCGACGGGTCGGCCAGCACCTCGACCGCGGCGTAGAAGGCGTCCATGTCGACATGCAGGATGACGATCCCCCGAGTCTGCCAGCCAGAGGCCCCGCTCGATCGACGCCGGCCGCCTCTTAGGCGACCTTCGAGGAGTCTCCCGCCGACCGCTTGGGATGGGGCACCACGTGCAGGCGGAAGGGGCGGTGCGGGCGCCGGCGCAGGACCCGGTCACGCACCCCCCACCACGTCACCAGCGCCAGCGCCTCGGCGATGATCCGGAAGGACATCTTCGACGTCCCCCGCTCGCGGTCGACGAACTCGATGGGCAGCTCGACGATCTCGCCGCCGGCGGTGGCCACCCGGTAGGCCATCTCGATCTGGAAGCCGTAACCGTCGGCCCGCACGGAGGACAGGTCGATCCGGCGCAGGGCGTCGGCCCGGTAGGCCCGGAAGCCCGAGGTGGCGTCGCGCACGGCGAGGCCGAGCACGGAGGCGGCGTAGCGGTTGCCGGCCCGGGAGAGGAAACGGCGGTGGACGGGCCAGTTGGGGATCAGCCCGCCAGGCACGTAGCGAGACCCGACGGCCAGGTCGGCGCCGGCCTCGACGGCCCGCAGCAACGCCGGCAGGCGGGCCGGGTCGTGCGACAGGTCGCTGTCCATCTCGACGAGGATGTCGTAGCCGCGGGCCATGCCCTCGGAGAAGCCGGCCCGGTAGGCGCTGCCCAGGCCGGACTTGCCCGGCCGAATCAGCACGTCGATCTGGCCCAGCTCGGCGGCGACGGCCTTGGCCATCGCCGCGGTGCCGTCGGGGCTGGAGTCGTCGACGACGAGCACGTCGGCGGTGGGGGCCGCGGCCCGGAGGCGGCGGAGGACCTCCGCGATGTTCTCCGCTTCCTGGTAGGTGGGGAGCACGACGAGAGCGCGCACGGCGGCAGCCTACGATCTCCGGGTGCCGGACCCGGAAGAGCAGCTGCGGTTGCCAGCGGAGGGGCCCACCGCGCTACCGCCGGTGCGGGCCCGAGCGGTGGCCTTCGTGGCCATCGTGGTCGGCGGGATCTGCGGGCTGCTCATCGGGGCTGCCCTGGTGCGGATCCAGTGCTCCGGAGAATGTTCCACACCGATCGGGCTCGGGGCACTCGTGGGCGCGGTGTCGAGCGCCGCCGGGGTCGCTGTGGTGGCTGTGCTGGCACTTCGAGCCATGGGTGAGTGGCGAGCTGGCCCTGGGGTCCATCGACGCTGACGGACGGCAGGGCCAGCACGAACCGTGTGGCCGACCTCAGCGGCGCCGGCGAGATCGCCCGCAGCTCCAACGGCTGCATGCGACGGATGCGGGCGGGGCTCATGTCGTCGAGCTGCTGCTCTCTCATGCAAGAGATATCGGCCGACGGGCGGAAAAGCTGTAACTACTCCCGCGGCGCGGGCAGGAAGCGAGTTAGCTGGCGGGCCGCCGAGGCGGCTACCGCCCGCTCCATGGCGTGGGCCAGGGCGGCGTCCATGGCCATGGACGCCATGGGCCGGGAGCGCTGCAGCGCCTCGGTGACGGCGCCCAGCCGCTCCGGCGGCATGCCGGCGGCGGCGAACGGCTCCCACACGTTGGACTCGAAGAGCTCCACGAACCGCCCGGCGATCCGGTCGGCGTCGGCCACCAGCCGCTCGTACTCGTCGAGCACGGCGGCAAGGGGAATGCCGGCGGCCACCAGCTCGGCGCCCACCTTGAGCAGGATGGGGCTGGGCGCCTCGAACTCCTCGTCAACCACGGCCAGCAGGCCGAGGGCCATCGAGCGGTCCAGCAGGCTGGGATCCTCCAGTCCCTCGGGGAACATCTCCATGAGCCGCTCGACAGTCACGCGTTCGGGCGTCTCGTCGCTCCACGGCGCGTTGAGCGCCTCCTCGAAGCCGAGGACCTCGTTGAGCCCCCGCCCCTGGTCCCACGCCTCCAGTAGGCACTGGATGGCGGCCAGGGAGAACCCCCGGTCCTGGAGGCTGGCGATGTACTGCAGCCGGGCCAGGTGAGCGCCGTCGTAGTACCCGACCCGGCCCTCCATCCGCGGCGACGGCAGCAGGCCCCGGGTCTGGTAGGCCCGGATGTTGCGGCTGGTCACCCCGGACTGCCGGGCCAGCTCGTCGATGGTCATGGTTGCCGCCACGCCCCAAAGGTTACACTTGTATCCGTGACATGGATCAATGTAAGGTTCGCCCCATGATCGCTGCCACCCAGTGGGGTTGGGACGCATGGGCCTGGTTGGTCATCCCTCTGGCGTCGTACGGGCTGGTGAGCCTGACGCTGTTCGCCTTCGGGCGGACGAACGACATGAGGAACCCGCTGACCTTCTTCTTCTCCCAGATCAGCGACACCCTCCGCCGCATCACCGGGTACCCGGGCTGGTCGATGGCCGGCACTCTCAGCGGCCTCATCATGCTGCTGGTGGTGGTCATCGGCTTCTACTGGGACGTCGCCTGGCACATCGACAACGGCCGTGACCAGGAGCTCTTCACCCCCTCACACGTGATGATCCTCGTGGGCCTGGGCGGGCTGATCTACGCCGCCGGCATCGCCGTGCTGTTCGCCAGCATCGACAAGGCGGAGACGGCTATGCGGTGGGGCTTCCTCCACGTGCCCTGGTCGGCCGTCCTGCTCGTCGCCCTCGGCCTGGGCGGAGTCACCGCCTTCGGGTTCGACGCCCTGTGGCACGAGGCCTACGGGGTCGACGTCACCCTCTGGAGCCCGCCCCACATCCAGCTCGTTGTCTCCGGCTCCCTCGGCACCATCGCCCTCTGGCTCATGCTGGCCGAGGCCCGGCCCTACGCCGAGCCGACACTGCTGGGCAAGGGCATCAACGTCCTCACCGCCGGCACCATCCTCGTGGGCATGAGCACGCTGCAGGGCGAGTTCGACTACGGCGTCCCCCAGTTCCAGGTGCTCTACCTGCCGATCCTCATCATGATCGCCGCCGGGTTCACCCTCATGGCCGTGCGCCGGGCGCTGGGCCCCTGGGGCGCCCTCATGGTCGTCGGCGTCTACCTCATCCTGCGCGGGTTCCTGGCCTTCGCCATCGGCGGGGTGATGAACCACACTGTTCCCCACTTCCCGCTGTACCTGGGCTCCGCCCTCATCGTGGAGGCCGCCTTCTACTGGCTCGGCACGGAGAAGCCGGTGCGCCTGGCCACCGTCACCGGCGCGCTCGTGGGCACCGTCGGCCTGGTCACCGAGCTGGGCTGGGTCACCCTATGGGGCTTCTCCACCTCGGCCCGGATGCCGGCGTCGCTGGCCCTGAAAATCGCCATCCTCGGCCCCATCGCGGCCGTGGCCGCCTCCTTGGTCGGCACCGCCCTGGGCGGGGCCGTCGCCAAGGCCCGGGAGACGATCCCCGCCGCCGCACTTGCCGTGGCGGGCGTCGCGCTCCTGGGCACCCTCGCATTCCCCCTCCCCCGCGACGTCGGCCCGGTGACCGCCACCGTCCGCCTCGAGCAGGTGGGCAGCATGGCCAACGTCGAGGTCGTCCTCGACCCGCCCGACGCCGCCCGCCGGGCCACCGCCTTCGCAGTGACGTCGTGGCAGGGCGGCTCGGAGACGGTCGGGGCGGACCTGCGCCAGGTCGAGATGGGCCGCTACGTCTCCTCCCGCCCGGTGCCCGTCACCGGAAGCTGGAAGACCATGGTCAGCCTCCAGCGAGGCAACGAGGTCATGGCCGTCCCCGTCTACCTGCCCGCCGACCCCGAGATCGGCGCCCCCGAGGTGCCGGCCGTCCCGGTGCGCACCGAGAAGTTCGTGCGCAACACCATCATCCTGCTGCGGGAGGTCAAGGGCGGGCCCCCCGGCGCCGCCATCGCCGCCTACTCCGGCCTGGCCGTCGTCGTCGCCCTCTTCATCACCCTCATCGCCATCACCGCTCGCCGGGTGCCCCCGGTCCCGCCGGTCGCCGGCGGCGGCCCCTCGGGCGAGTACCTCCCGCCGGCGTGGGCCGCCGGCGCCCGGGTGTAGGCCGCCTTCCGCAAGTGTCGCGGTCCGGCCCCGCCGTGAGTGTGCAAAATTCCGGCTCTGGACCGGAATTCTGCACAAAGGTCACCCGGAAAGCGTGAGGCGCCGGAAGCTCTCGGCGTAGCGCACGCCCGCCGTCGCCCCCTCCGCCTCGGCCCGGGCCCGCAGGACGTCGCGGAACAGCTCCTCGGAGCCGTCGAGTTGGCTGGTGTGGCACAGCAGGGCGTCGACCTTGGTGTCGAGGGACGCGCTGACGTCGACCCACACGTTGGGCTCCAGCGTCCCCGACAGCAGGACGACGCCCACCGGGTGCGCCGGCCCCGCCGCCGGGAAGTAGTGGGGGTTGCCGGCGGCCGGCGACACCGCGTCCAGCGTCGCCCAGCCGGCGACCCGGTGGTCGGAGTGGTTGAAGTATGTGTCGCCGAAGATGACTGCGGTGGGGTCGGGGCACACCAAGACGTCGGGCCGCACCCGGCGGATGGCGGCCACGATCTCGCCCCGCACCTCGGCCGAGTTGACCAGCTCGCCGTCGTCGATCGACAGCTGCTCCCGGCCGGCGATCTTGAGCACCTTGCCGGCCGCATCCATCTCGGACCGCCGGCGTGCGGCCAGCGCATCGCGGTCGGCCGCCGGGTCGTGCGAGCCCTTCTCCCCGCGGGTCAGGACGAGCACGTGGACCTCGGCGCCGGCGGTCGCCCACCCGGCCAGCGTGGCCCCACAGGAGATCTCGGGGTCGTCGGGGTGGGCGTAGACCGCCAGCGCCCGCGCCGGCGCCCCACCGTAGAGGGCGACCACTACGGCGCTGCCGCCAGGGCGCGCACGGCCCGCTCGAGTGCCTCGTCGTCGACGTCGTGGTGGGTCACGACCCGCATGACGCCCGGGGCGATGGTGCCGGCGAGCACGCCTTCGCCGGCCAGCCAGTCGACCAGCTCCAGGGGCGCCGGATGCCGCCAGGTCACGACGTTCGTCCGCACCCGATCGGGGTCACACCCGCCATCGGGCCACCGCTCGGCCACCACGTCGGCCAGCCGGCGGGCCCGCCGGTGGTCCTCGGCCAGCCGCTCGACCATCGTTTGCAGGGCCACCAGGCCGGCGGCAGCGATGACGCCGGCCTGGCGCATGCCGCCTCCCAGCCGCTGGCGCTCCCCCCGGGCCGCCGCCATCACCTCCGACGGGCCGGCCAGCATCGAGCCCACCGGCGCGCACAGCCCCTTCGACAGGCAGCACATGACCGTGGTCGCCGGCGCCGCCAGCGCCGCCGCCGGCTCTCCGGTCGCCACCTCGGCGTTGAACAGCCGGGCGCCGTCGAGGTGGACGGGCAGCCCCACTGTGCTCGCCGCCGCAGCCACCGCCTGCAACGCCTCCAGGGGCCACGGGGCCCCATCGGCGGGCATGTGGGTGTTCTCGACGCACACCAGCCCCGGCCGCACGTGGTGGTGCTCCACCGCCTCGACCGCCCAGCGCACGTCGTCGGCCGAGATCGTCCCGTCGGCGTCCTCCAGCGTCGTGAACTGCACGCCTGCGTTGCGCCCGCCGGCGCCGTTCTCGTAGATCACGACGTGCTGGCGCCGGCCGGCCAACACGGTCGTACCCGCTGGCGCCAGCACCCGCAGGGCCAGCTGGTTGCCCATCGTCCCCGAAGGCACGAACAGCGCCGCCTCCTTGCCCACCCGCTCGGCGAACGCCGCCTCCAACGCGTTCACGGTCGGGTCTTCACCGTAGACGTCGTCGCCCACCTCGGCGAACGCCATGGCCCGCCGCATCTCCAGGGTGGGGCGGGTCACCGTGTCCGAGCGCAGGTCGACCATCCCCGTACGATGGCAGACTTGACGATGCCAGCTGAACGTCGCCTCACCGAACTCCTGACCCTCGCCGAGCGCGTCGCCAGCGAGGCCGGCGACCTCCTCCTCGCCGGCGTCGACGACGTCCGCGTCGACGTCACCACCAAGACCAGCGGCACCGACATGGTCAGTGAGATGGACCGGGCGGCGGAGACCCTGATCGTCAAGGGCATCCTGGCCGAGCGCCCGGACGACGCCATCCTCGGCGAGGAGACCGGCGCCCGGGACGGCACCAGCGGCGTGCGCTGGGTCATCGACCCGCTCGACGGCACCACCAATTACCTCTACCGCCACCCCACATGGTCCGTCTCGGTCGGCGTCGAGGTCGACGGCACGGTGGAGGTGGGCGTGGTCGCCGTTCCCGGCCATCGGGAGGTCTTCACCGCGGTGCGCGGCCAGGGGGCCTGGCTGAACGGCGACCCCATCGCCGTGACCGGCGAGACCGATCTGGCCCGCGCTCTTATCGGCACGGGGTTCGGCTACGGCGCCGGCCGGCGGGGCCGGCAGGCCGAAGTCCTCCCCCACCTGCTGCCCAAGGTGCGCGACATCCGCCGCAACGGGGTGGCGTCGCTGGACCTGTGCTGGGTGGCCTGTGGCCGCCTCGACGGCTATTTCGAGGCCGGCGGCCAGCCCTGGGACGTTGCTGCCGGCTTGTTGATCGCCACCGAGGCCGGGGCGACGGCCAGCGGCCTCGACGGCGGCCCCATCGCCCCGGAGTCGGTGATGGTGGCCACGCCCGGGGTGGCGCCGGCACTGTTCCAGCTGCTGATGGATGCCGGCGCGGTGGATGCGCTGAACCGCCGCGACTAACGCTCGCGCCTATGCCACGATGGTTTAGTGGCGAGGATGGTATCCGTGCTGCGCTTCATGGCTCACCAGTCGGTGCGGCTGTCTGTCGCCGCGGTCGGGTTCACGGTGCTCGGTGTCGGCGTGGTGATGCTGGTCACGCCCGGCCCGGGCCTGCTGGTGATCATCGCCGGCCTGGCCATCCTGGCCCATCAGTTCGCCTGGGCGGCGATCGCCCTCGACAAGGCCAAGGCCCGCGCCGCCCAGGCCAAGAACGCGGCGATGCGCCGGGCCGCCCGCCGGGGCGAGGCCCCGAACATCGACTACACCGCCGACTGACCGTCCCACCACAGGGTGACGACCTCGCCGGCCGCCGGCGGCCGGTCCTTGAGGAGCTCAGCCACCTCCGGCTCACGCTCGGGCGGGAGGCACAGGTAGCGGCGGACCGACGTCACCCGGGCCTCCTGGCTGATCGACCGGTTCTCCCGCGCCACCCGCTCCACGGTCGGCTCGATGCCCGCCTCCCGCAGCACGGCGATGGCGTCGTCGGCCGTCGGCCCGCTCGGACGCTCGACGTCCCAGAAGTGGCGCCACAGGTCGTTCACGCCGGCCCGGGGGTGGTCACCCGTGAGCTCCATGACTACCCGGTTGCGGGCGTGCGCCGTCAGCTCACCGGCGAAGGCCGCCAGCCCCGCCACGTTGTAGGCCACGTGATGGGTCACCACCACGTCCGCCGGCCCCACCCGCCCGGCGTCGTCCGGCCAGGTGCCCTGGAACACCTCGAACTCGACCCCCAGCTCGCGGGCCCGGGCCTCGAAAAGGTCGAGCAGGTCGCGGCTCTGGTCGAACCCGCTGACCCGCCCCGCCGGCGGCACCAGAGCGAGCCCGGCGGCGCCGCCCCCGCAGCCCACGTCGAGCACCGACCCGCCGGCGGGCAGCGCCTCCCGGGCCCGGGCTCGCGACGGCGTGTCGGGCGTGGGCTCGGCCGGCGGCGGGCGGAACAGCGCCGGCGAAAACTCCCAGGGCGACTCGGTGGCCTGGGCCATGATGTGGTTGGGGATGGCCCACGACGCCAGTTCTGAGGCCCAGTGCTCCGCTGCGGTCGTCATCGGGGCACCTTAACCACGATGGTGCCGGCCACCCGGTCGTGCAGCCCCCGCCGACGGGGATCCCACAGGATCGACCCCAGCACGACCAGGCTGACGACGAGCCCGACGACGGGCAGCCGGCCGGCCAGGCCGGGAAGCGCCCACCGCACCGCCGAGCGGCGCCACCCCGGCACGGTGCCGTCGGGGTCCACCACCACGCGGGTGCCTACCGCGATCTTGCCCAGGGTCTGGCCCCAGATCGCGGTCGGCACGATGGTGTAGATCGCCCCGAAGAAGAACAGCCCGAGGAGGATCGGCGCCGGCAGCGTCCCCTCGAAGTCGTCGAGGTCGACGAAACCCAGGATCAACGGGATCACGACCACCATGCTGGTCAGGAGGCCGTCGATCAGCGCTCCGCCGAGGCGCTGGCCCATCGACGCCAGGCCTTCGGTCTCCTCGTCAGCCAAAGAAGACTTCGGCGACGCCGTGGTACAGCTCCGGGTCGACCGTCTTGGAGCTGCCCACCGCCACCGAAAGGGGGACACGCACGATCTGGCCGGCCTGCAGCGCCACCATCTCGCCGCTGGCTCCGGCGTGCACGGCGTCGATGGCGGCAATGCCGAAGCGGGTGGCCAGGATGCGGTCGGATGCCGTCGGCGTGCCGCCCCGCTGGATGTGGCCCAGGATCGTGACCCGGGTCTCGAACCCGGTGTGCTCCTCGATGCTCTGAGCCACCCGGTTGCCGATACCCCCCAGTCGCACGTGGCCGAAGGCGTCCAGCTCGCCCGACTGCACCTCCATGGTGCCCTCTGCGGGCACCGCCCCCTCGGCCACCACCACGATCGACGCGTACCGGCCCCGGTCATGGCGGGCCTTCAGGCGGGCGCACACGTCATCGATGTCGAAGGGCTCCTCGGGGATGAGTATGAACGCCGCCCCGCCGGCGATGCCGGCCTCGGTGGCGATCCAGCCCGCGTGGCGGCCCATGACCTCCACCACCATCACCCGGTCGTGGGACTCGGCGGTGGTGTGCAGCCGGTCGATGGCGTCCGAAGCAATCTGGACGGCAGTATCGAACCCGAAGGTGACCTCCGTGCCGGACAGGTCGTTGTCGATCGTCTTGGGCACCCCGATGCACACCAGACCCTGGCGCGACAGCTTCTCGGCCACGCCCAAGGTATCGTCGCCGCCGATGGCGATGAGGGCGTCGATGCGCTCCTCGCGCAGGTTGTCGAGCGCCTGCTGGGGGCCGCCCTCCACCTTGTAGGGGTTGGTGCGCGACGTCCCCAGGATGGTGCCGCCCCGAGGCAGGATTCCACGGCAGCGCTCGACGTCGAGCGGTAGGGTCCGCCGGTCCAGGACGCCGCGCCACCCGTCTTCGAAGCCGACAAGCTCGTCGCCGTACTGGAACTCGCCCTTCCGTACAACGGCCCGAATGACGGCGTTGAGCCCCGGGCAGTCCCCTCCCCCGGTCAGCAGTCCCACGCGCATGCGTGCCACGCTACCGGGCAGGATGATCACCTTCACTCGGTCGCTTCGCTCCCTCCGTTCAGGTGAGGCAATCGTGCTCCGGGTGCCGGCGGAGCCGGCACCCTCCGCCGTTCCTTCCTGCCGGCAGCCGGGCTGGCCGGCTGCGCCGGCGTGGGCGTCCGCCGGACTTGCATCCCTGTGACCCTCACCATTGCCATCGACGCCGGTACCACTGGCGTGCGCGCCCTCGCCGTCGACGCCGCCGGCCGGCCCGCAGGTTGGTCGTACCACGAGCTGACGCAGCACTTCCCCCGGCCGGGCTGGGTGGAGCACGACCCCGATGAGATCTGGGCCGCGGTCGAGACCACCCTCGCCGAGCTGCGGTCGACGCTCGACGAGCCCGTCGCCGCCATCGGCATCACCAACCAGCGAGAGACGGTGGTGGCCTGGGACAGGCGCACGGGCGAGCCGCTCCACAACGCCATCGTCTGGCAGGACCGGCGCACCGCGGCCCGCTGCCGGCGCCTGGAGGACGACGGGCACCTGCCCCTCGTCCGCAGCACCACCGGGCTGGTGCTGGACCCTTACTTCTCGGCCACCAAGATGGCGTGGCTGCTGGCCGAGGGCGACGTGCCGCCCGGACCGCGCCTGGCCCTCGGCACCGTCGACTCGTGGATCCTCTGGAAGCTCACCGCCGGCGTCTTCGCCACGGACCCGTCCAACGCCAGCCGGACACTGCTCTACGACATCCGCCACGGCGTCTGGTCCCGCGAGCTGTGCGACCTGTTCGGCGTGCCGATCGCCGCCCTTCCCGAGGTGCGGCGGACCAGCGGGCGCTTCGGCACGACGGCCGACGGCATCCCGGTCAGCGCGGTCGCCGGCGACCAGCAGGCCGCCCTCTTCGGCCAGGCCTGCCTCGAGAACGGGATGGCCAAGAACACCTATGGCACCGGCTCGTTCGTGCTGATGAACGTGGGCACGACCTGCCCCGAGCCGGTCGACGGGCTCCTCACCACGGTGGCGTGGTCGCTGCCCGGGGCCGCGCCGGTCTACGCCCTGGAGGGGTCCATCTTCGCCACCGGCGCGGCGATCACCTGGCTGCGCGACGGCCTCGGCATCATCGACTCGCCGGCCGACATCGGCCCGCTGGCCGAGTCGGTCCGCGACGCCCAGGGCGTGGCCTTCGTGCCGGCGTTCTCCGGGCTCGGCAGCCCGTGGTGGGACCCTCACGCCCGGGGGACGATCGTCGGCCTGACCCGGGGCAGCGGGCGGGCCCAGCTGGCCCGGGCCGCGGTGGAGGCGATGGCCTACCAGACCCGCGACGTGGTCGAGGCCATGACCGCCGCCACCGGCCATCCACTCACCGAGCTGCGGGTCGACGGTGGCGCCTCGGTGCTCGATCTCCTCCTGCAGATCCAGGCCGACCAGCTCGGGGTGCCGGTGTCGAGGCCGGCGGTGCGGGAGACCACCGCCCTGGGCGCCGCCTTCCTCGCCGGCCTGGCCGAAGGGGTGTGGTCCTCCCCCGAGGAGGTGGCGGCGCTGTGGCAGCAGGAGGCCCGGTTCACCCCCCGGGCCCCGCAGTCCGTGGTCGACGAGCGCCACGCCAATTGGCGCCGCGCCGTCGACCGATCACGTCATTGGGCTTAGGCGCTCCACGCCCAGGTTGGCCATCACATACTGGGCGATCTGGCACAGGGCGGCGAGCTGGTGGCGTTCCCGGGAGCGGAACGGACGGCCCTGGCGGCCCAGGAGCAGCGCCAGCCGGCTGGTGCCCAGCTCGGCCCACGCCACGTCGTCGGGCCCACACTCCCCAGAGCTGACCGCAGCTGACGACTGGCTGCCCGCCACGAACGCCACCAGCCACGCCGGGGGCGGCGGCGAGCCGTGGGATGCCAGCGCGGCCCGGTCGTCGAGGTCGACGACCACGGCCCACTCGGCGCCGAAGTCCCGCCGGGCATGCGCCACCAGTGCGTCGAGGAGGGCAGTGTGGGACTGGGCGCCGACCAAAAACGCCGCGGTCTGGAGCGCGTCGAGCCGGGGGTCGGCCAGTTCGGCCGGCGCCGGCCGCACGTCCTCCACGTCGACCCCGTCGACCTGGTCGATCTCGGCCAGCAGCAGTGACACCAGGCTGGCGTCGGGCAGCTCGACGATCAGCTCGTCGATGGCCCGGCCGGCGCCGCGCTCGAGGATGTCGATGCCCACGACATCGCCCCGGACGGCACCGATGCGGCTGGCCACCTGGCCGAGCGCCCCCGGGCGGTCGGGCACCCAGACGCGGACGACGAAGGTCTCCATGCGGTAAAGCTACGCGTCAGACGTGAACGCACGGTTTCGGTGCCGTCACGTTCTGTGGACAGCGCCACCGGTTCCCACGTAGAGAGGATGCGATGACGGAGCCCGGCCCGTTCCTGCCCCGGGTGCAGGAGGAGTACTGGGTCGACACCACCATCCTGCCCTTCGACGCGGCCGCAGATCAGGCCGCCGTGGTCGTGCTCGACGTACCGGCGACGGCCGGCGGGACGATCGGCGTGGCGTTCCGGGGCGAGACCGCCCGCTTCCCGGTCCTGGCCTGCCTCTGGACGCCGGCCAACGTGGTTCCCGCATGAGTGCCGTCGCCGAGCTCCAGGCCGGCGCCGCCGGCGAGGAGTTCGTCACCCTGCTGCGCCGCACCATCCGCGCCGTGGGCGTCTCCCGCAACTTTCCGCCTCCCGACGGCCACCAGCGATGGGATGCCGATGCCGTCCACACCGCAGCCGCCGAGTTCATGGCCGACGGGCAGACGCCCCGGCGGCTGACCGACCTGGCCACCCATTGCGGCTCCGACCAGGCATTGCGCGCCCGCCTCCAGGGCGCGGTGCGCAACTTCCTGGCCGACCTCGGCCGGCGCACGCCTCTCGGCAAGCTGGTGCTGCGCATCAACGACGTCCTGAGCGGCGAGCCTGCGTTCGGGCGGGTGGAGGGCCGGTGGGCGCGCACCGGGGGTCCGGCCGGCGCCGGCAACGACGACCCCGACCTGCTGGGCCGGGCCATCCGCACCATCGACGTGGTCCTGCCCAACTGGGGCCACGACGCCCGCCGGGCCGCGCCGGTGGCCGACCGGGCGACGATCGTCTCGCTGTGCGAGGCCCTCCTCGACGCCGCCGGCGGGTCGCTCACCCCCCGGAGCCTGGCCCGCGCCATCGGCCACCGCCTCGGCATCGGGCAGGCGCCCGTCGCCCTGGAGGTGAACGTCCTCGACGATCCGGCCGCCGGCGCCGGCGGCGGGGCCGGCGCCGATCGCACCGGCAGCGAGGCCCTCCGCCTGATCCGGGCCACCGAGGTGCTGGCCCAGCTCAACGACGCCGAACGCATGGCCGTTGCCAATCCGGAGTACACCGTCCGCCAGCTCGCTCCCCTCCTCGGCGCCTCCGCTTCCAAGGCCCACCTGATCCGCCAACGGGCGGTCGACGTCATCCGGGTCGAGGTGCTCGACGACGAGGACGGCGAGGGGATCGCGCTGCTGGTCATGGAGCTGGCCCGGGCATGGATGGACACTGAAGCGCGGTCCGACGTATTGGCGGTGCGATGACCGGCCACCCCCTCGACGTCGACCTCGCCGACTTCGTCGACGGCGTGCTGGATGCGTCCCGGGCGGCCGACATCGAAGCCCACCTCGACGGCTGCCTGCTGTGCCGGCTCAAGCGCCGGCGGCTGGAGGGCACGCCCGCCCCCGCCGGCAGCGGTGCGCCCCTGCCGGCGCCGGCGTTCGCCGTCACCGCCGGCGAGACCGGCGGGGACCCCGCGGTCGGCGACTTGTGGCTGGCCGGCGAGGACGACCGGCTCCTCGTGCTCGTCCGGGCCGTCGCCGGCGACCGCGTCACGGTGGCCCCCGTCACCTTCGACACCGAAGCCGCCGACGACGAAGCGGTCATCGTCGAGCATTCGCCCTTTCGCACGGCCGTGGCCGTTCATCCCGCCCTGGCTACGGGAATCCCGCGGGTCGCGCTGACGGCCAGGGTCGGCACCCTGGTGCTCGTCGGCTCCTCCGGCCCACCGATCACCGGCCTTTCCGACCCCCGCCTCGAGCTGCGCCAGCACCTGGCCAGCGCACTCGCCGCCTTCGCCGAGCCGGCCGTCGCCCTCGACGCCGGCGCTCCCCCACCCCGCCCCGAGCAGGTCCGCTCCGCCCTCATCGCCGACCTCCGCGACCTCCGGGGCCGGGCCTGCGCCGTCCGCAGCCTCGACGGCTGGGGTGACCTGGTCCTGGCCGAGCAGCGCGGATGGATGCCGCTGGCCACCGTCGACGAGGTGGGCGTGGTGCTCGTCGTGCTCGACACAGCCCACGGCCTGGAGGACGAGTTGGACTTCGACGCCGCCCGCTCGGTGCTCACCCGCCTCAACGCCAGCGCCCTCGTCGTGACGACTACCGCGCTCAGCGAGCGGGCCGACGTCTTCGACGCCGCCGCGCTGCACGCCGGCATCGACATGCCCTCCGGCGCCCACAACCCGCCTCGCCCGCTGATCTCCGGCCTGGTCGCCTTCGACGCCATCGCCAAGTTCCTCGACCAGCGCTCCGGCGCCCGGGCCATGAGCCCTCCCACCCGCTCGGCGGTCACGGGGGTCGACGTGGCCGACGTGCTCCGGGAGGCCGCAGCGGCCGCCGCGGCCGCCGGCGCCCGCCAGGGTGCCCGGTTCAAGATCGCCCCCAAACGCCGGGGCTACGAGTCCCTCGCCGGCGCCGAGGACCTGCTCGCCGCCGCCCTGGCTCAGGCGTTCGAAGGCGGCTCGGTCGTCGAGGCCCTGCTTGGCACGGACCCTTCGTGATCACCCACATCGCCCTGGAGAACTGGCGGGCCTACCGCAAGCTGGCGCTCGACATCGACCCCGGCACCACCTTCCTCGTCGCCCCCAACGGCGTCGGCAAGAGCTCGCTGCTGGAGGCGGTGCGATGGGCCTTGGGCGCCGGCCACGTGGAGCAGCGGCCGTCGATGATCCGCCAGGGTCACACCACCGCCTCGGCGTCGGTCACTCTGGCCCTGCCCGCCGGCGAGCTGGCCGTAACCCGCACCCTGAAGGCGGCCCGCGCCAAGGTGACGGCGACGACCACCGCGTCCCTCGACGGCCGGGCCGTGGAGGAGGCCGAGGCCGTCCGCCTGCTGGAAGAGGCGTGGTCCGCCGGCGCCCGTTTCGTCTCCCGCACCGCCTTCCTCACCGAGGACCTCCGCCGCGACGCCGAGGACCCCAACCTCCGCACCCACCTGTGCCGGGCGTACTCCCTCGACGACCTCCAGCGGGCGATCGCCGAGATCGAGCCGGTGCTGGCACAGCTGTCCAAGAGTCTCCGCGCGTCCCGGGCCGAGCTCTCGGCCACCGAGGCGCAACTGCAGGAGGCGGCCGGCGAGTTGGAAGCGCTCGCCGCGGGCGTGGCGACCGCCCGTGCGCGGGTCGACGCCGCCCGCGCCAGCTCCGCCGAGGCCCGGGCCTCCCTCGACCAGGCCCGGGCCTCGGCGGCGTTGCAGGCCGCGGCCACGGCATGGCAGGAACGCCACGACCAGCTCCTGGCCCTCGCCGCGCCCCTGCTGGGCGACGTGCCGTTGGGCACGCCGGTGGCCGACGCCCTCGTCGCCATGGAGGACCGCCTCGGCACCCTCGTCGACTCCATCCGGGCCCAGCAGGCCGACCTGCGCTCCCGGCTGGCCGCCGTGCAGGCCTCGCTGTCGACCCTGCACGACGCCGGCGCCGCCTGCCCCACCTGCCTGCGCGCCCTCGACGGCGACAGTCGTGAACACGCCGAGGAGCTCCACCGGGCCACGGTGGAGGCCGTCCGCCAGGATCTGGCCCGCCTCGACGACACCAGCGCGGCCGCCACCCTCGACACCGTCCGGGCCCTGGCCCGCCAGGCCGCCAGCCTGGGGCCGGCGCCCAAGGCGCCGGCGGAGGTCGACCTCGACCAGCGCACCGCGGCAGAGGCCGCAGCCCAGGAGGCCTTGGAGGCGGCCGTCGCCGGCCAGCGGGAGGCCGAGATGAAGGCCGAGGCCGCCCTGGCCAAAGTCGAAGCGATCCGGACCGACCTGGCCACCGCCGACGCCCTCACCGAGCGCTACCGGGCCGAGGCCCTGCTGGAGGCGGGCAGGACCGCCCTCCACCAGACGGTGACCGCCGTCCTCGGGCGCCAGCTGGAGCCGCTGGCCGCCGAGGTCAACCGGCGGTGGGAGGCGGTCTTTCCCGACCGCCCCAACCTCCACCTGACGCCCGACGGCGAGCTGTCCCGTGACATCGACGGCGCCCCCCTGGAGTTCGTCGCGTTCAGCGCCGGCGAGCAGACCGTGGCCAAACTCATGATGCGCCTGACCACGCTGCTGGCGACGACCACCGTGCCGTTCTGCTGGATCGACGAGCCCTTGGAGCACCTGGATCCCGTGTCCCGACAGCTGGTGGGCAGCACGCTGGCCCACCTGAGCTCAGCCGGCGGCCTCGAGCAGATCTTCGTCACGACCTACGAGGAGCCCCTCGCCCGCCGGCTGGCCGACCTGCAGCCCGGCCGGGTGCGGGTCCAGTACCTCCGCACCTCGACCGCACCGTGAGCGAGCACGCCGGCCGGGCGTTCCGGCCCCGCAGGAGCGCAGCGTAGGCCTCAGGCGGTACGCCCCTGGGGCCGGCGAGCGGAGCAAACCAAGCGATGAGAAAAACACGGGCCGTACGTCCTACGTCTGTGCAACCGTGAACGCGGGAGCAATTGGAGGCAACGTGTCACCGAACAACATCGCCGTAGAAGCACGCGGCCTGGTGAAGCGGTATGGGGAGACCACCGCCCTGGCCGGCATCGACCTCGAGGTCCCCACCGGCACGGTGATCGCCGTGCTGGGGCCCAACGGCGCCGGCAAGACCACCGCCGTGCGCATCCTCACCACCCTCACCGAGCCCGACGAGGGCCAGGCCACCGTCGCCGGCTTCGACGTCCGCAGCCAGGCCCACGAGGTCCGCCGGCGCATCGGCCTGGCCGCCCAGGACGCCACCGTCGACCCCCTGCTCACCGGCCGGGAAAACCTGGTCATGCTCGGCGAGCTGCACCAGTACCGCCGGGCCCAGGCCACCGGCCGGGCTGCGGAGCTGCTCACTGCGTTCTCGCTGGATGAGGCCGCCGACCGGCGCGCCGGCGGGTACTCGGGCGGTATGCGCCGGCGCCTCGACCTGGCCGCCACCCTCGTCGGCCGGCCCGAGGTCCTGTTCCTCGACGAGCCCACCACCGGCCTCGACCCCCGCGGTCGCAGCGAGCTGTGGACCGTCATCGACTCGCTCGTCGGGACCGGGACCACCGTCGTGCTCACCACCCAGTACCTCGAAGAGGCGGAGCGGTTGGCCGACGACATCATCGTCATCGACCACGGGCGCATCATCGCCCGAGGCGACGCCCGCAAGCTCAAGCGGGAGGTCGGCGGCGACCAGATCCAGGTCGTCGTGGTCGAGCCCGCCCACGTCCCCGAGGCGGCCCGCATCATCGAGGCCATCACCGGCGTGAAGCCTCAGGTCGACGCCGGCGCCCGCTCCGTGGCCGCACCCACCAGCCTGGGCGTGGAGACGCTCGTCCTGGTGGCCAAGGAGTTCACCGAGGCCCAGATCGGGGTGGACGACATGAGCTTGCGCCAGCCCACCCTCGACGAAGTGTTCCTGACCCTCACCGGCTCGCCGGCCGACGACGCAAACGAGGAGGTCTCGTCATGACCGCCGTGAAGCTGCCCGAGGAGATCGTCGCCCACGACGGCCCCGAGCCGTCTCGAGGCATGTTCCACGACACCTGGGTCATCGCCAGGCGGGGCCTGGTCCACATGAAGCGCCAGCCCGAGGCCCTCTCCGACGCCACCATCCAGCCGATCATGTTCGTGCTGCTCTTCGCCTACGTGTTCGGCGGCGCCATCGACGTGCCCGGCGAGGGCAACTACCGCGAGTTCCTGATGGGCGGCATCTTCGCCCAGACCATCGTGTTCTCCGCCTTCGGGGTGGCCATGGCCCTGGCCAACGACCGCAAGAACCAGGCCGTCGACCGCTTCCGGGCCCTGCCCATCGCCCGGGGCGCGGTGCTCGGCGGCCACGCCATCGCCAACCTGTTCAAGGCCCTGCTGCCGATCGTGATCATGTCCCTGTGCGGCCTGGCCATCGGCTGGCGCATCCACGACGGCCTGGTCAACGCCGCCTTCGGCTACCTGCTGCTGATCGGCTTCGCCTTCGCCATGGTATGGGTCGGCGTGCTCCTCGGCAGCGTGGTGGCCACGCCCGAAGGGGTGCAGGGCATCGCCTTCGCCGCACTGTTCCCGGTGACGTTCATGGCCAGCACGTTCGTGCCGACCGAGTCCATGCCGCAGTTCGTCCAGAACGTGGCCGAGTGGAACCCGGTGACGACCCTGTCCAACGCCATCCGGGAACTGTTCGGCAACCCCACGACGGCGGCCACGCCCAGCGACCCCTGGTCCATCGCCCACCCGGTGGCGTACACGCTGATCTGGATCGTCGCCATCATCGCCGTGTGCGCGCCGCTGGCAGTCCGGGCCTACCAGCGCTCGGTCGCCAAATAGGCGCGCTCGTGCACCCAGCGTCGTGATTCCGGCCGGAGAGGCCGCTTTCACGACGCTGCATGCACGCGGTGGAGGGCCCAGACCTGCTGCTTGCCGGTCTGAGCTGCCGCCTCGACATCGACGACTTCGATGCGGTCCAGTCGGTAGCCCAGCTTCGGCGGAATGGCTGCGCTGGCCAGGTTCGCCGGGTCGCAGCGGATCTCGATCCGGTCGACGAGCGGGAACCGCTCGAACGCCACCTCGGTGAGGGCGCCGGCCATGGCGGTGGCGTAGCCCCGGCCGGTGCAGTCGCTGCGCACCCAGTAGCCGATCTCGAGGATGCCCGGACCCCGCCGGTCGTGGAGGCCGGCGGCGCCCACCAGCTCGCCGCCGGCGTCGAAGAGGGCGAAGCCGAGTGAGGCGCCGGAGCGGGACTCGAGAAATTCCTCTACCGACGCCGGCGTGGGGTCCTCCATGGCCCAGGGCATGAACCGCCGTAGCTCGGGCAGGCTGGCCTCGATGGCGGCCAGCAGGCCGGGGGCGTCGGACACCCGCCAGCGCCGCAGCTCCAGGCCGCCAGCGACGGCGATCTCCTCGGGGACCATCCCCCATGGTGGCGGAAATCCTCGACAGCCGGCGACGGAATTTCGCTAGAACGCCACCGTGCCCACCAGCCGCCACGTCCTTCTCTACGGCCCGCCGGCGGCCGGCAAGCTCACCGTCGCCCGGTGCCTGGAGGCGCAGTACGGGCTGAAGGTGCTCGACAACACCCTGACGGTCGAGATGGCCCTGCGCCTGTTCCCCTTCGCGCCGAGGAGCTCCTCCCGACCGCGGCGGTGCTCGAGAAGCGCGTAACCGACCCCTCACGCGCCGGCGTCGCCAAGTTCGGCGACCCGGTACAGCTCAGGAGCATGCTCGCCCGCTCCGACCTGCACACGCCGATCAACGCCGGCGACCTGTCGATCGACAATAGCGACCTAACGCCCGAGGAGGTGGCGGCGATGATCGCCGCCCACGCCGGCCTTTAGGCCGCCGCCGGCTCCCGCCTCCACACGGCGACGATCTCGGCGCTGCGGATGCTGGCCACGCGCGTGCTCCAGCAGTCAACGGTGGTCCGGCCTGCGTCGAAGGCGAAGAACGTCGTGAACTGGCCGTCGGGCTGGTAGGCGTCGGCGCCCTCGACGATCTCGACGGTACCGTCCTTGAGCTTGATCTCGAAGCTGGCCATCGGTTGACCCTACGCCCGCACCTCTGTGGCGAGGAAGAGCGACAAGTTGGGGATTTGTTGGGGACAGCCCGCCGGCCATCCCCATCGCCGGCGAGGCGCTGCACAGCCTGGCCGCCTGAGTCAGACGGCGATCCCCCGGCACAGGAGGTCGACGACCCGCTCGGGCAGGTCGTCGTCGATGGGCATGCCCGTAATCAGGAAGCGGTGCATGAGGAGGGCGACGACGCCGTCGGCCACCAGCTCGGCGTCCACTCCCGGCCGGACCTCACCCCGCTCGACGCCGCGGCGGACGGCTTCGAGCACCTTGGCCCGCCGGGGGGCGACAAAGCCCTCCCGGAAGGCCGAGGCCAGCTCCGGGCTCCGGGCCAGCTCGGCCACCAGCGCCGGCATGACCCGGCCGGCGTCGGAGGTCCGCAGGTGGTGCATGAAGCCGCGCACGAAGGCCAGCAGATCCGCTCGCACCGAACCCGTGTCGGGAGGCTGCGAGGCGTGCTCCCGGCAGGTGTCGATGGCGTCCACCACCAGGGCTGACTTGCACGGCCAGCGCCGGTAGACGGTGGCCTTGCCCACGCCGGCCCGGGCCGCGACGCCCTCCATCGTCACCCCGCCGTAGCCCTCGTCGGCCAGAAGATCCACGGCAGCGCGCAGGATGGCCCGGTCGGCCGCTGCGCTGCGGGGCCGGCCCGGCGGCCGGTGCACCTCGACGTCGATATCGGTCACGCCCCTACAACCTCCAGATTCAGCTCCGGGTCGTCGGCCGGGGACTCTTCCTCCATTCTGGCCCGCGACGGCAGGAACGCGAGGGCAATCATCGAACCGAGTAGGGCCACGCCGGCGGCGACCAGCACCCCGACGCCCATCCCGTCGACATAGGCCGACTTGGCCGCCGCCACCAGGGCCGCACCTTCGGCCCCGCCCAGTGCCCGGGCGAGGTCCAGCGCCGCACCGACCGAGGCCTTGGCCGCAGCCGGCACCGCGTCGCCCAGCGACGACGCGTACGTCGAGGCCAGCAGCGACCCGAGGATGGCGACGCCCAGGGCGCCGCCGATCTGGCGGGTGGTGTCGTTCACCGCCGAGCCCACGCCGGCCTTGGCCCGGGGCAGCGATCCCATGATCGACTCCGTGGCCGGCGCCATCGTCATCCCCATGCCGACACCGAGGATCAGGATGCTGGCCAGCACCGGCGGGTAGCCCGACGTCACCGTGGCGAAGGACAGCACCACGAGCGACAGCGACACGAGGGCCAAGCCGCCGGCGACGATGTACTTGGTCCCCACCCGCTCGACCAGCCGGGCGCTCAGGGGTGCGGTGACCATGAGCACCAGGGCGACCGGCCCCACGCGGAGGCCGGCCTCGAAGGCGCTGTAGCCGAGCACGAACTGGAGGTACTGGGTCTGGAGGAACGTCGACCCGAACAGGGCGAAGAAGACCATGGTCACCGCGATGCTGGCCGCGGAGAAGCGGGGGTTGGCGAAGAAGCGGACGTCGAGCATGGGGTGGTCGGTGTGCCGCTCCCACGCGACGAAGGCGGCGATGAACACCGCCCCGGCCAGGAAGGCGCTCACCGTCGTCGGGTCGGTCCAGCCGTGGGCCGGCGCCTCGATGATGGCCCACACCAGAGCGCCGAGGCCGACGATCGACAGGACCGCGCCCAGCGGATCGACCCCCCGAGGCTTGGGATCCTTGGACTCGGGGACGAACAGGCGGCCCCCGGTCAGCGCCAGGAGGACGATTGGGATGTTCACCATGAACACCGAACCCCACCAGAAGTGCTCAAGCAGCCAGCCGCCGCTGAGCGGGCCGATGGCGATGCCCATGGCCGAGAAGCCGGCCCATACCGCGATGGCCCGGCCCCGCTCGGCCGGCACGGTGAAGACGTTGCTGATGATCGAGAGCGTGGCCGGCATGATCAGCGCCCCGCCGACGCCCATCAGGGCCCGGGTCAGGATCAGCTGCTCGGCCGAGCCGGCCACCGCCGAGGCCACCGAGCCGGCGCCGAAGATTCCCAGGCCGACGCTCAGCGCCCGTCGGCGCCCGAAGCGGTCACCGAGGCTGCCGGCGGTCAGCAGGAGGCCGGCGAACACCAGCGTGTAGGCGTCCACGATCCACTGGAGCTGCGACGTGCTGGCTCCGAGGTCGCGGACCAGGGTGGGGAGGGCGACGTTGAGGATGGTGTTGTCCACGCCGATGACCATGAGGCTGAGGCACATCACGGCCAGCGTCCACCACCGGCGGGCGTGGATGGCGGCTGGGTCCAACGCAGGTCCTACTTTCCGAAACGATCCCGTATCGTTTCGGAACAGGATAGCGCCCGGTTCAGAGTTTCGTCAGAACTTTTCTCATGTTGCGGATGGCCTGGGCGATGCGCTGCTCGTTCTCGATGAGGGCGAAGCGCACGAACCCGTCGCCGGTGGGGCCGAACCCGACCCCGGGCGAGGTGGCCACCTGGGCCTCCTCGACGAGGAACGACGCGAACGCCAGCGACCCCATCTCCCGGTACGGCTCGGGGATCGGCGCCCAGGCGAACATCGTCGCCTTGGGCTTGTCGATGTGCCAGCCGATGCGGTCCAGGCCGTCGCACAGGGCGTCGCGCCGGCCCCAGTAGATCTCGTTGACCTCCTTGGGGTAGTCCGACGCCTCGTTCATGGCCACGATCGCCGCGATCTGCACCGGCTGGAAGGTGCCGTAGTCGAGGTAGGACTTGAGCTTGCCCAGAGCGGCCACGATCTCGGGATTGCCGACGCAGAACGCCACCCGCCACCCGGCCATCGAGAACGACTTGGTGAGCGTGTAGAACTCGACGGCGACGTCCTTGGCCCCCGGAACCTGGAGGATCGACGGCGGCTGGTAGCCGTCGAACGCGGTGTCGGAGTAGGCGAAGTCGTGGACCAGGATGACGTCGTGCTCCTTGGCGAAGGCCACCAGGCGCTCCAGCCAGGGCAGGTCGACGCACGTGGTCGTCGGGTTGTGGGGGAAGGAGAGGACGATCACCCGGGGCCGGGGCCAGGCGTTCTCCCAGTCCTCCAGGAGGTTGGCGAAGAAGTCCTCGTCGGGCCCCAGCGGGATGCGGCGCACGTCGGCGCCGGCGAAGAGCGGGGCGTAGATGTGGATCGGGTACGACGGGGTCGGCACCATGGCCGTGTCGCCCGGCCCGAGCAGCACCCACATGAGGTGGGTGAGGCCCTCCTTGGCGCCGATGACGTTGATGACCTCGGTGTCGGGGTCGAGGTCGACGCCGAACTTGCGCTGGTACAGGGCGGCCGCCGCGGCCCGGAGCTTGGGAATTCCCCGGCTGGCGGAGTACCGGTGGTTCCGGGAGTTGCGGGCCGCCTCGGCCAGCTTCTCGACCGCGATGTCGGGCGACGGGATGTCCGGGTTGCCGAAGCCCAGGTCGATGACGTCGTCGCCGGCTCGCCGTGCTGCCATCTTGAGCCCGTCGATGATCGTGAAGACGTACGGCGGCAGATGATTGATCCGGCGGAACTCCATAGGTGGAGGCTACCGGTAGGCGGCGACGAGCTCGGCGAGGATTTCGACCGCTCCGGGGTCGGTCCCGACGTCGAGGGGGGCGCACACGGCCCAGGAAACGCCGGCGGCGCCCAGCGCGTCGAGATGGCGGCGGAGGTCGTCGACCGTGCCCGCCACCAGCCCCGGGCGGGTGCCGTGGGCGCGGAGCTTCGCGTCGGCCTCCAGCCGGGTCCGCCCGATCAGGACCTGCCCACCCCAGGTGCGAGCGGTGCCCGGGGCAAGCGACGCCGCCTCGCGCTTGAACGTGGCGACGTCGGTCCCCCACCCGTTCCACGCGTCGGCGTTGGCCGCAGCCATCCGCACCGCCGGCGACCGGCCCCCGATCCAGGTGGTCACGCCGGCGGCCCGGAGCCGGCGGCAGCAGTGGACCACTGACGCCACCCGGTCGGCCACCGGGGCGAACGGCACGCCGTAGGCCTCGTTCTCCTCCCGGTTGAGGGAGTCGCCGGTGCCCAGGGCGGCGATCAGGCGGTCGCCGATCATCCGGTGCAGCGTGACCAGGCTGTGCACGAGCACGGCATCGGGCACCAGGCCGACCCGGGCCACGAGCGTGCCGAGCGCCACCCGCTGCGTCTCGGCGGCCAGCGCCCCGAGCAGTGTGAGGGAGTGCAGCGCCGGCCGCATGCGCTGGCCGATCGGCCACAGATGGTCGAAGACGAACACGCCGTCGAGGCCGGCGGCCTCGGCCCGCCGGGCCACGTCGACCGCAGCCTCGGCGTCGTGGCGGAACTGCGGGAGGGAGACGCCGAGCTTCACGAGTAGGGCGGCCAAGGCACGCCAATCAGCACGGCGCGTTGATCTCGGGGCCCTGATTGGCGTAGAGGCGGATGAACTCCTGCATGCGGGGATCCGACGTCGACTGGAGGCGGAGCTGGCGACCCCACCCGGTCACCACGACCGGCGCCGGCAGGCCGGACTCCCACCTGGAGACGAGGATGAGACCGCGGCTGCGGGCCAGGGCGGCCAGCCCGTCGATCTCAGCCTGGGGCAGGTCGGGCCGGAAGGTGATCCAGATGGCGCCGTGCTCCAGCGAGTGGACCGCCTTGTCGTTCTGGATCGGCTGGTCGTAGAACCCGCACTGCTGCCAGACCGGGTTGTGGATGCCCCCGACCGGTGGTACCTGCGGGTAGCTCACCGGTCCCGCCGAGTGGCCCGCCTCGAGCCCCTGGAAGGTCTCCACGCCCTGGATCGACGGCAACGCCGCCGTGGTGGCGGTCGACCGGGCGGCCGTGCTGGAGGTGTTCGCCTGGCTGCTGGCCGACGGTTCGTCGTCTCCACCGCCACACCCGGCGAGCGCCAGGCAGGCGCTGGCGCCGGCCACCAGGGACACCCATCGACGGTTCACCCACGGATGGTACGCCGGACAGAGGGCGGCCGGCCCCCGGGGGCTGGGGAGCCCGGAGACCGGCAGCCGCATCCAAACTACAACGCTCAGGCCGAGCCGATCTCGCGCAAAATTCCGAACAAGCACGCGGCGCCGATGGCGCCGGCGTGCTCGCCGAGGGTGGCCGGGATGATGTCGACGGGCGGGCGGTGGGCGGCCCCGGTGAGCAGGCCGGCGAACGCGGTGCGGACCGGGCCCAGCAGGAGATCGCCGGCTTCGACCAGCCCCCCACCGAGCACGAAGGCCTGGGGATCGAAGACGTTGGCCAGGTTGGCCAGCCCCAGCGCCACCCACCAGCCGAGCTCGGCCAGGACCACCCGGGCCTCGGCGTCGCCGTCGGCGGCGGCGACCGTGACGTGCTCGCCCCGAACCATGTGCGGTTCACCACCGGCCCGGGCCATCACCCGCGCCGCCCGCCCGTCGGCGGCCGCCCGTTGGCCCAACCGGCCCAGTCCGCCCCCGGAGGCGTAACGCTCCCAACAACCCCGCTGGCCGCACGGGCAGGGGTCTCCCCCCGCCTGGATCACCATGTGCCCGACCTCGCCGGCGAAGCCGTTGGCGCCCCGCAGGAGCGTGCCGCCGGCCACGATGCCGCCGCCGATGCCGGTGCCCAGCGTCACCAGGATGACGTCGTCGTAGCCCTGGGCCGCGCCCACCTGGCGCTCGCCCCACGCCGCGCAGGTGGCGTCGTTGTCCACGCGCACCGGCGTGCCGAGCCGGGCCTCCAGCTCGGCCTTGATCGGGAAGTCGACCACGCCGGGCAGGTTCGGGGCGAACCGCAGCACGCCCTCGCGGTCGACCAGGCCCGGGACGCCCACGCCCACGCCGCCGATCTCCTTGCCGCCGGCGACCTCCGAGGCCACCGCGGCGATGGCGTCGAGCACCGCCCCCTCACCGTCGGGCGTCGGCACCCGCCGCTCGTCGACCATCCTGCCCCCCTCGAGGGCGACAGCGAGGCATTTCGTGCCCCCGACGTCGACACCGACGGTGCGCCCGGTCAATAGCGCAGGAGGGCGCCGACCCGCCCGAGTACGTCGAGATCGGCGTTGTCCCGGCACACCGAGACCCGGCACGCCTGGGCCAGCCCTTCCTCCACCGCCACCTCGACCACGTCCTCGACCTGGTCCATGTCACCGGCGCACAGCGGGCAGCGCCGGCCCCGCGTGCCCACCCACGCGCATGCCGGGCAACGCCATCCGGGCGCCTCGAACCCCTCGGAGACGACAAGGGTGTCCACCCGGCGGGCCACCAGGGCGTCGAGGACCGGTTGCAGGCCGGCGACCCCCGCCGTTGCCGTCCCGACCGCCTGGCGCAGCCGGTCGACGACCGCAGCCTCCCGGGCCCGCTCCACAGTGGCCTCGACGTCCTCCGCCACCTGGCGGATTTCGTCCACGCCGGCGGACACCGCGAGGTGGATCCGGCCGGCGATGCGCTCCCGGAGGTAGGCGTGCAGCTCGCGCTCGAGCTCGGCGGTGATCTCGTCGGGCCCGCAGAGCACCAGGTGGTCGTAACCCTGCTCCTGGTGCAGCGCGAACGCGCCGGCGGCGGCGTGCTTGAGGTGACGGTGGGCGGCGGCCGCGGTGTGGCCCGCCACCTGGTCCTTGCCGAGCTGGCCGCCGTCGTCGTCGTGGCGGGGCAGGAGGTCGAGCTGCTCCTGCTGGTCGAGCAGCTCCCCCTGATGGAACAGGAACAGCCTTGCCCGCTGGCGGTCGACCACCAGGACGGCGAACCGCTGGTGCTGCGCGACCACCGCCTCCAGCTCCCGCACGTACGGGGAGTGGTTGACCACCACCCGGTCGCGCACCGGCACGGCCAGCTCCACCGTCTCCCAGAAGTCGTGCGCCGAGCACGCGAACATGGCCAGGCCCCGGACGTGCGATCGGGCCACGCCGCCCTTCACGTGGTCCTCGATGCGCTTCAGGTCGGCGACCACGGAGTCCTGCTGCTCACGGTCACGGAGGGGCCGGATCATGCGCTCCAGGGCCAGCTCGACGTCGCGCGCCCGGATGCGGCGCCGGCCGTCCACGTCGAGGTACACCGACGTCACCGGTGCGTGCTCGCCCTTGAACCCGGCAAGGTCACGGATCCTGCTCTCGTCGATCGGCATGTGAGGATCCTAGGCCCGGACCGGAGCGCCTCGTGTCCGGTGGCCGGGTCGGGAAGTCACCGTGGCGGGCCGTCCACAGGCCGCTGAGGCCGAGCCCCCACATCGGAACGAGGACCCCGGCGGCCAGGCTGGTGTACGGCCGGGCGCCGGCGGTGGCCAGCCCGACCACGACCTGCACGGCGAGGGCGCCGAGCAGGCTGCGGCGCACTTCCGGCGGCGTCGGCGATCCGGTGAGGAACCAGATCTGGGCCTGCTCCATCTGGTCCGTGCGGCTCCTGGCCGCGACCAGGAGGAACGCCCACAGGAAGATCCCGCAGCCGCCGGCGAACAGGGCGATGGCTACGACGAGGGCCGGCGTGTCAAAGGTCTCCGGGGCGATGGCGGCGGCGATGGCGCTGACCGCGAAAATCGCGGTGCCGGCCCAGGAAGCCCGTCGAATCACTGGATTGCGCTGGCCAACTGCACGGCCAGGTGGCCGTAGGAGAACAGGTCCTCGGCCCGGCGGCGGGCGGCCGCACCCATGGCCTGTCCAAGCTTCGGGTCGTCGAGCAGGCGGCCGAGGGCGGCGGCCAGGGCCACCGGGTCCTGGGGCCGGCGGACGACAAAGCCGGTCTTGCCATGCTCGACCGCCTCGTGGGAACCACCGCTGGCGCCGGCGACGCCCGCCACGCCACAGGCCGCGGCCTCGAGGAAGACGATGCCGAAGCCCTCCTGCTCCAGGCCGCCCCAGCGGCTCCGGCAGGGCATGGCGAAGGCGTCGGCTGCGCCGAGCAGGGCGGGCATGTCGGCATCGGCCACGAATCCCAGCAGGCGGACGGGGGCGCCCGTCGAAGCGATCAGCCGCTCCAGCCGGTTGCGGTCCCGGCCCGAGCCGGCGATGGCGACGGTGAGCCCGGGATGGAGCGGGGCGAGCAGGGCCGCGGCGGCGATCAGCACGTCGAAGCCCTTCCGGGGCACCAGCCGGCTCATGCCGACGACGAGGGGGCCCTCGACCGGCAGACCGGCGCCGACCCTGGCCTCCCGCTTCTCCTCCGCGGCGAGAGGCTGAAAGCGGTCGACGTCGACGCCTGGGGGCACCACCTTCACCGGCAGGTCGTCGCCGCCGAGGTGGAAGGCCTCGGCCGCCGGATAGCCGCCGGCGGCGACGATGGTCCTGGCCCGGCGCAGGACGCCGGCCAGCGCCTGTCGGGCGACGGGCAGGCGGGCGGGGACGGTCACCTCCGCCCCGTGGAGCACGACCCCATAGGGCACGCCGAGGCGCGGCCCCAGCATGCCTACCGGCAGTGCGGGGTCGAGGAGCACGACTGCGGCGCCGGCCTCGGTGGCGAGCCGGCGGATCGTGCGGGCCAGGGCCGGGGTGGGCAGCAGGACCTTCCCGTGCCAGCGATGGACGGCGAAGGGCTGGGCGGCGTCGAATGCGGCGGCGTCGGGGTGGGCGGTGGTGAGCACGGTGACTCGGTCGGGCGGGAGCCGGCGCCACAGCTCCCACAGGTAGGACTGGATGCCGCCCACCTTCGGGGGGAAGTCGTTGGTGACCAGCAGGTGGGCCACCGGGTCGGTGCCGGTCAGCGGGACCGCAACCGCCGCCGCTTCGGGCGCTCGGCGCCGGGCGCGGCGTCGGCGTCCTTCCCCGGCCGGCGGGGCGCGGGCAGGGTGACGGTGGCCGGGGCGCCGTCGGCGGCACGGGACTGCACGGTGATCTTGCGGACGCGGGGCTCCGGCGGCTCGCTGCCCGGGGGCGGCAACGGCCGGGGCTGGAACGGGACCGCGGGCTTGGGCTCTACCCCGCGGTCGCGGGTGGCGGGCTGCTTCGCCGTGGGCCGGCGCCCGCTGGCGGCGGCGGCCCGGACGGCGGCCGCCCAGGGCTCCCGGTCGGCAGTCGCCATGCTGGCGGCCACCCGGGCGGTCGACACCCGCGCCACCGCCATACGGACACCCCCCGATCCGGCCGTTGGGCCCGCATCCGGGGCGGGCACCGCCTTCGTGGGCCGGCGCCGCGTCGTGGACTTCGCCGCCGCCGGGCGGGGCGCGCGCTTCGTCGTCGCCTTCCGGGCCACCGCGTTGCGGGCCACCGCCTTCTTGGCCGCCGGCGCGGCCTTGGCGGTGCTCTTCGCCGCCCGGGTGGGCGAGGTGCTCTTCGCCGCCCGGGTGGGCGAGGTGCTCTTCGCCGCCCGGGTGGGCGAGGTGCTCTTCGCCGCCCGGGTGGCTGTGGTCTTGGCCGCCCGGCGCGCCGGCTGGGTGGCTTTGGCCGGCCGCCGCGATGGCGGCGTCGCCTTGGCCGCCGGCCGCTTGGCCGGCGCCGGCTGCCGGCGGCTGGCGCGGGGCGGCGGCGGTGCCGCCTCCTCGGCCGGCTGCTCCTCCTCCTCGTCGGTCCCCCACCGGTCCGGCCCGACGTAGCCGAGGTCGGACGCCTGGCGGTTGCGGGCCCGCAGCCGGCCGGTGGGCACGTCGATCTCCCACTGCGCCTCCTGGTCCTTGCCCCGGGAGCGGTAGCGGAAGCGGACCATCCACACCGAGTCGTGCAGCTGGAAGGCGCTCCAGGCCGAGTGAGCCACGTCGTCGGGCATGAACACGCCGCGGCCGGACAGGTTCTGGAGGACCGAGCTACCGAGCGGCTCGGCAGACTCACCGAGGCGGGGCTTGGCGTACACCTGCCCCCGGGCCAGCTCGACCACCTGGGCCTGCTCGGCCAGGATGGGGACGGCGAAGCGGGCCACCCACTCATGGTCGACGCCGGCCTCGGCGGCCACCTCGTCGATCGTGCGCCCGGCCCGCAGCCGGGCCTGCATCTCGCGCGGCGTGAGGGCGCTCTCGCTGCGCAGCCGCCGCGGCACCGCGTCGACCTCGCCGGCGGTAGGACGGCTCTCCTCCGGCTCGCCGTTTTCGTGCGCGCTGGCTGCGGCAATGGCGGCCAGCACCTTCTTGTCCAAGGGCACGATGTAGCCACCGGACTTCGAGCCCTTCCGAGCAGTGAAGATTAAGCCGTCGCGGTCTGTCGTCAACCCGACGAGGTGGAGCTTTCGCAAGCAGGCTCCCGGTGGCCAGCGGCCCGCAGACCGGGCCATTTCGTGCGGACCGTACCACTCGGCCCATCGGCCGGTAGTGATCCCCCGCCGCTACCGGACTGCTCGGGCCTGCCGGCGCAGGGGCGGGACCAGCCCGGCCTCGCCCAGCAGGCGCACGGCTCTGGCCTCGGTCACGTCGAACACCACCGCCTCCCCGGGCTCACGCCCGCAGATGAAGGTGACCACGCAGTCCTCGCACGCCGGGGTGTCCTGCATCACGCAGTCGTCACAGGAGATTTCCATGTCCAGCACCGTACAAAGAGGGTGAGACACTCTCCCCTAGCATCGACGGTCATGCCCCGCTGGCCGCTCGCCCTCGTCACCGGCGCGTCGAGCGGCATCGGCCGGGCCATCGCCGAGCAGCTGGCGGCGGACGGGTCGGACCTCGTCGTGGTCGCCCGCCGGCGTGATCGCCTCGAGGAGCTGGCCGCCGAGCTCGAGACCGCCCACGGCGTGAAGGTCGACGTCGTTGTCGCCGACATCAGCGACCCTGCGCAGCTGGCCCCCGTCGAGGCGAGGGTGCGGGCGGGGGTCGACCTCCTGGTCAATAACGCCGGCGTCGGCGGCCAGGGCCCCTTCGCCGACATCCCACTCGACCGCCAGGACGCCCAGATCCGGCTCAACGTGCTGGCGCCGGTCCGCCTCACACACGCCGCCCTCGAGTCGATGGTTCCCCGGGGCCGGGGCGGCATCCTCAACGTGTCGTCGATCGCCGGCATGCAGCCCATGCCCTACGTCGCCACCTACGCGGCGACGAAGGCCTACCTGTCGACGTTCAGCCACGCCCTGCACGAGGAGGTCCGCCACCACGGCGTCCACGTGACGACCCTGCTGCCGGGGTTCACGACCACGGAGTTCCACGGCGTCGCCGGCATCAACCGCTCCATCGTGCCCCGCCTGGCCTGGATGAAGGCCGACACCGTCGCTCGCGCCGGCCTGCGGGCCGTCGGCGCCGGCCGGGCCCAATGCGTTCCCGGCCTCGGTTACCGGGTGCTGGCCGGCGTCTCCGACCTCACTCCGTGGTCGCTCAGCCGGCGGATCCTCGGGGCCGTCCTTTCCCCATGACGGCGGTCGGCGTGCGCCGGGCCGCGGCCGGCGACGTGGAGGCCATCCTCGACCTCTTCATCGCCGTGGTCGACGAGGAGCAGTGGCTGGGCACCCAGCCGCCCGTCGACCGCGAAAGCCAGCGAGCCCGCTTCCTCGAGGAGACGACCTCGGACCGGTGCGCATCGTTCGTGGCCCTGGTCGACGACGAACTGGTGGGCCACGCCCGGATCGACATGGCCCCCTACGGCGTGGCTGGCCTCGGCATGATGGTCGACGCCCGATGGCGGAGTCGCGGCGTCGGCGGCGCCCTCGTGCGATCGGTGATCGACGCCGCCGGCGGGCTGGGTGCCCACAAGATCGCGCTGCAGGTGTGGCCGCACAACGAAGCCGCCCGCCGCCTCTACCTTCGCCACGGGTTCGTGGAGGAGGGTGTGCTGCGCCGCCACTACCTGCGGCGGAACGGCCAGCTGTGGGACGCCGTCATCATGGGCCTGGTCCTCGACGAGACGTCACCGGGATCGCCCTATTAGGCCAATCTTACCCGGACGCACGGTACCGAAACGTACGTTCGTGTCGTTAAGATGTACATCATCGAAGTACGCACCATGCTCACGCCGCACCCGACGAGCGTGGGGGCGGCGCGCCGGTTTGTCCGCGATGTGCTGATGAGCCGGCAGGTGGCCGACGGCGTCGTCGACACCGTCGAGCTGCTCACCAGCGAGGTCGTCACCAACGCCATCATCCACGGCCGGTCGGGGCCGCAGCTGGCCGTGACCGTGGCCGGCAATGTGGTCCGGGTGGCGGTGCAGGACCTGAGCCCCGAGGTCCCGGTGCGGCGCCTGGGCCGGCTCGACGACGTGTCGGGTCGGGGCGTCGTCATCGTCGAGGAACTGGCCACGTCATGGGGGGTCGAGCTGGTGGGGAACGGCTCGAAGCGGGTGTGGTTCGAGGTCGCCTGCTGATCATCTGAAGTCGCGGGACTTCGTGGCCGGCCTGGTGGCCAGCGACAGCGGCTCGATCCTCTCGGCGATCAGGTTGGTCACGCCCTCGGCCCGCTCGAGGCGCCCGCCGATCAGCAGGGCGGCGGACGACCGGGCCACCCGGCGGTGTTTGTCCCAGATGGCGTTGTTGCAGATGACGTTGAGCATGCCGGTCTCGTCCTCCAGGTTGATGAAGATCGTCCCGTTGGCGGTGGCCGGGCGCTGGCGGTGGGTGACGACGCCGCCGACCGTGACCCGCCGGCCGGACGGGACCTTCTCGAGGCCGGTGACGGTGACGGCGCCGGCAGCGTCGAGGCCGGTCCGGGCGTACTGCATGACGTGGCTGCTCGGCGACACGCCGGTGGCCCACAGGTCGGCGGCGGTGACCTCGGGCTCCGACATGGCCGGCAGCTGGGGGGCATCGGTGCCGACGACGACACCCTCGAGGCGGGTGTCGGCGGCCTGGGCCACGGCGCCGGCGCCCCACAGCGCGGCTCGGCGCTCCAGCTGCAGCGAGGTGAAGGCGCCGGCCGTCGACAGGGCCTCGACCGCTGGCAGGTTGGCCCCGGTCCGCCTGACCAGGTCCTCCATGGAGGCGTAGGGCCTTCTCTCTGCGATCCGCTTGGCCAGGTCGTCGCCCACGTTGCGGACGTACTCGATGCCGAGCCGCACCTCGGGCTTGTCTTGGGCGCCCTCGAGCGTGGCCTTGACGGCGCTGATGTTGACGTCGGGCCCGTGCACGGTGACCCCGTGCCGGCGGGCGTCGGCCACCAAGGTGTTGGGTGAGTAGAAGCCCATGGGCTGGGCGTTGAGCAGGGCGGCGCAGAAGGCGGCCGGGTAGTGGAGCTTCATCCACGACGACGAGTAGACGAGGTAGGCGAAGCTCACCGAGTGGCTCTCGGGGAAGCCGAAGTTGGCGAAGGCGGCCAACTTGTCGTAGATGGCATCGGCGGTGGCGCCGGCGATGCCGTTCTTGGCCATACCTTGGTAGAGGCGGCCTTTGAGGGCCTCCATGCGCTCCGTGCTTCTTTTGGATCCCATCGCCTGGCGGAGCTGGTCGGCTTCGCCGGGGGTGAAGTTGGCGACGTCGATGGCCATCTGCATGAGCTGCTCCTGGAACAAGGGCACGCCGAGGGTCTTCTTGAGCGACTTCTCCAGCAGGGGGTGGAGGTAGGTGACCGGCTCCTGGCCGTTCCTCCTCCTGATGTACGGGTGGACCGAGCCGCCCTGGATGGGGCCGGGCCGGATGAGGGCGACCTCCACCACCAGGTCGTAGAAGTGCCGGGGCTTGAGCCTCGGGAGGGTGGCCATCTGGGCCCGGCTCTCCACCTGGAACACGCCGATGGAGTCGGCCTTGCACAGCATGTCGTAGACCTCGTCCTCCTGGGGGATGGTGGCCAGGTCTATTTCTGTGCCGTGATGGGCCTTGATCAGGTCGACCCCGAGGTGGAGGGCGGTGAGCATGCCCAGGCCGAGGAGGTCGATCTTGACCAGGCCCACCGCCGCGCAGTCGTCCTTGTCCCACTGGAGGACACTGCGGTTCTCCATGCGGCCCCACTCCACCGGACAGACCTCGACGATCGGCCGGTCGCAGATGACCATGCCCCCGGAGTGGATGCCGAGGTGTCTCGGGAAGCCCTGGATCTGTCCGGCCAGGTCGATCACCGGTTGGGGGATGTCGTGGTCCTTGGTGTCGGAGAGGCGGTAGCCGTCGGTCTGCTTCGACCAGGCGTCGAGCGCGCCCTGGGGGTGGCCGAGGGCCTTGCCCATGTCCCGTACCGATGACTTGGGCCGGTAGGTGATGACGTTGGCCACCTGGGCCGCGTTCTCCCGCCCGTAGCGCTCGTAGACGTACTGGATGGCCTCTTCCCGCCGGCCGTTCTCGATGTCGAGGTCGATGTCGGGCGGGCCGTCTCTCTCCGGGGAGAGGAAGCGCTCGAACAGCAGCTTGAGGCCGACGGCGTCGGCGTTGGTGATGCCCAGGGCGTAACAGACGGCGGAGTTGGCCGCGCTGCCCCGGCCCTGGCAGAAGATGTCGTTGCGCCGGCAGAACTCGACGATGTCCCAGACGATGAGGAAGTAGCCGGGGAAGCCGAGCGAGTCGATCATGGCCAGCTCGTGCTCGATCTGCCTGTTTGCGGCTGCGTTGCCTGGGTACCGGCGTTCGGCTCCTCGCCTGGTGAGCTCGCGGAGCCAGGACATCTCGGTGTGGCCGGGTGGGACGGGATAGTCGGGCAGGTTGGGGGCGACGAGCTTCAGGTCGAAGGCACATTCGTTGCCGATCTCCGCTGCACGCTGGACGGAGCCGGGGTAGCGGGTGAACTTTTTCGCTTGTTCGGCCCCGCTGCGGAGCGACGCAGTGGCGCCGGCGGGGAGCCAGCCGTCGAGCTCGTCGAGCGATCGCCTGGCCCGGACGGCGGCCATGGCGGTGGCGAGGGGCCGGCGTTCTGGTGTGGCGTAGTGCACGTTGTTGGTGGCGACGATGTCGACACCGTTCTGGGCCGCCAGGGCGGCGAGGGCGTCGTTGCGGACGGAGTCGAGGGGGTCGCCGTGGTCCCACAGCTCGATGGCGACGTTCTGTTTCCCGAAGGCTTCGATGAGCCGGTGGAGCTCGTGGACCGCAGCCGCCGGCCCGTTTTGCACGAGGGCCGCCGGCACCGTCCCCTTCCGGCAACCAGTGAGGACCTGCCAGTGGCCGGTGTTGTAGTGGCCGAGCGTCGTCAGGTCGATCTTGGGCAGCGACTTCTCGCCGGCGCTCATGTGGGCGTCGGTGATGGCCCTCGCCAGGTTGGCGTAGCCGGTGGGGTCTCTGGCAAGGATCACGAGGTGGCGGCCGGCGGGGTCGGCGGCGCCGGCCTGTGGCCTTCTCGGGAGGTCGAGCGTGAGCTCGGCGCCGAAGATGGTCGGAACGTCGAGGGCGGCGGCCGCCTCGGCGAAGCGGACGATGCCGTAGAACCCGTCGTGGTCGGTGATGGCAAGCGCCGTCAGCCCGAGTCTGGCCGCCTCCTCGACCAGCTCCTCGGGGTGCGACGCCCCGTCGAGAAAGCTGAAGTTCGAGTGGCAGTGCAACTCGGCGTACGGGACGGTGTCCCGCCGCTTGGCGACGTGCGGGGCCCGGTACTCACCGCGCTGGTTCGACCAGGCGGGACTGTCCCCGCCGTCGGCGTTGTACGGTCGCCCCGACAGCCGGCGCTCCAGCTCCGCCCACGGCACCGGCGGGTTCGTCCACCCCATCCCACCAGTGTATCGAACGTACGTTCGGGCCCTTGCCACCGGGTGAAATGGACTGATATACATCGCCCCAGTGAGAAGGCGGACGGCGATCCCGGCGGTCATGGTTGCGCTGGCCCTCCTCGCGCCGGCGTGCGCCGACAACGACGCCGATCGAGGCAGCGCCGGCGCCAACCCCACCCTCGCCACCGACCCCCCGACCACCACCACAACCAACCCCTACGCCGTGCCGGCGGTCATCGACGCGGCCTATGTGAACCGGGTGCTGGCGGGCCTAGATGCAGCGATGGGCGACGTCACTCGCTTAATCGTCCGCACCCGGACGATACCTCGAGAGGCCTACGACCGCATGAAGGCCATCTACGGTGACGAGGATCGGCTTCAATTAGCTATAGACCTGTACCAACGGGATATTCGGAGGAATTTCAGCGGCTTCAAACCGGAGCCAGCGAATGCTGAAACGAAAGTCACGAAACTACTCGCAGCTACAACTATGTGCATCTTCGCCCAAGTAGCACGGGACTACTCGCCGGTAAGTGTCGCCACTCAGGCTCCCGATACCCAATGGATTTCCCTGCGCCCACTGCAGGCAGGTCGCGATCCTAATCGTTACAACACAACGTCTTGGGCCGTGTTCTATGAAGGCTATCCGCCCGACCGCACACAACCACCTAATCCTTGCTCGGGATGACAACCACTGCGAGAATCTACTTGATTGGAATCCTTCTGGCACCGATAATAGCCATCGGTCCAATCCATGCTGCGCAGACAGCTGCGGGGGTGTGCGGCCCCAGTGCTGCTGGTCCTAATCCGCTGCCGAATGAGAACGTCGACCCGCTATGTAACGGCACCAAAGACGGCCAATCCAACCCCGCAGTCGTCGAACCGGCGACGACCAGCTCGGGCATCTCCCAAGGCTCATCCTCTTCAAGTAGTCAAGTCACATATGTACCCTACGACCGGCTGACAACGGGGCCCGACGGGCAACCATGCATTACGACGGGTTTTGTCCAGATTGGCAGCTCGCCGAGTGATCGTGCTCCTAATCCGAACGCAGATCAGGTAGAAGGAGCTGGCGGCTACAATAACGTTTACGCCGAGTACCCTCCGTGCCCAGAACGGCCGCGAGCTCCCGGCGAACCCACCGTAGTCGAAACACGCGCTTCAGTCGCCGCTCGATACTGGGAGCTTGTGCCACTTCCTCGCCCCCAACCACGTATCGAGCCGGGTAGAGCAATCACCGGAAAGCCTGCGTATCTCGAAACGCGAGGTGAAATCGCTCACACCTACACCAATGACACGGCGTTCGGGCCGCTAACAATCGTAGCGAAGGGTGCATACACAGTATCCTGGGGAGATGGCGAGACGTCGGGGCCACATGCCGACGAAGGCAAGCCTTGGCCATCTGGACAGATTACCCATCAGTATTCGAAGATCGGTACTTATGACATTCTCGTTACCGAGAAGTGGACGGCCACTTGGTCGCTCGGGGGCGAACGAGGAGTACTTCGCACTCTACAAACCGTAGGTCGACTAGATGACTTCCCTGTTCAACAGATCCAGGCGGTGGTCGTCAGGTGAATCAGAAAACGACCAATGAGTCGTCGGATCCATCATCGCGCTAAATAGGCACGCAGTTGAGGCCGATGTCTATTTCGGACGTCTGCTTGAGTCTCGCTCCATACCAAGATCAGCGGAGGTCGCATCGGCCCCCAGGTGAATGCCGCATACCTTTCTCGCTGACCAGCGGTTCGGAAGCATGTGTCCGTGAAGTTGGCACGCTTCTGCACGCCTACCCTACCCAGAGGTGTGCCAAGTTTCCGGGGCGCCGGCTGCGCCGGCCCACCGCCTTCGGCGGCCGGGTTCGCGGGCGCCGGCCCCCCGCCGGCTTCGCCACTTCGCCGGCCCCGCCACGCCGACGCCGGCTACTTGACCGGCGCCGGCTCCTTGCTCACCGGCTTGGGTGGCGCCGGCGCCGGCGGGTGCTGGCGGCGGGACAGGATCAGTGCCAGGCACATGGCCAGGCCGAGGCCCACGAGGACGCCGACGAAGCCGGCCTGGAAGCCGGTGACCCGGCGGACGTCGGCGTCGCCGAAGGTCACGGTGCCGGTGAAGATGTCTTGGGTCTGGCTGATGGCGTTGCCGTTGCGGGTGTCCGACCAAGCCACGATGGCACCGTCGTCGAACGAGGCCACGGCCACGGGCGCCATCACGTCGATGTTGTTGACCCACGAGCCGATCGTGCGGTCGATGGGCACGTCGCTGACCCGCACGTTGGGCGTCCACGTTGCGCCGCCGTCACGGGAGCTGGTCAGGTAGACCTGCACGAACTTCCCCCGGTTGGAGAACAGGCTCAGCGTCTGGCCGTTCCCCACCGTCGACGGGGGGAATGGGTCCTCACGCCAGTCGTACCAGGCGACGTCGAGCCGGCCGTTCGGGCTCATCGAGATCTGCGGGTAGTGCTGGCCGTACTTGGTGCCCTCGGGGTCGTCGTTCAGGCGCTTCGGCGGCGCCCACGTCTCGCCGTCCCGGGACGACGAGTAGTAGGCGTCCAGCTCGTTGGCCCGGTTGTCGTGCCAGACCACGTGGAACATCCCGCGCGTCCGGTCGTACTGCACGATGGGCTCGCTGGCGTCGTTGGCGTTGGTGATCTCGTGGTCGACCCAGGTCTTGCCCTCGTCGGTCGACACGCTGGCGAACAGCTTCGTCACCGGCGGCGACGGCAGGGGCGCGGCGCCGGCGGTCGGCGTCGGCGGGGCCGACTCACGCCAGAAAGCCCACAGCCGGTCGCCCACCACCACGGGGCGGGGCCCGTCGAAGCCGTTGTTGCGCTCGAACATGAGCTGCGGTGCCGACCACGACGCGCCGGCGTCGTCGGAGATGGCCATGTACGGCCGGGTGGTCCGGGCCGGCGTGAACCGGTTGAAGGACCGGCGCCACATGGCATACATGCGGCGGGGATTGGCGGGGTCGATGGCGATGTGGCCCTCGAAGTTGACCTCCATCTCGATGCCGGGCTCCGGTGCCCGGGCACCAGGGTCGATGGCGACGGTGTCCCAGGAGCGACCCCCGTCGCTCGAGCGCCCGAGCAGTACGCTGCGCGACCCGTTGCGGTCGGGCGCGTTGGCCTGGAAGACGTTGTAGATCGTCCCGTCCGGCGCCTGGATCAACTCGGTCCTGAGGTTCTGCGACGTGGCATATCCCATGGCGCAGTTCTTGGTGAAGGGTTCGAGAACCGGCGCGTTCTCCGTCCGCCAGGTCGCCCCCCGGTCGGTGGATACGGAGAACTTGCAGGCCCCGGAGGTCATCTCCGAGTAGGCCAGGTAGACGGTGTCGGGATCGTCCCTGTCGACCAGGAGCGCCGGCCCCTCTTCATCCCGGCTGAGCGGCAGGACCTCTCCGGTCCGGTTGACCTGCACGGCCGGTACCGCCTTCGCCGGGCCGTCGCCGGCCGTCGAGCCGCACGCCCCCGCCACCATCGCCAGGACGCAGGCCGCGGATAAGCGTCGCATCGTCGTGTTCATACTGTGACCCCCCCACTGCTGCTGAAAATCTTCCAGCCGGTTTACCGGGGTGTGACGTTCACTTCAATAGATGCAAAGGACACACAGCGCTCAGTCATAGGTGGCCTCGACCTCCCAACGGTCGCCCTGCTGGGACAGCAAATGGGCAGTTCCAGTGGCCGTGATGACCTGCCAGCGGGCCCGCCGGCGGTGGGCGGCACCGTCCCACCAGCGCTCGTCGACCGGCCACGGCCCGGCCCACGACGTCACCGCCGACCACGTGCCTCCCGCCACCGACACCCGGCCGCCGGCCACTTCCGCCGGCACGGGGACGGGATGGACCGTCGCCGGCAACGGCGGGGGAATCCGGCCCGGCCACGGCTGGTCAACCCCCTCACCCGCCGGCGGACGCTCGCCCCAGGGGACGAGCCGCACCTGCTCGCCCGGGCTGCGGCCGCCGGTGGGGACAGCGATGACCACCGACTCCGGGCCCAGCATGCCCTGGACCCGGGCCAGCGCCCGGGCCACCCGCTCGGCCGCCGCCCGGTCGCCGCCCCAGAACCCCAGCTGACGACCATCGTCAGGACGGACCTCCTCTGGCACCAGCCGCAGGAGCGCCAGGCCACCCGACGGCCGGTCGGCGGCGGCGGCGGCCCCCGTCATCCACCCGTCGAGCTGCCACCGCACCCGATCGACAAGGGCGCCGGCGCCGTTGCCGTCGAGCCGCCAGCGCCGGCCCATCCGCTCCCCGTGCTCCCACTCAGCCTCCACCAGCACCCGGGTGGCGGCCAGGCCCTGCTCGGCCAGTCCCTCGTGCAGGCGGTCGGCCAGGCCCTTGGCCACGAACGCGGCGGTCTCCAACCGGTCGGCCGGCGGGTCGAGCTCGGCCACCACGGTGAGGTCCAGCGGCGGGACTCTGGCTGACAACGGCCGCTCGTCGAGCCCGCGGGCCAGCCGGTGGGCCACCGCGCCGGCAGGCCCGAAGCGGGCGAGCACCGCCGGCGCCGGCAGCTCGGCCAGCTGGCCCAGGGTGCGGATGCCCAGGCGGACGAGCAGGTCGGCCAGTTCGACGTCGCCCAGCGTCGCCACCGCAAACCCCGAGAGGAACGCCGCGCTGGCTCCCGCCGGCACCACCGCCCCGGCCCGAGCCGCCCGCTCGGCGGCGAAGGGCCCGTCGGCGATCCCCACCCGGCACGCCGGCGCCCCGGCCGGCAAGGCACCGTTGACTGCGGCCGCCACCAGCCCGACCAGCGCCTCGTCTCCCCCGAAGTAGCGCGACGGGCCCCGGGTGGCCACCGCGCACACGCCGGGCCGCACGATCTCCACCTCGGGCGTGAACCGCTCGACGGCGACGACCACCGGCTCGAACGCCCGGGCGCCGGCGGCCGGGTCATCGTCGACCACCGCCAGCCCGGGACAGCGAGCCTCCGCCTGGCGCCGGCGCAGGCCCCGGGCGACGCCCTCGGCCCGGGCTGCGGCCGAGCACGCCACCACCCGCCCCGACGCCAGCACCGCCGCCGGCACCGAAGCCAGGCCGGCGGCCACCACCGGCCAGTCAGGACACCACACGACGAGCGTGCGCACGCCGCTCATCGACCACCTCCACGCCGTTTGCACACGGAGCAATCTCGCTGCGAATGCCACCGTCGGGGTGGGGCAGCCACAGCGACACCCGCCGTTCCCGCGCCGCCGCCCCCCGGCCGCCGGCCACTACCTCCACCCGCCGGCCCCGGAGCCGCCCGAATCCCTCGCCCAGCCCCTCCCACGCCGACGATGCCACCGCCAACTGCACCTCGGCGCCCTCCGGCCACGCCCCCGCCACCACCAGCACCGCCCCCCGCTCCCGGGCCCGGGCGGTGAGCCGGCGGGCGTCGGCCGCATTCACGTGCGCCGGCGGCCGGGCCAACACCACGTCGCACGCATCGACCAGCGCGCCCACCACCCAGGCCCAGCCGCCGGCGCCGGCGGCCCGCGCCGGCGCCGGCACCTGCGGGAACCGCTCCAGCACCACCCCCAGCTCCGCCGCCGCCGCCAACCCCAGCGCTGGCAGGTTCACTGCCGCGCACCACGACCCCTCGACCGAGGCTGCGGCGAGCACCGCCAGGGCCAGCGACGTCGACCCCGCCACCGAGACCACCGAACCCCGCCGCAGGCCCCGGGCCGGGAACAGCGGCTCAAGGGGCCCGAGCACCGGCAGCAACCGCTCGCCGGCCAGGGTGACCGGTTGGACGAGCTCGGCTGCTGCGACTGCCACCGCCCCAGTCTAGACGAACATGTGTTCGCCCTACTCCGACAGATCCTCCGGATAAGTGACGTCGACCTCCACGATCGACCGGGCGAAGTCTCCCTTGTTGTTGGTGATGAAGCGATCGGCGCCGGCAACAACAGCCGTTGCCAGGTGAATCGCATCGGCAGCTCGCAACCGGTACGAAGCTCCCAAGGAGGCCGCCAGCTCCGCCGTCGCCGAATCGACCGACCGAAGCTCCAGCCGAGCGAGGAGAGAGCCGAGTTCAGCCAGCTTCTCGTACTCCTCATCGCGCATCGGCTTCGAGAGCAGCTCGGGGACGAGCACCACCGAGCCGATCCCAGCCGGGTCGCCCGAGGAGAGAAGCGCCCGCACGCTCCGGCCCAGCGCATGGCCGGGCACGGCTGCGTAGATCAGAACGTCAGCGTCGTAGGCGTCCACTGACTACCTGCCGGCACGACCAGCACGCACCTCCGCCAGCAACTCCTCGGCCCACTCAGGATCGATTGACCCCTCTGGGGCCAGCGGTGTCTGCCGACCACGCTCGAGTACATCTCGGACCGCCTGCGCGCCGGCCAGCGCCCGCTCGGCCCTGCGCACCCGCAGGGCATCCGGCCTCACCACGACGGCCACCGGCCGGCCGTGTCGGGTGATCGTCACCTCTTCGCCGGCCAGCACGCGGTCGAGCACCTGCGGCAGCGTCGCCCGAGCCTCGCTCACCGTCACCGAATTGGACATGCCGAATTGTACAGCGATGTACAACCCTGTACGACTACGCCGTGGGCTCGACGACCTCCACGCCCGGGCGGTAGTAGGTGAAAAGGTCGCGGATGATCTGCTCCATGTCGCCGGCGGAGGCCCCGGACGCCAGGTCGACCGTCACCATGTTCGAGTAGATGTGCACGCCCTCCACGCCGCCGGCCTCGAACAGCCGGCGGGCCAGCTCGTCGACGGGCCGGTCTCGCACCGCATCGGCCGCCGACTTGTACCGCTCGTGACCCATGCCGGTGAGGCTGCGGTTGAGCTCGAAGATGGCGACATCGGAGCGGATGGACGGTTTCCGGGAGACGGTTATCAGCTGGCCCATGGCGAAGCGAAACAGTACCCGCTGGGTAGAGTCCGGGCCGTGACGGACACACGGCAGCCGGTGCCCGTGCGCGCGATGCTCGTCGGCATCGGCCTGGTCGTGGCCACGTATCTCACGTTGCGGGCCATCGTCCTCCTGGCCCACATCGAGACGCTGCTCATCGTGGCCGCCTTCTTCGCTGTCGTGATCACGCCCGTCGTCGACATTGTCAAGCGGCGATTCCACATCAGCCGCGGCCTGGCCACTGCGGTCGTGTTCATCCTCGGCATCGCCATAGTCGCCGGCCTCCTCTACTCATTCATCCGCCCGCTGGTCGACGAGGCCAGCAAATTCGCCGACAACTTCCCCAGCTACGTCAGCGAGGCCCGGGAAGGCCGGGGCCCGGCCGGCGACCTGGTCAAGCGCTACAACCTCGACGAACGCCTGCGCGACGCCCAGGCCGACATCGAGGCCAGCCTGGCCAGCGCCGGCGGCGGGGCCCTCAAAGTCGCTGGCCGGGTGCTCGGCGGAGTGGCATCGGGCCTGACGATCCTCGTCTTGTCGCTGATGATGGTCCTGTACGGCCCCGACATGCTCAAAAACGCGGTCACCGTCTTGGAGCCGCAGCGGCGTGAACGGGTCACGGCGGTAGCGCGCGACTGCGCCCGCGCCCTCACCGGCTACGTCATGGGCAATCTGCTCATCAGCGTGGTCGCCGGCACGCTGACGTTCATCGCCCTCGTCGTGTTCGGCGTGCCGTTCGCGCCCGTGCTGGCGCTGTGGACCGCCTTCGCCGACCTCATCCCCCTCGTCGGGGCCACGCTGGGCGCCATCCCCACCATCGGCGTCGCCTTCCTGCACTCCACCGGCGCCGGCATCGGGATGCTGATCTTCTACGTGGTCTACCAACAGTTCGAGAACCACGTCCTGCAGGTCGTGATCATGTCCAAGACGGTGCAGATCAACCAGCTGTTCGTGCTGGTCAGTGTGCTGATCGGCGTCGAGCTGCTGGGCTTCCTCGGCGCCCTGCTGGCCATCCCGGCCGCCGGCGTCATCCAGGTCATCGTCCGGGACCTGTGGGACCACAACGCCGGCCGCTGGAAGAAGGAGCCCACCATCGGCACCGAGGAGATCCCGATCTCCGAGGTCACCGCGGCTGATTCCGGCGACGAGCCCGACCGCCCGATCGCCGTTTCCGAGTAGTGACGGTCTCGGAGGTCGTCGAGGTCGATGGCCACATCATCGACTCCCTCATCCTGGCCAAGGTGCTGGACGTGATCGTCGACGCCGGCGCGGACTACCGCATGGTCGACGTTCAGATCGGGCGGACGAGCCTCGACGCCAGCCACGCCCGCATCGAGATCACCGCCGCCGACGAGAAGTCGTTGGCCGCCCTGGTGGCCGAGCTCCAGATCCACGGGGCCAACCCGATCGCCCAGGCCGACGCGGTCACCGAGGCAGCCGAGGTCGCCGGCGTCCTCCCCGAGGGCTTCTACTCCACGACCAACCTGCCGACTCAGGTCCGCATCGGGGCCCAGTGGGTCGACGTTGACAACCCCGAGATGGACTGCGCCCTCGTCGTGCGCCCCGACGGGCGGGTGCGCACGGTGCCGATGCACCGCGTCAACGCCGGCGACCCGGTGGTCGTCGGCCGAAGCGGCGTGCGAGTACAGCCCCTGCAGCGGCCCCGGGGCGCCAACCCGTTCGAGTTCATGAGCTCAGACGTGTCGTCGGAGAAGCCGAAGGAGCAGCTCGTCGCCCGGGTGGCCGAGCGCATCAAGGCGGCCAAGGCCACCGGCGGCAAGGTGCTGGCGGTCTGCGGGCCGGCGGTGATCCACACCGGCGCCGGCCCGGCGGTGGCCGCCCTGGTCCGGGCCGGGATCATCGACGTCCTCTTCGCCGGCAACGGCTTCGCCACCCACGACATCGAGTCGAGCGTCCTGGGCACGTCGCTCGGCGTCCCCCTGGGCGACGATCTCCCGCCCGAGGGCGGCCACGCCAACCACCTGCGGGTCATCAACGAGGTGCGCAGGCGGGGGTCGATCGCCGCCGCCGTCGACGACGGCTACATCACCGGCGGCGTGATGTACGAGTGCGTGCGCCACGACGTGCCGTTCGTCCTGGGCGGCTCCGTGCGCGACGACGGTCCCCTGCCCGACGTGTACACCAACGTGGTCGAGGCCGCCGACGCCATGCGGGCCGAGCTGGCCGGGGTGGCCGTCGCCCTGATGCTGGCATCGACCCTCCACGCCATCGCCACCGGCAACGTGCTGCCCGCCGGCGTGGAGACGTACTGCGTCGACATCAACCAGGCCGTGGTCACCAAGCTGGCCGACCGGGGCAGCCACCAGGCGTTGGGCATCGTCACCGACGTCGGCCTCTTCCTGGACACCCTCGCCCGGCACCTCACACCTTGACCCCGCTGCCCTGGGGGCGGCGGTTCCTCATGTGCCCGCCCGAGCACTTCGGCGTGCTGTACGAGATCAACCCGTGGATGAACCGGGAGGTGCCCGTCGACCTCGATCTGGCGCGGGACCAGTGGGGCGACCTGGTGGCCACCCTCACCGAGGCCGGCGCCGGCGTCGAGCTGCTCGAGCCCCAGCCCGACCTGCCCGACCTGGTCTTCACCGCCAACGCCGGCACCATCAACAACGGCCGGTACGTGCCCAGCCGGTTCCGCCACCCCCAGCGCCAGCCCGAGGTCGACCACGACGTCGCCTGGTTCGAGGCCCACGGCTACGAAGTGCTCCGGCTCCCCGACGGCATCGGCCACGAGGGCGCCGGCGACGCCCTGCCCTTCCGGGGCGTGTTCCTCTCCGGCTACCGGTCACGGTCCGACGCCGGCGCCCACGGCCCGCTGTCCACCCTGCTCGGCGCGCCCGTCCGGCCCATCGAGCTGGTCGACCCCCGCCTGTACCACCTCGACCTCACGTTCTGCCCCCTCGACGAGCGCCGGGCCATGGTCGCCCCGCACGCGTGGGACAGCTACGGCCGCAAGGTGGTGGAGGCGCTCGTGCCGGAGCCGCTGGTCCTCGAGGACGACGAGATGCTGGCATTCTGCGCCAACTCCGTGGTGGTCGACCGCACAGTCGTCATGGCCCGGTGCCCACCCCGGCTGGGCCGGCTCCTGAAGGACTGGGATTTCGACGTGGTCGAGGTCGACGTCGGCGAGTTCCTCAAGGCCGGAGGGAGCTGCCGCTGCCTCACCCTCGCCCTGGATGTGGCCATTCCAGCACCGGGTGGACCCCCACCATCGACGGAAACTTCGGCGGCTCGCTGAACCCGAAGCCGGCCGGCGGGTCGATGGGCCTCAGCGGGCCCAGGTCGGCGCCGGCGACCGACGCCCAGCCGGCCACCACCCGCCGCAGCGACACCGCCCGGTACCACTCCCGCACCCCGCTGGGGCTCACGCCGTAGGTCTGCACCCCCATGAGCCGGCGGCCGATCGGCCCCTCGACCCAGCGGGTGAACCACAGCGGGCGGGGCCACGGCAGTCGCACGGCCAAGCCTCCGGTCAGGTGCAGCTCGAGGCCGGACTCCGGAGCGCGCACGTGCAGCTGCCGACCGTCCATGTCGACCTTCAGTGGCCCGACCACCACCTCGTCGAACCCGTAGGCGGCCGAGACGTAGTCCGCCGCCTCTTGCGTGCCGGCCAGCAAGAGACGCCGGCCGCCGGGCTGGGCCCACATGAGGTCGTCGAGGCGTCCCAGTGGCGACTCCCGCCAGCTGCCCACGACGAACCGGTCGCCGGACGCGAAGCCGGCGCTGGTGATGTGACCTACGAGGGTGTCGCGCTCTTGTCGCGTGCTCGTCTGCGGTTCCTCGAGGCCACGCCGAGGAGGGCGATGGCGAAGGCCACCGACACCAGAGCCAGGACCGAGTGGACGACCTTGAAGGCGGTATCGGTTGTGTCGTCGGTCAGGATGTTGCGCATCCGGGTGACCCAGATGAAGATCGTCCACGCCGCCGCGGTCCGAAGGATAAGGGCGTCGGTGCGACTCATCGGTCTCTCACCATAGGGCGGGCTGGAGATCCCGGACCAGACGCTGGACGCCATCCCACGGTTGGTGGTCCATGAAGACCCATGCCCGCCGGTGGATCGACGTCGGCCCCCACGCCGCCAGCGCCGCCTTGTGGCGGGGGCACGGGTAGCCCTTGTTCAGGTCGAAGTCGTAGGCCGGGTAGTGCTCGGCCTCCGCCCGCATGATCCGGTCGCGGGTGACCTTGGCCAGGATGGACGCAGTGGCGATGGTGAGGCACTTGGCGTCGCCCTTGACGATGCGGGTGACCTTGGGGATGCCCCCCACGAAGTCCCAAAGGCCGTCGATCAGGAGGGCGTCGGGAGTCACGCCCAGGCCGTCGATCGCCCGGCGGGCGGCCAGCCTCTGGGCGGCCGACATGCCCAGCTCGTCGCACTCCGGCTGGCTGGCGTGGCCGACGGCCCACGTGGCGCACCACGATGTCAGCCGGGGGAACAGGCGCTCGCGCTCGGCCTCGGTCAGCATCTTGGAGTCGCGCACGCCGTAGACCCGCCGGTCACGCGGGAGCACCGCGGCCCCGACGGAGATGGGGCCGGCCCATGAGCCACGGCCGACCTCGTCGACCCCGACGACGACCTCGTAGCCCTCGTCCCACAGCGCCCGCTCCCGGGAGAGCGAGGGGACGATGTGGGGGGCCGATCCAGGCGCCCGCTCGCGCTGAGCGGACTCCCCAGCTTGCTTGACCGGTCCCCCGCTACCTTTCTTACCCATCGGTGATCTTGGTTATGTTCGCCGCCTCATCGGCGTCGGCGTCGGTTCCCAGGAAGGCCTCGACCATCTCGGCGGCGGTCGCAGGCGTGGTCAGCCGCAGGCCCAGCGCCAGCACGTTGGCGTCGTTCCAGCGCCGGGCGCCCCGGGCGGTCTCGGCGTCGGTGCACAGGGCGGCCCGCACGCCGGGCACCTTGTTGGCGGCGATGGAGACGCCCGTGCCGGTCCAGCAGCAGACCACCCCGCGGTCGGCGTCGCCGGCGGCCACCGCCTCCCCCACACGCCGGCCGACGTCGGGCCACGGCCCCTCCTCCACCCGCAGCACCAGCTCGTGGCCGGCGGCGGCCAGAGATGCGGCGATCTCGTCGGCGAGCGGCGTAGCCTCGTCGGCCCCAAAGGCAACCCTCATGGGAGCCGACGATACCGCCCCCCACTCAAGCCGTTCTGGTTGCACTTACCTGCGCATACGAGGGTCAAGTGCAACCAGTTCGAAGGGCGTCAGGGGAGGCGGGAGCTCCAGAGCAGGGAGCCGGCGGCGGCGGCCAAGGCGAAGGCGAGTGCCACCCCCACCACCCACGCAGTGACCTCGCGCTCCTCGGTGCGGAAGCCGATGGAGCTGCCGATGTCGGCGTAGACCCGGCGTAGCTCGCGGGCGGTGCCCGCCTCGAACGACTGGCCGCCGGTGGCCTCGGCGATGTCGGCCAGGGCCGCCCGGTTGACCGGAACGGGGATGCTGCGGCCCTCGACGAGGACCGTGCCGTCGTCGGTGCCGAAGGCGATGGTGGAAATCTGGACCTTGGCGTCGAGGGCGGCCTGGGTGGCCAGCTCGTTCGGGCGCCCGACCGTGGTCTCGCCGTCGGACATGAGCACGATGCGGCCGGGCGGCGGGGGCTGGCCGGGCTCGGATGCCACCGAGGCGATGCTGCCCAGGCTGGCGAAGATGGCCTCGCCCACCGCAGTGCGGGGGCCGAGCTGCAGGTTGTCGATGCTGCGCTTGAGCAGGGCGTGGTCCGTCGTGGGCGACACCAGCACCTGGGACACGCCCGAGAAGGCCACCAAGCCGAGGTTCAGGCGGGTGGGAACCAGGTCCACGAACGACTTGGCCGCGTCCTGGGCGGCGATGAGCCGGTTCGGCTCGACGTCGGTGGCCTCCATCGACAGGGACACGTCGATGGCCATCACGATCGTCGCCTGCTCCCGCGGCACCTTCACCGGCCGGGCGGGCTGGGCGAAGGCGGTGACCAGGGCGATCATGGCCAGGATGAAGGCGGTGGCGGGGACGTGCCGGCGCCAGCCCGGACGCTTGGGGGCGATGGAGTCGAGCAGCGCCAGGTTGGTGAACCGGACGGCGTAGACCTTGCGCCGGAACTGCGTCATCACGTAGACGGCGATAAGGGCGGCGACGAGTAGGAGGAACCACAACCGGCCGCGGGAGAGGAAGGTGAGGGCGAGGATCATCGGTTGACTCTCTGGAGGGCACCACGGTGGCGGCGGGCGGACAGGACGAAGTCGACGACGTCGCGGAGCCAGTCCCGGTCGGTCCGCAGGACCAGGTGCTGGCAACCGCTGCGGCGGATGGCGGCAGCGATCTCGGCCCGTTGGGCGGCGGCCGCCTCGGCGTAGCGCTGGCGGAGGCTGGCCTTGGCCGTCTGGAGCTCCATGCGCCGGCCCGTCTCCGGGTCGACCAGCGTGAGGTAGCCGACGTTGGGCAGCTCCAGCTCCCGCGGGTCGAGGACCTCGACGCAGAGCACCTGGTGACGTGACGCCAGGCCGGTGAGGGGGCGCTCCCAACCCGGCGGCGAGAGGAAGTCGGACACCACGACGGCCAGCCCCCGCCGCCGGCGGGCGACCAGGTGGCTGGTAATGGCGGCGGCCAGGTCGGTGTCGCCCGTGCCGTCGCCGCGCTCGCGGATGGCGAGGGTGTGGAGCAACGCCATGAGCGGTTGCTGGCCGGCACGCGACGGGATCCGCTGGATGCCGTCGGGCTTGACCACCAGCGCGCCGAATCGGTTGCCGGTCCGGGTGGTCATGAACCCGACGGCGGCCACCGCAGCCAGGGCCAGGTCACGCTTCTCGCAGTTGGCGGTGCCGAAGTCGAGGCTGGCCGAGCAGTCGACGATGGCCCAGGACTCCAGCTCGCGGTCGGCCACGGGGTCACGCACGTGGGGCACGGTGGTGCGGGCGGTCACCGCCCAGTCCATGCGGCGGACGTCGTCGCCCTCCTGGTACTCCCGGCTGTCGCCGGGCTCGCTGCCGAGCCCCGGCAGGAGAGCCTGGTAGTCGCCCTGGAGCAGCCCGTCGAGCCTGCGGGTGATGGTGAGCTGGAGCCGGCGCAGGACCTCCTCCGGCCGGCGCTCTCCTGCCGCCGCGCCCGTCGACGGGAGGATCCTCACGCGGTGCTGGCCACGTTCGGGATCTCGACGCCGTCGATGGCGGCGGTGTCCTGGCTCGGCGCCAGCCGGGGGGCGGGGACGGTGGAGAGGATCCTGGTCAGCAGGTCGGTCATCGACGTGCCGTCGGCCAGGGCCTCGTAGGACAGGACGAGACGGTGGCGCAGGACGTCGGGGGCGACGTCGACGATGTCCTGGGGCAGCACGTAGTCACGCCCCCGCAGCAGGGCCAGGGCCCGGGCGCCGGCCACGAGGCCAAGGCTGGCGCGAGGGCTGGCGCCGTAGTCGATCATCGCCTTGAGGTCCGCCAAGCCGTGCTCCGCCGGCGAGCGGGTGGCGTGGACGATCCGGACGGCGTAGTCGACGACCGCCCGATGGGCGAACACGTCGTCGGCTGCGGTCTGGAGGGTCACCAGATCTTCGAGGGAGAGCACGCGGCTGGCGTGCGGCGGGTTGACCGCCATGCGCTGGACAATCTCGACCTCTTCGTTGCGGTCCGGGTACTCCACCATGATCTTCATGAGGAACCGGTCGCGCTGGGCCTCGGGCAGCGGGTAGACGCCTTCGGACTCGATCGGGTTCTGGGTGGCCAGCACGAGGAAGGGGTTGGGCACCTTGAAGGTCTGGCCGCCGAGGGAGACCTGCCGTTCCGACATGACCTCGAGCAGGGCGGACTGCACCTTGGCCGGCGCTCGGTTGATCTCGTCCGCCAGCACGAAGTTGGCGAAGATGGGGCCGAGCTGGACGTCGAACGTCTCGCTGGACTGCCGGTAGATCCGCGTGCCGGTGAGGTCGGAGGGAATGAGGTCGGGGGTGAACTGGAGGCGGACGAACGTGCCGCCCACCACCTCGGCCAGCGTCTCCACGGCCAGGGTCTTGGCCAGGCCGGGCACGCCCTCGAGGAGGCAGTGGCCCCGGGCCAGCAGGCACGCCACCAGGCGCTCGATGACCTGGTCCTGGCCGACGATGACCTTCTTCACCTCGAAGAGGGCCTGCTCCAGTTGAGCGGCGTTGGCAGCGACGGCGGCGTGGTCAGTCATCCTGCCAAGAGTACGACGGCGAGGGCCGGTAAACGGCTCGGTTCCATGGATCCCAGGATCACGCCCACACCTGAGCCCGTGCTGAGAATCGCCTGCGAATTCTCAGCCGAGGCCGTGCAGCTCCGGCTTCACCACCCGGCCCATCAGGGCGGTCACCACTTCGGCGGCCGGCGTGACCCCCTCGAGGACCGCCACCACCTGGTCGGCGATGGGCATCTCGACGCCGACGTGCGCCGCCAGCTCCACGACTGCGGCCGACGTCCGCACCCCTTCGGCGACCATGCGGGTACCGGAGATGATCTCGGCCAGAGGCCGGCCCCGGGCCAGCTCCTCGCCGACCCAGCGGTTGCGACTGCGCCGGCTGATGCACGTGGCTACCAGGTCGCCCATGCCCGTCAGCCCGCCGAAGGTCAGCGGCTGGCCGCCCAGGGCCACGCCGAGGCGGGTCAGCTCGGCGACGCCCCGGGTGATGAGGGCGGCGCGGGTGTTGTCGCCGAAGCCGAGCCCGTCGGACACGCCGGCGGCGATGGCTACCACGTTCTTCAGCGCTCCGCCCAGCTCGCAGCCCACCACGTCGGGGTTGGTGTAGACGCGGAACGCGCCGCTGCTGAACAGCTCCTGCAGCGCGGCGGCGAGGCCGGCGTCAGTGGCTGCGATCACGCTGGCCGTCGGGTAGCCGGCGACGATCTCGCCGACCAGGTTGGGCCCGGTGAGCACCGCGTACGGGTTCGCCGGCGCCACCTCGGCGATCACTTCGGTCATGCGGGAGAGGGTTCCCTGCTCGACCCCCTTGGTCAGGCTGACGACCGGCACGCCGGCGCCCAGGTGGGGGACGGCCTCGCCGAGCACAGCCCGGAACCCGTGTGAGGGCACGGCCATGACGACCACGTCGGCCCCGTCGACGGCTTCGCCCAGCGCCGGCGTGGCCCGGAGGCCGTCGGGAAACTCCAGCTCGGGGAGGTAGCCGGTGTTGCGGCGGTCGCGCTCCATGGCCTCGGCCAGCTCCGGCCGGCGGGCCCAGAGCGTCGTCGGCACGCGTTGCGCGCACATGGCGGCCATCGCGGTCCCCCATGAGCCCGCCCCGAGCACGCAGACCTTGCTGGGCACGGTGGGGAACCCTACCTGCGGGCTGCCGTTAACCTCGGGAGACCGTTATCCTCCGCAAGGCATGGCACGCGAAGAGTTCGTCGTCGCCCAGCTGTCCGATCTCCATTGCGGCTCCCCGTACTTCGACGCCGGCCTGCTCGAGACGGCGGTCAACGAGACCATCGCCCTGAACCCCGACCTCGTCGTCATCGGCGGCGACCTCACGGCCGAGGGCTACGCCGGCGAGTTCCGCATGGCCCAGGAGTTCCTCGAGCCGCTGTTTGCTGCCGGGTTCACCATGCTGGTCATCCCCGGCAACCACGACTCGAAGAATGTCGGCTACCTCCACTTCCGGGACACCTTCGGGGTGGGCGACGTGGCCGAGAAGGGCGATCGGGTCATCTCCCTGACCCTGCCCAGCCTCAACGGCACCACGCCGTTCCGGGTGCAGGTCGTGGCCATCGACTCCTCCAAGCCCGACCTGGCCGAGGGCGAGGTCGGCCGGGAGCGCTACCGGTGGATCCGCGACCAGTTCGCGGCCGAGGCGGACTTCAAGGTCTTCGTGCTCCATCACCACCTGGTACCCGTGCCCGGCACCGGCCGGGAGCGCAACACGGTGTGGGACGCCGGCGACGTCCTCGCCCTGCTCACCGAGCTCAAGGTCGACATGGTGCTGTCGGGCCACAAGCATGTCCCCCACGTGTGGCTGCTCGACCACGTACTGCTCGTCACGTCGGGAACCGTCTCCTCCCACCGGGTGCGCGGCTACACCCGGCCGTCGTTCAACGTGCTGGAAGTCACCCCGGACGAAGTGCGGGTGACGCTGAAGTACCCGGGCACCGGCGAGCGTTTGGCGGGTGTGCTCGACCGCAAGCGCATGGCGCTGTCCAGCAACCCCGATCTCGCCGCCATGTTCACCAAGAGCACCTGGAGGCCGTGATGACCCAATTCCTGCGGTTGTACCAGAGCGCGGTCGCCCCGGAGGACGTGGAGGAGATGAAACGGCTCTTCCTCGACGACGTGGTGCCGGCGTTCACCCGGGCCGAGGGCTGCCTCGGCCTCGAGCTGGCGGTCACCGTCGCCCCCAACGCCGGCGGCCTGGTCGAGGGCACCGCCATCTCCCGATGGGCGTCACTGGAGGAAATGGACGCCGCGGTGCGGTCGCACGGCGTGCAGGAGGCGCTCGTGCGGGTCCGCCAGCTCCTGCGCCAGGAACCCGTCTCGAAGGTGTTGGAAGTCCTTTGACGTCGCTGGCCCGGTTCGGGCCTGTGGCGGTGCTGGTGCCGGTCAAGTCCTTCGGAGAGGCCAAGCTGCGGCTGGCGCCGGCCCTGGACCCCGCCGACCGGGCGGAGCTGGCCCGAGCCATGGCCACCCACGTGGTGACGTCGGCCGCACCACTGCCCACTGCCGTCGTGTGCGACGACGCCGAGGTGGCCGAGTGGGCGCGCGACCTCGGCGCCCTGGTGGTGTGGGAGCCGGAGCGCGGTTTGAACCGGGCGGTGGAGGCCGGGGTCGCCCGGCTGGCCGCCGCCGGCGCCCGCCGGGTGGTCGTCGCCCACGCCGACCTGCCCCGCGCCGGCCACCTTGAGTGGGTGGCGCGGTTCGCCGGCGTCACGCTGGTGCCGGACCGGTACGACAACGGGACCAACGTGATCAGCGTCCCGGGCGACGCCGGCTTCACCTTCTCCTACGGCCCCGGGTCCTTTGCCCGCCACGGCGTCGAGGCCCACCGGCTGGGCCTGCCCCTCCGCGTGGCGCGGGAGCCTTCGCTGTCGCACGACGTCGACCTGCCCTCCGACCTGCTGGCGCTCCGGGCGCTGGTGCCATGACTGCGCCCTCGCGCGACCTGCCGGCGCCGGCCCGGGCTCTGGCCGTCGGGGCCCATCCCGACGACGTCGAGTTCGGCTGCGGCGGGACGCTCGCCAAGTGGGCCGCCGCCGGCTGCGAGATCTCCCACCTCATCTGCACCGACGGATCCAAGGGCTCCTGGGATCCCGACGACGACCTGGCCACGCTCGTCGCCAGCCGCCAGGTGGAGCAGCGAGCGGCGTCGATGGCGTTGGGGGGCAAGGGCGACGTCGTGTTCCTCGGCTGGCGCGACGGCGAGCTGGAGTCGGGCCTCCGCCAGCGCGCCGACGTCTGCTACTGGATCCGCCGGCTGAAGCCCGACGTGGTCCTGGGCCACGACCCGTGGAAGCGCTACCGCCTCCACCCTGACCACCACCACGCCGGCCGCCTCGTCGTCGAAGGCATCGTGGCCGCCCGCGATCCGCACTTCTTCCCCGAGCAGGGGGAGGCGCCGCACCGCCCGTCGCACCTGCTGCTGTGGGAGGCCGACGAGTACGACCACATCGAGGACATCGGCGCCGGCCTCGACGCCAAGCTGGCTGCCCTCCTCGAGCACCGCAGCCAGTACCGCACCACCATGGACATCGACGACCCGTCGTCGGAGGAGCAGGCCGAGCGCTTCCGGGACAAGATCCGCCGCCGGCACGCTGAGGCCGGCGAGGCCGACGGCATCGCCTATGCCGAGCGCTTCAAGCTGATCTCCAAGCTCTAACCCCCCGCCGTTCTGGTTGCACTTACCTGCGCATAAAAGGGTGAAGTGCAACCAGAACGGTCAGGGGTCGGGCACCGCCGGGGACCGCTACTTCTTCGCCTTCTTGGTGGCCTTCTTGGCCGGGGTCTTCGCCGCCGCCGCCTTGGCCGGCGCCTTGGTGGCCGCCTTCTTGGCCGGCGCAGCCTTGGCCGCCGGCGCCGCCTTCTTGGGCGCCGCAGCCCCCTTCTTGGGCGCTGCCTTCCCGCCCTTCTTGGCCGCCTTGGCCGGCGGCGGGTTGAGGGCCGACTTGAGCGCCGAGCTGGCGGAGAACTTCAGGGCCTTGGACGCGGCGATGGGCACCGCCTCACCGGTGCGCGGGTTGCGGCCGGTGCGGGCCTGGCGCTGGGTGACCGAGAACGAGCCGAAGCTCGGCCAGGCCACACGATCGCCGTTGCCCGCCGCGGAACGAACCGTATCGAAGAAGGCGTCGAGGACCTTTTCCACGTCTGACTTGCTCACGCCGGACACGCCGGCCACGTCTTGAATCACATCGGACTTGTTCACGACCACCTCCTTCTGCAGGGACAGTACCGACGACATCTGATCTGACCGACCGGGCAAGATCAAGCATTTCCCTTGAGGGGCCTGACGCGGCAGGATCTCGGGAGCATGAAGCGCCTCCTCGCCGTCCTTCTCGTGATCGTCTTCGCCGACGGCTGCAGCGCCATGAAGTCCAAACCGTCGAGCAACGTGCAGCCGCCGGCGCCCGGCGTCCCGGCCACTGCGGCCGAGGTCACCGGTATCTACCGCTCGATCCATCAGGGCCTGCTCCAGCTCCGGGCCGACGGCGACTACGTGCTCGTCGTGTCCGAGGGCCCCGGCCCCACCTCGGGATCGTTCACCCTCAGCGCCGGCCGGATGAGCGTGTATTCCAAGGAGTGCGGCGCCGAGCCCGGCGACTACGACGTGGTGGTCACCGGCGAGCAGAAGGCGGGCAAGGCGGTGTTGAACATCTCCGCCGTGCGTGACTCCTGCGAGGATCGGCGCAAGTACCTCACCATCGACCCCTGGGTCTACGCCGATTCCTGAGTAACCAGTGTCGCCAGGTCGGCCGCCGTCTTGGCCGGCGCCGGCACGACGGGGAGGTCCTCCTTGGCCGTGACGCCGGTGAAGACGAGGGCGAAAGGCAATCCGAGCCGCTGGGCCATCAGTCCGTCGGTGTCGGGGCGGTCGCCGACCACCAACCCGTCGTCGGCCGCGCCGCCGATCCGGGCCCGCACCGCGTCCGCCATCGGCTGGTACGGCTTGCCCGCGACCTCGGGCTCCACGCCGCCGGCGGCGGCCACCGCGGCGAGGAGGGCGCCACCCCCGGGGATCGGACCATCGGGGGTCGGGTAGGTCGTGTCGTCGTTGGTGCCGATGAGGCGGGCACCGCGCCGCAGCGCCTGGTAGGCGGCGTTCAGGCGCCGGTAGTCGAACTCCTTGTGGAACCCGACGACGACCGCGTCCGCCTCCCCTTCTTCGACCATCTTCACGCCACGGGCCTCGAGAGCCTCACGCACGCCGTCGCCGGCGCAGACGAGGGCGACCTGGCCCGGCTCCATCATGGTGGCCGCGGCCTGGGCCGACGTCACGATCTCGTCGGCGTCGACCGGGATTCCCATGCCCTTGAACTTCTCGACCAGGTAGGTGACCCGCCGGCTGGAGTTGTTGGTCAGGAAGAGGATCGTGTGGCCGGCGGCGCGCAGCTTCTCGATCGCCTCGGGCACGCCGGGAATGACGTCGTCCCCCAGCCACACCACTCCGTCCAGGTCCAGGATCCAAACCACGCAGCGGTTGTACCTGCCCAGACGTGCTTACGGAAATCGAGGGCCCGGGTCAGCCGACGATCGTCCGGGCCGTGGCCCGCCTTCCGGGCAGCTTCACCACCTCGATGGCGTTGGGCAGCTGCTCCTTGATGGCCGTGTCATGGGTGACGACCAGCACCTGGCGGAACCGGGCCCGCAGGCGCTCCAGCGCCAGCAGCATGCGGGCCTTGCGGTCGTCGTCGAGGGGGCCGAACACCTCGTCGAGCACCAGTAGGCCGACGGCGCCGCCGGACTGGAAGCGCACGTGCTCGCTGACCGCCACCCGCAGGGCCAGGTTGGCGAGGTCGGTCTCCGAGCCGGAGAACCGGCCCATGCCGTAGGTGCGTCCGGCGTCGAGGATCTTGATCTCGTAGGTCTCGGGATCGACCTCGAGGCGGTCGTACTCCCGGTCGGTCAGTTCGGCGAACAGCTCGGCCGCCTGGGTCGACAGCCGGGGGCCGACGGAGGCGACGAGGGTGTTGCGAAAGTTGTTGAGCAGATCGCCGAGGCGGGCCAGGTGGCGGGCCTCCTCCCCCAGTGCGCTCAGCTGGGTGTGCTGCTCGGTGGCCTCGGCCAGCCGGCGGGCCTCGGCCTGGGCCCGCTCCCTGGCCTGGGTGGCGGCCACCGTGGAGGCCTGGGCCCGCAGGGTGGCGGCCTCGGCCGCGGCCTGGAGCCGCACCTTCTCGGCCAGCGCCGCAGTGAGCTGCTCGGCCTGGAACCCGAGGCCGGCGACCTTGTCACGTAGCGCCTCCAGCCGGCCCCGGCTCTCCGCCATCGCCGCCTGCTCGACGTCGAGCTCGGCGCTGACCGCCTCCCGCCGCTCCAGCCGGCCCTGGATTCGCTGGCTCTCGTCCTTGGCCTGGCGCCGGCGCTCGACCTCGGCGGCCAGGGCCGCCCGCTCGCCGTCGACCAGCGGCCGCTCCAGCAGCGCGACCGCTCCGGCCAGGGCGGCCTCGGCCTCCTGGCGGCGCGCCACCCGCTTCTCGTGGGTGGCCCACTCTTCCTGGGCCCGGCGCAGCTCCTTGGCCTGGGCGGCGGCGTGCTCGGTCCTGGTGGTGGCGGCCACGGTGGCCTGCCGGAGGTCGAGCTCCAGGTCGTTGAGGCGAGCCTGGACCCCCGACAGCTCGGCCTTGCGGTGGGCCTGGACCGCTTCGAAGGCGTCGCCCAGGGCCTGGCCACACAGCGGGCAGTCACCCTCGCCGGTGAGCACCGCCGACCGGGTGACCGCTTCGGCGGCTCGGTCGCGCTCGACCTCGGCCGCGTGGATGGTGGCGTTCACCGTGGCGAGGGCCACCTTGGCCGCCTCGGCGTCGGCTCGTGCTGCTTCGTAGCTGGCCTCGTCGGGCGCCGGCGGGGTGACCGGCAGCGGCACCCGGTCGAGGGCGGCCTGGGCCGCGACTGCGGCCTCCACGAGCCGCAGCCGCGCCTCGGCCGCCTTCCAGCCCTCCGCCTCGGGCAGGAGAATCTTCAGCCGCTCCGCCGCCCGTTCCAGGTCGGCCTTCTCCTCGGTGAGCCTCGCCACCCAGGCCACCGCCTTGTCGTACTGCTCACGGACGGCCTTTCCCTCGGCGACCAGCCGCTCATGCTCCTGGCGCAGCTCGTCGAGCCGGTGGTGGCGGGCGACGGCGGCCTCCACGTCGGCCCGGGCCACCACGGCCAGCGCCTCGTCGTCGGCCTTGCGCTCCTCGGCCTCGGCGGCCGCCACGTCGGCAGCGGCGACCGCCTGGCGTAGCGCTTCGAGGTCGGGCAGCACACTGCGGAGACGCTGGAACTGCTCCTGAGTGGCCTTGGCATCCTTGCGGGCCAGGTCGCGCGCCGCGTCGAGCGGGGTGATGCCGAGGAGCTGGAGGACCAGCTTCCTGCGCTCGGCCGGCGTCTGCTCGCTGAACGCGGCAAGTTGCTTCTGTTCGGCGAAGACCGACGCCCGGAAGGCGGCGTCGCTCATGCCCAGGATGGAGTGGACGTAGCGGCTGGTGTCGCGCACGCCCTCGGCGACCTGCTGGCCGTCGGCGTGGGCCTCCGCCTTCACCTGGGAGTTGACCCCGCTGATCGTGCGGCGCACGACGTAGAGGTGGCCCTCGTGCTCGAACTCCACCTCGGTGAGGCACTCGCCGTTGACGCCGGCGGTGCGCACCTCGTCCATGTTCGTCCGGGACTTGCCGTACAGGCTGAACCGGATGCTCTCGATCAGCGCCGACTTCCCCGCGCCGTTCGACCCGTACACTCCCACCAGGCCAGGCGGGATCTCCAGGTCGAGGTCGTCCTCGAACACGCGATAGTTCCGCAGGTGGATACGGGTGACGCGCATGGCTAGTCGATGGCTTCTTCCACCGCACGGGCGAGGTACTCGTCGCCCTTGTTGCGGATGCGGTCGCGGTCGAAGCCGACGAGGTCCTGGCCGTCGACGTAGTTGGCCCACTGCACCGGTAGCGACGCCAGGTCGGGAAGCTCCACGTTGCTGGCGATGCCGGCGAAGTCGGGATCGAGCTTCAGGTGCAGGGCGTGGGCGGACGCAGCCCGGACGGCCTCCATGTCGAGCAGGCGGTACGCCTCGGGGTCGACGCCCTCCAGGTACAGGCGCACGACCGCGCCGGCCGGGACCGGCGCCAGCCGCTCGAGCACCCGTTCCTGCACCTCCACCGGCGACAGGCCGAGGGCGTGCACCGCCGGCAGGGTGATCAGCGGGCGCTGTCCGGTCAGCGGGATGTGGGCGATCTGGCCGGAGTCGGTGTCGAGCAGGACGATGCCCTTGGGCTGGTTGGGATCATCGGCGAAGGAGAACGTGTCGGTGGAGCCGGCGTACCAGATGCCGTTGTCGACCTTGGTGTGGAAGTGGTAGTGCCCGAGCAGGGCCAGGTCGGCGGAGGACTTGAGCAGGCCGGCGTCGACCTCGATCTCGTTGATGTCGGAGTGGTGGGGCTCGACCTGCGGCACCCGCGGATGGGTGAGCAGCAGGTTGGTGGCGTCCGAGGACCGGCTCAAGCGGGCCTCGGCCAGCGCGTCGAGCGTGGCATCGACGGTCAGCATCTGGGGCACGGCGTGGACGACGAGGCCGGGAAAGGTGAACCGCTCGTAAGCCATGCGGTGGGCGAAGTGGAACTCCGGGAACAGGTCGGCCAGCGCCGAGTAAGGGCTGCCGGTGCCCGGCAGGCGGGGGGTGTCGTGGTTACCGGTGATGAGGACGAGGGGCGTGCCGTGCTCTCGGATGCGCACCAGCGCCCGCTGGGCGATGCGGTAGGACCGGTAGGTGGGCCGGGGGTGGTCGAAGATGTCGCCGAGCCAGACAAGGAGGTCCGGTTTCTGGGCCAGCGCCAGCTCGACGGCCCGGGTGAAGGACTCTTCGAAGTCGCGCTCGCGCTGGTTGAACCCGTCCGGCGTCGTGTACGGGAAGTACGAGCGCCCGAGGTGGGCGTCGCCAAGGGCCGCAACGCGCATCAGTCCACCATCGCCGAGACGTTGGCCTTGACCACTCGCAGCGGCGCCGGCGGCGCCGGGCAGGAGCGGACGACGTCGGCCCAGAGATGGATCTTGGCGGGCACCGCGAAGGGAGCGTCGAGGTTGGCCAGCAGGCATTCGCCGGGCATCAGGGTCTGGATCTCGGGGCCGAGGGCGGCGATGTCCTGCTTCGACGACGAGCGCAGGATGGTGCGATCCTTCTCGTCGGCCAGGCCGAGGATGAAGAAGGTGTTGAACTGGCTGAGCAGCTCGGCATCGAGGAGCTTGGGCTGCTGGGTCACGGCGCAGAGGCCGACCTTGAACTTCCGGCCTTCGCGAGCGACCCGGGGGAAGACGTTGGACTCCCGGTCCTTGCTGGCAGCCAGCACCCGCTGCGCCTCCTCCAGGACCACCGCCACCACGGGCAGGCGCTCGTGGGCTTCGGGATCCTCCAGGTAGGTCGTCGACCACTCCTCGAGCACCCGGCGGGCCAGGAAGGCGGCCACGAGCAGCTCCTCGGTGGAGCCCAGCCCGCTGACGTCGACCAGGACGACGCGGCCCTCCTTCAGGTCCCGCAGCACGGCGGCGCCGACCGACACGTGGGCGTCGGCGGCGACGCAGGGCAGCTCGACGATCCGCCGGGCCCGGCGGTGCAGGACCTGCAGGGTGTTCATCGCCACCCGGCCGCTGAGCTCGACATCGCGGAACCCGGGCAGATCCTCGACCTTGGAGAAATCGAGCAGCCACGACAGGCCGTCGCCCCCGACGGCCTTTCGACTGGTAAACAATTTCTCAAGCTCGTAGAGCGCCTCCTCCTGCGGGCGGCTCCAGTCATAGGCCGTGCGCAGGTCGTCGACGGTGAGCTCGGCCAGGCCCACCTTCAGCGACGAGGTGTTGGGCAGCGGGCGGGCTGCGTAGGTGCGCAGGCGCTCGCCGGCCCAGGGGTGGCGGCCTAGCTGGGTGCGGTACTCGCCGTGCGGGTCGATGAGCAGGAGGCCGTAGCGCCCGGCGGAGCGCAGCACGTCGCCGGCCAGCACCATCATCAGGTTCGACTTGCCCATACCGGTGGTGGCGAAGATGCCGACGTGGCTGGCCAGGCTGCGGCCGGCGATGCCGACCTCGAAGTCGACCGTCTCCTCGCCGCTGCGGAGGGTGCCGATGGGCAGGTCGCCCATGCGGGTGCGGAGGAAGTCGAAGTCGGCGGCCTCCGGCTTGACCACCTGGGAGAACTGGGTGGGCAGGCTCTTGGGCCGGCGGAAGTCGGTGCCGTCGGGGGTCAGGTAGCCCAGGCAGCGGCACGTCGCCACCCGGTACGTGCGGCGGGACTGGTCGTACAGCCGGTGCAGGCCGGCCTCGCCCCGAACGTCGTCGACCAGCAGCGTGCCCGCCACCCGCTCCGCCCAGCCGGGCTCCCGGTGCTCGGTGCCGTAGGTGACGTCGACGATGCGGAACAGGTAGCGCCTGCCCGTAGCCTGGTCCACCGCCACCAGCAGCTCGCCGAGGAACAGGTCCTCGTCCGGCGCAGCCCGGAAGACCCCTTCCAGCACGTTCTTCCCAAACAGCCGCCCAGTGGACATCACAGACCCCCAGGGCCGCCGGCCGCAGACGCGGCCGAAGGCCGCCCCAATCGGCTGGCGGCCAGAAAGGAAACGGCGGAGGCCGACCGGCTCCGCCGGGCGGCTGAAGCGCAGCTGCCTCGCCGAGCAACCTCTGGTTGCGAAGGCGACATCAGAACCTTTCCATCAGGTCGTGGCGGTCGGCGAAGGCGCGCTCGCGGACTTCCGCCGGGACGCCGGCGCGGTCCAGCAAATCCTCGAGCTCGTACCAAGTGTCCTGGCGCAGCCAGCCGGGGCAGGCGGCCAGGCGGTCGGCGACGGTCAGCGGGTAGGGGTAGCCCGGGAAGCCGGCGTCGTCGCAGAGGGCGGCCAGGCCGGCGAGGGCGGTCTCGGGGTCGGCGCCGGGCGACAGGTCCACCCGGAAGGCGAAGGGCGCGTCGGCGTCGAGCCGGGCGGCCACCACCCTGGCGCCCGCCCGGCTCCGGGCGACGGGCGCCCACCACAGCGCCCGGGGGCCCAAGGCGCCCGTCGCCTCGATCTCCAGGGCACCCAGAAGCGGCGCCCCGCCCCGAGAGAGCGAGGACCGCTTGGTGACGGCGGCCACGACCACGTCACGGGCCGAGGCGCGGGCCAGGAGGTCGGTCAGCCAGGAGGGCGGGACCCGCCAGTCGGGCTCCAGGTCGCCGTCGACCAGCACCATGGCACCCGGCTCGGCCTCCTCCACGCACCGCGAGACCGCGACCCACTCCTCGTGGTCCCGCAACAGGCCGAGGTCGACCGAGGCGTCCTCGGAGATGCCCAGACCCAGCGCGGCGGCCACGGCGCGGTCCTCGCCTCCGCCGAGCAGGAAGGCCCGGAGGTCACCCTCGTCCTCGGTCTCACAGGTGCCGTGGCGGAACCGGACGCGAGCCGCCCGGGCCACCACCAGCTGCAGGCACCGGGCGTCGGCCACGACGGCCTGGCCGCCGTCGACGGCCCACACCTCGGCCGGCGCCGCCGAGCGGACGAGCGGGCGGATGCGGATCTGGGCGTCGAACTGCAGGTGGCCGTTGCCGGCATCGGCCAGGCCGCCGCCGGCGCCGGTGAGGAGGGCGGCCAGGCGCTCGGCGGCCGTGTGGAGCGAGGGAGAGGAAGGAAGCAGCGCCGTGAGGACCATCGCATCAAGCATCCCAAGTCGGTGCGACAGTTACAAGCTTGTCATTCCTGGCTTCGTGGGTAGGGGGCCTCCATGGAACGCGGAAGCGACAAGCACTCCCCCAGGATCGACGACGGCCTGGAGCACGACACCCGACCGCTGACGCAGGGCTCGCCGAGCGAGGCGCGCGCCGACGAGGGGCGCCATCAGGAGGGTGCGGCCGACGACGAGCCAACGACGGACGCCCTCCTGAGCGGCGACCTTCACCCGGAGCAGACGAGCGAGAACGGCCTCGACCATGACCAGGCCGAGGCCCGCAGCCGGCTGGCCGCCCACCTGCGCCCGTCGATCTGGCCCGCCGACAGGGAGGCCATTCTCGGCTGCGCCGAGGAGTTGAACGCCCCGCCCGACCTCATCGAGCGGCTGCGCACCCTGCCCGATGGCACCTTCTCCCACACCGAGGCCGTGTGGGAGGCGCTCGGCGGGCGGGTCGAGTCCCGCCCCTAGGCCCTACCAGCCGGGCTCGGGGCTGGCCGTCGGCTTCTGGCCGGTGGTCGAAGCCGCCATCCCGACCTGCCGGTCGCCCCGCACCTGCTCCTCAACCACGGCCCGCCGGGCGACGATGTCGTTGCCGAGGACCGACGCGGTGTCGGGGATCGCGTTGAGGATCTTGGGGAACATCTCGTTCTCCTCCTCGTCGACGTGGTGCAGCACCGAGGTCTTGAGCTTGGTCATGGTGGTGATGAACTCGTCGCTGCCGGGGTCCATGCCCTCCAGCTCCACGATCAGATCCTTGGCCTCCTGGTGCTCGGCCCGGGCCTCCGCGGCGCCGGCGTTGTCGACCTTGGATGAGTAGAGCCCGTACAGCAGCTCCTCTTCGACCATGGAGTGGACGGTCAGCTCCAGGAAGATCAGCCGGGCCACGCCGATGTCGCCGGTCTCGTCGAACTGCTTGAACAGCTGCTCCACCCGGCGGTGGTCCTCGGTCAGAACGGTGACGAAGTCGGCCATTGACAACCTCCTCGGCGATAGAGAGCGCTTCGCGGAACCTGCCCGTCACCCGATCGGGTCAAACGCCTCCTGATAGGGCACGACCCGCTCGGAGACCATGCCGAGAGCCGTCTCGATGGGTGCGGCGAAAGGGCGACGGGCACCGCAGCCCGGAGCCGGTGCTCGCGGATCGCCCCGAGTCCCGCACCTCGAGCTGGATGCTCCACGCTCGGCCGGCGTGTCGAGCAGGTGGACGGCTTCGTCGATGGACGTGAACGGGACGCGTTCGTCGGCGAGCACCATCCGTGGTAGTTCTGCACCAGCCGGCGTGGTCCACAAACCCCGGCGAAGTCCGCCCCTCCCCGAAAGCCAGCGACTGATGCCCGAGCTCCTCGAGCCACCGCCCCGCCTCCACCTGCCGATGTTCGCCTACGGCCCCGACAAGCCCGACCAGCCCGCATACGACCTGCTGGAGGGCTATGTCGTCCAGAAGGAGTTCGCCACGCTGATCGCCGGCGGCCTGCGGGTGCGCGACGGCCTGCCCCTGCTCGACCCCGACGGGAAGATGGGGGTCAGCGGCGTCCTGCTCACCTTCGCCGCAGGCCGGGAGAAGGACGCGTACACCGCGGTGTGCGACTTCGCCCCCCGCCAGCACTACCGCTGGGACATGACCGAGATGCGCGTCGACGGCCGCCCGGGGCGGGTCAACGTCCTCCGCGGCCGCCACCCGGACCGGGGCAGCTCGGAGGAGTGGTTCTCATCGTGGTCGGCCAACGACGACCCTCTCCTGCGCCATGGCATGGCCCACGTGCGCCGGGCGGCCCTGGAACACGCCACCGCCCCGTTTCCCACCGTGCCGGGCGACGACGCCGGCATGTGGGAGCGCTTCTACGGTCTCCAGTCCGCCTACCTGCTCCTGTGGTCGGCGGTCGAGCGCTTCACCGCCCTGGCCTACGGACCGGCCAGGCCCGCCCTGGAGCGCACCTGGAGCCTGGGCGACGATCCCCGCTTCCGGGAGTGCGTGGTGGCCGCCGGCGTGGCGCCCAGCGCCAAGACCGCCGACAGCCGCGACCCCACCCGCGCCCGTCGCATCCGCGAGGACGGGGCCGGCGCCATGTTCAGCTGGGACGCCGTGCGCCACCTCGTCGCCCACCCGGGCCGGTCTGCCTTCGCCGACGGCGTGCTCCTCCGCCGGGCCCTGGTCGACCTCCACGACACCTTCCGGCTGGTGCTGCTCAACCGGCTGCCGGCGCTGACCCGGACGTGGCGCGAGCTCGACGCCGGCGGCGAAGCCGACCGGTGGCTGCTCCGGCCTGCGGTGGCGGCGGAGGCGTAGCGGCTCGTCAGCCGACGCGGGGCGCCAGCCAGTCGCACACCAGGCCGAGCGGCGTCGCCCGCTCGGCCGACGTCAGCGAGCGGTCGGTGACGTAGGAGAGCGTCAGCATCATGCCCCCCTCCTGGTGGTAGTTGTTGTGGCAGTGGATCATCCACTGGCCGGGGTTGTCGGCGACGAACTCCACCGAGGTCGTCTCCTTTGACGGCTTGACGATCATGGTGTCCTTGCGGGCGCCGGGCGTACCCCCCGGGTTGATGACCTGGAACGTGTGGCCGTGCAGGTGCATCGGGTGGAACATCGTCGTGCTGTTGGTGAAGTCCAGCCGCACCCGCTCGCCCTGGCGCACCTCCAGCGGCGTGTTCTGCCCGTGGGGCTTGCCGTTCAGCGTCCACACGTAGCCGGCGTCGCCGCCGCCGAGGGCGATCTTGTGGATCCGGTCGGGGCGGCCGGGAGCGAGCCGGACCGGCTCGGCCGCCACCAGATCCGAAAGCTGGAGCATCCGGCCGTTGAGCTCGCGGGGGCGCACGCCGGGATCGGGCACCTCGCCGGCGCCCGAGCGGATGACCGCCATGGCCTCGTCGGCCTTGGCCTCGGCGACCGCCATGAGGGGGAAGACACCGCTGCCGGCGACGGTGACCGTGACGTCGTAGCGCTCGGCCATGCCGATCATCAGCGTGTCGACGGTGACCGGCACGACGGGGAACCCGTCGGCGTGGGTGACCGTCATCTGGTGGCCGCCGACCGCCACCCGGAACGGCGTGTCGGCGCCGGCGTTGATGATCCGCAAGCGGATGCGCTCCCCGGCACGGGCGGCGAGCTCGACCGGCGCCGAGGAGTGGCGGCCGTTCAGGAGGAAGAGCGGGTAGCTGACGTCGCCGCCCCCGCTGTTCAGGGCGTCGCTGTGGGGCCCGCCGCCGGCCTGGTGCAGGGCGTGGGGGCCGCGCCCGGCGCGCAGGTCCTCCAGCGCCGCCTCCGGTGACTGGCCGAGGCCGTCGGTCCAGTCGTCGAGGACCACGACGTACTCCCGGTCGTAGCGCCCCGGCTCGGTGGGGTCCTCGACGATGAGCGGGGCGTACAGGCCGCGGTCGAGCTGGAGGCCGACGTGGGGATGGAACCAGAACGTGCCGGGGTCGGGAACGGTGAACTCGTAGTCGAAGGTGCCCTGCGGGGCCACGACCTCCTGGGTCATGCCGGGCACGCCGTCCATGTCGTTGCGCAGCGCGATGCCGTGCCAGTGGATCGTCGCCGGCTGAGGCAGCTGGTTGGTGAACCGGGCCCGGATCACCTCGCCGGCCTTGATGCGGATCTCCTTGCCGGGCACCTCGGAGCCGTAGGCCCAGGTGTTGGCGGTGAGCCCGCCGAGGTCCACCGCCAAGGGCGCGGCGACGATGGCGAGATCCCTGACCGCGGCGCCGGGGCGCTTCCGCGCCTCCTCGGCGGCCATGACCTCGGGGCCGTCGGCCGGCACCGGCGAGGCCTTCTTCCCCCCGGTGCTGCACCCGGCCAGGGCGACGGCAGCCGAGCCGGCGCCGGCGAGGGCCAGGAAGCGGCGGCGGGAGTAGTTCGGCGCCGTCATACGGGTTCAGCTTCGCATAGGGCGCCCGGATCGCGGGGCCGGCCGTCTCAGGGTTCTCCCTGAGGTGGACGGAGGAGGGGGGCCGGTAGAGTATGAGCGCGGCGCCGATAGGGGCGGCACGCCACCGAGGAGGATCCCATGAAGAGGCTCGTTGCCCTTGCGGCCGTATCGGCGCTATTCCTCGTTGGCTGCGGTGGCGGGGGAACCGACGACACCGACCCGCTCGCCGGCGGCCCGCCGGCCAACCAGGACCATGGCCACACCGATCACGCCGGCAACGCCACGTCGGACTGCTCCCCGTCGGGGACGACGCTGACCCTTGTCGCCAGCGGGACGAAGTTCAACACCGACTGCCTGGCCGCCCCGGCCAACCAGGCGTTCAAGGTCAACTTCGACAACAAGGACCAGGTGACCCACAACATCCAGATCCTCGCGAGCCACAGCGCCTCCGAGGCTCTTTTCGACGCCGGCATCGTCCCCCATGGGCTCAAGACCCTCGACGTGCCCGCGCTCAAGGCCGGCACCTTCGCCTTCCACTGCAAGATCCACCCCAGCGCCATGTCGGGCACCTTCATCGTCAAGTAGCCGGGGCGAAGAGCCCTACATGTTCCGGCCGCCGAGGCCGGCGACGAGCTGTTCCAGGGCCCGCTGGGCCCGGCTGCGGTCGGGCCAGGACTGGGGGTCGACGAGGGCGGAGGCCGCGAGGTCGGCCTCGAAGTGATCGTCGAGGACAGCCACCAGGTCGGGATCGAACACGACGACGTTCACCTCGTCGTCGAGGAGTAGGGACCGGCTTGTGAAGTTGGCGGATCCCACGCTGGCCACGACGCGGTCGACGGTGATCACCTTGGCGTGAAGCATGCTCACCTGGTAGGACCACAGGCGCACGCCGGCGCCGAGAAGGACGTCATACTGAGCCTGGCCGGCCAGCTGCACGTAGCGCTTGTCGATGTGGGGCCCGGGAATGAGCACGTCCACCTCGACGCCTCGGCGGGCGGTGGCGGCCAGCGCTGCGCAGGTCGCCTCGTCGGGCACGAAGTAGGCGGTGGTGATCCGGACCCGCTCCTGGGCCAGCGCCAGCAACGAGCGGACGAGGGTGGCTACGTCGCTCCATCCGGTCTGCGCCGCCCCCCGGACGACCTGGGCCACGGTCTGGCCGGTCACTGGCTGCTCCGGGAAGCGGTCGATGCCCTCGTCGAGCAACGGCCGGCCGGTCTCGGCCCAGTTCTGCACGAAGGCGGCCCGCAGGCCGTCGACCGCCGGCCCCCGAATGCGGAAGTGCGTGTCTCGCCACTCCCCTGGGCCCCGGGCGTCGCCCCGCCACTCATCGGCGATGCCGATGCCACCGGTGAAGGCCACGTCCTCGTCGCAGATCAGCACCTTGCGATGGCTGCGGTGGTTGGCCTCCCAGAAGCGGGCCTTGTTGACCGGGCGGAACCACTCCACCTGGGCGCCGGCCGCCACCATCCGGTCCACCAGGCTGCGATCCATGCTGAATGCGCCGACGGCGTCGAGGATCACCCGCACCCGCACGCCGGCCGCGGCACGCTCGGCGAGCAGCTCGGCCAGCTCCCGGCCGATCGAGCCCTGCCAGTAGACGAACGTGAGGAAGTCGACCGTCGAGGTGGCGGCGGCGATGGCCTCGAACATGGCCGGGAAGATGCGGTCGCCGTTGCGGAGCACGTCGACGGCGTTGCCCTCGGTGGCGGGCACGCCGAGCAGGCCCTCGAGGGCGCGCCGGTAGCGGACGGGCATCCGGCGAAGGTTAGTTACCTGAGGTAGCGGTCGAACCAGTCCAGGACGTCGGAGTAGGCCTGCTTGGACTGCGGGGAGTCGACCTGGCTGTAGAAGCCGTGGCCCACGCCGGCGTAGGTCTTGATCTCATGCGGCACGCCGGCCTTCACGAGGTTCGCCTTCGCCGCGTCCCGGGTGGCGTTGATCCGGGTGTCGGTCTCGCCGTAGATACCCAAGACTGCGGCCTTGGCCAGGAAGGTTGCTCCCTCGACCGTGCCGCCGTAGAAGGGCGCCGCCGCGGCCAGCCGGGGCTCGTTCGTCGTCAGGTGGTCCCACACCACGGTGCCGCCGAAGCAGAACCCCATCATGCCCAGCTTGCGGCCGGCGTTGCGCTTGGCCAGCTCGTCGAAGCCGGCCTTGACGTCGTTGCGGCGGTCTCCCACGTCGGCGTTGGACAGCAGGGACCCCACGTCGCCCGACGGCACCGCCGCGGTGCCGCCCTGGTTGAGGCCGGAGACGAGGTCGATGGCCAGCGCGCTGTACCCATCGCCCGCCAAGCGCCCGACGACCGCCCGCGTGCCGTCGACCAGGCCCCGGTTCTCGTGGATGACGATCACACCGCCCTTGGGAGTGGCGGCTGCGGCGTAGGCGCCCCGCAGCGTGCCCCGCGCGCCGGGGAACGTGATGTCCTGGCTCGCCACGGGCGTGCTCGCCGGCCGGGTCGTGCTGGGGCTGGCCACCGTGGTGGCCACCGACGCCGCCGTCGTGGACGACGCCCCCTGGCCGCCGGGCGCCACCACCTGGTCCTCGCCGTCGTCGCCGCCACCGCAGGCCGCCAGCAGCGCCGACGCCGCCGTCAGGGAGATGCCCATCATCCCCAGCCGGCGCAGAGCCTCCCGCCGGGTGATCTGTCCGTCGGCGTGGTCGAGCCCGACCTCCTCGGCCAGATACCGCTTGGTGTATTCCATTGCGGTGAGCCTAGGGTGTGTTCCCGGTTCGCGGTAGTAGCGAACGCACGTTCGGGTAGTCTGGTCGGGTGAGCGAGCTGCGCTGGCGCCTGGCCGACGACGACGGCGGTCAGGGCGCCCTCTTCGAGCAGGAGGTCGAGCGCCACATCGGCCGGGGCGAGTTCCGGGGCCTGGAGTTCCTCCATGTCCACGCCCGCCGGGTCATCAACGAGGTGCCCAAAGCCTCCCGCATGCCCTTCCGCTGGACGATCAACGCGTACCGGGGCTGCTCGCATGCGTGTGTATTCTGCTTCGCTCGGCCGACGCACGAGTACCTGGGCATGAACGCCGGCGACGACTTCGACCGGAAGATCGTGGTGAAGATCAACGCCGTCGAGCGGGTGCGAGCGGAGCTGGCACCGGGGCGGTGGGCCGGCGACCACATCGCCATGGGCACCAACACCGACCCCTACCAGCGCTGCGAGGGCAAGTACCGGCTGACGCAAGGCATCGTGGGCGAGCTGTCGGCGGCCGCCAACCCGTTTTCCATCCTCACCAAGTCGACGCTCATCCTGCGTGACCTCGACCTGCTGGCCGAGGCCGCCAAGCGCACCGACGTGCGGGCCAACTTCTCCATCGGCACCCTCGACGAGGAGGTTTGGCGGCTGACCGAGCCGGGCACGCCCCATCCCCGCCGGCGGGTGGAGGCGGTGGCCAAGCTCAACCAGGCCGGCGTGCCGTGCGGCGTGCTGGTGGCGCCGATCCTGCCCGGTCTGTCCGACGGCCCCGAGCAACTGGAGGCGGTGGTCAAGGCGTGCGTGGAGGCCGGCGCCGTGTCCGTCACCCCCCTGCTGCTCCACCTGCGCTCCGGGGTGCGGGAGCACTACCTGCGCTGGTTGACCGGCGCCCGCCCGGATCTTCTGGAGCGCTACGCCGGCCTCTACCCCCGGGCCTACGCGCCGGCGAAGACCCAGGACGAGCTGGCGCAGACCGTGCGCGACCTGGTCGCCCGCTTCGGCGGGCGTTCGGCCGGCCCACGGCAGTCCCGCTCAGTGACGATCAAGGCTGAGCCGCCGGCGCCGGCGGTCAGCCAGCTTCAGCTGGGCGTCTGAGCACCGGCTTCACGTCGAGCTATGGAACCGTCGCCCTGCTCCTCGGATAGGGGGCGGTAGCGTCGGAGCATGCTCCTCGCCGAGGAATTGGCGCTCGTGGCGATCAAGCCCGGCAAGGGCCGCGCCCAACTCGGCACCGGCGGCAACCTCAACGCCTGCCTCGCCGGCCTGCTGGTCGCCGAGCTGCTCCTCGACGGCGCCGTCGGCACCGCCGACGACGACCGGATCGTGGCCGTGCCGGGCGGGGCTCCGGCAGAGCCGGTCCTGGCCGCCGCCGCCCAGGTCGTCGCCGAGCGGATCGACCACGCCCTCGACGGCTCCGACCTGGCGTCCATCGGCAAGGTCGTGCGCCGGCTCGTCAAGGAGGCGGCCGCGGTGGCCGCCGGCGCCGGCTGACCGGCGTGGCCGGATTCCACGGCTGGCCCGCCGGCGCCCTCGACTTCTACCGAGACCTCGAACAGGACAACAGCCGCTCCTTCTGGACCGCCCACAAGGACGTCTACGAGCGTGACGTCAAGGCGCCGTTTGAAGCGCTGGGCGAACTCGTCGCCGACGAGTTCGGCCCGCTGAAGGTGTTCCGCCCCAACCGGGACGTGCGCTTCAGCAAGGACAAGTCGCCCTACAAGACGCGTTGCTACGCGGTGACCGAGGGCGAAGGTGGTGAGGCGTACTACGTCGAGATCTCGGCCACCGGGCTGGTCGTCGCCTCCGGGTACTGGATGATGGCGAACGATCAGCTCGACCGGTACCGGCGGGCGGTCGACGACGAGGAGGCCGGCGCCGCGCTCGGGCGGATCATGGCCGACCTGGCCCCCCGGGAGCTCACCAACGAGTCGCCGGCGCTCAAGACCGCACCTCGCGGCTACCCGCGAGATCATCCACGGGTGGAGCTGCTCCGCCACAAGAGCGTGGCGGTGATGCGCCGCCACCCGCCCGCCCGCTGGCTGCACACGCCGGGCGCGGCCGACAGGATCGTCGAGGTCTGGCGGGCGGCCCGGCCCATGAACGACTGGCTCGCCGAACACGTCGGCCCGTCGACCGATCCGCCACCGATGCGAGGATCTGGGTAAGTCTTCGGAGTGACCCGCTCCTCGACGACGATCGCCGATCGCTACGAGCTGGGTGAGCGGCTCGGCCAGGGCGGGATGGCGGACGTCTGGGCGGCACGGGACCTCCGGCTGCGACGAGACGTGGCGGTGAAGTTCCTGAGCTCCGACGTGGCCACCCGTTCGGAGCCCAGGGCGCGCTTCGAGGCCGAGGCTCGGTCCGCAGCCAGCCTCAACCACCCCAACATCGTTACCGTCTACGACAGCGGCGAGCATGAGGGCGCTCCGTTCCTGGTGATGGAGCGGCTCCCGGGCCGCACGCTGGCCGACGAGATCGCCGAGGGACCGCTGGCCCCCGAGCGGGCGCAGGGCGTGGCGAATGACGTGCTGGCCGCCCTCGACGCAGCTCATGCTGCCGGGATCGTCCACCGTGACGTCAAGCCCGCCAACGTGCTCATCTGCCCCGACGGGACGGCGAAGGTGGCGGACTTCGGAATCGCCAAGGCGGGCTCCGAGGTCGACGTCACCACCGGGCGACTGATCCTGGGCACGCCGGGCTACCTCCCACCTGAACGGCTGGCCGGGCGCCCGGCCACACCTGCGAGCGATCTCTACTCGGTCGGGGTGCTCCTCTACGAGGCGTTGAGCGGCCGGCCGCCGTTCGACGGCGACACACCGGTGGCGGTGGCCAAGGCGATTCAGAGCGACCAACCGCCGGCCCTCGCCGAGCTGATGCCCGGGCTGCCCGAGCACCTGGTCGCCGCGGTGGAGCGGGCGATGGAGCGCGATCCCGGCCGGAGGTTCGCCAGCGCAGCGGAGATGGCGCAGAACCTTTCCGGCCCGTCACCCACCGCAACTCAGCGCCTGGACCTCACCGAGACGGCGGCGATCGAGGCGCCGGCGCCCCAGCCGGCGTGGCCGTCGGTCGATCGCCGGCCGGCATTCGCCGGCCTGGCGGTCCTCGCCGTTGTGGTCGTGGCCTTGGTGGCCGCGGCCGCCGGCGGGGGCTCGGGCGGGTCGAGCACGACGACGACAGTCGTCCCGAAGCCCCTGGCGACCGGCGAGGGTCCCATCCCGGCCGGCCGTTACACGACGGCGGGGATGTTCCCGGGGGTCGCCTTCGACCTCGAGAGCGGGTGGACGATGGCCGAGGGCGAGGCCGGTGACGTGGTGACCCTGCGTCGGGGCGGCGATGTAGAGCTGAGCTTCCTCGACGTGAAGCGGGTGTTCCGGGCCGACGGCCGGTATTCGACGGCCCCGGACTACATCGCCGCCGACTCGGTCGAGCCGGCGCCGCGGCCGTTGACCGACTGGCTGGCTCGCCATCCCCGGCTGCGGGCTTCCCGGGCCGGGTCGGCCACGGTGGCCGGCGCCGGCGCAGCGCGCATCGACGTGGAGGTCGGCGACGGGTACGCCTCGGGCGCGTGCGCGGAGCGGTGTGTCGTCTTGTTCCAGCTCGACGCCGAACGGCCCAGGTACCGCGTGGTCAAGCTGGACCAGGGCCGGCGGATGCGCCTCTACGTCGTCGGCAACGGCGGCCGGACGCTCGTGATCTCCATCGTCGCCCCGAATGACGGTTTCGACCGGTCGATCGCCCCGGCCGAAGCGGTGGTCAGGTCCTTGACGCTGAAGGCCTGAGCCTCACCCGGGCGGGGTGATGGTCTGGTCGTCCTCCTCCTCGGTGGCACCGCTCTCGACGTACTCCTCAGCGTCATCGTCGGTGAGCACGCCGGCCTCCTCCGCCTGGGTCCGGGCCTTCTCGATGCGCTCGGTCAGCTGCTCGATGCGCTCGTCCTCCGTCGGGAGCCGGTCTACCTCATGGTCGTCGTCGCCTTCGCCGCCGGCGGCGGGCGTCTCCGGTGCACGGTTCTCCGGCTCCTCAGCGCCGCCGCCGGCGGTCTCGTCGTCGGCGGTCGCGCTCTCCTCGGGATCTTCTTGACTGCTCATGCCTGGATTCTGCACCGAATCCCCTACGGGGGCCGACACTTCCCGCCGGCGGGCGGGGGAGCCCGCCGGCGGGTGTGGGGGCCTGTGGGGGGTCAGGCGATCAGGGTCTCGGGACCGTCGTCGACGATCATCTCGGGACGCGGGTTCTTGGGCGGACGGCCCCGGGGCCGCTTGACCGCCAGCACCTTGCCCTTGAAGAACAGGCGGCCACCCCAGACGCCGTAGGGCTCGCGCCGGACCAAAGCGGCCTCAAAGCAGGCATCCTTGACCGGGCACGCACCGCAGAAGGCCTTGGCCCGGGCGATGTCGTCAAGCTGCTCGGAGAAGAACAGCGCCGCCAGGTTCCCCGTACCGTCGTTGCACCGCGCGTTCGTCCACAGCCACGCCTGGTCCTGGCCCTCGTTGAACTCCTCGTTTTCCCGCCGCTCGGCCAGCATCTGTTCGCTCCTCTCCGTCTCGTGTTCTCTGCGTCTCGTGTGTGGTTGGTCTCTGTGGTCAGGCAATGAGAAAGGCCGCCGGGAGAATCCCGGCGGCCTTGGGGCCTGCTGTGGAGGTGGTGGGGTGCTAACCCGGTGATGCGCCTCCTGGGCCCCATGGCCGCTCGATGTAGTTGTGGTGGATGCCGAACGACCGCTCGGCGGCGGACGGTGCGGTGGCCATGGTCGGACGCAGGCGCGCGAGGCCGCGATCGCCGCCGCCCTGCTTGCACGCGTTCTGCCAGGCCACTACTCGCATGGGTACATCGTGTCCACTGCCGCGCGCCCCGTCAACCGAATTAACGAAAGAACTGGAAAGATGGTTGACATGCCGATGCGGACCGACTGCAAGAACTACGAAAGCCGGACCTATCCGACCGGCGAAACGGTGCGGAAATGCAATATCGACCTGGCCCCAGAGGCCCCCTGGCGGTGCCCGGAGAACTGCGTCGGCTTCGCCCCCCGCCTGGCCGACGTCAACTGGACCCACGGCAATTTGCTGGCGCCGCCGACCCCGCCGGAGCCGCCGGGGCTGGGCAACGGCGCCGCCGAGCTCCTCGACGAGGCCGAGGACATCATCAACGCCGCCGGCCCGCGGATCATGGCCGAGCTGGGCGTCGAGCGTGACGGCCAGAAGGCCCCCTGGTGGAAGCGCCTCCGCCGGAAATAGCGAAGCGGGTCGGGGTCACACCGAGCGCAGCGCCTCCGTCGGCGACAGGCGGGCGGCCCGGACCGCAGGGTAGAGGCCGGCGACGCTGCCGATGGCCAGCGCCGCCCCCAGGGCGGCGGCCAGGCTGAGCGCCGGCACCACCACCGTCCAGTCCCGGCTCGACGCGTAGGCCCACGTGACTGCGGTACCAAGGCCGGCGCCGGCGACTCCGCCGAGCACGGAGAGCAGCAGTGACTCGGACAGGAACTGGGTGCGGATCTGGCCCCGGGTGGCGCCCAGAGCGCGGCGCAGGCCGATCTCGGGCCGGCGCTCCAGGACCGAGATCACCATGACGTTGGCGATGCCGACGCCGCCGACCAGCAGGGCGACCGCGCCCAGGCCCAGGAGCAACGCGGTGAAGGCCGTTTTGGTCGCGGCCTGGGCGGCGAGCCCGTCGGAGGGCCGGCTGACCTTGACCTCCTCGGGGTTGGCCGGGTTGGCGGTCGCCGGAAGCACGTCGCGCACTGCGTCGACGAACTCCTCGGCCGAGCGGGTGTAGATCGTCGTCGGGTTGCCGCTGAAGCCCAGCACCGACTCGGCCACGGGAAAGCCGACCAGCGCCGAGCGGTCGATCTCCGGCGCCAGCGCCACCGGGTCGAGGATGCCGACGACGGTGAACCACTGGTCGCCGACGAGCACGAGCACTGAGGGGACGGCCCGGTCGATCCCGAGGCGCTCGGCCGCCACCGAACCGAGGACCACGACGGGATACCTCTCCGTGGCCGCGTCGAGGAACTTCCCGGAGCGGACGGCCCCGCCCAGCACGCCCAGCAGGTCGCTCCGGGCGGCCCGCACCGCGATGCCGCCCGTCTGCTGGGCCGGGATGAGGTCGCTGCGGCGCACCGACGCCGAGACGGTGCCTGTCGCGCTCACCGACTCCACCGGCCCGATGCGCCCGATCATCCCGACCGACTCCTTCGGCAACGATGCGTCCTCGCCGAACAGGGTCTGGCCCGGGCTCACCGTGAGAAGGTTCGTCCCTAGCCGGTCGAGCTGGGCGAGCAGGTCGGCCCTGCTGGACGATGAAATGCCGAGCACGGCCACCATGGCGGCAATGCCGATGGCGATGCCCAGGCCAGACAGCCCGGTCCGCAGCTGGCGGGTCCGGAGGCCGACGCTACCGACCCGCAGCAGGTCGCCGGGTGCCAGGGCGCTCATCGGGCCGCCGCCAGATCGGAACGGACCCGCCCATCGAGCATCTCCACGACCCGGGGCAGGCCAGCGGCCCGCTCCCGGTCGTGGGTGACAACCACTACCGTCGTCCCGTCGACGTTGAGCTCCGCCAGGATGGCGAACACCTCGTCGCTGGACCGGCTGTCGAGGTTGCCGGTCGGCTCGTCGGCGAGGACCAGCGCCGGCCGGGCGACGACCGCCCGGGCGATGGCCACCCGCTGGCGCTCACCCCCGGACAGTTGCGCCGGCCGGTGCCCCAGCCTGTGGCCCAGACCGACCCGCTCCAGCGTCTCGGTGGCCCGCCGCCGGCGCTGCCGGGCCGGCACGCCGTGGTACAGCAGCCCCTGGGCCACGTTGTCGGCCGCCGACATCCCGTCCAGCAGGAAGAACTGCTGGAACACGAAGCCGATCGTCCTGGCCCGCAGGCCCGACAGCGCCCGGTCGCCGAGGCCGGCGACGTCCTCACCGGCGATGCGCACGACCCCAGCCGAGGGCCGGTCGAGGGTGCCCATCAGGTGCAGGAGGGTGGACTTGCCCGACCCCGACGGCCCAACGATGCCGACCAGCTCGCCGGCATGCACCGTCACGTCCACCCCCTGCAGGACGTCGACCGGACCCGGGTACCGCTTGGTCACCCCGCGAAGCTCAATGACCGGCGTCATCGCCGCCCGCCAAACCAAGATGGACGACCGGCGATCGATGAGACCTCGCCCGAACGGAGTCTCATGCCGCCGGGACCTCCACCTCGACGCCCTCGGCGATGCCCTCGCCCCTGACCTCGACCATGCCCCGGGCGAACAGCCCGGGCGTGACGGTTACGGTGCGCCCGTCGAGGAGGCGTACGCCGTAGCCGCCCTCGGCCAGCGCCAGCAGGGCGTTGACGGGAACGGTGAGCACGCCCTTGCGGGAGTCGCTGGTGATGCCGACCTTCACGGGCGCCTGGTCCAGTGAGCCCGAGGCCGCCGGGTCGTCCATGGTCACCGTGACCGTCACCACGCGCCGGGCCGACTCGCCCTGACCCGAGGACCGGGCCACGGTGCCGACCGAGGAGATGGTCCCCGGCGTGACTCGCCCGTCGGGCAGCTTCACCTCCACCTTGTCACCGGCCTTGACCAGCGTCTGCCTCGAGGCGTCCAGGTCGACGGTGACCACCCGGGTGATCGACGTGCCGGTCAACATCGGCTGCCCGGGGAGCGCCGGCGAGCCTCTCTCCACCTTGACCTCGGCGACCCGGAAGGCGCCGGGCTGGAACACGGCCTGCCCGGGCTCGATGACGCCCGTCTCCTCCACGCCGGCCGCTTTCTGCCAGCGCTTCACCGCCGCAGTGGTGGCCGCGGTGAACTTCTCGTCGACGGTGAGCTCCGCCTCGGTGGCGTGGCCCATGGCCACGAGGTTGGCCTCCAGCTGGCGGACGTCGGGGCCGTCAGCCATTCCCGCCGCCAGCCGGCGCCACGCCGGCAGGTCGCCGTAGAGCAGCAGGACCGGGCGGTTGTCGATCCAGTAGAGGGGCTGGCCCCGCTCGACCACCGTCCCGGCATCGGGCACCGCGGTGACGACGCCCTGCAACTGGCCGGCGACCCGGAGGGTGCCCGAGTAGCCAAGCGTGCCGTCCAGCTCCGTGCGGGCCACCAGAATCCCGCCGGGCGACCGCCACCGACGAGACGCCCGGCTCGTCGTCAGCGGCCCCGGTCGCCGCCGCCCTGGCCCCGCCGCCACGGGCGGCGATGGCCACGCCAGCCGCTGCGATGATGGCCACCGAGAGCCCCAAGCCGAGGATCCGCGCCCTCATGACCGGCCTCCTCCGGCGACCGCAACCGCCCCGGAGCTCATGCCGTGGCGCGGGCCGAAGATGCCGCCGCAGGCCTCGTGGGCCTTTTTGAACGTCTCCCCATCCGGGCCGACGCCCGGGTCCTGACCGATCGTGATGCGGACGCCGCCGCCGGAGAAGTCGGGGTCGGGCATGTCGATGCCGTTGTCCCGCATGCACTGCGCGAACTTCAGGGCCCGGTCCTGCTCGGCCGGGTCCATGGGGCCGGGTCCGTCGCCGATCAGGTCCTCGAGGATGTGACCGCACGCCTCGTGGGCCTCCTCGAAGCCCTCCGGCGGGCCGACCCTGGTGCCGGCCTGCACCTCCCCCGGCCCGGGGCCGATCATCACCATGCCGCCGCCGCCGGCCTGGGGGTCGGGCATGTCGACCCCGTGCTCGCGCATGCACCGGGCGAAGTCCAGCCCGGCCTGCTCAGGGTCGACCTTCGTCTTGTCGGCTGGGCGCTTCGCCGTGGTCCCGTCGCCGGCCGACGCGATTCCGCCGGTGGCGCCGGCGGACCCGCCGCCACACGCCGTCGCTAGCAGGCCCACGGCCACGACCGCGGGCACGAGCACGGTTCGCCACCGTCGATGCATATCGTTCTCCTTGCCGGAGCGGACGGTCGCCGTCCCGGCATGGGCAGTCGTACGGAATCGCGCCTGTCGCGGCCGTAAACCACAGTGGTTATGCCACGGTTATCCCGACCTGGACAGCATGAGGACTGAGATGCGGGTGCTGGTGGTGGAGGACGAGCGAGTGCTGGCCGACGCCATCGCCCGTGGCTTGCGGCGGGAGGCTATGGCCGTCGACGTCTCCCACGACGGCGCCGCCGCCCTGGAGCGGATCGCCGTCAACCGCTACGACGTCGTGGTGCTGGACCGGGACCTGCCCGTGGTCCACGGCGACGAGGTGTGCCGGCGGCTGGCCGGCGAAGAGCTGTCGCCCCGCATCCTCATGCTGACCGCGTCGGACGGGCTGGACGACCGCGTCGAGGGCCTCACCTTGGGCGCTGACGACTACCTGGGCAAGCCCTTCGCCTTCAGCGAGCTGATCGCCCGGGTGCGGGCGCTGGCCCGGCGGTCGGGGCCGGCGCTTCCGCCCGTCATCGAGCGCGGCCCCCTGAGGGTCGACCCCGCCCGGCGGACCGCCTCACGCGACGGCCACTTCCTGCGCCTGACCAACAAGGAACTGGCCGTACTGGAGGTGCTGCTGGCGGCCGACGGTGCGGTCGTCAGCGCCGAGCAGCTGCTGGAGCGGGCCTGGGACGAGCACGCCGACCCCTTCACCAATGCGGTGCGGGTGACGATGGTCAAGCTGCGCCGCAAGCTCGGAAACCCGCCGGTGATCGAGACGGTGCCCGGCGCCGGCTACCGGATCCCTTGACCGTGGCCTTCCGCCCCACCATCCGCCTCCGGCTGACTCTCGTCTACGGCGGCATGTTCCTCGCCGCCGGCGCCCTCCTGCTGGCCCTCAACTACGCCCTGGTACAGCGCAGCCTGCACCGGGAGACCGGGCCCGTGGGCGTGATGGCCGGCCCGGGCGTCGGTGCCGACGAGCGGACCGCCATCGACTTCGTGCGCCCGGCGCCGGCCCCCGGGCAGTTGATCGTCTCCAACGGCCAGCCTCTCGACGACGTGCTCGTCGAGTTCGAGGAGCAGCTGAGGGAGGAGACCCTGCGCGAGCTGGTCGTGCAATCCTCCCTCGCCCTCGGGCTCATGGCCCTCGCCTCGGTGGGGCTGGGGTGGCTGCTCGCCGGCCGCGTGCTGCGGCCCATCCAGGACATGACGGCGACGGCCCGCCGGCTGTCCGACACCAACCTCCACGAGCGCCTCGCCCTCCAGGGGCCGCAGGACGAGCTGAAGGAGCTGGCCGACACCTTCGACGGGATGCTGGGCCGGCTCGAGTCGTCCTTCGAGAGCCAGCGGCGCTTCGTCTCCAACGCCTCCCACGAGCTACGCACGCCGCTGGCCATCCAGCGGGCGGTGGTCGACGTCGCCTTGGCCGACCCCGACACCACCCCTGAGGAGCTGCGGACCATGGCCGTTTCGGTGCGCGACGCGGTCGACCGCAGCGAGGGGCTCATCGACGGGCTGCTGGTGCTGGCCCGCAGCCAGCAGGGCACCGGCGCCACCGAGGAGGTCGACCTGGCTACCGTGGTCGCCGGCGCCCTCGACCAGGCCGAGGAGGAGATCGCCGGCGCCGGCCTCGCCGTCCGCCGCGACCTGCAGCCGGCGCCCGTCACCGGCAACCCCGTGCTCCTCGAGCGCCTGGCCGTGAACCTGGTGCAGAACGCCGCCCGCCACAACGTCGCCAGCGGCTGGATGGAGGTGGTGACCGTGGTCGCCGGCGACCGGGTCAGGCTCACCGTCCACAACGGCGGCCCACGGATCCCGCCCGAACAGGTCGCCGGCCTCTTCGAGCCGTTCCGCCGGCTGGCGCCCGACAGGGTGGGCGGGCACCGGAGCCACGGCCTGGGGCTGTCGATCGTGCAGGCCGTGGCCGGCGCCCACCACGCCGCCGTGCATGCCGAGGCGCGGGAGGCCGGCGGCCTGTCGGTGACCGTGGAGTTTCAGAGGTCCTTGCGGTAGAGAGGGGCGACGGCGCCGGCCCGGGTCTCCGGGCCTCCGGCGAGCTTCTTCGGTGCCGACTTCGGGGACCATGGCACCGGATCTACCCGGACGACGCCTCGGCCACCAGCTCGTAGGAGCGCCGGCGGGCGCCGGCGTCGTGGCAGACGGTCACCAGCATGAGCTCGTCCACCCCGTAGGCCTCGGACAACGCCACCAGCTCGTCGCGCACCCGGGCCGGCCCCCCGACGATCCTCGCGGCCCGGGACTGGGCCACCTTCGCCTCCTCCAGGTCGGTCAAGGCGCGGGCAGCGGCGTCCTCCGGCGATAGGAGCGGTCCCCGCTCGGTGCCCTCGGGCCGCAGCCCCCACACCTCGGCCGAGCGGGCCAGGCGGGCCGCCTCGGCGTCGGTGTCGGCGCACACCACGCCGACCGCCACCAGCGCCTCCGGCGCCGGCACCTCCTCGGAGGGCTGGAACCCCCGCCGGTAGGCGTCCACCACCTGGGGCCCGAACGCCGGCGTGATGAAGTGGGCGAAGGCGAACCGCTGGCCCAGGTAGGCGGCCGCCGCCCCGCTGTGGCTGCTGGACCCCAGCATCCACACCGCCGGCGCCGGCACGCCGTCGGGCATGGCCCGCACGGCCTCGAACGGGTGCCCGGGCTCCAGCCGGTCGTGCAGGAAGCTGATCAGGTCGACGACCTTGTCGGGGTAGCGCTCGTCGCCGGGCACCCCCGGCAGGTACTGCAGCGCCGCCTCCGTCACCGGGTCGGCGCCTGGCGTACGGCCGATCCCGAGGTCGACCCGGCCCGGGTGGAGGGCGGCCAGCGTCCGGAAGACCTCGGCCACCTTCAGGGGGCTGTAGTGCGACAGCAGCACGCCGCCCGACCCCACCCGGATGCTCGACGTCGCCCCGGCCACCGCACCCACGAGCACCTCCGGCGCGGTGGCCGCCAGCGACCGGGTGCCATGGTGCTCGGCCACCCAGTACCGCCGGTAGCCCAGCGCCTCGGTCGCCCGGGCCAGCGCCAGCGTCTGCTGCAACGCCTCCGCCGCGGTCGAGCCGTCGGGGACGGGCGCCTGGTCCAGCACGCTCAGAGCGAGAGCCACGTCGTACCCTTGCACCCGTGAAGCTGACGCCGGTGCAGTCGAGGATCGTGGGATGCCTCATCGAGAAGGAGATGGCGACTCCCGACAACTACCCGCTCACCATGAACGCCCTGGTGGCGGCGTGCAACCAGACGTCGAACCGCAACCCGGTCACCAAGCTCGACGAGGCCACGGTGAGCAACGCGCTTCTGAACCTGCGCTCGGACAACGTGGTGCGGATCGTCTACAGCCGCTCGAACCGGGCCGACAAGTACCGCCACGTCCTCGACGAGGTCTTCACCATCGAGCCGCAGCACCTGGCCGTGCTCTCGGTCCTGATGCTGCGCGGGCCCCAGACCGCCGGCGAGCTGCGGACGCGCACGGAGCGGCTGCAACCCTTCGCCAGCCAGGAGGAGGTCGATGTCGCCCTGCGAGAGCTGGCCGGCCGGAGTGAGCCGCTCGTCGCCCGGCTCGAGCGCCGGCCCGGCCAGAAGGAGAGCCGGTGGGCGCACCTCCTCGGTGCCGACCTGGGCGAGATCCTCGCCGGCGACGACGACGAGGACGACGAAACCTCGGCTGACGGCCGGCCCGCCCGGATCGACCGCGTCGCCGCCCTGGAGGACGCGGTCGCCGGCCTCCGAGCCGACCTCGACCGCCTCGAGCGCCGGCATCGCGAGCTGGTCGCCCGCCTGGGCGAGAGGGAGCCCGACGACGAATGACCCGCCGGGCCGGAGCCGCAGCCTGTCTGATGATCGCTCTCGTGCTCTTCGCCGCGCCGGCGACCGCCCTCGGGACGCCAATGAACATGGCGCAGGGCACCGGTGAGCGCATCACCGCCTACGACGTCGACATCCGGGTGGAGACCACCGGGTCGCTGCTGATCACCGAGGTCATCGACTACGACTTCGCCGCCAACCAGCGACACGGCATCTTCCGGGAGATCCCCGTCCGCCTCGACTACGACAGTCGCTATGAGCGCACCTACCCCCTCAACGTGATCTCGGTGGAGGGATCGCCGGGCACCCCCGACCAGTACAAGCGGGAAGGCGCAGGCAACACGGCCCGGCTCAAGATCGGCGACCCCGACAAGACGATTACCGGCGCCCACCGCTACACCATCACCTACCGGGTCGACGGCGCCCTCAACGGCTTCGAGGGCCACGACGAGCTGTACTGGAACGCCATTGGCACCGAGTGGCCGGTCCCCATCGAGCAGGCCACGATCCGGGTCACCACGCCGGCGGACATCATCGAGGTCGCCTGCTTCGGAGGTGAGTCCGGGTCCCGGCTGGCGTGCGCTGACGCGGGCCGCGCTGGCCGCACCGCATCGTTCTCCGACCGCCGCCTCCGCGCCGGCGACGGCATCACCGTGGTGGTCGCCTTCGCCAAGGGGGCGGTGCCGGCGCCGGAGCCCATCCTCGACGAGCGCTGGAGCATGGCCCGGGCCTTCTCCGCCACGCCGGCCACCGCCGGCGCCAGCCTGCTGCTGCTGGTCGCCGCCGCCCTCGGCGTCGCCCGGCTGGCGTGGCGCACCGGCCGGGACCGGGCCTTCGCCGGATCCCCGGTCGACGTCGCCTACGCCACCGCCGGCCAGGACGAGGCCGTCCGCCTGTCCTTCGGCCCCCTGGGACGGGTCGAGACGCCCGTGGAGTTCGTCCCGCCCGACGACTTCCGCCCGGGACAGGTGGGAACGCTGGTCGACGAGGCGGCCAACCCGCTGGACGTCACGGCCACCATCGTCGACCTGGCCGTACGGGGCTACCTCCGCATCGACGAGATCCCGAAGAAGGGCTGGTTCGGCAAGCCGGACTGGACCCTCACCAAGCTGATGTCGGGCGACGGCCTGCTGCGCTACGAGAAGCTGCTGCTGGACGGGCTGTTCGAGGACGGCGACGAGGTGAAGCTCTCCTCCCTGCGGACGACATTCGTCTCTCGGCTCAACAAGGTCCAGGACGCTCTGTACGACGACGTCATGGCCCAGGGCTGGTTCACCGCTCGCCCCGACAAGGTCCGCACCAAGTGGTATGTGATCGGCGGGGCGGCGGTCGTGCTTTCGGTCGCCATCCTGGTCGTGCTCGTGGCCCTCACCCACGCCGCCCTCGTCGCCGTGCCGCTGGTGATCGCCAGCGTCATGCTCCTCCTCTCGGCCAAGCGCATGCCCCGCCGCACGGCCAAGGGCACGGGCGTGCTCCGCCGGGTCGCCGGCTTCCGGCGCTTCATCGAGGAGTCCGAGAAGGACCGGGCCCGGTTCGCCGAGCAGAAGAACCTCTTCTCCGAGTACCTGCCCTACGCCATCGTCTTCGGCGCCACCGAGAAGTGGGCCCGAGCCTTTGCCGGCCTCGGGGATGAGGCGCTGCAACCGTCCTGGTACGGCGGCTCCTCGAACTTCACCGCCGTCGGCTTCGCCCACTCCATCGATGGGTTCGCCGTGACCACCGCAGGCACGATCACGTCCACGCCGGCGGGCTCGGGCTCCAGCGGCTTCTCCGGCGGCTCCTCGGGAGGGGGCGGGGGCGGCGGGGGCGGGGGCTCGTGGTAACGACGATCCGCCCCGGGATCGGCGGGGCGGCGCCATACACTGATGCGGTGCCCGGGACCGTGGTGTGAGCGAGAAGGTTCTCTCGATCACGCCGGCGGCCGTGCTCGACGCCATCAGCCGCGCCGTGGTCGCCACCGACATTGCCGGCACCATCGTCTACTGGAACCGAGGCGCCGAGGAGCTCTACGGCTGGCGCGCCGACGAGGTCCTCGGGCGCGAGGTCGTCGAGCTCCTGGTACCCCAGTCGCTCGTCAGCCAGGCCACGGAGATCCTCAAGAAGGTCGGTATCGGCGAGGACTGGTCCGGCGGGTTCTCGGTCCGCCACAAGGACGGCTCCACGCGGGAGATCGCCATCGTGCACCGGGCCGTGGTCGGCGACCACGGGGCCGTGGTCGCCGTGGTCGGCGAGGCCGAGGACGTCTCCGCCGAGCGGCGACTGGCTTCGGAGCTCCGTTCCACCCGCGACGAGCAGCGGCTGGCCCTGGCCGCCGGCCGGCTGGGGATCCTCCGCTGGGACCGCCGGACGACGGACGTCACCCTCGACGAGACCGCCGAGGCGTTGCTCGGCCTGCAACCTGGCACCTTCCCCGGCACCTCCGAGGCGTGGATGTCGATCCTGCACCCCGAGGACCGCCACCGGGTGGCGGCGGTCCTCGACCGGGCGCTGGAGACCAAGGGCTCCTACGACCTCGAGTACCGGGTCATCTGGCCCGACGGGTCGGTCCACTGGCTGCAGGGCCGGGGCCAGGTCACCCTGGACGACGCCGGCACGGTTACCGGTCGCATCGGGTGCATGACGGACATCACCGCCCGCCGGTTGGCCGACGAGGAGAGGGCCCACCTCCTCGCAGTCGAGCGGGCCACCCGGGCCGAGGCCGAGACCGTCGCCGGCCGCCTCCGCGGCCTCCAGGACGTGACCATGTCGCTCATCCGGGCGGTCGACGCCCGCTCGGTGGCTGAGGCGGTCCTGACCGAGGGCGTGCCCGCCCTGGGCGGCGTCACCGGCTCCATTCTCCTGGTGGCCGACGACGAGGAGACCGTCGAGATCGTCCACGAGGTCGGCTACCGCGAAGAGATCAAGGCCAAGTGGAGAAGCTTCCCGCTGGCCGCCTCGCTGCCGGCCAGCGACGCCATCCGAACCGCCCAGATGGTCCTCCTGCGCGACCAGGCCGACCGCGACGCCCAGTACCCAATCTTCCGGGGCACGCCGATGACCGACGCCACCGCGGTGGCGATCACGCCGCTCATCGACGAGGACGGCACCGCATTCGGCGCCATGGTCGTCGGGTTCGCTCAACAGCAGGAGTTCACCGACGCCGACCGGCGGATCCTCTCCGCCCTGGCCGCCCAGTGCGCGACCGCGTTGCGCCGGGCCGCCCTCTACGAGGACGCCCGAGAGGCGGCGACGGCCGAGCGGGAGGCCCGCATGGCCGCCGAGCGGTCCCAGGAGCGGCTGACGTTCCTCGCCGAGGCGTCCTCGACCCTGGCCTCCTCGGTCCTGGATCTGGAGACCACCCTCGCCCAGGTCGTCGAACTGGCCGTTCCCCGGCTGGCCGACGGCTGTGCCATCCAATTGGTCGACGAGCGCGGCCGGCCCATGCCCGTCGCCCTCTCCCATGCCGACCCGGCCAAGCTGCAGGACCTCAGCCGGCTGGTCGAGGAAGGTGCCGCCTGTGACGAGTCGCAGTCGGTGTCGGTCATCGCGCTGCGCTCTCAAAGCCGGGCCGTGGGGGAGCTGACGCTGGTCACCGAGGCCGGCCGCCGGCTGGACGCCGCCGACCTGCAACTGGCCGAGCAGCTGGCCGTCCGGGCGGGAACCGCCATCGAGAACGCCCGGCTCTTCGCCGACCGGAGCCGAGTTGCCCGCAGCCTCCAGGCCAGCCTTCTGCCTCCCAGCCTGCCGTCGATCCCCGGCCTGGAGCTGGGCGCCCGCTACGCGCCGGCCGGCGAGGGTGTCGAGGTCGGCGGCGACTTCTACGACGCCTTCGCCGTCGACGGCGGGCGGTGGCTGCTCGTCGTCGGCGACGTGCGGGGCAAGGGGGTGGACGCCGCCGCGGTCACCGGCCTGGCCCGCCACACGATCCGCTCCATCGCCCTCTACGAGCCCCGCCCGTCGGCCATCCTCGCCCACCTCAACCGGGTGCTGCTGGCCGCCGAGGCCGATCGCGTCGCCGCCCTCCAGGCTTTCGAGGAGCCGGCGTGGGAGCTCACTGAGCCCCGCTTCTGCACCGTGGCCCTCGTCATCGTCCAGCCGCTGGTGGGCGGCGCCGGCGCCGTCGTGTGCTCGGGTGGCCACCCGCTGCCGCTGGTGGCCCGGGCCGGCGGTGCCGTCGAGGCCGTGGGCCGGCCGGGGAGCCTGCTGGGGGCGGCACCCGAGATCGAGCTGCACGATGTCGATGTCGACCTCGGGGCGGGAGACGCGTTGGTCTGCTTCACCGACGGGATCGTGGAGCGCCACCGTGGCCGGGAGTTCTTCGAAGAGACCGGCATTGCCGCCGTGATCCGTGCCGCGGGCCCCGTCGACGCCGCCACGCTGGCCGCCCGCATCGAGGACGAGGCGCGCAACCTCTTCTCCGACAAGCCCCACGACGACATGGCCGTGCTGATCGCCCGGGTGCCGCCGGCGTGAGCACGTACCGCCAGGCGTTCCCTTCGGTGCCGCTGAGTGCCGGCACGGCTCGGAGCTTCGTCGAATCGGTGCTAGCGGACGCCCGGCTCGGCGCCCTTTCCTACACCGCGATCCTGTTGGTCAGCGAGCTGGTCGCCAACGCCGTGCTCCACACCGGCACCGAGGTGGAGGTGGTCGTGGAGACCGGAGTCGATCGGGTCCGCGTCGAGGTCCACGATGGGAACCCGCAGCTCCCGGTGCGCAAGCACTACTCCAACCTGTCGGGCACCGGCCGTGGGCTCCTGCTCGTCGAGCGGATCGCCGCCGACTGGGGCGCAGACCGGACGGCCGCCGGCAAGCGGGTGTGGTTCGAGCTCGATGGGAGCGCTGCGACCAACTTCGACATCCTCGACGTCGAGGCCATTTGACCGAGCTCGTCACCCGTCCACATCCTGAACCTTTTCCACGAGGTCATGCAGCGTGGTCATAACCCGGGCCGGTCCGGGGTAGGTACGCGTAGGTACGCGACGTTCGCCTTACCAGGAGGTACGCCATGCCTGACAAGGACGAGATGCCGAGCACCCTGCAGCGCTCGCCGGCGAAGGCCCGCCGCACGTGGGCCAAGGCCCACGACTCCGCGGTCGAGAGCTACGGAGAGGGCGAGCGCGCCCACCGCACCGCCTTCGCCGCCCTGAAGCACTCCTTCGAGAAGGTCGGAGACCGTTGGCAGCCCAAGAAGTCCAAGGGTCCGTCGGATCCCCAGGCGGCCAAGGGTGGCCGCAGCGCCCGCAAGGGGGGCAAGACCTTCGGTGGCGTCGACGTGCTGGGCAACTCCCGCCAGACGCTGCTCGACCGGGCCAAGAAGCTCGGCGTCGCGGGCCGCAGCAAGATGAACAAGGAAGAACTGGCCGAAGCCATCGCCCGCAAACAGTAGTTCTCGGATCGCAGGCAAAGGTTGCGATCGGCGGACGTTTTGCTGGCCGGCGTCTGGGAGCATGCCGCGGAGACCACTGTCGGTGGTTTCGTGGGAGGGCGCGGGCGGAAGAACCCTTCTAGGTCGTCGACAACAAAAGGAGGCGCCACCCATGAAGCTCGGCATCTCCGGCGCCAGCGACCGGCGGGTCACGTCTATTGCAACTACCCCTCTGTCCCGGGCACCGGAGTCGAGCGTCCGGTCGTCCCCCCAGTGAGAGGACCGGCCGTGAGGATTTCACTCATGCTCTGCCTTCCCCGGGACTCCTCGACCTTGTCCGTCGTCCGCCACATCACCGCCGCCGCGCTCGAGGAGCTGGGCGTGGTCGGCGAGGAGATCGGCGACGTGGTCCTCGCCCTCACCGAGGCGGCAGCCAACGTGGTCAAGCACTCGGGCGCCGACGACCAGTACGAGGTCCACCTGGTGATCGAGAACAACACCTGTGAGATACGCGTCGTCGACAGCGGCCGGGGCTTCGACTCGGATTCCCTCGGCGTGAACATGGCCGGCCCCTCCGAGGAGCGCGGTCGGGGTATGGCGCTCATGGCCGCCCTCGTGGACTCGGTGCGGTTCGAGTCGCAGCCCGAGGCCGGCACGATCGTCCACCTGGTCAAGGACCTGTCGCTACGCCCGGACGGGCCCCTGCGCCGGCTGGTGGAGCCCACGGCGACCGCCTAGCGGCTGCCACTCGAGGAACACGAGCGTGGCGTCGTCCTCCAACTCGGCGCCCCGGTGCTCCCGGAGGCGCCGGACGAGCCGCCGCAGCACCTCGGCCACCGGCAAGTCGTTGCCGAGGAACTCCTCGGCATCGTCGACCAGCCGGTCGACGCCGAACTCCCGCCCACCCTGGGGCCGGGCCTCGATCACGCCGTCGGAGTAGAAGAGCACCCGGTCGCCGGGCTGGAAGCGGACGGTGCCGATCTCGGTCACGTCGATGCCGAGCCCCAGCGGAAGGCACGATGCCGCGTGCATCTCGCCGACGACCTTCGCTCCCCGGATCAGCAGCGGCGACGGGTGGCCGGCATTGACCCACCGGAAGTCGCCGGTGGCCACGTCGAGCTGGCAGATGTGGCCGGTGACGAACCCGTCGCCGGCCAGGTGCTCGACCAGGGCGTCGTCCATCTGCTCGGCGATCACGGCTAGGTCGAGGCCCAGCCGCCGGCCGTGACGGAACGCACCGAGAGCGAGCGTGCTGGCCAGCGTCGAGTGCACGCCGTGGCCCATGGCGTCGAGGATGGCGAAGCCGAACAGCTCGCCGTTCAGCGAGTAATCGAAGGCGTCGCCGGCGACGAAGTAGGCCGGCTCCAGGATCCCGGCGATGGCCAGCTCGGGCGACGAGAATGCCAGCGGAGGCATGAGCATGTCCCACTGCATCTCGGCGGCCAGGTTCATCGGCCGGCGCCGGCGCCGGAGCTCCACCAGGTCGGTGTAGCGGCCCGCGGTGTGGACCAGATGCCCGGCCAGGAGGCCGAGGTCGTCGCACAGCTCCAGCAGCTCGTGGTCGATCTCGGGGAAGCCGAACTCGAGGACGCCGATGCGCTCGGCCCGTTCCCGCACGGGTGCCCACACCCGCCAGCCGTCGTCGAACTGGGCGGTGACCACCTGCTGGAGTTGGAACGCCCGGCCGGCGAGCGTGCCCTCGACGGGGATGCCCTTCAGCTCCTCGGCCAGCAGGTCGACGGCGATGCCGACCGGCTGGAGCATGAGCTGCTCGTAGTCGGCGACGTACAGCACGAGGTGGTGGCCACCCGCCTCGTGGAGGGCGGCGGCCACGTCGGCGGCGAGGAGGTCGGGGGCGGTGACCGAGGCCCGGCGAAGGAGATCCCCGATGATCCCCCGACTCTGCATCGAGCCAGCTTAGGGAGCGTCCACCCGTATGGGCGAGAGCGCCGGCGCCGGCAGGCGCCGGACGACCATCACCAGGGCGATGGCGACGACGGCGCCGATCTCGGCGGTGGTGGCCTGAACGGCCATGTCGCTCCAGCCCCGCTCGGTGAAGCCGAGGAGGCCGGTCGTGCGGCTGAGCACCAGAGCCACGAGTGAGCCGAGGGAGAAGACCGCGCCGGCGACCGCCACCGGGGCACCCGGCCGGAGGAGCAGGGCCAAGACCAGGAGCACGGAGACCACCGCGTTGGCGACGAACAGCGGCCCGATGTACTCGATGGCCCGGTAGCCGTCGCGCCAAAGGTCCAGGTGGATGTACCCGCCGGCGAGGACGAACGTGGCGGCGGCGACCCGTGCGATGCGGTGCATACCACTTCTACGACGCCACGCCCGTCCCTGTATCGACGGTCCCGCTGCTTAGACGATCACCTCGCACAGCAGTGTCTGGCTGGCCGGGTCGGTACCCGGGGTGCACGTGTCGGTGTCCTCGCTGCCTGAGAGCCGGTCGATGCCCGTGCCCCCGATGAGCCGGTCGTTGCCGGTCCCGCCGGCGAGGTCGTCGTTGCCGGGCCCGCCGACCAGAAGGTCATCGCCGGGGCTGGCCGCCAGCTGGTCGGGCCCATCGCCTCCACAGGCGGTGTCCTTCCCGTCCCCGCCGCTGATCTGGTCGAGGCCGTCGCCGCCGAAGATGATGTCGTCGCCACCGAGGCCGGCGATGCGGTCGGCGCCGGCGGTGCCGTAGATCACGTCGTTGCCGGCGGTGCCGAAGGTGGTCAGGCCGGGAGCGGCGATGACGATGTTGTTCCCGGGCAGCGTCCCCGGCGCCGGCGGCGCCGAGCAGATGCTGGTCACCGTCGAGGTCTCGTTCGGCGCGTTGCAGGGCGACGTCACCGGGAGGTTGGCGCCGTCGCCGCTGTAGACCACCGTCCACCGGTAGACGCCCTCTGCGGCGGCGTTGAACGGGTCGGAGACGTAGTTGGCGTTTCCGGCCACGGCCTTCACGTTCGTGAACGCCGCCGCCCCGGCGCAGGTGAGGTTGCCGGGAAGGAAGGCCCGGAAGGTGAGCGTGCCGGTCGGGGCGGTCCCGTTGCCGAGGGTGGCGGTGTCGGTGATCAGCGGCGGGTTGGCCGCGGTGTACCCGATGGCCGACGTGGCGACGGTGGAGATCGTCGGCTGGGTCTTGGCCGTCGTCGATGCCGAGGTCGTGTTGTTCCCGGGGACGCTGTCGAACGAGCCGCTCACCCGGGCGTTGTTGACGAGCACCCCTCCCGGCGTCGCTCCCGGCGACACCGACGTGGTGATGGTGAACTGGCGGGTCTGGCCGCTGAGCAGATTGTTCAGGGTGCAGGTGATGGTGGCGCCGGCGACCGTGCAGTCGTCAGGGGCGACGAGGCTGTCGGACACGTAGGTCACGCCGGCCGGCAGGGTGTCGACCACCGTCACGACGGGCGCAGTCTCCGGCCCGTTGTTGGTGACGCTGAGGGTGTAGGTCAGCGCCCCGCCGGTGGCGACTGGGTCGGGCGAGTCGGTCTTGGTGATCGACAGGTTGGCGTTGACCGCGGCGGCCAGGCAGTCGAGGCGGCCGGCGCCGGTGATGTTGTCGACGCCCGCGGGTGCCACGTCGATGGCCGTCGCCCGCAGGCGCTGAGTGACCTGGGCGACGGTGATGCCGACCTCGCCTTGGCGGACGAGGGCATCGCAGGCGGCGGCGTGGGGAGCGGACGCCGAAGTCCCGAAGAACGGCGAGCCGAACCCACCGACGCCGGTGACCGTCACCCCGTCGGCCGCAGCCCACGTCGGGCCCGCGGTGCTGGCGATGCCGCCGCCGGCCACGCCGGCGCCGCACGGGCCGGCGGCGAGGCCGGGACACGTCCTGGTCAGTCCGAGCATGACCGGCCCGGCGGAGCTGAAGGCCTCCAGGTTGCCGCTGTTGGCGTTGAGGGCGGCCGCCGACGTGGCCTGGCCGGTGTAGTTGGAGTCCGGGTTCAGGCTCGCAGCCCGGGTGGTGGTGTCCACCGCCACGCCGTTGCGCCAGCGAAGGTCGATCGTGGGGGCGGTGGTCGACGCGGTCTGCACGTCGACGACGATCTTGGCCGCCGAGCCCTGGGGCAAGACGACCGAGACCTGCTCCAGGGTGTCGCCGGTGCCGTTGGCCTGCACCGCCGTGCTCTGGCCCAGGCACTGGGTCAGGGCGGCGTTCATGACGTACAGGTTCAGGTCGGTGAACCCGCCCCGGCCGGCGGTCGGGAAGATGGCCCGGGGCTCGCTCCACTGGAGGGTGACGGTGAGGGTGTTGTTGGCCGCGGGCGGGTTCGTGGTGGCGACGGTGACGTCGAAGGCGGTGCCACCGCCCGGGTCGATGTCGACCACGTTGTCGGGCTGGTTGGCGCACCCGGCGGGGACGTTTGCCGTGTTGTCCGGGCGCTGGCCGCTGCCGTTGGCGACGACGCGGGCGGCGTGGCGGGCGCCTTGGTTGCCGGCCGAGGAGTGCACGGAGACGCCGCCGGCGGCGATGTTCTCCGCCGTCTGGGCGGCCGAGCCGACCTGGAAGGCGGGCTCAGCGTCGAAAGCAATGTCCTCGGTGATGACGTTGGCGCCGTTGGCCACCAGGTTGTTCAGGGCGTTGACGTGGTTGGCCACACCCCCACCGGAAGCGTTGAAGATCAGGCCAGCGCTGGGCGCCATGTCCTGGACGATCTCGAGCATGGCGGTGCCCTCGTCGCCGGCGCCCACGGCCAGGACGTTCACCCCAGCGGGCAGGTCTCCCAGGGCCTGGGAGGCGGCCAGGTTCGTGACACCGTCGGAGATGACGCCGACATTGATGCCGGCGCCGTTGATCCCTGCCGTCTGGGCCAGGTCGGCCCGGTGGAAGGCCACGCCCTCGCTGTTTACCGAGCCGACGTCGACGGTGCCGTAGCCGGGCGCGGTCACCGCTGCCACCCAGGGCAGCGCCGAGGCCGCGGCCACCTTGGCCGGGGGCACGAAGCCCTGCACCACGCCGATGGCCGGCGACGAGAAGACCCCGATTGCGCCGAGGCTCTTGAGCGACTGCTCCTCGACCACGCCGACGCGGCGTGGGGCGTGGAAGGCCAGCTCGACGCGGCCCTCACGGTCGACGTGGACCACGTCGTTCGACAGCGTCGACAGGTCGGCGACGCGCTTCGCGGCGACGGCGCCGGCGACCTCGGCCAGTTTCTGCTGGACGGCGCTCGGCAGCGCCTTCCCCGGAGGCGAAGCGGGGACCTGCGCTCCCGCCATCTGGGGCATGACCCCGGTGACTGCACCTGCGAGCAGCGCGAGCGCGCCCAAAGCGAACTTGACCCGTCGACCCATTCCTCAACCCCCCAAACTCTGCGCCGCCAGTTGCCCGTTCAGTCTGGCAGAGGCACCGGACGCTTACCCGGACTCTGAACTAGCCGCCGGCGCTGCCGTAGGACGGCGGGGTCACGGCCGCGACCCACGGCATGGCGTCCAGCGTGGCGATGCGGTCGGCGGGTACCCATGCCTGCACCATCGACCCCGGCGCCTGGCCGGCGACGGCCGGCGTCAGCGTCGACCCCACGACCTCGGCCCCAAGCCGGCGCAGCTCCTCGAGCTGGGCGGGGGTGACGGTGGTCACGGTGTGCAGGAGCACCTCGACGGCGCCGTCGCGGCGGACGTGGACCAGCGCGGTCGAGAGGGCCGCCGGGTCGGCCCCCCGGGACCGGGCCGCCTCGGCCTGCTCGGCCGCCTGGAGGACAGGTGCCGCCGTCCTGCTCGCCGCCGGCGGGCTGGTGCTCTGGGAGGCCGCCGGCGCCGGCTCCTCCTCGCCCGAGCCACAGCTCGCGGTGGCCACGACCAGGGCAAGCACCGCTCCTATACGGCTCAGGATCACCACTCCCATTGTGCCGCACCGCGCGCGCTCCGTGGCGGCGTGGGCGTGATGACCGGGGTGTCGAAGCCGGTCAACTGGAAGCCGGGGTGAGACGTGATCATCAGTGGGGCGTCCGACGACGAGGCCAAGGAGTTCTTCGGCGAGTGGAGGTCGCCCACGCCCTCCATCCGGATCGTGCCCCAGCCCAGCTGAGCTAAGTGTGCCGGTCATCCATTGCGGGACCGGCGCCAGAGTGGGATCTTTGGGCCGATGGCGGAGGACCTCGATCGCTGGACGGAGCGGACGCCCCACCTCTTCAACCGGGCCCCGGCGTTCGGGCTGGCGCGCGCGGTCGAAGACATGGACGGCCAGCTCCCGCCCCCGACAGCCCAGGACCCACCGCCGGCGCCGCGCCGGGAGCGGGGGCCGGTGATGACCTACCTGAGCATGCCTTGGTCCTACGGAGACCGCGGGGAGCGCGACTTCTGGCACCGCGTCCGCTGCCGGGTCGGTCGCCACGAGCTGCGGGGCGGCCATCCGATGCAGCTCGACGGCGCCATCGTCTACATCGAGCGCAGCTGCCGGTGGTGCGGCGTCGAGCCGGACCCGGGCGGATGGAACAGCGCGTCAGCCTGATCACCCTGGGCGTGGCTGACCTCGGCTGCGCCCGCAGGTTCTACGAGGCGCTCGGCTGGCGCGGGCAAGAGACCCAGGAGACGGCGTTCTTCCAGACCGGCGGCGCCGTCGTCGTGCTCTGGGGTCGCGACAAGCTGGCGGCCGACTCGGGGGTGGCCGACGACGGGCACGGCACGTTCGACGGCGTGGTCCTGGCCCACAACGTGCGGTCGAGAGCGGAGGTCGACGACGTGGTGGCCGCGGCCGAGCGGGCGGGGGCGGTGGTGACCCGTCCTGCCTGCGAGACGTTCTACGGGGGCTACGCGGCCTGGTTCGCCGACCCGGACGGCCACGTCTGGGAGGTCGCCCACAACCCGGGCTTCGGTTTCGCGGCGGACGGCTCGATCGTCCTGCCGGACTTCGACAACCACTAACGCCGGCGCAGGTCGAAGAACTCGGTCAAGGTGGCCGTGGCGTCGATGGCGCCGTTCGGCGGTCCGTACACCGGCAGGAACCAGTGGTGGCCCCCGCCCTCGATGGTGACCAGGCGGACCTTCGTCCCCTCTGCGCATCGGGCCCACGCCGCTACCGAGACGAGGCCGCGGACGTCATCGGTGCGGGCCTCCGGGCAGCCGTTCAGCGAGGCCCACCGCTCGGCGACCCCGATGGCGGGCGGCGCCGGCTTGGTCGCCCCGCCGATGATCCGTCCACCTCCGTAGGGCACCTCCGAGTCCGCCGTGCCGTGGATGGCGATGACCGAGACGGGGCGAGACGGGCGGCAGTCATCGAGGGCCATGGAGGCGGCGATGGCGCCGACGCCGGCGAAGCGGCCGGCCAGGTCACACCCCAGGCGGTAGGCCATCATCCCGCCGGCGGACACACCGACCGCGTAAACCCGCTTCTCGTCGATGCGGCGGGCGGAGGCCACGTCGGTGATGAGCTCGTCGAGGAAGCGGATGTCAGCGTTCGGGTCGCCGCGGCCGGTGGTGCAGCAGAAGCCGGCGTGCCAGGAGATCCCGACCGCCTGCGGGTAGGCCACGATGAAGCCGCCGGCGTCAGCGGCCTCGTCGAGCTCGCTGGAGTCGACGAGGCTCTCCGCCGTGTTGCCGCTGCCATGGAGCGCCAGCACGAGCGGCACGGGACCGGCGAGCTCGGTGTCGGGCGGCGTGTACAGGCGGTAGGTGCGGTCCACGCCGGCGATCGTGAGCCGGCGCTGCGCAACGGCCGGCTGGGGCGCCTCGGCGGCGGGGCCGTCGCCACCACCGCCGCACCCGGCGAGCAGCACAAGGGCGAGCACGGCCCGCTCCATCATGCCCCGCCGCTGGCCGCCGCCCATCGCCTCTGTTCTACTCGGAGCCGTGGGACCATGCCGGGTGGTTTTCCGCGCCGTCGTGTTCGACCTGTTCGTCGCCCTCACGGACTTCGACGCCGAGCCGGCGTGGTCGGGGCGGCCCATCGCCAGCATCGACGAGCTGCCCGGGCTGCTCGCTACGAGCTGACGCCGAGGACGATCTTCGGTGCCTTGGCCGGGTCGAGCCAGCGGAGGACCTCCACCAGCTGGCCGGCGGGAAGCGACACGCAGCCGGCGGTGGGGCCTCCGGTGGAGACGTGCAGGAAGATGGCGCTGCCCAGGCCCGGCGTGCGGTCGGTGTTGTAGGCGATCACCGCACCGTGGTCGTAGGCCGGGCTCACGTACATGGGCTCGGGCGTCGGGCCGGCCTGCTGGCGGTCGAGGTCCACCCAGGTGTTGTAGAGCGGGCTGATCGGGTCGTCGTCCCAGACGATGCGGGGCGTGACCCGGCGGTACGGGAACCGCACGCCGGGATCGGGAGCCACCCCGAAGAAGAACTCGAAGCCGTAAACGCCCGATGGGGTGCGGCCGTCGCCTTCACGCTTCTCCCCCGCCGGTGCCAGCCCCCGGGTACCGAGACGAGCGGTCCAGGGGCCGAACGCGTGCCGCCACCCGCCACCCTCCCGCTGGTAGGCCGTGAGGGTTGCGGTCGTCGACCCGTAACGCTCCGCAGTGACGACGACGACCTGGCCGGCGGCACCGGCCCGGTCCAGGGCCGGATCAGGCGCCGGCGTGGACCGAGGCCAAGTCGTGGCGGCCGGCACCGTCGTCGTGGTGGTCGCAGTGGCCGGCGGCGGCACCGTCACGGTGGTCGACAGGCCGCTTGACGCCACAGGTCCCGGCGAACCGCAGCCGGCCAGCACGACCACGACGAGCACGATGGCGACCACCCGGCCCCACGAACGTCCCACGGGTCACTACCTTACGAAGTGGTGAGAAGGCGCTGGGTGGCATGGGGGGCGATCCCGCTGGTCCTGGCCGTGATCGCCGCGTGCGGTAGCTCGCCGCCGGACCCTGGTCAGGCCGCCGAGCCGGCGCCGGCGGAGCCGTCCACCACCGGAGCCCCGGCAACCACCCCCGGGCCGGCGCCGACCGTGGCCCCGACCACCACGACGACGCCGGCCGTGCCCGCCTTCGCCGGCGTGGCCGTCCGGGTCACCGCCGCCGACCTGCCGCACTCCTGGCGCCTCGGCTGCCCTGTGGCTCCGGCCGACCTGCGCCGGCTGGAGCTGTCGTACTGGGGATTCGACGACCGCTCCCACACGGGCGCACTGGTGGTCCACGCCGGCGAGGCGGACAAGATCATCGGCGTCTTCCGCCGGCTGTACGACAAGCGCTTCCCGATCCGGCGCATGGAGCCCATCGACGTCTACGGCGGCAGTGACGACGCCTCCATCGCCGCCGACAACACCGCCGGCTTCAACTGCCGCAACGCGGTCGCCTCCGGCCCGCCCACCTGGTCGCAGCACGCCTTCGGCCGGGCCATCGACGTCAACCCCGTCGAGAACCCCTACGTGCTCGATGGCGACGTCCTGCCGCCGGCGGGCCGGGAGTTCCAGGACCGGCGCAACATCCGTCCCGGCATGGCGGTACGGGGCGGCGAGCTGGTGGCAGCCTTCGCCGACGCCGGCTGGTCCTGGGGCGGGGTCTGGGCCAACCCCGACTACCAGCACTTCTCCTCCGCGGGCAACTGATGCAGCGGGCGGCGGGGCGGGCGGTGCTGGTAGCGGTGGCGCTGGTCGTCGGCGCCTGCGGTGGCGGCTCCGGTGCCGGCGGGCCCGACCCAGTGGCCAAGGCCGAAGATCCCGCCGCCGTCCTCGTGAACTCCCAGTACCCCGAGCTGCCGGTCGGCGGGCTCAAGACGGCGTGGCTGCTCGACACCGGCCTGCACCTGACCCACGTGCTGTCCTTCGTCGACGGCCTGACGATCGACGAGAAGGCGGCGACCGACGCCCTCCGCCACTTCGAGCAGTACCGCCAGGAGGTCGTGCTCGGCGTCGAGGGAGACGGCTCGACGCTGACCTACAACGTCCGTCCCCGCAACTACCCCCAGCGCTACGTCGTGGTCGTGCCCGACGGCTCGCCGCTCCCCCGCTGGGCCGGGCGCCCGGAGGACGGCCGTTCCTTCGCCTCTACCCGGCCGGTGAACGTCGACCATGCGGTAACCGTCATCCGGGTGGCAGCCAAGCCCTTCGCTCTGGCCACGCCCTTCGACACCATGGCGCCCTCGACCCAGCTCGATACCGTCTTCCTGAACGGTGCCTGCGCCCGATCGGCGTCGATCACCACCGACGAGGCCGCGGCCTACAAGTACGGCGCGAACATCCACAACCAGGGCGAGGGGGTCATCTGCGGGTCCGAGAGCCGGCTGCTCGCCGGCCGCCAGCTCAAGATACCGGCGGCCGCGATGGCCGAGATCGCCGCCGCCAACCGGGTGCCCCTTGGTCCGGCCCGGGGGCCGGCGCTGACCGCGCCGGCGTTCGACGAGCGCCGCTACGCCCAGCTGCCGGCGCTCGGTCCCATCTTCAGCCTGGCCTGAGCGCCTAGAGGTGGAGGTCGCCGCCCGAGCGCTGCCGGACCAGGGCGTCGACCGCGGCCCGGTCGAGGAAGCCGATGGCGACCGACACCTCGTTGACCAGCGCCCGGCCCTGGCGGTCGAAGTCGAAGCGGTAGTGATGCACCCGCCGTCGAAGGAATAGGACCGGACGGCCCGGAAGTCGTCGACGACTGAGATGACGCGCTCGAAACGCCGGGTGCCGGGCTCGTCGCTGGCAATCTCGGTGGCGCCCTCCAGGTCGCAGTTGCGCCGCAGGTAGACCTTGACCGCCGAGATCCCGGCCCGGTCCGAGTCCAGGGTGAAGCGGCCCTCGCCGTTGCGGACCGACATGGACTGGAAGTGCCAGCCGGCGGGGTAGCTCGAAATGCACGGAATCTTGGAGGCCGACGGGACGGACTGGGCCATCAAGACGAGGGAGTCGGCCCCCTTGGGCGCGCACGTCGGCGCGGCGTGGTCCTCGATCCGGGTGCACCCCGCCAGCAGGATCAACAAGATCAGCGCTCGCCTCATAGCGTTCTTGGGTCGCTCCGCCCGCCGGCCCTCAGGGGCCCGCCGGCAGGGGCCTTCGCTGCGCTCCGGCAAGGCCGGCACGCCCGGCCGGCGTGCTCCGCTCATAGCAGGCTCACCTGGGCGAAGAGGCTGATCGTCAGCAGGAAGGACACCAGGGTGGCGACGAGCACTGCGGCGGTCAGGGCCACCCGGCGCACGCTCCACCGCTGGATCTTGATCGGCTCCCGCGCCGGCGCCAAGGCCCGGAACCTGGCGATGAGGTCCCGGCCGTCCTGGCGGAGCTGCGACCGCAGCTGGCTGGTCAGCGTGAGGCCCCTGGTGGCGGCGAACGCCTCGGCGATCTCATCGGGGGTGAACTGGCGCTGGGCCCGCTCGTAGACGATCTCGGCGTCGGACTGGAGGGCGAGGACCAGCATCATGTTGGCCAGATCCACGGCCTGACGCCACGGCGATGGGCGGACCTCGCCGAAGGCCACGTCGATGAGCAGGACCTTGCCATCACGGATGAGCACATTGGCCGGCTTGATGTCGCGGTGGGCCAGGCCGGACTCCCAGAGACAGCGCACGACCCGGAGGGCGTCGTCGATGATCGCCTCGTCGACCTCGACCTTGCTGATCTCCTCGGCCCCCATGAAGAACTCCGTCACGATGACGTACTCGCGCTCGGGGGTGATCTCCGCGAACCCGTACGGCCGTGCCGTCGGGATCCCGGATTCGCTCATGATGTGCAGCAGGTAGTCCTCGTACTGAACGAGGCGGCGCACGGTGGAGAAGGTCGACTCGTCCTCCAGCCGGCCGTAGAGCAACGTCCGCCCGAGCTTGTACCAGCGGTCGGACCGCAGGTGGGTGGCTGCGTACAGCTTGCCGAACAGCACGGGAGCGGCCGGGTCGGCCAGCGCGATGCGCAGCGGCGTCGAGCCGGCGGAACCGTCGAGACCAAACGGGCGCACGTCGACCGCCGGCAGCCCCAGCTGCTCGCTGAGCGCAGCCTTGATGGCCTCACCCCGCTGGCCGCCGACGTCGAGGTGGGCACTACGGCCTCGCCGGTAGGAGATCGGGAACGCGTCGGTAGGCGCCAGCAGGCGGAAAGCCATCAGGGTGATGGTGACGCCGAGGATCACGCCGAACAGGATGTCGGTCGGGTGGTCGACGGCCAGGTAGAGCCGGATCACGCCGATGAAGGCGAGGTAGCCGGCGGCGACCACCTTGGCTCGGGACCGCCACTCCCCCCGGGGCACCAGCACGTAGATGAGCCCGATGAGGCACACGGCGACGTCGACCATGGGCCGCGAGGGGTGGGAGAAGCCGTTCCAGTCGCCGAGGATGCGCACGCCCATGGGCCGGGAGCGCCCCAGGAGCTGGGCCAGGCCGGCGCTGATGGCGGTCGAGAACAGGATGCAGCCGAGGAAGACGAGCAGTTGGCGGAACCGGCGGAAGACCAGGGCGCTGAGGATGCCGACCCAGCGCAGGACCAGGATCGTCGTCGGGGCGCCGAGCACCTGGAGGCGGCGCATGGCCCGCGTGAGCGACGGGCTGCGCCAGCCCACCACCGTGTCCAGCACCGCGTGGTCGATGCGGTCGATGGTGCGCCCCAGCTCGGTCACGGCGACGAGAAACCAGATGAGCAGCACGGCGACAGACAGCGCGGCCCAGTACCGGCCGCTGCGGCGGAGGTCACGAGGCAGCGGGGGCGGCTCGCCGGAAGGCCGGCGGCGCCGGCGGCCAGAGTCGGGCGGGGGCGGCACTCGGGGCGTCGACGGCGGTGGGACCATGGATCCGGTGGGACCCGTCCGGCGACTAGCCATGCCGCTGCTCGCCTTCGCCGTCGTGCTCGCCGCGTGCGGCGGCGCCGACCCTCCGAGCGACCCGACCAGGGGCGTCACGGTGGCCGCCTTCGGTTTCAGCGAGAGCCGCATCCTGGCCGAGCTCTACGCCCAGGCCATGGAGGCCAAGGGGATCACCGTGCGCCGGGTGCTCGACCTGGCGTCGCGGGAAGTGGTCGAGCCGGCGCTCGAGCAGGGCGCTGTCGACTTCGTGCCCGAGTACAGCGGCACGGCCGTCGAGTTCCTCAACCGGGCCGCTGGCCAGGCGACCGCCGACCCTGCGGCCACCTACGGCCTGCTCCGCGCCGCATTCTCCACCCGGGGGGTCATCACCCTCGACCCCGCTCCGGCCCAGAACCAGAACGCCCTGGCGGTGACCCGATCGACCGCGCAACACCTGGGGCTGTCCCGGGTCAGCGACCTGCGGTCGTGGTCCCACGACATGGTGTTCGGCGGCCCGCCGGAGTGCCCCGAGCGCCGCTTCTGCCTGGTCGGGCTCATCGCCGTCTACGGTCTGAGCTTCCAGGAGGTGCGGCCGCTCGACGCCGGCGGGCCACTCACCATCGGGGCCCTGGAGGGCGACGAGATCGACGTGGGCCTGGTGTTCACCACCAGCCCCGCCGTCGACGCCAGCGGGCTGGTCATCCTGGAGGACGACCGGGGCCTGCAGCCGGCGGAGAACGTGGTGCCGGTCGTCCGCAAGGCCGTGCTCGAGCGCGAGGGCGACACCCTCAGCGAGGCGGTGAACGCCGTCAGCCGGCAGCTGACCACTGACGAGCTCATCGGCCTGAACCGCCGGGTGGACCTCGACGGCCAGACCCCCGAGCAGGCGGCCCGGGCGTGGCTGGCGCAGCGTGGCCTGGGCAAGGCCTGACCAGGTCACTGTCCCTCCTGGTCGCTGCGCCCGGTGGCCCTCATGGGCCTTCCGGCAGGGGCCTGCGGTTTGCTGCGGCGAGGCTGGCAGGCCCGGCCGGCGTGCTCGCTCCGGTCCGCCTTTCGGAGTGCCCAGGCGCCGTCGACCAGCAGGCCGAGGGCGGCGCCGCCGGCGATGTCGAGGGGCAGGTGCGCCCCGACGTAAACGCGCGACATACCGACCACCGAGGCCACGGCCACCGCCGCCCGCCTCCCTCCCGTTCCGAGATCCGGCCAGGCCGCGGCGGTCAGCGCTGCCGCCACCGCGGCGTGACCCGACAGGTACCCCATTCCCCTGGCCTCCCGGCCGCGGGTGTGCACGCCGGCCAGCAACGCCACCGGCCGGCCCCGTCGGACGACCCGCTTCACCACCTTGGCCAGGGCCCAGGCCGCCGTCCCGCCGGCCAGGAGGCGGCCGGCGAGCGGGCGGTTCCCCACAGCCAGGGCGACGCCGGCGGTGGCCGGAGCGGCGCCGAGGGCCCCGAGCTGCATGACCGGCCACACCGGCCGGTACAGCGGGTCGGGCAGGTTGTTCAGCAGCCGGAAGGCCGTCTTTTCACGCCGGCCGATGCGGTTGCGACGCAGGGGCAGCAGAGTCCCGGCGAGCACGGCGGCGCCGGCGGTGAGGCGGTGGCGCATCAGTTCGCCTCCGGCGCCACGTCGGCGAGCACGACCGGCGACCCCGCTCGCATCCGCCGTTCCCGGACCACCTGGAGCAGCGCCGGCCACCCGACCGCGAGAGTGACGCCCAGCAGGGTGCCGGCCACGACGTCGGACAGCCAGTGGACACCGAGATACGTCCGGCTCAGGGCCATGAGGCTGGCGAAGATGGCGGCCTGCACCTCCCAGCGCCACCGCCGTGGCCCGGGCGGGAGGAGCACGATCACGATGCCCACCGCGGTGACGGCGCCGGCGATGGCGTGGCCGGAGGGGAATGAGAAGCTGTGGATGGCGTACAGGCCGCCCACCGGTCGCGGCCGCTCGTAGAACTCCTTGAGGAGGCCGATCAGCGGCTCGGAAGTGGCCAGCGCCAGCAGGAAGGCGCTGAGCTGGAGCCAGCGCCGGCGCACGGCGAGCAGCACCAGAACGACCACCCGGATGGGCCAGTTCAGCCAGACGCTGCCGGCGAAGGCCAGAGCCTTGGCCACCCATACGAGTGAGTCGACCCGCGCGCTGACCATCACGTCGAGCCACCAGTCGTCGACGTCCTGCACGAAACCCCGGTTCGGGTCCGGCCCGACCGCGAGGAACACGACGACGGTGAGGACGGCGGTGCAGGCGACCAGGCCCAGGGCCCGGCGGTGGTTCAGGAGCATCAGGTGGTGCCCGCCGGCGCCAGGGCCGGGCTGAGGGGCGGCGCCGAGTCCCGCCAGGAGGTGTTCCGCCGCCAGAAGAGGTAGGTGAGCAGCCCCAGGGGGATGGGCAGCAGGTAGGTCAGGCCTCGGAAGATCAGCACGCCGGCCACCACCTCGGCTTCGTCGCCGCCGGCGGTGGTCAGGCCGGCGATCAGGCCCAGCTCCACCACCCCGAGCCCACCGGGCGTAATGGGGATGGCGGTCAGCAAGCGGACGAACGCGAACACAGCCAGAACCTCGGCCCAGTGGACGTCGGCGTTGGAGACGCCGATGTGGCGCAGCGCCATGAGCAGGACGGCGAAGAGCGACAGGTGGCTCACCACCGTGGTGGTGGTGAGGCGTTTCCACGCGTGGGTCACCAGGCCGATGGTGCGGCTCCGGAACTTGACCGTGGCGTCGCCCCACCCGTCGACGGGGCCCTTCCCCAGGCGTCGGCGCAGGCGGCTGATCCATGCGGCAGCGCCGTCGCCGGCCCGGCGGGCGAATGACTCTCGCCGCAGCATGAGGGCGAACACGGTGACGCTGCCCACCAGGGCGGCGATGCCGAACAGGCCGGCGGTCACCCGGGGGCCGTTGAGGTCGCCCTGCATGGCCAAGAAGGCCAGGGAAAGCACGGGCAGGCCCAGCTTGGCGAAGTTGTTCCAGAGGCCGGAGACGATCACCGACAGGGTGCTGCGCGACCGGGAGAACCCCCAGGAGGAGAGGATGCCGTAGGTCAGCCCCACGGCGACCGCGCTCCCGCCGGGCACGGCATTGGCCACCGCCGTCGTCGACTCCACAAGCACCGCGGCTTGTGGGTAGGTCAGGCCGGGCGTGGCCGCCACGACGACCATCCAGTAGGTGGCCAGGTTCCAGCAGGCGAGGAGCCCGAGCGTCAGGAGCTCCAGTCCCGTCATCGACGAGATGGCGGAGCGGACCTCGGAGAAGTCGGCCGCCGAGCCGAGGACGTAGGCGAGGATGGCGCCAGCCAGGGCGAGAGACAGTATGACCCGGACGACCTGGCGGAGCCGCCCCGAACGGCGGGTCTCTGGGTTGCCGTCGTCCTGAGGCAGTGCGGGATCAGTCATGGGAGTCGCCGGCGGGTGCCGCCGTCGAGGGTACCGCCCCGCAACGAGGTCAGGGGGGCTGCGCTAAGCCGGCACCGCCACCCCCCGCGCCGCCACGATCAGCACCTCTCGGTCGACCTCGTACGCGTCGGCCAGGTGGTCGATGTCCACCCCCTCATCTGTGGCGTCGAGCAGCTCGGTGAGCGCCCGGTACGGCGCCGAGTGCGGCACGAACAGGGCGTCCCGGAACAGCCGGGCCCACAGGAACCGAGGCGGGTCGTCGAGGCCGGCGCAGTAGTGGTCGTAGACCGCCTGCAGCCGCCGCACCCGGCCGTCCCACGTCAGTGATGCGCCCTGCTCGGCCACGCCCTGCTCGTAGCGCCGGAACAGGAGCAGCGCGGACGTGAGCGCCTCCTGCCACGGCATGTCGGCCACGGGCTCGCCGAGGACCGACGGCTCCGTGGCCCGCGAACGCCCACTCACGGCGCCGGCCCGGGCCGCCTCAGCCCGCATCGGCGACCCGTAGTTCTCCAGCGGCCGGGTGCGAGCCAGCTTCGACGTCTCCTCCGCGCCCAGGGCCAAGCCCAGTCCGCCCACGCGCTCGACCAACGTCTCCCAGTGCGGGTAGGCGGCCATGAACTCGGCGGTCAGCTCCTGGACGTCGCCGAGCGTGAGTAGCTGCTCGTCGGCCATGCGGTGGTACTTCTCGACATCCTTGAACTCCTCCACCACTCCCCGGAGAGTCTCGAGCACCTCGGCGCAGCGCGGATCCTCGCGGGCCTGGGCCACCCACCAGAACTCGCCGCTCTCGTCGACGAAGGGCGCCAGCGCCTCGGCCAGGCCACTGACTGCGCTCATGCTGGCCTTGGCCTCGGCCTGCAGGCCGTCGATGCGCTCGGCCGTCTCGATCTCCACGTCGGCCATCGGCTCGCCGCTGTACAGCGACGACAACGCGGCCCAGAGGTAGGGCGGCTCCCGGAAAATGCGCCCGTTGAAGGAGTTGACGATCTCCGACATCAGGTTCCCCCGGCCCGCCTTCACGTTGCGGGTGTGCAGGACCGGCGAGTGGGTCAGGTAGGTCGAGCCCGGGCCGTGCGCCGCCTCGAGCTGCCAGAGGTGGAAGATGTCCTCGCCCCGGCCGCATACGGTCAGGAAGGGGATGGGGCTGGCCAACACCTTGGTGCCGAAGCTGGTGTTGCCCCCCGGCATGCCGGCGAACGCCCGCATCTCCTCCACCAGGCGCTCCTCCCCCGGCACCACCTCGCCGTAGCTCCACGGGTGGTAGATCTGCACCTGGTTGTCGTACTTGCCACGGAACGTGCCGACCAGGGTGTTGACCAGCAGCATGAACTGGTCGGCCATGGTTTCCACGTCCTCGCCCTCGCGCGGCAGGCGCTCCAGCGTGTCCGGCTGGTCCCAGGGCCGGAACCGGGTGATGTCGGCCTTGGACGACAGGACCGCCGGCGCCTGCGGGGCGTGCTCCCGGGCCAACCCGAGCGTGGTGTGCATGATGCCCCACGCCACCCAGAACTTCTCGACGCCCTCGAGGGCGTCGTTGGTGTAGCCGCCGCCGCCCACGAGCACCTTGGGGTCGGCGAAGATGTCGCTCTTCTGATCGAAGTAGTTGAAGACGTGGCGCTTCGACAGCGTGCCGGCCCGGGTGAGGACGAGGGCACCCAGCTCGTTGTCCTGGTCGAGCCAGGTGAAGACCGGGTTCTCGAGCCCGTACTCGCGCAGCTCCACCAGGCCGGCGAGCCGCAGGAAGTTGCGTAGCCGCCCGTAGGGGATGCCCTTCTCGCCAGGCTTGGCCACGCCGGCCAGATCCCGCACGTCGAAGGGCTCGTCGGCGAACACCTCGTGGTTGAGCCGGCCCAGGAACGCGTTCCTCCGCTCCAGCGACCACTCCGAAATGCGCAGCCCGGACCGGGCCGCCTCGGCGTAGACCTCTTCGTTGCGGGCCCGCGCCTCGCCCGTGCTGTCGTCGCTGATGACAACGTGGACCGGCCGCCCGTAGGCGAATCCCTGGAGCTCATGGGTGACGCTCAGCAGGAGGCGCTGGAGGTCGGTGGGGGAATGGAAGGTGCCGACGAGCAGGACGTGTGGCGACCGGCGGACGCCGGCGATGCCGAGATCGGCCCGGCAGTCCTCGACCATGCGCCAGACCTGCTGCTGGCGTTCGAGTAGCCGCTCCGGGTACTGCTGGGCCACGGCCAGCCGCTTGTAGATGGCCGTAGCCTTCTCCAGGAAGTCGACCGCGACCTGGGGGTCGGTCTCCTCCAGGTCGCGGGCGAGGGCGACGAGGCCCTCAGCCCGCTGGTAGAGCTGGAACGAACGAACCAGCACCACCGCCTCCTGGAGCCCGAGCAGCTCCCGGCGGTACTGGGCGACCTCGCCCTCTCCAAGGCCGTAGCCGGACAGGGCGGCGATGAAGGCGTGGGTCTCGATGACACCGGCGTCCTTCCCCTCACCGTCCACCTGGGCCACGAACGCCCGGATGGCTCCCAGGCTGCGCCGAAGCAGTGACGAAGTCGGGGCGCGCGCCTCCAAGGCGGACAGGAAGTCTGCCGAGGAGCGCCGTAGGCCGTGCTCGGCCAGCCATGCCGCGTCGGGGGCCGGCCATGCGGGCGCCCACTCCAGGGGGGCGAGCATGGCCTCGAGGCTGCGGGCGACGGTGTCGCGGGTCCACAGCGCCCTTGGGAAGAGCCACGGATAGCTGATGCCGGGGGCCAGCAACCCGCGCAGGCGGCCGGGGTCGACGTCGTGCTCGACGGCGATGTCTTCCAGCTCGCGGCTCAGGGACCCGACGTCGAGCCCGACCGCTGTCCGAATTGCGTCGCACGCCTCGCGGGCGGCGGCCTTCTGGTTGAGGGGCACCTTGCCGGTGCCGAAGACCAGCGCCGAGGCGATGCATGCCCACGCCGCCGGCCGGTGCGCCTCGTCGACCCGATCGACGATCTCCAGGTAGGCCCCGAAGGCCTCCCGCCACAGCGTCTCCTCGCCGACCAGCGTGCCAGCAGCGCGCTCGCGCGCCACCCATGCCCTGGCCTGGCTCACCACGCCCTTGATCACTCCGCTGTCGAATGTCTCGAGTGACTGCACGGAACCGTTGCTTTTCACGTTTCCTCCTGGATGCGTGCTGAATGTCTGCCGGACCGGCCTCCTGGGCCGGTCACGGGTTGCGGCGCGTCGACTTCACTTCGCGGCCGACTGCGGCGAACTGGGGCGCCGCCGGAATCTGGGGTCCGGAGGCTGCGGGCTTGGCGGCTCGCTTTGTCGGGCGCCGGCGCGCGTTCGACACGATCGCCTCGGCGCGCGGGACCAGCAGCTCGATAGAGCGCAGCAGGTTGCGGGTTTTGACCTCCGGCGAGACGACCTCGGAGCGGAGCGTCCACACGTCGTCGAGCAGGTGGCCGGCGCCGGCGACCCCGGCGAACTCGCTCACCAGGTGCCGGAAGAGGTGCTCGCCCTGGATCGTCTCGTACTGGTCGGTCCCGAGAGCGATCACCCGGTTCCACCCGGCGAGCAGGCCTCGCAGGCCGGCGGCGGCTCGGTGGGTGACGGCGCCGGCGTGCCAGAAGTGGAACCCCTCGACGCCGGCGGCGCCGTCGAGCAAGGCGGCCACCTCGGCGGTAGGCAGGATGTCGAGCCAGGCGAACCCAATGTCGGGCACGAGGATCTCATAGGAGTTGGTAGACCCGACATCTCCGCCGGCGGAGGCCACTCGGGCCTTCAGGAAGTACATGCCGCAGGGCAGGTCACGCGGCAACGCCGCCGCGGGAGCGTCGAGCACGGCGCCGCCGCCGGCGGGCAGGTCGACGGTCAATGTGGCGTCGAGCACGTCGAGGCGAGTACCGCCGACGTCCTCCACCCACAGCTCCACGGAGGCGCCGGGCAGCGTCCGCGCGGTGTCGTTGGCAACGACGACCTCGGCGCCAGCCCACGGTGCGTCCACGAAGCGGTCGCGATCGTCGGGAGCGGTGGCCAGCCAGGGGTCGCCGGGGAACTTCACCGGGGCGCGCAGCGCCTGCGGCAGGGAGACCCGGACCGGGTGGTTGCTCTCGACGTAGGCCCGGTAAGCCTTCTTCGGCACCCAGGCCGCATCGACGACGCCCCACGTCGGCGCCTCCCAGTCGGCGTCACGGAACATGAAGCTGAAGTAGCCGACGATGGGCCCGGTGACGCCGGCGTTGAGGTAGTGCTCAATGGCGTCCTTGTGAAGGCGGTACTGGCGGGCCTGCCCAGAGGCGACGAAGCCGTCGAGCGTCGAGGCCGGCTTCCAGTGGCCGAACCAGAAATTCTCGCCCTTGAATCCGCCGTAGTGCAGGACGTCGAGCAGCAGCAGGGCCAGTCGCGACGACGCAAGCTCGACCTCGCTGGCATCGGTGGCCGGGGCCTGCTCCAGCCGGCGGATGCGCTCAGTGAGCTCGGGGAGCTGCCAGAGCAGGGACCAGTCGAAGGTCTTCAGCACGCGCGACCAGCTGCCCCGGCCCAGCACCTGGATGGCCTGATCGAGGGCTTTGCTGGCGCCCCCGGCCGTGTCGGCGCCGCTCGCCCGCCACTTGGGGTCGTTGCGGATGCGCTCCACCACTGAGCGGACCCGCTCCTCGGCGACAATCTCGCGCATGAGGTCGACGTTGGGCATGGCCTGGATGCCGAACTCCGTCGGCATGTTGCGGTGGCGGGAGATGCGCCGGCCGGCGAAGTCCTCCTCCAGGAAGCGCGCCGGGAGCGTGGCGAAGCCGTTGTCATCACGCAGCGGGTAGAACTGGCCCGGGTAGGCGTGGTTGCCGCTGGAGAAGGTAGTGCTCCAGCGGGTGGGGTCGGCGTCCCGCAGCGTGGCGTGCAGGTCGAAGTCGAAGAAGCGGTTGTCGATGTCCTCGAACGTCCGCATGTCGGGCTCGTTGTGGGCCTCGTACGACACCACCGACGGCTCGTTGAAGAGCCGGCCCGCCATCGATCGCACCTGGGCGGTCATTCGCTCCACCATCTCGGGAGACTGGTCGTAGGACCACTGCAGCGGGAACATCTGCACGACGAGGAAGCCGTGGCGGTTCGCGCCGGCGTAGAAGTGCCGGGGCGCCACGAGGTTGTGGACCAGCACAGCGTTGAAGCCGGCGGCCCGCAGCATCTCGAAGTCCCGGTTGACGCGCTCGGGGGAGTACTCGCTGAGCCAGTACGTCGGGAGCAGGTTGGTGCCCCGCACGAACACCTCACGGCCGTTGACGACGAATGCCCCATCCGTGCCCGTCGACTCGCCGATCGGCGTGACGCCGAGGGTCCGGAAGCCGGTCTCGACGACGGTCTGGTCCTGCACGCCGCCCTCGGCCTCGAGCACCGCCGTCACCCGGTAGAGGTGCGGGAAGCCGTGGTCGGCCGGGTGCCACAGCTGCACCGCCGAGAGTGTGCCGGCCACGGTGACCTCGTTGTCGCCGGGCGCCAGCCGGGTCGCCTTCACCAACTCGTGGCCGTCGCCCTCGAAGTTGGCGGGCTCGTAGCGGAGACGCACGCTGGCAGGCACGGTACGGCCGCTGCGATTCGCGATCCTGAGGTTGGTTCGCGTCGCCACCCGGGCGGCGTCGGACCCACGCACCGGCGACGTCGATAGCGTCGCGACCCGGAGGCTCGAAGGGTCGAGGTGGAGGGGGCTGCGCACGCTGAGCACGACGTCATCCCAGATGCCGCCGGTGTTGCCATCCTGGCTGGTGATGGAGCTCCATGCGCCGCCCCGCTTGGCGTCGTGGTGGCCGAGCGTGCCCTTTACGAGGGTCTTGCGGTTGGGGAACGCCGAGGCGGGAGAGAAGTCGTGCCAGCCGGAGGTGACATGGGTTCCGGGCCCCGACGGGTCGTTGGGCGAGGTAACGGCCACCCGCAGCACATTGAGGTCGTCGCGCAGGTACGACCCCACGTCGAAGGAGAACTCGCCGAAGTACCCATCGTGGCCGCCGAGGTGATAGCCGTTGAGCCAGACGTCGGCGAAGTAGTCGACCCCGCAGAAGCGCAGGGTCACGGACGCGATGTCGCTCCGGTCGGGGCCCCGGAAGGTCCTGGTGAAGCGCATCGTGCCGGCGTAGTCGTCGATGCCCGGCAGCAGTTCCCAGTTGACGGGCAGCGTCACCGGCCGCTCGGTCCACTCGTCTCCGGCGCGGTACCGGGCCGTCCACACGCCGTTCAGGTCGTGGTCGCCGGCGCCGCCAGGGAGCGACGAGCCCCGGGCGACCTTCGTCCACGCCTCACGCTCGATACCCCGGGCGAGTGCGTCGAGGTACCGGAAGAGAAATGCGTTACGGGCCGGCCACGGGGCGTCCAGGCGACGAAGAGCCTCGAGCTCGCGGCGGGGAGGCCCGAAGGCAGCGACGCCGTCGAACTCGGCGACGACGTGGTTGAAGAAGTGCTCCGTGCCGTCGAGCCACTCCAGGCTTTGCGGCCGCCACCGTTCGATGACGAGGCGTGCTTCGATGAGGCCGAGGAGCCCGGGTGCGGCCCGGTGGACGGGCTGGTTGTGCGCGTCGTGGAACAGGAATCCCGGGCGGCCGGGGTTCCCGTCGAGGAGAGAGGCGGGCGTCGATTTCGGTGCGGAGGCCGCGAAAGGGTCAGGCATTCGCCCGCTCTCCCCCCTCGCAGCCGCGGCGCGAAGCGTCGTCAAACTCCATAGGCATGGCCTCCTGGCCTGGTCCGTAGGCACCGCCCGCTCGCACGCCTTGGACGCGGACGCGCGCCACTCCCCCAACGGCCTACCCGTGGCCTGATCGAGCTACACCTTCCCATGTCTGAACCTCAACCAGATCTTGAGGTACTCTCGGGCCGTGGACGAGGAGCTCTCCATCGGAGCCGTCGCCGCCCGGGCCGGCGTACGGGTGTCGGCGCTGCGCTTCTACGAGGATCGGGGGCTGATCACCGCGGAGCGGTCCGTGGGCGGCCAGCGCCGGTATTCCCGGGCCGTACTGCGGCGGGTGGCTTTCATCCAGGTAGCCCAGCGCGTGGGTCTCGCCCTGGAAGAGATCGGTATGGCCCTCCAGACCCTTCCCGACGACGGAGCGTTGAGCCCTGCGGACTGGAAGCGGTTGTCCAGGGAGTGGCGTCCCATGCTCGACGAGCGCATCCGCCTTCTGGAAGGACTGCGGGACGAGCTCGACTCCTGCATCGGCTGCGGCTGCCTGTCACTGGAGAAGTGCCGGTTGCGGAACCCCGGCGACCGGGCCGGTACCCACGGCCCGGGCCCTCGCTACCTCTTGGGCGATGATCCCCGGGCCGCTCCCAGCAAGCTCCCAGCGAAAAGGGCGACGATCGTTCCATGACCGACAACGAAGATCCCACCGACCTCTCCCGCCGTCGCGTCGTCCTGGGCGGCCTGGGCGCCGCCGCCGCCGCCGTGCTGGCCGCCTGCGGGCGCAACGGCGGCAACGACGAGGCCGCACCCGCCGCCCAGGCTGCGTCGACCGCCACGCCCTCGACCACCGCGCCGGCGGCCACCCCAACCACCACTGGGGCGCCCGCCACTACGGCGGCGCCGGCCACGACCCTTGCCCCCACTCCCGAGTGCGCCGACGACGACGACGTCACGCTGGCCCAGACCGAGGGGCCCTTCTTCAAGACCAGCTCACCGGAGCGGACGAACATCCGGGGAAGCGCCTCCGGCACCAAGATCCTGCTGACCGGCACCGTGGTGACCACCGACTGCAAGCCCGTGGCCCGGGCGCTCGTCGACTTTTGGCAGGCCGACGCCGCCGGCGCCTACGACAACTCGGGCTACAACTTCCGCGGCCACCAGTTCACCGACGCCCAGGGCCGCTACCGGCTCGAGGCCGTGGTACCCGGGCTCTATCCCGGCCGGACCCGGCATATCCACGTGAAGGTCCAGCCCGCCGGCGGCCGGGTGCTGACCACCCAGCTCTACTTCCCCGGCGAGGCGCGCAACGCGTCGGACGGCATCTACCGCAAGGAGCTCGAGATGGCCACCAGCGATGCAGCCGACGGGAGAAACGCGACTTTTCAGTTCGTCGTGGGCAGCTGACCGCCGGCGCCGAACCAGGTCTCGACGGCACGAGGCAGCTCCGGGTCCGTCAGGTCGCCGGTCCAGGCGACGTGCCCGTCGGGTCGGATGAGCACCGCCGGCGTTGCGACGACCTCGCCGATTACAGGTAGCACCCACGCGCCATCGTGGCGGGCGTCGACCAACCGGACGCGATCGGCCCACGGAGCGCCGTCGAAGCCGGCGGAATCTCCGAAGTTGAGGAGCACGGGCCGGGCATCGTGCAGGAGGGCGTAGACGCGCGTGGGACCGTCCCCGGTCTCCAGGTCGAGGTCGGGCATGCGCCGGCCGAGCAGCGGGTGGCCCTCACCGAGGTCGTAGTGGATGTCGAGCCCGGCGAGCATGGCGCCGATACGCCGGCGCGGCTCCTCCATGCCCAGGAGCTCCGTCATGGTGTCCCGAAGCGCCTGATGACGTTCGTCGGGGCGGGAGAGGGCAACCTGCGCCTTGGTGTTGTGCAGCACCCGGGCGCCGACCGGATGGCGTTCGGCGTGGTAGGTGTCCAGCAGGCTCTCGGGTGACGTGTGGTTGACCACCTGGGCCAGCTTCCATCCGAGGTTCACCGCGTCCTGGACACCGGTGTTGAGACCCTGGCCGCCGTGTGGAGAATGGATGTGCGCGGCGTCGCCGGCCAGCAGGACGCGGCCGCGGCGATAGGACACCGCCTGGCGCGCCATGTCGGTGAACCGGGAGATCCAGCTGGCGCTGCGTAGCCCGTAATCCGTCCCGTAGTTGGCGACGAGCACTTTGCGCAGGTCGCTCATTCCCGGATCGCTGACGGCTTCGAAGTGCTCTTGCGGGAACACGACCCGGAACGGCCCTTCGTCCCCCATGCGCCCGATGCCACCCCCCGAGGGCCGCATGCCGAGCTCCGGCTCGCCATCGAACTCGACCTCGGCGATCAACCAGCTCGTCGACGGATCCAACCCGGCGAACTCGATCCCGGCGGCCTTGCGGATCAGGCTGCGGCCCCCGTCGCAGCCGACGAGATACTCCGCCCGGAGCGAGGATCCATCGGACACCTCGACATCGACGCCGGCGTCGTCCAGGGCAAGGCCCACCACCTCGCGGCCACGGAGGACCGGCACTCCGAGCTCAGTGACCCAATCGGCCAGGATCGGCTCGAACCGGCTCTGCCACAGCGCGAGCACGTAATTGTGGCGGGTGGGGAAGTCGCTGACGTCGAAGGGGATGCCGGCGTACCCGTGCGTGGGGACGACGTATCCCGCTTCGAGGAATCGCTCGGCGATGCCCCGCTGGTCGAGGACCTCGATGGTGCGGGAGAGAAGCCCGCCGGCTCGCGATCCATCGACAAACTGACTCACCCGCCGTTCGACGATGACAACGTCGATCCCGGCCAGCGCCAACTCGCCAGCCAACATCAGCCCCGTCGGGCCGCCGCCCGCGACCACCACCGCCGCACCCGTCACCTCTCGCATTCCATGACCCCCTGACTTCATCAGTCCTGGCCTGATCGGCACCCGGGACCGGTCATGTTCAGCACGTATCAGCCGCTTGCGGCAAGCCCCCCCTCACGCGGTATCTTTCTCATGGCGGAGGGACAGCTCATTGCCGCGCTTCGATGGCGTCGAGGACGAACGGCATGACGTCGATTCCCGCCGGGGGGATGGCATGCCACTGCGCGAGGTCCGACGTCCCCTCGACCTCGTGGCGCAGGTCCCCGGACTCCACGAAACCCTCGAAGACGTGCCGGATCGTGCCCGCCGCCTCCGGCGACGTCATCAGCAACGCGCCGAGACGGATGGAGAGACCGGTCTCCTCCTGCGTCTCCCGGACGGCACAGGCTGCCGGCGTCTCGCCGGCCTCGATGCCACCGCCAGGGAGGTACCAGCGACCGGGCGTCGCCGAGCGCAAACCGGCTCGTACGAGAAGCACCTCCCCGTCCGCATTCAGAATCAGGGCGTACGCCGCAACTCGCAGGGTTGACGTCAGAAGAGCCCGAGGAGCGCGCCGACGGTGCGCAGGGTGTGGCCGCCGGCCTCCTCGGCGATGCTCAGTGCTCGGGGCACGTCGAGGTCGTCGATCAGGGCGTCGAGCGCGGCCTGCTCGCTGGCCGCGTTCGTCGTCGACGTGCCGGCTCGGGACCAGAGCCGGTCGAGACGGTCGGCGGCGGCGGTCAACGCCTCCTCGGCGTAGTCCCAGCCCTGCGCCCACGGCCGGTCGATGAGCAGCAGGCGGATGGCGCCCGGCGGCCAGTTGTCGTCGAGCAGGTCGTGGACGAGCACGAGGTTGCCGGTCGACTTGGCCATCTTCTCGCCGCCGACGGTGACGGTGCCGGCGTGGAGCCAGCTGCGGGCGAACGGGCGCACACCGGTGGCGTCCTCGGCCTGGGCCGCTTCGAATGCGTGGTGGGGAAAGGTCAGGTCGGCGCCGCCGCCGTGCACGTCGATGCCCGGGCCAAGCGTGGCCAGGGCCATCGCCGCGCACTCAGAGTGCCACCCCGGCCGCCCGGGGCCCCAGGGGCTGGGCCAGGTGGGCTCGCCCTCCGCCGACCGTTGCCACACCGGGGTGTCGAGCGGGTTGTCCTTCAGCGGATCGTCGGCGTGACCGCCGTGGTCGGCCACCAGCGCCAGCGCCGCGTCACGCTCCAGCCCGGCCCGTTCGGCGACGGCGGCTCCGCGCTGGTAGACCGCGCCCTCGCGCTCGTAGGCCACGCCGGCGGCGAGCAGGGCCTCGGCAAGGGCGACGACCTCGTTGACGTAGACGTGGGCCTGGGGCTCGAACGTGGGCTGACCGACCCGCAGCTGGCGCATGTCGGCCTCGAAGCGGTAGGTCTGGCGCGCTGCCAACATGCGCCAGTCGTCGTGGAGCCGGCGGGCCTGCTCGAGCATGTCGTCGTCGACGTCGGTGATGTTGCGGCAGACCTCGACCTCCAGGCCGGTGTGGCGCAGCACGCGGGCCAGCACGTCGATCCAGACGAATGTGGACGCGTGCCCGAGGTGGGTGGTCCCGTAGGGGGTGATGCCGCACACATAGATGCGAGCAGTGCCGATGATGGGGACCAACCGGCCGTTGAGGCGCAACGTCATCGGGCCAGCGTAGGCGGCCGCCGGCAGAGTCGAGCCGGCCAACGAGAACGAGGTCGCGTGACCTCAGCCCACCACACCCGCCGCACGACGGACCGCTTCGCACCCGCCTGGTGGGCCATTCCGGGTCTCTGGCCGGCGGGTGGCAGACGCGGCGGCCGGCCGGACCGCCAGCCTGCTCGCACTGCTGGCGGTCGAAGCGGGCCACCTGGTGCCCCTCGATCATCATCGGCGACTGCCAGCGCCCGGCCATCCTCTTGCCCGATGTCGTCCTGGTCGTCAGCCAGCACTGGCGCACGCTGCTGAAGGACGAGTACGGCGTCGTCTACAACGGCGTCGACCGGCTGCGCTTCACAGCTTTCCCGCCCACGGCCTGGAGCTGGGGCGCGACGTCGTCCTGCTCGGCACCGTGGCCGACGAGGAGCTCCCCGGCTGGTACGCCGCCGCAAACGCCCTCGCCTTCCCGTCGCTCTAGGAGGGCTGGGGGCTGGCGGTCTGAGGCCATGAGCTCACGTTTGCAGGTGGTGACCTCCGACATCCCGGTCTTCCGTGAGTACCTGACCTCGGGGCAGGACGCGCTGCTCGTGCCACCCGCCGACGCAGAGGCGCTGGCCGGCGCCTGCCCGCCTTCGTCGAGTATGAGGCGCTGCGGGACCGGCGAGCCGCCGCCGGCGCCCGAGGCCGCAGCGTGCCCGCCACCGCGCCGTGTACAACGCCATCGGCTACCCGACAATCCGAGTCTGAAGCGCGCCTACGCTGGCGCCGGCAACGATCGGCAACGAGCGGGGGAAGGGCGGCTTGGCGCGAGCGGGCGGCAACGGAGCGGGGCGGCGATGAGGCTGTTCGCGCAGGCGCTCGACCCCGAGGGGCCCGTCGCCGACTCAGCCGCCGGGCTGTGGTGGCTGATGCTGGCGCTCGGGGCCGGCGTCTTCGTGATCTTCGCCGTGTTCCTGGTCGTCGGCCTGTTCCGCCACCGCCCGGGCGACGCGCCGGAAGCCGGACCCCAGCCGCCTGACCGGTTCGGGCCGTGGCTGGTGGGCGGTGGGGTGGCGCTACCCCTCGTGGTCATCTCCATCGTCTTCGCCGCCACCGTCCACGCCATGCGTGCCGTCCCGACGACCGCCCCGGCCGGAGCGCTGGTGGTCGAGATCGTCGGCCACCAGTGGTGGTGGGAGGTGCGCTACCCGGCGGAGGGGATCACGACGGCGAACGAGATGCACATCCCAGTCGGGCGCGCCGTCGCCCTGCAGCTGACGTCGGCCGACGTGATCCACAGCTTCTGGGTGCCGGCGCTGGGCGGCAAACTCGACCTCCTCCCCGACAAGACCAACACCCTGGTCCTCGAGGCCGACGAGCCGGGCCGGCACCTCAACCGCTGCGCGGAGTTCTGCGGGCTCCAGCACACGCTCATGGGCATGGACGTGGTGGCCGAGCCGGCCGACGCTTTCGCGGCGTGGGTGGCCAGCCGCCAAGGCCCGGCCGCTCAGCCCGCAGCGGCCAACGCCCAGCGGGGGCAGAACGTCTTCCTCGGCGCCGGCAACTGCGGCGCCTGCCACACCGTCCGGGGCACGCCGGCGACGGCCACCACCGGTCCCGACCTCACCCACGTCGCCAGCCGGGCCAGCCTGGGCGCGGCCGCGGTGCCGAACACCGCAGAGCAGCGGGCCCGCTGGGTTTCGGACCCGCACGCGATCAAGCGGGGCGTCGCCATGCCGGCGCCCGAGATCACCGGCGACCAGCTCGCCGACCTACTGGCCTACCTGGAGGGGCTGCGGTGACCACGGTGCCCCTCTCGCCTCAGGGGCCCGGGCCGGCGTCGGAGAAGCCGCTCACCCACGACGAGCTCAACGAGCTCTTCGCCGACCCGCCCGGGCTCTGGGGCCAGCTGACCGGCGTCCAGAACGACAAGCTCGGCGCCCGCCTCCTCCTGACCGGGTTCTTCTTCCTGCTGCTCGGCGGCAGCGTCGACTCCGTTGTCATGCGCCTCCAGCTGGCGATCGCCGAGAACAACCTGGTCAGCCCGGAGACCTACAACGAGCTGTTCACCAACCACGGCACGGTCGTGATGTTCCTGGTGATCCTTCCCATCTTCGAAGGCTTCGCCATCCTGCTCCTGCCCCTGATCCTCGGCACCCGGGAGATGCCGTTCCCCCGCCTTGGCGCTTTCTCCTACTGGACGGTCCTGTTCGGCGGCCTGCTGTATTACAGCAGCACGCTGTTCCAGCTCGTCCCCGACGCCGGCTGGTTCGCATATACGCCGCTCAGCGGGCCCACCTACTCAGCCGACCTGGCCCTTGACTTCTGGGTGCTCGGCCTCGGCGTCGCCGAGGTCGGTGCCATCGCTGCCGCCATCGAGATCATCATCGGCGTCCTCAAGATGCGAGCCCCGGGGATGACGTTGAACCGGATGCCCATTCTCGCGTGGGCGCTTCTCGTCTTCTCGTTCATGATCCTGTTCGCCTTCACCCCGCTCATCATCGGGAGCCTGCTCCTCGAGCTCGACCGGGGCTTCGGCACCCAATTCTTCAACCCCGCCCAGGGCGGCAGCTCGCTGCTGTGGCAGCACCTCTTCTGGATCTTCGGCCACCCCGAGGTCTACATCCAGTTCGTGCCGGCGACCGGCGTCGTCTCCATGATCCTGCCGGTCTTCATGAGGAAGCGGCTGGTCGGCTACACCTGGCTGGTCGGCGCTCTGGTGGCCATCGGCTTCCTGTCCTTCGGCCTCTGGGCCCACCACATGTTCGCCGTCGGGCTGCCCCCGCTCGTCCTCAGCTTCTTCGCCGCCGCCAGCATGCTGATCGCGGTACCGGCCGGCGTGCAGTTCGTGGGGTGGCTGGCCACCATCTGGGCCGGCCGGGCCGAGTGGAAGACGCCGCTGTACTTCGTCGTCGGCTTCCTGGTTATCTTCGTCATCGGCGGGATCACCGGCGTCATGGTGGCAGCGGTCCCGTTCGACCTTCAGGCCCACGACTCTTTTTTCGTCGTCGGCCACATGCACTACGTGCTCATCGGCGGCGTGGCCTTCCCGATTTTCGCCGGCGTCTACTACTGGTTTCCCAAGTTCAAGGGCAGGATGCTCGACGAGCGCCTGGGCCGGTGGAACTTCTGGCTGCTGTTCGTCGGGGTGAACGTGACGTTCTTCCCCATGCACATCGTCGGCCTCATGGGGATGCCGCGGCGCGTCTACACCTACAGCGACGACCTCGGGTGGGGCATCTACAACCTCATCTCCACCATCGGCGTAGTGACCATGATCGTCCCGGGCATCGGCGTATTCATCTGGAACGTGGTCCGCAGCCTGCGGCGGGGCGAGCCGGCCGGGAACAACCCGTGGGGTGGCGACACACTCGAGTGGGCGACCAGCTCACCGCCGGCCGAGCACGGCTGGTCGGTGTTGCCGATCGTCCACAGCCGCCACCCGATGTGGGACCAGGACGACCTGCACAGCGGCGACGAGCGCACGGTGAAGTTCGTCCACGCGCTGGCGGGCTGGCCCCTGAAGTGGCGGGCGGCGGTGATCGTCGGGACGGCGGACGCCCGGCCCCAGGAGGTGTTCCGGGTCGCCCACCCGTCGATCTGGCCGCTCGTCGCCGCCTGCGGGGTGGTGCTCATCTTCATCGCCGAGCTCATCAAGCTGCGGTGGATCATCGCGGTCGCCGTGGTCACCGTCCTGGTGGCGCTGATCGCGTGGAACTGGCCAGAGGACCCACCCATGACCGTCGAGGAGGAGGACGCCTTCGAGCGCGAGCACGGCGTGGCCGTCAACGCCGGCGGCAGCGTCGTTGTCGCCGCGTGGGGCATGGGCCTCGCCATCCTGTTCGTCGGCATAGCCTTCGCCAGCCTGCTCCTGGCGTACTTCTACCTGCGCCTGGTCAACCCGCAGTGGCCGCCCGCCGGCATCGACGAGCCGGGGCTGCTGCGGGCCACTGTCGCCGCCGGCCTGCTGGCCGCCAGCGGCTTCGGCATCTACGGCGCCCTGCGGCGGGTGCGGGCCGGCGACCAGCCCGGGTTCGTGTTGGGCCTCATCGTGACGCTGGTGCTGGCGGTGGCCGGCCTGGTCGTCCAGTTCCGGGAGCTGACGACGATGGGCTTCGGTGCCAAGGCCCACGCCTACGGTTCGGTCTTCCACACCCTCGCCGGCTTCGTCGGCGTGGTGACCGTCGGCGGCATGGTCATGCTGGCCATGGCGACGTTCTGGGCCATCAGAGGCCAGTACACCGTGCGCCGCCACGCCACCGTTGCCAACGTTGCCCGGTTCTGGACCGCGGCGGTCGTCGTCTGGGTCGCCGGCTTCGGCACCCTCTACCTCGGGCCCTACCTCACGTGAGCGAGCACGCGGGTTCCCGGACCGGCGCCGATGGCACGCCGATGCCGGTCGACGTCTCACGTGACCGGCCGGCACGCATCATCTGGGTCGCGTTCCTGGGCGGGCCGATGACGTGGATCACCCATTTCATGGTCGTCTACCTCGTGGCTGAGGCCGGGTGCAGCGGCGACGGCCGGGGGCTCGACGCCTTCGACCCGCCGGTGCCGTCGGCCACCACCCTCACGGCCACGGCCGTGGCGGTTGCCGTCTGCGCAGGGTTCGCCGTCTGGTCCCGTCGTCGATGGCGGGCAGCCGCCGACCAGGGTCAGGAGGCGGGCGTCACCATGGCCTTCGCCGGCTTCCTGCTGGCAATCTTCTCCGCCATCGCAGTGTTGTTCGTCGGCCTGCCGGCGCTGGTACTCGAATGCTGACGGCGGTTCTCGCCCATGCCGGCCGGCCCGTCGAACCTCACGATCTGTGGCGGGCGTGGAACCCGGATCTGCCACTCGTGCTCGCTGCGGGATTGGCGGTGTGGGCCTACCAGCGGGGCCGGCTGCGGGGCCCGCAGCGCTCCTCCGACACCTGGCGGTCGCTGTGCTTCGCCGGCGGCCTCTCGGTCATCCTCATCGCCGTCGTCTCGCCGCTCGACGCCCTGGCCGGCGCCCTGGCGTCGGCCCACATGGTCCAGCACGTCTTGCTCCTGCTCGTCGCCGCCCCGCTCCTTGCGCTCGCCGCCCCGGCGAACATGCTGCTCCGCGGTAGCCCTGCCGCGGTCCGACACGGTGCCGGCCGACTGCGCCGGCGTTTCCGGCTGGTGCGGCTGGGGCCGGCGGCGATCTGGGCGCTCCACGTCGCCACCATCTGGTTCTGGCACGCCGCTGTCCCCTACGACGCGGCACTCGAGCACCACGCCCTCCACGTCGCCGAGCACGCCAGCTACCTGACAACCGGCGTGCTGTTCTGGGGAGTCGTCGCCGGCGGGCGCCGGGCGGTGTCGAACGGGCTGGGCATCATGCTGGTGTTCACCATGGCCATGCAGAGCGTGTTCCTCTCCGCCCTGCTCACCTTTGCCTCGGGGCCTTGGTATTCGAGCTACCGGACCACGACGCAGGCCTGGAACCTGGAACCACTGGCTGACCAGCAGCTGGCCGGCGTCATCATGTGGATCCCTGCGGGGCTGGTGTACCTGGGCTTCGCGCTGGCCCTGCTTGTGCGTTGGATCAAGGCGGCCGAACGCGAGGCCGTTCCCGCCTAACCCGACCCAGAGCCCCGGGCACCGACGAATGGTGCGAAGATGAGGCCCGGAGGGAAAAATGATCGGTTTCGTGGTGTTCGGCCTGGTCGTGGGAGCCTTGGCCAGGCTGCTCGTGCCCGGTAAGCAGCATCTCAGCATTTGGATGACGCTCGCCCTGGGCCTCGTCGGCTCGGTGGTGGGTGGCATCGTGGCCAACGCGCTCGGCACCGGTGACATCTTCGAGCTCAACATTCTGGGCTCGCTCGTGGCCATCGCCACGTCCATCGTGCTGATCGTCGCCGGCGAACGGGTCGGAGCGCTGAACAAGCGCTCGCAGAAGTAGTCCGCGATCCCTCCCGCCGTCCAGGGCTGCGCCGAGGTATGGCTGACCTGGTCCCAGCCCACCGACGACGTCGACCCGCGATCGGCGATCGAGTACGAGATGTACGTGAACGGCGTGCTGAGCCCGCTGTGGGTGGAGATCGGGGTGGGCCGGTCGTTCCAGTAGCGGACGATCAACGGCGAGAACATCGTCGTCAAGGCCGTCGACCGTTCGGGGAACACGGAAGCGCCGAGCAACACGCTGACCGTGCAGCGATGGCTCTGTTCGCGCCGGCACCGGCCGGATATACGCTGGGTCGTGCCGATCCCGACGGTCCTGGACACTGACATCGGGACCGACATCGACGACGCGTTGGCGCTGGTGAGCGTCCTCGGCTCGGAAGCTTTCGAGCTCCTGGGGATCACCACGGTGTACGTGGACAGTCCCCTGCGGGCCGACATGACCCGCCGGCTGGTCGACCTTGCCGGCGTCGACTGCCCGGTTTGGGCCGGCGAATCGCAACCGGTCCGACCGATCGCGGCTCGTCGCGACGCGGGACCCTGGGAGTGGCACGAGGGCCGAGGTGTGCTCTACGACGAGATCACGCCCGAGGAACGTGAGTTCCTCGACGGCCGGCGGGCGCCGGCGCGGCGCTACCAGCCCGCTCCCCCGGCGGGACTGGACGGCGTCGACCACCTCCTCCGGCTGGCGCAGGAGCATCCCGGCCTCCTGGTCCTGTGCATCGGCCCGTTGACCAACGTCGCCTGCGCAATGCAGCGCGATCCCGGCTTCGCCGGCCTGGTGGGGAGGCTGGTGGTGCTCGGCGGTTTCCTCACCCCGGGCCGCGAGCCGCGCGTCGAGCACAACTTCTGTAGCGACGCCGGCGCCGCTGAAGTCGTCTTCCGGTCCGCCACACCCGTCACCCTCCTGACCACTGACGTGACGCAGTACTCCCTCGTCGACCAGGAGAGGCTCGAAGGGATGCGGGCGTTGGAGACCCCGATGGCCCGCACCATGGAGACTCTCGTCTCGATCTATCTCGGGAAGAAGGGCAGGCAGCACACCTACATGCACGACCCGATCGCGGTGGCCATCGCCGAGGACCCGGAACTGGCCCGGTGCGAGGCGACCGTCGTCCACCTCGACCCCCTCGACGGAAGGACGCGCCTGCACCCCGGCCCGGAGTCGGTGGCCAAGGAGGTGCTTTTGGTCAAGGACGTGTGGATGAAGCGCACCCAGGAGGTCCTGTACCAGCGGCTCGAAGCCGTCTGCGCCCGCTGAGCCGATAGACCACCTGGGAGCTCAGCATCAGCCACAGGGACGAGAACTATTCGTTCACGCTGGGCTCCCACGTCGGCACGTTGTGGGACGTGACCGACATTGCCGGCACAGTTCGCCGAGTGCCTACCTCTTCGCTGCCTGGTGTGCGGCACCCATCGGGCCTACTCGGACTTCGACTGATGGGCGGATCAGGCCGGGGCGTCGGCGTAGCGGGCGTAGTCCCCGGACTCGGCCCACCCGGAGTACGTGGGCGACTGGGGCCAGCCGGGCGGAGAGTCCTGCCACTCCTCCTGGCGTCCGTACGGCAGCAGGTCGATCAGTGGGAATGTGTGGCTGACCTGTTCCACACCGCGGCCCTGGGTGTTGTAGGTGCGGTACGCCGTGTCGCCGACCCGGAACAACACGTTGAGCTGGAAGCCGCCGTTGGGCGGCGCGCCCATGTCCGATCCGAACGGGCTGTTCGCCGTCGAGTACCAGTCCATCCGGTTGCCCACGCGAGCCTTGTAGGCGAGTGCCTTGTCGATCGGGCCCTGGGTGACAATGACGAACCGGGCGTCGTAGTTCTCGAGGAACAAGAAACGGGTGAACTGGCTCGTGAAGCCCGTGCACCCGCTGCACTGCCACTCCTCGCCCGGGAACCACATGTGGTTGTAGACGATGAGCTGCCGCTTGCCGTCGAAGACGTCGATCAGCCGGACGGGGCCCTCGGGCCCGCCGAGCGTGTAGTCGGGCAACGCCACCATCGGCAGCCGCCGGCGGGCTGCGGCGATGGCGTCCAGCTCGCGGGTCGCTGCCTTCTCCCGTGCCCGGAGCTCAGCCAGGGCCGCCTCCCAAGTCTTCTGATCGACGATCGGCGGAACCGCGTCGGTCCGGGTGCTCTCGTTCGTGTTCGATGGCGACGTCATAGGACCTCCCTCTCTCAGGAGTACGACGGTGCGCAGGCTGCGAACTCATCGCTCCACCGCCTGCGCGACCTGGTCGATGAGGCGGAGGAACTGGCTGGCGTCGAGACTCGCCCGGCCGGCGCCGACGCCGTCCAGCACGTCGAGCACGGCCAGGGCATCGACGTTGTCGTCGTTCACGCTCCCGCCGTAGAGGATGGTGGGCTCTGCCGCACGCATATCGGCGAGCACCGCCTTGAGGTGGGCCACCGAGCGCTCTACATGCGACGCAGTCGCCGTTCTCTCCGTGCCGATCGCCCAGGTCGGCTCGTAGACCACCAGGACGGGCTGCCGTCCGACGTCGATGCCCGAGAGCCCCTGCCGCAGCTGTTGCTCGCTGCGGAGAACGGCGTCCTCACCGGGGTCGTCCTCCCCCACCAGCAGGATCGGCGTCAGACCGTGTTCGGCGACGGCCGCCACCTTGCGGGCAACCTGCTCGTCGAGAGGAAGGGCGGGCAAAGGATCACCTGCGGCAGCACGGTCCCGCGCTGGGCGCGCTCCTGCAGACCAAGCTGGATCGCCTCGAACGACGCCTGCGCCTGGGCAACCGTGGGGTACATCTTCCAACTGGAGAGAACGCACTTCACGCGGGGTTCAATGGCTACGTAGGGGACGGCCCGCCGTCGAGGTCGCCGTCCCGGAGGAGAGTCGAACCCTCTGGTGCGACACGCCGAAAGTCTCACCAATGGCGGGGATCGTTGCGCCCTCTGCCCGTAGCCCCCGGGCCAAGCGCCGGCGCAAGGTCGCGCTGATCTCAGTCGCCCGACCAAGGATGCGTGCGGACATGGCGCGCGTGATACTGCGCGGAGCGCTCGCCGGAGTCATGGGGCATTTACCCCACAGACGCGCATGAACCCGTGAGCGTGGTGGCCTTCTCGGTACCGTCGCGGCGTGGACGTGAGGCGCGACCACAACAGCCGGTATCAGTCCCGTACCGCAGCGCCTTGGCCGAACCGGCGGCGAGGCGGGACGGTCATCATTGCCTCGACCGATTCGGTGGGAGGCGACTCCGAACTATCCGGCGAGGGCCAGGATCGAGCGGCACGCGGTGTACACACCAACCGCGATGAGCAGCGCAGCAAACCAGCGAAGCAGGGTTTGCTCCGGAAGGCGGTCGGCGAGCCGACTGCCCGCCAGCGTTCCCGCCACAGTGGAAACGGCGAAGGGCACGGTCACGGCCCAGTCGACGCCACCCTGGCCGAGGCGGGGGACAAGGGCCGTTACCGAGTTGATGGCGATGATCAGCAGGGAGGTGCCGATCGCCTCGGGCATGGCGAAGCGCAGGCCCAGGGTGAGAGCCGGCACGATGATGAATCCTCCGCCCACACCGAAAAGGCCGGTGAAGAACCCGACCCCGGTTCCGGCCACCAGCACCTTGGCGACCGTGGCCGCGTCGACGCGCAGCCCAGCCAGCACCTTCGTGGTGCCGCTGGCGCCGATGGCCTCCCGCTCGCCCAGGTTGGTGCAGCTCGGACATCCCGTCAGCATCCGCCAGGCCGCGACGACGACGAGCCCGGCGAAGGCGAGTAGCAACAGGTCCGGGTCGAGGCGGCGGTTCAGCAGCGACCCGCTCACCGACCCGCCAATGCCCGCAAGTCCGAACACCACTCCAGGACCGACCTTCACCCGCCCGGCGCGCCAGTGATCGGTCACCCCCACCAGGGCGGCCAGACCGACGATGACGAGGCTGGTGGTGGTGGCTGCCCGGGGGTCCTGGCCGGCGACATAGACGAGCACGGGCACGGCCAGGATGGAGCCGCCGCCGCCCAGAGCTCCGACCGACAGACCGATCAGGAAGCCGAGGGGCGATGCCGCCAACGCCCTCACTGATGGTCCGCCAGAAGGGCTCGCGCCGCCTGGCGCCCCGGCGTCCCGGCGATGCCCCCCGAAGGGTTGGTGCCCGCTCCGGAGATGTAGAGGCCGGCGATCGGCGTCCGCCAGCCTCCGAGTCGCTTCGTGGGCCGGAACGGGCCGAGCTGGTCCAGGGCGATGTCGAGGTACATCGGATGCCCGCCGGGCCAGCGCTCCACCCGCTCCATCTCGTCGGGAGTCCAGGTGGCGACGCCCCGCACGGAGGCTCGGAATCCCGGCGCCCGGTTCTCGACGACGTCCAGGCAGCGTTCCGTGAACTCCTCCCGCCGGGCCGGCCAGCCGCCGTCGACGATCGACGGGGCAGCTGGGCAGGCCAGGTACACGGTGTGGTGGCCGGCGGGGGCGAGCGAAGCGTCGATGGCAGAGGGCGTGAAGGCGTACAGGGGGAGAGGATCGGGGAGGCGGCCGGCCTCGGACTGCACCCACGCCTTGGTCAGGTCCTCCAGCCGGTCGACGTAGCTCTGCAGCCCGTTCCAGTCGTCCGGGCGACTATTGGAATAGGCGGGCAGCCGGTCGGTGGCCACATGGACGAGGGCTTGCACCACGTTGGAACGCCGGGCCGCAGCAAGGTCGGCCCCGGCGTCACCGCCAAGGGGTGGGTGCAGCAGGCCGAGCAGGGCCGTCTTCGGGTCCATGGCCGTGATCACCGTTGCCGCCGGGATTCGCTCGCCGCCCTCGAGAACCACCGCCCGCACCCGCCCGGCCGGCGCCTCGATGCGCGCCACCGCCGCCGAGCATCTCAGCTCGCCTCCCAAGGACCGAAGGCGGGCCACCAGGGCATCGGTCAGGTTCTGGCTCCCTCCTCGCCCGTGCCACTGCCCGAAGAGGTGGTACACGGCCTGCCAGAAGGCGAAGAGAGCACCCCCGGGCACCGTCGGGCCGACCCCGGCGTGGGCGGCGAAGGCGGCAACCGGGCCCCGGGTGAGATCGGACGGGAGCCAGCGGCGCAGCAGCGAGTCGTAGGGACTGATGACGTCGCGGGCGGTCATCATCGGCTGACGGCGCAGCGCCCGCAGCGCATTCGCCGCCTGGGCCGGCAGGACCCTCGCAGAGGTGTCGCCGCGGATGGCCGGGAGCAGGGTGCGCACGATGGGCACGGCCTTGTCGATGAAGCGCCGGTACGCCTGGGCCTCGCCCGGTGACTCCTCGGCGATCGACTCGACGGTGGCCTCCACGGATCGGTAGAAGCGCACTCGGCGCCCGTCGGCGTGGATGGCGATGGAGAAGGGGTCCATCTGCTGGTAGTCCAGGCCGGCGCCGGCCAGGTCCAGCTCGGCAGGGATGTCGGTCATGTTGATGATGTTGTGTGCCGCCGAGTGGAGGTCGAAGCGGTAGCCGGGGACGGTCTCCTCGGTGCGCGACCCACCGCCGGGACGGTCCAGCTGCTCGAGCACGAGGACCTCCCGACCGGCCCGGGCCAAGTAGCACGCGGCGATCAGGCCGTTGTGCCCCGCGCCAATGACGATGTCGACGGCGATGTCAGGTCCTAGTCAATGACTGATCGGTCGCAGAATCCCCGCCCCGAGCGGCGCCGGCAGGCCGATCGCCACAACGAAGCGCCAGGCCGGCGACGACCACGAGAGCACGGCATGAAAGAGCCGGCCCGAACCGTGTTGTCCTCCAGGAGGAGCACTGTCGTTTCATTGATTGTCCTTGCTCGGTGGTGGGGCCTTACCCGCTCTGGAGCGCTTCGAGCGCCAGGTCGATGCGCCCGCCGGCGTCCTCGGCGACCGCCTCCAGGCCGGGCGCGCCAGAGACCTCACCGATGACCCGGGGATCGAGGGCCTGGACCGTGGTGCGGTCCCCCTCGGCGCGCACGACGACGTTGCAAGGCAGGAGCAGGCCGATCTCCCGCTCCAGCTCCAGTGCCCGATGCGCCAGCTCTGGGTTGCAGGCGCCGAGGATGACGTAGGGCTCGATCTCGGCGCCGAGTTTCTCCGCCAGGGTGGCCCGGACGTCTATCTCGGTGAGGGTGCCGAAGCCCTGGGCCTTGAACGCCTCCTTGACCCGTGGCACCGCCTCGTCGTAGGGCATGTCGAGGGTGATCGTCCTAGCGTAGGTCGCAGTCATCAGTTCTCCTTCGTGACAGGGAGGCCGGCGGCCTTCCAGGCGCTCATGCCGCCGATGGTGTTGGTGACATGTCGGCGACCGTCTCGCGCCAGCACGCTGGCCGCCACCGACGAGCGGTAGCCCGAACCGCACACCACAGCCACCGGCTTGGGAGAACCGGCCACCTCGTCGATCCGAGCGGGGAGCTGGGCGCCGGTCAGGAACGTTGCCCCGGGCGCATGGCCGGCGGCCCACTCGCCCGGCTGGCGCACGTCGAGCAGCTCGATGTCGCCGGCAGCGAGACGGGAGTGCAGCTCGCCCACGCTGATCTGGGGCAGGACTCGTACCCCGCGCCCACCCGTGCGCCAGGCCAGCATGCCGCCGGCCAACCATCCCACCGGCAGGTCGTATCCGATGCGCAGCAGCTCCCACACGACGGTCCACAGGTCGGCCGGTGAGTCGAGCACCAGGGCGACGACTGCGCCCTCGTCGAGGACGGTGCCGGCCCAGGTGGCGAAGGCGGCGCCCAGGCCGACGTTGAGGGCCCCGGGGATGTGGCCCCCGGCGAATGCCTCGGGGGAGCGAGTATCGACCACCACGGCACCGTCGGCCATGGCCGCCTCGAAGGCGCCGGGGGTGAGGGCGGGAGGCTCCCGCAGGCTTCCCAGCGCAGCGACGCCGGCCAGGTTCTGGCGGCGCATGCGCTTCCAGTACGGAGGAACGGCGGGGAGGTTGTCCAGGCGCAGGCACTGCTCGACGAATTCTGCTTTGGAGGAGACCTTGGCCAGGATGGCGTTGGTGCGGCGTTCGTAGCCGACGGTGGTCGATAGCCGGCTGCCGATGTTGCCGCCGCACAGCGACCCGGCTACGTGGGTGGGGAACACCTCGAGGTGATCCGGCAGCTCGAGAAGCTTCTTCTGGATCGTCTGGCAAAAGACCCGGGCCGACTCCTCGGCCTGGTCCCGCCCGCCCAGAAGGTCGGGGCGAGCCAGATCGCCGACCAGAAGCGCCCCTCCGGCGAGCAGCAGCGCCGGCTCGTCGGTGGAGGCGTCGCGGTCGTAGATCAGCAGCGAGAGGTGCTCGGGCGTATGGCCGGGGGTGTGGAGCACCTCGATGCCGACCTCGCCGAGCTCCAGCTGCTCGCCGTCGCGCAGGGGCCGGTGGCGGTACCCCAGATCGCCCTCCGCTGAGCCCCAGAGCTCCACGTCGGTGCGCTGCGCGATCTCGGTCAGGCCCGACAGGTAGTCGTTGTGACCGTGGGAGTCGAGGGCATGACGGATGCGCAGGCCTTGCATGCGGGCGGCCTCGAAATATGCCTCCACGTCGCGACGCGGGTCGAAGACGAAGGCGTCGCCGGTCTGCTCCGAGCCAATGAGATAGGAGGCGTGGCCGAGGCCCTGTTCGTAGAACTGCTTGAAGAACATGGCGCCTAGATGTCCCGAAAGCCGTAGACGACGGCCAACTCCGACCGGGCGCCCGACGGCGCTGGTTCCCGTTTCATCTCTCTGACCTCGCTACGTCGAAGGGAAGCACTCTGCGGTCTCATGCTGCCGACCGGCGGTCGAGTACGGAGACGGCCTCAGTACATCGCCTCCGGTTCACTTCCCGTTCCGGGCGAAACGGAACCCGGGCCTCGAAGAGTCGTCGACGGAGGGCGGCGACCTGGCTTGACATCCTCCCTGCAAGTGTCGGGTATCCGTCACCCTGGACCGCTCGCCAGGCGAGGACGGCTCCGTCGAGGGCGCCGCCGTTCGCGGCCGACACGTCGTCAAGGGCGACGGCGAGGGCCCGGAGCGCCCCCAGCTCCCGGCACCGGGCGGCGCGGAGCAGGTCGGTATGGTCGAGGTCGGTATCCATACCTCTTTCGATGCATTGGCGGGGTCGAACGGATGCAACCCGCCGTCGGAGGGCCCAGTTGGGGGCGGCTTGAGGACAAATCGGGCGTGGAGTGCATCCATTTGCCGGCGGTGCTGCATCTAATGAGCGATGGACCATCAGAGCGACCTCGACCTGGTCATCGCGGCCAAGGCCGGGGACACCCAGAGTTTCGGGGAACTGGTCCGCCGCCACGGGCCCCGCCTCTTGGCTCTGGCCCGCCAAATGGTCGGTGCCGACGCCGCCGAGGACGTCATCCAGGAGGCCATGGTCGATGCCTACCGGGGCCTGGCCGGCTTCAGCGGAAACGCCGCCGTCGGTACCTGGCTCTATCGCATCGCCATCAACCGCTGCCTCCAGGAGCGCCGTCGGACCAAGCCCCTGGTGGTCGACGCCGAGCCGCTCGAGCTGTTGGCTCGCTGGGAGGACCCAGACTACAGCGTGGACCCCGCGTTGGTCGCGGCCCGCCGCTCCCACGCCGAGACGCTGCAATCACTCCTCGGGGAGCTGCCCGAGGGCTATCGCACTGCCCTCCTGCTCCACGACGGGCAGGGACTGAGCGCGGCCGAGCTCGCCGAGGCGACCGGCATTCCCCTGGGCACGGCGAAGTCGAACATCCGCCGCTCCCGTCTCGCCCTCTTCACGCTCCTGGGCCAGGACGACCGCGGCCTGTTGGAGGAAGCACGATGACCGAATTCTCCTGCCCGGAGGCCCGCTCCTTGGTCTCGGACTACATCGACGGCGATCTCGAGGCCGCCCAGGCGCGCTCGCTGGAGCAGCACCTGGAGACCTGCCCGCATTGCCCGCCGCTGTACGCCTCGCTGGTGGAGACCCTGGCCGAGCTGAAGGCCCTCGACGATGTCAGCGGCGTGGACCGGCTGGTCCAACGGGTGCTGGCGGCACTGGCGGAGCCGCCGGGGCCGGATGATCTGCGGCGGTCCGGGGCATGAACATCTGTGGGGTCTGCATCAAGGCGCTGACCGGCTCGCCCGTTCGGGTGCGGGCGTGTGAGGTCCCATTCTCCATTCATGGCCAATGTCGCCTTGGGTCGTGGACATCGGAGCGCAACGCCGAACAAGAGAGGACGTCATGAGCTCATCCAGCACGACAGACGCCGTTCGCCAGGAGGCCAGGGCCCGCCTGAAGCCCGGAAACTTCCAGGGCCACGTGCCTCGCCGGCGGTCACGCCAGACGGCCGAGGAGGCCGTGGAGGCTCTGGGGGCCACAGAGGGCAAGTGGTTCCGCGACAGCCGCTACCGCCGCCGGGCAGCGGTGACGTCGGTGTCCGCCCTCACCTCGACGGGCACGGTCCGCATCGGCTTTGCGGTCATCGACGGCGCTCCGTTCCGCTTCGACCCCGGCCAGTTCGTCGGCATCGAGGCCCACTTCGAGGGTCTCGGCTACCGCCGCAGCCCCTACTGCATCCTGTCTGCGCCGAGCGACGAGCCCGTCTTCGAGTTGCTGGTGCGGGTCGTTTCCGAGGGGCCGCTGTCGCAACACCTTGCCTCGCTGCGCCCAGGGGACGAGGTCGCCTTCAGGGGCCCGACGGGGCGGTCCATGGTCCCCCACGACGGCGACCGCGCCCTCGAGCTGTTCGCCACCGGCACGGGTATCGCCCCCTTCTACTCCCTTGCCAGCGACCTGTTGGCCGATGGCTACCGCCGGCCCATCACGCTGTGGTGGGGCTTGCGTCTGGCGGAGGACATCTGCCTCACCGACGAGCTAGATGCCCTCGCGGCCGCCCATCCCAGCTTCAGCTACCACATCACCCTGTCAATGCCCACGGCGGAGTGGAGAGGGCTCCGGGGACGTCTAGGCGAGTCGGTGCCGCCGCGCCTCGCCACCCTGGGCGGGAGGCGCTTCTACCTGGCGGGCAACGGGGCCATGCTCGAAGAGATGGCCTTCGCCCTGTCCGACATGGGCGTCGACCTGAGGCACATCTACAAGGAGCCGTACTTCAACGGCATCCACGAGGCCGACCCCGAGGTAGTCGCCGGCATCCGGGAGCGTTTCGTCGCCACCGACCTGTTCTCCTCCTATGCGAACCGGCGGGGCGCGGGCTTCGGCGCGGACCTGGACGCGGCCCGATCGGGCAAGGCCGGCAACGGCGACCCGTTGGCGGTGTCAGACCTCTTCGACCTCATGCCGGCGTTCCTTTCCCACCATCCTGATCAGGAGAATCCCAAGCCGATTCAGTCGGAGCGTCCCTGGGGAGGAGAGTGAGCGACACGCTCATGGACGCCAGGACCCTTTCCGGAGACTTCGATCACTATCAGGTCGTCGACGTGCGCTATCCCAACGAGTGGGAGGCCGGCCACATCGACGGCGCAGTGCACATTCCCCTTCACTACGTTTTCGACCGAGTCGAGGAGCTCGACCGGTCCCGACCGGTGGTCACCGTCTGCCGTAGCGGCAGCCGCAGCGCAGAGGCGGCCAAGGATCTGACCAGTGAAGGCTTCGAGGTCCAGAACCTGGAGGGCGGCATGGAGGCCTGGGTCGCCCAGGGCCAGCCGGTTATCGCCGCCGACGGCGGGCCCGGCGCCATCGTCGCACCCGAGCCGCCCGCCGACGACCGCCCCGTGGCGATGCAACAGCTCCAGGCCGAGTTCCTGGACGTCATCTTCTCGGTAAAAGAGCACTTCGGCGACCTCGACCCCTCCGACGAAGAGGTGAAGGGCTTCCTTCGCCAGCGCATGATCGACGAGGGCAAGAGCCCCGACGAAGCCGACGAGTTCCTCGCCACCATGGATAGCGGGCCCACCTAGCTCCTCCGACTCTCACCCATCGCAGCACACAAGGAGACCAACATGGCAATTCTCAACTTCCTCGGCAGCCAGCCTGGACGCATCGTGCGCATCGTGGCCGGTCTCGGCCTCATCGCCGTGGGAATATCGGCGGGTGACGGCTGGCTGGCGCTGGCCGTCGTGGGCCTGCTGCCCCTGGCCGCAGGCGTGTTCGACTTCTGCGTGCTTGGACCACTTTTCGCCCTACCCTTCTTGGGCCCGAAGTTCCGCCAGGCGATGGCCAGCCGCTGATCGGCGTTCTTGGCGCCACGCCGGCGCCCATGACTTCCCGGTTCGCCGGAACGGGTGCTCAAGCCGGCTGGCGGCAGGAATCAGCGAAACACCGAACGGGAGCTCACCCAAAAGGTCACCGAGCCCAGCGGTCGGGAATCGTGCTCGGCGCGACTCCCCCGATCCGGACCTCCTGATGGAGTGGAGGAGAACGCGTCCCGGTCCGCTCTCACCTGTCGCCGCACTTCGCGGACCCGTGTTCCAGGAGCAGCCGTTCATCAACGGGCCAGTCGGGCCTTCACCCGTTCCTCGCGCCGAACTCGACGCACCAGTAGAAGATGGCCGTTCTTTGCAACCCGCATGGAGGAGCACGATCGTGACTCGTTGGGCCAGCACGACGATCGCTCGGCATAACACGCGCCGATAGCCGCGCGAGCTGCCGACCTCTCCGATTGGCGTTACCGCCGTCGGACATCCAGGCGTCCAGGCGACGGACGACACACCAGTGGACTCCCTTGACATACCCCCCGGGGTATGTGCGAGGATCGGCGGTATGAAACTCCCCGGTGAGACTGTCGACGACCTGACCCGGCGCCTCAGGCGCGTCGAAGGCCAGGTTCGTGGCTTGCAGCAGATGCTGGCCGAGGGTCGTGACTGCCGCGATGTGGTGACGCAGCTATCTGCGGCTAACAAGGCATTGGAGCAGGCCGGCTTCGTCTTGGTGGCCGCCGGTCTGACGTGGTGCTTGCAGGACCCGGAGCGCTCTGCCGCTGAGGGCTACGAGCTGGCTGACGTCCAGAAGATGTTCACCAAGCTCGCCTAGCTAGGCGCCTCCGAGCTGAGCTCGGCGCTCCCGAACTAACTAGCAGCGTCCCCCCTCCGGCCGATCGGCTCAACCCCGTCGCGCCTCGACCCGAAACGAGTAACCCGATGGCCACGCTCTACAAGCCCCCTGGGCAGCAACCTGAGACGGAACCCCCCAGCACCGACAGGGTCCTCGCCCGCATCGGCCGGGCGGCTGGGCGCCGTCCTCGTCACGTGATGGCGATCTGGGCCCTGGTCGTCGTCATCGCCGGGCCGCTCGCCCTGACCCTCACGGAGGCACTCTCGGGGGCCGGGTGGGAGGCGCAGGGCTCCACCGCTGAGGCGGTGCGAGACGAACTGCGCCGTGACTTCCCGGGGCTCGGCGCGGAGGACGCGATCGTCGCCTACCGACAGCCTCGGCCCATTGCTGAGGACCCCGCCGGGCTCCGTGCTCTGGTTACCGGCCTACGGGATAGCCGGGGCGCCACCTCGGTGATCGACCCGCTCGGCCAGCCGCCTGCGGCCGGCCTCCTCAGCCCAGACGGAACCGTCGCGCTGGTCCCGGTTGCCCTGGCTGCATCCGAGGACGCCGACTTGCCGGAGGCGGCCGGCGCCCTCATGGCGACGGTCGAATCGATACCCCTGCCCGCCGGCGCCGAGGCGGACGCCACAGGCGAGTGGGCGGTATGGCACGACTTCAACCGCCTAAACGAGGAAGCGCTCCACAAGGCCGAGATCTTGTCCGGGCTTCCGACAATCATCCTGCTCTACATAGCTTTCGGGTCTGCCATCGCCGCCGGTATCCCCTTGCTGCTGGCCATCGCCGGGATCGCTATCGGGTTCGCCGTGCTGCATGTGGCCACTGGCGTGACGGACCTGTCGGTGTGGTCGATGAACTTCTCGATGATGATCGGCCTGGCCGTCGGCATCGACTACAGCCTGTTCATCGTGTCGCGCTACCGGGAGGAGCGGGCAGAGGGGAGGGAAGCACTCGACGCCGTGGCCGGAACGTTGGCCACATCAGGCAAAGCAGTCTTCCTCTCGGCCCTGACTGTCGTCCTCTCTCTGGCCGCCATTTTCCTGGTGCCGGTGATGGTCTTCCGGTCTATGGCGTTGGGCATGATCCTGTCGGTCATTGCCACTGCGGCGGCCTCCCTCACCCTCCTGCCGGCAATCCTCGTGGCCCTGGGCGACCGGGTCCTCGTCGCCAAAGGCAAGCGAGGCTCCGAGCGAGCTGGCGAGGGGCGTTGGGTTCGGTGGACTGCGGCGGCCATGCGTCGGCCTGGCCTGACTCTCGCCGCTGGCCTCGGCGTCCTGCTATTGCTGGCCGCGCCAGCCTTCGGGATGCGACTCGGCATGCCCGCAGCCGGAGTGGTCGACCGGGGCGAGCAGAGCCGAGACGGCTATGACGCCGTGGTCGACGCGTTCGGTCCCGGGGCCCCGGCGCCGATGTTTGCTACCGTCGCAGCCGCTGACGCCGGCGCAGTCGCCGATCTGGCCCGAACCGACCCGGGCGTCGTCGCTGCAGCAGTCGTCGCCGGGCCCGCAGCCACGGGGCGTGCAGTCGTGCGGATCACCCCGTCGACGTCGGTCGACGACGAGGCCACGTCCTCGCTGGTGTCGCGGCTTCGCAGCCGCCTCGCCAGTGAGGTTCCCGGCGCCCGCCTCGGTGGTCCGGGTACCCAGAACACCGACCTGACCAATGCTCTCATCGGCACCGCACCCCTGGCCATAGTGGCGATCATGGTCGTCGCGTTTCTGCTGCTGCTGATCGTGTTCCGCAGCACCCTGATCGCGCTGACCTCGATCGTGTTCAATCTCGTCGGCGTCGCCGCCAGTTTCGGGTTCGCCACCCTGGTCTTCCAGCACGGCTACGGGGCGTCCCTGCTCGGCATCGAGCACCAGGGATTCGTTGATGCGTGGGCACCACTCTTCTTCTTCGCGCTCCTGTTCGGCCTCTCCATGGACTACCAGCTCTTCCTGCTGGCAGCGATCAAGGAGCGGCGCGATGCCACCGGCGACGCCCGCCTCGCCGTGCGTGAGGGCATCGCCCGAACCGGCCGGCCCATCACCAATGCCGCTCTGATCATGATCGTCGTCTTCGTCGCATTCGGCGTGACCGGCCCGATTCCCCCAACGGAGCTCGGCGTGACCCTGGCCGTCGCCGTCTTTCTCGACGCAACTGTCATACGGATGATGCTCGTTCCCTCGCTGCTCGGGATGCTCGGCGAACGGGCGTGGCAAATTCCAGCCTGGCTCGACCGTCGCCTGCCTAAGGTGACGTTCAGCCACTGAGATTCCGTGCCTCCGACGGTTCCAGCCCTTGCCCCAGAGTTCAGGCGGCCCGGGCCCCTCGGGACGGGCCCGCGGCGCTAGGCGCCGCCGGGCCACCACAGCGCCACCCTGACCTGGTCGCTCGGAGGCAGCGTCCGCATGAGCTCGGCTATCTCCGCGTCGCGATCCTCGCCGACCATAAGACGCCGGCGCATGAACGCCACACCCGCCGGCGAAGTGTCGCGCCGCCGGTACGGAACGACAGCATCCTCCCGCTCGGCGGCGACCCCCATGGCCAGGAGCACCGCGTGGAGGTCGTCGGCAATGTGCCGCGTCGGCCGCTCGACTCCGTGGATCGCCTTCCAGAGCGGCGCGATACCCGGGGGCGGCGGCTCCGGGGACACATCAAGCACGACGCGGTGGCGGGCATGCGTGGTGAGGGCGTCGAGAAAGTCCTCGATCTCCTCGACCCCGTAGAGGGCATTGTTGCTGACCACTACGTCGACGGGCTCGATGTCGGCGCCCGCCTCCGGCCACGGCCCCAGGACGCTGCGAGAGGCGACGCCGGCTGCGGCTGCGCTGGCCTCGAACGACGCCAGCATCTCCTCGCTTATGTCGACGCCGATGATGAGCCCCGCCCGGGCCGCCAAGCCCAGGCTGGCCTTGCCCCCACCAACACCGACGTCGAGCACGGTCCCACCCGCCGGGAGCGCCTCCAGGGCCCGAAGCCGTGAGGGAAGCGGAGGCTGCGCAGCGTCGGCCGCAGGGTCCCAGCGGAACCGTTCGGGTTCGAGGAATCTCGGGCTCGCCGGCGCACCGTCGACAACGGACCGGGCCGGGGCGGCGTTGCGAAGAGCCTGCCGCCAGCGGTCTCCCGGTCTTGGGGCGGGTTCGATTGTAGGTTCAGTGGTCACGGCGCCAGACTGACATACCGCGCCAAGGAACACACACTGGTCTTCACGATACGAGTCATTGATTCTTTCAATAGGCAATGATGCTACAGCGTGTGATTCGCGACGGCAGCGCAATCAGAAAAACGAATATGCCGGTGATCGATGTGTCAGGACATACCTGCGAATGTCGAAGCAGCATCAGTTCCAGGCGAGAATTCATTCATGAGACTAGTTGGGGTTCATCTTTAGAGCCCTCACGCCGTGCCTGTGTCACGCGAAGGCGCACAAGCGGCGGTCCTGACAGTGCTCACGACCGCACCGTCCCGCCTCGCCGGCCCGGGGCTGCGGAGAGGGCAGCCACCCGCTCGCGCACCAGCGCCAGCAGTGCCTCGACGGCCGCTGACGGGCGGGCGTCGCTCCGCCATGCCACCGCCGCGACGTGGCTCGGCAAGGTCGGGCGCAGTGCCATGACGGCAACCTCGGGTCCCGGCGCTTCGGCCGACCGTCGCGGCATGATCGAAACGCCGACGCCAGCGGCTACCAGACCCCGAAGCGTCATTTCGCCCCTACATTCGGCCGCTACGACCGGCGTGAAACCCTCCGCAGCAGTCGCTGTCGTGATGGTGTGTGCCAGCCCCGAGCCGCGTGAGCGGAGAACGAAAGGCTCGTCCCGCAGCGTCGTCAACTGGACAAATTTCCGCTGGGCGAGCGGATGTCCGACGGCGGCGATGACGACCAGCTCCTCGTCGAAGAGGCGTTCCATCACGATGCCGCGATGAGAGGAATGGCCCGTGTACAAGCCGGGTACGGCGTGAACAAATGCGAGCTCAAGTTGGCCGAGACCCAAGAGCCGAACGAGGTCCTCGGTGTTTGCTTCGCGCAGCATGACCTCGACGCCGGGATAGGCGACACGGAAAGGACCCAGCACGCCGGGCAGCCAGAACGCAGCAAGTCCCGGCAACGCACCGATGACCAGACGACCTCGGCCCACACCGGCGAAATCACGCATCTCGTCCTTGGCCAGGTTCGCCTCGGCAAGCATCCGCTCGGCCCGCGCCAGGAAAGCAAGGCCCGCCTCGGTGACCTTGAGCGGGCGAGTCGAACGGTCGAGCAGGAGGACACCCAGCTCATCCTCGAGCCGCTTCATCTGTTGCGAGAGCGCCGGCTGCGCAACTCCGACCGCCACCGCTGCGCGGCTGAAGCTTCGTTGCCCGGCAACGACGACGAAATATTGAACCTGGCGCAGCTCCACTCCGGCTGAACCCTCCCTTCAAGTATAAGTCATAGTTATAGTGTCCCGACTATAGCGTTGATGCGCTTATCATCGGGTAGACACACTCGATGCGAGTGGAGAGGGGCGGTGCATCGCCCATCCCTAGCTGGACTTGAGAGCGGCCATGGAGGCCGAACGTCTGTGAGGAGGAATCCTTTGATCGACCAACGAACCCTGGATCAGGTCGTGGACTTCCACGGGCACATGTGCCCAGGCCTGGCCATCGGCGTGCAGGCCGCGCAGATTGCGTTGCGGGAGATCGGTCCTCACGCCAAGGACGAAGAGGTGGTGGCGATGGTGGAAACCGACATGTGCGCAGTCGACGCCATCCAGTTCCTGACCGGCTGCACCTTCGGCAAGGGCAACCTGATCCACCGGGACTGGGGCAAGAACGCATACTCGTTCTTCCGCCGGTCCGACGGCCGGGCCATCCGCATCGTCGGTCGCCCCGACGCATGGCAACGCGATCCCGAGCACCAGCAGTTGTTCGCCAAGATACGTGCCGGCCAGGCGACCCCCGACGAGCGGGCCCGGTTCCAGCAGTTGCATCAGTCCGAATCTCACAAGGTGCTGGCGCTCGACCCCAACTCTTTGTTTGACGTGCACGAGGTCGCCGGCCCCGCCCCCCAGCGGGCCAGGATCCACGCCTCGCTGGTGTGCGAGCGGTGCGGCGAGGCGGCCATGGAGACCCGAATCCGGCGCCTCGACGGGCGCGATTTGTGCCCGCCCTGCTTTGACATTGTCTTCGCCGGCGAGGAGCCCGTCGCCGCGCCGACCCTCGGCGCCCCACGATGACCGACATTCGCAGGGACGCTGCCGCAGCCCGGTGGGCAGACTCGCTGGCCGACTGGGCCATTCCCCAGCAAATCCAAGACGCAGCGCCAGAGGGGTCGGCCTGGCGGTTCTCGCCTGCAGTCTTCGCATGGACGCCTGAGCGGGCGGCCACGGAAGGAACCGTGGTCACCGCGTCGCGCCGGCGGGCCCTCGAGGCCCTCTCGGATGGCGGCTCGGTGCTCGATGTCGGCGCTGGTGGCGGGCGGGCCAGCCTGCCGCTCGCCCCGCCCGCCAGTCTCGTGACCGCCGTCGACTCGAGTGAGGAACTCCTCCAAGCGTTCGTCGACGCCGCGATCCGCGAGGGCGTCCCCCACCGGACGGTTTTCGGCAGATGGCCCGAGGTGGCCTCGGAGGTGGAGCCGCACGACGTCGTCGTGTGCCACCACGTGGTCTACAACGTCGCCGACCTGCCGCCCTTCATCCGAGCGCTCAGCGAGCACGCCCGCCGGCGGGTGGTCTTGGAGCTGACTGTCACCCACCCGGCGTCGAACCTGAATGCGGCGTGGAAGGCCCTGCACGGGCTCGACCGCCCGACGCGGCCGACGGCCGAGGACGCCCTTGCCGTCCTCCAGGAGATGGGCCTCGACATTGATTGGGAGGAGTCGCAACGCGAGGTGATGCCGGCGAGCCGGGACAGGGCCGAACTCGTCGCCAACGCCCGCCAGCGGCTGTGCGTGGGCGCCGATCGCGACCCGGAGATCGACCGACTGCTGGGCCCCGACCTGGAGCGTCCCCTCCGCCAGATTCTTACCGTCTGGTGGGCCGGCGAGGCGGACGGCCGCCGGTCGGCCGACGCCCGCTGACGCGAGCTTCATGACGACGGCGATGAATCGGCGGGCGGCACGTCGCCTTGACCAGGGCCGGCCACTCCCCCAGGCCGGCTCTGGCGGGCGACGATATGCCAGCGTCGCCCTGCGGTCCGTTGCGCTGTACGCGCTCACGATGGTCGCCGTCGCCCTCGTCGTCTTCGCCCTCCCGCGCGCCATGCCCGGCGACCCTCTCACCGCCCTCGAGGATCCCGACAACGCCCTGTACCTGAGCGACCCGGTCGTCCGCGACGAGCTCAGAAGCTATTACGGCCTTGACAAGCCTTTGACCGAACAGTTCCGCTCCTACGTCGGGAATCTTGCCCGGGGTGACCTCGGCTTTTCGATCGCCCGCAAGGCTCCCGTCTCAGGCCTCATTCGCGCCCACCTGCCCTGGACGTTGCTGCTCATGGGTTTGTCTCTGGCCATCGCCTCTGTTCTGAGCTTCGTGGCGGGCGTGGCGGCCACGTGGCGGCGGGGTCGGGCCGGAGATCGCTTCCTGATGGTGGGAATGACTGCAGCCCGCGCCATACCCGAGTACGCCCTGGCCGCCGTGCTGCTCATCATGTTCGCCGTTGTCGTACCGGTCTTCCCGCTGGCCGGCGCCCGCACCCCGTTCAACAGCTACGGGCGTCTGGAGAGCCTGGTTGACATCGGTCGTCACCTGGTGCTGCCGGTCACCGCCCTCACTCTGTCGCTGATCGGCACCAAGTTCCTGCTCGTCCGCAACACCATGATCTCGACCCTCGGCCAGGACTACATGGTGATCGCTCGGGCGAAGGGGCTACCCGACCGGCTGCAGAAGTACCGCCATGCCGGGCGAAACGCCATGCTTCCTTTCCTCACCGTCGTCGGCATACAGGTCGGCTTCGCGGTGGGGGGCTCGGTATTCGTAGAGTCCGTGTTCGCCTACCCGGGCATGGGCACCCTGATCCTCAGGGCGGTCGAGGCCCGTGACTACCCGGTGCTGGAGGCGACGTTCCTGGTCCTCGCCTTTGTTGTCCTCGCCGTCAACCTCCTGCTCGAGCTGGTCTACGCCCGGGTCGACCCACGGGTGGGAGCAGAATGACCGCCACTGTGCGACCCATCGAAGTCGACTCCGACCTCGAAGATCTGGAGGGCGCCGTCGATGTCGCCAAAGGGCGGGATCGTCGGCGGCAACGGTTTCCGGCCATCGGCTGGGTCGGGCTGGCCATCGTCGGCGTGTTCGTGGTGCTGGCGCTGTCGGCGCCCTACGTCGCCCCATTCCGGACCATCGAGTTGGCCGGTGACCCGTTGGAGTCGCCCAATGGAACGCACCTGCTGGGCACGAATGGCGTGGGCCAGGACCTGGCCAGCCAGATTCTGAGCGGGGCGCGTGTGTCGATGTTCGTGGCAGTCCTGGCTGGCGGAGGCACGCTGCTCATCGGTGCCGCCTTCGGGATGATCGCGGGATGGGCCGGCGGGACCGCAGACGCAGTGCTCATGCGCATCGTGGACCTCGTATTGGTCATCCCCAAGATCCCGCTCCTCATCGTGGTGGCCACCTATGCCGGCCCCGGCCTTGCGATGCTCGCAGTCATCATCGCCCTGACGTCCTGGCCCCCGACGGCGCGCGTGGTGCGCTCGCAGGTGCTCTCACTCCGCCGCCGGGCTCACGTCAAGGCCGCCACCGGCTTCGGAGGAAGCCCGGCCCAGCTCCTGCGCCGCCACATCCTCCCCGAGGTGGGCCTGATCCTCATCGCCGGGCTAGTCGGCGCCGCCGGCCGAGCCATCACCTTCGAGGCCGGTCTGGCCTTCCTCGGGCTGGGTGACCCGACGCGGGCGAGCTGGGGGGGCATCTTGCGCGACGCACTCGACTTCGGCGGACTCTTCTTCACCGACGCCTGGAAATGGTGGCTGGTGCCCCCCGTTGTTGCGGTCAGTCTCCTGCTCCTCGGCGTGACCTTCCTCGGCGTCGGCGTCGAGCAGCGAATCAACCCCCGACTGGCCCGCCACCACACCAAGCTGACAACTGCGATGAGCCGGCCGCGATGAGCGACGGGCTGGTCGTGTCCAACCTGCGCGTGACCTACCCGGGGCCACCACCGGTCCGCGCCGTTGATGACCTGTCGCTGCAGGTGGCGCCGGGCGAGTGCCTCGGCATCCTCGGCGAATCAGGGTCGGGCAAATCCACCCTAGGACGGGCGATCCTGGGCCTCGCCAGCGAGGCCGACGTTGAGGGCGAGTTGCGGCTGGGCGACGTCAACCTCGGCGCCCTCGACGAGGACGGATGGCGGGCGGTCCGATGGCGGCGCATCGCCTTGGCCATGCAGTCGGCGTCGTCGCTGAACCCGGTCCTGACCATTGGCATCCAGCTGGCCGAGCCTCAGCAGGTCCACCTCAAGCGCAGCCGTGCCGATGCCGACGCCCGCAGCGCCGAGGTGCTCACCGACGTCGGGCTCGGCGGGTGGGCGCTCGCCCGCCACCCTCGTGAACTCTCGGGCGGCCAGCGACGCCTCGTCCTCCTGGCCATGGCCCTGGTGTGTGACCCCGAAGTCGTCGTGCTCGACGAGCCCACCGCCGGCCTCGACCCGGCCACTCGTAACCAGGCTCTCACTGTCCTGCAACGGGTGCGCGACGACCACGGTCGCGCCATCGTGATGATGAGCCATGACGCCGACGCGCTCGATCAGGTGGCCACCAGCGTCGCTGTTATGTACCGCGGGTGGCTTTCCGAGGTCGGCCCCGCCAAGGCCGTGCTCAACCAACCACGCGCACCCTACTCGTGGGCTCTGCTCAACTCCCGGCCGACGCTCGCCTCGGTCAAGGACCTTCGGGGGATACGCGGGGACCCGCCGAACCCCACCCACCTGGCCGCGGGCTGTCCGTTCGTCGGGCGCTGCACTCAGGAGATCGAGGGCTGCACCGACGGCCGGCCGCCGCTCGTCACACCGACCGGCGAAAACGGCGACCGCTTGGTCGCGTGCATCAGGGGCGGGGTCGTTCCCCTGCTCCGGGCTCGCGGGCTCTGCAAATCCTACGACGTGCCTGGCAAGCTGTTCCGCAAGGAGCGCTTCCGGGCCGTGGACAACGTGAGCCTAGAGGTGCTCGAAGGCGAGGTCGTCGGCCTGGTGGGAGCCACCGGCGCCGGCAAGTCCACTGTGTCCTCCTTGCTCGTCCGGCTTCTCGATCCCGAGGAGGGAAGCATCGAGATCGACGGCCATGACTTCCTGGCCGCGAGCGGGCAGGAGCTCAAGGCGGCGCGGCGGAGGGTTCAGATGCTCTTTCAGGATCCCTACGAGGCGCTCTCGGCCCGGCTCACCGTCGCCCAAGCGGTGCGAGAGCCCTTGGAGCTGCAGGGCATCGGAGACCGCCAGGAGCAGGACGAGCGGGTTCGGGCGAACTTGAAGGCAGCCCGGCTCCCTGCCGATGAGAGCTTCCTGAGGCGCTACACCCACGAGCTGTCGGGTGGCCAGCTCCAGCGGGTGGCCCTGGCCCGGGCCCTGGTGCTGGAGCCCAAGCTACTCATTGCGGATGAGCCCGTCTCGATGCTTGACCCCTCCGAGCAGGCCAAGGTCCTTCAGCTGCTCAAGCAGCTGCAGGTGGACCGCGGCATGGCCATGGTGCTCGTCTCCCACGATCTCGGCGCCGTGCTCCGGGTGGCGGACCGGGTGATGGTGATGGAAAAGGGCCGCGTGGTTGAGCAGGGCACAGGCAGCGAGCTGCTGATGGGGCCGCGCCATGAGGCAACGAAGGCCCTACTGGCGGCGGCGGGGCGGGATGTGTTGTTCCAGTTGACGACGCCGGAGACGGCATGAGGAAGGGGAATGCGATGAGCACGACCGAGCACCGGAGGAAGTGGGCGGGTAGGACAGCAGTCGCCCTGGCAATCGCAGTGACGATGGGCGCCTGTTCCTCCGACGACGGGGGTTCGGCCCAGACGAGGGCGAACGAGCGTCCTGCGAGCGTCGAACGGCTCCGCCTGCCCGGCGGCGACTTCGGGTATCCGCAGCCGTTCTCTTATGTGCGGGGCCCGGGCATGATCCAGACCGGCTATGTCTTCGACACGCTCCTGTGGGAGGACTCGACCGGCAAGGCCGGTCCCTGGTTGGCGAAGGAGTGGTCGCAGTCACCCGATGGTCTGGAATGGCGCTTCACGTTGCGCGACAACGTCAAGTGGCACGACGGCCAGCCGCTTACCGCCGACGACGTCAAGTTCACCTTCGACTACATCTCGACGGGCCCCGGCGCCACGGGCGCCAGCCGCCTGGACTTGAAAGAGGTCGTCGCCGAGTCCCCGACCAGTGTGATCATCCGCCTCAACACCCCCTCGGCGGTCTTCGAGGAGAGCGTCGGCATGCGGGTGTTCATTCTTCCCCGCCACATCTGGTCGTCGGTGACCGACCCGACCAAGTTCCGCGGCCCGACGGCCCTGATTGGCTCGGGCCCGTACAAGCTGGAGTCGTTGGACGAGGCTGCAGGGACGTACCTATATCTGGCCAACGAGAGCTTCTTCCTCGGAGCGCCGCACGTCAAGCGAGTTGAGTTCGTGCCCGCGCCCGACGAGCTGCTGGCCCTGCAGCGGGGAGAGATCGATGCCGCCTCACTTTCGGAGGATCCAGCACCCGAAGAGCAGCTGAAGGCATTCGAGTCCAACCCCCAGTTTGGCAAGCTGGAGAAGGCGGGCGACTGGAACCTGGCCCTGAACTTCAATATCTCCAAGGGTTTCCCCTACAACGAAAAGCGCTTCCGCCAGGCGGTGGCCTACGCGGTCGATCGCAGGGACATGGTCAGCCGGATCCTCCTCGGCCGTGGCGAGCCGGCGAGCGTCGCAGGGCTTGCGCCCGACCACGAGATGCTCGCCCCCGGGCTGCCGACCTATGACCGCAACGTGGCCCGCGCCCGCACGATGCTCGACGAGATCGGGTTGAAGGACGCGAACGGCGACGGTATGCGGGAGCTCCCTGATGGCTCCCGGTTCGTGCAGGAGCTTCAGGCCAGCAACCGCTTCACGCCCAAGTCGGCGGAGTTGGTGAAGGAGTATCTCCGCGAGGTCGGCATTGATGTCGACGTCAAGATCCTCGACCGGGCTACCGCTGACGGCAACGCTGGCCAGGGCAACTACACCATGACCCTCGTTGGCTACGGCGGCATCGCCGGCGACGCCGATGGGCTCCGCGGTCGGTACGCAGCGCCGCGAAACAGCACGTCGTTCAGCCGGGCCATCGGCTACACCAACCCCGCCTTCACCGACGCTGCCAACAAGCAGCTGATCGCGCTGAACGAGGCCCAACGCAAGGAGCTGATTATCCAGATGCAGCGGACTGTGGCCGAGGACCTGCCGATCCTGCCGCTATACGTTCCGACCCGCGTGACGTTCTTCAACAAGGCGGTGTTCGACAACTGGTACTTCACTCCGGGATGCAGCCCCTGCGGCGCAACCCGCAACAAGCACATGTTCGTCACCGGGAAGACGACCGGCTTCTAGCCATGGGACAGGTAGCGCATCAGGGCCGGTTCGGCCCAGGACTTCGGAGCTGGAGGGTGGCGGCGGGCATCGCCGCCCTCACCGTCCTCGCCGCTTGCGCGTCGGACGAGAAGTCAGCGCAACCGGTCGGAGGACGCCCGGTGGCCCGCCCGGAGAGCGTCGAACGGCTGCGCCTCTCGGGTGGCCAGTGGGGCTACCCCTCGCCGTTCGCCTACGTCCGCGGCCCGGGCCTCGTCAACGTCAACTTCCTCTTCGACACCCTGCTCTGGAAGGACTCTACGGGCCAGGCGATTCCGTGGCTGGCTTCGAAGTACCAGCAGTCGCCCGACGGCCTCGAGTGGCGGTTCACGCTCCGGGAGAACGTGCGCTGGCAGGACGGACGCCCGCTCACCGCCGACGATGTCGTGTTCACCTTCGATTACATGACGAAGGGCCCAGGAGCAACGGCGCCGGGGATCTTCGGGCGGATCGACGTCAAGGAGGTCGTCGCCGAGGGCCCGACCACGGCCGTGATCCGGCTGGCACAACCCCAGGCCGGCTTCGAAGTCACCATCGCCGGGCGGATACCGATCATCCCCCGCCATGTGTGGTCCGACGTGAACGACCCGGCGAAGCTGCGTGACCCCAAGGCGCTGATGGGATCAGGCCCCTACAAGCTGCAGTCATTCGACGAGGCGACCGGCAACTACCTGTTCGTGGCCAACGAGTCCTACTTCATGGGCGTTCCCCACGTGCGCCGGCTGGAGTTCGTCGCCGTCGGCGACAGCCTCCGCTCCCTGCAGCGGGGCGAGGTCGACGCCGCCAGCGCTGACAGCGAGGACGGACTGCCCGAGGAGGCGCTGAAGCCTTTTGAGTCGGCACGGTTCGTCCAGCTCGAAGGCCCCGGCGAGTCGACCCGGGCGATCCACTTCAACCTCGGGAAGGGGTTCCCGTACGACAACAAGGCATTCCGCCAGGCGGTGGCCTACGGCATCGACCGCAAGGACATGGTGAAGCGGATTCTCCTGGGCCGGGGCGAGCCCGGGAGCCTGGGAGGTCTCGCCCCGTCCCACGAGTTCGTCGCCCAAGGCCTCCCGACGTATGACCGCGATGTGGCCAGGGCGCGATCGCTGCTGGACGGCATCGGCTTGCGCGACACCAACGGCGACGGCGTGCGGGAGCTCCCTGATGGCCAGCCCTTCAGGCCTGAGCTCCAGATCAACTCCCGCTTCTCGCCGAAGACGTCGGAGTTGGTCAAGGAGTACCTGAGGGAGGTGGGCATCGATCTCACCCTCCGGAGCCTCGACAGCACCGCAGCCGACGACAACGCGGCGAAGGGCAACTACGAGATGGCCCTCATCGGGTACGGCGGTATGGGCGGCGAGGCAGACACGCTCCGCACCCGGTACTCCTCCCAGGTCCGGTCGGCGTCGTTCAACCGCGTCCACGGCTACCGAAACCCTGCGTTCGAGGACCTGGCCGCCAGGCAGCTCACGATCGTCGACAAAACAGAGCGCAAGAAGGTCATCCAGGACATGCAACGGATCCTCGCCGACGATCTGCCAACGATCCCTCTCTACCTCCCCACTCGCCTTCAGATCGCCCTGGCCGGGGGCTTCGACGCCTGGTACTACACCCCTGGTGGCGTCTTCGGCGGCTATCCCGGGACCATCAACAAGCACGCGTTCGTCACGGGCAAAAAGGAAGGCTTCTGAGGCCTCCGGGGCGATCCAGGCCGTTCTGCAGCTGGTCCTCAAGCTCCCCCACCCATGCTGCAATCATCTGCAAGAGGGACCGATGACCTTTCCGTTCGAGATCAACCTGACAGGAGGCACCTATTGAACCCCGGGCTCCGACGTCTTGCCTTGGCAGCGATGCCGCTTCCTCTTCTTCTGCTCGGAGGCGGGCAGAGCCTGGCCGAGGCGCCTTTGCGTCTCACGATGAACGTTCAGGCGACCAAGGAGGATGTCGATCCCACCAGGACGTACTCGGCACCGTATCTGGCGGTCGACCCGACGAACGAGATGCATGTCGTCGGTTCGTTCATCGACTTCCGGAGCGCCAGCTGCGGCCTTATCCGTTCACTTGACGGTGGCCGGACATGGAAGCGGATGGACGCCCGCCCAGCGCCCGACTCGTTCCCCTACTGCGAGTCGACCCAGAGCGGCAACGGCATCTATCACGCCCCGCTCGCGTTCGGCCGGAACGGCACCCTGTACTACGCAGTCATGGGCTGGGACAACCAGGACGGCGGAGGTGGCCGGGGAAATACCAGTGTGATCCTGGCCCGCTCCGACAACCTGGGTGAAACGTGGGAGACATCCTTCGTTCGCAACAACCGGGGCAAGGAAGGCATCGCGGTCGAGAACATCCGGCCCATGACCGGTATCGCTGTCGACACCAAGAGCGGCGATGACGACATTGTCTACGTCAGCTACTCCCGCCGGCGCCCCAATGCCACGGCTCCCAACGCCGAGCCGAACCAGCCGGCGGTCGCCGTGTCGACGGACGGTGGACGCACCTTCGGCGAACCCGTCAGCGCCATCGGCGGAGTTTTCTCGTCAGCGTCACTACGGGCGGAGGGCTTCAGTAAGGTCACCACGACTACATCCGGACCCGGCCCGACCAGCACGACGACTGTGGCCCCAGCCGGATCGAGAGCAGCACAGCCCGACCAGGAGGTCAACTTCGGCGGCGGGAAGTCATCGATTGCTGTCGACGACAAGGGCACGCTCTACGTGGCCTGGCCTTCGGCCACCGCCAACATGGCCGCTCCGCCGCCCCCTGGGTACTTCATGTCGAAGTCCACCGACCAAGGCAGGACCTGGACGGTCACCCAGATCGCGCCGTTCAGCTACGCGCACAAGGCTGGCGCCCCCGGGCCGAACGCGTCGCTGCAGATGGCCTGGAGTTCGAAGGGCGGGCCGGAGGGGACACTCCACGTCGTCGCAGAAGGCAACGATCAAGTCCAGATCGCCAACCTCAGCCACATCTGGTACTACCGCTCCACCGATGGCGGCAAGACATGGACCGAGCCCAAGGTCATTGACGACAGCGACAAGTCCCAGATGGTCGGTCAGTACATGCCCGACATCAGCGTGGCACCGAACGGCCGCATCGACGTCGCATGGTGGGACACCCGCGAGGTCCCGGCGCCGGCGACACCCACCAATGACGTGTACTACACGTCATCGTTTGACAACGGAGAGACCTTCACCAAGAACATCCGTATCACGGACCGGTCGATCAGCCGGCGGTACGGGGTGTTCTTGAACAACTTCAACATGAGCGCTCCGCCTGGCATTGCGTCGACGAACGCCTACGCCATCCTCGGCTGGGACGACACTCGCCTTACCGACCCCAACTTCGCGGACAACGCGGCCACGGGAGGTGGTCTGCAGGACATCTTCACCAGCGCAGTGCAGTACGAGGTGCTCGGAAGCGGATCGTCGCGCGCTGTCAAGGTGGCGCTGGCCGCAGTCGCCGGCATAACCGCCGTCGGCATCGTGCTGTTCGTCGGTGCCCTCGCCGGGCGGAAGCGCCAGGGGTCCGCGTCCCACGCTCGGCCGACGAGGGACTCGAAACAGGCCGCCGCTGCTCCGTGACCTCGGCGGCACCGACCCGTCCCTGGCATGGAGGACCCTGACCTGGTCCGGAGCCGCCGGCTCTTGGTCGTCGTGGGGGTCGTCGTCGCCGTCATGATTGCCATCACGGTTTGGGGCCCACTGAGCTGGCACAGCCTTCTGGCGTTCTCCCTCACCATTCTCCCCGGGCTTGATGATCGGACGGTGGATCCTCGCCAAGCCGTTCTACGGTCGATTGGCCGCAAGACGTCAAGGCGGCGCCGATGTAGAGCCACAGTGCATCTACTTACGGTCATCGGCTCCAGATGGCCGATAGCCCCCGTGCCACTGCGGACATAACGCGCGCGACGGGCGGGCCCAGCGCTTCGACCCCGTCAGGAGTCCTGGGGCGCCAGTTGTCCTCCCCCGAGGCGTCGGCCTTGTCGTCGCCGGATAGGGCACATCCATCTTGCGGACCCCTCCGATGGTCGGCGTGATCCTGGGGGTCCGTTCGATAGACGCAAGCCCAGGGTCCCGGGTAATATTCGTTTATCTCTATAATCTGGTTATAGTGATAGTTAGAAGGAGCGCCTGTGCCTGGTGGTCGTCCCGCCATCGTCGAGACCGAGCCCGTTGCGCTGGCCGACAGCGAGTTGTCGGCGCGGCTGTTCCGGGCCCTGGGCGACGCCACCCGTCTGCGCGTTCTCGAGTTGCTGTTGGAGGAGGGCGAGCTGCACCAGATGGAGCTGGTCCGACGCCTCGGTGCCACGCAGAACCGGATCTCTGAGCACATGAGCTGCCTGGTGTGGTGCGGTTTCGTGCAGACCCGCACCGAGGGGCGCCGCACCCTGTACCGGGTCACCAACCGCAAAGTCGGCTCGCTGCTGGCCCAGGCCAAGCGCTTCCTGGAAGCCAACGAAGCCCAGATCGCGTGCTGTCGCGTCATCGACGCCACTCGGAAGGAAGGTTGATGCCCAGAGTTGAGATGTCCGCCGACGGCATGACCTGCGAGCACTGCGAAGTTACGGTGACCGCGGAGCCGCAACGCACCGGAGCGACCGAGGCCGTTACCGACTTCCGCCGGGGCTCTGCCAGCGCCGACTTGAACGGCGACCCCTCGATCCTCATCGATGCCATCGGCCAGGCCGGCTGTCCCGCAGTGTCTATCCACACCGGCAGCGCGGAGTCTGCGGTGAAGGGGACGTCAAGTTCCGAGTCCGATTACGACCTGGCCGTGATCGGGTCCGGCGGGGCCGCCTTCGGCGCCGCCATCCGGGCCACCAACCTGGGCGCCCGGGTGGCGGTGATCGAGCGGGGCACCGTGGGCGGAACATGCGTCAACGTCGGCTGCGTGCCTTCCAAGACGCTCCTTGCCGGCGCCGGCGCCTTCCACACCGCCGCATCACACCCCTTCGCCGGCCTACCCACCCATGCCGGCGCTGCGGACCTCGCCGCCCTCGTGGGCCAGAAGGACGAGCTGGTCGGCCAGCTCCGCCAGGCCAAGTACATCGACGTGGCCGCCGCCTATGGCTTCGAGATCGTTCATGGCCACGCCCGCTTCGCCGACCCCGACACCCTGGAGGTCGACGGGCGTACCCTGCGGGCCCGGTCGTACCTCGTGGCAACCGGCGCCGAGCCGCAGGTCCCCGATCTTCCCGGCCTCGCCCGCGCCGGCTACCTGACCTCGACCACGGCGATGGAGCTCACCGAGCTGCCCGGCCGGGTGGTCACCATCGGCGCCGGCTTCGTGGGCATGGAGCAGAGCCAGCTTCTCTCCCGACTGGGCGCCCAGGTCAGCGTGGTCGGACGGCTGGCCCCCCGGGCCGAGCCGGAGCTGGCCGCGTGGATCGGCCGGGTCTTTGCCGACGAGGAGATCGAGATCGTCGCCTCTCGCGCCGTCGCCGTGGAGCGCGACGGCACCGAGCGGGTGGTGGTGTGCGCCGACGGCACCCGCCTCGCCGCCGACGCCATCCTGGTGGCGGTCGGGCGCAGTGCCAGGGTGGAGGGCCTCAACCTGGAGGCGGCCGGGATCGAGGTCGACGAGGCCGGCTTCGTGGCCGTGGACGATGAGCTGCGCACCTCCAATCCCCGCGTCTTTGCCGCCGGCGATGTCACCGGCGCACCCCAGTACGTCTACGTGGCTGCCGCCCAGGGCAACGTGGCTGCCGAGAACGCCGTCGCCGGCGCCCACCGGCGCATGGACTACACCGGGCTGCCATCAGTGATCTTCACTGACCCCGTACTGGCCAGTGCCGGATTGACGGAGGCCGACGCACGGGCCGCCGGCCACGAGGTCATCTCGCGGGTGCTGGAGCTGGAGAACGTCCCCCGGGCTCTGGCCAACCGCGACACTCGAGGCGCCATCAAGCTGGTGGCACACGCCAGCACCGGCAAGGTCCTGGGCGTGCACGCCGTGGCCGACGGCGCCGGCGACCTCATCCTGGCCGGCGTCTACGCCATTCGTTTCGGCCTGACCGTGGACGACCTGGCGAACACCTGGGCGCCCTACCTGACGATGAGTGAAGGGCTGAAGCTGGTGGCCCAGTCGTTCAAGGGCGATGTGAACAGGCTCTCGTGCTGCGCAGCATGATCGCCGAACACGCCGAGCCCGAGGCGAGTCGTCAACCAGCTCAACGTCGACGAGAACCGGGCCACAGCGTCTCGCTTCGGGGTCATATCGATACCCACGCTGGCCCTGTTCGTGGGGAGCGTTGAACGCACCGTATTCTCGGCGTCGCCGACAGCGAGACGATCATCGCCGAGGTGGAGCCGCACCTTCCGCAGTGGTAGTAGCCGGCGGCGCCGGCCGGCGCCGGCCGGACAGCCACTCCCAGAGGGCCCATCCCAGTAGGGCTGCGCTCCAAACCGGCCAGTCGTAGAACCAGTCCGCGTCGAAGGCGAGAAAGAACGCCATCCCGCCCACGACCAGGACGGACGACCCGTCGCCGACGTCGAGATCGGGGCGCATCCGGCCCATGATGCGCGCCGCCAGGAGGCCGAGCCCGCTGCCGACCAGGAACGCGGCGGCTTCCCTCTCGTCCGGAAGAGGGCCGTGGCGGGTCAGCATGACCGCCGCGCCCCAGCCGATCAGAGTGAAGGCGGTGGCGGTGAGGCGAGGGTTGCGACCAAGGAGCGCCGCTGCCAGCGCGATGCCGCCGACGAGCAGGGGTGTCGCGTCGAAGGTCACGCCGAGAGCCCCGATGCTCCCGGCATAGAGCAAGGCTCCCAGAGCAAGGACGGCTGTGGACCAGGGCACGCGAAGCAGCGTGCCACAGGAAGCGACGGTGGCACGTTCATGCTCTGCTCGGCCGACACGGTCGCGGATCGAACAGTCCCTGATACCGGCGAGGTACAGATCGTCGACGATGGGCGAGCCCCCGACCAGCCCGGGCTTCGGAAGAGCGAGGGTCAGCGTCGCCGTCGGCCTGGATGCATGGCTGCAACGCTCGGCCGGTGTCGACGTCGAGGCCGCACGGGGCGTCAAGGGACAGTAGGGGGTGGCGGCGCTGGTGGCCCACTCGATCAGCGCCTGCACCCGGCCTCGAGGATCGCCTCCGAGGCTCTAGCCGATCAGGGCATCCACGATGAGTTCTGCGGCACGCGGCTCGGCAGAGGTGGGCACTTCCGTCCGCGAGACGATCGAGTTGGCCACGTGCGTCACCGACGCCCACAGCTATGACCCCACTCGCCTCCCTGGGCGTGTGCACCCCGATGACGCTGCGATTCGCGCTCGTAGGCGCGCCGACCTCCGAGCGAGTGCGAAACTCGCCCCGAATCTGCAATCGATGTGCGGCCTTCGGAGTCTCCATCAAGGACACCCCATGACCCACCAGTTGTTTCTCGACGCGACCCTGCCCCACCTCGACGCGGTGTGGAGCATCGCCCGGCGCATGAGCGCCGACCATGCCGGAGCGGAGGACCTCGTCCAGGAAACGTACGCCCGAGCCTGGCGGGGCTTCGCCAACCAGGGCCGGGGCGACGTCCGCTCATGGTTGGTGGCGATCTGCCTCAATGTCGGGCGCACCGAGCTACGGCGCGGGCAGCGGATGCCGCGCACCGTCGCAGGATCCGACGGCGTGCCCGACGCTCCCAGCGCGGTGGACGTGAGCGGTGACGTCCTGGCCTCCCTCGACCGGGAGGCTGTGGCCCGGGCCCTGGCCGCCCTGCCCGTGGTCCAGCGCCGGGCGATCGTGCTCGTCGACATCGGCGGCCTGAGCGCCCGGGAGGCGGCTGAGATCGAGGGGGCTCCCCGGGGCACCATCCTGGCCCGGGTTCACCGAGGCCGCCGCCAGCTCGCCGTGCTCCTCGAACGGGAAGGGATTCACCGTGGTCCATGAGGACCGGCTCGTGCCGTACCTTGCCGGCGACCTCGACGCGAAGCAGGCAAAGGCGTTCGAGGCCCACCTTGTCGACTGTGACGACTGCTGGCAGGCCGTGAGCCAGGACCGCCGGGGACGGGCCCTGGCCGAGGGCCTGCGGGAGCTGGCGCCGGCCTCGCTGCGCGATCGGGTGCGTATGGCCGTGGAGGCCGATACGGGCCAGGGCCAACGCCCGCGTCGCCGTCGCAGCCGGGTTGGCGCCGGGTTGGCGGTGGTCGCCTTCGCCGTGGTTGTCGCGGCCTGGGCCGCCACGGTCGCAGGCCCTTCGCCGGAGCCCGCCTCGGTAGCGGCCGTCGTCGACGCCGCCCGCCAGCCCGTGCCGCCGGCCTCGGTCGTCGCCGCGGGCGAGACGGTAATTCTCGAGCGCGCCCGCCTCGACGGCCGGGAGGTGACCGTCGGGCGGGCGACCGTCGCCTTCCCCATGCCCGCCGGGGCCTCGGAGTCAGGCGACGGCCTCGACGCCGTCTGGGTGGCCAAGCGTGGCGACCTGACGGTCGTGTGCCTGAGCAAGCCTGCCAACCTGCTTCTGGCGGCCGACCTGCCGGCCGAGCGGCTGATCGCCTGGGGCCGCCAGCTCCCGGCATCGACGAGACCGGCATGAGCAACCCGATCGTGGAGCTGATCACCGCCGAGGGGGCCCCGCTGCTGGCCCAGCCCTTCTTCGTCTCAGGCGACCCGGGGCCGATTACCGCCGCGCTCGCCCAGGTTCCCGAGCTGTTGGAGGCGACGGCGCCGTTCCTCGGCGCGGTGCTGGGCCCCTCGGCGCTTCCGGTGCGACTGAAGGAGATCGTGATCCTGCGCACCTCGGCCCGGGCCTCGTGCCGCTACTGCGTCGAGGCCCACACCGTCGTCGCTCGCGATGCGGGCCTCACCGTGCCCGAGGTTCGGGCCCTGCGGGGCGAGCTCGAAGCCGGCGAGGAGTTCGCCGACCCGGCCGAGCGCGCCGTCATCGGCTGGTGCGACGAGCTGGTGGGTACCGGCGTGGTGCAGGCGAGCGCGGCGGCCCGGCTGAGCGAGTCCTTCGCCGACCACGAGGTGGTCGAGCTGACGCTGCTGGCCGCCACCACGCTCCTGCTCAACCGCTTCTGCACCGCCCTGGGGCTGCCCACGTCACCCCATGTCCTCTCCCGGCTGGCCGCCGAGGGCCTCGGGTGAGCCCCGGAGGCGTCGCCGCCGCTATCGCCGGCGGTGCGCTCGGCGAGCGCGTGTGGCTCTACAGCAACTACCACTGCAACCTCGCCTGCACCTACTGCCTCACCGATTCGGCCCCCAATGTGGCCCGCCGCGAAATGGCGGCGGCGGCCATGGTGGCGGTGGCCCGCCAGGCGAGCGAACTCGGATTCGCCGCCCTGGGCGTCACCGGCGGCGAGCCGTTCCTGCGTCCGGACATGCCCGAGACGCTGGTCGACCTTGCTGCCATCCTCCCCACGGTGGTGCTTTCCAACGCCACCCTCTTCGCCGGCGCGCGTCTCGAGCGCATGCGGCCCCTGGCCAGCGCGGATGTAGCGGTGCAGGTCTCCCTCGACTGGGCCGACGCCCGCCCCAACGACGAGCTTCGGGGCCAGGGCAACCACGGCCGGGTGGTCGACGCCATCCCCCGCCTGGTCGACATGGGCATCCGGGTGCGGGTGGGGACGACGGTCGACCCGGCAGCGGAGGTCTCCGAGGAGGACCAGGCCCGCCTGTGCGAGCTGCACCGGTCCCTCGGCGTCGCCGACGACGACCACGTCGTGCGCCCCGTGGTGCGGCGGGGCCGGGCGGAGGCGACCGGCATCGGAGTCGCAGCCACCGTCGCCGACCTGCCGCCGGAGCTGACGGTCACCGCCGACGGCGCGTTCTGGAGCCCGTTCGGGCCGACCGTACGCGAGGGCCGCCCCGACACCGACCTGCTCGTCACCCGCACGACCGACCCGCTCTCGGTCCCCGCCGCAGCCATGGCCCGCATCGTCGCCGGCCGCCCGCCCGGCGACGACGCCCGCCTCGGTATCCGCTGAGCGTGAGGCGCCGGGCCCGGTCGGGCCCCCGTCCATTCCAACCTCCCCCCGGAAAGGAACCGAACGTGACGCACGCCCCCAGAACCACCCCGCTCAGCCGGCGCCGCTTCCTCTTCGGCGCCGGCGCCGTGGGGGCGGGGAGCCTGGTGGCCGCCGCCTGCGGGCGCGGCGGCGATCCCCGGGTCACCGCCGGGGCAGGGGTGCCAACCGGTCGGCCGGCGACGGTCCCGGCCGTGCTGCGCTTCGGGGTTGGCCCTCTCCTGCCCACGGCCACCGACACCAAGGCAGCGTGGGAGCCGTTCTTCGCCTGGCTGGCATCCCAGCTCGGCACCCGCGCCGAGGTGGCAGCGGTCGACTCATGGGGCGGGATTTCCGTCGCCTTGGGCAGCGACCAGCTCGACGTGGCCTGGATGGGCCCGTTCGGCTACGTGCTGGCCCACGCCCGCTCGGGCGCCGAGGCCATCGCCACCGCCAAGTACGACGGCCGGCCCGTCTACCACGCCATCGTCGTGGGCCGGCCCGGCCTGGAGGTCAACTCATGGCCGGAGGGCGCCAAGGGCCGCTCCGTCTCCTTCACCGAGGTCAGCTCGACATCGGGATGGCTCGTACCCACGTTCTGGCTCCGCCAGCGCGGCGTCGACCCGAAGGCGTTCTTCCGCTACAGCGAGGGGGCATCGCATGCCGCCAACGAGCTGGCCGTGGCTAGCGGGCAGGTCGACCTGGCCACCGACTTCGACCGCAATCGCAACGCCATGATCGAGTCCGGCCGCCTCGGCGCCGGCGCGACCAAGGTGGTGTGGACGTCGGACCCTCTGCCGAATGACGCCATCGGCGTGCGAAAGGGGCTCGACCCCGACCTGGCCGCCCGCATCCGGGAGCTGCTGGTGGCGCTGACCCCCGAACAAGCCGCCGGCGTCCTGCCCCGCCACTACGACGGCTTCGTGGCCGCCGACAACGAGTCCTACAAGCCCATCCGCGACGCCGCCGTCGCCCTCGACCTCCTGAAGAACTGAACACCCGGGTCCCCGATGCCGCGGTGGACGGCTACCGCAACGGCCCGGCGCCGCCATCGTCGCGCCGCTGGCGGCGCTGGGCGGCCGGCGCCGCCGCTGTCGTCGTCTACGGCTACAGCCTGCGCCTGACCGACGTGGACCTCGGCCGGCTGGCCAGCGGCCTGTCCAGGATGGCCGGCTGGGCGGCCAGCGCATGGCCGCCCGCCACCGGAGAGCTGACCATCATCCTGGCCCGCGCCGCCGAGACGGCGGCCATCGCCGTGGTCGGCACGACGGTGGCGGCAGTCGTCGCCATCGTGTTGTGCGTACCGGCGGCCCGCAACCTCACCTCCGGGGGTCCCTCTCGCCTCCTCTCCCGCCTCACCCTCAACACCCTCCGGGGCGTCGATTCCTTCGTGTTCGCCCTGCTGTTCGTGGCTGCCGTGGGCCTCGGTCCCTTCGCCGGCATGCTCGGGGTGGCCATGCACTCGGCAGGGACCATGGGCAAGCTCTTCGCCGAGAGCATCGAGGGCCTCCCCGCCGGCCCGCTGGAGGCGGCGAGGCTGACCGGCGCCAGCCGGGCGAGGGTGGTCGCCTGGACGGTGGCACCCGACGCGCTTCCCGGGCTCGCCTCGGTGGCTCTGTACGTCTTCGAGTTCAACATCCGCTCGTCCATCGTGCTGGGCGTCGTGGGGGCGGGGGGCATCGGCCAGGAGCTGAAGAACTCCCTCGACCTGCTCCACTTCGCCCGAGTCCTGACCGTCGTGCTGGTGATCCTGGCGATGGTGACGGCCGTTGACCACCTGTCGAGCCGTCTCCGGCGGTCCCTGGGGTGATTCCCACGCTGCGGGTCGTCGACCTCGCCCACCGCTATGACCGGCCCGTCCTCGACGGCGTCTCCTTCGACGTCGGAGCCGGCGAGGTGGTAGCGGTCGTCGGCCCCAGCGGGGCGGGCAAGTCGACGCTTTTCCGCGCCATCAGCGGCCTCGTCGAGCCCGAGCGCGGGCGGGTCGAGCTATCCGGGGCGAAGCGGGGCTGCGACGTCGCCCTGGTGTTCCAGCAGCACAACCTGGTCCGGCGCCTTTCGGCGCTGGACAACGTGGTCGCCGGCCGTCTGGCGCAGCTCCCGCTGTGGCGGGCGCTGCTCGGCCGGCCCGGCCCCTCAGAGCGCAAGCGAGCGTTGGACCTCCTGCACCACGTCGGGATCGGCGAGCTTGCCTACCGCCGGGCCGACCGGCTCTCGGGCGGCCAGCAGCAGCGGGTGGCCATCGCCCGCGCCCTGGCCCAGGGCCCCCGGGTCCTGTTGGCCGACGAGCCCGTCGCCAGCCTCGACCCTGCGTCCTCGGCGCTGGTGCTCGACGCGCTGCGCCAGGCTGCCATGAATGGCGTGGCTGTGGTGTGCAGCCTCCACCAGGTGGAGCTGGTGGCCGGCTTCGCCGACCGGGTGATCGGGCTACGGAACGGGAAGGTCGTGCTCGACCAGCCGGCTGGGGGTCTCGACGAGGCTGCCCGCGCCCTCGTGTACGGGCCGGGTCCTCCCCAGTCCGGCGTCGGCCCAATGACCCCGCAGGTCGAGATCGGGAGCCGGGTATGACGGCGGTCGACCGCCGGCCGGCCTCGGTGGTCGAAGCTTGGATGCACGCGCCGCAGCAGGGCCGGCGGGACCCGGTGGCCTGGGCGGCCCACGACCTGCGCTCCCCACTGGCGCGGATCGTCGCCATGGCCGAGGCTCTGGAGGACGGGGTCGTCGCCGAGCCCGAGGAGGTGGCCCGCTACCTCCGGACGATGCGACGAGAGGCAGGACGCGTGGCCGCGATGTTCGACGATCTCCTGCTGCTGTGCCGCCTGCGCGGTGGCGCCCTGCGGCTGAGCCGGGTGCCGGCGCCGCTCGACGAGCTGGTCGCAGAGGCGGTGGCCGGCGTAGCGGTGCTGGCCGCGCCCAAGGGCGTCGTCGTCAAGCACCGGGTGAGCCATCGTCGGCCCGTCGCCGCGGTGTCGACCCCCGAGATCAACCGCGTTCTACAGAACCTCCTCGACAACGCCGTTCGCCACACCCCGGCGGGCGGCACGGTATCGGCGGAGACCGACGTCACTGCCGAGGGCTCATGGGCGGTCGTATCCGTACAGGACGCCTGCGGCGGCATGGCGCCCGAAAGCCTGGCCCATGCCTTCGATGGCGCGCGCCGGCGATCGACGACGGGAAGTAATGGGAGCGGCGCCGGGCTCGGCCTGCTCATCGCCCATGGCCTCACGGCCGCGCACGGCGGCGACATCAGCGTTCACAATCAGGCCGGCGGTTGCCGGTTCACCGTGCGGCTGCCCTTGGCACGCAACGAACGACACCGAGAAGGGATGGACCATGGCTGATCCGACCGAGCGCGTACTCCCCTCCCCACTCCGGATGGCTCACGGCCTTGCGGTGCTGCGGATGTTCTCAGGGGTGATTCTCCTCGCCAACGGGCTGGCGAAGCTGTCGGGCGTCACCACAATCACCATCGGCCCGTACCAGGCGAATCTCATCGACCGGGAGGCGACCCGGTTCATCCTCCGATTCGAGGGCCTGGAGAACCCGGCCAACGGCGGCCCGGGCACTGGGATCCCCGGGCTGAAACCAGTCGTGCGCTTCCTCCTCGAAAACTTCGGGCTCGTCCAGTGGCTCATTACCGCAGCCGAGATCGGGATCGGGGCGCTTCTCGTCGTCGGTCTCGCCAGCCGTGGGGCGGCAGCGCTCGCCCTGTGCGGTCATCTGTTCCTTGCCCTGCTCTACGCATCGTCGAACCGCTGGCTCTTCGAGCAGCCGCACGAGTACGTGCCGACGATGATCCTGCTCCTGGTCCCCGCCGGGCGGGTGTGGGGCCTCGACGGGCGCCTGCGCTGGGATCGCGCCCGATCAGGCCGGTTCCCGTTCTGAGCTTTCGCAGGGACGGCTCACGCTCCCGCCGACTTGGCCGCCGCGGGAGACATCATGGCGAGCTCCTCCGGCGACAAGGCGCTCGAAGAACGGCCGGACGGCGATCATGCCTAGCAGGCATCCTGATAGTCCCCTGCGCATTGTGGAGGTGCCTTCATGGGCAACCGTGGTACTTCTTCCGTTGGAAGCTATGACGAATCCTCGGCGCAGGACCGGAACGGTCCTTCGATGTGCTCAAAGGTAACGGCGCTGTCGGTGAAGCGAACGACCTCCCGAGTCCGTCGCCCCCAGCACCACGGCGATCAGGAGCGCCGGGGCATAGTGCGGCGTAGCGAGACCGCTAGAACGAGCTCTGCGCAGACGGGCCCCCTTCAGAAGTAGGCCTTCGCGGCAGCAGCACGATCATCTGTCATCGCACAAGCCCCTCGCTCACCCAGCGTCCTTCAGGGCGATCCACGACCGGACCAGCGCGACGATGGCATCCTTCTTGGCGTCGAGGTCGTCGGCGTCAGCGACCTTCAGGGATCGTGACGTGTCGCCTTCCCCGTCGAGAATGCCGGCTGGATCATCGAGGGCCGCTCCCTGATGGAACATCAGCGTCACGTGCTTCTTCGCCTTCGGAAAGAACGAGGCGATGTTTCCCCGGTACATGAACGTCGGTGCCTGCCATTTGATGGCTTCGGTCACGCGATGGTCTGCTTGCAGCACGACATCGCGCACGGCGAGGACGAGGTCCTTGAGCGGGTTGTCATAGCGGTCGAACCAGTCGTCGACGTCAGCGCTCCGCTGGCTCACACCGAGCCTCCTTTCTCACTGCTGTCGCTCAGTGTCCTGTCGGTAAGGTGGACGATCGACACGCTGGCGTAAGCGAGCGACCGACCCATGAACCGGGAGATAAACGCGCTTCGAACCGATGGCCAAGGGAGGCTCGATCTTCCCTGCGACCGATGTGATTCTCTTACCACGTCGGCGCGTTCTCGGGGGTTCGCGGCGTAGGCCGACACGACGTGAGCCGGCCGACGGATGGTGACCTCAACCTCGACGTCGATCGTTTCCTCCGCTCTCGATGTTCGGGTCCGGTCCGGGGTCGGTGCCGCCGGCACGGAGGCCGAGCCGATTCAGGTACATCTCCCATCCGCCACGGTGGTGGGCACGCTGGGCATCGTCCGGAAGGTTGTGATGGCGCAGAAGCACGCGAGTCCCGGAGCCTTCGGCGTTGAGCGTCACCACTACACGGGTGCTCCCCGGCGCAACGACGGGGTCGAGACTCCAACCCCAGGTGAACACCACCAGGCGCGGCGGGTCGACCTCGAGGAACTCGCCGACCACCTCGACGCCATCGCGCATGCTGACCCGGTACATCCCGCCCGGTGTCGGTTCCAGCGTCGCCGAGCTGCCCATCCACTCCGTATAGCGAACCGGGTCGGTGAAGTACGGGAACACGATGTCAGGCGGCGCGCCGACGTAAATGCTTACTTCCACGACCTCGTTATCCGAGATCATCAGACTCCTCCCGTCGGCGTGACTCGGCCTCGGCCAGATCCTTCATCCGCGCCAGACCGTGGCGCCAGTGGTCCTCCACTGCGGAGCGCAGCGACCCGAGCGCGACAGGGTCGGCCCGATACAGGCGGTTCCTGCCCTCGCGACGTTCGGTGACGAAGCCCGCCGCCTTCAGCACAGCGAGGTGCTGACTGATCGCCCCCCAGGTCACGTCGAACTCGGCCGCAATGTCGCCCGCGGTGAGTTCGCGGTCCCACACCAGCTCGAGGATCCGCAACCTTCGTGGTGCGGCGATGACCTGAAGGGGCTCCACAGTCTCCTCGTGTCGGGGTTGACGGACCACAATAGTTTAGTTAGAACTAAAATGTACGCAACGGGCCAACCGGAGGATATGCATGGAGAGAACCATCACCCTGGCGGTCGACGTGGACGCCGACGTCGCTCGGACGTTCGAGATCTTGTCGACCGTCGACGGCCAGCGAGCGTTTTGGACTGCCGACTGCGACCTGTCAGCGACCCGGGCCCGTTTCGGCTTCGCCCAAGCCCCCGTCGACCTGGAGACCGATGTGACGACCGAGCCCGACAAGCTGGTCCGGATGCACGTCACCTCCGGCTTTCCGTTCTGGGAGGGCTCAACCTGGGAATGGGAACTGGGGCCGGCTTCACGCAGCGAGTCGGGCACCGGGGTTCTCTTCCGTCACTACGGTTTCGGCGACGCCTACCCCGAGGTCGACCTCGGCCACACCGCCCAAACGTGGGCTCTCATCATGGACCGACTGGCCAAATTCGCAGCCAGCGGGCTGCCTCAGCCCTTCTTTCCGGACGCTTGACCCGTACCTGGACGCGCTGGCCGGTCGGTTGTGGTACCCCGGAGAACGGAGACAAAGCGGCGAAGGCCACGGGGATCTCATCCGCATCACCTGCTCGGCCGCCACCTGGGCTACTCGCCGGCGGTGAGACTGGCGCGGACGTCCTTCATCCTCCGGTAGAGGCGCATCGGGTGCTCGGGCGCGGCGACGAAGCTGTAATGGGCGTAGAAGGCCGCAGCCTGGTCGTCGCTAGCGTCGACGACCACCAACCGAGCGGCAGCAGCCTCCCCGGCGGCAACCGCCTTGCGGAGGGCTTCGGCGAGCAGGAGCGCGCCGTGACCCTCGCCCTGGTGGAGGCGATGGACGGAGAGGCGGGCGAGCAGGACCATCCCGACGGGGTACGCCGGCATGGCCCGGACCAGTCTCGCCGGCGCGTCGGCACGTCGGACGGAGCCCATGGTGAGGCTGAAGTAGCCGACGACACCGTCGTTGCCGACGAGGACAAATGTCCGGGCCGAGTTCATGTCCTGGGCCGCCAGCCCGTGGCGGCGGAGCCAGCCGTCGAGAGCGTCTTGGCCCGAGGTGAAGGTCGTGATGTCGTGCTGGGGGCCGAGGCGTTCGAGCCGAAGACCCGGTCGGATCAATCCTCGGGGAGCTTCGGGTGCGAGCGAAACAACTCGGTGAGCTCAGCCACGGGTTCGGGCGGGCGGTCCAGCTCGGCGATGAAGCGGTCGAACGCCTCGTTGGACAGAACCAGGTCCTGGTGCTGGCGCAGCACACGCCGTGCCCGGGCCATGGTCGTGTCCATCACAAAGGCGGTGATGGTTGTCCCCTCAAGGTCGGCCGCCTCGCGGATCAGGGCGTCCTGGTCAGGGCTGACGCGCACCTCGATACGGTGGCGGCGGCCACCGGCCGGCGCTGTTTCACTCATTCCACCACTCTAGCGTCCGGACGCTGTCCGGATAACCTTCGTTGCCAGTGCAATGCGTGGATCGGGGCAGCATCCCAAACAGCGGGGTCCGACCCTTGTCGACGAAGGGACAGGCGGCCGCCACCAGTGCGGCACGGCGAAGGGAGCCTCGCCTCAGCCGCACCGAGGCCCATGAAGACCCAGGCCGACGAGCCCCGAGCCTGGGGGGTTGGCCGGCCTCAGGCAGGGGAACTTTCACTAAGTCATTGTCCCGCCTGCCTCATCGGAACGACGGTGGCCGCGCCTCCACCTTGTCACCACCTCCAGGGAGTGGGGACAACCGGTCCTTGTTGTGTCAAGTACCCCTTCCGACCTGTGGTTCTGCAGCCCCAACGGGATTCGAACCCGTGTCGCCACCTTGAGAGGGTGACCGGCCACTCTCCGTGTGAGCCGCTTGAGCCCGCTTCTACCGATACAGGCTGCTCAAGGCGTCGCGCTACTTTCCGGCGGTCCCGCTCGAACCGCCCGACCCGGCCATTGCCGCCCGGTTGGATGGGACGGAATATGGGATGGCTACCGCCAGGAGCCGCACCCCGAGATCCTCACCAACCCACACCCTGCGGTCTGGGGCGGGCCGCCCGCCACCCACCGGCCGCGATTATGGGATGGCCTTCGGCCTGCCTGGCCAGCGGACGAGACGTCCTTCAACGGCACGTTGAGCGAGAGTCGGTAGCGCTTCTGGCCGCGGGTTATGGGCGGGTCGAGGTCGAACGTTCATTCGAAGAGTCGCAGCGCGAGACATATCCCGCCCTGCGCCCGGTACGGCACCGGTGGGCTACCCGATGGTGCCGACACGACTCCTTCAGGGACGCGGCGTTATGGGTGCCGGGGCAGGGGCGCCTCACGTTTCGCGATACGATATTGTGATGTGGAGATCTACGGTTCAGCCCGAAAGCACGGGGTCGCCGACGACGACATCGCCCATGCAATCGAGCACGCCCTTGCCGTCGGAGAGCAGGCGGACGGCAAAGTGCTCTACCTCGGGCCGGATCGAGCCGCCAAGTTGCTTGAGGTGGTCTCCGTTCTACGCGACGACGGAACCGAAGTCGTGATCCACGCCATGCGCATGCGTCCCAAGTACGAACCGTTCCTGCGCGGTGGAGGGGAGTTTGATGCCTGACAGCACGTCCCACGGTCGATCGGTCGCCGGCGTTGAGCTGACCGACGACGTTCTGGAGAAGATGGCCGACGAAGCCGAGGCCGGACTCGACATCCCCAAGCTTCGGCGTCGGCCAGGGCGGCCGGCCATGGGTTCGGGTCCTGCCGAGTCGCTGCCCGTACGCCTTGATCCGGAGCTGCGGCTTGCGCTCGACGAACGCGCCGCAGCCGACAACACCACGGCGTCCGACATCGTCCGCCGAGGCCCTCCGCCGATACCTCAAGGTGAGTTGATCCCAGGTCGGACGGGCTTGTCACACACGTCGGCGGATGTCCCACAAAGACGCCGACGGCCGCTCACATGGCCGTCACAGAACGCCGGACTGAGGACTCGAGCTCCGCGCTGAAGTGACCGAGGAGAGAACACGGTGTCAGATTCACCTCGAAGGACGGAACGGCAACAATGGCGGCGGTGTTGGGAATGGGAGGTTCGCCGCGGAGCACTGAGGCTTTGAACACGGTCGCCGCCACTCCGCAGGACCACCACCTCGCATACGCCCGGGCCCGGCGACTGAACCGTCGTCCCATGCCTGCCACTCGATCCGGACGGGCCAACCTTCGCCGGCCATCTGCCGCCTGCGCCTTGATCCAGACGGACAACATTTCGCCACCTCCCGGTGCTCCTGGCGCTGTCGGCGCCCGGGACCGGGCTTCTCGCCTGGGTCGAGGGGGAGGCGGCGCCGGCCGGCGGGCGGGCGGGCGCCGGCGGCCTGGCTATGCTCCGCCGCTGCGACCATCCGGCGGATGTCGTCAGGCTGGCCCCGCTCGCCACGCAGCGCAGGCAATGGCGGCGTGTAGCGTCAGCGGCTTCGGGGTGGGCGTACCCACCCCGGAGCCATGACCGATGCGAGCGAGGGCGCTGGTTACCAGCCTCCTCGGGCATTCCCCCACCGTCACAAGGTCTTGTCCGCCGTGCTGGCGCTGTGCCTGGCCCTGGGCGGCTCGTGGGGTGTGCGGCTCTGGCAGCTGCGTCGCTCGGTAGGCCAGTACCGCTCCTTCTGGTCGGTGGCGCGAGGCGAGTCGGGGGGCATCCTCTACGTGGCCCTCGGGGACTCCACCGCCCAGGGGATCGGTGCCAGCGGCCCGGAGCGCGGCTACGTGGGACTGCTGGCCCAGCGACTCCGCGCCACGACCGGCCGTCCGGTCCAGGTCCTGAACCTCAGCCGATCAGGGGCTCGCATTCACGACGTCGTCGTCGAACAGCTCCCCCGCCTGGCCGGGTTGGCGCCCGACCTCGTCACCGTGGCGGTCGGAAGCAACGACCTGAAGCACTACGCCGCGACGCGGTTCCGGGCCGACATTGACGCCCTGGTCGCGGGGCTGCCGTCCGGGACCGTGGTCGGCGACGTGCCCTGGTTCATGCATGGCGGAGCGGGGCGCAGGTCGGGCGAGGCCGCTGACTATGTCGCGGCCCGGGCCGGCTCCCGCGACCTGCCCGTCGCCCGCCTCCACAAGGCCATGCGGGAAAGAGGCTGGAAGAGCATGTTCACTGACTTTGCCGCCGACTGGTTCCACCCCAACGACCGCGGCCATCGGGTGTGGGCGGACGCCTTCTGGACAGCGATCAACCAAGCTGGCCCTGGCCAGGCACGGCGAAGCAGCCGGCTCCCAGGGCCGTGAAGAACGGCTTGGAGCGAGCTCAGCGCTCCGGTACAAGCTCCGGCGGTACGACCGCGTAGGGCCATACGCCGGCGCCAGCATCCACATCGGTGCCGAGCGGCCGGCCGGTTGCGAACGCCTTCTCCACCTTCTTTCGAGCCGAGTCCTCATCGAAGGCGTGAACGATGAGCTTGGCCTCGATCTCGACAACGAATGGCCGCTTCTGCTTGGGCATGGTCCAGGTATACATGTTCGGCATGGCAGGCGGCGAGCGCACCCGATCATGGCGCATCCCGACACGTCCGGCGCGGCGAAGGGCGCCCTGCACCGACCAGTGCGGCCTGCAAGTCCGCCGTTCGAAGCGCCCATAACCCCGAGCACCCCTTCGCCCGACCGGGCGCCCAGAACGCCG
>CAVYKB010000011.1:0-17242 GCA_963768975.1 uncultured Acidimicrobiia bacterium | reverse complement strand
TTTGGCTCGAAGGGCAGCGGTTGTTCGGCGCCCTGGCCGGTGGTCGTCCGCTCAAGCGGCAAAGCCGGGGCGCGCACGTACCAGTTCCTCGGCGGCGCGGACATTCGGACTAGTGGCGTATTGCCGCTACCGCGATGCTCCCGACGGTGCCACACTCGGATGGAGTGGTAGCTGGGGGACGGGGTGGAGACGTGGCCGGCCGTGTCAATAGCGGTGCTTTTGACCGTGAGCAGGTGTCAGATGACGAGCACCTCGCCGAGGTGGTGCCCCTCGTCGTCCCCGGGGGCCATCACCCGGCACCCGCCTCGCACCCGCCCGCATTCGTCAGCACCTTCATCGGGCGCAGACGGGAGTTGGATGAGGTGGCCCGGCTGTTGGGCTCGGCCCGCCTCGTCACCCTGACCGGCCCGGGGGGGATAGGCAAGACCCGCCTGGCCGTCGAGGTGGCCGGGCAAGTGGCGGCCGGGCGGACGAGCTTCGTCGACCTCACTCCGCTCCCCGACGGTGCGCAGGTGGGCGAGCGCATCGCCCTCGCCTTCGGGCTGGGCGAGCTGCGGGGCCGCGGCCTGGCCGGTGTCCTGAGGGCCGAGCTGGCGGACGACGCGCTGCTCCTGCTGGACAACTGCGAGCACGTGCTCATCAGCTGTGGCGATGTGGCCCGGGAGTTGCTGGTGACGTGCCCGGGCCTGCAGATCCTGGCCACGAGCCAGCGCCGGCTGGGCGTCGGTGGCGAGGTGGTGTGGTCGGTGCCGCCCTTGGAGCTGCCGCCTACGCGTCGCTGTCTCAGCACCGACGAGGCACTCCACGCCGCCGCGGTCCAGCTGTTCTGCGATCGGGCAGGGGCTATCAAGAGTGACTTCGATTCCTCGGCCGCCAACGTCGGAGCCATCGTTGAGATCTGCCGGCGACTGGACGCCAACCCCCTGGCCATCGAGCTGGCCGCCGCCCGGGTTGAGGCGCTGACACCAGTCGAGATCGCCGCCCGGCTGGAAGGTCGCTTCGAGCTGCTCCGCCATGACACGCCGACCGGCGAGGCCCGTCACCGAACCCTTGCCGCCGCCCTGGACTGGAGCCATGACCTCCTGAGCGAGCGGGAACGAGTGCTGCTGCGACGACTGTCGGTGTTCGCCGGTGGCTTCGGCCTCCCTGCCGCCGAGCAGGTCTGCGTCGACGGCAGCGTGGTCGACCACCACGCCGTTCTCGGCCTCCTCTCGGCGCTGGTAGCCCGCTCCCTCGTCGTCGCCGACACCAGCGGTGTGGCTGCTCGCTACCGCCTGCTGGAGACGGTCCGCCACTACGCCGCCGACGCGCTGTCGGCGGCCGACGAGACAGCCGGCGTGGCCGAGCGTCACGCGGCCTGGTGCGTCAGGCTGGCCGAAGAGGCCGCGCAGGCCGAGGACTGCGCAGCCGGACTCCAGGCGCTGGAGGCCGAGCGGGACAACGTCCGGGCTGCCCTGGAGTGGTGCGTCACCCACCAACGGGCCGAGCTGACCCTGCGGCTTGCCTGTGCGCAGATGGCGTCATGGGAGGCGACCGGTCGCTTCGCTGAAGCGCGCCAGTGGCTGGGCCGCGCCCTCGCCGCAGGCGAGGCAACTCCGGCGTCGCTGCGGGCGCGGGGCCTGTACAACACCGGGTTCGCGGCGTTGGTCCTGGGCGAGCTCGATGTGGCCCGGCGCGACGTCCAAGCCAGCCTGGCCCTGTCACTCGAGGCCGGGGATCCGGCATCCGTCACCGAGAGGACCGAGGGTCTCCTGTCGATGGTCTCCACCTTCGGCGACGGCCCCCAGAGCATCGGCGACCTCGAGCGGCAGCTCGACGAGGCGCGGGCCGGCCGCGACCCCCATCTCGGCGAGCGGCTCATCGGTTGCGGCCACCTCCGGCTGTTCCGAGGCGAGCCGGTGGCCGCCCGACGGCACTTCGAGGAGCTCGTGGTGGTGGCCCGTCAGAATGGTGACGAGGCGATGGCGGCGACAGCACTCGTCGGGCTCGGCGTGGCCGCGATCGGCCAGGGCGAATGCGCCACTGCCACTGAGTATCTCCAACAGGGGGCCTCCCTGGCCACCGCGACGGCGCAGCTCCACACCCAGGCGCTGGCCAGGATGTGGCTGGCCGAGCTGACTCGGCTGACCGGCGACTCCGATCGGGCGCGAGCCGGCTTCGAAGCGTGCCTGGGCCAGGTCCGGCCCATGGGGGCGCCCTACTCGCTTGCCCGGACCCTGCTCGGGCTGGGCCTCGTCTTGCTCGACCAAGGTGACATGGAGGCCGCCCGAGGCCAACTCCAGGAGTGCTTGACGGTGGCCGGGCCGGCGTCGCTGGGCCATGTCGAGGCGGGCGCGCTCGCTGGTTTAGGCGAGGTGGCTCTCGCCGGTAGCGACGGCGCCGCCGCCCAAATCCTTTTCGACCAAGCCTTGGCGGTGGCCGAGAAATGCGGTGATCAGACGTCGGCGGCCCTGGCCACACACCAGCTGGCCGAGCTGGCCAGGGCTCGGGGCGACCTGGACCAGGCGGTGACCCTCCACCACGACGCCCTCCGCCGTCGCCACGAGATCGGCGACCGGCCCGGGGTGGCCGCCTCCCTCGACGCCCTGGCCGGCCTGTTCGTGGCCAGGGACAGCCTCGACTCCGCCGCCCGCCTGTTCGGCGCCGCCGAAGCCCTGCGCCGGGCCGGTGGTTGGGCACGCCGTCCACGCCAGGAGGAGACCCACGCCGGCGACGTCGCTGCGCTGCGGGAACGGACGCCGCCCGAGGAGCTGGAGTCGGCGTGGACGGAAGGGGCTGCCCTCGGCTGCGATGACGCCGTGGCCTATGCGACCAGGGGCCGGGGCGCTCGGTCACGGGCGAGCAGGGGGCCGGACTCGCTTACGCCCACCGAGCGCGATGTCGTGGCCTTGGTGGTCGAGGACCTCGAAAACGCCGAGATCGCCGAGCGGCTCTTCATGTCGCCACGCACCGTCCAGAGCCACCTACGCCGGGTGTATCCCAAGCTCGGCGTGACCTCGCGGCGTGAGCTCCGGAAGGCGCTGGGGGGGTGGCGTACGCCGGGGTGATAGCGAAATTTGCGCGCCATGGCGCACGATTTCCCTCCAGGGATTTGTCAGGGTCAAAGCCAGGGCCAGCGAGCACGGCTCCTGAGCCCATGAAGGAACCAGACGGACACGAGGGGGGTTGCAGGACTACCGGCGAGCGCAGCGAACTGGGCGCCCGGATCTCTGGCGGCACGCGAGTCTTGCCGTACGCAGCGTGCAGCCATGCAGGACAAGGCAGGGGGAACCAGGGCTGGGGGAACGGGCCTCTTCGCGTGGTGGCTGCGCGACGTGGACGGCGCACCCGGTCGGTCGGCAACGAAGCTCCTTCATTCCCAATCGAAAGGAACCATATGATGCAGACACGTAGACGCAGTAGGGGCCTCATGGCGGCGGTGGCGGCAGGCGCCCTGATCCTCGCCACTGGCGGTCCGGCAAGCTCCCAGGTGCCCGACCCGACGGTCGGCGCTGGCGCTGGCACCGGGTGGGAGTACGGCACCTCGGGCGATCCCTGTGGCGTGCCGATCGCGGGCGGCGTCGTCATCACCGACGAGTCGTTCGAGCTGAGCCACTACGGCACGATCGTTGCCGCGCCGGCGGTGGGCCTGGTGCCGGCCGCCGTGTACCTGGGACCGACCGACATGTCGATCACGGTCGAGGACAACATCGCCGGCCCACTGGCGGCATACAGCGGTGACTGCGATTCGTCCTCGTTCCCACTTCCGGGGCAGATCGTCATCACATCAGTGACCATCACCGGAGAGGCCGGGGGCGGCTCGGTCTCGTGCAGCGGCGCCAGCGGCACGTACACCCGGGTCTCGAGCGCCGTCGCCTTCACGTTCACGGTCGACTGCACGACGATCACGACGCACCTGGGCCTCTCCACGACGACCGCCTCGCAGGTCACCTTCGTCGTCGCCGGCACCATGAACCCGTGCGTGCTCGTCCCGCCGCTCGGGTTCCCGACCAACCCCGAATGCGACGTGATCGAGGACCCCGCAGCCGGTGGCGCGGGCTCCCACCTGGTGACGACCTACACCGCAGTGGCGGTCTCCCCTCTTCCGTAATCGCAGTAACCTCGAGCCCGCCGGTCGTTCAGGCCGGCGGGCTCGAGCCCTACTTGAGAGGTGCACGTGGACACCAAGCGACGTCTCGGCCGGATCGGAGCGCTCGGGTTGGCGCTCGCCCTCCTGGCGGTCCCGGTGGTTCGCGCCGCGGCCGCCGATCCGCCGCCGGGCGAGCTGAAGGGCAGCGGCTCGCTGGCCGGGACGGAGTTGGTGCAGGAGGAGCGGTTCACCGGCTCCATCTGTTTCGAGGCGACCAAGACCCTCTTCGGACTGCGCGGCATCGGTACGTATCACGGCCGCACCGCGGCCGGTGGTGAAGTCGTCTACAAGGCGGAGATCAGCGGCAACCAGACCCTCTTCGGCGACGGGCCCATCCAGGTGCAGGTGGAGAACACCCAGACCTACTACCACGGCCCCTACGGCACCCACGGCACGAGCGACGCCACCTGCGCCCCGGCCACCGCCGGCACGCCGGTTCCCGCCGAGTTCCGGGTGCTCGCCCCCGACCACCTCTACCGCCTCGACGGCGCCAACCAGGTCCCCTGCGTCGGCCACGGCACCTACGCCCGCACCGGGGCGGACGACAACCCCAACTGGCACGCCCAGTGGGCCTTCGACGCCGACTGCACCGTGGTGGGTAACGCCGCCGGCACCCCGGGCACCGGCGTGGCGCCGGCCGGGACGGTGCACACCGACGACGGGGTGCACAGGGCGTGCTTCAGCGGGTCGTGCGTCGACAACGTCCGCGTCGACTACAAGCAGTACCTGCCGTTCCGCGGCCTACACCTCGTCGCCACCGGACCGGACACGGCGACGGTCGGCAGCGCGGCGGCGGTGACGGCCATCGTCACGCGTGACGGACTACCCGTGCCCAACGCCACGGTCAGCTTCTCGGTCTCCGGGCCCGCCCCGGCGGCGCCGCCGACCGGCGCCGCCGTCACGGGCGGCGACGGGAAAGCCTCGTTCACGTTCACCGCGGCGACCGAGGGCGCTTTCACCGTCGCCGCGTCGGTCACCCAGGGCCCTGACACCGCCTCCGGGGCCCACGTCGTGACCTTCGGTCCCACCCCTCCCCCCGTCTTGGCCCTCGACGGGCCGGCGGCGGCCCAGACCGAGGAGGACGTCACCTTCTCGGCCACGGTGACCAACGCCGGCAACCCCGTCCCCGGCGCCCAGGTGAACTTCACTGTGACGGGGCCGGGCCAGGCCCAGCCTGCGTCGGGGAGCGTGATGACCGACGCCAACGGCAAGGCGCCGTTCACGTTCCGGGCCGATCGGTCGGGCGACTACGGCGTTGACGCGACGGCGACCGTGGCCCTCCAGACCCTCTCAGCCCACAAGGGCGTGCATCTCGACATCAACACGTTCTCCTTTGCGGGCCGGCTGCAGACGCCCGACGACACCGTGGCCCACGGCTCCGCCGTCATCGACCCAGCCGGCGACTTCGCCTACTTCGGCGGCAACAGCCAGATCTACAAGGTGGACATGAGGACGCTCCAACTGGTGGGCACGTTGCCCCACACAGGATCGATCTTCCAGACGGCGGTGATCGATCCCGCGGGAACGTATGCCTACTTCGGGAATGACAACGCTCCGGGCCAAGTGGTCAAGGTCGACCTCTCGACCTTCCAGATCGCCGGCGTCCTCACCCTGCTGCACGACGCTCCGCCAGCAGTCACCGGGGAGGATAATCTCACCTCGGCGGTGATCGACCCGGCAGGGCGCTACGCCTACTTCGGCACAACGGACTCCCTCAGCGACACCACGCGAACCGCCGGTCGGGTCGTCAAGGTCGACCTGGCGAGCTTCACCCGGGTGGGCGCCGTCACGCTCGCGCCGGGCGAGACATGGCTGCAGTCGGCGGTGATGGACCCGCTCGGCCGCTACGCCTACTTCGGGGCGGCCGGCGTGGGGTCCACCGCGGGCAGCATCGTGAGGATCGATCTGGCGACCTTCCAGCGCGCCGGCGCGGTCGGCCTCGATGGCGCCGAGGAGAACAGGCCGACTTCGGCGGTCATCGATCGTCAAGGCGCCTACGCATACTTCTCGACTCTCGGCGGCACATCGGCGGCACGGATCGTGAAGATCGACCTCGACACGCTCCTCCGTGTCTCGGTGCTTGCCCCGACCAAGGCCCTGGAGAGCGCCCGTGGGACACCGGGGGCGCTGGACCCGGCCGGCCGCTACGCCTACTTCGGGATGTCGCAGCCCGGCGTCCCCCGGCCCACGAACCCGTTCAGTCCGGGACCGAGTCCGTCGGTTGTCGCCCGCATCGACCTCGCCACCTTCCAGCACGTGTACAGCGTCCCGCTTCCCGCTGGGGACTTCGGACAGCTCGCATCGGCCGTCATCGATCCTCAGGGCCGCTTCGCCTACTTTGGCAAGGCCAGTTTCCGCAGCGATGTGACCCTTCCCACGGTGCCGCCGGAGGTGACGAAGTTCGCCGTGAGCCGCCCGCCGGTGGCCTGGCTGGTGGCGGTCAACGATGCCTACTCCACGCCCTACGCCAGCCCCTTGTCCGTGCCCGCCCCCGGGGTGCTGGCCAACGACGACGACACCCAGGACAACGACCCTCTCAACGCCAGTCTGGTCAAGGACCCTGCGCACGGCGACGTCACCCTGAACCCCAACGGCTCCTTCACCTACACCCCGGAGTCGAGCTTCAGTGGCACCGACACCTTCACCTATTTCTTCGACGACGGCATGAACGTCTCCGCCCCGGCGACGGTGAGCATCACGGTGGCGGCCCCGCCCCAGGGGGTTCAGGCCGTCAGCGGCAGCGCCTTCGGCTTCGAGACCAACGTGAGCCTGTTCGGGGGCCCGGCCGCGGTGAAGGGCGGCCCGGGCTCCACCTGCGGCCAGAGTGGCCAGCCGGCCTGCGCCGACGGCCAGTCCCCGGCGGCGAACCTGCCCCCCAACGGCGGTGACGTTTCGGCCACCGATCCCGACGGCAACGTGGGCCAGTACGGCCCCGCCTACATCTTCGAGAACCACGGCCCTCTGACCGTGCGCACCCAGGGGGCGACCGGGCCGGCGGGGGCCGTGCTGTCGTCGGCGTCGGTCAAGGACATCGCCGACAACGACCCCTTCCACGCCGGCGGCCCCGACGGTGAGGCCTCCAGCACCTGCACCGCCACCCGCACCACCCTGGGCGGCTCGTCCCGCATCGTCAACGGCCGGCTGGTCACCTCGACCGACCCCTCCACCGGGGACCCGGCCACCGAGGTCACCTTCCCCCACGACTGGGCCCCCGCCCCCAACACCGAGTACCGGGGCACGCTGAACCACGTGGGCGACAGCTGGCGCATCGTGTTCAACGAACAGATCCTCGGCCCCGAGACCATCACCGTCAACGCCGTGCACATGTACCTGCTGGGGCCCACCGCGGTGGGCGACATGGTCATCGGCTCCTCCCGCTGCGGGGTGGTGACGTCGGCGGCCAACGCCGCCCCGGTGGGCAACGACGACGCCTACACCGCCACCGCCGGCCGGCCCCTGGTGGTGCCCGCCGCCGGCGTGCTGGCCAACGACACCGACGCCGACGGCCAGCCCCTCACCGCGGCCAAGCCCGCCGGCACCCGCCCGCCCGCCTCCGGCGGCGGAGCGTGGGCCTTCCCCGGCGAGCCGGCCCACGGCACCCTCGACCTGCGAGCGGACGGCTCCTTCACCTACACCCCGGCGCCGGGCTACGCCGGCCCCGACTCCTTCACCTACCTGGCCCAGGACTCCCGGGGCAAGAGCGATCCCGCCACCGTGAGCTTGACCGTGGCACCGGCCGCCCGCAAGGCGGTGGCCGACTTCGACGGCAACGGTTCCACCGACCTGTCGGTGTTCCGGCCGAGCAGCGGCACCTGGTACCTCCAGGGCAGCGCCCATGCGAACTACGGCGCCTCGGGCGACATCGCCGTGCCCGCCGACTACGACGGGGACGGGAAGGCCGACGTGGCCGTGTTCCGGCCCTCCAACGGCGTCTGGTACGTCCACGGCAGCGCCGGGGCCGACACCGCCGTGGCCTTCGGGGCCAGCGGCGACATCCCGGTCCCCGCCGACTACGACGGGGACGGCAAGGCCGACATCGCCGTGTTCCGCAACGGCGTCTGGTACCTCCACGGCAGCGCCGGAGCCGACACCGCCACCGCCTTCGGGACAGCAGGTGACGTCCCCGTCCCCGCCGACTACGACGGCGACGGGAAAGCCGATGTGGCCGTGTTCCGCAACGGCGTCTGGTACGTCAAGGGCAGCGCCGGCGCCGACACCGCCACCGCCTTCGGCACGACGGGCGACGTGCCCGTGCCCGGGGACTACGACGCCAACGGCACCGTCGAGATGGCCGTGTTCCGGCCATCGGCGGGGGTGTGGTTCGTCCAGGGCGGGGCGGCCACCGCCTGGGGAACCAACGGGGACATCCCCGTGCCCGGCGACTACGACGGCGACGGAGACCTCGACATCGCCGTGTTCAGACCGTCGAACGGTGTGTGGTTCGTCCACGGTGGGGCCACCACGGCCTGGGGCACCACCGGCGACGTCCCCCTGCCACTGCCGGCGGCGGTGTACCGGTCGATGGGCTGAGGGGGCGTAGACGGGCCGGAACGCGAAATCTACGCCATTTTGGCGGATGGTTCCTCGGCCCGACCTGCCATGGTCATGGGTCAGCCGATCGGGCGCAGGGGTGACGGACTGTCGGTCCCATGTGGACAACCTTCGTTCGCAGCCCGCATTGCACTTCGCAGGCTGGGGCGCTGGGGAGTCCGTCGGCAGGATGGCTGGCATGGCCCATGCCCTGGCCTCGCCGTGGCTGAACCAGGCGACCCCGGACGACAGGTGGAGATCCGAGATGGCAGAGTAAGTGACAGGAGTTCGACGGTGGTTGCTCGTAGCGTCGGTCCACTCCCGGCAGCGCTGACCCTGGTCGGCCAGAGCCCCGCCACTGCGGCGGTCCACCGCGGCCTGCGGCTACCTTCACCAGCGTCGGCCTCTTCGGCGGACCCTGGGGTGAGGGACTGTGGTGAGCCGGGCGTGACGCCGGCCAGCGCCTCGTATTCGGCGACGGTCACCTGCCCGGCGCCGGCTCGGCCACCCCTGCTGGGCGACCTCTAACGCCGCCACACACCCGACGACACTGTGCCGTAGTTCGACATCCCGGTGCCCGCCGACTACGACGGTGACGATAAGGCCGACATCGCCGTGTTCCGGACCGCCCAGGGGGCGTGGTACGTCCGCCACAGCGCCGGAGGCGCCGACACCGCGGTGGGCTACGGGGCCAACGGCGACATTCCCGTGGCCGCCGACTACAACGGCGACGGCAAGGCCGACATCGCCGTGTTCCGGCCATCGGAGGGGGTCTGGTACGTCCAGGGCGGGTCGGCCAGCGCCTGGGGGGCCAACGGTGACGTGCCCGTGCCCACGTGGGACTTCAACGGCGACGGCAAGGCCGACATCGCCGTGTTCCGGCCCTCGGCCGGCGTGTGGTTCGTCCAGGGCGGGGCCACCACCGCATGGGGCACCGCCGGCGACGTGCCGCTGGCGCTGCCGGCCGGCGTCAGGGGGTTCTTCTCCTGATCCGTAGGGTGGCCGTGCCCCTGTCGCCGGCGGTGGCCGTGCCCCCGTGTCGCCGAAGGGCGTGCACACCCTTTGCTGGCCGGCGGGGCCCCAAATTCGATCAGGTTCCGGCCCCAGCGTGCCGGCACCTCAGACGACTGATGACAGGAGAAAGGCTGTGACGACCGTCACGACGATGAGGTGAAAGGCGTCACCCGCCATCGGGCCAGGAGCACCCCCCGTTGGATCGCACCCACGCCGAAATCGCGAAATCGGCCAGCGCTACCCGCGATTGCTCAAGCAGTCTCCGAGAGGCTTTCGTCGCCCATCACAACCCGAGGTCCATCCCGGTGTCGAGGGCGGCACCCTGGTCGATCTCGAGTTCGAGGTCCTCGAGCACGGCGTCCCGGTGCCGGGCCAGCTCCTCGCCCGGTACCGGGCGGCCCACGATGTCATCGAGGCGCTCGGCGCCGGCGGCGCCCGTGCGCTCGGCGTAGGTGGCCACCCCGCCGTAGGCGCTGGCCAGGCGCCGGGGGTCGAGCTGGGGATGGCCGTCGGGATAGGCGGCCACCCGGCGGGCCACGTCGGCGGCCAGCCAGGGAGGGGGCTCACGCAAGACGTGTTCCTCAACCAGCTGGGCGCGCAGGATGATGGCCTCGTGCAGGTCTGATTCCCCGTTGGCCGGCAGCGGCGGGGTGGCGGCCAGCACGGCCTCAGTGGCCCGGACGGAGCCCTCGGTTTGGGCCAGGTCGCGTTCCGCCCTGGCCACGGCGGCGGCGTTGGGGGGCTGGGTACTGGGGCGGCGGAACCGCCGGCGGGCCGCCTCGCGGGGAGTGCTGGCGGCGGCCAGCCTCGCCGTGGCCTGGACGAGATCCTGGCGGGCGACCCGGGCCCGCGCTTCGGCCACGTCCCGGCGGGTCTGCGCCTGCCGGCTGCGCTCCAGCTCGGCGTGGAGGCTGTCCAGGGGCCGGCGGACCAGCGCGCCGATGGGGCCGGGCGGCGGAGTGGCCCCGGGCAGGTAGGGCATGTGGGTCTGGCGGTGGTTGTAGGCCCAGCGCTGGGAGTAGGCAAGGTCGGGGTCCGGGGGCGCCGTCGGCGCCTGGCGGGCGAGCTCGGCCAGCAGCCGCTCGGCCCGGGCGGCGGCGTCGGCCGAGATGGGTCCGGGGTGGGGGATGGGAGCGGGCGGGCCAGGCAGGTCGGGCGTGGGCAGGTCGGGTGTGGGGGTGGCCCTGCGCTCGGCGACCCATCGTTGGCGGGCTCGTTCGTCTATCGACGGCGACGTGGGACCCGGCTGCACGGGGAGGACGGCAGCGGCCGCCGTGGTGCCGGCGGCGGGCCTCCCGAGCTCGGCATCCAGGCGGGCCAGGCGCTCCAGGGCCTCGGGGTGCTCGTCGAGCCAGCGGTCTCGGGCGTCGCGCTGGGCCACCAGGGCGGCCAGCTGCTCGGCCAGGCGGGTGCCCTCGCCGGCGGTGCCACGGGCGAGGGCCCGCTGCACGTGGGCGATGTGGGCGCTGGGATCGGCAGGGATGACGGCGGCGACGGCGTCGCGCTCGGCGGCCAGGCGCCCGTGGCGCAGGGCTTGGCGCATACGGGCCGCCACCTTGGGGCTTGCTTCGACCGCGGCCGCCTCGGTGGCCGGGGTGCCCGAGTCGATGGCCCACATCTGCCGGCGCTGGGAGGACCACAGGCCGGCCAGCTCCTCGGCCGCCACCTCCACCGAGTCGGCCACGGTGTAGACGGCGGCGCGCTCGCGGGCCCGGCTGATCTTCACGTAGGCCAGCTCCCGGCCCCCGCCGTCCTCGAAAGCGTGGGCGGTGGTGACCGTGGCCCCCTGGCTGCGGTGCACCGTCACCGCGTAGCCATGGGCCAGGTGGTCGGCCGCCACCTCGTCGGGCCCGAAGGGCTGGGAGCGCCCGTCGGCCATGGTGGCCACCAGGGTGCCGGCGCCGGCGCCGACGCCGACGCTACTCACCGTGCCCGTCTCCGACGTCACCAGCTGGCCATAGGCCCCCGGGGCCAGGGTCACGATGCGGTCGCCGGCCGCGTAGGCGACCTGGCCCACCACGAGCTCGGGACCGGACAGCTTCCCGGCCTCGGCCCAGCGCAGGCGGGCCAACTTGTTCAGCTCGGCCACGTTGGCCCGCCGCCAGGCCATCATCGTGGTGTCCAACCCGGCCAGGGCATCGGCGGCCCAGGCCCCCACCATGGTGTGGAGGGCCTCGTCGCGGGTTGGGGCGACGACGATGCGGTCGCTGGCCGCGTAGAAGGCCACCGCGTCGGCCACCTTGCCCGATCGCAGCTGCTCCAGCGCCGCCCGCTCGGCCGGATCGCGCTGGCGCACGTTCTCATCCAGTACGTGCACGGCGCCGCCGTAGCGGGCCACCAGGGCCTCGAGGGACCCGCCCCAGCCCACCGGGCCCAGCTGGCGGTGGTCGCCGACCATGATCACCTTGGCCTTGGCCACCGCCGCCGCGGTGAGCAGGCGCAGCAGGTCCCGGTCGTCGGTCATGGCCGCCTCGTCGAGGATAACGGCGTGGCGGGAGGAGAGCTTGAACACCCCGTGGTCCAGGCGCCACTTCAGCGAGGCCAGGGTACGGGACTGGGTGATCCCAGCCTCTCGGCCCAGGGTCCGTGCCGCCTGGCCCGACGTGGAGGTGCCCACCACCTCATAGCCGGCCGTCTCGTAGGCGTCACGCAGGGCGGCCAGAGCCGCGGTTTTCCCTGACCCGGCCACGCCCACCACCAAGTCGGCGCCCCGGGCCGAGGTGGCGATGGAGGCGATGGCGCTTCGTTGGCCCTCGGTGAGCGATGCCCCGATGCGCTCCTCGGCGTTGGCGATGGCCCGGGCCGCGGCCGCGGGGGTGACGGCGATGGCGTCGGTGCGGGCCACCTGGTCGTCGATGGTGGTAGCCACCGCCTGCTCGGTGCCGATGACCGAGGCGGTCGAGTAGGCCCGCTCGGTGGCTCCGGCCGTGGGGATGAGTGGCACGGCTTCGGAGTTGGCCAGGACGGCGTCGACCACTCGGCCCTGCTCGGCGGGGACCATGCCATAGAGGGCGGAGGTGGCGGCCACCATGACGTCTTTGCGGGTGAAGACCTTGCGAGCGGCCAGGGCCCCGGTGGGGGCGAGGACCTCGGCCACGAGGGCCTTGGTGTCGGCCTGGCTCAGGGTGTCGCGCACCGTGGCCCGGGAGGCGGACGCCTCGTTCACCAGGGCCACCACGTCGGCCACCTCGTAGCCCAGGGTCCGCATCTCGGCGTGCCAGTGGGCGATCAGGTCGACCTCGGGCTGGAGGCGCTTGGCCTTGCGGGTGGCCCGGGCCGCCACGTTGCGGGCCCGGTAGGAGTCGTAGCCCCGCTCGGCCATGGCCTGGTTGATCTGCTCGGCCCGCTTGGAGAAAATCCCCGTGACCTCGGTGGGCACGCCGGCGATGGCCCAGTGGCCGAGCTTTCCCGAGGGGCCGTTGTCGGGGGTGATGCCGTAGCCCAGCTCGACCGCGGTGCGGGCGCTGGCCATGCGCCCCTGCATGGTCGCCGCGTGCAGATGGTCGCGCCACAGGGCGGTGCGGGGCGCCTTCCAGCCGCCCCGGTCGTCGGCCATGGCCACCACGTTGGCCAAAAGCACGTGGTCATGGGGGCTGGGGTCGCCCTCGCGGCTGGTGGCGTGGCGGACGGTGGCGTAGAGCAGGCCGTCGGTGGGCGACTCGGTGTGGGAGCGGTCCCGCTCGGCCCCCCGGGTGCGCGTCAGCTCGTCGAGGTAGGCCAGGGTGGCGTCGCGCTCGGCGTCCATGATCTGGTGCATGTCCTCGGCCCGGCCGATGACGCCCAGCACGGCGACGGACTTGTGGGCGCAGATGGTCAGCTCCAGACCCGGGCGCTTGGTGGTGGTCAGGCGGGCCCCGGTGGTGGGGTCCAGCGCCCCGCCCGGGCCGTAGATGGCGTCGTACTGGGCGTTGGTGACGTTGCCCGACAGGCCCAGGCCCTTGGCCCCGCGGCCGCCCCACACCAGGGGGGTCTCGCCCCTCGACGCGTAGTAGGCCAGGGCCTGGCCCGGGTGGTCGTCGGCCCGGCCGACGATGGTCTCGCGGTGGTACTCGACCTGGTCGGCTCCCATGATCTGCATGAAGGCCATTGCGCAGCACCCCCCCGTACGGGACGTACGAATCGTGTTCACTCGTTCTTCTGCCTTGTCCAGTCATAGTCGACTTGCGGGCGCCAGTAAAGAGCGTCAACTGCGGTGCACTGAGGCTCTCATTGTTCCAAATTCGCTGTCCAGTTTCGCCTGGTATTGAGTCGGTGCAGGTGGTGCTGACTGATGCCGGGCGGAGCATCGTCCCTGGTTGGAGGAATCTTTTCGCGTCCGGTTCGCGTCGCTTGGCGATTGGCCTGCCGTAGGTTCTCGCTAGATGAACGTTTCCCGGCGTAGGTGGGCTTGGTTGTCGCGCAGGCTCTCTCTATGGTGCGGTTGCTGGTGGACAGGCGCGTGCGGAGTACGCCGATGCGGTCGTGGTTGTTTCGAAACGTCGTCCTGCTATCGTTTCTTTACTTGCCTGCTTTGGAAGGGTTGTGGTGGAGCGGGGCACGACGGTCACCATCACGTGGGAGGGACGGCGCCTCGAGGCCTTCGTGCCGGCGGCGGTGCCGCGTACGCTCGATCTGCCCGAGCGAGTGGTGCGGGCCACCGAACGGGCGGCGGCATCGTTGCAGCTCGTCGATGATCGGCTCAGCCATCAATTCGAGCCGCTGGCCCGGCTACTGCTGCGGGCCGAGGGTGTCGCCTCCTCCTACGTCGAGGGGGTGCGGGCCCCGGCCGAGCTCGTGGCCGTGGCCCAGCTCGACGCCGAAGCGGTCGATACCACCTCGGCCTGGGTGGCCGACAACCTGGCGGTGGTCGACGCCTCGCTCCGACACGCCCGCACGGACGCGGCGCTGACGGCTGCCGACCTCCACCGCTGGCACACCCGGCTCATGGCCCACGGCGCCCTGCCGGACGAGCTGGTCGGTGAGTATCGGCGGGTGCAGAACTGGATCGGCGGCCCCTCTCCCCGCCAGGCCGCCTACGTGCCGCCGCCGCCCGCCCACGTGGCCAGGCTGATGCGCGACCTGGTCCGGGTGACCAACACTTCCACGCTCGACAGCGTCACCCTGGCCGCCGTCGTCCACGCCCAGTTCGAGGCCATCCACCCCTACGGTGACGGCAACGGACGGCTCGGTCGGGTGCTGCTCGGCTGGGTTCTGGCCCGGCGGGCCGAAGTGGCGGTGCCACCCCCGGTCAGCGTGGTCATCGCCCGTGACACCGGGGGCTACCTGTCGGGCCTGACCCGCTGGCGCCAGGGCGACGCCGCTGGCTGGGTGGGCTGGATGGCCGACGCCCTCCGCCGCTCGGCCGACCAGGTCGGCGAGCTCGTCGGCCAGGCCGAGGCGCTGCGGGCCCGGTGGCAGGCTCAGCTGGGCGACGTGCGGGCCGACGCCACCGCCCGCAGGGTGCTCGACCTGATCCCCCGGCACCTGGTGGTGACCGCGCCGATGCTCGCCGATGTCCTTCTCGTGTCGGCGCCCACGGCACGGGCCGCCATCGAGACCCTGGCGGCCCGGGGCATCCTGCAGCCGCTCGAGCTTCGTCCGCTCCGGCCCGGTCGTCCGGCCCAGTGGTGGATGGCGGCCGAGCTCGTCTCCGTCGTCAGCCGCTGGTCACGGTGAGCCCGGGGAGTCTCAACCCGCGAAGGGGAGGCCGCCCTGGGCCGTGCCGTCGCTCTTGCGCCGCCGGGAGGGCTTGGACCTGGGGATGTCCTGCACCGACTGGGCCTCCGGCTCCGTCGCCGTGCCGGCCTGGGGCCGGCGGCGGCGCTCGACCGACGGGATGGCGGTGATGCGGACGTTGAAGTGCTGCTCGAACAGCACCCGGGGCACTCGGATCGAGCCACCGACCCACTCGGCGGGCAAGCCCTCGCAGCCCGTGTCGAGCCAGCGGTGGGCCTGTTGATAGGCGGTCGTGCGCCCGATGCGCAGCACGCGCGCCGCCTCTTCGACCGTCAGGAAGTCGGGTATCACAGCCGGGTCCATGGCCTACCTCACCGTTGATTGATCAAGGGCTGGGAGTATACGTTGTCCACCGGTGGGACACAACGGCACCATTGATGATTCTGTTTCTGCGTTCAGGTAGTGTCGGCTGATGCCGCGCCGTCGCAAGCCGTCCCCCGGGCTGTGGACGGCCAATCAGATCGTGGCCTTCAACGTGGGCAAGGCCCGGCTGCTGCGGGGATGGACCCAGGAGGAGGCGGCCCGGGCCCTGGCCCCCTACCTCGGCACGCTGCTGTCGACGGCCAGCTTCTCGGCCATCGAGCGATCGGTCGACACCGGCCGGGTCCGGGAGTTCAACGCCGATGAGCTGCTGGCCTTCGCCCGGGGGTTCCGGGTGCCGGTCACGTGGTTCTTCACGCCCCCGTCGTACTGGGAGGACGCCGGCGTCTCCACCCCCGACGCCGGCGAGGACGGGCTCGACCCGCTCGTCATGCTGCACGCCGTGCTCGGAACGCCCGAGACGCTCGCCGACTACAAGGACTATCTCCTCAGCTGGCCCGACCCCCGCCATCGGATGCGGATGAACCCCGACGGGACCATCGAGCACCTGGGCCGGGTGGCCGAGGACGTCCACCCCATGCTCGACGACCTCCTGCGCCTCCGGGCCCGCAAGCAACTGCGCGACCGCTTTGGCGACGTCGATCAGGCCCGGGACGTGCTGCGAGCGCTCACCGCACTTCTGGACGAGCTGGACGATCCGGCGTTCGACGAACCACCTGAAGACGCGCCGGGGCAAAAGCGTCGTCGACGCGATGGGACAGTCGGGCCGAAGCCCTCGTCCTGACCGGCCACGCCGGGGTCGCCCCACGCAGTAGGGGAAGCTGGCGGACCGGCGACGCCGTCGTTCTGGGCCAGTCAATCGCCCGCGCGTGGATCCTCGGCGACGATGGCGGTCACGGTCTTGCGGTCAAGGCCGGAAACCTCGGCGAGCTGGCGTAGCGACGCACCGGAGCGACGCGCAACGCGAATCATGTCGTCGCGAATCTGCGCTTCCTTCGCCGCTCGGTCGGCGCTCAGACCGACGACCGCCAGCGCCGCGCCGATCTCACCCTTGTCGCTGCCGCTGTATTTTTCCATGGCTGCGACGGCGGCCGATACCTGCGCATCGGAGTAGGTCATGGTTCCTCCCGAAGGGCGATCGCCAGCTTGTCCCGGATGGCCATCAGGAGCGGTACTCGCGGGGAGACTTCGCCTCTTGACTCGGCGTCGTTGAGGTGCGCCAGCGTCATCGCGAGCAACTCGAGGGCTTCGATCCTCTCCAACTCGACTCTGACCATCGGTCCAAATGTAGCCGATCCCGGTGCGTCTTGGACCAACGCCGGGGCGAAGCCCTCGTCCTGACGGGCCACGCCGGCGAGGCTCGGACGCGACGTCACGAGGTGCAACCAGGCAGAACGGCAGGGGAACTGCACCGGTCCCCCTCGGCGTCTCCCGGCGTAGAGATTTCTGGAAAAGGTCCCCCTCGCGGTCCCCCTCAGACTAGATGCAACATGCAACAGTGCAGGTCAGATGGCCTATAATCGGTCAGATGGC
>CAVYKB010000010.1:0-196242 GCA_963768975.1 uncultured Acidimicrobiia bacterium | reverse complement strand
AGGCGATCGAGGCTGCGGTCGACCTCGACGATCCCGAGATCGTGCAGCGACTGGCCGCGGTGTACGACCGGGCCGAGGAACTTCTGCAGGAACGGCTCGCCAAGCGGAGCCGGTCGCGCCGGCGGTCGCCGGGCCATGAAGACTCGGAGACGTGACCGGAAACCAGGTGCATACTGGTTCAATGCGCCAGGTAATCCGCCTGCCCGAACCGAAGGTCCGCCCCGAAGTCGAGGCGCGAGGCAAGGCCCGAGCCGACGTGCTGCGCCCGTATCGGGGCCGGTACGTAGCGCGCCAGGACGAGACCGTCCTAGTGGACGCCGACACTCCGTATGAGGTCGTCGCATGGCTTCGCGATCACGGCATCGACGGAGCGACGGTGTTCCGGGTGCCCGTCGACCCGACGATCGACATCGGCTTCCACGGGGTGTGAGGTTCGCCTTTGAGCGACTTCCCGGCACCGGCGTTGACGTCGCGCGAGCCGCTCTCGAAGTCATCGTGGCCGGTCCGGACCAGAGGCTGAGTGCATTGTCCCTCATGGACACCGGATCGCTTCACAACCGCTTCGGCAGTTGGGTCGCCGATCTCGCCGGCATCGATCTGGCCGGCATCGACACCGAGCGGATCGGCGTCGGTGGAACGGTGACCGGTGCCCGGACCGTCACGTGCGAGCTGCACTTGGCCAACTTCGCATGGGAGGCGCCGGTCGCCTTCTGCGACCCGTGGCCGTTCGACTTCCAGGTGCTCGGCCAGCTCGGGTTCCTACGGTGGTTCCGTGTCGTCATCGACGCCGCCGACGAGACCTTCGAGGTCATCCCCAACATCGCCTGACCGGTCGCTCGCATCGGCCGCTGCTGTCACCGCGTCGTCGAAGATACGCCCGAGGACGTTGGCGGCGTCGCGATCGGACTCGGCCACGAAGTGCGAGTAGACGTTCAACGTCGTCGCCGCGTTGCGGTGGCCGAGCCGCCCGGCGACGGTGCGCACGTCGGTGCCAGCCGACAGCAGCCTGGTGGCGACGTAGTGGCGGAGGTCATGCAGTCGTACGCCCTTGATCCCGGCCTTGCGGCAAAGGCGGGCGAAGGCGCGGCTGACGGAGTCCGGGTACCAGGACTTCGAGCCGTCTACTTCATTGCTGAACACGAAGGCGCCGGCGTCGAGCTCGTGCTGACAGGCCCGCGCACGCTCGACGGCCCGGGCCCGGCGGGCGACGAGTGCCGCCACAGTCGTCGGGTCGAGCGAGACCCGGCGGGCAGCGTGGTTCTTCGTGTCCTTCTCCACCAGCCCGGTGAAGCCGGTGACGATGCCTCGCTTGATCCAGACGGTCGCCCGGTCGAGGTCGAGGTCGCTCCACCGCAGGGCGACCAGCTCGCTGCGCCGGGCTCCCGTCGACGCCGCGAGCAGGATGAAGTCGGCGAGGTCGACTTCGGTCTCGGTCGCCAGCCCGAAGAGCTTCGCCAGCTCGTGGGGCGCCGGTGGGTTGATGTCGGGCGCGGGGACGCTCGGCGGCGATGCGGACGACGCCGGGTTCACGCTCAACCAGCCCCAGCGCACGCCTTGCTCCAGCGCTCGGTGGATGATCCCGTGGGTGCGACGGATCGTCCCGGGGGCGAGGGGCCGGCCGGCCCTTCCCCCCGCCTCCCGCAGACGCCGGTAGAGGCGATCGAGGTCAGCGGCGCCGAGCTTGGAGAGCGGCACCGTGCCGAGGTACGGGAGCAGGTTGCGGTCGAGCACGCCCCGCGTCTCCTTGGCGTTCTTCGGCGAGAACCCCGGCGAGGCGTGCGCCAGCCACTCTTCGAGCAACTCCCCCACCGTCGCGGTCGTGCGGGCCAACGCCCCCCGATTGGCCTCCGCCACCAGCGCGGCCAACGCCCGTTGCGCATCCCGTTTGCCACCCTTGAACGTCCGCGAGACCGACCGCTTGCGGCCCGTCACCGCGTCCCGACCGACGTAGACCCGGAGCTCCCAGGAGCTCCCCCGTTGCCTCATGAACCCTTGCATCGTGCCCCTCTCGCCGAGAGCCTGGATTGGCAAGAGATTGGCAGATCCGGGTTCTGCAGGCAACCGAGGCCACCCTGTATGGCCTCTGACCTGCGCTTTTGTTGCAGCCCCAACGGGATTCGAACCCGTGTCGCCACCTTGAGAGGGTGGTGTCCTAGGCCTCTAGACGATGGGGCCGTGATCGGAGCAGCACCCTACTCCGTTGGCTCGGGGGGGAGGACTCGAACCCCCAACGACAGGACCAGAACCTGCTGTGTTACCGATTACACCACCCCCGAACGGGCCAAACCAGCCTAGCTCACCCCGGGGGCTTCACTACGTCCTGAATACTGGCCTGCCGGCGGAAGCCGACGATCCGGCCCACGGCCACGGCCACCGTCTCCCGGGCCATGTAGCGGGCTTCGGTCATCCCCCGAATCGGGCTGGTCTTCGTCGGCGACGAGTGGCCTTCCAAGCCAAGCTCGGATGCCATGGCCCGGATGCGCAGCGAATGGAATGGGTCCGAGACGAGCAGAACCTCTTTGATCGAGCGGTCGTCGAGGAAGTTGGCCGCTGCAGCCAGGGACTGCCACGACGACGTCCCCGACACTTCGCGCAGGACGTTTTTGTCAGGCACTCCCCGCTCGATCAGGTAGTTGGCCGAGGCGGTGGCCTCGGTGAACTTGTCACCAGGCCGGTTGCCGCCGGTGACCACGATCACCGGCGCCAGGTCGCTCTCGTAGAGCTCGATGGCGTGGTCGAGGCGGGCGGCCAGCACGGGCGACGGTACGCCGTTGTACTGGGCGGTCCCGAACACGACGATGGCCTCCGCCGGCCGCGCCTCGTCGTTCCGGGCCGCTCGCCATACCTGGATGAACGTCACGGCCAAGTAGAGGACGACGGCCGCCACAAGCGCAGCCGTCACCTTCAGTGCCAGCTTCACGACGAAAACGGGAGATGGTCCTTTGCTCGAGCCAATCGTTCCAGCGTGCGCTCTCTACCGAGAAGGTGCAAAGACTCAAACAACGGCGGGCCTACCGAGCGCCCAGTGACAGCCACCCGGATGGGTGCCTGGGCCTTGGCCAACTTGAGCCCATGGCGGTCGGCGAGCGCGGCGGTGAGGCGGTGGAGCTCCTGGGTGTCCCAGTGGGCGTCGAGGAAGCAAGCGATCGCTTCGTCGAGCACGCTCGACGCAGCTGGGTTCCGGGCGATGGCCTTGTCCCAGGCCGCCGGGTCGATGACCGGCTCCTCCAGGAACAGGAAATCGACCATCGCCGGCACGTCGGCGAGCGTACGGGCCCGCTCCTGGACCAGGGGCGCGATGGCCTCGAATACGGCAAGGTCGAACCGCTCGGGGGGCCATGGCGGGTCGGTCTCCAGCCAGGGCAGGCACTCGCGGACGAAGGTGGCGACGGGCAGGGCCCGGACGTACTCGGCGTTGATCGCCTCGAGCTTCTTGACGTCGAAAAAGGCCGGCGACGGCTTCACGTCCTCGATCCGGAACGCGGCGACCATGTCCTCGATCGGGAGGATCTCCTGGTCGTCAGCCGGCGCCCAGCCAAGGAGCGCCAGGTAGTTGCGCACGGCCTCGGGCAGATAGCCCCGCTCCCGATACTCCTCGATCGCGACGTCGTCGCGCCGCTTCGAGAGCTTCTGGCGCTTCTCGTTCACGATGAGGGGAACGTGGGCGTACACCGGTGGGTGTTCGTCGCCCAGGCCCTGGCGGATCAGGAGGACCTTCGGCGTGGTGGCCAGGAGGTCCTCGCCCCGGATCACGTGCGTGATGGCCATGTCGATGTCATCCACCGCATTGGCCAGGAGGAAGATGGCCGACCCGTCGGTGCGCTGGACCACGAAGTCCTCGATGGCCGCGTGCTCGAACGTCACGTCTCCACGGATGATGTCGTGCACGACTGTCCGGCCGTCGTCCGGCGTGCGGAAACGGAGGGCGCCCGCCGGTAGGCCGCGGTTGCGACAGAAGCGGTCGTAGCCGGATTCGTCCTTGACCCGGGCCTTCACGTCGTCTGGGGTGCAGTCGCAGTAGTAGGTGAGACCTCGCTCGGTGAGCCGAGCGGCCGCCGCCTCGTAGGAGCCGGCCCGCTGGGATTGACGGTAAGGGCCCTCGTCCCAGTCGATTCCCAACCAGCGCATTGTGCGCTGGATCCCCTCGATCAGGTCGTCACGGGACAAAGCGGCGTTGGTGTCCTCGATGCGGAGGACGAACGTGCCGCCCACCGAGCGGGCGAACAGCCAGTTGAACAGCGCCGTCCGCGCACTCCCGACGTGCAGGAACCCCGTGGGTGCGGGGGAGAAGCGGACGCGGGCGGACACCCCGGTCACGGTAGCCTCGGCACCCCATGGCTAAAGCGGTATTGACGTCGAGGTCCGAGGACTTTCCCAAGTGGTACCAGGACATAGTGGCCAAGGCCGACCTGGCCGACAATGGGCCCGTCCGGGGCACGATGGTCATCCGTCCGTACGGCTACGCCATCTGGGAGCGCATGCAGGCCGAACTCGACCGGCGCATCAAGGCCGCCGGCGCTGAGAACGCTTACTTCCCCCTCTTCATCCCCGAGTCGTACCTGCGCCGGGAGGCCGAGCACGTCGAGGGCTTCAGTCCCGAGCTTGCCGTGGTCACCCACGCCGGCGGCAAGGAGCTCGAGGAGCCCGTCGTCGTCCGGCCCACAAGCGAGACGATCATCAACTCGTTCTTCTCCAAGTGGGTGCAGAGCCACCGCGACCTTCCCCTTCTCATCAACCAGTGGGCCAACGTTGTCCGCTGGGAGTTGCGGCCCCGCGTGTTCCTGCGCACGACGGAGTTCCTCTGGCAGGAGGGCCACACCGCCCACGCCACCCAGGACGACGCCCGGGACTACGCCCTGCGCATCCTGCACGAGGTCTACGAGGACTTCGCCCGAGAGGTCATGGCGGTGCCCGTACTCGTCGGGCGCAAGACGGAACGGGAGCGCTTCGCCGGCGCCGACGCCACCTACACCCTCGAAGGGATGATGGGCGACGGCAAGGCCCTCCAGATGGGGACCAGCCACGAGCTGGGCCAGAACTTCGCCAAGGCGTTCGATATCACCTTCCAGTCCTCCTCGGGTTCCACGGAGCACGCGTGGCAGACGTCGTGGGGCGTGTCGACCCGGCTGGTCGGGGCGCTGATTATGGGCCACGGCGACGACGCCGGCTTGCGGGTGCCCCCCGAGTTGGCGCCCATCCAGGCCGTGGTCATCCTGGTGCGCAACGAGGACGGCGCCGGCGAGCAAGCCGCATCGTTGGCATCCGAGGTGGCCGGCGCCGGCGTGCGGGTCCGCTACGACGACCGGGTCGACACCGGCTTCGGCCGGCGGGCGGTGGAATGGGAGCTCAAGGGGGTGCCCATCCGCATCGAGGTCGGGCCTCGTGACCTGGCTGCCGGCACCGTCACCCTCGTGCGCCGCGACGTCGCCGGCGAGAAGACCACCGTGTCCCTGGAAGGTCTCGGACACCGGGTGCGGGACCTGCTTCGCGACATCCAGGTCGCCCTCTACCAGGAGGCGCTCGACCGGCGGGAGGCGGCGACCGTGGACGCCACCGACCTGGCCGCAGCCCGGGAAGCGGCCCAGACCGGGTTCGCCCGCGTGCCGTGGGACCTGATCCGGGACTCCGAGACGGAGCTGGCCTCCGATGCGGTCACCGTCCGTTGCCTGCAGACGGCCGACGGCGGCATCCCCGGTTCGTCGGCTGACCTCGGGTTGACCGCCACGGTGGCCAAGGCCTACTGATCCCTACGCCGGGGGCCGGTAGACCGCGTCCGGGAGCGGCAGTGGGAGGGTCGCCGCTGATGTCCCAGTGGCGGCGGGCCCGCCCTGCAGCAAATCAAGCCACCCGAGTCGGGACGCCGCACGGGCGATGCTGGTGCGGCCGTCACCGTCGTCGTCGCCCGGGACCGGGATGTCGCCGGGGAGCTGCACTGCCACCGCTCGCGCCGGCCCGATACTGCCGGCGGTGTGGTCGATCCGGAGCGGCATGTCGCCGCGCGTCGCCCACACTCGGCTCAGGTGGCCAGCAGCGACCGCCACTCCCCGAGCCGTTGCCGAACCGCCGCCGGCGTGAGCCGGAGGGTCGATTCAGGGACCAGGCCGGCGATCTCACGCTGGTCCCAGTAGTGGTGGCCGGCGCCGGCGAACAGCGGCTTGCGGAACTCGACGAGGTCGGCCGGCGCCTGGTCGAGGTAGCCAAACACGCCGAACGCCAGCTCGAGGTCATAGACGACTGGCGCCCGGCCGAACAGTGACGCCCGGGCCATGGCGACGCCCATGCAGCCGGCGACGGCGTCGTGCTCGTCCTCGCCCTCGGTGAGGACGAGCCGCCCGTGGAAGCGGTCGGCCAGGGTCAGCGCGTAGCCCTGGTCGGGACCCTGGTTCCCGAAGTAGCGGCCCTCAGGCTGGCGACCGGTCAGGTCCCCGGGGCGGGTGGCCTTCCAGCCGTCGTGGCCGGGAATCTCCAGCCCCTCCCGCGGGCGATCACCTTGGGCGACGGGAACGTAATCGGGCGCGGCCATGGCGAAGTTCTAGTCCTCAGCCCTGGACATGATCGAGCCAGTCCTTGTACCGGTCGACCTCGCCCCTCACCGTCGCGAAGTAGGTCTCCTGGATGGCCTTGGTCATGGGGCCGGGCTCGCCGATGACCCGGTCGTCGACCGAGCGGATGGGCACCACCTCGGCCGCCGTCCCGGTGAGAAACGCCTCTTCGGCCAGGTAGAGGTCGGTGCGCAGCAGATTGGACTCGGCCACCTCGTAGCCCAGGTCGCGGGCGATGGTGGTCACCGAGTCCTGGGTGATGCCCTCCAGGGCGCCGGCGGAAACCGGCGGGGTCAGCAGGCGGCCGCTCTTGACGATGAACAGGTTCTCGCCGGTGCACTCGCTCACGTACCCCTGGGGCGAGAGGAGGATGGCTTCGTCGTAGCCGGCCTTCAGGGCCTCGACCTTGGCCATCGAGGAGTTCACGTACATGCCGACGCCCTTGGCCGCCACTGGCACCGCGTTGGGATCGTGGCGCTGCCACGTGGAGATCTTCATGCGCACGCCGTGCTTGAGGCCCTCGTCGCCCAGGTAGGTGCCCCAGGGCCAGACGGCCACCGAAACCCGCACCGGGCACGGGAGCGGGTTGAGCCCCATCTCGCCGTAGCCCAGGTAGACGAGCGGGCGGATGTAGCAGGAGTCCAGGGCGTTGACCCGGACCGTCTCCTTGACCGCGTCGACCAGCTCGTCCTCGGTGTACGGGATGTCGATCAGGTAGACCTTGGCGCTGTTGAACAGCCGGTGGATGTGGTCCCGGAGGCGGAAGACGGCCGGCCCCTGGCTCGTGGCATAGGCCCGGATGCCCTCGAAGACGCCGCTGCCGTAGTGGAGCGTGTGGGTGAGGATGTGCACGTTGGCGTCGTCCCAGTTGACGAGCTCCCCGTCCATCCAGATCTTGTCGACCTTTTGCAGCGGCATTTCGTCTAGACCCTTTCTGCGACAGCGTCGCCGAGCTCCACAGTTGTACCGGCCCGGCCGACGGTCGCCGCGCAAGCTTTGGCGACCCGGGCGGCGGCAGCGCCCTCGCCCAGGAACTCCAGCATCATGGCCGCCGACTTGATGGCGGCGAGTGGATTGGCGCGACCGGTGCCGGCGATGTCGGGCGCCGAGCCATGCACTGGCTCGAAGAGAGAGGGACCGGTGCGCGACGGGTTCAGGTTGGCGGAGGCGGCCAGGCCGATCCCGCCGGTCACCGCGCCGGCCAGGTCGGTGAGGATGTCCCCGAACAGGTTGTCGGTCACGATGACGTCGAAGCGGTCGGGCTTTTCCACCAGATGGATGCAGGCGGCGTCGACGTGGCAGTAGTCGGTGGTCACGTCGGGGTGCTCGGCGGCCACCTCGTCGAAGGTCCGCTGCCACAGGTCGCCGGCGAAGGTCAGCACGTTGGTCTTGTGCACGAGGGTCAGGTGCCGGCGGGGCTCGGACCGGCGGGCGAGGTCGAAGGCGAAGCGCACGCAGCGCTCGACGCCCATCCGGGTGTTCACCGAGCCCTGGGTGGCGACTTCGGCCGGCGTGCCCCGGCGCAGGAAGCCTCCCTCGCCGGCGTAGGAGCCCTCGGTGTTCTCCCGCACGACGGAGAACCCGTCGAAGGGTCGCAGGTTGATGTACAGGTCCAGCGCGAACCGCATGGCCAGTAGGAGGCCTCGCTCGATGATCCCGGGCGGGACCCGCGGGTCACCGACGGCGCCGAGGAGGATGGCGTCCAGGCCCCGCAGCTCTTCCAGCACGCCGTCCGGAAGGATCTCCCCGTCACGCATCCAGCGGGCGCCACCGAGGTCGTAGTCCACGACGTTGAGGGCAACGCCGGTGGCGCGTGCCACCTTCATCGCCTCAGCCGTGACCTCCGGCCCGATGCCGTCGCCGCCGATGACGCCGATCTTGTGTGCCAAGGGGCTCCTCTGGAAAGAAAAAGACCGCCCTCAGGGCGGTCGCAGAGCACACGCCGGCCGGGCGTGCGCTCAGAGAAGTACGGAAATGGTGCGGGGGAACATGCCTCCTGCAAGTGTGCCCTGCCCGTCCCGTCGGCGCAATTGGGTTCCGGTAGCCTCGAAAGATGTCAGAGACGCACCTTTCCCAGGATGCTTACGACCGGCTGCGGGCCGAGTTGGAGGATCTGACCACCCGTGGGCGCGTCGACATCGCCCAGACCATCGAGACGGCCCGGGAGCTCGGTGACCTCAAGGAGAACGCCGACTACCACGCGGCCCGCGAGGACCAGGGCCGGATGGAGGCCCGGATCCGCCAGTTGCAGTCCCTGATCGACAACGCGGTGATCGTCGACACGTCCCAGGCGTCCGACACCGTGGCTGCGGGCAGCATCGTGGCCCTCCGCTACGAGGGCGACGACGCCGCCGACCGCTTCCTGGTCGGCTCCATCGAGGAGCGCCGCAACGACGTGGCCGTGGTGTCACCCCAGTCGCCCCTGGGCCAGGCCCTGCTCGGCCGCCGCAAGGGCGACGTCGTGGAATACCAGGCCCCCGGGGGGACGCTGAAGGTGGAGATCGTCGACATCGAGACATAGCGTGTTGCTATGAGATAGCATGAACTGCATGCGTTCGGTGCTCGTGCTGCTGGCGGTCGTACTCGGTGCCTGTTCGGGCGGTTCCTCGCCGGCGACCACCCCGGCGCCGGCGGCGGGTGAGCGAGGTGGCGAGCAGGCGGCCACCGTCGACCGAATCCTGGCCGGGCTCGACGGGGTCATGGGCGACGCCCAGCGCATGCTGGTGCGGGAGCGACGGATCACCCCGGAGGTGACCGCCCGGCTCCAGGCCATCTACGTCGGGCCCGAGCTTCTGAATCAGATCGACGCCTTCCGGGCCGACGTGGGCAAGGGGCTCGTCGGGCTCAGGGATCCGCCCGGCAACCGGGTGACGACCGTGTCGCGACTCATCACCGTGAGTCCCATCTGCATCTTCGTGCAGGTGACGCGCGACTACTCCCCCACAACTGCCGGCGCTGCGCCGGCGCCGACGTCGCTCTACGTCGTCCTGGTGAGCAAGGAGGAGGGCGACGACGCCCGCCAGCTGAACCCCACGCCGTGGGCCATGCTCTACGACGGCGTGCAGGTGGACGGCTCTCAGCCCGAGGACATCTGCCGGAGCTGACCGGAGATGGCGGCCGCGGCATCGACGACGGCGCCGGCGTAGAGGCGTCCCGGGTCCCGGGTGGTGCGCTCGATCGGGCCCGAAACCGAGACGGCGGCGACGGTCTCGCCGCTGCGGTCTCGCACCGGTGCGCTGACCGACGCCACCCCCCGCTCCCGCTCCTCCACGCTCTGGGCCCAATCGCCGGCGTCGCTCCTCAAGACCTTGCCCGCCGATCCCACGTCGAGGGGCAGCGACATGCCCACGGGGACGATGGTGCGCAGGCCGTGGGGCGACTCCAACGACAGGACGCAGAGCCGGCGGTCGCCCCGGCGCACGTAGAGCTGCGCGCTTTCGCCGGTGGCGTCACGCAACGCCTCCAACGCCGGGCGGGCCAGCGCCGGCAGGTCGAGCCCGGTGAGGCGCGGGCCGAGGACGAAGCGGCCGGCGCCGTCGCGGGACAGGAGCCGGTGGGCCTCGAGGGCGACGGCCAGCCGGTGGGCGGTAGCCCGGGACAGGCCGGTGGCCTCGACCAGGCCGGCGAGACTGCGGGGCGCGGCCTCCACCGCGTCGAGGACGGAAACCGCCTTGTTCAAGACGCCGATTCCACTTACAGTGCCCATATGGAGAGATTAGCGTCTCATAATATGAGACAGCGAACGATGGCCGACAAGGTGTGGGAGCGCCACGTCGTCCACTCGGCCGCCGGCGAGCCCGACCTGCTGTACATCGACATGCATCTCGTCCACGAGGTCACCACCCCCCAGGCGTTCGACGGCCTGCGCCTGGCCGGCCGGGGCGTCCGCCGGCCGGACCTGACCCTCGCCACCATGGACCACAACACGCCGACGGTCGGCCTCGACCTGCCGCTGGCCGACCCCATCTCGGCCAAGCAGATCGAGACCCTCGCCGCCAACTGCGCCGAGTTCGGCATCACCCTGTACCCGATGGGCCACGCCAACCAGGGAATCGTCCACGTCATCGGCCCCGAGCAGGGGCTGACCCAGCCGGGCATGACCATCGTGTGCGGCGACAGCCACACTTCCACCCACGGAGCCTTCGGTGCCCTGGCGTTCGGCATCGGCACCAGCGAGGTGGAGCACGTCTTGGCCACCCAGACCCTCCCCCAGCGCCGGGCCAAGAACATGGCCGTCACCATCGAAGGCGACCTGCCCGCCGGCGTCACCGCCAAGGACGTCGTCCTCGCCCTGATTGGCCGCATTGGCACCGGCGGCGGCGCCGGCCACGTCGTGGAGTACCGGGGCTCCACCATCCGCTCGCTCTCCATGGAGGGCCGGATGACGATCTGCAACATGTCGATCGAGGCCGGCGCCCGCGCCGGCATGGTCGCTCCTGACGACACGACGTACGCCTGGCTGGAGGGCCGGCGCCACGCTCCCAAGGGCGCCGATTGGGAGGTGGCGTTGGATCACTGGCGCAGCCTGGCCACCGACGAGGGCGCGACATTCGACAAGGGCGTGACCATCGATGCCACCGAGCTGAAGCCGCACGTGTCATGGGGCACCAACCCGTCGCAGGTCGTCACCATCGACGGCAGGGTGCCGATCCCCGACAACATGTTCGCAAGCGAGGCAGACTCGGCCCGGCGGGCACTGGCCTACATGGGCCTGGAGCCGGGTATGCCGATCCGGGAGATCCCGGTGGACACCGTCTTCATCGGCTCCTGCACCAACTCGCGCATCGAGGACCTGCGGGCCGCGGCCCTGGTGGTCGACGGCCGGCACGTGTCCGCCGGCATGCGGGCCATGGTCGTCCCCGGCTCGATGCGGGTGAAGGCCGACGCCGAGGCCGAGGGCCTCGACCGCATCTTCACCGCCGCCGGTTTCGAGTGGCGGGCCGCCGGCTGCTCGATGTGCCTGGGCATGAACCCCGACCAGCTGTCACCGGGCGAACGGTGCGCGTCGACGTCGAACCGCAACTTCGAGGGCCGACAGGGCCGGGGCGGGCGCACCCACCTGGTCTCGCCTGCGGTCGCCGCCGCCACCGCCGTCGCCGGCCACTTCGCCACCCCGGAGGATCTCGCCGTCGCAACCGAAGGTTGCTCGGCGAGTTGATCGTGCTCCGGGCCGCCGGCGGAGCCGGCGACCCTCCGCCCTGAACACTCCCCAGCCGCCAGCCGACGGGGGCCGCCTACGGCGGCGCTCTGCGGCCGACGGCAGATGAAAGGCTTCGCATGGAACCCGTTCGCGACATCACCGGCACCGCCGTCCCGCTGCGGCGGTCCGACGTCGACACCGACCAGATCATCCCCTCCGAGTGGCTCAAGCGGGTCGAGCGCACCGGCTTCGGCGCCGGCCTCTTCTCCGAGTGGCGGGCCGACCCGGAGTTCGTGCTCAACCAGCCCCGGTACGCCGGCGCCAGCATCCTGGTCACCGGTCCTAACTTCGGCACTGGCTCGTCGCGGGAGCACGCAGTGTGGGCATTGCAGGACTACGGCTTCCGGGCCGTCGTGTCGCCCAGCTTCGCCGACATCTTCCGGACCAACTGCACCAAGGCCGGCGTCCTCCCCGTCCAGGTGGACGCCGAGGTCGGCGAGGCCCTCATGGCCGCAGTGGAGGCCGACCCGGCAGTGGTCGTCACCATCGACGTCGAGGCCCGGTCGGTCCTGTCCTCCGCCGCCGGCGTCTCGGCCACGTTCCCTCTCGACGACTTCACCCAGTGGCGGTTGCTCGAAGGACTGGACGACATCGGCCTGACCCTGCGCCACGAGGACGAGATCGTCGCCTACGAAGCGAGCCGGCCGGCGTGGATGCCGAGCACCGCCTGATCTGCCGGGTCTCCGCCGAGGATATCCGCCCGCTGCGGCACCGGGTGCTGCGGCCGGGCCAGGCGTTCCTGGAGACGCGCTACCCGGGCGACGACGCCGGGGTGCATTTCGGCGCCTTCGACGGCGACCGGCTGGTCGGTATCGCCTCCCTCTACGAAGAGGACCGGGTGGACGGTCCCGCCGGCGGCTGGCGGCTTCGGGGCATGGCCACCGACCCCGACGTGCGCGGCGCCGGCTACGGCGCCGCCCTGCTAGTGGCGTGCGTGGAGCAGGTGGCCGGCGCCGGCGGCACGGAGCTGTGGTGCAACGCCCGGATGGTTGCCGTCGGCTTTTACCGCAAGGGAGGGTTCGAGGTCGTCAGTGAGGAGTTCGACGTCCCCGGCATCGGACCCCACGTCGTCATGACCCGACTCGTCGCAGCCTGACATACGGTTCGCGCTGTGACGGCGCAGCCTCAGCGGACCGGTGCGATCGTGGCGGGCACCGGCCTTGTCCTGCTTGTCGCCTCGGCGCTGATCGCCCGTAACGGTCGCGTCGGCTCGACTGAGGAGTCGGTCTTCCGGGCGTTGAACGAGCTGCCGGACTGGCTGTACTGGCCCCTGTGGGTCGTCCAGCAGTTCGGCAACATCGTGGTCGCGGTCGCCGTCGTGCTGGTCGTGGCCGGGGTCGTCCGCAACCGCCGGCTGGCCATCGCCGCGCTCGCCGGCGCCGTCGCCAAGCTGGTGCTCGAGCGGGTGGTGAAGGCAGTCGTCGAGCGCCGGCGGCCGGGCACCAGCGTGGGCGACATCATCGCCCGGGGCGAGGTGTCGTTGGACGGCCTGAGCTTCGTCTCCGGCCACGCGGTCATCACCACCGCGTTCGCACTGGCCCTCACCCCTGCGCTCCCCAGCCGTTGGCGCGCCGTTCCGTGGGTGGTTGTCGGCCTCAACGGGCTGGGCCGGATATACGTCGGCGCCCACAACCCCCTCGACATCGTCGGCGGGATCGGGCTGGGCATGGTGATCGGCGGCGGGCTGTACGCCCTGGTCGCCGGCGACTCAGAAGTCGAGGTCGAAAGCCACCGGTAGGGCGCTGCGGCCCCAGCTCTCCAGGTCGGTACTGCCCGCAGCCTGGTACTTGGCCAGCACGAGCCGGCGAGCCAGGGCGTCCTCCTCGGTGCCGGCGCCGAGCACCCGGGCCGTCGCCGGCCCTTCACGGTCGCCGATCCGGACGTGGACCTGGGGTTGCTTCACGGCGTTGCGGACGAAGTCGGCCCGTTCCCGCCCGCCGGCGAGGACGTAGATCGTCCGGCCGCCCGGCTCACCGGCGAACCAGATCTCGATCCGGTGCGGGCTGCCCGTCCGCCGGCCGGTCGTGGTGATGTAACAGAAGCCTTCCTCGATGTCCGCAAGCTACCGGCCGCCGGTACGCTGCCAGCGATGGAAGACAGCGAGATCATCCGCGCCTTCGTGCACGAAGGCGTGCGCACCGCGTTCAGTCCCACCCTGCATATCGAGCACGACTGCCTATTCTTCGACGGGTGGTGGCAGGTGGGCTTCCGCATCTCGCCCGACGTCTTCTCTGTGCGGAACGAGCCGCCACCCCGGGAGACCGACGCGTGCGACCAGCTGCGCTTGGAGCTCTCCGGGCGGGGCTTGCAGCATGTCGACAGCAACCCCCAGTTGCTCTACACCATCACCTACACCGAGATCGCCCTCGGGCTGGTCGCCTGGGACATCTACGCAAATGATCCCGTGGAGGCCGCCGCTGCCCTCGCCGCCCGGGCCGGCGCCGACGCCTTCCTCGGCGACTACAACACCGACGAGCCGTTCAAGGAGGCCGACTACACCGCCGAGCTAGGCGGCGCCCGCAAACTCGCCGGCCTGCCACCGTCGATCGTGCTCACCGTGGGCGTCGACGAGGAGAAGACCCGTACCATCCAAGGCCACCTGAGCGACTGCCGCTTCGTGTCTCACACTTTCGACACCATCGAGCCGGAGATGTGCGGCGCCATAATCCCGACGGTGGTCCTGGTCGACGCCAGCGCCTCCGCCGGCAAGGAATTCGTCATGGAGCTACGGGCCGTGGCCTGCGGCCGGTTCCTGCCGGTGGCCGCCGTCACCACCGACAAGGTGGTCCCCCTCGGCGCCGACATCACGCTCGACCCGGGCGCGCCCGACACGTGGATCGAGCCCATCCGCCGTCTGCTTCCGTAAGTCGGTAGCTTTAGCGCCTATGCGCCTCGGCATCTCCGGCAAGGGCGGGGTGGGCAAGACGACCACTTCCGCCGTCCTGTCCCGCACGCTCTCGCGTCGGGGTCACCGCGTCATCGCCATCGACTGCGACTCGGACCCGAACCTGGGAGCCAACATCGGCCTGGGCGAGGAGGGGGCAGCCAAGCTGCGGCCGTTCCTCGACCAGTCGGGGCCCGTGCGCCGGGTGCCCGAGGGACTTTCACCGCAGCAGCTCCTGGAGGAGTACGGCACACCCGGTCCCGACGGGATCACGATCATGCTGGGGGCGATGGCCGAGAAGGCCGGCTCCGGCTGAACGGGCAAATCCCATGTCACCGTGCGTGACTTCATCGAACGGATCGAGAACGACCTCCCCGGCACCTTCGTGATCGCCGACATGGAGGCCGGCCTGGAGCACCTCTCGTGGGCCGGCGGCACCCTGCGCTACGTCGACATGCTGATGGTCGTCGTCCAGCCCACGGCCAAGGTCATGATGACCGCCGATCGCACTCACAAGCTGGCGCTGGAGCTGGGCATCGAGCGCATCGGGTTCATCGGCAATCGAGCCACCGGCCCGGCCGACGTCGAGCGCATGGAGGCCTTCGCCGCCGAGCGGGGCTGCGAACTGCTGATCGCCATCCCCGAGGACAGCGCCGTCCCGGCCGCCGACCGGGCGTCGATGTGCGTGCTCGACTCGGCGCCCGACTCCGAGGCGGTTCAGGCCATCGGCCGCCTGGCCGACCGCCTCGAGGGCCTGTTCGTCAAGGCTTAGCGGTTGGACGGGACCTGGGGGGTGACGGCGGTGACCGCCGCCGCCCGCCAGCCGCCGCGGGCCAGTGGCGCCGTCGGCCCGTAGGCCCGGTCGGCGAAGCCCTCCAGCAGCTCACGAAGCGCCTCTCCCGAGGTCCGGGTCGGGGCGCCCAACCCAGCTCGGTGCAGGCCCGGGTGGTGTCCATGATCGGCGTCTGGACGGCCAGGTCCAGCCAGCCCGCCGGCGTGGGCTGCAGGTGGGCCCGCCACGACAGGTCGGCGGCGAGGCGGAGGGCCGGCGCCGGCGCCGGCACGGGGCGGGCGCCCAGGACCCGCCCCAGCTCGTCGGGGAGCACGGGGTCGGCGGCGACGTTGAACGCCCCCCGGGCGTCGCCCACGATCGCCAGCCGGTAGGCCTGGGCCACGTCGTCGGTGTGGACGGCCTGGAAGACCAGCCGGTCGGTCCGGGGCACGAACGGTATCAGCGACGGCTTCAGCAGCTGGGGCGGCACCAGGCCGCCCAGGAACAGCCGGCGGATGCCCGACGCCGCTTCCCGCTTGAAGATGAGCCCGGGGCGCATGCGCAGGACCCGGGTGGTGAGGTGCTCGTTCTCCCAGTGGTCGAGCATGCGCTCGGTCGCCGCCTTGTGGCGGGAGTAGAAGCTGGTGGGGATTCCCTCGGTGGGCCAGCGCTCGTCGACCCGGCGGTCCTTGGGCCCGGGCGAGTAGGCGCCGACCGACGAGGCGTACACGAAGGCGCCGGCCCCCACCGCCGCAGCTCGAGCGACGGTCGCCGGCGGGCCACCCCCACGATCGACGTGACCGCCGGCTCGCCGGACAGCGTCCGCACCAGGCTGGTCCCCACATTGGGCGCGCCCTACCCGGTTTGAGGCCCCCCCAGACGCGTCAGAGCAGGCTGAGGGCGGTGATGGGCCAGACCCGGACGAAGGCCCGCCCGATCACCAGATCCTCCGGGATGGCTCCGAAGAACCGGCTGTCGCGGGAGTTCGCCCGGTTGTCGCCCATGACCCAGATGTGGTCGGCGGGCACGGTGACCTTCTCCATGGGGCCGGTCGTGATATCCGGCTGGAGATACGGCTCCTGGAGCACCTGGCCGTTGATGTAGATCTGGCCCTCGCGGCTCTCCACGGTCTCCCCTGGGAGCCCGATGACCCGCTTGATGAGGTCCTTGGTCTGGGATCCCTCGTTCGGTGGGCTCTCGAAAACGACCAGATCACCCCGGTTGACGTCGTGCAGGTCGTAGCTCAGCTTGTTGACCAGCACGCGGTCGTTGACCTTGAGGGTGGGCGCCATCGACAGCGACGGGATGTAGAAGGCCTGCAAGAGGAAGGTCTTGATGAGGAAGGCGACGAGCAGGGCTCCGCCGGCGATCGCCAGCCACTCGGCGACGTTGCGCAGCCCGGTCGGCTTCTCCCGCTCCTCGTCCTCCGGCTCGGCCGTCATGGGCCGCGCGCCGCGAGCGGCCTCGGACAGGACAGGGTCGTCTTCGATCGCCACTGGCGACGAGGTTACCCCTGGTACCGCCGAAGCAGTCGGCGTGCAGCCGTGGCCGCCATCCCACCGTCGCCGTCGACGACCGTGGCCCGCCGGCCCAGACGCAGCAGCAACCGTTCCAGCCACGCCGGCTCGCTGGCCACGAGCGTCACCCGCAGGCGGCCGCCGTCGACCTCCTCGACCTTCTCGACGGGGTACTGCTCGGCCACCCAGCGGGCCGAGGGCTCCAGCTCCAGGGTGACGCGGGGGTCGCCGGCGCCGGGGTTGAAGGTGGCAAGCTCCGGCGGGTTGGCCGGCGGCGCGAACGAGGTGTCGAGGGCGGTGGCCAAGGCGATGCGGTCGACCCGGAAGACCCGCTCGTCGTCGACCCGGTGGCACCATGCCGAGAGGTACCACTGGCCCCCGGCCGAGAACACCGCGTAGGGGTCGATGACCCGCAGCGCCCGGTCGTCGCGGCCGAAGGAGTAGTAGTCGATCTCGACCTGGCGGCGGGCGCCGGCGGCGCTGCGGAGGGCGCCGAGCAGGTCCTCCGCCACCGCGCCGAGCTCGATCTCGACCGCCTCGCCGGCGTCGACGCCCATGGCCGCGGCCAGCTTGTCGAGGCCTCGCGCCAGTGGCCCGCCGGCGTCGGCCCCCGAGGTGGCCAGGACGGTACGCCCGGAAGCCAGGAGGGCCAGGCCCTCGGTCGGGGTCAACCGTAGCGGCCTGGAGAAGTACTCGGCGTAGCGGATCCACACCCGGCCGTCGGCGATGTCGACGTCGATCAGCATGTCGGGCGTATACGGGTGGAGGCCACACAGGAACAGCAGCTCCAGGTCGTCCACCAGCTCAGCCTGGGTGCAGTCGAAGCGAGCGGACACCTCGTCGATCGTCGGACCGTCGCGCGACGCGACCCAGGGGATGATGGCCAGGAGCCGCTGCAGGCGGTCGTCGGCGCTCAGCTTCGGCATAGGTCAGTCAGCCAGTCGACCATGTCGGCCCGCAGTTCGGGCGGGTCGAGGATCTCGGCGTGGTCGAGGAAGCCGAGGACGAAGGATCGGAACGCCTCGCGGTTGGTCACCCGGACGGCAAGGACCACGGAGCCGTCGGGCCGGCGCTCCTCCACCGCCTCCGGTCCAACGTGGCTCGCGGCCCAGGCGGCCTGGCCGGCGTCGACCAACAGGCGGGCGGTCAGCGCCTCGTCGCCTCCCATCTGCCACGGCGGCGGTTGGGCGCCGATGTGGGGCGGCCGCACGAAGGCGCCGTCCTCGCCTTCCGGGGCGACGTCGGACTCGATCCTGTCGAGCCGGAACATGCGCTCCTCGCCGGCGTCGTGGTCATAGCCGGCGAGGTACCAGTGGCCGTTGCGGAACGACAGGCGCCACGGGTCCACCCGCCTCGGCCGCCCCCGGTAGGCAAACCCGATGCGCCGGCGGGCGGTGATGGCGGCGAAGACCGGCGCCAGGTGGGCGGTGCCCGGCAGGGCGGCGACGGCCGGCGCCGGGCCCTGCTCGGCCAGCTCCCCGCCCAGCTTCCACAGCGCCTCCACCCCGCTGGCACCCTCCAGGCGCACCGCAGAGGCGGCCAGGTGCAGGGCGGCCAGCTCGTCGGGCGCCAGCCCGGGGTCCTCCAGGTAGTAGGCCTCCTTGGGGATCCGGTAGCCGACGACGCCGGGCTGGGTGACCTCGTCCACGGGCTCGACCACCACCGGGATGCCCAGGTCCCGCAACGCCTCCTTGTCGCGCTCGAAGGCCCGGCGGAACGCACCGTGGTCCTCGGCGTAGCCGGGAAGGCGGTGGCGCAGCTCCTCGGCGGTCAACGGCCGCTCGGCGTGAAGCAGGGCGGCGACCAGGTTGATCAACCGCTCCAGCCGGTGCACGGGCTCGATGCTAGGGGGCCGGCGGGCGGCTCCTTCATCCTCCGGTAACCTTCGGGCTGGTGGGTTCCCGACACCGGCTCCTGCTTCTCCTGCGCAAGCAGCCGGGAGCGACGGTCGCCGATCTGGCGCGGCAGATGGAGATCTCGGGGATGGGCGTCCGGCGCCACCTGAGCGCCCTGGCCGCCGAGGGGCTCGTCGAGCGGGCCGCGTGTGCCGCCGCCGGCCCCGGCCGCCCGCCGGCGGGGTGGCGGCTGAGCGGGGCGGGGCGGGAGCTGTTCCCCCGCCGGTACGACGCACTGGCCCTCGACGTCATGGACGAGCTGGCCCCCGAGGAGCTGGCCGGCGCCTTGGGCCGGCGCAACGACAAGCAGGCGGCCCAGTACCAGGCGGCGCTGGCGTCCTGCGTGGACCTCGGCGAGCAGGTGGCCGAACTGGCCCGCCTGCGGGACCAGGCGGGCTACCAGGCCGAGTGGTCGCCCGGTGAGGGCGACACAGTCGTGCTGACGGAGGACAACTGCGCCATCCACCGGATCGCCGAGAACCACCCCTCGGTGTGCGCCATGGAGCTGTCGCTGTTCCGGCGGGTGCTGGGGCCCGACGTCGAGGTCACCCGCATCTCCCATGCCATCGCCGGCGACTCCGGCTGCACCTACTGCATCCGGCCCCGCACCGACGGTCCTGAGTAGCGCCGGCCTGGTCGACGCCGCCCGCCGGCTCGCCGATGAACTGCTGGCGCCGGCGGCGGAGGTCACCGACCAGGCCGCGGTCGTGCCCCGGTCGCACCTGGAAGCGCTGGCCGGCGCCGGCCTGATGGGGCTGTACCGCCCGCCGGCGCCGCCGCCGGCGGTGGTCCGGGAGGTGTACGAGGCGCTGGCCGGGGCGTGCGGGGTGACGTTCTTCGTCTGGGTCCAGCACCACGCGCCGGTGCGCATGCTGGTGGCGTCGGTCAACGACACGCTGCGGAAGCGCTACCTGGACGACCTTGCCGCCGGCCGCCTGCTGGGCGGGGTGGCGTTCGCCTACCTGCGCCGGCCCGGCCCGCCGGCGGTGGTCGCCACGCCGGGCGCCGGCGGCTACCGGATCGACGGGGAGGCGCCCTGGGTCACGTCGTGGGGACTCGCCGGCGTGTACGCGGTGGCGGCGCGGCTGGAGGAGCAGGTGGTGTGGGTCCTGGTGGACGGGTCGCACCCCGCCCTCGTGGCTTCACCGCCGCTGGCCCTGGCCGCCATGGGCGCTTCGTCGACCGTCCGCCTCGCCTTCGACGGCCTGTGGGTGCCCGAGGGCGACGTGCTCTCGGTCGGGCCGCTCGCCAGCTGGCAGGCCGAGGACCGCGTCGTCACCGCCCAGCCCAACCCGGCCGTCTTCGGCATCGCCGGCACCTGCATCCGCCTTCTCGGCGAGACGGCCCTCGCCGCCGAGCTCGACGAGTGCCGCCGGCGCTCCTACGCCCTCGCCGACGCCGGCGAGCGGGACCTCGAGGCCATGGTCGAGGCCAAGGCCCGGAGCCTGGACCTGGCGGTGCGGGCCGCTACCTCGCTGGTCGTGGCCACTGGAGGCAAGGCCTTGTCGACCGACAACCCCGCCCAGCGCCTCCTGCGGGAGGCGGCGTTCTTCACCATCCAGGCCCAGACGCCGGCGCTGCGCCGGGCCACCCTCGCTCAGCTGGAGAGCAATTGGGCAGCGGCCCGGCCGGCGGCGCCGGCGTAGCGGAAGAACTTGGGATCCTGGGCCTGGGTCCGTCCCATCGTGGTGATGGCGCCGACATCGGGCCCTCCCCAGTCGTCGGGCGGCGTGGGAGCGAGCGCCGGGTGCGACGCCACCTCCAGAGCGGTCACCGTGTGGTGGCTGCGACCCCGGTGGCGGGGGCGGGTGTCTGCTCCGGAGAACCGGACGGCCACGATGGGTCGGCCGCCGAGCCGCGTGGCGGCATCGATCACGATCGCCACCTCCAGCCCGCTGTAGCCGTACTGGGAGCCGGTGCCGACCACGCCGGGGCCAGGGGCGACGACCACCGCGTCGCCCTCGGCCAGGGTGAGAGCGGAGTGGAGGTTCACCGCCTCTCGCTGGCCGCCGAAGGCCTGCCCGCAGGTGATGGTCTCTTCCAGCAGGCCCTGGTCCACGAGGTCGGCCACCAGGTCGGACAGGGCCAGGGGCAGGGCGGCGGTATCGGTCATCACGTAGCTGAGGGATCGGCCCGGCGCGGCGTCGGCAAACGCCCGGGCCACCGGGGCCAGCTGGCTGTGGAGGTCGCAGGCCACGACGGGCTTGCCGCCGAGGGCGGCACCGCTCTCGGACTCCTCCGCCACGCCCGTGTCGATCTGCAGGCTGGTGTAGCGCAGTTTGAGCACCTCGCCGGCGCCTTCCTGCGACCACTCCTCCCGGGAGAGGTTCCAGTGCACGATGTCCCACCCGCCACTGCCGAGGCCCAGGTCGACCGCAGTGGTGTTCACCACCACCCGGTCGCCGGCGGCGACCGGCCCGATCAGCTGGGTGAGCACATACGCCCGACGCCCGTTGTCGAGGTCGACCCGCTGCAGCCCCGGCCGCTCCGAGGTGATCGCGGCAACAAGAGCAGTGACGTAGGAGGGCACGGGCCCAGTCTTGCCGCCAGGGGAGGCCGCCGGCCGTGACCGCCGCCGGAGGCGGCCCCACCCGGCTGGCGGCCAAGAAGCAGTTCAGTGCGGAGGACGCCGGCTCCGCCGGCGTTCCGAGCGCGATTGCCTCGCCCGAGCGAAGCGATGGGCGACTAGAGCGAAGCGATGAGCTTCTCCACGCGCTCGTCACGCGACTTGAAGGGGTCCTTGCAGAGGACGGTGCGCTGGGCCTGGTCGTTCAACTTCAGGTGCACCCAGTCGACGGTGTAGTCGCGCTTGCGCTCCTTGGCCTTGCGGATGAACTCGCCCCTGAGCCGAGCCCGGGTGGTCTGGGGAGGCGTGGTCACGGCCCGGTCGATGGCCTCGTCGGTCACGATGCGCTCGACCAGGCCCTTGTCCTGGAGGAGGTAGTAGAGGCCCCGCTTGCGGTTCACGTCGTGGTACTGGAGGTCGAGCAGGGCGACCTTGGGGCTGGTGAGCGTGAGGCCGTGGCGCTCCCGGTAGGCCTCGATCAGCTTGTACTTGATGACCCAGTCGCACTCCCGGTCCAGGCTGAGGGGGTCGACCTGGATCTTGGTCAGGCAGTGCTCCCACATCTTCAGCGCCTGCTCCTCGAGGGGGCTGAGGCCCCGGGTCTCGGCGTAGCGCAGGGCCCGGTTCAGGTACTCGGCCTGGATCTCCAGCGCCGAGAGCTCCCGGCCGTTCTCGAGGCGCACCCGGCGCTTGCAGGTGATGTCGTGGCTGATCTCGCGGATGGCCCGGATGGGGTTGTCGAGGGTCATGTCCCGCAGGACGACCCCCGGGTCCTCCAGCATCCGCAGCAAGATGCTGGTGGTTCCCATCTTCACGAAGGTGGCGTACTCGCTCATGTTCGAGTCGCCCACGATCACGTGGAGACGGCGGAAGCGTTCGGCGTCGGCGTGGGGCTCGTCGCGGGTGTTGATGATTGGCCGGCTCCGGGTGGTGGCCGACGAGACGCCCTCCCAGATGTGCTCGGCCCGCTGGCTCACGCAATAGGTGGCGCCCCGGGCCGTGTTCAGCACCTTGCCGGCGCCGGCGTAGATCTGGCGGCTGACGAAGAAGGGAATGAGGACCTCGGCGTAGTGGCCGAAGTCGTCCCGCCGGCTCGTGAGGTAGTTCTCGTGGCAGCCGTAGGAGTTGCCAGCGGAGTCGGTGTTGTTCTTGAACAGGTAGACGATGCCCCGAATGCCCTCCTCCCGCAGCCGCTGCTCGGCGCTGGACAGCAGGCTCTCGAGGATGCGCTCGCCGGCCTTGTCGTGGGCGACGAGATCCTCGATCGAGTCGCACTCGGGGGTGGCGTACTCGGGGTGGCTGCCCACGTCGAGGTACAGGCGGGCGCCGTTCTCCAGGAACACGTTGCTGCTCCGGCCCCAGCTCACGACCCGCCGGAACAGGTACCGGGCGACCTCGTCGGGACTGAGCCGGCGCTGGCCGCGGAGGGTGCACGTGACGCCGTACTCGTTCTCGAGTCCGAAGATGCGCCTCTCCATGAAGGCCAAGCTACCGTTGGAGTCGATGCAACAGACGCGCATGGTGCGTTTGGCCACGGTGGGCTCCTCGTTCCATGCCCGCGTCATCGCCGCTCGCCTGGGCTCGGAGGGCATCCTCACCGACCTGCGGGGCAACGTCGACGGCCTCTACCCGGTGGGCGACGTCCACGTCTACGTGGACCAGGAGGACCTGGCCGAGGCCCAGGAGATCCTGTTGCTCGACGACGTCGAGTCGGCCTTCGACGAGCCCGACGATGCCTTCGAGGGCCCTAACCTGCCGGCGCTGTGGCTGGTCCTGGGAGCGATCCTGGGCATCGCCGCCGTGCTCTTCTCCCGGACGTTTTGATGGCCCTTCCCCTGAGCGCCCCGCTTACCGTGGCCGACGTCTGGGCCATTCCCGACGATGGCCACCGGTACGAGCTGATCGAAGGAGTCCTGATCGTGACACCGGCGCCGGGGGCTGCCCATCAGACCTGTGCAGCTTGGATCTGGTCGCTACTGAGGGCGGCAGCGGCCCCGGAGCACCTGGTTCTGATGGCTCCGTTCGACTGGGTCGCGGGGCCGCAGACGCTGCTCCAGCCCGACGTGCTCGTCGCCCGCAGGGCCGATGTCGCCGCCACGGGCGACAAGCGGCTGGAGCGACCTCCGATTCTCGTCGTCGAGGTCGCGTCGCAAAGCACCCGCATGGTCGACAGGGGCACGAAGCGCCTGGCGTTCGCGGCCGCCGGTGTGCCCGTGTACTGGCTCGTCGAACCCGACGAGCCATCCCTAACCGTCCTCCGGCTGCGGGAGGGTGCCTACGTCGACGAGGCGACCGCCTCGGGCGACGAGGCCTACACCGCCGCAGAGCCGTTCGCGGTCACCGTCGTGCCAAGCCGCCTTCGGGCCGGCCTCTAACCGCTTAGGTTGCCTCCAGCAGCGGCGTGAGCTCGGGCTCCAGCACGCGACGGAACGCCCGCCGGGCGGTCGTGCGAGCCAGGACGGCGACCTCCAGGTTCGCGGCCTCCAGTGTGCGCTCCGGGCCGGCGAGGGCGCTGACCGCCGCCCGGAGCGCGCCGCCGAGATCCAGGTCACCCGTGAGCTTCGCCCGAAGGCGCTCGCCCACCGAGTCGGCGTCGCCTCCCAGCACTGTGGAGCCGTCCTCGTCGACGATGGTGCCCTCGTAGGAGATTCGGAACAGCTGGTCGGAGTCCTTGTCGACTCCCACCTCCGTCACCAGGATCTCGACCTCCATGGGCTTCATCTCGTGGGTGAAGACGTTGCCCAGAGCCTGGGCGTAGGCGTTGGCCAGCGAGCGGGCGTCGACGTCCTCCCGGGAGTACGTGTAGCCCTTCAGGTCGGCCAGACGGACGCCCTGGGTGCGCAGCGAGTCGAACTCGCTGAACTTGCCCACGCCGGCGAAGGCGATGCGGTCGTAGATCTCCGCCACCTTGTGCAGGGTGCGGGACGGGTTCTCGGCGCAGATCAGGATGCCCTGGTCGTAGCTGAGGGCCACCAGGCTGCGGCCCCGGGCGATGCCCTTGCGGGCATAGTCGGCCCGGTCCTTCATCACCTGCTCAGGAGCGACGTAGAACGGCATACTCACCGGCCCAGCCCCCCTCGCCCGAGAGTGGGCACTTCGCGGTCAAATACGCATCCGATCCGCCCACACTGCTCGCTCATCGGGGGTGCCCCTCGCTGGTCTTGCGCTGCAGGAGCTCGCCGAAGCGCTGGGCGACCTCGGTGTCCTCCACCCGCTCGAAGCCGTCGGCGGTGATGGTGGCGACGGTGGGGTAGATGCCCCGGACGACGTCGGGCCCGCCGGTGGCCGAGTCCTCGTCGGCCGCCTGGTAGAGGCCTTCGACGGCCAGCTGGATGGCTGCGGCTCGGTCCAGGCCCTCCCGGTAGCCGAGCTTGATGGTGGTGCGGGCGTCGCGGCCGCCGGAGCCGGTGGCGTGGAAGTCGCCCTCCTCGTAGCGCCCGCCGGTGAGGTCGTACTTGAAGATGCGCCCAATCTGACGGCGGAGGTCGTAGCCGGCGTAAATGGGCACGACGGCCAAGCCCTCCATGGCCATAGGCAGGTTGCGGCGGATCATCCCGCCCAGCTGGTTGGCCTTGCCCTCCAGGCTGAGGGCGACGCCCTCCACCTTCTCGTAGTGCTCGAGCTCGGTCTGGAAGAGGCGCACCATCTCGACCGCGGGGCCGGCGGCGCCGGCGATGGCCACACCCGAGTGCCCGTCGGCCGGGAAGACCTTGTCGATGGCCCGCGAGGCGATGCTGTAGCCCTCGGTGGCCCGGCGGTCGCCGGCCATGATCACGCCTTCGGTGTACCGCAAAGCCACGATCGTCGTGCCGTGGGTGATCTCCACGGCTCCGGTGTTCCGGAGCAGCGGTTGTTCACCGTTCTGGCGGCGGAGGAGCTCGGAGAAGCTCGGTCCGGGATCCTGTCCGGGGGAGAAGATCGGGAGGGTCATCGCCGAGCGAGGCTAGTGGAGTCGGCCGATATGCTCCGCGGCCGTGGGCGACAGTCGGCTGGACGTCCTCAATGCCCAGCTCCAGACGTCGTGGTTCATGCTGTGGGCGGGCCTGGAGGGGCTGGCGGACGACGAGTACCTGTGGGAGCCGGCGGCCGGCAGCTGGAACGTCCGCGTGCACCCGGACGGCTTCTGGAAGCGTGACGCCCACGGACCGGCCGTCGTGCCCACCATCGCCTGGCGGATGTGCACCCTCGCCGGCACCCAGGTCCTGCGCCACGACTGGACCTTCGGGACGCACCGCCTCACGTGGAACGACATCGACCTGCCGGGCAGCGCCGGCGGCGCCCTTGCTTTCCTCGAGCGAGCGTCCGCGGCCTGGATACAGGCCGTCGCCGGCGTCGCCGACGCCGACCTCGACCGGCCCCTGTGCGACTGGCCGGGCGGGCCCCGGGGCCGGCCTTTCTCCGAGACCCTGTGGTGGACCAACCGGGAACTGGTCGCCGCCGGCGCCGAGATCCTGCTGCTCCGGGAGCTGCACCGGCGTCGAGCCCCCTGAAAGGAGGGCGGCGCCCCAGCCGCCGCCCTCCTTTCGTCAAGCCGGCGAGAGCTCCGTCGTGTCCTACTGCTCCCGCCTCAGGTGCAGACGATCGTCGGAGAGCACTGGGCCACGCCGTTGCCGGAGGCCTTGTTGCCACCTCCGTCGGTGACCCCGTTGACTGCTCGGATGCCGAAAACCGCGTTCTGGGTGGCCACGTTGCCGGTCAGCGTGGTCGACGGCGAGGTCACGCGGATGCCGTCGGCGACGTTCCGGCTGGCGCTGTTGCCGGACAGCGTGATCCCCGTTGCCGTCGAGTTCACGAACAACCCGTCGATGTTGGAGGCCACCTGATTCGCGGAAACCGTGGTGTTGGCGACGCCGCTGTTCAGGGCAATGCCGATGGCCTTCGATATTCCGATCACCTGGTTGCCAGAGACCACGGCACCGTTGGAGGAGAAGACGTTGACGGCGCCAACGTGTTTGCCGGGTTCCCGTTGTTGGCGATGCGGTTTGATTCCAGCCGGTTCCCGTGCAGCACTGTGGCGGTCGACGGCCCACCGATATTCACCCCGTTGCCCGCGTTGTTGGTGATCGAGTTGGCGGCGATGACGTTGTTGTCGCCCAAGACGTCGCTCCCGACGTTGATCCCTGTGTGGACTGGTTGCCGTGGACGACGTTGGCGCGGAAGCCCACGCCACTGCAATGGAGGACTGATGGGGCCAATACCGCTCCCACTGGCAACACTGTGGCTACGGCCCCGAGAAGTCGCGCCCTTTTCATTCGCGGTACGCCCATTGACTCCCCCGTCTCGATAGCGGGACGACCGGAGTGGCCGCCCCACTGCGAGCAGTAGGATAGGCACGGGGAAAAGGGGGCCATTTCGGCGTGAATGTGGTACCGCAAACGTGAATGGGGCAGAGCCGTCAGCGAGTAGTCCCGCGCTGCAGGCATGGGTCAGGGAGGTGATCCGCCGGTCGACGCGCCGGGGGCGCGGCACGGTCGGGCTCGCCGTCGCCGACGTGGAGAACCGGGTGCGGCAGCTGGTTCCAGGCGAGCGGATCGACTTCAAGCGCCTCCGTGGATACCGGTCGGACCGGAATCCTGCACCGCTCTCCCGCCGGCTCATCCTCGCCCTCGCCGAGGTCTGCAGCGCTGACCCCTCCGAGGCGCTCCTGCTCCTGGAGCAGGCGCTCACCACCGGCACCTGTGGGGCGGGACCGGTCGCTGCGGTGGAGCAGATGTGCGGAAGAGCTCCGGAGCTCGACGCCTGCCGGCGGACCATCGAGGACGCGCTCGGTGGCCACTCGCTGCGCACCGTCATGGTCATCGGCGGCCCGGGGTTCGGCAAGACGCTCATGGCCCGGGCGCTGGAGACTGCGTTCGACGCGCGAGCACGGGCCGAGGTCATCCGGGTCTCGGCGTCCACGGGGCTGGACGACCTGGAGGCTCGGTTGGCCGGTCGGGGGCCGACCAGGCCGGTGCGGTTCCAACCCAGCACCGGTGACTTCGTCGACGAGCTGGTCCGCCGGGCCGACGTCGCCCGTGACGCGCTCCTGGCCCGGGCGCAGCGGTGCGCCACGGTGCTCCTCGTCGACGACCTCCACCACGGATCGGGGCCGCTCATCGACCTGCTGGCCCGCCTGGCCGACCAGGAGGTGCCGGCGGCGCTGGCCATCGTCGCCACCGCCCGCCCCGACCCCCGGGTGGACGCCCTGGCCCATGCCCGCACGTCCACCGTGGTCACCCTCGGCCCGCTGGACCTGGCCGGGATCACCGAAATGGTCGATCTCCGAGGGCCGGCGCTGACCGGAGCGGACCGCACCCAGCTGGCCCGGGCCGTGCTGGACAGCACCCAGGGGCACCCGGCGGGGGCGGCGATGGTCGTCGCCGACCACCTCGACGGGCGGGGGTGGAAGCCGGGCAGCGACCTGGCCGGAGCGGCGGCGAGCGCAGCGCAGACCACTATCGAGCGCTGGAGCCGGCGGATTGCCGCCCTCCCGGCCCGCACCAGGACCGTGCTGAGCGCGGCCGCAGTGGTCGGGACGACCTTCGACGTCCGCCTCCTGCGACCACTGCCGGCCCTGGCCGACGTCGGCGACCGCGTGGCTGAATGCCTCGAGCCGGCGGTGGATGCCGGCGCCGTCCGGTGGATCGCCGGCGGAGGGACGGACGCCGGCAGCACGTACGTCTTCACCCACGAGCTGGCCCGGGACGCGACGCTGGCCATGGTCAGGCCTCCGCTCCAGGTCGAGCTGAGCCACCAGGTGGCCGCCGTGCTGGCGTCGCCGGTCGGGAGGGCCACCCATCGCGACGCCGGCGCCCGGAACGCCGAGCTGCTCCGCCACCGGCGGGCCGCCTTGCCCGGGTACCCCGACGAGGCGATTCCCCTGGCCGAGGTTGCGCTGGCCCACGGCCAGGCCATGATCGCCGCCCTTGACGACCAAGCAGCGCGCGACGCCCTGGAGGCGGGCCTCGACGCCCTGCATCGGCTCCCGCCTCGGAGCCACCCCGGCCTGCATGGCGCATTGCTGCGGTGGCTGTCGATCTGCCCGTCGATGGGCGCCGAAGGCCGGCGCCAAGCGCTGACGGAGGCCCTTGGACTGCTCCTCGCCGCTCCGGACGCCGATCCCGCCATGTTGGTCGAGATCACCTGCGACTACGCGCACCTTCCCGGGTTCGGGACCCGCTACGACGCGGATGCACGCGAAACCTGCCGGCGGGTACTGGCCATCGTCACCGCCGGCGGCGCCGACCCGGCGCTGGTCGCCCGCATGGAGGCCACCATCGCCTTCCACGAGCTGTGGTGCATCCAGGAGAACTCGGCCGCGGCCCTCGACCGGGCCCGGCGGCTGTGCGCGTCGGCCTGGGCCCACGCCGTGGAGTCCGGCATCCCTTTGGTGCAGGTGGCCGCCCTCGACGCCGAAGGCCTCATCCTCTACCTCTCACCGGATGCCATGGCCATGACTGCGCTGGGGCGCCGGGTGCGGGAGCTCGGGGCCCGGATGTCGGTCTACGAGCTGCTGGGACTGGTGCGCGAAGGCCGGCGCACCGACTTCGAGCACGTCCTCGCTCTTGCCGATGGGGACGCCGGCTTCCCGTGGCCGGAGATTTGGACCCACCGGGCGCTCGTCATGCAGTTCCGGAGCCTGCGGTCCTTCCTGGACGGCGAAATCCAGGAGGCGATCACCGTGGCCAAGGAGATGGTCGACCGCTTCCACGAGCGCGATCCCAACTTCGGCCAGGTCTTCTCCGCCGCCTTCCTCTGGGCGACCTACCAGACCGTCGGGCCGGAGCCGGCCTGCGCCATGACGCTGGCCGCCGCCGAGGAGCAGCCCGGCCTGACCGGCTACCGCGCTGCCGCCGCGTTCTTCCTGGCCCGCGGCGGCCGGGACGCCGAAGCCCGAGCCATCCTCGACGACCTCCTGGGTGACGGGCTCGGCGCCATTCGCCAGGATGCCTCCTGGTCGGTGCTCCTCGCCCTGCTGGCCGAGGCTGTGGCGCTCAGCGGCGCGACGGGCCATGCCCAAGCGGTGTACGACGCCCTCCTGCCCTACAGCGGGCAGGCGCTGGTCATGGCCACCGGCGTCTTCTGCTTCGGCGCCGCCGACCGATTCCTCGCCATGCTTGACCCGCTCGTCGCCGGTGGCGACTGCGGCGCGGCGGCCAAGCGCTACGAGAGCGCCATCGCCCTCGAACGGCAGCTGGAGGCGCCGGCGCTCACCGCCCGCAGCCTGCTGTGGTTCGCCCGCACGATGGCCGGCGACGACCCCGCCTGGGCCGGCGAGCTCCTCGCCGACGCCGCCGCCGAATGCCCGCCTCAACTCGGCGAGCTCCAGCAGTGGATCGCCGAGGAGCAGCTGGCGCTGGCCCGCCGGCGCCGGCCGGTCAGCCGGCGGGGATGAGCGCCCGGGCCCGAGCCCGCGCCAGCTCAACCTCCTCCTGGCTGGCGTGCCATGACACGTAGCCGGCCGCCTTCCTCAGCAGCTCCGGGTCGTCCTGGAAATCAGCCAGGGCGTTGTTGCAGCAGAAACACAAAATGCCCCGAACCCTGCCGGTTGAATGGTCGTGGTCCACGTGCAAGGAGATGTCCTCACGCGGCGGGCGCCCACAGATGAAGCATCCGCCGCCTTGCGATTCGAGCATAGCGTCGTACTGTTCAATGGTCATTCCGTACTTTCGCTTGAGGTGACCGGCGCGCTCGCGCTCCTTCACCTCGGGCTCCAGGCGCCGCGCCCGCCGGTAGGCGTTGAGCCGCTCAGGATTCTCCTGTTGCCAGCGCTTGACCCGGGCCTTCACGGCAGCCGGGTCGGCGAGGTACCTCTGACGCTTCGCCGCGAGGTTGCAGGCTTTGCAGTCGTGACGATGGCCATCACGCATGGTGGCCATCTGGTAAAAGTCCTCGAGGGGCTTCACAACTCCGCACTTCCTGCATGGCTTCATAGCTCCATTGTACCGAACATACATTCGGTATGCAAGCTATTTTAGCACTTGTACATAACGCCTTATTGGCCGCCCTTCTGCACGTAGCTTCGTACAAATTCCTCGGCATTGTCCTCGAGCACTTCGTCTATTTCATCCAAAAGCTCGTCCAATTCTGCCTTTAATTTGTCTCCCTGCTTCGTTTGGGCGGGGACAGCCTCGACCACCTCGTCGCTGCGAGTCGTCGACTGCTTCCTCTTCTGCTCTCGTTCTGCCATGGTCCGGCTGCCTCCTACGTTGACCCCAGCGCCTCGAGAAGCTGCGCCGGGGTCTCACACTCTTGTAACAACCTATCGACGTGTGCTGCTGTTCCTCTTAGCGGTTCCATCATCGGAACTCGACGGAGCGGGTCGCTTCCCAGGTCGAAGACCAGGGAGTCCCAGTTGGCGGCGGCGATGGAGCCCGCCCACTTCTGCAGGCAGCGACCCCGGAAGTACGCCCGGGTGGTGGTGGGCGGGTTGCTGATGGCCGCCACAACTGCGTCTTCGGACAGCAGGCGCTCGATGCCGCAGCGCTCGTACAGCGAGCGGCCGGGCCGCACGTCGTGGTACTGCAGGTCCAGGGCGGCCAGCTTGTGGTCGCCCCAGCCCAGGCCGTGACGATCGCGGTAGGCCGAGACCAGCTGGTACTTGGCCACCCAGTCGAGCTGGTTGGCCAGGCTCATGTGGTCGGTCTCCAGTCCGTGGAGAACCGATTCCCACCGGTCCAGCAAAGCACGGCCTACGTCCTCGCCCACCGCTTCCAGGCCTCGGCTCTCCGCGTACTTCCGGCCCCGGTCGAGCAGCTCCCACTGCATCTCCAGGGCCGTCATGCGCCGGCCGTCGGCCATCTCCAGCGGAGTAGCCAGTGAAAGGTCGTAGGACACCGTCCGGTGGGCCATTACGGGTGCAGCCAGCGACAGGTTGAGCCCGGCCAGCTCGTCGTCCTCGATCATGGCCAGCACCAAGGCCGTGACGCCGACCTTCAGGAAGGTCGAGATCTCCGACAGATTGGCGTCGCCCACGATGACGTGGAGCCGGCGGTAGCGCTGAGAGTCCGAGTGGGGCTCGTCGCGGGTGTTGACCAGGGGTCGCTTCAGGGTGGTCTCGAGCCCCACCTCCTCCTCGAAGAACTCGGCCCGCTGGGTGATCTGGAACGGCACCCGGTCGGAGCCGATCCCCGACGCCTCGCTGCCCACCTTGCCGGCGCCGGTGTAGATCTGCCGGGACACGAAGTGGGGCGTGATCTGGGACGCCAGCCGCGTGAAGGGCAGTGACCGGTCGAGCAGGTAGTTCTCGTGGCAGCCGTAGGAGTTGCCCTTGCGGTCCGAGTTGTTCTTGTAGACCACGATCTCCTGGCCTGCCGGCAGCGCCTCCGAGGCGGCCTCGATGGACCGGGTCAGGATGCGCTCGCCTGCCTTGTCCCAGAGGACGGCCTCCATGGCGTCCGAGCACTCGGGCGAGGAGTACTCGGGGTGGGCGTGGTCGACGTAGTACCGGGCCCCATTGGTGAGGACCGCGTTGACCAGGTGGGTCTCGATCTCCGGAGCCATGGCGCCCTCGCGGGCGAAGCCCCGGGCGTCGCGGCCCGGCGACTCGTCCTCGAAGTCCCACCCAACCTTGCCGCCGTTGGCCGCTTCCCGGGCCAGCCGAGAGACATAGGCGTTGATCAGCAGCGACGAGACGGTGATGGGGTTGGACTCCGCGCCGCGCAAGATGATCCCGTACTCGGTCTCGATGCCGCAGACCTTCCGGATCGCCATTCGCGGGACCCTACCCCTCGCGGGGGCGGTACCCCTGCGGAATCCGGCCCGCACGATCAAGCTCGCCGAGCAACCTTCGGTTGCGAGGCGATCAGAGGTACTGGCCGGTGCCGACACGCTCGATGGCCCGACCACCGGTGGCCTCCTTGCCCTTGGACATCAGGGTGCGCACATAGACGATCCGCTCGCCCTTCTTGCCCGAGATCTTGGCCCAGTCGTCGGGGTTGGTGGTGTTGGGGAGGTCCTCGTGCTCCTTGTACTCCTGCTTGATGGATTCGAGCAGGTCGGAGGTGCGAATGCCCCGGCTCTCGCCGGCGATGACCCGCTTGATGGCCAGCTTCTTGGCCCGGCGCACGATGTTCTCGATCATGGCCCCCGAGGAGAAGTCCTTGTAGTACAGGATCTCCTTGTCGCCGTTCTGGTAGGTGACCTCGAGGAACCGGTTGTCGTCGTCGTCCTTGTACATCTCGGTGACCGTCCGCTCGATCATGACCTTCACGGCCTTCTCACGGTCACCACCGCCCAGGCTGGCCACCTCGCCCTCGTCCAGCGGCAGGTCGGCCGTGAGGTATCGGCTGAAGATCTGGGCGGCGGCGGTCTCGTTCGGCCGCTCGATCTTGATCTTCACGTCCAGCCGGCCGGGGCGCAAGATGGCCGGGTCGATGAGGTCCTCCCGGTTGGAGGCGCCGATGACGATGACGTTGCGAAGCGTCTCCACGCCGTCGATCTCGGCCAGCAGCTGCGGGACGATCGTCGCCTCCATGTCGGAGGAGATACCGGTGCCCCGGGTGCGGAACAGCGAGTCCATCTCATCGAAGAAGACGATGACGGGCACGCCCTCCTCCGCCTTCTCCCGGGCCCGCTGGAAGACCAGTCGGATCTGGCGCTCGGTCTCGCCCACGTACTTGTTGAGCAGCTCCGGGCCTTTGATGTTCAGGAAGTAGCTGCGGGCCGCCTTGTTGCCGGTGACCTCGCTGACCTTCTGGGCCAGGGAGTTGGCCACCGCCTTGGCGATGAGGGTCTTGCCGCAGCCCGGGGGGCCGTAGAGCAGGATGCCCTTGGGCGCCGGCAGCTTGTGCTCCACGAACAGGTCGCGGTGCAGGAAGGGCAGCTCGACCGCATCGGTGATCTGCTCGATCTGGTTGTCCAGGCCGCCCACGTCCTCGTAGGAGACGTCGGGCACCTCCTCCAGGATGAGCTCCTCGACCTCGGGGCGGGGCAGGCGCTCCAGCAGCAGCCCGGTGCGGGAATCCATGAGGATGCTGTCGCCGGCCCGCAGCTTCTCGCCCATGAGCGACTGGGCCAACTCCACCACGCGCTCCTCGTCGGCCCGGCCGACCACGATGGCCCGCCGGCCGTCCTCGAGCAGCTCCTTGAGGGTGGTGACCTCGCCGGAGAGCTCGGCGGCGCGGGCCAGCACGACGTTCAGCGACTCGTTGAGCACAACTTCCTGGCCCCGCTCCAGCTCGATGTCCTCCAGCTCGGGGTGCAGGGCGACCCGCATCTTGCGGCCGCCGGAGAACACGTCGACGGTGCCGTCGTCGTTGCGGGACAGCAGGGTGCCGTAGGCCGACGGCGGCTGCGTGAGCTTCTCAACCTCACGGCGGAGCTCGGCGATGTGGTCGCGGGCCTCCCGCAGGGTGTAGCTCAGCTTCTCGTTCTGGGAGGTGGCCTGGGCGAGCTGGCCTTTGGTCTCCAGCAGGCGCTCCTCGAGGGTGCGGACCCGCTTGGGGGCGTCCTGGAGCTTGCGGCGGAGGTCGACGACGACCTGCTCCAACTCCTTGACCTGTTCCAGCAGGCCCTCGACCTGCTGCTCGTAGGCTGACAGCCGACGTTCGTACTCGGAACTGGACGTCGGGATCACCTCCTCGGGTCGGCCCTCGACTGAAAACCACCGTACACCGGGCCTCTTCGGAAGCACGGTACCCCGACGTGATTGGTTTTCCCGGCGATTTCCGGGTAAATTGAACGTGTCACCCCTCAGAGGGGTCCAGTTTTTCGAGCGTAGAATTCCACACGAAGGGACAGTGGCTTGCCATGGCGATGAAGGTCTGGATCGACCAGGATCTCTGCACCGGCGATGGTCTCTGCGAGGAGATCGCTCCCGACGTCTTCACGCTCCTCGACGACGGCTTGGCCTACGTCAGGGAGGGCAGCAAGGTCTTCAGCGACCCCGGTGGCGTTGAGGGCCTCGCCGTGGTGCCCGCCGGCCAGGAAGACGGCACCATCGAGTCGGCCGAAGAGTGCCCGGGTGAGTGCATCTTCATCGAGGTCGATTAGTTTCGCCCATCGCGAGGCAATCGCGCTCACGACGCCGGCGGAGCCGGCGCCGCTCGCACTGAAAAGCCTCTTTGCCGCCAACCGGTCGGGAGCCGCCTCCGGCGGCTGACGAGCGGTCGGCGGCGATTCTTACGTGTTCGGATCCAGCTCGAGGGCTGCGCTGTTGATGCAGTAGCGCTCGCCCTTTGGCCCGGGGCCGTCGGGGAAGACGTGGCCCAGGTGGCCGCCGCAGGCCCGGCAGGTGACCTCCGTGCGGCGCATGCCGAACTTGCGGTCCTCGTGCAGCTCGACGGCTTCGGCCAGCGCCGGCTCGGTGAAGCTCGGCCAGCCGGTGCCGGACTCGAACTTGGCGTCCGAGCTGAACAGCTCCGCCCCGCAGCCTGCGCAGTGGTACATGCCGTCGTCCTTGGAGTAGGCGTACTTGCCTGTGCCCGCCCGCTCGGTGCCCTTCCGCCGGAGAATCTCGTACTGCTCCGGGCTGAGCTGCTCCCGCCACTCCTCGTCGGTCTTCACCACGTCGGCCATAGCGTCCAGGCTAAACCGCGCTCACGCCAAACAGGGACCGGTCGGTGCCGGCATCAGGCGCTCGGCCTCCAGCACCGTGCGAAGCTCCGAGGCGGCGAGGGCGTAGGCGGTGTCGGAGCTGTCGGGCGAAATGGCGAAGGCGACCCCGACGACCTGGCCGCCGGCATCGACCAGGGCGGCTCCGGAATCGCCGGGCGCCAGCTCGGCAGCCAGCACGAGCACCGACCGCCGGGTAAGCCCGAGGTCGTAGAGGTCGGTGCCCACGGCGTTGACCTGCTGGCGGATGCCCGCCGGCGAGACCTCCAGCTGCACCTGCCCCTCGGGGTGGCCGAAGACGGCCGCCGTCGTGCCCACCTTGGCGTTGGCGACCGGCAGGGGCACCTGGCCCAAGCCGGGCACAGCCAGCAGCGCCAGGTCACGGGCGGGGTCGAAGACGGTCACCTGGGCCCGCAAGCGCCGGCCGTCGGGGCGGACCACCGTCGTCCGCTGCTGGCCGGCGACCACGTGGGCATTGGTCACGATGAGGTCGGGGGCGACGGCGAAGCCGCTCCCGTCGCGCTCGAAACGGCAGGCGACACCCTCCACCCTCACCGTGCTGGCCGCTACGCGGGCCACGACGTCGGCGGCCAGGCCCGACTCGGCCGGAGGCGGGCCGGTGTCGAGCGCCGGGACCAGGCCGTCGAAGACATGAGGCGCGCCCGCGGGCCCGGCCAATCGACGCAGTGCCTGCGAGGTCTCCGGCGGCTCGGGCAGCGCGGCGTCGATGGCCCGGGCCAGGGCGGAATGGCGAGTGAGCCCCGAGAGCGAGCCCGCCACCTCGCCCAGCGGCGGCAGCACCAACAGCCAGAGACCGACGACCACCGCCAACGGGCCGGCCACGGCGCCGGCCACCTTGTCCCGGTGACGGGCCGGCCCGTCCAGGGGCAGAAGCGAGCGCTTGAACTGGGCACCCAGGAGGATGCCCACCCGCTGGCCGGCGATGCCGGCGCCCACGAAGAGCAGGGCCCCCACGAGCAGCCGGAGGCCCGGATCCTCCCCGCCCAGCGTCGTCGCCACCGCCGGCAGCAGCAGCGTGGCCAGCGCCAGAGCCTGCATCAGCAGCACCCAGGACGTGGCCCCCGTCAGCAGGCCCAGCCGCCATCCCCCGCCAACCGATGTGATCACGAGGACCGCGATGACCAGGTCCAGGACGTTCATTCCCAGGGCGGCGGCTCCGCCGGCCGGCGGGCCGATGTCAGGAACCCGGTGTGGGCGACCATGCGATGGTCGGGCCGCACGGCCAGGCCCTCCACGTGCCAGCCCCGCTGGAGCACCTCGACGGTCTCCGCCAGCACGAAGCCGCCGGCGTCGAGCGCATCGCGCAGCTGGGAGACCTGGACGATCGACGGCAGGTAGGAGACCAGGATGCCGCCGGGCCGCAGGGCGCCGGTCGCGTGCTTGACCACCCGCCACGGCTCGGGCAGGTCGAGCAGGATGCGGTCGAGGCCGGTCTCGTCGATCCCCTCGTACACGTCGCGCAACTCGACCCGGTAGGGCTGGCCCTCCCCGAGGAACGAGTCGACGTTGGCCTTGGCCTTGGTCGCGAAGTCCTCCCGCAGCTCGTAACCCACCACGTCGGCGCCGGCCCGCAGCAGGGTCATGGACAGGGCGCCCGAGCCCACGCCGGCCTCGAGCACCTTGGCGCCTGGGAAGACGTCGGCCATGATCAGCAGCGGCCCCAGGTCCTTCGGGTAGATGACCTGGGCGCCCCGGGGCATGGAGAGCACGAAGTCTGCCAGGGTCGGGCGCAGGGCCAGGTACTTGGTGCCGGTCGGCGAGCGGATGGTGGATCCGTCGGGCGATCCGATGATCGAGTCGTGCGGGGTGACGCCGGCGTGGGTGTGGAACTGACCGCCTTCGCGCAGGGTGACCAGGTAGCGCCGGCTCTTGGCGTCGATCAGCAGAACTCTGTCGCCGGCGTGAAAGGTCGGGTCCACCGACCCATCATGGCCCTACTTCACTTCGGGGGATTCTCGCGCCGGGGGAAATGTCGGATGACCACCGACTGGCCGGGGTGGAGCTCCTCCAGGTAGACAACGTCGGCCTCCCGCTTGGCCATCTTCTTGAGCATGCGCAGGCCGCCGGCGAGCACGCCTATGGTCAGCCACGCCCGGGACCCGCCGATGCCGCGGGCGAAGCCCAGCCGCACCAGCGTCTTGAGCATCAGACCCGCCGGATCTCGACGACGGTGGACTTGCGCCGGCCCCGGCGCTTGCCCAGGAGGAACGCCAGGAGCACGACCGCCACGGCCACCCCGCCGGCGATGGCCATGATCGGCGTCTTGGCCGCCTCGGCCGACTCCTCGACATCGCCGCGCATCTCGTGCAGCTTGGCTTCGATGTCGCTACGGGTGATCTTCCCGTTGGTGCTGCGAACACTCATCTTGCGTCCCTCCTCTGGCCCCGGCTCCGGGCCTTCATGGCGCCGGCGGCGATGGCCCCACTGATGGCCAGCACCACCACGTAGGGGACGAACGTCAGGTTCCCGTCGAAGGCCCCGCCGGTCTCGGTCTGCAGCAGGCGGAGCCCGCCGAGCAGCAGGAGCACAGCGCCCAGGCTGCCGAGGAGGGCGCCGCCGAGCCCGTAGCCGAGGAAACGGCCGAGATTCTTGACCGGGTCGAGCGTCTCCTGTTTGGCGTACCCGACGACGAGCTGAAAGAGCTCCTGCGCCTCACCGGGCAGGCTCTTGTCCTTTTTTGCCTTGTCCTCCCGCCTGGCCATGTTGTGCTTCCTATCCCCCGGCCAACCGCTGCGCAAGCACGGACGCCTCTTCCTCGAGGAGGGCGACCACCATCTCGAGCCGGTCGGCGACCCCGTCGGTCGACAGGACCCGCTGCGCGTCGAGCGGTCCGAGGGCCGCCATGCCGACTGCCTGCCACGTGGCGACGGCCGGGTCCGCGCTCACCTCGACGGTCGTGTCGCCGGTTTCCTCCCCGAGCGCCGCCTTCCTCGCCGTGACCAGTCCCAGCACCCGCTCGAGGTCGTCGCGCCGGCCGACGGCCTCCGGTCCCGCCGGCGGGTCCTCGCACAGGACCACTTCGGCCTGCGGGTAGGGATCGTCGGGGAGCCACCGCCGGACGCGCACCCGCTCCTCGCCCACGAGGATCATGATCCAGCGGCCGTCGTCGAGCTCCACGGCGTCGGCGATGACCGCCCGGGTGCCGACGTCGAAGCGGACGTCACCGCCACCGACCTCCCGTCCCCGCTCGATCAGGACCACGCCGAGGCGACGGTCGCCGGCGATGCAATCGCGCACCAGCGCCCGGTAGCGGTCCTCGAAGACATGCAGGGAGATCAACGTCGAGGGGAGGAGCACGCTGCCGAGCGGGAACATCGGCAGCTCGATGGCGCCCGTCATCCAGCCGGCGGCTTCGGGGCGAGCTCCGTCGCCGCCGGCGCCCGCGGGAAGGCGGCCAGCACGTTCACCACCCGGTCCTGCAGGCCGACGCCGGCCGACGTGCTGGGCAGCTCGTTGGCGATGAGAGAGAAGGCGACGATGCGGCCGTTCTGCCCGGTGGCCACCCCGCTCAGGCCGACGACCCCTTCAAGGGAGCCGGTCTTGGCCCGGACCTTCCCGGCCGCCGGCGTGTTCAGGAACCGCCGGAACAGCGTCCCGTTGCGGCCGGCGATCGGCAGGCCCTCGGCCAGGCCGGGCGGGCCGGTGGCGACCACCCGCTGGAGCACCGCACAGCTGACCTTGTCGCTGCGGTCGAGGCCGGAGCCGTCAACGGCGTCCACCTCCTCCGGGTTCACGGCGGCCAGCCGCCCCAGCCGCTCGTCGATGGCGGCCAGGCCGGCGGCCGTGGTGCCCGGGACGCCGGGCTTGGTGCCCATCTCCTTGACCAGGAGCTCGGCGGCCAGGTTGTCGCTGTTCTCGAGTATTTCGGCGACGATGTCCCTGAGCGGCGCCGACTCGATCGACGCCACCCGGGTGGTGCCCGCCGGCGTGCGCGCGGCACCGGTGTCGCCCACCGCCACGCCCCGGGCCCGCAGCTGGGCGGCAAGCACGGATGCGGCGTGAGCCGGAGGCGAGGTGGCCAGCGCCGGCGGGTTCTCCTGGGTGAACGACTTGTTGACGACCAGCGCCGACAGCGGGCTGATGTCGAAGTTGGCGATGTAGCGGGGGTTCCAGCTGGGAACCAGCCGCTCGCTGTCGTAGCGGCTCTCGTCGCCGAGAATGCGCCCCACCCGGCGCACGTTGGCGGCGACCACCTTGTCGGCCAGCGCCTCGATGGAGGTGAACCGCCGGGGCTGGCCGAAGTAGCCGCCGTCGGAGGCGAACTCGGCGGTGGAGAGCAGCGGGTCGCCGCCGCCGACGAGGTAGAGATCGTTGACCGTCCCGTCGCCCGCCGGCGGAGCGCCGGCCCGCACGTCGGTGGTGAAGCGCCGGTCGGGCCCGAACTGGTCCAGGGCGGCGGCGGTGGTCAGCAGTTTCATGGTCGACGCCGGGATCAGGCCCAGCGTCGCCTGGCGCGAGTAGTGGACGGGGCCTCCGCCGGGGTCGCCGACGACGAGGCAGGACCGCTCCCTGGCCGATCCGTAGACCGGGTCGGTCATGATCCGGTCGAGGTCGTTGCGCAGGTGGGTCTCGGCCGCGTGGCGCGACAGCAGGTCGGGCACCCGTCGCATGCTGAACAGAGGCGTGGCCAGCGGCAGGGTGGTCAGAGCTGGCGCCGGCGCCGGCGCCTGGGCGGCGGCGGACTCCACCGGGAGCAGCAGGCCGACGGCCAGAAGGAGGGCCCGGGCTCTCACGCCGGCGCCGGCTCCTCGGCCCGCAGGACCCGCTTGAGCAACTTGCCGCTCTCGGTACGGGGCAGCTCCTCGCGCACCGACCACGACCGCGGTCGCTTGAACCCGGCGAGCCGACCGGCGAGGAAGGCGTCAAGAGCGGCGAGGTCGACGCCGGCACCGGTTCTCGGCGCCACGACGGCGTGGACACGCTCGCCCCACTCGTCGTCGGGGACGCCGAAGACCGCGGCGTCGCCCACGTCGGGATGGGCGTTGAGGGCGGCCTCGACCTCGGCCGGGTAGACGTTCATGCCGCCGGTGATGACCATGTCCGTCCGCCGGTCGCAGATGTGCAGGTACCCGTCCTCGTCGAGCCAGGCGACGTCGCCCACCGACTGCCAACCGCCCGGCAGGGTCGCCAGCTGCTCGGCCGAGCCTTGGTAGCCGGACATGGCGTTGGCGGAGCGGATGAACAACTCCCCGGCGACCCCAGCGGGGAGGTCGGCGCCGTCATCGCCCACCACCCGGAGCCCGACGCCGGCGTAGGCCCGCCCGCACGATCCCGGCTTCCGCAGCTGGTCCTCGGGCCGGAGCACGGTGGCGATCCCGAGCTCGGTCGACCCGTAGATCTCATAGAGGAACCCCTCCCCCAGCCGGGCGATGACGTCCTCCTTGAGCGCGTAGGGGACAGGCGCGGCGTTGACCACCAGCGCCCGCATCGAGGACAAGTCGCCAGCCACCGGCGCGGCGGCGAGGATGCGCCGCAAGTGGATCGGCGCTACGAAGGCCGACGTCACCCGGTGTTCAGCAGCGAGACGGAGCCACTCGCCGGCGTCGAACCGCCGGCTCACGACGAGCGTCCCCCGCAGGCGGTGGGCGAGGAGGGCGAAGGCATGGGGGCCGGCGTGGTACAGCGGCCCGGTCACGAGGTGGACCTCCCCGTCGACGAAGCCCAGCTCGGCCATCAGCGCGGCGGTGAGGCCAGGGTCCGACGGCCGGCGCAGCGCCCCCTTCGGCCGCCCGGTGGTGCCCGAGGTGTACAGCATGGTCGGCCCGTCGGCAGCCGGCGCCGGTTGCGGCGCGCCGGCGCCGGCGGCCACCACCTCTTCGACCGTCAGCCCGCCCGGCACCAAGTCGAGGCACGCGGGGTCGACCACGGCCACCGACGCCCCGCTGTCGGCGATGATGTGCGCCGCCTCGGCCGGGGTCAGCCGGTAGGGCAGCGGTACCGAGACCAGGCCCAGCCGGCGGTAGGCGTGCATCAGCACGACGACGGCGGTGCTGTTCGGGCCGCACCACACGGCACGGTCGCCGGCTCGCAGGCCGACGGCGGCGAGGCCGGCGGCCACCCGGACGACTTCGGCCTCCAGCGCGCCCCACGTCGTAGCCACACCGTCCTCGATGACGGCGATCTCATCGGCGCCGGGCATGGACCCGCACTGTAATTTCACGGGCATGGTCAAGTTCGCCGGGCAGGGCGACGTCTACCTCAGGGACCTCACCACCAGGCGCAAGGTCAAGCAGCTCCTCTGGGGTGACTTCCTCAACGTCGTCGTCTCCGAGGGCGACTTCTTCAAGGTGAAGTGGGGCACCGAGCACTACCTGATCCGCCAGAGCGACTGCCTGGACGAGCGCCCGCTGGAAGTGGTCTTCGTCGATGTGGGCCAGGGCGACGGCTGCCTTCTCGTCGCACCCGAGGCGCCGCCGGACGACAGGATTGTCCTGGTCGACGCCGGCGAAGGCCGGAACATGTACAACTTCCTCAAGTGGCGGTTCGGCAAGCTGATGAAGGACGTGCGCTTCCACGCCGCCGTCATCACTCACTCCGACCAGGACCACTACGGCGGCTTCCAACCCTGCTTCGAGCAGGAAAAGTTCACGTTCAAGAAGGTCCACCACAACGGGCTGGCGGAGCGTACGGGCGACCACCTCTTCGGCGCCAGCGACCCCACCGGGCATTTCCTGACCGAGCTGGCCGTCACCGACGCCGACATCCGGGCGCTGTACGAACCGGAGACGGTCCGGGGCAAGAAGCGTTACCCGAAGCTGATACGGACGGCGCTCACCGGGAACCGGGTGGGGCGGGTGGAGATGCTGTCCACCGTGCACGGCACCCTGGAGGGCGGCCGCTCCTGGCTGCCCGGGTTCAGCCCGTCCGAGAGCCCGGAGCTGACGATCGAGGTGCTCGGCCCGGTGGTCGAGCCCGACGGCCAGGGCCGACCGCGGCTGCGATGGTTCGCCGACGGGCCCGGACTCACCGCCAACGGCGACGAAGGCAAGACCAAGAACGGCCACTCGGTGCTCTTCCGGCTGACCTACCGGGAATTCACGCTCTTCTTCGGCGGTGACCTGAACCTGCCGGCCGAGCACTTCCTTCTCCGCCACTACGCCGGCCTCGGGCCGAACCAGCCCCTCTCCGATGCGGTGGAGCCGGCGCGCGCCCGGTTCCGGTGCGACGTCATGAAGAGCTGCCACCACGGGTCCTCCGACGTGACCGACGAGTTCCTCCGGGCCGTCGACCCCTTCGCGTTCACCGTCTCCTCCGGCGACCAGGAGAGCCACGTCCACCCCCGACCCGACCTGCTCGGCCGCCTGGGCCGCCACGGCCGCGGCCCCGCGCCCCTCATCCTGTGCACGGAGATCCTGCGGTCGGGCCGGGAGCGGGAAGACGCATCCGTCCTGCGCAAGATCCGCACCCTTGACACCCTCATCGAGAACCCGACCACGGCTACCGACAAACGGGAGGAAGCCCGCAAGGAGCGGGCGGCCGCCCAGAACCTGCTGGGCCGGCGCAACGTCGAGGTCTACGGGGCGATCACCCTGCGCACCGACGGGCGCACCCTGGTCGTCGCCTTCCGCCTGGAGACCCAGGCTGGGTCGGGCCGGCGCTGGCAGACCTACACCTTCCGCCATGACGCGGTGAAGGGGTTCATCCCCGTGTCCTAGTCGCTCAGCGAACCACGAGAAATGCCGGCGGGCGCCGACGCCGGAGGCTGACCGGCTTCGCCGGGCGGCCGCAGCGCAACTACCTCGCCGAGCAACCTCTGGTTGCGAGGCGATTCCCGTACTCTCGGCTGATGTCCCAAGGCTGGATCCGCCGGCTGTGGCCGTACCTCATGGCCCACCGGCGGGACGTGATCACCGCTTTCGGCGTAGCCATCCTGGGCCTCACCGTCTCCGCGTTCACGCCGGTGATCCAGAAGATCATCATCGACGACGTCATCCTGGCCGATCGCCGGCCCCTGGCCCCGTGGCTGGCCCTCCTGGTGACCGCCGGCGTGTTCCGGTTCGGGGTGGCGCACGTCCGGCGGTTCGTCGGCGGGCGGGTGGCGTTCAGTGTCCAGTTCGACCTGCGCAACGCCATCTACGAGCGCCTCCAGCGCCTGGACTTCGCCCGCCACGACGACTTCCAGACCGGCCAGCTCGTGTCACGCGCCGGCGCCGACGTCGGCCTCGTCCAGAGCCTGCTCGCCTTCCTGCCCCTGGCCAGCGGGAACCTGGTGATGGTCGTGCTGTCCCTCGGCGTGATGGCCGTGCTGTCGCCGCTGCTGACCGTGATCAGCCTGGTCGTCGTCCCCGCCATCGGTTGGATCGCCGTCCGCCTGCGCGACACCGTGTTCCCCGCGTCGTGGGATGCCCAGCAACGGGCGGCGGAGGTGGCCGGCGTCGTCGACGAGGCGGTCTCCGGCGTGCGGGTGGTGAAGGGCTTCGGGCAGGAGAGCCGGGAGCTGGAACGCCTGGCCACGTCGGCCGAGGACCTGTTCGCCTCCCGCATGCGGGCGGTGCGCATCCAGGCCCGGTACGGCTCGGCCCTGGCCGCGGTGCCGGCGCTGGGCCAGGTGGCGGTACTCGCCTTCGGCGGCTGGCTGGCCATCAAGGGCCGGATCAGCCTGGGGACGTTCGTTGCCTTCTCCACCTACCTGTTCCAGATGGTCGGGCCGGTGCGCATGCTGTCGGTGCTCACCGTGATCGCCCAGCAGGCCCGGGCCGGAGCGGAACGCATTTTCGAGCTCCTCGACTCGACGCCGGTGGTGGTGGAAAAGCCCGACGCCGCCGCCCTACCGCCCGTCACCGGCGACGTGGTGTTCGACGGCGTCACGTTCGGCTACCTCCGCTCAGAGCCGGTCCTCGAGGGCTTCTCCCTCACGGTGGCCGCCGGCGAGACCGTCGCCCTCGTCGGCCCGTCGGGGTCGGGCAAGTCCACCGTGTCGCTGCTGCTCCCCCGCTTCTACGAGGTACAGGCGGGGAGCGTCCACCTCGATGGGGTGGACGTGCGCGACGTCACCCTCGACTCCCTGCGCCGACAGATCGGCGTGGTGTTCGAGGAGTCGTTCCTGTTCTCCGACACGGTGCGGGCCAACATCGCCTACGGGCGCCCCGAGGCGACCGAAGAGGAGGTAGTGGCCGCGGCGAGGGCGGCCGAGGCGCATGAGTTCGTGACGGCCATGCCCGAGGGTTACGACACCCGCCTGGGCGAGGGCGGCCTGACCCTCTCCGGCGGCCAGCGCCAGCGGTTGGCGCTCGCCCGGGCCCTGCTCACCGACCCCCGGGTCCTGGTGCTCGACGACGCTACCTCGGCGGTCGATGCCCGCACCGAGCAGGGCATCCACGCCACCCTGCAGCGCCTCATGCAGGGGCGCACCACCCTGCTCGTCGCCCACCGCCGGTCGACGCTACGCCTAGCCGACCGCATCGCGGTGGTCGACGCCGGCCGGGTGGTCGACACCGGGACCCATGAGGAGCTGACCGCCCGGTGCCGGCTGTACCGCCAGCTGCTCACCGGTCCCGGCACAGGCATCGAGGAGGTGGCCGCCGAGGAGCACGAGACGCCGGCGCCGGCGGGCGGGGTGACGCCGGCGGCGTGGGCCGGCGTCGGCGAGGCGCCCCGAGCCCGGGTGGAGGTGGCCGGTGCCACCGGCCCCGGCGGGGGCCACGCCGACCGCATGGCCATGGTGTCGGCCACGCCCGAGCTGCTGGCCAAGGTCGCGGCATTGCCGCCGCCCGCCGACCGCCCCGAAGTCGACGTCGGGCGGGAGTCCGAGCGCGACCGCAACTTCACCCTCGGCCACTTCATCAAGCCGTACCGGCTGGCGCTCGGCCTGGGCATGGCGCTCGTCGTCCTCAACGCCCTGGCCAGCCTGGCCGGCCCCGGGCTCGTGCGCCGGGGCCTCGACCAGGGCGTGGTCGACGGGTCGACAGGGGCACTCTTCGCCACCACCGCGATCTTCGCCGGCGTCGTCCTGGCCGACTGGGTCGTCGTCTGGGCCCAGCAGCGCTATACGGGCCGGACCGCCGAGCGGCTGCTGTTCGCCCTGCGCGTCCGGATCTTCGCCCACCTCCAGCGCCTGGGGATCGACTTCTACGAGCGGGAGATGGCGGGCCGGATCATGACCCGCATGACCACCGACGTGGAGTCGCTGTCCACGCTCCTCCAGAACGGCCTGATCCAGGCCATCGTCAGCCTGATGACTCTGGCGGGCGTGGCCGTCGTGCTGCTGGTCATGAACCCCGTGCTCTCTCTGGCGACGTACACGGTGCTGGTGCCGCTCGTCGTGGCCACTGTCTGGTTCCGGCGGATGTCGAACCGGGCCTACGGCACGGCCCGGGAGCGCATCGCCACCGTCAACGCCAGCCTTCAGGAGAGCGTCTCGGGGGTGCGGGTGGCCCAGGCATACGGCCGCCAGGAGCGCAACATCGACCAGTTCCGCGAGGTCTCCAAGACCCACCTCGACGCCCGCATGCGGGCCCAGCGCCTGGTCGCCACCTACTTCCCGTTCGTCGAGATGCTGTCGGAGGTCGCCGCCGCCGTCGTGCTCGGGGTCGGCGCCGGCCTCATCGGTGACGGCGGCCTGACCTCGGGTGAGCTCGTCGCCTTCCTGCTGTACCTCAACCTGCTGTTCGCCCCGCTCCAGCAGCTGTCGCAGGTGTTCGACACCTACCAGCAGGCCCGGGCGTCGGTGAACCAGATCGAGAAGCTGCTGGCCGTCGACCCTTCCGTGGAAGCGCCGGTGTTGCCCGTCGATCCCGGCCGGCTCCGAGGCGCCGTCCGGTTCGAGGGAGTCCGCTTCAGCTACCCGGCCGGGGCCGAGGAGGCGCTGTCAGGGGTCGACCTGGACATCGCGCCCGGCGAGTCGGTGGCCCTCGTCGGCGAGACCGGCGCCGGCAAATCGACGGTGCTGAAGCTCGTGGCGCGCTTCTACGACCCGACCACCGGCCGGGTGCTGATCGACGGCCACCCGCTGACCGACCTGGATCTCGGCATCTACCGCCGCCAACTCGGATACGTGCCCCAGGAGGCGTTCCTGTTCTCCGGCACGGTGCGCGACAACATCGCCTACGGCCGGCCGGACGCCACCGACGCCGAGGTGGAACAGGCGGCGCGGGCGGTGGGCGCCCACCCCTTCATCGCCGGCCTGGCCGGCGGGTACCTCCACCCGGTCACCGAGCGGGGCCGCTCCCTGTCGGCCGGCCAGCGCCAGCTGATCGCCCTCGCCCGGGCCCGGCTCGTCGACCCGGCCATTCTCCTGCTCGACGAGGCCACGTCGACGTTGGACCTGGCGAGTGAGGCCCGGGTCACCCGGGCCATGGGAGCGGTCGCCCGGGGCCGTACCACCCTGCTCATCGCCCACCGGCTGCAGACCGCCCAGGGCGCGGACCGGATCGTGGTCATCGATGGCGGCCGCGTCGTCGAGGAAGGCCCCCACGACCAGCTGGTGGCCTGCGGCGGGCGCTACGCGGGGATGTGGCGGGCGTTCACTGGGCAGCCGACTCCTGCGCCTCATTGAAGAGCATGATCCAGGCCACCACGAGCCCATCGACGAGCAGCAGGCAGAAGAGGAAGAACTCGGTGCGGCGCGGCACCTCCGGAAGCCCCATGGTGGCGACGACGCTCGGCGCCGCCGCCACAGCGGCGATGCAGGCATAGACGGCCACCGCGAACCAGTTCCCGATCGTGTTCGCCCGCGGCCACGGAGCCGCCGAACGGCGGGGCAGGGCGACGAGCAGCACGATCGCGGTCACCGAGGCCACCCCGAAGACCACCTGCCACAGGAGAGTGCTTGAGGAGTTGATGAGCGAGAACAGGCACATCAGCCCGGGGAACGCGAGTTGCACCGAGACCGCGGACGCCCGCCGGAAGTGATCCCGATCGGCGATCCACTCCTTGAACCGGGCCTGGGCGACGTACATCCACAGGCCGGTGATGGTCAGCGAGACGGACGCAAAGGTGCTGTAGAACTCCTCGAACACGTGCGCAACGTACCGGAGGTCGCCCCCCTACGCTGGGTGTGCCGATGAGGAAGCAGCGACTGCTCGAGCGTCTGGTCGAGGCTGAGCGGCGGGCGTCCGACTTCGAGCACCGGCTGGCGGTTGCCACCGCCGAGTCGGCCCGGCTGCGAGCGGCGATCGAGGCCCTTCCCCACGCGGTCGTGGTGTGCGACGCGGCTGGCGACGTCGTGCTCCGCAGCCACGACGTGGAGGGCGGCCACCACGTCGCCGCCCTGGTCGAGCGGGCGGTCGAGGAGGTGGTGGCCGCCGGCGGCGGCACCCGGCCGGTCACCAAGACGCTGGAGCTGCACGGGCCCCCGCCCCGCACCTTGGAGGTGACCGGCACGCCCATGGGTCGCAGCGACCGTCCGCTCGGCACCGTGGTGCTGGTCGACGACGTGTCGGAGCTGCGCCGGCTCGAGGCGGTGCGCCGGGATTTCATCGCCAACGTCAGCCACGAGCTCCGGACGCCGGTCGGGGCCATGGGCGTGCTGGCCGAGACCCTGGCCGACGAGCCCGACCCGGAGGTCATGCGCCGGCTGGCCGCGAGGATCACCACCGAGGCGGAGCGGGCCGGGCGGCTGATCGACGGCCTGCTCGACCTCTCACGCATCGAGGCCGGCGGCTCCGGCGGCGAGGACAGCCTCGATGCCGGCGCCCTCGTGGCCAGCGCGGTCGAGCGGGTTGAACCCCTGGCCGCCCAGCTGGGCGTCGACGTGGTCGTGGGCGCGTCGGGAAGCGGCCTGATCGTGCGGGGCGACGAGCGCCAGCTCGTCTCCGCGGTCGTGAACCTGCTGGAGAACGCGGTGAAGTACTCCGACGAGCGCTCGGCGGTGGAGGTCAGCGCCGGCATGACCGAGGGCTGGGTCGACGTTGTGGTGCGCGACCGGGGTGTCGGCATCCCAGCCAGGGACCTCGAGCGCATCTTCGAGCGCTTCTACCGTGTGGACCGGGCCCGCAGCCGCGACACCGGCGGCACCGGCCTGGGGTTGTCGATCGTCCGCCACGTGGCGACCAACCACGGCGGCGACGTGCTGGTGCAGTCCCAGGAGGGCCTAGGGTCGACCTTCACACTCCGTCTCCCAGCCGCATAGAGGCCCCATGCCCGAGACCCGCAAGGTGTTCCACGAGGAGCTCGACCAGCTGCACGCCGACGCCGTGCGGCTGGCGGCGATGGCATCCGAAGCCATCCAGGCCGGCACCGCCTGCCTGCTCGACTTCGACCTCACGGCAGCCAAAGCGGTCATCGCCGGCGACAAGGAGCTCGATCACCTGACCCACTCCATCGAGGAGCGGACCTACCTGCTCCTCGCCCGCCAGCAGCCCATGGCCGTCGACCTGCGGATGCTCGTGACCACGCTGCGGATCATCCACGAGCTGGAACGCATCGGCGACCTCATGGTGAACGTGGCCAAGGGCGCCCGGCGGCTCTACCCCGGGCCGCTGGACCCCAAGGTTCGGGGCATCATCGACCGCATGCGCAGCCAGGCCACCGCCCAGCTGGAGCTGGCCACCGACACCTTCGCCGAGCGCGATCCGGCCAAGGCGTCGGCGCTGGCCGACATGGACGATGTGATGGACGACCTCCAGAAGGAGCTTTACCGCACGATCTTCGCCGCCGGCGCCCACGAGGAGTCCGAGCTGCAGCGGGCGGTGCAGGTCGCGCTGCTCGGGCGCTACTTCGAGCGCATCGCCGACCACGCGGTGAACATCGGCGAGCGGGTCGGGTACATGGTCACCGGGGAGTTCAGCGCCGACTAGAGGCCGCCACGACGGCGACTGCAAGGCGTCGAGCACCGCTTCGAACTTCTGTCGGGCCGGTGGATCCTTCAGGCCAAGTCACCGTCAGCCGTTTTCGTGGGCCACGACGTGGAGGGGACGTCGCTCAATTCCCGGTACATCGGGACGCTTCCAGCCTTCCGGCGAGTCTCGGCGCGGCCCCACCAGCGCTTGGTGGAGACGCTACGCCCGGCGGTCGATCGCCTAGACCTTCCCGCAGAGGGGAGCGGTCGTCCACGGCTTCCATCCATCGCGGGCCTTGAGCTTGCGGGCGGCCTCGTCCTGCACCTCGGGTGGGTGGTCCTGGGCCGAGCCGGTGTAGCCGAGGGAGCGCCAGGTGGCATCCTGGAACTGGTAGGCGCCGCCGCCGGGCGACTTGTAGTTGTTGCCCGATTCCAGCTGGCGGATGCAGGCGAACGTCTCCTCGTCCGACGCCGACGACGCCGGCGTCGCCGCCGGAGCGGCCGCCGCGGTGGTCGCCGGCGGCGCGGTCGTGACGGCCCCCGGGCGGGGCGCCGGCAGCGCAGTTGTCGTGGTGGCCCGGGCCGCGGCCTGGAGGACGCGAGCCGCCTCGGCGTCGCGGCGGGCCTGCTCGGCGGCGACCAGCGTCAGCAGCTCGCCGTTGGCCCGGGCCAGGAGCGCCCGCTGGGCGTCCATGGCCTTCTCGAGGCCGGCCAGGTCGGCGACGGTGGCGTCACTGCGCTGGGCCGCCGCCTTGCGGGCCTGCTCGAGGGCCCGCTGGCGGGCCTCGAGGTCCTCGCGCGCCGCCTGCAGGCGGCCAATGGCCTGGCGGTCCTCGCCGGCGAGCACCCGCAGGTAGGTGCGCCGCGGACCGGCGTCGAGCACCGTCGACCGGACCATCTGGGCCAGGAAGGTGACGCTGCCACCGCCGGCGTAGGCGGCCTGGGCGTGGGCGGCGAGCAGCCGGCGGGCTTCGTCCTCGCGCCGGCCGGCGACGGCGAGGTCCGCCTCGGCCCGGTTCACCGCCGCGTCGGCCACCGCCAGCTCGTCGCGCGCCCGGCGGTGCTCCTTGTCCAGGGCCACGATGCCTCTGGCCTGCTCCTCCAGCTTCGACGCGATGGTCGCGGCCTCTCCGCGCTTGTCATCCACCTGACCCGCAGCGGCCGGCGCCAGACCGGCCCACAGGGCGACGAGGACGAGGGCGGCGGCGCACATCGTCTTCCGAGGTGGTCCGGGCATCAGCCTCCCTGGCCGGCTCGCGAACCCCGCGCCGGCGACCGCCGCCCCGGCAGGGGTGCTGTCACCCTACCGGCGGCGCTTACCCGATGCCACGTTGGGCTGCCGTTCACCTCGTGTTCACCTGCTGTCCACTGCCCGGACGACTGGCGTCGGTACGTTGCCCTCATGAGGAGCCGGCTGGCCGCGGTGGTCACCCTCGCCGCGCTCGCCGCCAGCGCCTGCGGCACCGACGACAACAGCGCCCGCCTCTCCGCCGGGCGCGCGACCGGCGCGCCGGTGGCCGGAGCCCAGGACCGGGCGACGCTCTCCGGCGCCGGCGCCACGTTCCCGGCCACGATCATCCAGGAGTGGATCAAGCAGTACCGGCCCCTGGCCCCGGGCGTCACCGTCAACTACCAGCCGATCGGCTCGGGAGCCGGCATCCAGCAGCTGATCTCGCGGACGGTCGACTTCGCCGGCTCCGACGTGCCCCTGAAGGCGAGCGAAGTGGAAGCGACCGGCGGGCAGGGCGCCGTCGTCCAGATCCCCTGGACCGCCGGCGGCGTCGCCGTCGAGTACAACCTGCCGAGCGTCGACGGCCTGCGCCTCACGCCCCAGGCCCTAGCCGGCGTCTTCGCCGGGCGGATCACCAGATGGGACGATCCGGCCATCAAGTCGGAGAACCCGAATGCGACGCTTCCCGGCTCGGGTATCCAGGTGGTGCACCGCTCCGACGGCTCTGGCACCACCCAGGTCTTCACCGATTACCTGAAGGCGGTGGCGCCCGAGGTCTGGACGTACTCCACGGGTAAGGACTGGCCGGCGGGCACACCGGGCACGGGCGCCAAGGGCTCCGACGGGGTGACGGCGGCGGTCAAGCAGTCGGTGGGCGCCATCGGCTACGCCGAGCCGAGCTACCCCAAGCAGGCCGGCCTGGGCGTGGCGAGCATCCGCAACGCCGCCGGCCGCTTCCACACCCCGGAGGCCAGGGCGGTGAGCGCGGCGCTGGCCGCGGCCACGGTGCGGCCCGGCGGGAGCCTGGCGCTGAACTTCACTGCGCCGAGCCCGGACGCCTATCCGATCAGCAGCGCCAGCTACCTGATGTTCTACCGGGCCGCCACCGACGCCGACCGGGACACTGCCCTCCGGCACTTCGCGGCCTGGGCCCTCACCGACGGGCAGGAACTGGCCGAGGACCTCGATTACGCCCCGCTCCCCGAACCGGTGCAGGTGGCCGCCCTCGCGGTGGTGAAGCTCTGAGCGAGCCGCAGGCGAGCGAACCGGCAGGCACAGTGCCCTGCGCAGCGGGGCAGTCGCCGAAGGCGATGGCCCCGTGAGCACCACCGTCGAACCGGCGGCGCAACAGACGGACGGCATTGGCCCCGGCCACCGCGGCAACCGGGCCGGCGACAACGTCTTCCAGTACCTCACGACCGGCGTGGCCGTGGCGGTGGTCATCGTGCTCCTCGCTATGACGGTCTTCCTGCTGGGCCGGGCCTGGCCGGCGGTGCGGACAGCCGGCGCCGACTTCTTCACCGAGCGCCAGTGGTTCCCGGACGCCGAGCCGGCGCAGTTCGGCATTGCCGCCCTGCTGTGGGGGACGCTGATCTCGAGCATCCTGGCCCTGCTGGTCGCCGTCCCCGTCGCCATCGGCTCGGCCCTGTACGTCACCGAGTACGCCCGGCCGGTGGTCGGCCGGTGGATCGGCTACCTCGTCGACGTCCTGGCCGCGGTGCCGAGCGTCGTGTACGGCCTGTGGGGCCTGCTGTTCCTCGTCCCCCGCATGGTGCCGGCGCAGCGGTTCCTGGCCGACCACCTCGGCTTCGTCCCGTTCTTCCGCAACCCCGACGACGTCTACGGCAAGTCCGTGTTCGCCGCCTCGGTCGTGCTGGCCCTCATGATCCTGCCCATCGTGGCCGCAGTCTCCCGGGAGGTGTTCCGCCAGGTGCCGAGGGACCTCCGGGAGGCGTCGCTGGCGCTGGGGGCCACCCGGTGGGAGATGATCCGAACTTCCGTCCTGCCATCGAGCCGCAGCGGTGTCGTCGGGGCGGTGATCCTCGGCCTGGGCCGGGCCCTGGGGGAGACGATCGCCGTCGCCCTCGTCCTGGCCTCGACCTACGACATCGACCTGCGCATCCTCGAGCCCGGTGGCAACACCATCGCCGCCAACATCGCCACCAAGTTCGGGGAGGCCGGCGACATCGGGCGCTCGGCCCTGATCGCCAGCGGGCTCGTCCTCTTCGCCATCACCCTGGCCGCGACGGTGGCAGCCCGAGGCGTGATCCGCCGCACCGGCGCCGCTGCCGCAGGCGGCACGAAGTGAACATCAGCGAGCTGGCCTGCCGGCCCTGCCGGAGCGGAGTGGAGGCGTCCGCCGGAAGGCCACGGAGGCTCGCGGCGGGGGCGCTGACGTGAGCACCACCGTCAGCACCCTGCGGTCCGGCCGGATCAGCAACGGCAGAGCGGTGGTGGCAGCCGGCGCCGGCCTTGCGCTCACCGCCGTCGCGTTCTGGCTCACCCCGCTGCAGGGCCGGGCGGGCTTTTTGGTGGTGGGGTTCCTGGGTGCCACCGCGGCCTACCTGCTGGCCGCTAGCCGGCTGGAAAGCCGGCGGTCGGTGGTCGACCGCCTGGCCGCCGTGCTCATGGTGACCACGGTCGGCGTCTGCCTCTTGGCCCTCGGATCGGTGCTCATCTACACCGCGGCGCGGGGGCTCAAGGCCCTCGACTGGTACTTCTTCACCCACTCCATGAACGGTGTCGGCCCCCGGGACGACGCCGGCGGCGCCTACCACTCGATCATCGGCACCCTGGAGCAGGTGCTGCTGGCCACGCTGCTCTCCGTGCCCTCCGGCCTGCTCGTAGCCATCTACCTGACCGAGTACGGCCGGGGCCGGCTGGCCACCGTGGTGCGGACGGTGATCGACGTCATGGTGGGCATCCCGTCGATCGTCGCCGGCCTGTTCATCTACGCCTTCTGGGTGCTGGGATTGGGCCGGGGGTTCTCGGGGTTGGCCGCAGCGATGGCCCTGTCGATCCTGATGCTGCCGATCGTGGTGCGGTCGGCCGAGGAGATGATCAAGCTGGTGCCCTCGGCGCTGCGGGAGGCGTCCTACGCCCTCGGCATTCCCCGGTGGCGGACCATCCTCCGGGTCGTGCTGCCTACCGCCTCGGCGGGTATCACCACCGGCGTGATGCTGGCGGTGGCCCGGGTGACCGGCGAGACCGCTCCGCTGTTGCTCACCGCCTTCGGCTTCGACTCCATCAAGAACGACCCGTTCTCCGGCCCGCAGTCGGCCCTCCCGCTGTTCGTGTTCAGCCAGGCGTCTTCCGCGTTCGAGACTGCGGTGGACCGGGCCTGGGCCGGCGCGCTTACCCTCATCGCTGTGGTGCTCGTCCTCACCGTGGCCGCCCGGCTCGTCACGCGGCGCAATCGGCTCACCTCTCGATGAAGCGGATCGACGCCAACCGGGTCAGCGCCTGGTACGGCGGGTTCAAGGCGGTCGACGACGTCACGCTGGCCATCGAGCCGAAGCAGGTCACCGCCCTCATCGGCCCGTCGGGCTGCGGGAAGTCGACGTTCATCCGCACGCTGAACCGGCTGCACGAGGTGGTGCCCGGCGCCCGGATCGCAGGCGAGGTCCTTCTCGACGGCGAGGACATCTACGCGCCGGGCATCGACCCGGTCTCAGTGCGGCGGACCATCGGCATGGTCTTCCAGCGCCCAAACCCGTTCCCCACCATGTCGATCCGTGACAACGTGTCGGCCGGCCTCCGGTTGAACGGCACGGCCAAGCGCTCGGAGATGGAGGCGGTCGTCGAGCGGGCCCTACAGGGCGCCGGCCTGTGGAAGGAGGTGCGCGACCGACTCGACCGGCCCGGCGCCAGCCTGTCCGGCGGCCAGCAGCAGCGGCTGTGCATCGCCCGGGCCATCGCCGTCGAGCCCCAGGTGCTGCTCATGGACGAGCCCTGCTCCGCCCTCGACCCGGTCTCGACACTCCGGATCGAGGACCTCATCGCCGAGCTCAAGGACCAGTACACCATCGTGATCGTCACCCACAACATGCAGCAGGCCGCCCGGGTGAGTGACTCCACCGCTTTCTTCAACCTCGAGGTGGCCGGCGAGCCGGGCCGGCTCGTGGAGGTCGGGCCGACGTCGAAAATCTTCACCCGGCCCGAGGACGAGCGGACCGAGGCCTACATCACCGGGCGGTTCGGGTGAGCGCCCCGGGAGGGCGCTCCAGAGACACCGGCGCCCCGGAAGGGCGCTCCAGAGACACCGGCGCCCCTGATGTCACGACCATCCTCGTGACCAACGACGACGGCGTATCGTCGCCCGGCCTGGTCGCCCTTGTCCGAGCTGTCGCCGGCCGCCGCCGGCGGATCGTGGTCGCCGCCCCGTCCAGCGACCAGAGCGGCACATCGGCCGCGGTGGCCCCCCGGCCGCCGGACGGCGTGCGCATCGAACCGGTGTCGCTCACCGGCCTCGACGAGCCCCGCTTCGAGGACCTGATCGCCTTCGCCGTCGACGGTCCGCCGGCGTTGGCCGTCCTGGGGGCCCGGCTGGGTGAGCTGGGTGAGCCGGCGGCTGCGGCCACCGTGGTCGCATCCGGCGTGAACCTGGGACTGAATACCGGCGTGGCCGTCCTGTTCTCAGGCACCGTGGGCGCGGCGATGGCGGCGGCGAACCTCGGGCTCTCTGGCCTGGCGGTCAGCATCAACGCCTTCGAGCCCCAGCACCTCGAGACCGCCACCACGGTGGCGGCCGCCGCCCTCGACTGGCTGCTCGACGCGCCCGTCGGAACCGTGCTCAACGTGAACGTCCCCGACCTCCCGGCCGGGCGGCTGGCCGGCGTTCGCCAAACGCCGCTGGCCACGCTGGGCACGTTCGAAGTGGCGGTCCGAGAGCGGGGCTCCGAGCCCTTCCTCGCCCAGTTCGAGATCGGCCGCCAAGACCCGGCGCCCGGCACCGACGCCGCCCTCATCCGCGAGGGATGGGTGACGGTGACCGCCCTGCTCGGCATCCAGGCCGACGACAGGGTCGACGTGGCGTCGGTCATCGAGCGGGCCGTGTCCCGCGCCGCGTGACGACCGATCCGGCCACCACCATCCTGGTGGTCGAGGACGAGGAATCGTTCGTCGAGGCCCTCACCGTCGGCCTCAAGCGGGAGGGTTTCCGGGTCCGCGTCGCCCGCGACGGCGCCGAGGCACTTGAGCAGTTCGACCTCGTGCAGCCCGACCTGGTGCTCCTCGACGTCATGCTTCCCGTCATCTCCGGCATCGACGTGTGCCGCGAGATCCGTTCGCGGTCGCGCGTGCCGATCATCATGGTCACGGCCAAGTCCTCTGAGATCGACACCGTCGTCGGGTTGGAAGTCGGCGCCGACGACTACGTGTCCAAGCCCTACCGGCTGCGGGAGCTGGTCGCCCGCATGCGGGCTGCCCTCCGCCGGGTTCCGCCCCCGGCGCCGGCCACGGACAGGGCCGGCGTGCTCGAGGTCGGCGACGTGTGCCTCGACCCTGGGCGCCACGAGGTCTACGTGCGTGGAGAACCGGTGACCCTGCCGCTCAAGGAGTTCGAGCTGCTGGCCGTGCTCCTCGACAACGCCGGCCGGGTGCTGACCCGCGACGTCCTCATCGACCGGGTGTGGGGCTCCGACTACGTCGGCGACACCAAGACCCTCGACGTCCACATCAAGCGACTGCGGGCCAAGGTCGAGGTCGACCCGTCCAAGCCTCGGAGCATCGTCACCATCCGGGGCCTGGGCTACAAGTTCGACACGCCGGCCCCCCGCTCCTGAGTCGAAAGGCGCCTTCCTTGCGAACTCCGGCAGGTGTCGAAGTGGCCGGGCGGGAACCCTCCGCCATCGCCCGTCGCCCGCCCGACGCCTGAGGGGCACTGTCCGGTGTTTCGCCGCCCTGGCGACGGGACACGTTCACCCCGCCGCCTTCTCCGGCGCCTAGACATCGGAGTCACAGGGCACCCGGCTCCGCCGCACCACGACAGCGCCGGGCCGGGTCCGAGAAACAAGTTCGAAATCCCCAGGTTTCGCCCCTTCCAATGCACACCCGTCCCGGTACATACTGCTTCTCGTCCGGTACGGAACGGTGGCTGCGCAAGCGGCCGCAGGGAAGCACCGGGCCAGGTATCACGCACATGCCGGTGCTCCTCCCGGGGAACATCGGGCCGGCCGGTGCTCGCCCTCGGGCGGCACTGTACGGGTGCGTTATGCCCAGGAAGCCGGTCCCGAGAAGTTCGGCAGCTTCGGCTGCGGCGCTACTCGGGGCCGCTTCGCGTTCGGTGACAGATACGCTCACCTGGCAGTGACCGACCTGGACCAGGCGCCTGCCGAGAGCGACCCCGAGGCTGGGCCCGACCTGTCCACCCAACCCCGGTACATCAACCGCGAGCTGTCCTGGCTGGACTTCAACGCCCGGGTGCTGGCCCTGGCCGAGGACGAGGAGACGCCGCTGCTGGAGCGGGCCAAGTTCCTGGCCATTTTCAGCAGCAACCTCGACGAGTTCTTCCAGGTCAGGGTGGCCTCGCTCCATGACAAGGTGGCCGCCGGCCTGACCACCCCGTCACCCGACGGGCGCACGCCCGTCGACCAGCTCATGGCCATCCGGCCGCGGATCGAGGCCCTCATCGCCCGTCAGGCTGAGGTCTTCCTGGGCGACATCGTGCCGGCGCTGGGCAACGCCGGCATCGTGCTCTCGGACTGGGAGTCCCTCGACGAGGATGACCGCGAGTATTTGGTCGACGTCTTCCACCGCCGCATCTTCCCCGTCCTCACCCCCCTCGCCGTCGACCCCGGCCACCCGTTCCCCTACATCTCCAACCTGTCGCTGAACCTGGCGGTGAGCGTGCGCGACCCGAGCAATGGCGCCCGCCGCTTCGCCCGGGTCAAGGTGCCCCCGCTGCTCCCCCGGTTCGTCGTCATGCCCGACGGCGAGCGGTTCGTCGCCGTCGAGCAGCTCATGGCCGCCCACCTGGACACCCTGTTCCCGGGCATGGAGATCGAAGAGCACGACACTTTCCGCGTCACCCGCAACGCCGACGTCACCCTGGAGGACGAGGAGGAGACCGACGATCTGCTGGCCGCGGTCGAGCTGGAGCTACGCCGGCGCCGCTTCGGCCGCGCCGTGCGCCTCGAGGTCTCGACCACCATGGGCGAGGAGACCCGCGAGCTGCTGATGCGGGAGCTCGAGCTCGAGGCCGACGACGTGTACGTCGTCGACGGGCCGCTGGAGCTGGGCGGGCTCATGGCCGTCTACGACCTGGACCGCCCCGAGCTCAAGGACTCCTCCTGGGTCGGGGTCACCCAGCCCGTGCTGGTTGACGAGGACGGCGATGCCAAGGACGTCTTCGCCGTCCTGCGTGAGCGGGAGGTGCTCGTCCACCACCCGTACGACTCCTTCTCGACGTCGGTGGTGACCTTCATCGAGCAGGCGTCGAAGGACCCGCAGGTCCTGGCCATCAAGCAGACCCTCTACCGCACCTCCGGCGACAGCCCGATCATCAAGGCGCTGATCCGGGCGGCGGAGACCGGCAAGCAGGTCGCCGCCCTCGTCGAGCTCAAGGCCCGCTTCGACGAGCAGGCCAACATCGCCTGGGCCCGCGCCCTGGAGGAGGCCGGCGTGCACGTCGTCTACGGCCTCGTCGGCCTGAAGACCCACACCAAGACCGCCCTGGTGGTGCGGGAGGAGGGCGACAGCATCCGCCACTACTGCCACGTGGGCACCGGCAACTACAACCCCAAGACGGCCCGGATCTACGAGGACATCGGGCTGCTCTCCGCCGACCCCGAGCTGGGAGCCGACCTGGCCGAGCTGTTCAACTACCTCACCGGGTACAGCCGCCAGACCGAGTACCGCCGGCTCCTCGTCGCCCCCGCCGGCCTCCGCCAGTCCATCCTCGACCTCATCGCCGGCGAGCGCGACGACCCCGACGGGGCCGGGCGCATCGTGATGAAGATGAACAGCCTGGTGGACACGACGGTCATCGACGCCCTGTACGAGGCGTCGCAGGCCGGCGTGAGCATCGACCTGATCGTCCGAGGCATCTGCTGCCTCCGCCCCGGCGTGCCCGGCCTCTCGGAGAACATCCGCGTCCGGTCGATCGTCGGCCGCTTCCTGGAGCACTCCCGGATCCTCGCCTTTGGCGAGCGCCGCGAACGCCACTATGTCATCGGCTCCGCCGACCTCATGCCCCGCAACCTGGACCGGCGGGTGGAGGCCATGACCCCGATATTCGACCGCGACCTGCAAGGCCGCCTGCAGGAGATCCTCGACGTGAACCGGGACGACGACACCCTGGCCTGGATGCTGGCTGGCGACGGGAGCTGGAGCAAGGTCCCCACCGAGAAGGGAGCGAACACCCACCTCCGCCTGCAGGAGCTGGCCTTCGAGCGAGCCCGCCGGCGCCGGCCCGAGGGGTGAGCACCGAGACCGAGGTGAAGATGGGGGCGTGGGCCGGCTTCGAGCTCCCCGCCCTCGACGGAGTGGCTGACGGCGTGAGCGCCATCGCCCGCGTGCCTCGCACGCTCATGGCCGTCTACTACGACACCGCCGACCTGCGACTGGCCCGGTGGGGGGTGACCGTCCGCCACCGCACGGGGGATGGGAACGGGTGGACGGTCAAGCTGCCCGAGGGCGAGGAAGGGCCGGCGCTGGTGCGCCGCGAGCTGAGCTTCGAAGGCGCCGCCGCTCGCATGCCGGCGGGAGTGACGTCGCTCATCCAGGCCTATGCCCGGGAGACTCCCCTCGTGCCGGTGGCCCGCATCCGCACGGTGCGCACGGGGGTCGACCTCGTCGACGGCGAGGGCGCGGTCGTGGCCGAGGTGGTCGACGACGAGGTGTCGGTCCTCCACGGCGGGCGGGTGGCCACCCGGTTCCGTGAAGTGGAGGTGGAGCTCGGCGCCAGGCCACCGGCCGGCCTGCTGGAGACCGTCGTCGCCTCGCTGCGGGAGGCCGGCGCCGGCGAACCGGACTCCACCCCCAAGGTCATCCGGGCCCTCGGGTCGCGGGCGCTGGCGCCCCCCGAGGTGGAGCTGGTCACCCTGGGCAAGAAGCCATCGGCCGCCGACCTGGTCCGCCAGGCCATGAGCGCCGCAGTCGACCGCATCATGCGCCACGATCCCGGCGTCCGCATCGGCGACGACCCCGAGGACGTCCACCAGGCGCGGGTGGGCACCCGCCGGCTGCGCTCGGACCTGCGCACCTTCGCACCGTTGCTGGACGAGGAGTGGGTGTCATCGCTGTGGGAGGAGCTGCGGTGGCTGGGCGGCGCCCTCGGGGCGGTCCGCGACGCCGACGTCCTGATCGCTCGGCTCCGCCGCCAGGCCGCCGCCCTCCCCGAGCCCGATACCGGCGCCCTCGCGCCCATCTTCCGCCGCCTGGCGACGGACCGCGACCAGGCCCGGGCCGAGCTCATCGAGGCCATGAAGGGCCCCCGCTACGTCGCAGTGCTGGAGCAGCTCATCGACGCTGCCCGCCAGCCCCGGTGCCGGAAGGCGGCGCAGGCGCCGGCGGCCGAAGTGGTGCCCGGCCTGGTGGCCGGGCCGTGGCGGAAGCTGCGCAAGGCGGTCGAGGCCCTCCCGCCCGACCCTTCCGACACCGACCTGCACCAGATCCGCATCCTGGCCAAGCGCACGCGCTACGCGGCCGAGGCCGCCGCCCCTCTCGTCGGCAAGAAGGCGGCGGCCTTCGCCAAGGCAGTGGCCGACCTGCAGGAGGTGCTCGGTGAGCACCAGGACGCGGTGGTCGCCGAGGCGTGGCTGCGGGCCGTGGTCGAGGGCGCCGACGCCGGCGTGAGCCTGGCCGCCGGCGAGCTCATCGCCGTGCAGATGGCCGAGGCCGCCGCCGGGCGGCGGCGCTGGCCGAAGGCGTGGAAGAGGGTCTCGGCGGAGAAGCTGCGCTCATGGATGTGACGGCTGCGGTGGTTCAAGCCGCCGGCGGAGTGGTGTGGCGGCGGTCGCCGACCGGCGACGTGGAGGTCCTGATCGTCCACCGGCCGCGCTACGACGACTGGTCGCTGCCCAAGGGCAAGCTGGCGACCGGGGAGGACCATGCCTCGGCGGCCCTGCGGGAGGTCGAGGAAGAGACCGGCCTGCGCTGCACCCTGGGGCCGGAGATCGCCCAGACGTCCTACGTCGACCGGAAGGGTCGGCCCAAGCAGGTCCGGTACTGGACCATGACGCCTGCCGGCGGCGAGTTCACGCCGAGCGACGAGGTCGACGAGATCCGGTGGATCACGGTCGAGGAGGCGGCCGGGCAGCTCACCTACCCGCGGGACCGACCCGTGCTGGACGGACTGTGAGTCTTCTGCTTGTGCGCCATGCCAAAGCCGGCGACCGGGACCGCTGGGACGCACCCGACGACCTCCGGCCGATCTCACCCAGGGGCGAGGTCCAAGCCGGCGCCCTGGTAAAGCTGCTCGCCGGCTTCGAGATCGACCGGGTGCTTTCCAGCCCGTACCTGCGCTGCACCCAGACCGTGGCGCCACTGGCCGCGGCCCGCGGCCTCGCCGTTGAGCCGTGCGACGACCTGGCCGAGGGCGAGGGGCGGGCCGGCGTGGCCCTCGCCCGGCGCCTCCTTGCCGAGCCCGGCTTCACCGTCCTCTGCAGCCACGGCGACGTGGTCGAGGAGGTGCTCGACGCCCTGGGCATCGATCGCCACGACTACACCCGCAAGGGTGCGACCTGGGTGCTCGAGGAGGCCGGCACCCGCCACATCGCCGCCCCGGAGCCCTAACCTCGCAGCACATGCGCATCGCCGCGTTCGACCTCGGATCGAACTCCTTCCACCTCCTCGTCGTCGACGCCCACCCCGACGGCACGTTCGCCCCGCTCATCCGGGAGAAGGAGATGCTGCGCCTGGGCGACGCCGTCGGTCGCGAGGGCCGCATCCCCGACGCGCTCGCCGATCGCGCCGTCGACACCGTCGCCCGCTTCCGCAAGCTGGCCGCCGGCGCCGGCACCGAGGAGATCCACGCCCGGGCCACGGCGGCCCTGCGGGAGGCCGAGAACGGCGGCGAGGTGGTCGACCGCATGGCCGCCGAGGCCGGCGTCGACGTGCGGGTCATCAGCGGCCAGGAGGAGGCCCGGCTCATCTTCGAGGCGGTGAAGGCGGCCGTGGTCATCGACCCCGGGCCGGCGCTGTGCCTGGACCTGGGCGGCGGCAGCCTCGAGGTCATGGTCGGCGACCGGTCGGCACTGGGCCTCGTGGCCAGCGTGCCGCTGGGCGTGGCCCGGCTGTCGGCCGAGCTGGTCACCGGCGACCCCCTGAGCGCCGATGACGTCCGCCGGCTGGAGAAGCGGGTGACCAGCGTGCTCGCCCCCCTGGCCGACGATGTCGCTCGCCTGAAGCCGGCTATGGCCGTCGGCAGCAGCGGCACCTTCTGCGACCTGGCCCGCATGGTCGCAGCCCGGCGCACGGGAAACGTGCCCCGGTCGATCAACCAGTTCAGCTTCAGCCGAGACGAGCTGCTCCCCCTCCACGAGGAGCTGCTGGCGAAGCGGTCGGCGGAGCGAGCCTCGATGCCGGGCCTGGAGGCCAAGCGGGCCGACATCATCGCCACCGGCTCCACCGTGCTCCTCACCGCCATGGAGCTGTTCGGGTTCGACCGGATGACGGTGAGCGAGTGGGCCCTGCGGGAGGGCATCGTGCTCGATGCCATCCCCCGCCACGAGGCCGCCGACTGGTCGGGCGACCCCGGGGCCATCCGGCACACGTCGGTGCTCCAACTGGCCCGGCGCTGCAACTGGGACGAGGTCCACGGCCGCCAGACCGCCCGCCTGGCCCTCGACCTGTTCGACCAGACCGCCTCGCTCCATGGCCTCGCCGCCGGCGACCGTGAGCTCCTGGAGCACGCCGGCCTGCTCCACGACATCGGCGAGCACGTCTCCACCGAGTCCCATCACAAGCACTCCGCCTACCTCATCCAGCACGGCAAGCTGCGTGGCTTCACGCCGGCGGAAGTCGACATCGTGGCCGCCCTGGCCCGGGCCCACCGCGGCGGCACACCCAAGGCCTCCCACGAGCCCTTCGGCGCCCTCGACGACCAGGAGCGCGACCGGGTCACCCGCCTCGCCGCTCTGCTGCGCGTCGCCGACGGCCTGGACCGGGGCCGGTCCGGCAACGTGACCGTCATCGAGGTGGTGCTCGACGGCGACCGCGCCCGCCTCGTGGCCCGGTCGGGCACCGACATCGCCATCGAGCTGTGGGGCGCCCGCCGCAAGCGCGAGCTGTTCGAGCGTGTCTTCCGCCGGCGCCTCGACGTCGTGCCGGGCTAGGCCTCCGCCTTGGCCTGGACGCAGATCGGCGTGGCCTGGGTGGCGGCGTCGCCGGCGGAGGTGCAGACGCCGTTGACAAACCGGGGTTCCTGACCGTTCAGGCGGGTGCCGGCGTTGCGCGCGGCCGAGGACCACTCGGCAAGGCTGGAGCAGGTCCGGATGGAGGGCAGGAACGCTTCGGCCGTGGGCGTGCCGGCCTGCTCGCGCATGTGGCCGGTGTCAAAAGCCTCGCGACAGGCGGTAGACACCTGGACCACGTCGCCGGGGCGCAGCACCGGGTCGTCGTCGGGCGACCCACTGGTGTCGTCACCGCCACCGCAGGCGAAGAGGGCGCCGGCCACGACGAGGGCGGCCAGGCGCCTCACCCGTGCGGTCGGCCCACGCCGGCGGCGACCAGCTGGTGGGGGTCGACACCGGGGGTGCGGCAGCAGCCGAGGAGCCGGCCGTCCACGACGATCGCGGGGACGACGTTCACGCCATACTCCTCGGCGCGGTCCACCGCAGCCGCATTGCGGTCGGCGCTGAGGTCGTGCACCACGACCTCCTGGTGCGAGCCGGCCAGCTCGCGCACCCGGGCCTCGGCCGTCTCGCACATGGGACAGCCGGCGCTGAAGATTTCGATTCGTTGAGCCATGATGCGACGGTACACATTCCACCAGACTGGAAGGTCAAGCGTGCGTATCGGAGAGCTGGCCGACCAGGCCTCGGTGCCGGCCAAGACCATCAGGTACTACGAGGGGATCGGCCTCCTGCCGGCGCCGGTTCGCCAGGCCAACGGCTACCGGGAGTACGACGCGTCCGCCGGCGAACGGCTCCGGTTCGTCCGGGCGGCCCAGGCCGTCGGCTTCAGCCTCACCGAGATCGGCGAGATCCTGTCCCTCCGCGACCGGGGCGAGGAGCCATGCGGGCACGTGCTCGATCTGGTCGACCGGCGCGCCCGCCAGCTGGCTGACCAGATCGCGGCCTTGGAGCAGATGCAGGCCGACCTGCGCCGGCTGTCGGAGCGGGCCCGGCGGTCGCGGGCCGGCGACGGTACCTACTGCCACCTCATCGAGGCGTAACCGGTGACGGTGATGACCGGCGGACTGGTCAGACCGGCGCCAGCTGGTCGGGGCCGGGTCCATGGTCACAGCGTATGACCCGTGGCTTGCGGGTCCCCCGAGCGGCCACTACGGTCATCAATTCATCTTGATTCGTGGAAGGGCGTGCGTGACCCAAGAAGACCTGAGTCGGCGGCGGTTTCTCGGCCTTGCGGCCGGCGGTGCGGCGGCCGCATTCGCCCTCGCCGCGTGCGGCAGCGACGACGACACCGCCACGACCGGCACGACGACCGCGCCCGCCGCCGGCCAGGCCGCGGCCAAGGACTTCGGCGGCAAGACGATCACCACCGCGGTGTACGCCCGGAACCACGCGTCGTCGATGCTGGAGTGGCAGCGCTTCGCCCCGCCCGGGCTGACCGTGAAGCCGGTGATCGTCACCAGCGCAGCGGAGATCAGCCGGCTGCTGGCCGCCGGCGAGCTCGACTTCGGGCTGATGGGTTACTACAACACCATGATCGAGGCCACCACCTCCGGCCTGAAGGCCAAAGTCATTTCGATGTGCTCCCGGCAGGGAATCGGCCTCATCGCCCGATCCGACCGGGGAATCAAAACCGTCGCCGACCTCAAGGGCAAGAAGGTCGCGCTCCCGCCGCCCGGCGTCCAGGTACTCGCCATCAATGCCGCGCTCGAGAAGGTCGGCCTCAAGTTCGACCGCGACGTCACCGCGGTTCCCGTGGCCTTTGCCGACCAGCCCGCGGTCCTGGAGCGGGGCGACGTCGACGCCTACATGGGTACCGAGCCGCTGTGCACCCAGAGCGTGGTGTCGGGCCGGGGGATCCGGATCAACGAGGTGTACGGCACCCCCGCCGGCGACATCAACACCGCCATGTGGGCCGCGCCCAAGAACCTCAACGACGCCGACCTGCTCACCGCGGTGGCCAAGATGCAGCGCGACGCCGCCGAGTACTTCACCCCCAATGGGGTGAACGCCCCGGAGCCGTGGCGAAAACTGCTCGTCGAGCAGTTCGAGTACACCGACGCGGTCTACAAGGCGGTGCTGGAGAACGTCGGCGCGGTGTGGCGCTTCGATCAGACCCGCAAGGCCCAGTTCGAGGGGGCGGCGGAGATGATGCTCTCCCAGGGCGTGATCACGACCAAGCCGAGGATCGACGACCTGCTGCTCCTGGACTACCAGCCGAAGAGCTGAGTCTTGGCCCTGCGCGAGGATGCCGGCCTCGACCTGGGCGAGGTATTCGGCCCCAGCACCGACATCGTCACGCGCCGGCGGCTCTCGGGCTGGCGCCGGCTGGTCCTGGGGCTGGCGCTCCCAGCCGTCCTCCTCGCCCTGTGGGCCGTGCTCAGCGCCACCGGGGTGCTCTCGGACCGGCTGCTGCCGGCGCCGGCCGACGTGTTCCAAAGCGGGCGGAACTTTCTGTTCGGCTCCAAGCGGTCCGCCGTCCCGGGGGTCGTCCCGTTCCAGGGCGCGGCGCTGGAGCACGCCCGGGCCAGCATCGGACGCTGGGCGCTGGGCTACGGCATCGCCCTGTGCGTCGGGCTGCCCCTGGGGCTCGGCCTCGGTCTCTCGCGATGGGTGTCCGCCGCGGTCGACCCCTTGTTCCAGAGCCTGCGCGCCGTGCCCATCACCGCCTGGCTGCCGATCTCCCTGGTGTGGTTCGGACTGGGCAACGGCGCGGCCCACTTCCTCATCTTCGTCGGCGCCGTGTCTCCGATCGTCGTGGCCACCGCCGACAGCACGGCACGGGTCCCCCGCCAGCTCGTCGACACCGCCCGCATGCTCGGTACCCGCCAGCGGGCTCTGGCCCGGCAGGTGTACGTACCGGCCGCGCTGCCGGGCATCGTCACCGGCCTGCGCCTGGGCCTGATCCTGGGCTGGACCACGGTCATCGTCGCCGAGCTCACCGGCTCCAGCCGGGGCCTGGGGGCGATGATGTTCTCGGCCCGGGAGGTGAGCCGCCTCGACCAGATCATCGTGGGGATGATTGCCTTCGCGGTCATCGGCCTCGCGGGCGACGTGCTGCTGCGCGCCCTGGCTCGCCCGTTCACCCGCTGGGCCGACGCCTGAGCGCGACGCCGGCCCTCGCCGCCGCCGGCGTGGCCAAGTCCTACGGCGCGCTTGCCGTCCTCGGCCGTATCGACCTGTCGGTGGCCGCCGGCGAGATCGTCGCCGTGCTCGGGCCCAGCGGGTGCGGGAAGTCGACGCTGCTGCGGGTCCTCGCCGGCCTCGAGCCCCCGGACAACGGCCGGGTGGAGGAGAACGGCCAGCCGGTCCGGGGACCCTCGCCCGAGCGGGCGATGGTGGTGCAGGGGGCGACGCTGTTCCCGTGGCTGTCGCTGCGGGCCAACCTCGAGTGGGGCCCCAGGGCCCTCGGCCACGGTGACGCCGGCGTCATCGTCGACGAGCTCCTCGATGCGACTGGGCTGAGCGGTTCGGCCGACCTCCTCCCCCGCCAGCTCTCGGGCGGCATGCGCCAGCGGGCGGCGATCGCCCAGGTCCTGGCGAACCGTCCGCCCCTCCTCCTGCTCGACGAGCCCTTCGGCGCCCTGGACGCCCAGACCCGCCTGCGCATGCAGGAGTGGCTCATCGGCCTTCTTGCCGATCGGGCCACCGCCACCCTGCTCGTCACCCACGACGTCGAGGAGGCCCTGCTCCTCGGCCACCGCCTGTTGCGGCTGTCGCACCGGCCGGCAACGGTCGTTGAGGAGCTCGACCTCGACCTGCCCCGGCCCAGAGGGCGGGCCACGCTGATGGACCCCCGCTTCGTCGAGCTGAAGGCGAGCGTGCTGGCCCGGGTGCTCGATGTCTGACCCCTGGGACCGCTACGTCGCCGAGTACCACGACGCCAACCCCGGGATCACCGAGGACGTCCTCGCGCAGGCACGGGATCGCGCCGGTCGCTCACCGTACGACTGGCTCCTGGAGGCGGTCCCCGCCGGCGCCTCGACGGTGGTCGACTTGGCGTGCGGCAGCGGCCCGCTCGGCCGGAGACTCACCGGCGGGCGCGTGGTCGGTGTCGACCAGTCCGCCGGCGAGCTGGCCCGGGCCGGCGGCCTCCGCGTCCGGGCCTTGGCGACAGCGCTGCCCCTGACCCGCTGCTGCGCCGGCGCGGTGGTGTCGTCGATGGCGTTGATGCTGCTCAGCCCGCTGGAGGCGGTGCTGGCCGAGGTCGGTGCCATCCTTCGGGCCGGCGGCACGTTCGCGGCCACGGTGCCGTCGCGAGCGGGTGCCGGCGTGCCGGCGTTCGCCAGGATCCTCAGAGATCTGGGCCAGGTCGGTAAAGGCTACCCCGAAGCCCTGGACGACCGGGTGGCCGAGCGGTTCGCCGGCGCCGGCCTCACGCTCGACGGCGACGAGGTAGAGGTGTTCTCCCGCACGGTCGCCAGCCCGGCGGACGCAGGCCAGGTCGTCCGTTCGTTCTACGCCCCGGGGGCCGGCGCCGGCCGGCTGGCCGTGGCGATCAAGGCCCTGGAGGAGGCCATCCCGGTGGACGTCGACTACCGCATCCGCAGGCTCATCGCCCACCGGTAGGTCAGGAGCAGGCGGAACCCGTGCGGCCAGCCAACCGCTCCCCGACGACGTTCACCATGTCGCCGTAGGTGCGGACGCAGCCCAACACGTCCTCGGGCAGGGCGATGTCGAACTCGTCCTCCAGCACCATGGCCAGCTCGATGGCGGCGAGGGAGTCGACGCACAGATCCTCACCGAGGCGGGCCTCCGGCTTGAGGCGGCCGGGATCCACGTCGAGGTGGACTGCCACGATCGACCGCACCCGCGGCTCCATATCGCTCACGAGGATCGTTTCGCCGACTGCAGTTCCCGTTCCATCGTCTCCCTCAGGGCCAGCTTGTCGATCTTTCCCGTGCGGTTGCGGGGGATCACGTCGACGATCCGCACGTGCCGGGGCACGGCGAAGGCCGCCATGTGCGTCGCCACCCAGCTCTGCACCGCCTGCGGCTCCACGGTCCGGCCCGATGCGGGGACGACGTAGGCGGCCACGGACTCGTACGCAAGGCGGTCAGGCACGCCGAAGACGGCGGCTTCCGCGATGTCGGGGTGGCTGACCAGCAGGTACTCCAGCTCCACGGAGTACACCTTGTTGCCGCCCCGCATGATCATGTCCTTCTTGCGGTCGAGGATGAAGACGTAGCCCTCGTCGTCGACCTTGGCGTAGTCGCCGGTGTGCAGCCAGCCGTCGGTGAGTGCGGCGTCGGTGGCGGCGGCGTCGCCGAAGTACCCCGTGGTGACCATGGGTCCCTTGATCCACAGCTCGCCGGCCTCGCCGGTAGGCACGTCGTGGCCGTCGTCGTCGACCACCCGCACGTCGGCGCACGGCAGCGGGCGGCCGACCGATCCGGGCTTCCGGCGGAACTCCGAGTCCAGCAGGATGGTGGCCGGCGAGTGCGTCTCGGTGAGGCCGTAGGCGTCGTACAGGCGGAGCTGGGGCATGCGGGCCCGCAGGGCGGCGATGGTGGAGATGGGTACCGGCGAGCCGCCGAAGGCGCCGATCTCGACGTGGGCCAGCGCCGGCCACCCGAAGTCGGGGTCGCGCAGCAGCAGGGGCCAGATCGAGGGGACGACCATCAGGTAGGTGATACGGCGCTGCCCGATGAGCTGGACGAATTCGCGGGGCACGACGTCGGCCACGGTCACCGACGTCCCGCCCACCAGCATCATCGGGGTGACCTGGGCCACGTGGCCGGTGATGTAGTACAGCGGGAACACGATGGCGGTACGGTCGGCGGCGGTGAGGGCCAGGGTGCGCACGTAGGCGATGGCCGAGTGCATCGTGCCCCGGTGCACCACGCGGCTGGCCTTGGGCCGGCCGGTGGTACCGGAGGTGTAGATGACGGCGTAGGTGGCGTCCTCGTCCGGGAAGTCGACGGAGGGCCCCCGCCACGGGCGCCGGCGGCCCGTGAGGTGGTCGCCGACCTCACGAAGCCGGTCGGGTGCCAGGCCGGCCTCGACGCCGGCCCGCCGGAGGCCGTCGGCGAACTCGGGGTGGGCCAGGGCCAGCGACGCCCCGGAGTGGGCGAGCATGTAGGCCCACTGGGTAGGCGCCAGCTTGGTGGAGAGGCCGACGAACACGAGGCGGGAACGAGCGGCGGCCCAGATGGCGACGACGATGTCGAGGCCGTTGCGCAGGGCGACGGCGAACCGGTCGCCGGGCACCAGCCCCTCCTCGGCCAGGCGCTCGGACGCCCCCTCCACCAGCTCGGCCAGCTCGGCGTAGGTGACGTCGCCCTCGAGCGTCTCCATGGCGACTGCATCGGGGAAGAGGCGCACGGCCCGGTCGAGGGCTTCGACAATGGTGCGGACCCGGTCCGGGTAACAGCGGACCCCGTTCTCGACGACGAGGCTGCCGGGGGTGGTCGATTCTGCGGTCAGCACGGGTCGTCGGACGCGGTCCGGGCCTCCGCCACGGCCCCGGACGCGCCGACCAGCCGGCCCATGGTGCGGTGCAGGTCTCTCACCCGGTCATGGTCGGCGGCGTAGCAGGTGAAGCGGCCGTTGCGGCGCTTGGTGATGAGCCCGGCCTGGAGCAGGATCGACAGGTGGTAGGCGGCCAGCGGCTGGGGCAGGCCGAGCGCCCTGGCCAGGTAGCCGGCGCTGCGGGCGCCCCGCCGCAGGTGGCGGAGCATGAGCAGCCGGTGGGGCTCGGCGATGACGGCCAGGTCCTCCGAAAGTCGCCCGGCCTCCTGTTGTGTGACCGCGCTCACCATGGCGCCCTACTGTAGACGTCGTCATCAAGGGCCACTGATATCGTCGATGCCGCCGTGATCGACGCCGACGCAACGATCGCGCTCACCGGCATCGGCGCCGTCACGCCCCTCGGTGACGCCGGCGGGACGTGGTCACGGCTCCTCGCCGGCGACTCCGGGCTGGAGCCGGCGCCGGAGGCGATACGGCGCGCCGGCTGCGGGGTCGTGGGGCCGGCGGCGTGGTTCGACGCCGGCGCGTTCATGGACCGCAACACGGCGCGGCGCATGGGCCGTTTCAGCCAGTTCTCCGTGGCGGCGGCGACCGCAGCCATGGCCGACGCCGGCCTGGAGGGCTACGCCGGCGACGGCCTCGGCGTGGTCATCCACACCGGCGCCGGCGGCCTGCTGGAGGCCGAGGCGGGGGCAGGGCCGGCGGCGGCCCGGCCGGCCCGGGTCAGCCCCCTGTTCGTACCGATCTACGGGCCGAACATGGCCGCGTGCCAGCCGTCGATCGTGCTGGGCGCGACCGGGCCGGTGCTGGGCGGCGTGGGGGCGTGCGCGGCCGGCGTGCAGGCCGTGATCGACGGCATGCGGGTGATCGAGCGGGGCGACGCCGAGGTCGTCGTGGCCGGGGCGAGCGACAGCGCCCTGTCGCCCATGCTGCTGGGCTCGCTGGCCAACGCCGGCGCCCTGGCGCCGGCCGGCGACGACCCGGCGTCGGCGTGCCGGCCCTTCGACGTGCGCCGGCACGGGATGGTGGCGTCGGAGGGGGCGGCGGTGTTCGTGCTGGAGCGGTTGAGCCGGGCGCGGGCGAGGGGCGCCCGGGTGCTGGCCGTGGTGGCCGGCGGGGGCAGCGCCGGCGACGCCTTCCACCTGGCCGCCCCGCACCCCCAGGGCCGGGGGGCGGCGTCGGCGATGCAGCGGGCACTGGACGACGCCGGCGCCGAGGCGGGCGAGGTCGACGCCCTCGTCGCCCACGCCACTGCCACCGTCGCCGGCGACCTGGCCGAGGCCCGGGCCCTGCGCACGGTGTTCGGGCCGGCGCCGCGGCTGGCGGTGACCGCGCCCAAGGCGGCGCTCGGCCACGGCCTGGGCGCGGCCGGCGCCTTCGGGGTGCTCGTCGCCGCGCTGGCGCTGCACCACCAGCTGCTGCCGGCGACCCGCGGTCTCACGCCGGAGTCGGTGGACCCGGAATGCGGGTTCGACCACGTCGTAGGCGTCGCCAGGCCGGCGACCCTGGGCGCCGTCCTGGTAAACGCCGCCGGCTTCGGCGGCCAGAACGCGGCGTTGCTACTGCGGTCACCCGGCTGAGGGCTCCGCCATCAGGCCAACTAATTCGGCCGCGGTTCCGTACCTCGGCGGCGGGGAGCGGCCCAGGTCTTCCCGCTCGACTCGGCAACGACGTCCATCTCCGTCCTCGCTCCCACCGCCAACAACGTGGTGAACGGCCTACAACGCTCCCGACCGTTTGCAGGCCGCTCCCTGAGGCCTCATTCGTCACGCCGGCGGAAGGCCTCGACGTCGGCGGCGCGCAGCCGGATGCGCCGGCCTATCCGGTAGGCCGGCAGCGCGCCGGCGTCGATCAGCCGCAGAAGGGTGAGCCGCGACACGCCGAGCCGGCGGCACACCTGCACCACCGACAGCCAATCCGAACCCGAAGCCTTCATATTTTTCATAGTATTTCATGCTCGACGGTTGCGCCCACCGGCACGGCCAGCGAACCGCCGCCGGCGGCGTTGAACACCACCCGCCCAGGGCCGCGCTCCCTGCCCGATCCAGGGCTCAGAGCCAATGGCGCTGGCGAAGGCGTTCCATGGGGCATGCTGCGGCATGGTCGGTTACTCCGGCACGCCGCTGGCCCGGAAGCTGGGGATCAAGGATGGCGCCCGAGTGGCATTGCTTGGCGCGCCCGAGGGGTTCGGCCCCGAGCTGGCGCCGCTGGCCGCCGGCGTCACCGTCCTGCGCCGGCTGGCTCCCGACCTCGACGTCGCCGTGCTCTTCGTGACCGAACGGCGGCAGCTGGAACGACGCTTCGACGCCGTGTCCAAAGCGATCTTCCCCGCCGGCGGCTTCTGGGTGGCCTGGCCCAAGCGGGCGTCGCAGGTGCCGACCGATCTGACCGAGGACGTCCTGCGCGAGGTCGCCCTGCCCAAGGGCCTGGTGGACAACAAGGTCTGCGCCGTCACCGACGTCTGGTCCGGCCTCCGCTTGGTGTGGCGCAAGGAGAACCGTACGCAGCTGTCTTCGGGTGTGAAGTGCTTCCGGTAGATCGCCCGGGCCAGAGGGAGGGGGATGTCGCTGCTCGGGCCCACGCCCCGTTGCAGTCAACGGCGGAGGCCAGACGGACAGCGACCGCCCCTCGCCAGCGTCAGGGCTCCAGCGCCGCCCGCAGCAGGGAGCGGAGGTGCTCCAAGCGGGCCATAACGACTTCGACGGCGAGGGGGTCGCCGCCGAGGAGGCCCTCGAGCAGGGGGATGTCGCTGAAGTAGCTGACCAGGGCGCCGTAGATGGTGAAGAAGAGCTGGGCCGGGTCGTGGCGGCGGAGGCGGCCGGCGGCCATTTCCCGCTCGAAGAAGGCGACCGCGGTGTTGAAGTAGGGCCGCAGGCCCTCGCCGAGCTCCACGCCCAGCCGGGACCCGCCCTCCAGCGCCTCGCGGCGCACCAGGCGGACGAACTCGGGGTGGTCCATGAAGAAGCGGAAGCCGGCGGTCAGGATCTTGTCGACCTGGGGCCAGCCCTCCTCGGGGACCGTGGTGGCGGCGTCGACCTCCAGATACCAGTCGGCCAGCGCCCGCTCGAAGACTTGGCGGTACAGCGCCTCCTTCGACGGGAAGTGGTGCAGGAGGCTGGGCCGGCGGATGCCCACGCCGGCGGCGATGTCGTTGAGCGACGTGCCTTCGTAGCCGTGCTCGGCGAAGCAGCGCAGCGCCTCGGCGAGGATCGCATCGCGCGTGGAGATCGAGGGGCCAGTCGGAGCCAGGCGGCTCAATGCCCGCTCGGTCAGGGCAGGGGCCGGGGCGACGCGGGGACCCTCATTGGTGCGAGGCTACCCGCCCGGACGTTCCCGGACGGGTAGCCACGCAAAGGACTACCCGGCGAGCTTGCGGGCGGCGCCGGCGATCGACTCGGCGTCAAGGCCGGCGGCGGCGATGCACTCGTCGGGCTTGGCCGACCCGGGCATGGCCGTGACCGCCACCTTCACCAGGCGCAGGGGGACGTCGAGCTGGGCCTCGGCCAGGGCGGCAGCTACGGCGTCGCCGATGCCACCCTCGGCCCAGTGGTCCTCGACAGTCAGCACCCGGCCGCCCGTGGCCCGAGCGGCGGCGGCGAGGGTCTCGGTGTCGAGGGGCTTGACTGAGTAAAGGTCGATGACCCGGGCGGCGATGCCCTCCTCAGCCAGGACCTCGGCCGCCTTGAGCGACTCGTGGAGGGTGATGCCGGCGGCGACGATGGTGACCTTGTCGTCGTCGGAGGACTTCAGCACCTTGGACCCGCCGATGGCGAAGGTCTCGTCGGGTCCGTAGAGCACCGGCGTGTTGCCCCGGGTGGTCCGCAGGTAGGCGATGCCGGAATCGAGATCGGCCATGAGGGCGACGAGGTGGGCGGTGGACACTGCGTCGCTCGGGTACAAAACCGTGCTGTTGTGGATGGCCCGGAACGCGGCCAGGTCCTCCAGGCCCATCTGGGACGGGCCGTCCTCACCGATCGAGACGCCGGCGTGGGAACCACAGATGTTCATGCGGGCCTGGCTGACGGCGGCCATGCGGATGAAGTCGTAGGCCCGGGTGAGGAAGGCGGCGAAGGTCGAGGCGAAGGGGTTCCAGCCTCGGACCTGCATGCCGACCGCGCTGGCGATCATCTGCTGCTCGGCGATGTAGCACTCGAAGTAGCGCTCGGGGTGGGCGGCCCGGAAGATCTCCGAGAAGGTCGAGTTCGAGACCTCGCCGTCGAGGGCGACCACGTCGCCCCGGGCTGCGCCAAGGGCGGCCAGGGCGTCGCCGTAGGCCTTGCGGGTGGCGACCTTCTCGCCCATCTCGTAGGTGGGCAGTGCCAGCTCGCCCGTCTCGAAGACGTGCGGCTTGGCGTCGGTGGGCGGCTTGGGCACCTGGATGGTGATACCGCGGTCGCCGCCGAGCTCCTTGATCGCCTCCTCGTAGTCGGGGACGGCCTTGCCGTGGGCGTTGAGCTGGTCCTCCACCGACTTCACGCCGGCGCCCTTCTTGGTCTTGGCGATGATCACCGTGGGCTTCCCGGTAGTGGCCACGGCCTCGGCGAAGGCGGCGTCGATGGCCCCCACGTCGTGGCCGTCGATCTCGATGGCGTGCCAGCCGAAGGCCTCCGCTCGGGCCCGGTAGGCGCCGAGGTCCCAGCCGTGGCGGGTCTCGCCGCTCTGGCCCAGGCGGTTGACGTCGATGATGGCGGTCAGGTTGTCGAGGCCGGCGAAGCTCGCCTCCTCGAAGGCCTCCCACATCGAGCCCTCGGCCATCTCCGAGTCACCGCAGAGCACCCAGGTGCGGTAGTCGAGCCGGTCGAGCTTCTTGGCTGCGAGCGCGACACCCACGGCGATCGGCAGGCCCTGGCCCAGCGAGCCGGTGGCCACGTCGACCCAGGGGATGTCGGGCGTGGGGTGGCCCTCCAGCCGGCTGCCCATCTGCCGGTAGGTGGCCATCTCGTCCTCGGTCACGGCTCCACAGGCCTTGTAGATGGAGTAGAGCAGCGGCGACGCGTGGCCCTTGGAGAAGATCAGGTGGTCATTCGCCGGGTTCTCCGGGCTGTCGAAGTCGTAGTGCAGGTACTTGCTGATCAGCACCGCCATGAGGTCGGCGGCGGACATCGACGAGGTCGGATGGCCGGAATTGGCCACACCGCTGACCTTGACCGAGTCCACCCGCAGCTGCTGCCCGAGCTCCTGCCACCCCTGCTTCTCATCGTCCATGGCGACAATCCTATGTTCCTTCCCGGCGCGGCCCCCAACCCGAAGGGCAACTAGCGTTCAGGCCATGGACATCGTGGCCGCGCTCTTCGTGGAGGGCATCAACCAGCGTTCGGTTCCGGGTCCCTCGACCCGGTTCGACCTGACCGGGGTGATGTTCTCGCTCCAGGCGTCAGGGGAACTGCCGGTGCACCTCGACCCCCACCTGGTCGTCTTCGTCCGCTGCCCACCGGACGACCCCGGCACCGGCACGCTGGAGGCCGAGTTTCTCGACGCCGCCGGCAACGAGGTCGCCCGCAATGCCCAACCGGTCAGCGTCCAGCCCGGCAAGTTCGGCCGGCTCCTCGTGAAGGCCGAGCTGACCTGGCAGGACTACGGAACCATAGAGGCCCACGTGAAGCTCACCGGCGGCCATCCCGTCGTCGTCCCCTTGACCCTGCTGGCTCCTTCCTGAGATGAGCCGCCCGTTCGCCGCCGCCATGTCGCAGCATCCGGACTTCGCCGAGGCCACGGGCGACGTGGTGGGCCGGGTCCTGGAAGCCCTCGGCGACCCCGAGAACCCGCCCGACCTGGCCATGCTCTTCGTCACGCCCGTCCACGCGTCGGTGCTGCACGAGATCGTGGCCACCGTGAACGCCACGCTGCGGCCGGCGTCGATGCTGGGCTGCGCCGCCATTTCGGTGGTGGGAGGCGAGAGAGAGGTGGAGCGGGGGCCGGCGATCTCACTGTGGGCCGGCCGCACCGGCCCGGTCACGCCCTTCCACCTCGGCGTGGCCCAGTCCCCCGACGGCCTCACATTCACCGGCTGGCCGGCGACGATCCCCGACGACGCCAGCGCCCTGCTTTTGCTGCCCGACCCCTTCTCCTTCCCCACTGACGACCTCCTGCGCCGCATGGACGAGGATCGCCCCGGGCTGCCGGTCGTCGGCGGCATGGCCTCCATCGCCCGCCGGCCCGGCGAGAACCGCCTGGTCATCGACGATAGGGTCGTCACCACCGGCGCGGTCGGCGCGTTCCTCGGCCCCCAGGTCGAGGTCTCCACCGTTGTCTCCCAGGGCTGCCGTCCGGTGGGCAGCCCGTTCGTCGTCACCCGAGCCGAGCACAACATCGTCTACGAGCTGGCCGGGCGCTCCGCGGTCGAGCGCCTCCAGGAGGTGGCTGCCACCCTGCCGGACGACGACCGGGAGCTGTTGGCCGACCTGGTGCAGATCGGCCGGGTCATCGACGAGAACAAGCTCGACTTCGGCCCCGGCGACTTCCTGGTGCGAGGCGTGCTCGGCGCCGACCCGAGCAGCGGCGCCCTGCGGGTGGGCGACATCGTCGACGTGGGGTCGACCGCCCAGTTCCAGGTGCGTGACGCGACCACGGCCGACCAGGAGCTGCGCAAGATGGTCGACGGCAGGGCTGCGGACGCCGCGCTGGTGTTCACCTGCAACGGCCGGGGCACCCACCTGTTCTCCGAGCCCGACCACGATGCCATGGTCGTCTCGGAGAGCCTCGACCGGGCGCCGGTGGCCGGCATGTTCTGCGCCGGCGAGCTGGGGCCCATCGGCGGCCATAACTTCATGCACGGCTTCACCGCGTCGGTGGTGCTGCTCTCCGTCCGCACCTGAACCGGCGGTGTTGGCGATTCGGTGCGGCATGTCGTCGCGAATCGCCCTCACTCCACACCATTGTCCGCCCCGGGTGGGTGGTAGTTGCCGGCGTGCGCCACAGCGGTCCGAACAGGAATAGCGTCGAGGGCATGACGCGACTGCAGCGACTCTTTTCGGAGCAAGGGCAGAGCCCGTGGCTGGACAACCTGAAGCGGGGGTACATCACCAGCGGCGACCTCAGCCGCCTGATCGACGAGGGCATCCGGGGCATCACCTCGAACCCGACGATTTTCCAGAAAGCCATCGCCGGTCAGGCGGAGTACGACGAGCAGTTCCGGAGCCTGATCGAGCGCAAGGAGTCGGTGGACGACGCCTACTGGGACCTGGTGATCGACGACGTCGAGCACGCCCTCGACCTGTTGCGGCCCCTCTACGACGAGAGCGGCGGCGGCGACGGTTTTGTGTCGATAGAGGTCGCCCCCGGCCTGGCCCGCGACACCGAGGGGACGTGTGTGTCGGCCCGCCAGCTCGACGACCGCATCACCCAGCCCAACCTGCTGGTCAAGATCCCCGGCACGGCCGAAGGCATCCCCTCGATCCGCCAGATGATCTCCGAGGGCCGCAGCATCAACGTGACCCTCATCTTCTCCATCGACCGGTACGCCGAGGTCATCGAGGCTTATCTCGCCGGTCTCGAGGACTGCGAAGGCGACCTGGGCCGGGTCCACAGCGTGGCCTCCTTCTTCGTCAGCCGGGTCGATACCGAGGTCGACCGCCGGCTCCAGAAGATTGGTACCGACGAAGCGCTGGCCCTCCGGGGCAAGGCCGCGGTGGCCCAAGCCAAGCTCGCTTACGAGCTGTTCACCAAGCGGTTCCGGGGTGAGCGGTGGGACGCACTCTGCGACCAGGGCGCCCGGGTGCAGCGGCCGCTGTGGGCGTCGACGTCGACCAAGAACCCCGCCTACCCGGACACGCTCTATATCGACAGCCTGATCGGCCCCGACACGATCAACACCATGCCCGACGCCACCATCGACGCCTTCGAGCGGCGGGGCACCGTCGCCTGCACCATCAACAAGGGCCTCGACGAGGCCCACCAGGTCATGGATGACCTGGCCCGGGTGGGCGTGGACATGGCCGACGTGAGCCGTACGCTCGAGGAGGAGGGCGTGGCGTCCTTCTCGAAGTCCTTCGACGAGCTCATGGGCACGTTGAGCGAAAAGGCCGCCGAGCTCACCGCGTCCAGTTGAGCCGGTATCCGGCGGTCGTCCCGACCCCTAGCATTCGGTCGATGACGGGATCGGCGCGATGAGCGACAACCCGCTGGCCGAGGCCACCCTCGACCGGGTGGCGCCGCCGGCGGTCCTCGTCGTGTTCGGCGCGTCCGGTGACCTGACCAGCCGCAAGCTGATGCCGGCGGTGGAGAACCTGGCCGTGCGCCGGCTCCTGCCGCCGGGGTTCTCCGTCGTGGGCGTGGCCCGCACGGAGATGGACGACAATGAGTTCTACGAGAACATGCAGGCCGCGGTCGAGAAGGCCGGCGGCGGCGGGCAGGAGGCCAAGCACGTCTGGGAGTCCTTCGCCGCCGGCGGCTTCCGGTACGTGGCCGGCGACTACGCCGACCCGGAGACCTTCGACAAGCTCAAGGCCGTGCTCGACGAGCTCGACGAGCAACGGGGCACGGCCCAGAACCGCCTCATCTACCTGGCCACACCACCCGATACCTTTCCCGTCGTCGTCCGGGGGCTGGCCCGCTGCGGGCTCAACAAGCCGGCCAACGAGAACGCCTTCGTCCGCATCGTCATCGAGAAGCCGTTCGGCCGCGATGCCAGGTCGGCAGAGGCCCTCGACCGCACGGTCCACGAGGCGTTCGAGGAGCGGCAGGTCTACCGGATCGACCACTACCTGGGGAAGGAGACGGTCCAGAACGTCCTGGCCCTCCGCTTCGCCAACGCCATCTTCGAGCCCATCTGGAACCGCCGCTACGTCAACCACGTCCAGATCACCGTGGCCGAGTCGCTGGGGGTGGGCTACCGCGGTGGGTTCTACGAGAAGGCCGGCGCCCTGCGCGACATCGTCCAGAACCACGTCATGCAGGTGCTGGCCCTCACCCTGATGGAGCCGCCGGCCACCTTCGACGCCGGCGGCATCCGCGACGAGAAGGTCAAGGCGCTGCGGGCGGTGGACCTCATGAGCCCGGAGGAGGTAACCCGAAACGTCGTGCGCGGCCAGTACCGCGCCGGGTGGGTGCAGGGTTCGGAGGTCCAGAGCTATCGCGACGAGGAGGGCACGCACCCCCACAGCCAGACCGAGACCTACGTGGCCATGCGCCTCAAGGTCGACAACTGGCGGTGGGCCGGCGTGCCCATCTACGTCCGCACCGGCAAGTACCTGCCGAAGCGGGTCACCGAGGTGGCCATGGAGTTCAACCGGGTACCGCACCTGCCCTTCGCCATGAGCCAGGCCGAGGGCCTGGAGCCCGACGCCCTGGTGCTGCGCATCCAGCCCGACGAGGGCATCACGCTCCGCTTCGGCGCCAAGGTGCCCGGCCAGGCATTTCGGGTGCGCTCGGTGTCCATGGACTTCTTCTACGGCGCCGCCTTCCTCGAGGAGACGCCTGAGGCCTACGAGCGCCTGCTCCTCGACGCATTGCTCGGAGATCCGACGCTGTTCATCCGTTCCGACGAAGTCGCCCAGGCCTGGCGCATCGTCGACCCAGTACTGGAGGCATTCGAGGGCGGCGACCTGCCCCTCGCCCGGTACGAGGCCGGCACGTGGGGCCCACCGGAGGCCGACCACCTGCTCGACCGCGACGGCCGGCGCTGGCGCAAGCCCTGAACCCGATGGCCGAGCTGGCAACCACCACTATCGGTTCCTGGGAGTCCGACAACGTCAGCGTCGGCCAGGTGGAGAAGGCGCTGAGCGACCTGCGCCGCCACGAGCAGCGGGCTGCGGTCCGCACGAGCGTGCTGACCCTGGTGGCCGTCGTCGGCAGCGACGCCGAGGCCGACGGCGCCCGCCGGATCATCCACGACCTCGGTGCCCGGCATCCCTCGCGCACCCTGATCATCGTCGCCGACGACCAGGAGCCCGAGGTCGCCAACGCCACCGACGCCTCCGTCTGGGTCCACGCCATGGAGCGCGACGGCCGCGCCGTCTGCTTCGAGGAGGTCGTGCTACGGGTCCGCGGTTCGGCCCGCCATCACCTCGACTCCATCGTCGAGCCCTTCTCCCTTCCCGACGTGCCCATGGTGGTGTGGCTGCCGGCAGGTCTGCCGTCGCCGGGCGACCCGCTCATGCAGGCTGCAAACCGTGTGGTCGTCGACAGCCGGGCGGTGGCCGAGGCCGGCGGCGACGTCCTCGTCCGCAGCGCCACGCTGGCCAAGCGGCTGCCGGTGGTCGATCTGTCGTGGATGCGCCTGGAGCAGTGGCGGAGCATGCTGGCCGGCCTGTTCGAGGGCGCCCCCTACCGGCCGTTCCTCGACGCGGTCGACCGGGTGGAAGTGCAAGGGAACCATGGGCCTCGCTACCTCCTCGGCGGCTGGCTGCTGCGCCGGCTGAACGTGCCGCCGGCCCGGGTCGAGCTGCAGCGGGCCGATCACGTCTCGGTGACGATCCACGCCGTCTCAGACGGCAAGCTGGGCACGTTCACCGTGTCGCGCGCCGGCGCCGAGCGCGAGATCACGTCCTGCGTCGACATCGAGGACGGGCCGCATCTGGAACAGACCCTCAGGATGCGCCAGCAGTGGCCGTCGCTGGCCTTGGCGTCGGCGCTCACCCGCTTCGGGCACGACGAGAGCTACGAGGAGGCCCTCGCCGGGGCGCGGGACCTGCGGATGGCCGAGGGAGGCGAGTGAACGGAGAGGTCATCACCGTCGACGATGTGCCCGGCGAGTTCGCCGAGCGGGTCGTCGAGGCGTTTCTGCACCGCCCGGGCGACGGTTTCTCCCTTGTGCTCTCAGGTGGCGCCACCGCCCGCCAGTGCTACGAACGCCTGGCCGCCGACGGCGGCGACCAGATCGACTGGTGGCAGGTGGACGTGTACTGGGGCGACGAGCGCTGCGTGCCCCCGGGCGACGCCGACTCCAACGAGCGGCTGGGCCGGGAGGCGCTGCTGGAGCGGGTGGGAGCGGCCAACGCGGTCTACCCGATGCGGTGCGAGGAAGGGCCCGACAGCTACCAGCAACGAGTGGCCCAGGCCGGCCGGCTCGACGTGGTCCACCTCGGACTGGGCCCCGACGGGCACACCGCCTCGCTCTTCCCCGGTTCGGCCGCCCTCGACGCCGACCCTGGCCGGTTGGTGGTCATGAACGAGGATCCGAAGGGCAACAACCCCCACCGGCGCATGACACTCACCTACTCGGGGATCGCCCGGGCCCGGCTGGCCGTCGTCACCGTGGCCGGCGAATCCAAGCGCGAGGCCTTCGCCGCCGTGCGCCGCGGCGACCCGGACCTGCCCGCCACCCGGATCAAGGCCGACCGGCTCATCTGGCTGGTCGACCGCGATGCCGCCTGGTAGAAGATTGGCTGAAAACGCATGACGTGATGTGCAATCGCGTTGCGCCGCTCCGCCGCCCGCCGTCGTGGCGTCGCCTCAGACGCTGGTGCACTCCGGCCACCAGGGCGCGCACCCGGGCACCGACCCGGCCGGGACCGTTCGCTTCCCCACTCCGTCATGGTTTCCGGCACCTACGCTGGAGCGCGTGACGCCGGCCGAACTCCTGGGCGCTTCGCTGCCCGACCTGCTGGCCGAGGCGGCGGCCGCTCGCAACCGGGCCCACGGAAACCGGATCACTTACTCGCCCAAGGTGTTCATCCCCCTGACCCGCCTGTGCCGGGACCGCTGCGGGTACTGCACGTTCGCCACCGCGCCGGCCCGGCTGCCGGCGCCGTACCTGTCACCGGAGGAGGTGCTGGCCATCGCACGAGCCGGCGCCGGCGCCGGCTGCCACGAAGCCCTGTTCACCCTGGGCGAGGCCCCCGAGGACCGTTACCCGGCGGCCCGGGACTGGCTGGACACCAACGGCTACGGGTCGACGGTCGACTACCTGGCGGCCATGTGCGCCCTGGTCCTGGCCGAGACCGGGCTCCTCCCCCACGCCAACGCGGGCGCCCTCTCGACCGCCGAGCTGGCCCGCCTCCGCGCCGTCTCGCCGTCGCAGGGGATGATGATCGAGTCCCTCAACCCGGCGCTGGACTGCCACCGGGGGGCGCCCGACAAGGAGCCCGCCCGCCGGCTGGCCACCCTGGAGGCGGCCGGCGAGCTGGCCATCCCGTTCACGACGGGCATCCTCGTCGGCATCGGGGAGAGCCGGGCCGACCGGCTCGAAGCGCTCGCGGCCATCGCCGCCAGCCATCGCCGGCACGGGCACGTGCAGGAGGTCATCGTCCAGAACTTCGTGCCCAAGCCGGGCACCGCCATGTGGACGGAGCTGGCGTGCCCGCCCGACGAGGAGCTGTGGTCGCTGGCCGCGGCCCGCCTACTCCTGCCACCCGAGGTGTCCTTGCAGGCCCCGCCCAACCTGTCCGAGGACTTCGGCCGCCTCCTCGACGCCGGCATCGACGACTGGGGCGGCGTCTCCCCGGTCACACCCGACCACGTGAACCCCGAGCGGCCGTGGCCGGAGATCGAGCGGCTGGCGGCGATCACCGAGGCCCTGGGCTTCGAGCTCGCCGCCCGCCTCACCGTCTACCCCCGCTACGCCCTCACCGCAGAGCGCTGGCTCGACCCGGCAACCCGCACCCCCGTGCTCGTCAGGTCCGATGCCGAAGGCCTGGCCCGGGACCGGCCCGACTGGCACGCCGGCGGCACCAGTCCCCCGCCCCGCCTCCTGCCCGCCACGCCCCGGGCCGGCTCGGCGATCGGCGAGGTGCTGGCCGGCGTGGCCCTCGGCCAGCAGGTCGACGTGGCCGAGATCGTCACCCTGTTCGGCGCCCGGGGCCGCCAGGTCGCCGCCGTCGCCGAGGTGGCCGACGACCTCCGGCGCCGGATTGCCGGCGACACCGTCACCTGGGTGGCCAACCGGAACATCAACTACACCAACGTCTGTACGTTCAAGTGCCGGTTCTGCGCCTTCTCCAAGGGCCCCTTGTCGCTCAATCTCCGCGGCGACCCCTACCTACTCGGCGTCGAGGAGATACAGCGCCGGGTGGTCGAAGCGGCTGCGGCCGGCGCCACCGAGGTCTGCCTACAGGGGGGCATTCACCCGAGCTTCGACGGTGACTACTACGTCGACGTCTGCCGGGCGGTCAAGGACGCCGCCCCCTCCATCCACGTCCACGGCTTCACGGCCCTGGAGGTCACCGAGGGAGCCCGCCGCCTCGACGAGCCCCTCGTCGACTACCTGCGCCGGCTCATGGACGTCGGCCTGGCCACCCTGCCCGGCACCGCCGCGGAGATCCTCGACGACGAGGTCCGCTCCGTCCTCTGCCCCGACAAGATCGACACCGAGGAGTGGTTGGAGGCCCACCGCACCGCCCACTCCATCGGCCTGCGCTCCAACATCACCATCATGTTCGGGGCCGTCGAGCAGCCGGTGCACTGGGCCCGCCACCTGGTGTGCACCCGGGCCCTGCAGGCCGAGACCGGTGGCTTCACCGAGTTCGTGCCTCTGCCGTTCGTGCACATGGCGACGCCGCTCTTCCTGCAGGGCCGGGCCCGCCGCGGCCCCACGTTCCGGGAGACGCTCCTGATGCACGCCGTCGGCCGGATCGCCTACACCGGCTCCGTCGACAACGTGCAGGTCAGCTGGGTCAAGCTGGGCGCCGAGGGTGCCCGTCAGATCCTCCGGGCCGGCGCCAACGACCTCGGCGGCACGCTCATGGACGAGAACATCTCCCGGGCCGCCGGCGCCGCCCACGGGCAGGGCATGGACGAAGCGGCCTTCCGGGCCATCGTGGAACCTCTCGGGCGACCGCTGGAGCAGCGGACAACGCTGTACGGCCGGGTGGCGGCCCGGCTCGCCGGCTAGCGACCGGCGGCGGCAGCCTCGCGCTCGGCCCGGTCGGACGGCCGCAACGAGAGACCCTGGAGCAGGCGCTCAGACTCGAGGGCGACCAGCCTCTCGACGTGCTCGGCCGGCGCCTGCCGGGACCGGGCGGCGTGCACGATCAAGGCCTGCGGCGACAGCAGCCGCTGCTCGAACCAGGACACGCCGTACAGCAGAAGACTGATGACCCCCAGGGAGAGGGTGATCAGGACCAGCGCAGACACCATGGCTTCATCTTGCCCCATCGGCGCCGGCCGAAACGACGATGCTGCCGTGAGAGGGTGGTGCTGAAATGACGGATCGCCAGCGATACCGGACCGGGGACCCGGACCTCGACCAGCGCCTCCTCGAGGTGCTGGCCGACGCCGGCGCCGGCGCCGATGTCGACCAGCTTTTCGAGATCCTGGTCTCCGGCGTGCGGCTGGCCGAGGACGGCGCCGACCGGCTGGACCTGAAGATCACCAACGCCGCCCTGAAGGAGATGCGGGAGGCTTTCCGGGTCTTTGCCCCCTACCGCCACGTCCCCAAGGTGACGATCTTCGGCTCGGCCCGCACCCTGCCCGACGACCCCCTCTACGTCCAGACCCGTGACCTGGCCTCGGCCCTCGCCGGCGCCGGCTGGATCATCGTCACCGGCGCCGGCCCGGGGATCATGGCCGCCGGCGCCGAGGGCGCCGGCCCCGAGCATTCCATCGGCGTGAATATCCGCCTGCCGTTCGAGAGCGCCAACCCGGCCTTCGGCGACGACAACCGGCTGGTCACCATGAAGTACTTCTTCACCCGCAAGCTCATGCTGATGAAGGAGTCGGCCGGCTTCGCCGTCCTCCCGGGCGGGTTCGGCACCCTCGACGAGATCTTCGAACTCCTCACCCTGCTCCAGACGGGCAAGGCGGCGCCGGCACCCATCGTGCTGCTCGAGGTGCCCGGCGGGACTTACTGGCGGTCGTGGCAGCGCTTCGTGACCGACGAGGTGGTCGCCCGGGGTCTGGTCTCTCCGGACGACATGACGCTCGTCCGCGTCACCGACGACGTCGCCTCCGCCACCGAGGAGATCTTCGGCTTCTTCCGCAACTACCACTCGATCCGCTACGTCGGGGCCCGGCTGGTGGTGCGCCTCCGGGCCGCTCCCACCCGGGCCGAGCTCGCCGCCCTGAACGACGAGTTCTTCGACATCTGCACCCGGGGCCGCATCGAGAGCACCCCGCCGCAGCCTCCGGAGGTGTCGGGCAACGACCATCTCCACCTACCCCGAATCGCCCTCCACTTCGACCGGTCCAGCCACGGCCGGCTCCGGGCCCTGATCGACGCCCTCAACCGCCTGCCCTCCGCCCCGCCGGTAGCCGCACCCGACCCCGAGAGCGCCACCGCCGCCGGGTCGCCACCGGAGGTCGACGAAGCCGGCGAGGATGTGCCGGATAGGTAGTACGGTCCCCAGGGGTTCGTTGCTGATGCGCCGTCTGATTGCCTCTCTGGTCTGCCTTGCCGCGCTCGTCGCCGGGGTCTCCGAGGTCGCCGTCGCGCCGCCCGCAGGCGCCCAATTGCCTCGCGACGAGCCCAGTCGGGGCCTGATTTACGCCGGCCTGCGCCGGGCCGCCAACGACAGCGCCTGCCGCGGCGCCTACGAGGTCGTCAGCCGCCGCCCGGGGGCGCAGACCCGCTGCACCCACGGGCCGGATCCGGTGCCCGCCGACCTCGACCCCCGGCCGGGCCAGGACCCCACGTTCCGCCTCGGTGAGCCGGCGCCCACCGCCGGCATCGGCGACGCCTTCCCGCCCGGCACCGTCGGCTGCTTCGGCAACGGCACCGACGGGTACCGCGTCCAGCTCATGTATGCCCGGGAGGCCGGGACCCCGGACCGCTATCCAGAGTACGAGGCCCGGTTCCGCGAGTGGGCCGCCCGGGTCGACGACGTGTTCAACGCCAGCGCCGCCAAGACCGGCGGGATCCGCCACGTCCGCTACGTCACCGACAGCCAGTGTCGGCCCGTGATCCAGCGCGTCACCCTCTCCGCCGCCGCGGTCGACAGCTTCTCGGTGCACCTCGACGAGCTCGAGAACCAGGGCTACGCCCGTACCGACCGCAAGTACCTCATCTGGGTCGACACGCCCGATCCGCTCTACTGCGGGATCGCCCTGACCTACGACGACTTCGTCTCCAACCCCACGCCCGGGTTCAACGCCAACAACGGGCATCCTGACTACAAGCTGTCGGCCGGCCGGGTGGACACCCGGTGCTGGGGCCAGCACTACCTGGTGGAGGCGCATGAGGTCCTGCACATGCTGGGGGGCGTGATCGGCTACAGCAACCCGGCGAAGGCTGCGCCCCACGCCACCAACAACAGCCACTGCACCGACGAGTCCGATCGCCTCTGCTATGCCGACGGTGTTCCCGCCGGCGTGTTCAAGCCCGGCGGGACCCCGACGAGCCTGACGTTCACCTGCCCGGCCACGCAAGAGGCCCTGCTGGACTGCGGGAACGACGACTACTTCCACACCAACCCGCCGTTCGGGAACTGGCTGGCCACGAATTGGAACTCGGCCAACAGCGCCTGGCTGGCCCGGGGGCCGGCGGGCACCACGACCAGCTCCGCAACGGGCAGCACCTGGTTCTCCAATGGCACCAAGTCGGCGTCCGGCCAGTCGGGCACCATCATCCGGATGCACGCCACCGGCGCCATCGCCGGGGTGCCGTATCAGCTCGTCACCGGCCGCGCCGGCATGGACCCCAGCCAGCCATGCGCCGTCGACCTGGTTCCCGTCAACCCCACGGTGGTCTACGCCGGCCAAAGCGGGCTGCTCGGAAGGGTGTCGGGCACGGTGAGCCGCCTGCCCGGCACCTACCAGGTGTGCTTCGCCCAGGTCGACCCCGTCTCCGCCAGCCGCTCGGTGACCGGCGCGGCCACGTTCACCGTCGGCTAGCCGGCGACCAGGCGGACCACGAGGGCGACCGGAGCCACCACGGCGAGGATCGCCACTACGTAGAGGGCACGCCCGCTCCAGTAGGTGGCCGCCAGCGCGGCCTGGATGGGCACGAGCGTGCTGCCGTACCGGGGCTCGATGATCGTGTAGGTGCCCCGCACGACGAAGTTGACGGCGACGAGCAGCAGGGGGCCGGCGATCAGCACCACGCCGGCGGCCAGGGCGATGGCGAAGCGGCGGTCCCGACGCCCGGCGGCGACCAGGGCGACGAGCAACGAGCCGACGAACAGGTACGACGTCAGCACGGCCAGCGGGTAGAGCGACGAGGGCTCCCGGTCCCAGGGCGTGATGAACCGGGCCACGTTCTCCAACACCTGCGCCGGCCGCAAGAACGACACCCGCTCGTCACGCTCCATGGGCGACGTCCCCGGCCCGGCCAATGCGGCTCTGGTGACCAGCCAGACCGCCGAGGTCAGCGCTGCGCCGCCGACAAGGGCGACGGTGGCCCGCACGTAGTCGCGGCGGGACCGGGCGCCACCGTCCTCGTCGAGGAAGGCCCGGGCCAGCAGGTAGCCACCGGCGGCGACGACCACGACCACGTTGGGCGCCTTGACCGCCATGGCCAGGGCGCCGGCGCCGACGAGCCACGCCCGGGCGGCGCCCTTGCGCTCCCAGGCCAGGGCGGCGAGCATGACGAGGGCGCCGACGAGCACGTTGGCCGCGTCGGGCGTGAGGAAGTACCACTGCTGGAGCAGCATGGGGCCGGCGGCCACCAGCGCGAGGGCGAACGCCGAGGCCCACCGGCCCGCGCCGAGGGCCCGGACCAGGCACCACAGGGCGACCAGGCCGGCGGCCATCCAGACCGCCCCAAAGAGGCGGCCGGCGTCGATCAGGTCGTCGGTTACCCCGAGCGCCATGACGGCGCGGGCGCCGGCGTAGGTGACGAGAAAGTACGTCGGCGGGTGGATGTCGGCGCTGTTGATGCCGGCGTTGGGGAAGACGGCGGGATCGAACGTGGCCGAGTCGCAGGGCGGGCGGTCGTTCCACGTCGAGGGTGTGTAGCCCCGGCACGCCAGCCGGCGAAGCGCCGGCTCCCCGCTCAGCTCCCCGTGGCGCACGACCCACTGCCCGCTGTCGATCTTGTACAGGTAGTCGGCGTAGGCGAACTCGTCGAGCACGAACAGAGCCGGGTTGCGGTCGACCGCCAGAGCGACGACGGGCGCGCCCACCACCAGCAGCAACAGGAACAGCCCGCCCAGGCGCAGGGCAGCGGGCCGGCGGGGCATCGAGCGGCGAGGCTACCGCCCGCCCGTGGCCGGGGAGGCCGCTCCACGGGCATCACGGCGGCGAAGCTGCGTGAGCGAAGCCGCCGTCGGTGTCCTCCTTGCGGCCACCGGGGGCCTGGACCACTCCGTCCAGGCTCAGGAAGTCACTGAGGACGATCCGCATCGCTGCTCCTTTCGTCGGGATCGAAGTGGCAGACGGCCTCCACGTTGTTGCCATCGGGGTCACGTACGAAGGCGCCGTAGTAGGTCTCGTGGTACTCCGGCCACACCCGTGGCTCGTGCAACACCTCGGCGCCGGCGCTCACCGCGGCCTCGAAGAACGCCCGCACCGCCTCCCGGCTGGGCGCCTCGAAGGCGATGTGCGACTCACGGAAGCGGTCGGGGGTTTCGGTCGCGCTCAGCCAGAAGTCGGGCTTGGGCGGCACGCCGAAGCCGATGGCCACGCCGAAGTCCATGAGGCGCCGGGCCCCGAGCGGGACCAGCACCGTGTCGTAGAAGGCGGCGCTGGCCGCCAGGTCGGCGCAGCCGAGGCCGAGGTGATCGAGCATCGGGCCAGCCTGTCACTCAGGGACGCCGGCCGGCGCGATCGAGGGCCCGCAGGGGCGGCACGGCGTCGATCACCTTGCTGAACGACATCAGCTCGCCGGCCACGTTGAGGCCGGCGACGGCGACCAGGGCGATGTCGCGGCCGGCGGTGCCACAGGTGGCGACGATCCCGAGGCCGAGGACGGCGCCGAGGACGTTGGAGCCGGCGTCGCCCAGCATCAGGCGCTCGTGCAGGTCGTCGAGGAACAGCCCGAGGAAGGCGCCGACGACGACGGCGACCCCGGTGAGGTCCTCGGAGGAACGGACCGCCACCAGGAGGAGGCCGAACCCGAGAAGGCCGGCCTTGATGGTGCGGCCGGGCGCCCGGTCGAAGAGGTTGCCCAGGTTGGCGCAGAGGGCGACGAGCGCAGCGTCGGCCAGGAGCCGCCCGGGCGAGTCGACCACGTACGGCGCCACGACGACGAGGGCCACCACCGCCCCGCCAAAGAGCTTCATGGCCCCGGTCGTGACCCGCCCCCGGGTCAGCGCCCCCAGGTGGCCCCGGAAGCCGCGCTCGGTGCCGCCGTCGGCCGCAGGCACGCCTCCCCCGCCGCCGGCCAGGTCGTCGAGAAGCCCGAGGAGGCCGAAGCCCATCGCCGCGCCCAGTACGAGAAGCCGGGCGCCCCGGGCCGGCCCGTCGCCGACGCCGAAGGACGCCACGAACGCCCGCCCGCCCTCCACCAGCAGGGCGGCGAGCACCACCACGATGCCGGCGCCCGTGGGGAGCATCCGGCCCCGGAAGTTCTGGCGGGCCAGCGCCGGCAGTGTGAACAAGGGTCGGGCGGCCAACCAGGTCAGGCGGGCGGCCAGGTACCCGACGATCAGCGCGGCGACGATCGACGTCACGGCATTGCCGTCCGCGCCGACTTGCCGGCCGGCTCGAGGAGGGCACTGACGCCCGGGGGCGGGCCGGCGAGGGCGCAGAACGCCAGCACGGGCCCGACCGACACCATGACCATGGCCACGACGATCACGCCTGAGTCGTTGACCGCCATGCCGAGCAGGCCGGCGACGAGGGCGGCGAGCACCCCGATCCGCACCGGCGTCGCCGGCGGGAGCACGGCGCGGGCCCAGGGGTTGCGGAGCAAGGTGGCCAGGGCCAGGACGGCGATGGTGGGCGTGACCGCAGTCCAGAAGGACTGGCCCACCACGCCGAGGGTGACCTCGGCCCGCCGGGCCACGGTGGCGAACAGGCTGGCGTCGCCCGAGCTGAACGTCTCCGCCGCCAGCCGGCCCAGGTGGGTGCGGCTCTCCGCCGGCCGCAGGAGGTCGACGGCGGTGACGACGGCCAGGGCGGCGGCCGTCGCCCCGCCGGCGACGACGAGCCGGCGCCACGTCAGCCGCTCACCGGCCAGGGCCAGCAAGGCCAGCCCGCCGACCGGCACCAGGGTGACAACGCCACCCACGTCGGCGCCCAGGAACGGAGCACCGTCGACGAAGACGACCACCGCAAGGAGGGCGGCGACGGTCACGAGGGCCTCCCGCCGGCGCGGGGCATGGGCCACGTGCAGGCCGGCCAGCAGCAGGCTGGCGCCGGCCAGGACCCCGAAGGCGGTGTTGCCGAGCCCGAACCACCGGGAGGCCGTCTGGGGGGCGTAGCCGAGGATGCCGGCCAGCTGGAGCCGGGCACCGGTGGCGACGTCGGCCACGAGGAGGGCGATCGTGGTTCCGAGGATCCACGCCAGCGGCGACAGCGGGCGCCGGCGGGCGCGCGACGCGACGGCCACCACGACCAGGTCGAGGGCGACGAGCACGGCCAGGCCGGCGTCGCCCATGCCCGGGACGAACGGGAGAGCCCGCAGCAGCAGGGCGGCGAGCGGGAAGGCGGCGACAGCGAGCGCGGCGAGGCGCAGAGAGGGCCAGGGCACCCACGGGGTGTGGCTGAACACGGCGAAGCCGGTGAGGAACCACAGCCCGACCTGGGCGACGATGAACACCGTCGTCACCGGCAGCCATACGCCTTCTCGCCAGGCGCCGTCGCGGTCGAGGCGGGCCAGGCGGTCGAACCGGGAGGGCTCCGCCGGCGCCGGGTGGTAGCGCAGGGGCCTGCCGGTCAGGGTCTCCGGCGCCGGCGCGCCGACCGCGTCGAGCACCGTGGGCGCCAGGTCGGTGAGGGTGACCAGGCCGAGCCGGCGAGTGGACGGCGAGTGCAGGAAGCCGGGGACCACGCCGGCCCCCGACGCGACCACCGGCGTGAGGCGCCACTCCTCGGCCGGCGGCGTGACGGAGACGACGAGGAACAAGGTGCCCGGTGGGGCGCCGGCGGCCAGCCGGCCGATGAGCTCGTCGGCCTGGGCCAGGGCTGCGGCGCGGGTGCGGTCGATGTACACCTGGGCGGCGCCGATGCCGGTCAGGGCCGCCGACCGTGACAGGTCGCCAGGGTCGACGAGGACGACGTCGGCCGTCGTCAGGGCGTCGAGGGTGCGGGCCGAGATGGCGTCGACGTCGGCTCGCTGGCCGAACGGCGCCGGCCGGTCGCCGATGAGGAGGTCGTCGGCCGAGACGCTGCCGGCGTCGACCACCCCGCGGCTGTCCATCAGGGCGACGGCCGCCGGCCGGGCCACGTTGGGGTGGCCGGGGATCGACAGTTCGCTCAGGTTGGGCGCCAGGTCGGCCGTGCCCACCACTGCGGTGCGCTTGCCGGCGGCGTGGAGGGCGTCGCCCAGGGCCCCGGGGCGGGTGGGGAGGTGGCGGCCGGCGCCGGCCCGGATCTCCTCGGCGGCGGGCACCACCACAGCGCCGTCACGGCCGACGGCGGCGTCGGCCGCCGGCCCGGCCTGCACCCGGCTGCCGGCGCCCAGGCTGGCGTAGCCCTCGCCGGCGGTGGGGGTGTCGGAGCGGGTGCGGACGTTCATGGCCCCGACCGCCCCCCCGGCGGCCAGGCGGTCCAGCGCCGGCATGGCGCCGGTGCCGACGTCGTCCCAGCGCAGGCCGGGCAGGCCGACGAGCAGCACCTTCGCCGGCTCGGCGGCCGGCGCCACGCTCGACGGCGCGGCCCGCGAGCCCGACCACGACGCGCCGGCCATGACCACCAGGGCCAGCATCACCACGGCGGCCATCCGGGTGCGGGCCGTGGTCAGGCGGGGCCACAGGGCCCGGACGATGTCGGCGCCCTGGCGGCCCCGGTGGGCGAACCCGGCGACGCTGCGGCCTGTGTGGCGATGGTCCATCGCCACACGCACCTCGAGCACCCGGGCGCCGGCCCGCACCGCATCGACGGTGAGGCCGACCTCCAGGCCGAACCGGGGGGCGAGGTCGAGCGAGCGCAACAGCGGGCCCCGTACGGCCCGCTGGCCCGAGATCGGCGCGGTGGCGACGAAGCCGCCGGCGCCCCGCCGGATGCCGGCGGCGGCCAGCCGCTTGACGGTGCCGAAGCCACCGCGCCCGCCGGCCGCCGGCAGCACGCCGACGGTCATGTCGGCGTCGCCGGCGAGGACGGCGTCGAGCAGCGTGCCGGCGCCCGACGCAGTGGCGCCGGTGTCGGCATCGACCAGCAGGTAGACGTCGGTCTCAGGGGTGGCGGCCACCGCTGCCGCCACCGCCCCGCCCTTGCCCTGGTTCTCGGGCAGGCTCAGGACCCAGGCGCCGGCGGCTCTGGCGTGCTTGGCCGTGGCGTCGGTGGAGCCGTCGTCGACCACGAGGACACCGCTCACGCCCCGCACGCCAGCCAGGGCCTTCACCGTGTCGGCGATCGAGCCGGCGGCGTCCTTGGCCGGCACCACGGCGACGACTCTCACGTATCCTCACTACCTGCATCGGGCGTACTCGTTGAAGATGGCTGGCGAGCGCGATTGCCTCGCCGAGCAACCTCTGGTTGCGAGGCGATCACAGCACGACCGCCGGTCGCCGGCGAACAGTCAGCTCGGGAGCCCGCAGCGCCCAGGCGGCCAGCAGGTAGGCGGCCACGCCAGCGGCGCCGCCGAGGGTGACGGCCACCGCCGCCCCCAGCCGGCCGTCGACCGGGACGAGGTCGGACACCAGGCGGGCGGCCACGCCGGCGGCTACCGCGCCGGCGGCGCTGCGGGCCAGGGTGGCGCCCACCGGCCAGGCCACGCCGACCCGCCGGCGCACTGCGATGCCCAGAGCCACCATCCCCACGACCATGGCGACAGAGTGGGCGGCGCCGATGGCCACCATCCCCCCGCTGGCCGGGACGACGAAGGTGAGCACGACCATGAGCACCGACCCCCCGACGGCCACGGCCACGTTCACCAGCGCCGGCGTGCGGGTGTCGGCGGCCGCATAGGAGGCGCGGGTCAGCAGGTGGAGGCCGGCGTAGCCGGCCAGGCCCACGGCGTAGGCGGCGAGGGCGCCGGCCACCAGCCGGGTGCCGGCATCGTCGAGGGCGCCCAGCTGGATGAGGCGCAGGCCGGGCTCAGCCAGGGCGGCCATGAGGGCGGCGGCAGGCAGGACCAGGAAGGCGATGCTGCGGGCCCCCCGGCCCAGTGCCTCGGCGAAGCCGGCCCACCGGCCGGCGTGAGCGTCGGCGGCCAGGCCGGGGTAGACGGTGGTGAGCACGGGATGGGCCAGGAGGGCGAACGGCAGGAGGAACGTCGTGAAGGCGATGTGGTAGGCGACGACGCCTCCTTCGACCCGGTTGGCCAGGACCAACGTCACCCCCACCAGCAGCTGGCTCATCGTGAGGTAGACGATGCCCCAGATGCCCGCCTTGCCGAGGGACCGGAGGGCGGGATGCGACGGCTCCCATCGGGGCCGCAGCCGGATGCCGGCCCGGCGCAGCGCCAGCAGGGGAACCGCAGCCATTGCCACCACGCCGGCGGTGGTGCCGACGGCCAGGACCAGGCGATGGGACAACCGGAGGTCGAGGCCCCCGTCGGTGCCGGCCAGCACGGCAAAGACCACCATGGTGAGGATCACCACCACGTTGTTGGCCACCGGGGCGAATGCGGCGGCGGCGAAGCGGCGTGACCCGTGAAGCACGGCGGTAGCCACCGAGCTGACCGCGTAGAACAGCACCTGGGGCACGAACACCCACAGCAGGAAGCCGCCGAGCTTCACCTCGGCGTCCCGCACCGCTTCGTCCGCTACGGCCACGGTGAGGATCCGCATGATCCACGGCCGGGCGATGAGGCCGGCGACGGTGACCACGCCGAGCGCGGCCAGGGCCAGGCCGAGGACGGCCCCGGCCAGGCGCTCGGCGTCCTCCCGCCGGCCGTCGTCGAGCAAGGCGACGAAGGGCGGGACCAGCACCGAGGACAGGATGCCGGCGGCCAGCAGCTCGAACAGCAGGTTGGAGACCAGGTTGGCCGACTGGTAGGTGTTGCCCAGGTAGGTCGTGCCCAGGGCGCCACCGACGGCCACAACCCGTATCAGCCCGGTGATCCGGGCCGCGAGGTTGCCGGCGGTGACCTGCCCCCTCGGTCCCCCGAGGTTCAAGAGGTTGGTTGCGGGAGGATGCGTTGGGCGCCGGGACCCACACCGTAGTGCCCGAACCGGGGCACCCCGAGGTCCTCCAGGGCCAGGACCGCAGCGGTCTGACCCATGGGCGACTCGATGTTGTCGACGGTGGACAGCCGGGCGGCCAGGGTGTCGCCCCGGAGGAGGCCGACGAACACCGCCCGCCCGCCATCGGTGTCCACGCCGGACTCCGCCGCCACCACCCGTCCCGACGCCTGGGCGTAGGCCTGCACCAGCGGCACGGCCACCACGTCGTCGCCCACCTCGGCGCCGGCCCCCGACACCACGAGGTACCGGGTGTTGGGCAGCGGCAGGGCGTTGAGGTTGATGGGGGTCGTCGAGGTCGTCGACGTTGCCAGTGGCGGCGCCTCGTAGGTCAGGAAGCCGGCGATCTGCAGGGCGGCCAGGGGGCTGGCCTCGGCGCTGGCCGCCTCCCGGGCCGTGGCCACCTTGGCCAGGGCCTGACGACGGACGATGTCGGCCGAGCCGACGGGCAGGTCGAGCGCAGTGGCGAGGGCCCGCACGTCGCCGTCGCTGCCCAGGCGCATCTTGGCCGTGAACCAGATGGTGCCCTCCAGGGTGGCCTGGGCGCCGGCGAGGGCCTGACGCAGCTCGTCGACCGGCCGGCGGTCGACGCCGGCCACGGCGACGACCATCACCGGGATATTGCGGAGGTGGCCTCGCAGGAGCTGGTCGCGCGTGGTCACGGCGAAGTCCTGGGCCTGCTTGGCCTGCTGGCCGAGGCGGGCGTTCTCCTCGCGGATGGCGCCCTGGGAGCGCTGGACGACGTCGAGGCGGTCGTTCAGCGCGTCGACGGTGACCCGGGAGATCACCGTGGATCCCATCACGATGCCCAGGCCCAGGGCCAGGAACACCGCCACCAGGGAGACGATGTGATAGCGGAGGTTGATCATCCGAGGATGGCGTTCCAGGTCTCGGTGACGGTGAACCAGGTCGCCTCGAGGAAGACGTGCAGGGGCTGGGCGACGGCGATCATGACGATCATGGCGAACAGGGCGGCCACGACCAGCAGCATCATGTCGCTCGTGCGCACCCGGCTCTGGTAGAGCCGGCTCACGCCCTTGGCGTCGACCAGGATGGGGCCGACCTTCAAGCGGACGAGGAACGTCGAGGCCATGCCCGCCCGTCCCTTGTCGAAGAACTCGATCATCGAGGCGTGCGTGCCCACGGCCACGATCAACTCGGCCCGCTTCTCATAGGCCAACAGCATGGCCACGTCCTCGCTGGTGCCGGCGGCCTCGAAGGTGGTGTGCTTCATGCCCAGCTCCTCCAGCCGGGCCGCCCCGGGCGCCGTGCCCCCGGGGTACGCGTGGACGATCAGCTGGGCGCCGACTTGGAGGGCGTCGGTCGACACCGAGTCGAAGTCGCCGATGACGATGTCGGGCTTGTGGCCGCAGTCGAGCAGGACGTCGGCGCCCCCGTCCACGCCGACCATCACCGGGCGCATCTCCCTGATGTAGGCGCTGAGGGCGGAGAGATCGGCCCGGGCGTCGGTGCCACCCCGGACCACGATCAGCACGTGGCGGCCCGACAGGTCGACGTCGAGGTCGGGCAGGGCCGGGGAGTCGGTAAGCAGGTGGCGCTCCCGGCGCAGGTACTCGAGGGTGTTCTCGGCGAACCGCTCCAGCTCGTCGCCGATCGACTGGCGGGCCGCCTCCAACTGGGCCTCAAGCGACTCCAGGGTGTGGCGGACACCGACGGCCACCACCTCGTCGTCGCGGCGGACCTCGGTGCCGGCGATTTCCAGCAGCTGGCCCTCCCGCACGGCGGTGAGCACCTTCATCCCGACGTCGTCGACCACGGGGATGCCGGCGGCGGCCAGCAGCAGCGGCCCGAGGTTGGGATAGCGCCCCGAGCTGGAGCGGGCCGCGTTCACCACCCCGCCGGCCTTGGCCAGGATGAGCCCCTCCGCCGCAACACGGTCGATGTCCTCGTGGTCGATCACCGCGATCTCGCCGGGCTGGATCCGCAGGAGGAGGTTCTTGGTCCGCCGGTCGACCCGGGCCCGGCCGATGGCGACGCCCTCGGTGGGGACTGGCCGCAGCGACGGGCGGCCGAAGCGCTGGCGCAGGCTCTCCCTTGCCACTTAGCGGGTGCGCCTTTGTGCGGCAGCTGTCGCGAGGAGCTCCTCGGCGTGGTTGCGCGCCGTGTCCGACCACGGCTGGCCGGAGAGCATCCGGGACAGCTCGACCACCCGCTCGGGCCCGGTGACGGCGCCGGCCGACGCCACGGTCTGGCCCTTGCGGTCCTCCTTGGCCACCACCACCTGGTGGTCGGCGAAGGCCGCCACCTGGGGCAGGTGGGTGACCACCAGCACCTGGTGGGCGCCGGCCAGGTCGGCGAGCGCCCGCCCGACGGCGAGGGCCGCCTCACCGCCGACGCCGGCGTCGACCTCGTCGAAGATCAGCGTGGGTGGCGCCTCGGTGAGGACCAGGCGGGCGGCCAGCATGGCCCGGGCCAGCTCCCCGCCGGATGCCACCTTGGCCAGGGGCAGCGGGCTGGAGCCCCGGTTGGCCGCCAGCCGGAACTCGACGTCGTCTGCGGGGCCCGGCCCGTCGACGGTGACCTCGAGGCGGGCGGCGGGCATGGCCAGCCGGCGAAGGTGCTCCTGGACCTCGGCCGCCAGGCGGGGCGCAGCCCGGTGCCGGGCGCGGGCCACTGCGGCCGCCGCCCCTCCCGCCGCCGCCACCGCTGCGTCCCGCTCCCGTTCCAGGGCCTCCACCCTCACGCCGTGCGACTCCAATTCGGCCAGTCGGGCACGCGCCTCGGACTCGAACGCGATCACCTCGGTCAACCGCTCACCGTACTTCCGGCAGAGGTCGTGGAGCATGCGCCGGCGGGCCCGGACCTGGTCGAGGCGCTCGGGCTCGTCGGTGATCTGGTCGCCGGCCTGGCGCAGGTCGGCCGCGGCCTCGGCCAGCTCCGCCTGCAGCGACCGCAGCCGGCCCTCCACCTCGGCAAAGGGCCGGCGGCCGGCGACGGCCTCGACTGCGGCACCTACAGCATCGAGGGCGCCGTTGTCGCCCAGCAGGGCGTCGTAGGCCGCGGCGGCGGCCTCCCGGTGAGCGGTGGCGTCGGCGAGGGCGTCCTCCTCGGCCTCGAGGGCCATATCCTCGTCGGGGTCCTCGACGAGCGCTGCCTCGAGCTCCGCCAGCTGGAACCGGAGGAGGTCGAGCTCCCGCGCCCGGGCCCGGGCGTCGCCCCCCAGTGCGGCCAGGGCGTCGTGGAGCTGACTGACGTGGTCTTTGGCCTCGAGCAGCGGCGTAAGGTCCACGCCGGCGAACTGGTCGAGCGCGGCTCGCTGGGCTCGGGGCGACAGCAGTGACTGATGGGCGTGCTGGCCGTGCAGGTCGACGAGGGCCTTGCCGAGGTCGGCGAGCTCGGCCGCCGTCGCCAAGCGGCCGTCGATGTAGGCCCGGGACCGGCCGTTGCGGGGCACGGCCCGGGCCAGCACGGTCTCTGATGCGCCGTCGGCGCTGACGAAACGGCCCTCGACCCGGGCCTCCTCGGCGCCGGGGCGGACGAGCACGGCGTCGGCCCGCCCGCCCATGAGCAGCTCGATGGCCTCCACGACCAGGGTCTTGCCGGCGCCGGTCTCGCCAGTGAGGGCGGTCATGCCGGCGTCCAGCAGCAGCTGGAGGTCGGCGATGACCCCCAGGTCGCGCACGTGCAGCTCAGCGAGCATCAGCGGTCGGCCACGCCGCAGATCACCGGTCGGCCACGCCGAATTTGGTCTTGAGGATTCCGTAGAAGTCGCGGGCGCTCAAGGACACGAACCGGGCCGACCCGGGCGCCTCGGTGCAGATGATGGCGTCGCCCTTCTCGAGCGTGCCGACCTCCCGCCCGTCGATCACCACTGCGGCGGGGCGGTCGGTGACCTCGATACGAACGGCGTCGCCGGCATCGACGATCAGGCTCCGGTCAAACGGCATGTGGGCCGACACCGGTGTCATGATCAGGGCCCGGACGTTGGGCGAGACGATCGGCCCGCCGGCGGAGAAGGCGTAGGCGGTCGAGCCCGTCGGGGTGGCGACGATGAGGCCGTCGGCCGCATAGGTGGTCCAGAACCGGTCCTCCACCTCCACGGCGACGTGGACGGTGTGCCCGGCGGCCGGCCGCTCAACAACCACCTCGTTGAGCGCCCAGAGGTCGCCTCCGACCGCCGGGATCACCGGCGGCTCCCCGGCCCGCTGGACGAAGACCGAGAGCATCATGCGCTCCTCGATGGCGAAGTCGCCGTTCACCATCCGTTCAAGGGCATCGGTGAGCCCCTCGGGCTCGAGGTCGGCGAGGTAGCCCAGCCGCCCGAGGTTGACGCCGAGGAGCGGCACGCCGTGGCGGCTGACCAGGTTCACGGCCCGGAGGATGGTGCCGTCACCGCCCAGGGTGACGGCCAGGTCGAGGCCGGCACCCAGCTCCTCGGGCGCGTACCCGAGCTCGGGCAGGCCGACGGTCTCGGCGTCGTCCTTGGGCAGGCGGACCGCGTGGCCCTGGCCGGTGAGCCAGCGAGTGGCCTCCCGGGCCAGTTCCGCGGCCTCGGGCCGGTGCTCGTGGACGATCATGCCGATCGTGGCCACCCTCAGGCCTCCTCGACCACGCCGGCGATGAGCGCTTCGGCGTCGTGGGCAGGGGCTGCGCCGCGCACGAGATGGGCCAGGAACTCGACGTTGCCCTCCGCTCCGACCAGCGGCGACACCATGAGCTCCATGATGGCCGCCCCGCCGGCCGCGAAGGCGCCAACCACCTCGGCAAGGGTGCGGCGCCACACCTCGGGGTCGCGGATGACGCCCCGCTCCCGGCTGGCCTCGACCCGCCCGGCCTCGAACTGCGGCTTGACCAGCACCACGAGGTCGGCCCCGGCGGTGGACAGGGAGAGCAGGGCCGGCGCCACGGTCCGCAGGGAGATGAAGGCCAGGTCGGCGACGACAAGGTCGAATGGTCCGCCGGCATCGGCCGGGGTGAGGTGGCGGATGTTGGTCCGCTCCCGGACGGTGACCCGGTCGTCGGTGCGGAGACGCAGGTCGAGCTGGCCGCGGCCGACGTCGACGGCGACCACGTGGGCCGCGCCCCGCTGGAGGAGGCAGTCGGTGAAGCCTCCGGTGGAGGCGCCGGCGTCGAGCGCCGTGCGGCCGGCGACGTCGATGGCGAACCGGTCGAGAGCGGCGTCGAGCTTCTCGCCGCCCCGGCTGACGAAGCGGGGCCCGGGGCCCTGGAGGGCGACCGGATCGTCGGCGTCGACCATGCGGGCCGCCTTGGTGGCCGGCACCCCCCGCACCATCACCCGGCCCGCGCTGATCTCGGCCTGTGCCCGATCCCGGCTCGAGACGAGCCCCCGGCGCACCAGCTCCGTGTCGAGCCGCCGGCGCAGGACCTCAGCCCTTCGGGGAATCGGCTCCGCCGGCGGGCGGGACGGCGCCGGGGCGCTTGCGCGCCGGCGCCGACTTGGTGATGCCCGCCGGCTTGGTGGCCGGCGCCGCAGCCGGCGCCTTGGGCTTGCGGGCCCGGGCGCGGGGCGGCGGCGCCTTCGCCGCCTTCAGCTCCTCGATCTCGGCCTCCAGGCGGGCGACATCGGCCTTCGTGGCCAGCCCGAGTGCGCTGACCTGCTGGCGGATCTCCCGCCGCACCAGCTCGGCCAGCTCCTCCGAGCCGGTCTTGCCCCGCTCCACCAGCCAGTCGGCGGCCTTGGTGGCCTGGCTCTTGGCCACTTCACCCGAGGCCACCAGGTCACGGACGATGGCCTCGGCCCGCTCCCGGGTCATGCCCAGGATCGACGCGCCGATCTCCAGGTAGCGGGTGAACAGATCGTCTCCGGCCATGGGAACGAGACTACCCGCCGGTCCTGGGGCGGACGGAGGCCGGACCTAAGCTGCCGGCGGTGATCCCCCTCAAGGACTACAACCCCACGCGGCACTTCCCGGTGGTCACCGTGCTGCTGATGGTCATCAACATCGGCGTGTTCCTCTTTGTCCAGCGGCCGTTCGACGGGAACCAGAACCGTCAGATCCTCTATCCGTTCGAGGTAGCGGCCATTCCGTGCGAAGTGGTCGAGGGCCGGCCACTGAACGTGGACGAGCTCGAGCGGACGATCCTCGCCGGCGACGACACCGCCTGTGAGACGACGGCGGCCGAGGAGAACGCCGGCTACCCGGAGAAGTCGGTGTGGCTGGCCCTGCTGTACTCCATGTTCCTGCACGGGGACCTCTGGCACCTCGGCGGCAACATGCTGTTCCTGTGGATCTTCGGGAACAACATCGAGGACCGCATGCGCACCGGCGGCTACCTCGCCTTCTACGTCCTCGCCGGCCTGGTGGCCTCCGCCGCTCACATCCTCGTCCAGCCCCAGAGCACTGTCCCCGTCGTCGGCGCATCGGGGGCCATCGCCGGCGTGATGGGCGCCTACCTGGTGCTTTTCCCCAACGTGCGCATCCTGTCGCTGATCTTCTTCCTGATACGCGACATCGGCGCCAAGTGGCTCCTGGGCGTCTGGTTCGTCACCCAGTTCTTCACCAACCCCAACGAAGGAGTGGCCTGGGTGGCCCATGTCGGCGGCTTCGTCTTCGGCGCCCTCGTCGCCCTGCTCCTCCGTGATCGCCTGCGCCCGCCTCGTGTCCCCCGGTACGAGCCGGCGCCCGGTCCGACCTGGTAACGCCGCTCTGCTAGGCAGAGGTGGTGCCCCGCTTCGAGCCGTTCGCCGGCGTCCGCTACGACCTCGACCACGTCGATCTCGACGAGGTCATCGCCCCGCCGTATGACGTGATCGGCCCCGAGGAGCAATCGGCGCTCGAATCTCGGAGCCCCTACAACGTCGTACGGATCGACCTCCCCCGCGAGGGCCATGCCGGCCAGGACCGGTACACAGCCGCCGGCGCTCTGCTCGACGAGTGGCTGGCCGCCGGCGTCCTGGCCACCGATCCCGAGCCCGGCTTCTACGCCTACCGGATGGGCTACCACGACGCCGACGGCAACAGCCGCCAGATCGCCGGCGTGCTCGGCGCCCTGGAGGTGGTGGCGCCGGGCGAGGGGGACGTGCTCCCCCACGAGGAGACTCAGTCCAAGGTGCGTGACGACCGCCTCAACCTCCTCCGGGCGTGCCGGGCCGACCTGTCGCCGGTATGGGGCCTGTCGATGGCCGAGGGGCTCACCGCGCTGTGCACTGCGGCGCCGGGCGCGCCGGTGGCCCGCTGCACCGACGAGGAGGGCGTGCACCACCGGCTCTGGCGGTTGACCCAGCCCGGCGTGGTGGAGGCGGTGGGAGCCATCGTGGGCTCGGCCCCGGTGGTCATCGCCGACGGCCACCACCGGTACTCGGTGGCCCTCGCCCGCCGTGACGAAGTGCGTGCCGAGCGTGGTCGGGCCGGCGGCGACGAGGACCTGCTGCTGGCCCTCGTGTGCGAGCTGGGCGACAGCCAGGCCGGGGTGCGGCCCATCCACCGGCTAATCGGCCACCTCCCCGCCGGCTTCGACCTGCTGGCGGCCCTGAATCCCTTCTTCGAAGCCGTCGCCGACGGCTCCCCTCCCGCCTCGCTTCCCGACCGCATGGCCGAGGCCGGCGGCCTGGGGCTGGTGCTGGGCGGTGACCAGTCGTGGATCCTCGTGCCGCGGGCCGGCGCCGGCGCCGGCGAGCCGGACGCCGCCCTCCTCGACGCCGCCCTGGCCACCCTGCCGGCCCACACCCTGGGCTTCGACCACTCCCCGGAGTCGGTGCTGGCCCAGGCGGCCGCTGGCAAGGTCTCCGCCGGCGTGCTCCTGCGGCCGGTGGACGTGCACGAGATCGCCCGGGCCGCGGTGGCCGGCCGGCGCATGCCGACCAAGACCACCTTCTTCCACCCCAAGCCCCGGACCGGCATGGTGTTCCGCCGGCGGGCGGACTGACCGAACCACCTCACGCCAGGGCCTCGGCCAGCCGGCTCTGCGCCCGCTCGAGGGCGGCGGCCGCCCGCTTGGCGTGCCGGGCGTTGACCACCGCCTCGGCCACCACCTCGGTGCGGCTCTGCGTGCCGGCGCCGGTCCGGAAGAAGCGCCGGCGCACCCGGCCTACCACCAGCATGCGCTCGTCGACGTCGTGGTCGCCGGCGCTGGCCGGCGCCGCGAACCACACGACGGGAACCGTCTCCGCCCGCTCGTTCGGCCGTTCCACGGTGACCTCGTAAGCCACCAACCGGTCGCCCGAAGGCAACTCCCGGGTCTCCGGCGGCCGAGCCAGCCGGCCCATCAGCACCACCACATTCGTCATCACGTTCCCCTTCGTTCTCTCGGATCGAGGCGAGGGGGAAGCGCCGGGAAGAACTCTACCGGGGCCTTGAGACAGTCATCCCAGGCCGGCGAGGCGTTCGGCGGCGTCGGCCAGGCCCGGCTCCACCGCCACCACCCGGCCGAAGAGTTCGCGGGCCCTGGGGGCGTCGCCCGCCCGCTCGTAGAGGTCGGCCAGGGCGTACCAAAGGCGGGCGTGGTGCAGGGCTGCGCTGCGGTTCGGGCGCACCGGACCCTTCTCCAGGAGGGCGATAGCGCCCGGGATATCGCCCTGGTCGGCCAAGGCGCCGGCGGCCACGATCCGGCCCTCGGTGACGAGAGCGGCGCCCGGCGACGCCTCGCGCAGCTCTTCCCAGAGGTCGGCAACCGCCTTGTACCGCTTCAGGGCCCGGTAGGAGTCGGCCAGCACCGGGTGCTGCTCGACGGATCCGCCAAGGGCCCGGAAAGCCTCCAGCTCCTTGGCCGCCAACGCCCACTGCCCGGTGCCGTAGAAGGCGACGCCGGTGAGCTCGCGCACCGCAGCCACGTTGGGGGCCTCCTTGGCCAGGGGTCGCAGGATGCGCAGGGCATCGGTTAGGTGGTCGCGCTCGAAAGCGTCGGCCGCCTGGGCCAGCCGGCGCTCGATGCGAGGGGCCAGCGCCGGCTCCACCGCACCGGCGACCTCCTGGGAGATGACCTTGGGAACCTTCCTGGCCCGAGGCTGCGGGGCCGGCGCCGGCGTCTCCGCCTTCTTTTCCGGGGGACGCCGGCCGGGCGCGGGTTCCTTGGTCCACTTCTCGGGCTCCCACGCCGGTGGCCGGCCGCGGTCACGAGTCTCGGGTGGCTTGTCCTCCCGGTCAGGGGCAGGGCGGACGACGCGGGCGCCGGCCCGGGCCACCTTTCCCCACTTCGCCGGCATGGGGGCCTCGGCGGACCGTCGGGACGACGCCTTGGATGCGCCGGTCCGGCCGGCGTCGCCGGCCCGCTTCGGCCCGGGCCTCGCGGGTCGGCCGCTCCGCGGGTCGGAGGGCTGTCGTCTCGGAGGGGCCACGAATGTCGAGACTAACTGGATATTCACGGAGCGGCCTCCCGGGCCGCTCAATGCAGAAGGCCCCCACCGAGGTGGGGGCCTTCACAAAAAGAATCCGGCGGCGACCTACTCTCCCAGGGGGATGCCCCCCAAGTACCATCGGCGCTGGCAGGCTTAACTTCCGTGTTCGGAATGGGAACGGGTGTGACTCCGCCGCTAAGGCCACCGGAAATCTAGGGCTCTGTTCTTGAGCCTTTCAGAGCGAGCACGAACAAATTAATAGAATCTCCAAGCCCTCGGCCGATTAGTACCGGTCGGCTGAGTACCTTGCGGTACGTACACCTCCGGCCTATCAACGTGGTCATCTGGCCACGGGCCTTACCAGCTTGTGCTGTGGGAAACCTCATCTAGGAACGAGCTTCGCGCTTAGATGCTTTCAGCGCTTATCCCACCCGCAGGTCGCTAACCAGCCGTGCCCTTGGCAGGACAACTGGCACACGAGAGCTGCGTCCGTCCCGGTCCTCTCGTACTAGGGACAGCCTTCCTCAAGTTTCCTACGGCTGTGACGGATAGGGACCGAACTGTCTCACGACGTTCTAAACCCAGCTCGCGTACCGCTTTAATGGGCGAACAGCCCAACCCTTGGGAGATGCTTCACCCCCAGGATGCGACGAGCCGACATCGAGGTGCCAAACCTTCCCGTCGATATGGACTCTTGGGGAAGATGAGCCTGTTATCCCCGGGGTACCTTTTATCCGTTGAGCGACGGCGCTTCCACACGCAACCGCCGGATCACTATGCCCTGCTTTCGCACCTGCTCGACCTGTGTGTCTCGCAGTCAAGCTCCCTTGTGCCATTGCACTCGACGGCTGATTGCCAACCAGCCTGAGGGAACCTTTGGGCGCCTCCGTTACTCTTTAGGAGGCGACCGCCCCAGTCAAACTACCCGCCTGCCGCTGTCCCCGACCCGGATTCACGGGTCTGGGTTAGAGCCCCAGTACATACAGGGTGGTATTTCAACGTTGGCTCCACCACAGCTAGCGCTGCAGCTTCCAAGCCTCCCACCTATCCTACACAATATGTACCAAAACTCAACATCAGGTTGTAGTAAAGGTCCACGGGGTCTTTCCGTCCTGTCACAGCTACCGAGCATCTTTACTCGGACTTCAATTTCGCCGGGTCAGTGGTTGAGACAGTAGTGAAGTCGTTACGCCATTCGTGCAGGTCGGAACTTACCCGACAAGGAATTTCGCTGGAATCTGTTACTTGTGAACCGATCGGGGGCACGACTCCTCGATAGGCGGACTGGGCGTTTCCGCCAGCCTCCCTACGTCGCCGTAGGGTCCGGACCATCTCATCTTCTTCGGACGACATTCCGAAGAGGGCCGGCGTATGGTCTCTGAGGATTCTCAGGACCTCGGATGGCTTGCGATGGTTCATTGTCTCGGCGATACCGGCGATTTCGATCAAACCGCTGATCGAAAGATGTCGTCGGTGATTCATCAAAGCAATGATATCGGCGAACTTGTCGAAGTTGTGTCGCTTCGACGTCCGCAATGAGTTCTCCTCGAAGAACGGGACGATCGTGTCCCGGAGATCTCCGTATCGCTGGACGCAATACCGGAATATATCTTCCCGGTGATTGTCGTGCCGGCGGTTACGGAACACCTTGCCGCATCCGAAAAAGCGGACAAGCTCTTCTAGAACGTCGCCACTCGACGCTCCTTGAACAACGGCAAATTCTGGTCGAACTTGCCATCCAAGTGTCATCGTGCGGCAACGGTAGATGGGGCAGCTGAAACAGCCTTCGCCATCTACGAATCCCACGACCCATCCATTGGTCATGAGTCTTTCCTGCTGGTTTTCCGCACCACCTGCATTTTCACTGCCTGACATCCCACCACTCTACAAAGGGGGTGAGACAGTCAAACGAGTAGCGGAGGATACTCGGGTTTTCCAGCATATAGCCGGCTGCGCACCACGTCGTCACCGACGGGGGGGCAGCGCCCTATGCCTGCATAGGGCATCCCTACCTTAGGACCGTTATAGTTACGGCCGCCGTTTACCGGGGCTTAGGTTCAGAGCTTCGCCCTTGCGGACTAACCCTTCCCCGTAACCTTCCGGCACCGGGCAGGCGTCACAGCGTATACATCGTCTTGCGACTTCGCACGCTGCTGTGTTTTTAGTAAACAGTCGCTTCACCCTGCTCTCTGCGACCCCTTCGGGCTCAGCACGCGAGGTGCGTCACCCTGATGAGGCCCTCCTTCTCCCGAAGTTACGGAGGTATTTTGCCGAGTTCCTTAACCACTGTTCTCCCGATCGCCTTGGTATTCTCTACCTGCCCACCTGCGTCGGTTTGGGGTACGGGCACCGTGTCAGCTCACTAGAGGCTTTTCTCGGCAGCATGGGATCAATGACTTCGCCTTAATCGGCTCGGCATCGCGTCTCAGGCGTGATGGGGTTCGGATTTGCCTGAACCCCGCCCTACACGCTTACCCCGGGACAACCAACGCCCGGGATCACCTACCCTCCTGCGTCTCCCCGTCGCTGTCCGCCACGGAATGGGTCGGTTCGCTCCCGAAGGAGCAGCCCCTTAGCAATTCCGTCTTGGAATGGGCGCGGACACGGTGGTACTGGAATATCAACCAGTTGTGCATCGACTACGCCTTTCGGCCTCGCCTTAGCTCCCGACTCACCCTGGGCGGATTAGCCTTCCCCAGGAACCCTTGGGCATTCGGCGGAGGAGTTTCTCACTCCTCTTTCGCTACTCATGCCGGCATTCGCTCTCGAACGCGCTCCACGACCGCTTCTGCGGCCGCTTCGCTGCACGCTCGACGCTCCCCTACCACTCCTTCGCAAAGCGAAGAAATCCGCAGCTTCGGCTCTAGGCTTGAGCCCCGTTTCATTGTCCGCGCAGGACCACTCGACCAGTGAGCTATTACGCACTCTTTCAAGGGTGGCTGCTTCTAAGCCAACCTCCTGGCTGTCTGTGCAATCCCACATCGTTTTCCACTTAGCCTAGAATTAGGGGCCTTAGCTGGCGGTCTGGGCTGTTTCCCTCTCGACCATGAAGCTCATCCCCCATGGTCTCACTGCCGGGCTATTGAAGCGTTGGCATTCGGAGTTTGATTGGGGTCGGTAAGCTTGTAGGCCCCCTAACCCATTCAGTGCTCTACCTCCAACGCTGATCACCCGACGCTGCACCTAAATGCATTTCGGGGAGAACCAGCTATCACCGAGTTTGCTTGGCCTTTCACCCCTATCCACAGGTCATCCCCCATGTTTTCAACCATGGTGGGTTCGGCCCTCCACGGGGTCTTACCCCCGCTTCAGCCTGCCCATGGATAGATCACTCGGCTTCGGGTCTACCGCTCGCGACTGAACGCCCTGTTCAGACTCGCTTTCGCTCCGGCTCCCCCTCACGGGTTAACCTTGCCACGAACGGTAACTCGCCGGCTCATTCTTCAAAAGGCACGCCATCACGGCTCCCGGTTACCCGGGAACGACGCTCTGACTGTTTGTAAGCCAACGGTTTCAGGTACTATTTCACTCCCCTCCCGGGGTACTTTTCACCTTTCCCTCACGGTACTAGTTCGCTATCGGTCGCCTCAAAGTACTTAGCCTTACGAGGTGGTCCTCGCAGATTCACGCCGGATTTCACGGGTCCGGCGCTACTTGGGAACACTGATCGAGACTGATTACCTTTCGCGTACGGGGCTCTTACCCACTACGGCACGCCTTTCCAAAACGCTTCCGCTAGGCATCAGTTTTGTAACTCGATTAAGGGGTCTGGTGCCCCCTCCTTCAGGTCCCGCGACCCCGAACTGGCAACGCCACCAGGCTATTGCACCAGTTCGGTTTAGGCTGATCCCGTTTCGCTCGCCGCTACTCAGGGAGTCACAGTTGTTTTCCTTTCCTCGGGTTACTGAGATGTTTCAGTTCACCCGGTTCCCTCTACCCGCCCTATGTGTTCAGGCGGGAGTCACACCCCATGACGGGTGTGGGGTTTCCCCATTCGGATATCCACGGATCGAAGCTTGGTCGGCAGCTCCCCGTGGCTTTTCGCAGCCACCCACGTCCTTCTTCGGCTTGAGGCGCCAAGGCATCCACCGTTGGCTCTTTGTAGCTTGGAGAATCATAAAGATGCTCGTGCTCGCTCTGAAATTCTCAAGGTACAGACGACAAAAGGCGCCCCTTGCGGGACGCTTTGTGTCTTCTTGGGAGCAAACGCTCCCAGAAAACGGAACAGAGAGACTATCCAAACCTTCGAGACCCGGCCGTATGCCTGTCAGTCTCTCGGTCTCATCGGAGCAAGCTCCGGTGACCAGTGATCAACGTGGGAGTCCGTGGCTCGTGATGGCCACGCAGTGTGACTCCTTAGAAAGGAGGTGATCCAGCCGCACCTTCCGGTACGGCTACCTTGTTACGACTTCACCCCAATCGCTGATCCCACCTTCGACAGCTCCCTCCTTGCGGTTAGGCCACTGGCTTCGGGTGTTACCAACTTTCGTGGTGTGACGGGCGGTGTGTACAAGGCCCGGGAACGTATTCACCCCGACATTGCTGATTCGGGATTACTAGCGACTCCGACTTCACGGAGTCGAGTTGCAGACTCCGATCCGAACTGAGACCGGCTTTCTGGGATTGGCTTACCTTCGCAGGCTTGCGACCCTTTGTACCGGCCATTGTAGCATGTTTGCAGCCCTGGACATAAGGGGCATGCTGACTTGACGTCATCCCCACCTTCCTCCGAGTTGACCCCGGCAGTCTCCCACGAGTCCCCGGCATAACCCGCTGGCAACATGGGATAAGGGTTGCGCTCGTTGCGGGACTTAACCCAACATCTCACGACACGAGCTGACGACAGCCATGCACCACCTATCGCAGGCCCTTTCGGACACCACATCTCTGTGGCTTTTCCTGCGTAGTTCAACCCAGGTAAGGTTCTTCGCGTTGCATCGAATTAAGCAACATGCTCCGCCGCTTGTGCGGGCCCCCGTCAATTCCTTTGAGTTTTAGCCTTGCGGCCGTACTCCCCAGGCGGGGCACTTAATGCGTTAGCTACGGCACGGAACCCGTTGATAAGGCCCCACACCTAGTGCCCAACGTTTACGGCGTGGACTACCAGGGTATCTAATCCTGTTTGCTACCCACGCTTTCGCTCCTCAGCGTCAGTGCCGGCCCAGACCACCGCCTTCGCCACCGGTGTTCCTCCTGATATCTGCGCATTTCACCGCTACACCAGGAATTCCGTGGTCCCCTACCGGACTCTAGCCATAGCAGTATCGAGTGGCGTCTCCAGGTTGAGCCTGGAGGTTTCACACCCGACTTGCCAAGCCGCCTACGAGCTCTTTACGCCCAATAAATCCGGACAACGCTCGCCCCCTACGTATTACCGCGGCTGCTGGCACGTAGTTGGCCGGGGCTTCTTCTGCAGGTACCGTCAAATTCGTCCCTGCTGAAAGGGGTTTACAACCCGAGGGCCTTCATCCCCCACGCGGCGTTGCTGCGTCAGGCTTTCGCCCATTGCGCAAGATTCCCCACTGCTGCCTCCCGTAGGAGTCTGGGCCGTGTCTCAGTCCCAGTGTGGCTGGTCGTCCTCTCAGACCAGCTAGCCGTCGTCGCCTTGGTGAGCCGTTACCTCACCAACAAGCTGATAGCCCGCGAGCCCCTCCCGAAGCAAAATTCCTTTCCTCCCTAGGCCATGCGACCAGAGGAGGGCATCCGGTATTAGCACCGGTTTCCCGGTGTTATCCCAGTCTTCGGGGCAGGTTGCTCACGTGTTACTCACCCGTTCGCCGCTAGATCTTCCCCAGTCTTGCGACTGGATGGACCTCGCTCGACTTGCATGTGTTAAGCACGCCGCCAGCGTTCGTCCTGAGCCAGGATCAAACTCTCCATCGAGACCTCGAACCGATCGACCCTGCATTTCGACAGGTCTACTTCGATCAGCCCAAAATCGGAGAGTCGGCTTGCGGGTTCACTGAACCCGTTCGCCAACTGGCACAGAAACAGACTGACTTGTTGTCCGTTTGTTTCAGTGCAAATGCAATGCGGCCCCCATGCGTTGGGGGTCGCCCGCACTGGCTTTTAGCTCTCTGTTCCGTTTTCAAGGAGCGCTGGCGGGGCACACGTCCGTGGACGTTGGTGCCACTGCTCGACTAGGGCAGGGCCGACCTTTCGGTCAACCTAGGCGCTAGGCGCAAGAGGAGAACTTATCACCTCTCGGCCCATCCGGCAACCCTGCCCTGTCGGGGCTTGCTCACCGGACGTGCAGTACATGATAGCTCCGCTTCCCCCGCTTCAGCACAACGAAGCCGCCGGCCAGCAGGTCGTCCGGGCCCAGCCGGCGGTCCAGGTCAGCTTCTTTCCGACCGTTCACCGACACGCCGCCCTGGATGACGGCATGACGGGCCGCCGACTTTGACGCCACCAGCCCCGTCTCGGCCAGCACGTCGACGAGTGGGACGCCGGCCTGGAGCCGGACGGCCCCCAGCTCGCTCGACGGGGCGTCGGCGAAGGCGGAGGCCAGGGCGGCTTCGTCGAGGTGGCGCAGGTCGCCGCCGAAGAGCGCAGCCGCGGCGGCTGCGGCGGCTGCCGCCCCCGCCTCGCCGTGGATGAGGGACGTAACGGCGGAGGCCAGGGCCTGGTGGGCCGCCCGCCCGCCGGCGGGCACGGCCTCCAGCGCCGCAATGCCGGCCTCGTCGAGGGTGGTGAAGACGCGCAGGTACCGGCCCACGTCGCGGTCGTCGGTGTTCAGCCAGAACTGGAAGAACTCATAGGGGCTGGTGCGGGCCGGGTCGAGCCAGACGTTGCCGGCCTCGCTCTTGCCGAACTTGGTGCCGTCGGCCTTGACGATCAGCGGCCAGGTGAGCCCGTAGACCTCCTCGGCGCGCTTGCGCCGGATGAGGTCGATACCGGCGGTGATGTTGCCCCACTGGTCGCTCCCGCCGATCTGGAGGCAGCAGCCCTCGGCGTCGAACAGGTGCAGGTAGTCGTAGGCCTGGAGCAGCATGTAGCTGAACTCGGTGAAGGAGATGCCCACGCCCGCCTCGGCGAAGCGGGCCTTGACCGACTCCTTGGCCAGCATGGCGTTGACGGTGAAGTGCTTGCCCACGTCGCGGAGGAAGTCGAGCAGCGGCATCGGCGCCAGCCAGTCGGTGTTGTCGACGATCACCGGCGCGGGCTCGGGGCCGAGGAGGCGCTCGATCTGGGCCCGGATGGCGGCGGTATTGGCGGCGATCTCCGCCGGCGACAGCAGGGGCCGCTCGGCCCGCTTGCCGCTGGGGTCGCCGATGCGGGTGGTGCCGGCGCCCAGGAGGACGACCGGCCGGTGCCCGTATTCCTGGAACCGCCGCAGGACCAGCACCCCCACCAGGCTGCCGACGTGGAGGCTGTCGGCCGTCATGTCGATGCCGTGGTAGACGGTGAAGCGCTCGCCGGCCAGCTTGTCGGCCAGCGCGTCGTCGGTGACCTGGTGGACCAGGCCCCGCCACCGCAGCTCCTCGAACACGTTCCCGGCCACGACGGGACGGTACCCGAGCGGGCGCCCTACCCGGCTCGGGATAATCCCACGGCGCCGGCCACGTAGAACCGCCACGGCACCTCCGTCGCCACCGTCAGGCCCACCCGCCCACTGACGCCCGGCACCGCCGGCGGGGGTGTGCCGTCGTCCTCAAGCGCCACGCCCCGGTCGCCGGTGACCAGGTCGGCCCCGTCGAAGGTGCGGTCCAGCCCGAGGGCCTGGCACAGCTTGCCCGGGCCGCTGCACAGGTCCCGGTCGCGCCGGGCGGCAGGGCCGCGGGCGGCGCGCATCTCCTCGAGGCCGGCGAGCGGGGTGAGGCCCCGGAGCAGGACGGCCGAGGCCTCGCCGTCGGGCCCGCACACCACGTTGGCGCAGAAGTGCATGCCGTAGGTGAAGTACACGTACAGCTGACCGGGCGGGCCGAACATGGTGGCGTTGCGGGCCGTCCGGCCCCGGAAGGCGTGGCTGGCCGGGTCGGCGGCGCCGGCATAGGCCTCCACCTCGACGATGCGCCCCGCCCGCTCGCCCCGCACCAGCAGCTTGTTCAGGAGCAGGGGCGCCAGGTCGCGGCTGTCGGCGGCGAAGAACTCTCGAGGGAGAAGCGTGCTCAGCGGGAGTGGATGCGGATGTTCCCCGCGCTGGTCGTGGCGATGATCGACCGGCTTCCCCCGACATCCTGCTCGACGCTGACGTCGGCCTTCCCGGCGCCGGCATCGGCGGCCACCCGGTAGCCCCCCGGGGTCACCGGCAGGGCCACGTCGATGTTGCCGGCGCCGGTCTTGAGGCCCAGCCGCCCCGGCGGCACGGCGACCGACAGGCGGATGCGCCCGGCGCTGGTGGTGGCGTCGAGGAACTGGGGGGCGATGTCGATACCTTCGACGTTGCCGGCCGTGGTCTCCACCTTCACCGGGCCGCGGGTCCGCGTGAGCACGACGTTGCCGGCGCCAGCGTCGACCTCCACCATACCGGACGTCTCCGTGACCGACACAGAGCCTCGCTGGATGCGGATGCGGACCGGGGCGGCGGCGGGCACCTCCACCCGGTAGTCGACCCCGCAGCCGGCGGCGATCGCCCCCCGGCACTCCGCAGCGATGCGCAGGACGCCGCCGTCGAGGGACTCTCGGACCTCCGGTGCCCCGACGAGGTAGCGACGGGTCCGGGTGATCATCGCCTCCTGGCCCCCGCCTGGTACGACCTCCACCCGTCCCGCCTCGACGTCGATCTCCACGCTTCGGACCTGCCCGGCCTGGGCCAGCGTCGTGGTGTCCTTCTCGGGGAAGAACACGACCAGGACGGCGACGACGACTCCGGCCGAGCCGATCAGGGCGATGAGGGCGACGAGTAACCGGCGGCTCACTTCGACAGCCTGCCCTGATCCAGGGCGAGGCGGGCGTGGAACCGCTCCAACTGGTTCGCCACCGGCGCCGGCCCCGCCCCGCCCGCTGTGGTCCGCCGGCGCACGGCGGCACCGGGCTCGAGCAGGAGAGCGGCCTCGGGGCCGAGCTGGGGGTGGCTGGCGACGAGCTCGACGAGCGACGCGCCGGCCGAGGCTTCACGGACCAGGCCGGCGACCACGTGGTGGGCGTCGCGGAACGGCATCCCCGCGGCCACGAGGAACTCTGCGAGGTCGACGGCCGCCGCCGCGGTCTCGGGCGCATCGGCGGCGGCGGCCATCCGGCCGGCGTCGAAGGTGGCGGTGGCCAGCAGCCCGGCCAGGGCGGCGACGCCGAGGTTGACCTGCTCAACGGCGTCGAACAGCGGCTCCTTGTCCTCCTGGAGGTCGCGATTGTAGGCCAGCGGCAGGCCCTTGAGGGTCACCAGGATGCCGGTCAGGTGCCCGATCAGGCGCCCGCTTTTGCCCCGGGCCAGCTCCGCCACGTCAGGGTTCTTCTTCTGGGGGAGCATCGAGCTGCCCGTGGCCCACGCGTCGGCCAGGCGCAGGAAGCCGAACTCGGCGCTCGACCACAGCACCACCTCCTCGCCGATGCGGGAGAGGTGCACGCCGAGCAGGGCCAGGTCGAACAACGCTTCGGCGACGAAGTCCCGGTCGCTCACCGCGTCGAGGGAGTTCTCGAAGACGCCGGCGAAGCCAAGGTCGGCGGCGGTGGCCGCCGGGTCGAGCGGCAGCGAGGAGCCGGCGAGGGCGCCGGCGCCGAGGGGCGACACATCGAGGCGCCGGCGGGTGTCGAGCAGGCGGTCGACGTCGCGGGCCAGGGCCCACCCGTGGGCCAGGAGGTGGTGGGCGAGGAGGACCGGCTGGGCCCGCTGGAGGTGGGTGTATCCGGGCAAGTAGGTACCGCCGGCGGCCTCGGCCCGGGCCAGCAGGACCTCCTGGAGCATCACGACCCGGGAGGCCACGCCCGCCAGCTCGCGCTTGGCCCACAGCCGCAGGTCGGTGGCCACCTGGTCGTTGCGGCTCCGGCCGGTATGGAGGCGACCGCCCACCGGCCCGGCCAACTCGGTGACCCTGCGCTCGACTGCCGTGTGCACGTCCTCGTCGGTGGACGCGAAGGCGAATGTGCCGGCGGCCAGCTCCTCGCCCACCGCGTCCAGCGCGGCGAGCAGGGCGCCGGCCTCCTCCTCCGACAGCAGGCCGGCCCGGGCCAGCCCCCGCACGTGGGCGCGGGAGCCGGCGACGTCGTCGGTCGCCATGCGCCGGTCGACGTCGAGGCTGGCGGTGTACGCCCACAGCTCGGCGGCGGGACCGCCCTCCAGCCGCCCCGCCCAAAGCGTCACGTCTTGGGCCGTTCCTGGCGGCTAGCCCAGGTCTGCACGCCGAGGCTCCACAGGCGGACGAAGCCGGCGGCGTCCTCGTGGTGGAAGCTGTCGGCTGCGTCGTAGGTGGCCAGCCCGTAGTCGTAGAGGCCGACGTCGCTGCGCCGGCCTGCCACCGAGCAGCGGCCGGGCTCGCAGCGCAGCCGCACCTCGCCGGTCACGTACTTCTGCGTCTCGTTCACAAAGGCGTCGAGGGCGGCCTTCAGCGGCGAGTGCCACATGCCGTCGTAGACCAGCTCCGACCAGCGGGGCTCGAGCCGGGCCTTCTCGTGGAACGCGTCGCGCTCAAGCGTCAACCCCTCCAGATCCTGATGGGCCATGATCAGCGCTAGTGCCCCCGGGCACTCGTACACCTCGCGGCTCTTGATGCCGACCCGCCGGCTCTCGACCATGTCGACCCGCCCCCAGCCGTAGGAGCCGACGATGTCGCCGACGTGGACGACCAGCTCGGCCAGACCCATGGCCTTGCCGTCCACCGCTACCGGCACGCCGGCCTCGAACCCGATGACCAGGTCGACGGGATCGGTGGCCGTAGGCCGGGTCAGGGTGAAGACGTCCTCCGGGGGCGACTCCCACGGGTCCTCCAGGACGCCGCACTCGATGGCCTTGCCCCAGAGGTTCTCGTCGATGGAGTACGGGCTGGCCTTCGTGACGTTCACCGGGATGCCGTGCTTCTCGGCGTAGTCGATCGAGTCCTCCCGGGTCAGGCCCCACGTGCGGACCGGTGCCAGCACCTCCAGGTCCGGCGCCAGGGCCCGGGTCGACACCTCGAAGCGGACCTGGTCGTTGCCCTTGCCCGTGCAGCCGTGGGCCACCCCGTCGGCGCCGAACTTCCTGGCTGCCTGGACCAGGTGCTCGACGATGATCGGCCGCGACAACGACGACACGAGCGGGTACCGCCCCTCGTACAGGGCGTTCGCCTTCAGCGCCGGCGCCACGTACTCGTCCGCGTACTGCTCGACGCAGTCGACCACGACGACCTCGACCGCGCCGGCGGCCTTCGCCCGTTCCCGGATGACATCGAAGTCGCCGCCTTGGCCGACGTTGACAGCCACGGCCACTACGTCGACCCCCCACTCCTCGGCCATCCACCGCACGGCCACCGACGTGTCGAGCCCGCCGCTATACGCAAGTACGACTTTCTTTGCCATCTTCAGCGTTCCTCTCTAGAGCCCGGCCAATTCGGATAACCGCCGGGCAACCGCTTCCCCGCCCACCCGCTCGCTACAGACCACCAGCACCGTGTCGTCGCCGGCCACGCTGCCCAGCACGTCGGGCAGCCCGGCCCTGTCGATGGCCGAGCCGACCACGTGCGCCGATCCCGGCGGGGTGCGCAGCACCACCAGGTTCGCAGAGTGCGACACCTCCACCAGCCACTCCCCCAGCACCCGCCGTAGGTGGCTCTCGGGCACCACCCGGTCCTTGGGCAGCTCGGGGATGGCGTACACGGTCTCGCCGCCGGCCATGCGCACCTTGACCGCGCCCAGCTCCTCGAGGTCGCGCGACACCGTCACCTGGCTGGCGACCACGCCATCCGCGGCCAGCAGCTCGACCAGCTGGTCCTGGCTGGTCACCGCATGCTCCTCGAGCATACGGGCGACCCGGTGCTGGCGCTGCGGTTTCGCCAGCCTCACTGCGCGCCGTTCCGCGTTTGGTCAAGAGGGGGTGGTATGTCGCCGCCGATTGACCAAACGCCGGTCATTGGGACAGCAGCCACAGCAACAGCCCTCGTTGGGCGTGCATCCGGTTGGCGGCCTGCTGCCACACCGCGCTTTGGGCGCCGTCGATCACCGACGCCGCCACTTCCTCGCCGCGGTGCGCCGGCAAGCAGTGCAAGAAGGCAGCGTCCGGTGATGCGTGGGCCATCAGGGCGTCGTCGATGGTGAAGCCGGCGAAGTCCTGCCGGCGCTGGGCCGACTCCTCCTCCTGGCCCATGGACGCCCACACATCGGTGTAGACGGCATCGACGCCCTCGACCGCCTGGACCGGATCGTGGGTGAGCTCGGCGACACCGTTAGCCGGCGGCTCGTAGCCCGCCGGCGTGGCCACCCGCATGCGCATGCCGGCCAACGCGGAGCCGGCCATGAGCGAGCGACAGACGTTGTTCCCGTCGCCGATGTAGGCCACGCTGCGGCCCTCCAGGGAACCGAACCGCTGGCGGATGGTGAGCAGGTCGGCTAGAGCCTGGACCGGGTGGGCGTCGTCGGACAGCAGGTTGACGACCGGGACGCCGGCGGCGCCGGCCATCCGGGTCAGCTTCGAGTGCTCGAACACCCGCGCCCCGATCACCGCGCAGAACTGCGAGAGCGTGCGAGCCAGGTCCTCGGCCGTCTCCCGGGTGTCGATCCCGACCTCTTCGGCGCGCAGGCTCACCGGGTGGCCGCCCAGCTGCACGACGGCCATCTCCATTGACACCCGGGTCCGGTTCGACGGCTTCTCGAACACCAGGGCCGCGCCCCGGCCGGCGAAGACCGCCGGCGGGTCGCTCTGCTCGGCCAGGTCGAGGACGGCAGTCAGCTCGTCGGTGGACAGGTCGTCGACCTCCAAAATGTGCCTCACGACAAGATCCCTTCCAGTACCGACAGCGCTTCGTCGATCTCGTCGTCGGTCACGAGGAGCGACGGCGCCAGGCGGATGGCGGACGGGGTGACCGCATTGACGACCAGCCCGCGGTCCAGGGCGGCGCCGGCAACGTCCTTCGACGGCCGGTCGGCGACCTCGGCGGCCAGCAGCAGCCCCCGGCCGCGTACCGACGCCACGCCGGGGAGCCCCGTCAGCCCCTCGGCCAACCGGGCGCCGGCCCGGGCCGCCCGGGCGGGCACGTTCTCGGCCTCCATGACCGCCAGCGTGGCCCGGGCCGCGGCGGCGGCGAGCGGCTGGCCGCCGAAGGTGGTGCCGTGGTCGCCGGGCACGAAGGCGGCGGCCACCTCGTCCCGGGCCCAGCAGGCGCCGATGGGCATGCCGTTGCCGAGCGCCTTGGCCATGGTGACGACGTCGGGCCGGACGCCCTCGTGCTGGAAGCCGAACCACTCGCCGGTCCGGCCCAGGCCCGTCTGGACCTCGTCGAGCATGAGCAGCACGTCGCGCTCGTCACACAGCCGGCGCACCTCGCCCAGCCAGCCCTTGGGCGGCACGTTGACCCCACCCTCGCCCTGGATGGGCTCGACCAGGACGGCGGCGACCACCTTGGGGTCGACGGCGGCGTCCATGGCGTCGATGTCGCCCAGGGCGACGTGGCGGAACCCCTCGGGCAGGGGCTGGAACGGCTCGTGCTTGGCCGGCTGGCCGGTGGCGGCCAGGGCGGCGAGCGTCCGGCCGTGGAAGGAGCCGTAGGTGCTCACCACGGCGTAGCGACCGGGGCCCGAGCGGCCCGCTGACCGGGATGACGGGCCGGCCCACTTGCGGGACAGCTTGATGGCGCACTCGTTGGCCTCGGCGCCGGAGTTGGCGAAGAAGATCTTGCCGCCGCCGCCGAGGAGGCGGTCCAGTGTCTCGGCCACTGCGGGGCCGACGGTGGTCCCGTAGAGATTGCAGACGTGGAGCAGCGTCCGGGCCTGCTCGGCGATGGCGTCGGCCACCGCGGGATGCGCGTGGCCCAGCGAGGTCACGGCCAGCCCGCCCAGGAAGTCCAGGTAGACCTTGCCGTCGACGTCCCACAGCCGGCTGCCCGCGCCCCGCACGAACGTCACCGGTTGGGGCGGGTAGTTGTTCATAAGGAATGAGGTCATGCGCTGACCATGGTCCCGATGCCGTCCCGGGTGAACATCTCCAGCAGCAGGGCGTGCGGCACCCGCCCGTCGAGGATGTGGGCGTGGGCCACGCCGTTGCGCACCGCCCGGGTGCACGAGGCGATCTTCGGGATCATCCCCCCGGTGAGCACGCCCTCGTCGATGAGCTTGTCGAGCTCGTCCGCCGATGCAGTGGTGATGAGGCTCTCGGGGTCGGCGAGGTCGCGCAGCACGCCGATCACGTCGGTCAGATAGACGAGCTTCTCCGCGGCCACCGCCTCGGCCACCGCGCCGGCGGCGGTATCGGCGTTGATGTTGTACGCCTGCCCCTCCATGTCGGTGCCGATGGTGGCCACGACGGGAATCAGCTCCTCGGCCAGCAGCCGGTCGAGGATGCCGGGGTTCACGGAGTCGACGTTGCCCACGTAGCCCAGGTCGGGATGGCGGGCCGAAGCGGTGATGAGGCCGGCATCCTCCCCCGACAGGCCGACGGCCATTGGCCCGTGCACGTTGATGGCCGAGACGATGTCCCGGTTCACCTTGCCGACCAGCACCATGCGGGCCACGTCGAGGGTCTCGGCGTCGGTGACGCGCAGGCCGTCGCGGAACTCCGGCACCATGCCTAGCCGCTTCATGAGGCTGCCGATCTGCGGCCCGCCGCCGTGCACGACCACCGGGCGCATCCCGACCGAGCGCATCAGCACCACGTCCTGGGCGAACAGCGTCGACAGCTTGGGGTCGGTCATGGCTGCGCCGCCGTACTTCACGACGACGACCTTGCCCCGGAACCGCTGGATGTACGGCAGGGCCTCGAGCAGTACGTCAGCCTTCATGAGGTCCTCATGTTCTCGGCGATGTACTCGGGCGACAGATCGGTGAACGTCATCACCGCGGCGCCGTCGCCCAGCCCCAGGTCGCAGATGATCTCGACGTTGCGGCCCTGCAGCAGCGTGCCCTCGTAGTCGACGGCCACGCCGGCCCGGCACACGACAACGCCGTCGTAGGCGACGGAGACCTTGTCGATGTCGAAGGCGGCGCCGGCGCTGCCCAGCTCGCTGACGATGCGGCCCCAGTAGGGGTCGGCGCCGTAGAGCGAGCACTGCACCAGCTGGCTCTCGGCCACCTTCCGGGCCGCCCGCCGGGCGTCGTCCGCCGACGCGGCCCCGACGACGCGCACCCGTGCCCGCTTCGTCGCCCCCTCGGCGCCGTCGGCCATGAGCAAAGCCAGTTCGGCGCACACCTCGGCCATGGCGCCGGCCAGGCCGGCCTGGGGGCCCGCGCCGCCGCCGGCGAAGGCGATCACCGTGTCGTTGGTGGACGTGGCCCCGTCGACCGAGAGTTCGTTGAACGACCCCGCCACGCCGGCCCGCAGGAACGCCTGCAGCTCGGCAGGCGTCGCTGCGGCATCGGTGGCCAGGACCGCCAGCATGGTCGCCATGTTCGGCGCCAGCATGGCCGCCCCCTTGGCGATGCCCCGAACCACGAAGCCGCCGGCGGGGTGGACGAGGTCCTTCGGACCGAGGTCGGTGGTCATCATGGCCACGGCAGCGGCGGGGAAGCCGCCGGCGTCGCGCGCAGCCACCAGCGGGGAGATGCCGGAGCGCAAGGCGGCGAACGGGAGGGGGATGCCGATGAGGCCGGTCGAGCAGACCAAGACCTCTTCTGGTCGGCAGCCGAGACCCTCGGCGACGAGCGCGCACGTCTGCTCGGCCTGCTCCCGCCCGGTGGCGCCGGTGGCGGCGTTGGCGTTGCCGCTGTTGATCACGACCGCGGAGGCGTAGCCCCCGGTCGCGGCCAGGTGCGCCCGGCTGACCTGCACCGGCGCGGCCGCAGCCAGGTTGGACGTGAAGACGCCAGCCGCCGGCACCGGCCGCCCGTCGGCGGTGGCGACGAGGGCCAGGTCGGGTGCCCCGCCCTCCTTGATGCCACACGCCACGCCCGACGCTACGAACCCGGGGACAGTGCTCATCCGGACCAGCCTCCCGGGCCGGTCATGCTCACGGATAGACCCCGATCGAGGAAAGCCCGGCGGTCTCGTCGAGGCCGAGGAGGATGTTGGCGCACTGGACGGCCTGGCCCGACGCACCCTTGACCAGGTTGTCGAGGGCGGCGAGCACCAGGACGAAACCGGTGCGCTCGTCGTAGCGGGCGGTGAGGTGGACGGCGTTGGAGCCCCAGGTCGACTTGGTCGAGGGCAGCGCCGGCGACACGACGACGAAGGGCTCGGCGTCGTAGGCCGAGCTCAGGATGCCCAGCACGTCGGCCGGCTCGCTGCCTGTCGCCGGCCGGGCGTAGCAAGTGGCCAGGATCCCCCGGGTCATGGGTGCCAGGTGGGGCGTGAACAAGATGGTGGCCCCCACCGACTGCTCCATCTCTGGCGTGTGCCGGTGGTCGAGGAGCCCGTAGGCGGTGAAGTCCTCGTTCGCCGTCCCGAAGTGGGTGCCGTGCTTGAGGGCCCGACCCGCGCCCGACACGCCGCTGGCCGCGTCGACGATGACCCCGGTGGTCTCGATGGCGCCGGCGGCGACGAGCGGGGCCAGGGCCAGCGCCGCCGCCGTCGGGTAGCAGCCGGCGCTGGCTACCGCGTCGACCTTGGCAATGTGGTCCCGGTTCAGCTCGGGCAGGCCGTAGGCGAACCGCTCGACGAGCTCCGGGGCGACGTGGGCCTCGCCGTACCAGCGCTCGTACACGGATGGGTCTCGCAGGCGGAAGTCGGCCCCCAGGTCCACCACCTTCACGCGGGCATCGAGCAGCCCCGGCACCAGCCTCTGGGACGCCCCGTGGGGCAGGGCGAGGAAGACGAGGTCGACGGTGGCGACCAGTGCGGGGTCGAACGTCTCGAACGCCAGCCCCGGGTAGGCCGCGGCCAAGCTCGGGTACAGCCCGGCGACTAGTGTCCCGGCCTGGGTGTCGCCCGTCGCCCACGCCACCTCCAGGTCGGGATGGGAGTGGCACAGGCGCAGGAGCTCGGCCCCCGCATAGCCCGACGCTCCGACGACTCCGACTCGAACCACGGGACTGACGATACACGATGATGAATAATCATTCAAAGCGATTCTGGGCGGCACCGATCGTAGGACTGGCGTTGCTCGCCGGTGCGTGCGGCGGCGGAGACAATGGCGGCGGCGCAGCCAACAAGGGCGAGTGGGAGGAGAAGTACGGCGCCATCGTGAAGTCGGTGAGCGACGACATCGACCGCTCGGTACAGGCGCTCAACGCCGGCCAGCGAACGGTGGTCCTTTCCGAGTGCAGCCAGCTCCGGGAGGATCTGGGCGACGCCCGCAAGGCGGTGCCCGTGCCCGACCCCACGGTCGACACCGCGGTGCGCGCCGCCTTCGACGCCACCAGCACCGCGGCCGACATCTGTGTCGAGGGCGCCCGCACCGCCATCGACGCCGACAAGATCGAGCAGGCGCAGGCCCAGATGGCAAGGGCCCGGGAGCGGTACGACGCCGCCCAGTCCGCTATCGAGGCCTGGCAGTAGGAGAGCTCAGCCCCGCAGGCGGGCGGGGTGGGCCGAGGTCACCGCGTCGATGCACCGCCGGCGCAGGTCGGTGAGCTCCTCCTCGCCCAGGGTGTGGTCGAGGGCCGAGAAGCGAATGCGCCAGGCCAGGCTTCGTGCGCCTCCCAACTGAGCGCCGCGAAACACGTCGAACAGCTCGATGCGCTCCAGCAGGTCGCCGGCCGCCCGGGCCAGGGTGCGCTCGACGTCGGCCGCCGGCACCGGCTCGTCGACGAGGAAGGCCAGGTCGATGTCGGCTGACGGGAAGCGGCTCACCGGGCGGTAGATCGCCGGCCGGCGGGGCGACTCGAGGAGGGCGCCGAGGTCGACCTCGAACCACCCCAGCCGTCCCTCGATCCCGTGGTCGGCAAGCACCGCAGGGTCGACCTCGCCGATCTGGCCCACGGCCCGGCCCGAGACCAGCACCCTGGCACTGCGAGTCGGGTGCAGGCCAGGCACGCGCTGCGGCCTGGAACGACACGTCGACCAGGCGGAGGCCGGCGTCGAGTCGGTTCCAGATCCGCACCGCGTCCTCGGCGTCGCGCTGGCCGAGGGCGGCGGCCAGGAACTCGGGCTCCACCGGCAGCTGCGCACCCTCGGCCGGCGGCAGGAACACGTGGCCGACCTCGAAGAGGGCGACGTCGGGCCGGCGATGGCCGGCGTTGGCGGCGACGGCCCGCAGCAGGCCGGGCAGCAGCGACGGGCGCAGGATGGACTCCTCGGCGGCCAGGGGGTTCTCCACCTCGACCGCCTCGACGCCCAGGCCGGCCCGGGCCAGGTCGTCTGGCGCCAGGAACGACGTGGCCCACGCTTCGGACAGGCCGGCGCCGGTGAGGATCTCGCGCACGAGCCGGCGGTCGCGTTGGTACGGCGACAGCCCGCCGGCGCGGGTGATCGGCGGCATGGTCCGGGCGATGTTGGTGTAGCCGTGGTGGCGGGCCACCTCCTCTATGACGTCGATCTCCCGCTCGCAGTCGGGCCGCCACGACGGGATGTCGACCCGGAAGTCGCCATCGCCGGTGGGCGTGCAACCGAAGCCGATGGGCTGCAGGTAGCCGGACACCTCACCGGGCGAGAGCTCGGTACCGAGAATGGCGTTGACCCGGCTGGTCCGAACGGCCACCCGGCCGGGGCGGGGCAGCTCGGCCCGCACATCGACGGTGGGACCGGTCACCGTGGCGCCGGCCACCTCGGCGGCCAGCTGGCAGAAGCGGGCGACGGCGCGGCCGACGCCCTCGGGGTCCACGCCCCGCTCGAATCGCACGGAGGCCTCGGTGCGCAGGCCCACGCGCTTGGAGGTCCGGGCGATGGCGACCGGGTCGAACCAGGCTGCTTCCAGCGCCACCGTGGTGGTCGACGCCGAGATCTCGCTCGACGCCCCGCCCATGACCCCGCCGATGCCCACCGGCGTGCTCTCGGCGTCGCAGATCAGGCAGTCGTCGAGCCCGAGGGTGCGCTCCACGTCGTCGAGGGTCGCCAAGGTCTCGCCGTCGCGGGCCCGGCGCACCAGCAGGCCCCGGCCAGGCAGACGGTCGAGGTCATAGGGATGGTTCGGCTGGCCCAGTTCGAGCATCACGTAGTTCGACACGTCGACCACGTTGTTGATCGGGCGCATACCGGCGAGGGTCAGGCGTTGGGCCATCCACTGGGGCGAGGGGCCGATGGTCACGCCGGTCAGGACGGTGGCGGTGAACCGGGGGCAGAGGTCCGGCGACTCCACGACGACGGTGACCAGCTCGTCGTGCTCGCCGGCCGCCGGCGCCGGCGGCTCCGGGATGGCGAACGGCACCCCGAAGTGGGCGGCGAGGTCGCGCGCCACGCCGGCCACCGAGAGGGCGTCGGGCCGGTTGGGGGTGACGTCGATGTCGAAGACGACGTCGGAGACGATGCCGAGTGCGTCGACGAAGGCCTCGCCGGGGGTGAGGTCCTCGGCGAGGATCATGATCCCCTCCCCGTCGGCACTCAGAGCCAGCTCGGTGCCCGAGCACAGCATCCCGTTGGACCACTCGCCGCGCACGTTGCGCCGGCCGATCTTCATCCCGCCGGGCAGCCGGGCCCCGACGGGCGCCAGCGGCACGATGTCGCCGGCGGCGAAGTTGAACGCCCCGCACACGATCTGGAGCGCCTCACCGTCGCCGGCGTCCACGTCGACCACTTGCACCTTGTCGGCATTCGGGTGGGGCCGGGTGGCCATGACCCGGGCCACGATCACGTCGCCCAGGCCCTCCCCGAAGGTCTCCATTCCCTCGACCACCAGCCCCAACCCCGAGAGCGCGGCAGCCAGATCCGCCGGCGGGGCGGTGAGCGGCGCGAAGTCACGAAGCCAGGAGAGGGGAACACGCATCAGGTGGTAGGTCCAATCCCGGCGGCTGCCGACGCCGCCAGAGGCGGCCCCGTCAGCTGCCGGTCAGAAAAGAGAGGGCGGAGCCCGGCCGGCTTCGCCGGCCGGGTGGAGCGCAGCTGCCTCGACGGAACGGAGCGAGCGAAGCGAGCGAGTGACGTCGACATTAAAACTGTTCGAGAAAACGGATGTCGTTGGCGATGAAGTGGCGGATGTCGTCGATGTCGTGGCGCATCATGGCGCACCGGTCGATGCCGAACCCGAACGCAAAGCCCGAGTACTCCTCGGCGTCGATGCCCACGGCCGCCAGCACGTTGGGGTCGACCATGCCGCAGCCACCCAGCTCGATCCAGCCCGAATGCGAGCAAACCCGGCAGCCTCGCCCCTCGCAGAAGATGCAGGTGAGCTCGAACTCGGCCGACGGCTCGGTGAAGGGGAAGAACGACGGCCGCAGCCGGGAGTGGATGTGCGGGCCGAAGTAGGCGCTGGTGAACGCCTCGATGGTGCCGGCCAGGTCACCGAAGGTAATGCCGCGGTCGACGACCAGTCCCTCGATCTGGTGGAAGACCGGCAGGTGGCGAGCGTCGGGCGTGTCCCTGCGGTAGCAGCGGCCGGGGGCAACGATGTAGATCGGCGGAGCCTGGCTCTGCATCACCCGGATCTGCACCGGCGAAGTGTGGGTGCGCAGCAGGGTGGACTCGGCGGCGCCGAGCTTCACGTACAGGGTGTCCCACATGCTGCGGGCCGGGTGGGCCGGCGGCATGTTCAGCGCCTCGAAGTTGTACCAGTCGGTCTCGACCTCAGGGCCCTCGGCCACCTCATAGCCCATGGCGATGAAAAGGTCCTCGAGCTCGTCGCGGGCCTGGGTGACGAGGTGGCGGTGGCCGGCGGTCGACCGCCGGCGCTCGAGCACCTCGGTGAGGTCCAGCCGCTCGGCCTCGATGCGGGCTTCGCGCTCGGTGGCGGCCAGCTTCTCGGCCCGCTCAGCGACGGCGGCCTCCACCCGGCTGCGGGCGGCGTTGATGACCCGGCCCGCCTCCTTGCGGTCCTCCATGGGGAGCTGGCCGAGGCGAGAATTGATGGCGGCAAGCGCCGATCGCTTCCCACCGACGAGCTCGGTTTCGACGGCCCGCAGCTCGGTCAGGGAGCCGGCGGCGGCCACCCGGGCCAGCCCGTCGGCCTCCACGCCGGCGACCTGCTGGGCGACGTCGCTCACCGCGCTCCGCCGCATCCGTCACGGCAAGGCGTCCGCTCTGCTTGCGAGGCGAAACTCACAGCAGCTCCTTGGGCGGGTCGACGGGGAGGGTGAAACGGAAGACCGAACCGTGGCCGACCTCTGACTCCACCACCAGTCGGCCGCCGTGGGCCTCAACCAGGCCGCGACTGATCCACAGGCCCAGCCCAGAGCCGGTCGGGCGGGTCTCGGCCCGGCGGAAGAACTTGGTGAACACCTGGGGCAGGTCGGAGACGGGAATCCCCTCGCCGCTGTCGGCGACCGCCACGGTGACGTTCCCGTCCACCAGTTCGCCGGTGACCTGGAGGCTCTGGGGGTCGGCGTACTTGGCTGCGTTCTCCACGAGGTTGGTCAGCACCTGCTCGATCTTGTCGGGGTCGGCGTAGACGTGCGGGAAATTATCCGGGAACTCGACCTTGGCCACCAGCCCGGTCTCCATCATGCGCACCTTCTCCAGCACCCCGTTGATAAGGGTGACGAGGTCGACCATCTGGCGGCGGAGCACCAGCCGTCCGCTCTCCAGCCGGCTGATGTCCAGCAGCTCGGTGACCAGCCGGGTGACCCGGTCGGCGTCGTGGTGGACCTGCTCGAGCATCATGCGCTTCTGCTCCTCGCCCAGGCGATCCCACCGGTTGAGCAGCAGGCTCGTATAGCCCTTGACGGAGGTGAGCGGCGACCGCAGCTCGTGGCTCACGGTGGAGATGACCTCAATGCCGTCGCCCACCGCGGTCCGGCGCCGGGCGCCGTCGCGCAGGACGAGGACGGCGCCGGTCAGCGCGCCGGCGTCGTCGCGCTCGTAGCGCCCGGTGACCAGCGTGCGCACCAGCCGGCCGCCGGCGGCCCTGAGCCACACTTCCTGCTCGGGGATGCGCCGGACCGCGGGAAGCCGGGCCGAGGGGTGCCAGCCGGTGGCGCACAGCGCTCGCCCGTCGGGAGCACGGGGCTCCAGCGCGTCGGCGATGGGCCGGCCCACAAGATCGCCCGCGGCGAGGCCGGTGAGCTCGACGGCGGCGACGTTGGCGGCTCGGACCCGGCACTCCTCGTCGAGCTCGAGCACCGCGTCCGGCAGCCGGTCCAGCTCGGTCATGAATGTCGCTGGCGGGCGGCTTCGAAGCACAGCACGGCCGCCGCCATGCCGACGTTGAGCGACTCGGACCGGCCGGCCATCGGGATCGTCAACCAACCGTCGACCGCAGCGGCCGCCGGCGCCGGCAGGCCGTTGGCCTCGTTGCCCAGTACGAGGGCCGTCGGTGCCGTCAGGTCGACCCGGTGGTAAGGCTCGCCCGAGTCGGGCCGCGTGCCCAGGCACCGCAGGCCCCAATCGCCCAGCGTGCCGAGCACCTTCACCGGCTCCCCTCTCGCCACGATGCGTGTATGGAACAGCGAGCCAGCTGACGCCCGAACCGACTTCGGGTTGTACACGTCGACCGAACCGTCACAGCAGATTATCCCGCCGACCCCCGCGGCCTCGGCGCTGCGCAGGACGGTGCCGAGGTTGCCCGGATCCCGCACGTCGACGCACACGAGGACCAGCGTTTGGTCGGCCAGGGCATCGAGGTCGACGTCGACCATCCGGGCCACGGCCAGGACGGGCTGGGGCGACACCGTGCCCGCCACCCGCTCGAGCACTCCGGGCGCCAGCTCGAAGACCGGCACCCCCTGCGCCTCGGCGCGGGCCACTACGGGAGCCTCGGTCTCGGGAGCGACAAAGAGGCACTCGAGGTCGGCGCCGGCGTCGAGCGCGTCGCCCACCAGCGTGGGGCCCTCGACGACGAAGGCCCGCTCCCGCCGGCGCGCCGAGGAGCGCTCCAGGAGCTGGCGCAGCCGCTTCACCCGCCCCGATGTGAACCCCAGCCCCGCGTCGGGCCTGCCACCCCGCTCAGGGGGCCGCTCGGGCCCTGGGTTCACGACGCCTGGCGGCTCTCCCCTGCCAGCTTGACCAGACCGGCAAAGGCGGCGGGGTCGGTGACGGCCAGATCGGCCAGGACCTTGCGGTCAACCTCCACCCCAGCCTCGCGGAGGCCGGCGATGAATCGGCTGTAACTCATGCCGTGCTGGCGGCAGCCGGCGTTGATGCGCTGGATCCACAGCTGGCGGAAATCGCCCTTGCGGGCCCGGCGGTCGCGGTAGGCGTAGTGCAGCGCGTGCATGACCGCCTCGTTGGCAGACTTGTAGCTCCGGCTGCGGTTGCCGTAGTACCCCTTGGCCTGCTCGAGGACGGCGCGGTGGTGCTTGCGGCCGTGGACCGAACGCTTCACCCTGGCCATACGAGGTCTCCTTGTTCTCTGGTAGCGGGCACCCAGATGTTCGGGCTGTACTCCTTGCGCCCTTCGGGCTGGTGCCCGCTACTGCCGACGGGGGCCCCTGCCCCGTCGGCCGCCGACTGGCGGGTTCCGAAGCTAGGGGTTGCTGCTGTACTGCGGGAACGACTTCGTACTGATCCTCGTGCCTAGAGGCCGAGCATGCGCTTGACCTGGGCCTTGTCGCCGCCGACCACTTCCGATTCCCGACCGAGACGGCGGGTTTTGACCGAGTTCTTCTTCTCGAGCAGGTGGGAGCGGAACGCCTTCCGCCGCATGATGCGGCCCGTCCCGGTCACCTTGAACCGCTTGGCCGCGCCGCGGTGGGTCTTCATCTTCGGCATTCGTTCGTCTCCTCCCCGCTCAGCGGGCGGGTGGCGTCGTGGTCGTCGTGGTCGTCGTGGGGGGTTCGGCTTGCGGGGGAGCCTCAGGGTGGCCGGCTTTGGCCGCTGCCCGCGCCCTGCGGTCGGGGGCCAGGACCATCACCATGTTCCGCCCGTCGAGCTTGGGCGCCGCCTCCACCTTGGCCAGCGGCAGTTGCTCGGCGATGCGGTCCAGGATGCGCTTGCCCAGTTCGGGGTGGGCGACCTCCCGGCCTCGGAACATGATCGTGATCTTGACCTTGTGGCCCTCGTCGATGAACTCGCCGACCTTGCGGGTCTTGGTGTCGAAGTCACCGCCGCCGATCTTGGGCCGATACTTCATCTCCTTGATCGAGCTCGTGGCAGCCTTCTTGCGTGACTCCTTGTCACGCTGCGCGGCCTCGTACTTCCACTTGCCGTAGTTGAGAATGCGGCACACCGGCGGTTCAGCGAGCGGGGCCACCTCCACCAGATCGAGCTCGAGATCCCTGGCGATGGACAGGGCCTCCGGCAACGACTTGATCCCGAGCTGGTTCCCGTCTGGGTCGACGAGGCGCACTTCGCGTGCCCGAATCCGGTCGTTGATCCTGAGGTCGGCGCCCTCCGGTGCGGCTATGCGGCATCACTCCTCGTAGTTAAGACAACTTGAACGAAAAAAAGACGGACGTCGGGAAGCAACGTCCGCCTCCTGGCGGTCGATCGACCCGGCGCACTGGATGCTTCCATCTCGGAGGCTGGTGGCCGGGTGGGGGCGCAACGCCCCGCTTCCCGTATGCAGTTGTGGACCTAGGGTACCAGCATGAGTACCTTCTGGACACCCTCCGGTGAACGCCCCATCCCCCGGGACGAGCCGACGGCAGCGCCGCCGCCTTCCGAGGGCGCCGGCGACGAGGAGATGGACGAGGAGCTCCGGGCCGAGCTCATGGCCATGCAAGAGCAGATGCTGCGCACGCCGGCAGCCATCGTGGTCGCCAATCACTGCATCGGCCTGGTGGAGCTGGCCGCCCTGCACCTCGGTCAGCAGCCGCCCAACCTGGCCGACGCCCAGGTCGCCATCGACGCCCTCGCCGGCATCCTCGACGGCGTCGGCGCCCGCATGGGCGAGAACGGTCCGCCCCTGGGCCAGGCCCTCAACCAGATGCGAATGGCCTTCGTCGAGGCCAAGGCCGCCACTGCGCGCGCCGGCGGCCAGGTCCCCGGCCCGTAGGCCCTGCAAACGGGGCCGGGGCCGGGCGCTCCCCCCACGCGCGCCCAGCCCCGTGTCCCGCAGCTCCGCCCCGCGATCAGACCTTGGCCTCGGGCGCCTTCACCCGCTCCTTGGGAGCGCTCGAGAGGTCGGGGCGGTTGCGCTTGCTGACCATCGATGCCCCCAGGAGGATGACGCCCACGAGCACCAGGCCGGCTACGCCGGCGAGGGCGACTTTGGCCGCGCTCGAGGTGCCCCCACCCAGCGCTTCGTACTGCACGGCCGAGGTGTAGATGTCCTGGACGCCGCCGCCCAGCGACCGGGCGTCGGGTGCCGAGGTGTCGGTGTTCCTGGTGTCATCCCACGCCAGCATCGTGTATTCCTTCGCCAGAGCCAGGCCCGGCGGCGAGGTGATGTCGAAGTTCGTCGACCACACGCCGATGCGGCGGTCGATCGGCTTCTCGGTGATCCTGAGGTTCGCCGACCAGGTCACGCCGTTGTCGCGGGAGGTGGTGATGTAGACGTCGTTGGAGCGGTACCCGGGGTCGTTCCGGGTGTCCCAGAAGGCGATCTCGACCCGCCCGTCGGGCGCCACGCCGATGGTCGGGTAGAACTGGCCGAAGAGCTGCTTCGGGTCGTCGTCGGTGACGTTCTTGCGCTCGGGCCAGGTCCGCCCGCCGTCGGTGGAGCGGTAGTAGTGGATGTCCTGGTAGCCGGTGACGCCGACGGTCTCGTACCCGTCGGTGACCGCGTGAAGCGTGCCCTGCGAACCGCCTTCGGGGCTCCACGCCACCGTCACGAACGACCCGACGTTCCAGCTGAACTGCGTGATCGGGTGGGTCGTCCACGTCTTGCCCTTGTCCTCGGAACGGGAGAGGAAGATGGCGTTGGACGGGCGGGGGTTGAGGTTGGCGTAGGTCGCCGGCCACACCGCGTACACGGTGCCCTTGTTGTCGACGGTGACCGACGGGCCGAAGCCGCCGAAGTTTGCGGCCTGATCGGGCGTCGCCGCCCGGGAGCCCGCGGGGGGGACGGTGGTCGTCGGGGCGTTGGGGACCGTGGTGGCGGACTGGAAGGCCTTCTGCCGGGTGGCGGGGTCGGTGAAGGCGGACTCGGCCAGGTTGATGGGCTCGCCGAACGTCTTGCCGCCGTCGGTCGACGCCGCCACCGTTGGGGAGACCGGGAGGGCGTTGGCGCCGGAGAAGCCCGGCTGGCGCCGGCCGGCGCCGATGTAGACGCTGTCCTGGCTGCCGGACTTGGAGTCGACGGCAAACCCGGTGATCGGTCGGTACGACTCCTGCTGCTCGCCGGTCTTGCCCCGGGCGTCGCGGGCGATGACGGGCTGCCAGGAGTCACCGAGGTCGGTCGACTTCGAGACCACCATGCTTACGTTGCCGCCGATCCCGCCGTCCTGAGTGTCCCACCCGTCGAGGGCGTAGTACAGCGCTCCGTCCCGGCCGAAGGAAAGCAGGCCCTGGTAGCTGCCGCGTGGGTTGGAGTTGCACGACGGGTACGACGCCGGGCTGGGCGACGCCTCGGGGATCGACCACGTGCGACCGCCGTCGACGGTGCGTACCAACCCGCAGCGGCGGGTCCGCAGGTCGGCGAAGGCGCCGACGACGATGTCGGGGTCGGAGGGGTGGGCGACCAGGTTGGGCGCCGAGTAGGTCCGGCCGGGGTTGAGGTCCTCCTTGGTCACGTGGACCGGCTTGGTGAGGGTCGGCGGTCCGGCGGCGCCGGCGGCATTCGCGGCCAGGAACGTGAGCCCGAACGCGACGACGGCGAGCCGGCGGGTGCGACGTGACATGTGAACCATCCCCCTGCGCGTGAACGAAACCCCTCAGACCGGTGGATTGTCCCTGCTCAGGGCATGACACTCAATAGGTGATTCACACACCTACCCACCGTGTCCGATGCGGCCGGAGGCCGGTCAGTGGACGATCTTGGAGATCGGCAGCTCGATGATGTCGGTGGCGCCGTGGTCCTTGAGGGCGGGGATCAGGGTGTTGATCCGGTCCTTCGGTACCACCGTTTCCACTGCGTAGGCGTCGGCGCCGAACAGCTTCGACACCGTGGGCGACCGCAGCGAGGGCAGGATTTCGATGACCTCGCTGAGCTCCGACGCCCCCACGTTGAGCTTCACCAGCACCCGGCCCCGGGCCTCCAAGGTCCCCTGGAGGAGCGTGTGGATCTGGGTCATCGCGTGGCGCTTCTCCGCGTCCTGCCAGGCAGTGGGGTTGGCGATCAGCTCGGTATGGCTCACCAGGATGGTCTCGATGATGCGGAGGCCGGCCGCCTTCAGCGCCCGTCCGGTCTCCGTCAGCTCTACCACCGCGTCGACGATCTCGGGCACCTTGGCCTCGGTGGCCCCGTAGGAGAGCCGGATGTCGGCGGCGATTCCCTGCTTCTCCAGGAAGCGGCGGGTCAGCTCCGGGTACTCGGTGGCCACCCGCACCCCGTCGCGGAGGTCGGCGGCCGAGGTAGCCGGGTCGTCGTGGGCCACGGCCAGCACGATGCTCACGGGGCGGGCGGTGGCCTTGGAGTAGTGGAGCTCGCCGAGCGAGACGACCTCAGCGGCCGTCTCCTCGATCCAGTCCCGACCGGTGATGCCCAGGTCGAACAGGCCCTCGGCCACATAGCGGCCGATTTCCTGGGGCCGCAGGATGCGGACGCTGTCGATGCGGGAATCGGCGATCGTGGCCTTGTAATCGACGTCGGATGCCCGCCGCAGGGCGAGGTCGGCGTCGTCGAAGAGGCCGAGGGTGGCCTTCTCCAGCGAGCCCTTGGGCAGGACGAGGCGGAGCACTAGCCGGCGGACTTGGGCAGCTGCCCGGCCTTTGGAAGCTGTGACAGCAGGTCGACCATCTCGACCGCCGTCGCCGCCGCCTCGAAGCCCTTGTTGCCCGACTTGCCGCCAGCGCGATCCAATGCCTGCTCGAGCGAGTCGGTGGTGAGCACCCCGAAGACCACCGGGACGCCGGTGTCGAGCTGGATGCGCGCCAGGCCGGCGGCGCACTGGCCGCCCACGTGGACGTGGTGGTCGGTGGCGCCCCGGATCACCGCGCCCAGGCAGATCACCGCGTCCTGGTCGCCCGACGCGGCCAGCCGCTGGGCGGCGAGGGGCAGCTCGAGGGCGCCGGGCACCGACGCCCGGGTGATCGACGCGGCATCGACACCGAGGCGGTCGAGCCCGTCGAGGCAGCCGGCGAGCAACCGCTCGGTCACCAGGTCGTTGAACCGGCTGGTCACGACCGCCACTCGCAGCCCGTCACCTCGTAGCCGGCCGGTGTATACCGTCATCGGCCCGAGGCCGCGGGAGTAGAAGCAGTCATTCCTCGAGTCCTTCCAGAAGGTGGCCCATGCGCTGCTGCTTGGTGCGGAGGTAGCGGATGTTCTCCGGGTTGGGCACCGTCTCGAGCGGTACTCGCTCGACGATCTGCAGCCCGTAGCCGTCAAGGCCACCGAACTTGGCCGGGTTGTTGGTGAGCAGGCGCATGGTGGTGATGCCCAGGTCGACGAGGATCTGGGCCCCCGTACCGTACTTGCGGGTGTCGACGGGAAGCCCGAGGTCGAGGTTGGCGTCGACGGTGTCGCGACCCTGGTCCTGCAGGGTGTAGGCCCGCAGCTTGTGGGCCAGGCCGATGCCCCGGCCCTCGTGCCCCCGGAGGTAGACGACAACGCCCATGCCCTCGGCGGCGATGTGCTGGAGGGCCATCTGTAGCTGGACGCCGCAGTCGCAGCGCATCGAGCCCAGGGCGTCGCCGGTCAGGCACTCGGAGTGGACGCGGACGAGCACGTTGTCCTCGCCCTGCACCGCGCCCTTGACCATGGCCACGTGCTGCTCGCCGTCGAGCAACGACTCGTACACGTAGCAGGTGAACTCGCCGAAATCGGTGGGCATCCGGGCGTCGGTGACCCGCTTGACCAGCTTCTCCCGCTGGCGGCGGAACCGGATGAGGTCGGCGATGCTGATCAACGGCAGGCCGTGCTTGGCGGCCAGGCTCTCAAGCTCGGGCAGACGGGCCATCGACTGCTTGTCCTCGCTGACCACCTCGCAGAGCACGCCGGCGGGATACATGCCGGCCAGGCGGGCCAGGTCCACCGTGGCCTCGGTGTGCCCCGCCCGGTTCAGCACGCCGCCTTCCCGGAAGCGCAGCGGGAAGACGTGGCCGGGGCGGGCCAGGTCTCCCGGGCGGGTGGCGGGGTCGATCAGGGCGGCGATTGTGGCGGCCCGGTCCGAGGCGGAGATGCCGGTGGTGACGCCGTGGCGCCCGTCGACCGACACGGTGAACGCGGTCCGGTTGCTCTCGGTGTTGTCGAGCACCATGGGCGGCAGATCGAGCTTGTCCAGGCGCTCACCGAGCATGGGCATGCAGATCACGCCGGACGTGTGGTTGAGGAAAAAGGCGATGTTCTCGGCGGTGGCCGCTTCAGCCGCCATGACCAGGTCGCCCTCGTTCTCGCGGCTGGCGTCGTCGACGACCACCACGATCTTCCCCGCTGCGAACGCGGCGACGGCTTCCTCTATCGGCGCGAACGGCACGCCCTCATCTTGCCAGCAACCGCTCCACGTACTTGGCGATTAGATCGAACTCGATGTTCACCCGATCGCCGGGCCGGCGCCGGCCCAAGGTAGTCACGGCCGCGGTGTGGGGGATCACAGCGACCGAGAAGCGATCGTCCGCCACGCTCACGACCGTGAGGCTGACCCCGTCGACCGCGATCGACCCCTTCTCCACGACGTAGCGGGTGCCCGGGGTGCGCACCACCAGGTCGGGGGCGCCGGCCAACACTTCGCCGATGCCGTCGACGTGGCCCTGCACGACGTGGCCGCCGAGGCGGTCGGACAGCCGTACCGGCCGCTCGAGGTTCACTGGGTCGCCTGGCGCGAGCTCGCCAAGCGTCGTCCGGCTCAATGTTTCGTCCACCACATCGGCCGACCATGTGCCAGGGCGGAGCGCGACGACCGTCAGGCAGCAGCCGTTGACGGCAATGGAGTCGCCGACCCGGGCATCTTCGGTCACCAGGTCGGCAGCGAAGGTGAAGCGTGCGCCGTGGCGCGCCCGGAGGGCGCCGAGCTCCTCGATCAGGCCGGTGAACATTCCAGCCTCACGTCGTCGCCCAAGCGCTCGACCGACACGATCCGGCCCCGCCACAGATCGCTCATGGTCGGTGCGCCGGCGCCGGCGAAGAGCGGCCGGGCGTCGTCGCCCCCGAACAGCGCTGGCGCGAGGTAGAGCACGTAGCGGTCGACGAGGCCGGCCCGATGGAACTCGCCGGCCACGGTGGCGCCGCCCTCCACCATGGCCTGCAGGACCCCCCGTCGGCCCAACTCGTCGAGCACGTCGCCCAGGTCGCCGCGCAGCTCCAGTGCGGGGTGGACCCTGGCGCCGGCCGGCGCTTCGCCGAGCACCACCCGGAGCGGGTCCTCGCCCGGCGCGTCCCGGACCGTGAGCGACGGGTCGTCGGCCCGCACCGTGCCGGCGCCGACGATCACTGCGTCGGATTCGGCCCGCAGGCGATGTGCGTCGGCCCGGGCCGCGGCGCCGGTGATCCACCGGCTCGACCCGTCGGGCGCCGCCGTGCGGCCGTCGAGTGTGGAGGCCAGCTTGAGCACGACCCACGGACGGCCCGTGGCCCGGTGCTTCAGGTACGGCGCCAGCTGGTCGCGCACTGCGCCGGCGCACACCCCGACGTCGACGGTCACGCCGGCCGCCCGCAACGCCCGGACGCCGGCGCCCCGCACCCGTTCGTCGGGATCCTCGATACCGACGACGACCCGGGCGATGCCGGCGTCGACGACGGCATCGACGCACGGCGGAGTGCGCCCGTGATGGGCACACGGCTCCAGCGTGGCGTAGAGGGTTGCGCCGCGAGCAGCGCCGCCGGCGGCATGTAGCGCCGCCACCTCGGCGTGGGGTCCGCCCGGCGGGGCCGTCGCCCCCTCGAAGCCCCCGGGCTCGATGACGCTGCCGACCCACGGGTTGGGCGACGTGGTGCCCCGCACCGTGGCGGCCAGCGCGATGGCCCGCCGCATGTGCACCTCGTCGTCGATCACTGCGGGTGCCCGCCGGGGCGCCCGGCCAGCAGGTCGAGGGCGTGGGGCAGCACGTCGATGACCGCCTCCAACGACTCCACCGCACCGGCCGACGAGCCCGGCGTGTTCAGCACCAGGCACTCCCCCACCGTGCCGGCCAGCCCCCGGGAGAGCCGGCCCTTCGACGGGTTGGCCAGCCGCATGGCTTCGGCCATGCCGGCGGCCTCCCGCTCCAGCACCTGCCGGGTGCCCTCGGGCGTGAGGTCGCGCGGCCCGAACCCGGTCCCGCCGGTCGTGACAAGCACGCCGGCGAAGCCGGCGGCCATGGCCGCCAATGCCCCGGCCACCGAGTCGGCACCGTCGGCCACCGTTCGCCGTTCCACGACTTCGTAGCCCTCCTCCGCCAGCCGGTCGGCCAGGGCCTGGCCCGAGCGGTCGACGCGCGTGCCGGCGATGACGCCGTCGGAGACGGTGAGTACCTTGGCGGCTCGGATCACGGTGCGATGGTACGCACCGTGGCCCATCGACCCGTCCCGGGCCGTGCTGCGCCGCGGCGCGCTACGGCGCGACGGTGGTCGTCGTCGTCGTCGAGGCCGTCGTCGTGCTCGTCGCCGGAACGGAGCTGGTGGTCGTCGAGCTCGCCGTCGCGCTCGGCGCGGCGGTCGTCGTGGTCGAGGTGGTCGTCGCCGCGGGAATCGTGGTAGTCGTGGTCGGCGCCGGCGGGCGACCGATGGGGTACACCTCGTTCTCGAGCACCGCGACGAGGCGGGCGGCGTACTCGTCGACCTCCGCCTGGACGGCGACGACGTCGAGACCTGACTTCCGCAGCGACTGAAGGCCGGCGCGAACCTGGGCGATCTCACGGCGGCCGGCACCGGAGATCCGCACCCGGGTGTCGTTCTGGACGAAGTGCTGGTACGCCGACGCGAGCGTCTGGCAACTGCTGCATCCGCTGTTGATGGCCAGCGCGATGTTCGTCGGGTCGAAGGTGGTGGGGTCGCCGATGACCAGGACACCTTCCATGGCGATGGCCACCGTCTGGCATTCGGTGCAGCTGGCCACCGCCACCGCCGCGTTGGTGGCGTCGATGCTGTCTGCGTCAGTCTGGGTGATCTTCAGGCTGATGGCGTAGACGGTCTTGCCGTCCGTGGTGTTGACGGCGGCGGCCACGTTGTCGGTGCTGGCGCCAGCGCTGCCCGGCGCGGTGGACGACGTCGTCGTCGACGAGTCAGATGAGCTCGACGAGACGATGGGAACGCCGCCTTCGGCGAACGCCCAGCCGCCGAGGCTGACGACGACCGAGGTAACCGCGGCGATCATTCCCGTCCGCCGGGTCAGTTTCAGCTTGGGCTGTCTCACATACTCCTCCGCGTCGCAGCTTCTGTGCTCTAGGCCGGCTCGGGGGCGGTGTCGCCGGCGTCGTCGTCGGCCCCGTGACGGACCACCTCGGTCTTCCCGTCCCGGGTCACGACGGTGACCTCACCGTCGCTTACCACCGAGGTGCTGTGGCCTTCACCGCCCACGTTGACGGCCGAAGCGACAGTCGCCTTCCCCGAGCTGCGGGCCTCGCCGAGGCTGGCCCGGACCTGATCCTTGATGATTTTTCCTAGATCGCCCATCCGGTTCCCTTCGCAAACAGGCCCCTAGTCCGGCTTCTCGTGGAGAAGCCGGCTAGGGGCATCGTCAACCCGATCAGGTCGACTGGGTGATGTCGATGTCCTGCTCTGCGTTGGCGTACGCGATCGAGTTGTCGCTCAGGATGTTGGCCGCCACGGCGGCGTTGACCGGCGCGGCGATGTTCCCGTTGATCAGCGACATTGCCTCCCGGTCGGGAAGCTCCTCAACCGTTTCGGCGTCCAGCTCGGCAGGGGTCAGCTCACTGCGTGACTCGTCGTTCATGTTCAGTCCCTCCGGCTCAGATGCCCTGGTCGATCGGTGCGCTCTGCTCGGCGTCGGCGTAGGCGATGGCACCGTCGGAGAGCACGTTCGCGGCGACGGCAGCGTTGACCGGGATGGCGATGTTGGCGTTGATGAGGGACATGGCCTCGCGGTCGGGAAGCTCCTCGCCGCCCTGCTCCTGAAGCTCTTCGTTGGTCAGTTCGGGGGTGTTCTCGTTCGTCATCGTTCTCCTCAGATGCTCTGGGTGATGTCGCCGGTCTGCTCGGCGTTGGCGACGGCGACGGAGCCGTCGGACAGCACGTTGAGAGCGGCGGCCACGTTGACCGGCGCCGCCACGTTGGCATTGACGAGGGACATGGCCTCGCGGTCGGGGAGCTCCTCGCCGCCCTGGGCCAGGAGTTCGTCGTCGGTCAGTGCGGGAAGGTTCTGGTTGTCCACATTTCTCCTTAGATGCTCTGGGTGATGTCGCCGGACTGCTCGGCGTTGGCGATGGCGATCGAGTCGTCGCTGGCCACGTTCAGGGCCACTGCGGCGTTGATGGGAGCGGCCAGGTTGGCGTTCACGAGCGACATGGCCTCGCGGTCGGGGAGCTCCTCGCCGCCCTGGGCCTCCAGCTCTTCGCTCGTGAGCTCGAGGTCGGTCTCAGAGATGTGGTCGGACATGTGTCTCCTCTTCTCGGTTGTGTCGGGGGTTCCACGCCCGCGAGGCTGGCGCCCGAGTGCTCGGGTGCGGCCGCCTCACGCGATGCACTCTTTGTTCCCAACCGGCGCCCGGATCACTCATCACATCGGAGCTATTCTGCTGTGGTCGTCGTCGTCGATCGCCGGGCGGTGGTCGTTGTCGATCCCGGGACTTCGGTCGTTGCGGGACCGGGCTCGCTCCTGGAGCGGGCGACGGTGGTGGAGGTCCGTCCAGCGACGGTCGTCGACTGAGGACTTGGCTGCCCGACCGGCACCGCGGTCGTCGTGGTCGACGCACTGGGCGCCACGGTGGTCACCGGCACCCGTTCTCCCGGCGGAACGACGAGCCGGCCCTCTTCGGCGGCCCGCTGCTCGGATACCAGGCTCGGCCGTCCGGTCGGAGCCTGGACGATGGCGGCGATCCCCTCGCCCAGGGTCCCCTTCTCCCCCTTGCGAATCGGCTCGTAGTCCCCGTTGGGGAGCCAGGTGTAGGCGAGCCCCCCGGCCACCGCAGCCATCGCCACGCCGGCGAGCAGGCGCCCGAGGGGCTTGCCCTCGGTGGCTCGCCACAACCGCCGACCTCCTCGGCCACCCAGGCGCAAGAAGGTCAACGTGATGCCGATCAGGGGCAGGACGAGGATCACCGACTGGAAGACGCCACTGGCCACCCCGATGAAATCTCCGCCGGAGAACGCGGCGCTGGCCGCGTCCGTCTTTTCCCCGAGCGAGGTCCACGCCGTGGCGAAGATGCGTGGTGCATGCAGCAGGAGAAGCAAGAGCTGCAGGAGCAGCAGTGGTATCACGAGCAGGACCCAGACCGTGACGACGATCCGCGCCCAGAGCTTGAGCTCCTTGACCTTCGGGTCCGCCTTCTTCCACGGCATCGAGCTGACCAGGATGGGCTTCAGGCGAGAGAAGAGGTCGGGGACCCCGGTGAGGTCGGCGACGATGTAGTAGCCGTCCAGGCGCAGGAACGGCAGGAGCTGGCGGGCGGCGTCGATGTGGCTCACCACGATGACCAGGATCAGCGCCTCCCAGCCGGTGAGGGCGTAGAGGCCTGCGATAGCCAGGATGAACAGGCAGTTGAAGTACACCCCGGCCAAATCCGTGCGCAGGCGCCCAGCACGTCCGAGGCGGTAGGAGTCGGTGACGTCGGTGTAGAAAGCCGGGTACACCAGGTAGATGCCGGCGCCCATGGCGCCAGGGCGGGCGCCGCCGTATGCACACCCGGCGGCATGACCGAACTCGTGCCACGCCGCCGCTAGTACGACGAGGGCCATGACCGGGACCACGATTGCGGGCGTCTCGGCCGACTGCCTGAACGCCGCAGCGACCCCATGGCTCAGGAACAACCAGGCGTCGAAGACCACCAGGCCTACGAGCGCAGCCAGCACGACGGGTGGGAAGAACAGGGGCTTGAAGAGCGAAGCCACACGCATCGACGCCCGCTCCGGGATGATTGCTTTGCGAAATTTCAAGGCCAGAAGCGGGTCGGGCTTCTCCAGCTTCGGACTGCTGCCGTCGGCGGCGGCCAACACGCCCAGGGGACGGAGCTTCTCCTCCACCAGGGTGCGAACGTTGTCGGCGCTGACACTCCGGCCGAACTCCTCGCTCACCGCTTCTGCGATGGCGGCCTCGTCCCGCTGGCCGTCAGACGCCTTGGCGACCAGGTAGAGCAGCCGGGTCAGTTGGATGACCTGGCCGTCGCCGCGGCGGGCCAGGGCCGGCGGCTCCTTGTAGCCAGACCCCGCAGATTCACCGATGAGCTCCACCTCTTCCGCGAGGCGGGGCGGCAGGACCGCCGTTGGTTGGGAGGACGCCGGCGCTACTGGGCGGCCTTCTTCACCCGAACTGTTCGTCACGACTCAGGAGTCAGGCGCGCTGCGTGGTGTCGGGACGTGTCGTCATGCGGTCACCACAGTGGATTTCCTTCCGTCCGGCTGAAGCACCGGTACCCAATGGATGAGCGCCGAGAAACACCATGAGCACTCGTCAGGACGGCTCGCCGGCTTCAATCGGTTCACGCAAGACATTCACCGGCCCGCGGGCGGGCGCCATTGCGCCATGCGCCCGCCGGTTGCGCGCCCTTTCCCTCGGGCTGCACCTCGACCAGCTCGAGGGCTCCTTCGCCAGTCCCCACCAACAGAGCGCCGGCGTCGAGCGCTCCGGGCGCCAGGCGCCCATTAGAGGCGAGGCGGGCGCGCAACACCCGGAGCCGGCGGCCGCGGAAGGTGGTCCAGGCATGGCCCAGGCGTACGACGCGGTGCAGTTCGACGGCCGGACGGGTCCAGTCCAGGTGGTGTTCCTCAGCCTCGATCTTGGTTGCGTAGGTGGGCTCCCCCTCCTGCGGCCGACCCTCCGGCAGACCGGTCTCCAGCAGGTGGAGGAGCATCTGCGTGCCGGCGCCGGCCAGCCGGGCGCGAAGCTCCTCGGCCGTCTCGTCGTCGCCGATCGTCAGGGTCTTGTAGGCGTAGACGGGCCCGGTGTCGAGCCCCTCCTCCAGCGCCATCACGCAAACACCGGTGACCGGATCGCCGGCCAGGATGGCCCGCTCGACCGGCGCCGCCCCCCGCCAGCGGGGCAAGAGCGAGAAGTGGAGGTTGACCATGGGCACGACGTCGAGAACGGGGGGCTTGATGAGGCGGCCGTAGGCGACGACCACCCCCAGCTCGGCGCCGGCATCGAGCACGTCGTCCATGCGGGAGGTGACCGCCAGCCCAAGCTCCAGCGCCGCCGCTTTCACCGGGCTGGGCAGAAGAGCGCCGCCACGGCCCCGCTTCTTGTCGGGACGCGTCACGACGAGGGCGATGTCGTGGCCGGCGGCGACGAGGGCCCGCAGCGGTGCGACGGCGACCTCCGGCGTGCCGAGATAGGCGAGGCGCAGCGGACGCCTAACCGACCGGTTCGCGGTCGTCGCCGGCCTCGAGGCCCATGGCCCGCCGGCGGAGGGCCCGCATGGCCTCCTTGTGCTGGCGGCGGTCGAGGTGGGCCAGCAAAAGCCGGCCGTCGAGGTGGTCGACCTCGTGCTGGAGCATGCGGGCCATCAGCTCGTCGCCGTCGATGGAGATCGGGTTGCCGTCGAGGTCGTAACCGTCGACGTGGACCTCGGCGAAGCGCACGATCGGCCAGTGGAGGTCGGGGACGGACAGGCACCCCTCGGTGTACTCCCATTCGCCCCGGTGCTGGGAGAGGACCGGGTTGACGATTGCGCCCGGCCCGTCGCCCACGTCGTAGACGAACAGCCGCTTCTGCACGCCGATCTGGTTCGCCGCCAGCCCCACGCCCGGGGCGTCGTACATCGTCTCCAGCATGTCGTCGGCGAGCTTGCGGAGCGTGGCGTCGAACTCGGCCACCTCGACACATGGCAGGCGCAGGACAGGGTCGCCGAACGTGCGGATGGGATAGACGGCCATGTCCTCCGAGAGTAGTGGCCGCCCGGGAGGCGATCAGGCCCGGAGCGGGTCGACCTCGATACGCAGCCGGCCGGGCGGTCGGGGCGTCGCCGCCAGCGCATCGCAGAGCGTCTTGTGGTCCGGGGCCCGGAGCAGCCACCGGTCGTTGGCGGGGCCGAGCACCTCGAGACCCGGGGTGAGCGCAGCCACGAACGCCGGCGCGGCCTGACCGGACACTGAGGCGACCGCCGTCTCCGGCGGGAAGCGGAGGGCAGCCCGGCGGGCGGCCTCCACCAGGGCCAGGCGGGACGGGTCGGCATGCAGCGCGGCGTCGATGACCTCGTGGCCCGGCATGCGGGTCTGGATCACCAGGCGCCCACCGGCGCTGCGCCCACCGACCAGGCGACCGGCCCGCGCCAGCATGGCGAGCGCAGCCTCGGCCGCCCGGTATCGGGGGGCGAGCAGCTCCTGGTCGAAGTCCAGGAACGCCACCCAACGGGCGCCGGCCGCCCGGTGCAGCACCGCCTCGGTGCCGACGAGGATGGGCACGCCGGCCGGCGGCGGGCCGGCGCCGGTGTCGGCCGACACCTCGGCGACCTGCTTGTTTGCCAGCAGCTCCAGCTCCTCGCGCGCCCGGGTCACCCCCACCCGCAGGGTGGCCAACTTGGTGCCGCCGCAGGGCAGGCAGATCCTGGGCCGTGTCGTCCCGCAGCGCCTGCACTGGAGGCGGTCCTCCGTTCCGTCGACCGCCGCGCCGCACGGCTCGCAGCGGATCAGCTCCCGGCAGGCGGCACAGGCCAGCAGGCGGGCCCGGCCCCTGCGGTTGAGCACGCAGATCAGGCGGGCGTCGGGCGTGGCGTCCCTCGCCAGGGCGACGAGGCGCGACGAGTAGAGCCCCGAGCCCGGCGGCTCGGGCCGGCGGTCGACCACCTCGACGACCGGCCAGCCGCCGCGCTCCTCGGAGCGCGCCGGCGTGACGAGCGGGCCATAGGACAGCGCCTCGAGCGACGGGCACGGCGAGGTCAGCACGCACGGGACGCCGCCCCGCCGGGCTCGCTCGACGGCGACGTCCCGGGCGTTCCACGTCGGCGCCCGCTCCTCCTGGTAGGCCTCGTCGCCCTCGTCGATGACGAGCACCGCCCCCAACGCCGGCCGGGGCGCCCAGGCGCCGGCCCGGGCCCCGACAGCCACACAGCCGCCGGCGGCGGCCATCGCCCATTCCTGGGGCACGAGCGCGACCCGGTGCCCTTCCTGGCGGAGGCGGGCGGCGAGGAACCCGGCGGCGGAGAGCGACGGCGCCAGCACGAGAGCGTCGCCATGGCCGGCGGCGGCGAGCGCCCACGGCATGACGTCGCCGGCCGGCGGGACTCGCACGACCTGCACGCCGGGTGCGAGCGCCGGCGCGACCTTCACCTGGCCGGGCTCGGGCAGCGCCCGCACGGCCCGCAGCGGTGACGCGGTGCCGAGGAGCTGCGCCGGCCGACCGGCCCACCGCCACGCCGCCCACCGGGCCAGGGAGATCAGCTCCGCCGGCGGCCCCCACCCGGTGACCTTGGCCAGCGGTTGCAGTGGGCGGTCGGTCGCCGCCTCGCCGGCCAGCGCCACCACCCACCCCCCCACCCGCCGGCCCTGCAACGGGACGCGCACCAGCGTCCCCACCCGCACGTGGGGCGCGAGGTGCTCAGGGATGAGGTAGTCGAAGACTTTGTCGAGCGGAAGGTCCGGGAGGACTCTCGCTACGTCAGGTCGAGAGCCCGCTTCACGTCCTCGAGACGCGAGAGGCGTTCCCACGTGAACTCCTTCTCGGAGCGCCCGAAGTGGCCGTAGGCCGCGGTGCGCCGGTAGATCGGCTTGCGCAGGTCGAGGTCACGGATGATGGCGGCCGGGCGCAGGTCGAAGACGTCGTGGCACATCTTGGCGATCCTGAGCGGGTCGACGGTCTCGGTGCCGAACGTCTCCACCATGATCGACACAGGGTGGGCCACGCCGATGGCGTACGCCACCTGGACCTCACAGCGCTTGGCCGCGCCGGAGGCCACCACGTGCTTGGCCACCCAGCGGGCGGCATAGGCCGCGGAGCGGTCGACCTTGGAGGGGTCCTTCCCGGAGAAGGCACCACCGCCGTGGCGAGCGGCGCCGCCGTAGGTGTCGACGATGATCTTCCGGCCGGTGAGGCCGGTGTCGGCGTGGGGGCCGCCGAGCACGAAGCTGCCCGTGGGGTTGGCCAGCAGCTCGTAGTCGTCGGCGTCGATGCCCGGCGGGAGCAGCGGGTGGATCACGTGCTCCTGGAGGTCCGGCTTCAGCAGGGTCTCGGTGTCGAGGCCGGGCTGGTGCTGGCTGGAGATCAGGACGGTGCGCAACCGCTTGGGCTTCCCGTCCTCGTAGTCGACGGTGACCTGGGTCTTGCCGTCGGGCCGCAGGTAGGGCATGACGCCGGCCTTGCGCACCTCGGACAGCCGGTGGGCCAGGCGGTGGGCCAGCCAGATCGGCAGGGGCATGAGGTCGTCGGTCTCGTCGCAGGCGTAGCCGAACATCATCCCCTGGTCGCCGGCGCCCTGGCTGTCGATCTGGTCTTCGTCGCCCTGGCCGGTGCGCACCTCATAGGCGGTGCTCACGCCCTGGCTGATGTCGGGCGACTGCTCGTCGATGGCGGTGATGACGCCGCACGTGTTGCCGTCGAAGCCGTAGGACTCCCGGTCGTAGCCGATGCCGCACACCGTCTGGCGGACGATCTTGGGAATGTCGACGTAGGCGTTGGTGGTGATCTCGCCGGCGACGACGACCAGACCGGTCGTCAGCAGCGTCTCGCAGGCCACCCGCCCCATGGGGTCCTCGGTGAGGATGGCGTCCAGGATCGCGTCGGAGACCTGATCCGCCATCTTGTCCGGGTGGCCCTCGGTGACCGACTCCGACGTGAACGTGTACCCGTTACTCATGTGCCTCCCTTGGCGTCCGCGCCCAATCCTGTCTCAGATAGGTACCTGCTGACCAGATCGAGGACGATCCGGGCCAGCTCACGCTTGGTTGTGAGCGGCGCGTCGGTCCAGGCACCGGCGGCGTCGAGCAGGGTGGCGGCGTTGGTGTCGTGGCCGAACCCGACCCCCGGCGCGGTGACGTCGTTGGCAACGATCAAGTCGAGCCGCTTGCGTCGCAGCTTGTCCTCGGCGCCAGCGCGAACGTCGCCGGTCTCGGCTGCGAAGCCCACCAGGACCTGTCCGGCAGGCTTGCGCCGGCCGAGCTCGGCCAGGATGTCGGTCGTCGGCTCGAGCACCAAGTCGGGAACGCCGTCGGCCTTGCGCACTTTGCCGTCCGCCGGCGCCTTGGGCCGGAAGTCGGCCACCGCGGCCGCCATGACCACCACGTTGGCCCCGGCGGCTCGGGTCAGCACCGCGTGCTCCATCTCCTCGGCGCTGTCGACCCGGATCACCTCCACGCCCGCCGGTGCCGGCCGGTCGGCTGCGGTGATCAGGGTGACGCTTGCGCCTCGAGCCGCGGCCTCTGCCGCCAGCGCCTCGCCCTGCCTACCCGACGACCGGTTGCCCAGGAACCGGACGGGGTCCAGCGGTTCTCGCGTGCCGCCGGCCGTCACGAGGACCGTCCGGCCGGCGAGATCCTGGGGCGTCAAGACCCGGTCGACGGCGGCCAGGATGTCCTCCACCTGAGCCAGGCGGCCGGCGCCCTCGTCGCCACCCGCCAGCCGTCCGACGCCGGGCTCGACCACGACGACACCCCGCCGGCGCAGCGTGGCGACGTTTTCGAGCGTGGCCGGGTGCTCCCACATCTCGGTGTGCATGGCCGGGCAGATGACCACCGGCGCCCGGGTGGCCAGCAGGGTGGCGGTGAGCAGGTCGTCGGCGATGCCGGCGGCGTACTTGGCCAGCACGGTCGCGGTGGCGGGTGCCACGAGGACCACGTCGGCCGATCGCCCGAGGCGCGTGTGCGGGATAGGGTCGGCGTCCGACCACAGCGAGTCGTGCACCGGCTCCGACGCCAGCGCTGACAGGGTGACCGCGCCGATGAAGCGGCCGGCGTCGGCGGTCATCACTGGCATCACACGGTGGCCACCATCGACCAGCCGCCGGCAGACTTCAACCGCCTTGTAAGCCGCGATGCTGCCGCATACTCCAAGCACGATGTGCTTGGAGGGCGACTGCTTCGACGGCCCGCCGTGGGCGGGCCGGCTGTTCACTTCACGACCAAAGAGAATCCCTTCGGGATTTCTTTGGTCACTTCATCGCTTCTTCAGCCTCTTCCGTGCGGGTGAAGGTGATCTTGTTGGCCGCGATCTCCTCCAGGGCGATGGAAAGCGGCTTGCGGGAGACCGACGCGACCTGCGGGGGCACGATCGCGCCCAGGCCCTCACCCAGCTGGCTGAAGTACGAGTTGATCTGCCGGCCCCGCTTGGCGGCCAGGCTCACCAGGCTGAACTTCGAGTCCACCTTGTCGAGCAGGCTCTCGATGGGCGGGTGGATCATCGTGGCGCGTTCAGTCACTGCTCTCCTCAGTACATCACCGGCGGCGGGATTCCAGGATAGCAGCGACCTCATCGATGGCCCGGGACAGGTCGTCATTCACCACGATGTGATCGGCGAGCCCGCGCCCGACCCGCTCCTCCTCGTCGGCGGCGGCCAGCCGGCGGGCGATGAGGTCGTCCCGGTCGCCGCGGCCGCGCAGGCGGGCCTCCTGGACGTCGCGTGACGGCGCCTCGACGAACACGACGACGGCCTCGGGGTGCCTGGCCTTCACCTGCATGGCACCCTGCACGTCGATCTCCAGCAGCACGTCGGATCCCGCCGGCGGGTTGGGCCATGGCGTGCCATAGCGGTGCCCGAAGACATCGGCCCACTCCAGGAAGCCGCCCGCCCCGATGTGGGCGTCGAACGCCTTCCGGTCGACGTAGACGTAGGCATCGGCCGGCTCGCCGTCGCGGCGGGGCCGGGTCGTCCACGAGCGGCTCAGCCAGAGATCGGGCAGCCGCCGGCAGAGGGCGGAGGCGATCGACCCCTTGCCGACCCCGGAGGGGCCGGCGAGCACGAAGATCAGGAGTCGGCGGGGAACGCCTTCAGCAGCGACTCGCGCTGCTGAGCGCCCAGGCCCCGCACCCGCCGGGCCTCGCTGATGCCGATCTGCTCCATCATCCGTCGGGCCCGGACCTTGCCCACGCCGGGCAGGGACTCCAGCACGGTGACGACCTTCATCTTGCCGACGACCTCATCGCGCTCGGCCTGCTCCAGGAGCTCCTTCAGCGTGGTGGAGCCCATCTTGAGCTTCTCTTTGAGCTCGGCCCGCTGGCGGCGGGCGGCAGCGGCCTTGGCGAGCGCCGCGGAGCGCTCATCGGGCGATAGCGCGGGCGGCAGCGGCATGGCGCGCACGATAGCGCACCCCCCGCCGGGTGGCTCAGGGGGCGTTGTTTCCCAACGATTCGCTCAACCGTTCCGCCGCCGCCACCGGGTCGCGTGCCTCCGTGACCGTGCGCCCGATTACTAGCAGGTCGGCGCCGAGGCCGACGGCGTCGGCCGGCGTGGCCGGCCGGGCCTGGTCGTGGGTTTCGGACGTGGGCATGCGGATGCCGGGCACGACGGCCAACATACGGGGCGCCAGCTGCTTGGCCTCCCGGACATCGGCCGCCGCCAGGATCAACCCGCCGCAGCCCGCCTCGACGGCAGCGGCGACCCGGTGGCCCAGGATGTGCGCCGGCGCGTCGCCGTCGCTGGTGAGCACGGTCACTGCGAGGGCGACGGGATGGGGAAGCCCTGCCCGTTCCGCGCCCTCGGCCAGGCCCTCGACGCCGGCCCGCAGCATGACGGGGCCGGAGCGGGCGTGCAGCGTGAGGTAGCTGGCGCCCAGGGCCCCGACGACGCGGGCGGCCTTGCGCACCGTCGTGGGGATGTCGTGGAGCTTGAGGTCGAGGAAGATGTCGTAGCCCAGCTCGGCCACCGAGGCCACTGCGTCGGGCCCGGCGGCGCTGAACAACTCCAGGCCCACCTTGGCCGTGGCGAAGTACGGCTGCAGCCGTTTGGCCAGTCGCAGGGCCTCCACCATGTCGTCGACGTCGAGGGCGAGCACCAGCCGGTCACGTGTCTGCACGGGCCCTCCCTACCAGATCGGCGACCCTCGCGACATTGTGACGCCGGCACCAGCGCTCCAACTCGCCTGCGACCCGGGCCGGCGCCCGGGGGTCGGCGAAGGTGGCGGTGCCCACTTGGACGGCTGCCGCACCGGCCAGCATGAGTTCGACGGCATGCTCGCCGGTGGCCACGCCCCCGACACCGACCACCGGTCGCGTTCGGGAACTCGCCGCACACGTCGTAGACAGCTCGCACCGCCACCGGCCGGATGGCCGGTCCCGAGAGGCCCCCGCCGCCGGCGCCGAGCCGGGGCCGGCGGCTGTCGAGGTCGATGGCCAGGCCCATGACGGTGTTGATCAGGGTGAGTGCTTCGGCGCCGGCCTCCAGGGCGGCACCGGCGATCTCCGTGAGGTCGGTGACGTTGGGACTGAGCTTGGCCCAGCGCGGGCGGCCGCAGCCGGCGGTGGCAGCCAAGGCCTCGGCGGTCAGGGCCGGCGAGTGGGCGAACATGGCCCGCCGGCTCTCACCGCTGCGTGCGACGCCATGGATGTTGGGGCAGCTGAGGTTCACCTCGACCGCCACCACCTCGGCCGGCGCAGCAGCGAGCGCGGACGCCGCCTTCTCGTAGGCCTCGACGGTGAACCCCCAGATGCTGGCCACCACCCGGGCGCCCGTGGCCACCAGCCCCGGTAGCTCGTCCTCCAACCACGCCTCCACGCCGGGGTTCTGGAGCCCGACGCTGTTGAGCATGCCGGCGTCGACCTCGGTCACCCGCGGCGCCGGATTGCCCGCCCACGGATCCGCCGAGAGCGACTTCACCACGACGGCACCAAGGCTCGACAGGTCGAAGTACCGGGCCAGCTCCGCGCCGTGGCCGGCGGTGCCCGAGGCCGTCATCACCGGATTGGCGAGCCGCACAGAACCAACCGCAGTGGTCATATCCACGACGCGCATCAGTGGAAGTTCCCCCGGCGGCCGCAACCGCCGCCGGAGGCGGCCTCCATACGGCTGCCGGCAAGGAAGGAACGGCGAGGGAGCGCCGGCTCCGCCGGCCGACCGAGCGCGATCGCCTCGCCGGGCAACCTCTGGTTGCCCGGCGAAACTAGAGCAGTCGTGTCTGGCCCTCCTCGTGGTACTCCTGCACCGAGCGCACGGAGAGGCCGTGGCGGGCCCAGTCTGCGATGCCGCCGGCCGCAGCCAGCGCCGCCGCCGCGGTGGTGAGGCAGGGCACACCCTGCACGCTGGCGGCGAGGCGGATGTAGGCGCCGTCTGCCCGCGGGCCCCGACCCCTCGGCGTGTTGACCACAAGGTCGATCTCGCCGTTCCCGATGAGGTCGACCGCCGTCCTCCGCTGGCCGTTGGAGGGCTCGCCCACTTTGTCCACGACCTCGGCAACGGGAACGCCGTTGTCGCTCAGGTACCTGGCGGTGCCCTCGGTGGCGGCCAGGGCGAAACCCAGGTCCACGAACCGCCGGGCCGCGATCAGCCCACCCGGCTTGTCCCGCTCGGCGAGGGACAGGAACACCGTCCCCTGCTCCGGCAGGCGATCGCCGGCCGCGCTCTGGCTCTTGGCGAAGGCCAGGCCGAAGGTGGCGTCGATGCCCATGACCTCGCCGGTGGAGCGCATCTCGGGGCCGAGCAGCGTGTCGACGTCGGGGAAGCGGTTGAACGGCAGCACCGCCTCCTTCACCGACACGTGAGCGCCCGGCGCCGGCGGCCTCAGCACGCCCGCGGCCCGCAGCTGGGCCAGCGTGGCGCCCACCATCACCCTGGCCGCCACCTTGGCCAAGGGCACGCCGGTGGCCTTGGCCACGAACGGCACCGTCCGGCTTGCCCTGGGGTTGGCCTCGATGACGTAGACCTTCCCCTGCTGGACGGCGTACTGGACGTTCAGCAGCCCGCACACGCCGAGCGCATCCGCGATGTTCCGGGTGTGAGCCTCGATGAGCCCGACGATCGACGCGGACAGCGTCGGCGGCGGGATCACGCACGCACTGTCGCCGGAGTGCACGCCGGCCTCCTCGACGTGCTCCATGACCGCGCCGATCAATACCTCGCCCGTGGCGTCGCGAACGGCGTCGACGTCGACCTCGGTGGCGTCCTCCAGGAACCGGTCGATCAGCACCGGGCGCTCGGCCGACAGCCCGCCCTCCCGACCGAGCGACCCGACGAAGCTTGCATTGTCGGCAGAGCCGAACGGCGCCAGCTCGGCCATGGCCCGGCCGAGGCCGGCGTCGTCGTAGACGATTTCCATCGCCCGCCCACCCAGCACGTACGACGGACGGACCAGCGCCGGGTACCCGATGCGCGCCGTGATCGTCAGCGCCGTCTCCAGGTCGGCGGCCGTGCCTCCGTCGGGCTGCGGGATGCCGAGCCGGTGGCACAGGACGTTCCACCGCTCGCGGTCCTCGGCCTCGTCGATGGCCGCCGGCGACGTGCCGAGCACCAGCTCCGGCGGGATGCGTCCCGCCAGCTTGAGCGGAGTCTGGCCTCCCAAGGACACGATCACCCCGACAAGGTGCTCCTTCTCCACATCGAGCACGTTCATGACGTCCTCGTAGGTCAGAGGCTCGAAGTAAAGACGGTCACTGGTGTCGTAGTCGGTCGAGACGGTCTCGGGGTTGCAGTTGATCATGACCGTGTCGAAGCCGGCGTCGCGCAAGGCGAAGCTGGCGTGCACGCAGCAGTAGTCGAACTCGATCCCCTGGCCGATGCGGTTCGGGCCCGAGCCGAGGATCACCACGGTCCTGCGCTGCCCACCCCGCGCTTCGTCCTCGTCCTCGTAGGTCGAGTAGTGGTACGGCGTGTTGGCGTCGAACTCTGCGCCGCAGGTGTCGACGGTCTTGAACGTGGCCCGCACGCCGGCGGCCAGCCGGGCGGTACGCACCTTCGCCTCGGGCACGCCCCACAGCCACGCCATCTGGGCGTCAGAGAAGCCGAGGCGCTTGGCCCGCCGCCACTGCCGGCGGTCCATCCCGGCGAAGCCAACCTCGGCCAGGGCGGCCCGGGCCGCGGTGATGAGGGCGATCTGGTCGAGGAACCAGGGATCGACGCCGGTGGCCTGGTGCAGGCGCTCGACGCTGATCCCCCGCCGCAGCGCCCCTTCCAGCTGGAAGGGGCGGTCGGGCGTGGCGATGGAGGCCTGGCGCACCAGGTCGTCGTCGTCGAAGACGTCCAGCGCGACCTCGCCGGGGTCGCAGTTGAGGCCCCACCGGCCGTGCTCGAGAGACCGGAGGCCCTTCTGCAGCGACTCCGGGAAGGTGCGGCCGATGGCCATCGCCTCCCCTACCGACTGCATGCGCGTCCCGAGCACGCCGGACGTCCCCGCGAACTTCTCGAACGCCCACCGGGGGACCTTGGTGACCACGTAGTCGATCGTCGGCTCGAAGCTGGCCGGCGTGATCCGGGTGATGTCGTTGGCGACCTCATCGAGGGTGTAGCCCACGGCCAGCCGCGCTGCGATCTTGGCGATCGGGTACCCGGTGGCCTTCGACGCCAGCGCGCTCGACCGGCTCACCCGGGGGTTCATCTCGATGACCACCATCTCGCCTGTGGCCGGGTCGACGGCGAACTGGATGTTGGACCCGCCGGTGTCGACGCCGATGCGGCGGATGCAGGCGAAGGCCGCGTCGCGCATGCGCTGGTATTCGACGTCGGAGAGGGTCTGCGCCGGCGCCACCGTGATGGAGTCGCCGGTGTGGACGCCCATGGGGTCGAGGTTCTCGATCGAGCAGACGACGACGCAGTTGTCGGCGTTGTCGCGCATGACCTCGAGTTCGTACTCCTTCCAGCCGGCGATCGACCGCTCGATGAGAATCTCCGAGATCGGGCTGGCAGCCAGGCCGGTGGCGGCCAGGCGGAGAAGCTCTTCCTCGTCTGCGGCTATGCCCGTGCCCCGGCCGCCCATGATGAAGGAGGGCCGCACGATCACCGGGTATCCGACGTCCTGGCCCACCTTCGCCGCCTCCTCGAGTTGGTAGGCGAAGCCCGACGCCGGCACGGCCAGGCCGATCTCGGTCATGGCCGCCTTAAACCGCTCCCGGTTCTCGGCGGTGTGGATCGCGTCGATCGACGCCCCGATCAGCTCCACGCCGAACCGGGCCAGGACGCCCCGCTCGGCGAGGGTGACGGCCAGGTTCAGGGCCGTCTGCCCGCCCAGTGTGGGGAGCAGCGCGTCCGGACTCTCACGCTCGATGATGGCCGCCACCACGTCGGCGTCGAGCGGTTCGATGTAAGTGCGGTCAGCGAACTCCGGGTCGGTCATGATCGTCGCCGGGTTGGAGTTGACGAGGATGACCCGGTAGCCCTCGTCCTTCAGCACCCGGCACGCCTGGGTTCCGGAGTAGTCGAACTCGGAGGCTTGGCCGATGATGATCGGCCCCGACCCGATCAGCAGGATCGAGTGGATATCAGTGCGCTTGGGCATCAGTCGTTGCCGCCAGGCTCGCCATCGGCCGCCGGCGGGGCGTAGCCGCCTCCATCGGCTGGTGGCGGAAAGAGATTTTCAGTGCGCGGGGCGCCGGCTTTGCCCTCGCCGTGAGCGCCTTCAAACTCGACGAGCAAGCTCCGCTTGCGAGTCGACATGAGTTCGAAGAACTCGTGGAACAGGTAGCGGGCGTCGTGGGGGCCGGGCCCGGCCTCGGGGTGGTACTGGACGCTGAACGCCGGCATGTCGCGGCAGCGCAGCCCCTCGACCACACCGTCGTTGAGGTTGACGTGGGTGACGTCGGCGGCCGCCAGCGACCCCTGCACGACTGCGTAGTTGTGGTTCTGGCTGGTGATCTCGACCGCCCCGTCGCGCAGGCGCTGGACCGGGTGGTTGCCGCCGTGGTGGCCGAAGGGCAGCTTGTACGTCTCACCGCCCAACGCCGTCGCCAGCAACTGGTGGCCCAGGCAGATGCCGAAGATCGGGACCTGGCCGAGCAGCATGGAGATGTTGGTGGCCGCGTAGGTCACCGCCGCAGGGTCTCCGGGACCGTTGGACAGGAACACCCCGTCGAGGGGCTGTTTGAGCAGCTCCTGGGCCGGTGTCGATGCAGGCACGACCTCGACGGTGGCGATCTCGCCGAGCTGGCGCAGGATGCTGGTCTTGATGCCGAAGTCGTAGGCGACGACCCGCAGCGGGCCGTCGCCGACGGTGTAGCGGACGGGAGTCGTCACGCCGGCCACCAGGTCCAGGCCGTCGGTACCCTTCTCGGCGGCCGCGGCAGCCTGCAGCGTGGCCTCGTTCGCAGTGCCGAAGGCGCATGGCATGGACCCCGCCTGCCGGATGTGGCGGGTCAGCCGGCGGGTGTCGATGCCCGTGACGCCCGGCACGCCATGGGCGACCAGCCAGGTGTCGAGGTCGACCGTGGACCGCCAGTTCGACGGCCGGCGGGCCAGCTCCCGCACGATGACGCCGCGGCAGAACGGCCGGGCGCTCTCGGAGTCCGCTTCGCTGATCCCGTAGTTGCCGATGTGGGGATAGGTGAAGGCGATGACCTGGCCGGCATAGGACGGGTCGGTGATGACCTCCTGGTATCCGGACAGGACGGTGTTGAACACCACCTCGCCGGTGGCCACGTCGGCGGGGGCGCCTATGGCCTCCCCTTCGAACACGGTGCCGTCGGCCAGCACCAACGCCGCGTCGGTCACCGCTGCGCCGTGGCGTCGATCACCACGGGCTCGCCCCGCAAGAGGGTGTGGCGGACGCTCCCGGTGAGCTTGCGGCCGGCGTAGGGGGTGTTCCGGGAGCGGCTGGCCAGGGCGTCGGCGTCGACCAGCCACGTGGCCGAGGGGTCGATGACGCACAGGTTCGCCGGCCGGCCGGCGACCACCGGCCCGCCGTGTGTGGACTCCAGGCCGGCGATGCGTGCCGGTTTCCATGACAGGAGGGCCAGTACTTCGGCGATCGGGAGCTCCAGCTCGGTCAGCGCCAGGGCCAGGGCCGTCTCCAGGCCGAGCATGCCGGGCTTGGCCTGATCGAATGGCACGTCCTTGTCCTCCGCCGCGTGCGGGGCGTGGTCCGTAGCGATGGCGTCGATGGTGCCGTCGGCCAGGCCGGCCTTGACTGCGGCCACGTCGGCCGGCGTCCGCAGCGGAGGGTTCACCTTGAACACCGTGTCGTACGACGACACCGCGGCGTCGGTCAGGGTGAAGTGGTGGGGGGCGGCCTCGGCGGTCACCGCCAGCCCCTCGGCCTTGGCCGCCCGCACTGCGGCGACTGAGCCAGCGGTCGACAGGTGCAGGAAGTGGACGCGCCCGCCGGCCAGGCGAACCAGCGCGATGTCGCGCGCCACCATCAACTCCTCCGCTTCGTGCGGCTGACCGGGGATTCCCAGGCGGCTGGACCACTCGCCCTCGTGCATGTGCCCACCGCCGGCCAGCACGCTGTCCTCGCAGTGCTGACCCAGCGTGACCCCCAGCGCTGATGCGTATTCGAGCGCCCGGCGCATGAGGCGGACGTCCTGCACGCCGTTCCCGTCGTCGGTGAACAGCCGGACGCCGAGGTCCGCCATCTCGCCGAGGGGGGCCAGCTCCTTGCCCTTGCGGCCCTTGGTGATGGCGCCGGCGACCCGGACGTCGCAGGCCGCGGTCAAACCGAGCCCCAGCACCTCACGCACGGCCGAGGCGGTGTCGAGCGGGGGTTCGGTGTTCGGCATGGCAATGACCGCGGTGTAGCCGCCAATGGCCGCGGCCCGAGCCCCGGATTCCACCGTCTCCGCTTCTTCGCGGCCCGGCTGGCGCAGGTGGGTGTGAAGGTCGACGAGCCCGGGGCCGACGACGCAACCGCCGGCGTCGAGCACCGTGGCGCCGGCCGGCCGGTCGATGCTCGTTTCGACTGCGGCGATCACCCCGCTTTCGATAAGGACGTCCGCCTCACGTTCGCCGGACGCGTCGACCACCCGGCCGCCCTTGATGATCACCGTGCGCTCAGCCACCGGACACCTTGCCCCCGCTCAGAGGGCCGCTTGGGCCCTGACCCAGCAGGAGGAACAGGACGGCCATGCGCACGGCGACTCCATTTGCCACTTGGCGGGTGATGAGCGATCGCGGGAGGTCGGCCACGTCGGCGGCGATCTCCACGCCCCGGTTCATGGGGCCGGGGTGCATGACCAGCGCGTCGTCGGGCATGAGCCGCATGCGCTTGCTGGTCAAGCCGTAGCGGGCGGTGTACTCCCGCAGAGAAGGGAGAAGGGCCTCGGTCTGGCGCTCGGCCTGCATCCTGAGCAGGTAGACGATGTCGGTCTTGGCCAGTACGGAGTCGAGGTCGTGGCTGACCTCGACCGGCCAGCCGTCGAGGCTCGGCGGCAGGAGGGTGGGCGGGGCCACGATCGTGACGTCGGCGCCCAGCATTGCGAAGGCCAGCACATTCGATCGCGCCACTCGCGAGTGCTTCACGTCGCCCACCACCGCAATGCGCATGCCCTCCATGGAGCCGCGGGCGCCGCGGATCGTGTAGCAGTCGAGCAGGGCCTGGGTGGGGTGCTCGTGCCAGCCGTCGCCGGCGTTGATCACCGCGCAGTCGAGCCACGACGCGGCCTGCCACGGAACGCCGGCGGAGGAGTGGCGGACCACCAGGGCGTCGATGCCCATGGCCTCGATCGTCTGGCAGGTGTCGCGCAGGGACTCGCCCTTCTTGACCGAGGACGACGAGACCGTGAAGTTCATGGTGTCGGCCGACAGCCGCTTGGCCGCCAGCTCGAAGGAGAGCCGGGTGCGGGTCGACTCCTCGTAGAACAGCGACACCACCGTCTTGCCGCGCAGCGCCGGCACCCGGGGGATGGCCCGCTCCGACACCTCGACGAAGGAGTCGGTGACCCGCATCACCTCCTCGATGCCCTCGGCGCCGAGGTCGGAGATGGAGAGCAGGTGCTTCACTTCACCTTCTCCCCGACATCGACGCCGTCGTCGCGCACATCGACGATCTCGTCGTGGCGGGTGGGCAGGTTCTTGCCCACAAAGTCGGGGCGGATCGGCAGCTCCCGGTGGCCCCGGTCCACCATCACCGCCAGCTGCACGGCCCGGGGCCGTCCGTAGGCGTTGAGGGCGTCGAGGGCGGCCCGCACCGTTCGCCCGGTGAAGAGCACGTCGTCCACCAGCACGACGGTCAGCCCGGTGAGGTCGAAGGGGATGTCGGTCACCGCCTCGGGAATCACCGGGCGCAGCCCGATGTCGTCGCGGTACAGGGCGACGTCGATGCTGCCCTGTGGCACCTCGGTGCCCTCGATCTGGCTCAGCGCCTCGGCCAGCCGGCGGGCCAGCGGCACGCCGCCGGTCTGCAAGCCGATGACCACCAGGCCGGCCAGGCCATGGTTGCGCTCGACGATCTCGTGGGCGATGCGGGTGACGGCCCGGCGCAGATCCTCTGCGTCCATCACCTGGCTGCGGGCAGAAAAAACGCCCCCGTACGGGGGCGTTGCGGCGCGTTCTCGTTCAGCCATGAACGTCGGCTCCTTTTCCGTGCCGGCCTCACAGGACCGGCGTTAACGGGATCAGCCGAGACTAGCTGACGGAGCCGAGGAGAGCGGCGACTTCCAGGACGACGTCGGGGAACGCCGCCGGCGCCAGCGACTCGCCGGCGCCAGCCGTGCGGGTGCCCGCCGGCGTGGTGACGTGGATCAGGTCGGCCACGAGATCCACCACCCGGACTTCGGGGATGCCGCCGGCGACCGAGAGCGGCGCCTTTCGCGCCCGGTCATGGCGAAGGGACCGGCTACTTCGATCACCAGATAGATATCGGGCGGCATAGGGTGGTGGTCGGCGTAGAAGTTTTCACGCGACCGAAGGATGGCGAGGTCGGGTTGGGGCTCGCTGAACTCACCAAGCTGGACCGGACACTGCTGGGACACGATGGCCCGGTCGCCGATGCGGGCCAGAGAAGGTGCGACAGGCGGGTAACGCACGCGGCATGGCGCGTGCCGATGGCTGACACGCAACCACTTCCGTCGACGAGTTCGACGCGGTCGTCCGGTCAAAGATGTCAGCCTCGGCCATGCGGTGGTAGTCCTTCACCGTGAACCGGTACTTGGTGGGGCTGAGAGCCACCGCAGGAGTATAGCGAATGTTGCGCCCTGACGATGTACTTCATGTTGTCGGCGATCAGGCCCTCGCCGCCGGCCACAAGATGCTCGATGCCGGCGCGGTGAAGGCGGCGTGCGAGGCCGCCGGCATGACCCACGACGAGTGGTTCGGCGATCTGGTGGAGCTCCGGGACCAGAAGCTGGTGCAGATGCGCGACTACGACGGCAAGGTCGCCCTCCTCGCCCTCACCCAGCCTGGGGTGTGGGCCTACGTCACCATGGCCCGGCCCGACCTGGCCGACGTCACCGAGCGCCTGCTCGACATCCTGGACGGGGTCGAGGCCAACGTTGCCGTCGCGCTGGGCGCCGAGCTCGGCGAGTCGCCGCTACTGGTGGAGGCGCTCCTCGATCACCTCGCCGGCCGGCGGCTGGTCGTCTTCAGCCGGACCGGCGGCGACAGCTTCCGCATCCACCGGTTCAGCATGTGACCGGACCGCGTCCATCCCGCTCATGGGGCCGCTCGGGCCCGGCCGAACGGCCTCGGCGATCCGGGCAAGCATCCCGTTGACGAACCGGCTCGACTCGTCGGTGGAGAACCGCTGGGCCAGCTCGACCGCTTCGGAGATCACTGCGCCGGTCGGCACGTCGGGGCGGTGCAGGAGCTCGAAGATGCCCATGCGCAGCAGGGCGCGGTCCAGCGCCGGCATGCGGTCGATGGTCCAGTCCTTCGCATAGTCGCTGATCAAGCGATCGAGCTCCGCCATGTGGTCGCCCACGCCGGCCACCATGGCGACGGCGTACTCGTCGGGCGCCACCGGCAGCCCGGCCAGCACGGCAGCGGGCGCCTGGTCCTTGCTCTCCGCCTCGTACAGCAGCGACAACGCCCGCTCGCGGGCCTGCCGGCGGGAGCCGCCGGCCGCGCCGGCCGCGCCGGCGGAGTCAGCCACTAGACACGGGTGAGATATTCGCCGCTGCGGGTGTCGACCTTGATCTTGTCGCCCGGGTTCACGAAGAGCGGCACCTGGACGACCTTGCCGGTCTCCAGGGTGGCCGGCTTGCGGGCGCCGGAGACCCGGTCGCCCTGCACGCCGGGCTCGGTCTCGGCGACGGTCAGCTCGACCGACGCCGGCAGGTCCACGCCCACCACCTGCTCGTTGTAGATCTGCAGGATCACGGAGTCACCCTCGCGGAGGTAGCTGGTGGCCTCGCCCAGCGTCGGGGCGTCGACGTTCAGCTGGTCGTAGGACACGTTGTCCATGAACACGTAGTGGGCGCTCTCGCGGTACAGGTACTGCATCTCGCGCTTGTCGATCACCGCCTGCTCGAGCTTCTCGTCGGCCCGGTAGGTGCGGTCGAGGACGGCGCCGGTGCGGACGTTCTTCAGCTTGGTGCGCACGAACGCGCCGCCCTTGCCCGGCTTGACGTGCTGGAACTCGACCACGGTGAACAGCCCCTCGGGGAGGTCGAGGGCCATGCCGTTGCGTAGGTCGTTGGTCGAGACGTTCACAGAACCGCGAGCTCCTTGGTGGCGTTGGTGAGGATGATGCAGCCCTCGTCGGTGACGACCATCGTGTCCTCGATGCGGACGCCGCCGTGCTCAGGCAGGTACACCCCGGGCTCGACGGTGACGACGTGGCCGGCGACCAGCGTATCGGTGGACGAGGTGGACACGGTCGGAGCCTCGTGGATGTCGAGGCCGACGCCGTGGCCTGTGCTGTGCAGGAAGGCGTCGGCCCAGCCGGCCTCGGCGATGATCTCCCGGCACACCTCGTCGACCGCTTTGCCCTCGGCGCCGGCCCGCACCGCGTCAACGCCGGCCCGCTGGCTCTCGGCCACCACGTCCACCATACGGCGAGCGGTGGCCGACGCCGGCTCGCCCACGCACAGGGTGCGCGTCATGTCGGAGCAGTAGCCGTCGACGAGGGCGCCGAAGTCGACGACCACCAGCTCGCCGCGCTCGATGCGCCGGCCGCTTGGGCGATGGTGAGGCTTGGCGCCATTCGGGCCGGCGGCGACGATGGTCTCGAACGAGGGGCCGGCGGCGCCACCCCGGCGCATCTCGAAGTCCAGCTCGAGAGCGAACTCCTCCTCGGTCGGCCCCTCCGCCAAACGGTGGCGGACCCGCGCGAGCGCCTCGTCTGCGATCCGGGCCGCGGCGGCCATGCGCTCGACCTCGCCAGCGTCCTTGACCTTGCGCAGCTCCTCGACCAGCCCCTCTGTGGCCACCAGCTCGGCGTCGGGAAACCACTCGTCGTCGTAGCGGCGCTGCGCCGCCCACGAGACCGACGACGCCTCCAGCCCCAGCCGGGCCACGCCGGCCACCTCCTCCTGCAGGTACTCCTTCTGGCTGCCGGCGGTGCGCCCGATTCTGATGCGGGCGTCGACGCCGGCCGCGCCCAGCTCCAGCGCCGACTGGTCGCGGTAGCGACCGTCAGTGACGAAGACCAGGTCGTCGGGGCGCACGAGGAGCAGGGCTGACGAGCCGGTGAACCCGGTCAGGTAGCGGATATTGACCATGCGGGTGACCAGCAGGGCGTCGCAGCCGGCGTCGTCGAACGCAGCGCGCAGGCGGGGGATGCGACCCCCCACATCCATGGGCTTCATGAGAGCAACTGTGTCATCTGAGGAGCAGGCACACGGCTTGTACCGCCAACCGGTAGCCGTGACCACCGAACCCGAAGATCACGCCGGTGGCCACAGGCGACACCACGGAGGTGTGCCGCCAGCTCTCCCGGGCCGCAGTGTTCGACAGGTGCAGCTCGACAACCGGGCCGTCGAAGGCGGCCAGGGCGTCACGGAGCGACCAGGAGTAGTGCGTCATCGCTGCGGCGTTGACGATGATCGCCGCCACGCGCCCCCGGGCGCCGTGGACGGCCTCCACCAGCTCGCCCTCGTGGTTGGACTGCAGGTGCTCCAGCTCCATGCCGAGGTCCGCAGCGACAGCGGCCGCCGTCTTCACGTGATCGTCGAGCGTGGCCGCGCCGTAGATGTCGGGCTCCCGGATCCCGAGCAGGTTCAGGTTGGGGCCGGAGAGAAGCAGAATGTTGGGCATCAGTCGGTTTCCCGGAGGGTGGCTTCCACGGCCTCGGCGGGGACGCCGCCCACGACCTCGACGCCCCGGGGCCCGTCTAGCACGAACGTCAGGCCGTCGAGCGCCTTCTTGTCCCGGGCCATGAGGGTGACCAGCTCGGCCGGATCGTTGCCGGGTGGGATGTCGAGCGGGAGGTCGTAGCCAGCCACCACGCGCCGGTGCTGGGCGACCGTGTCGTCGTCGACCCGGCCGAGCCGGCGGGCGAGCCGGGCCGCGAACACCAGGCCGATGGCCACCGCCTCGCCGTGGCGCAGGTCGTAGCCGCCGGCAGTCTCCAGGGCGTGGGCCAGGGTGTGCCCGTAGTTCAGGAGAGCCCGAGTGCCCGTGGTCTCCAGCTCGTCGGCGGCGATGTGGGCGGCCTTGCACCGGACGCATTCGGCCACTGCCTCCTCCAGCGGCAGGTCGGCGAGGTTCTCGACGCCGAGGAAGGCGTACTTGGCCATCTCGCCCAAGCCGCTGCGGTACTCACGGGGGGGCAGGGTGGCCAGCACCTCGATGTCGCACAGCACCGCCGCCGGCTGCCAGAAGGCGCCCACCAGGTTCTTGCCCTCCGGCAGGTTGACCCCGGTCTTGCCGCCGATCGCGGCGTCGACCTGGCCGAGAAGGGTGGTGGGGACGTGCACCACGGCCACGCCCCGGTGATACACGGCGGCGGCGAAGCCGGCGGCGTCGGTGACGACCCCTCCACCGACGGCGACCACCACGTCGCCCCGGTGGAGGCCCCAGCGGGCCCAGGCCCGGCACAGCTCCTCGACGGTCTCCATGCACTTGGCCGGCTCGCCGTCGTCCATGAGGAAGGTGCGCTGCTCGATGCCAGCGTCGACGACGACGCCGATGGGCTCCTGGGTGACGATGGCGGCCCGGTAGGCGCCGGCGGGCAGCACCTCGAGAAGGCGGTGGCGGGCGCCGGCGCCGACCAGCACGCCGTAGGCGCGGCCGCCGGGGAGGGGGACGGGGACGGTGATCACCCGTGGTGCTCCAGCGCGGCCTCGATGCACGCCACCACCTGGTCGACGGTCAGGTCGTCGACGTCGACCACCACGTCGGCCACCTCCTCGTACAGGGGCCGGCGGATGGAGTCGAGCCGCTCCAGGACGCCGGCCGGATCCTCGTCGAGCAACGGCCGGTGCGTCGCCGAGCCGAGCCGGCTGGCGAGGACCTCGGGCCTGCCCCGCAGCCAGACGACCGGCTGGTGGTCCTTCATCAGCCGGCGGTTGCCGTCGTCGAGCACCGTGCCGCCGGCGGCGGCGATGACCCGTGGCTCCTCCGACGCCAACGCCTCCTCGAGGACCTTGGCCTCGAGCCGGCGGAACGCGGGCTCCCCGTCGGTCCGCCAGATGTCGCCCACCGTCCGGCCGGTCATGGCCTCGACCTGGCGGTCGGAGTCGAAGAACTCCCAACCCCGCAGGGACGCCAGCCGCCGGCCGACACTGGTCTTGCCGACCGCCATCATCCCAACCAGGACGATCGACGGCTCAGTCAAGGGACGCGAGGTACGCGTCGCGGTTGCGGACCACCTCGGCCAACGAGTCGCCGCCGAACTTGGTGAGAGCCTCGCCGGCCAGCACGAGCGCCACCATCGTCTCGGCGACGACGCCGGCGGCCGGCACGGCAGTCACGTCGGTGCGCTCCTTGAACGACACGGTGGACTCCTTCGTCTCCATGTCGACGGTCTTGAGCACGGGCCGGTTGAGGGTCGACAGGGGCTTCATGGCCGCCCGCAGGACGATGAGCCCGCCGGTGGACATCCCTCCCTCGATCCCGCCGGCTCGGGTCGTCTCCCGGTAGTAGGACTGGCCTTCGTCCCAGTGGATCTCGTCGTGGGCCTCCGAGCCCCGCTGGGCGGCCGTCTCGAACCCCTCGCCGAACCCCACGCCCTTGACCGCCTGGATGCTGCACACCGCCTGGGCCAGCAGCCCGTCGAGCCGGCGGTCCCAGTGGACGTGGCTGCCCAGCCCGACGGGCACGCCGTAGGCCAGCACCTCGATGACCCCGCCGAGGGAGTCGCCGTCCTTCGCCGCCGCCTTGATCTCGGCGATCATCGCCTCCTCGGCGGCCGGGTCGAAGCATCGGACCTGGGAGGCGTCGACCTTCTCCAGGTCGGCCGGCGTGGGCCGCTCCGTGGACTTGGTGGCTATCGGACCCATCTGGATCACGTGGGAGATCACCGATATCCCGAGGTGGGAGATGAGGCCCTTGGCGCAGGCGCCGGCTGCCACCCGCGCCGCGGTCTCCCGGGCCGATGCCCGCTCGAGGATGTCGCGGGCATCGGTGAGCCCGTATTTCTGGAGGCCGGCGAGGTCGGCGTGGCCGGGGCGGGGGCGGGTCAGCGCCTTCTCGGTGGCGCCGGGCGCCGGGTCCATCTCCTTGGTCCACTTCGGCCACTCGGTGTTGCCGATCTCGATGGCGACCGGCGAGCCGATGGTGCGGCCGTGGCGGACGCCGCCGACCAGCGTCAGCTCGTCCTGCTCGAAGCGCATGCGGGGCCCCCGCCCGTAGCCCAGACGCCGGCGGGCCAGCTCGGCGCCGATGTCCTCCACCGTGATGGGGAGGCCGGCGGGCAGGCCGTCGACGATGACGACGAGGGCCTTGCCGTGGGACTCGCCGGCGGTCAGGTAGCGGAGCATCGGCCCAAATCTACCGGGGCCGGAACCGGCCGCCCCCTTTTACGTCCCGCTCCACCACCGGATGATCGACTCGCCGAAGTAGACGGCCAGCGTCGATCCGACCGCCAGGAACGGGCCGAAGGCGATGTGCTCCTGCAAGCTGCGCAGGCGGAGGATGGCCAGGACGACGCCCACCACCGAGATGATGACGACGCCCAGGAACAGCCCGGTGACGACGTGGGACAGGCTGATCCACCCGAGGAACAGCCCCAGCACGAAGGCCAGCCGGACGTCGCCGAAGCCCATCCCGCCCGGCGAGATCAGGTGGATGAGGAAGAGGGCCAGCCAGGCCAGTGTCGCCCCCAGCATGGCCTGGCCGAAGCGGTCCCACTCGCCCTGGATGAGCGCAGCCAGGGCGAGGAGGGGGACGGAGGCGAAGATCGTCGGGTACACGATGTAGTTCGGGATGATCTGGCGCTGGGAGTCGATCACGCTGATCGAGACCAGGCAGACGAAGAAGACCAGGTAGGCGGGGACGACCCAATCGGCCCCGAACCGCAGGCCGGCGCCGGCGAAGAAGACGACCGTCGCCACGATCGTCAGGATCTGCAGGCGGGTGGCGGCCAGGGTGCGGGCCGGCGGGAGGGGCCGCAGGTGCTGCCGCTCGGGAATGCGCTCGACCAGCAGGTTGGCGAAGATGCCGGCGGGGACGCCGAGCAGGGCGCACAGCACGACGGTGGCGGCCTTCATCCGAGGGCGCGCTGGGCCGCGGCCCGCATGACCTCGACCGGCGCCGTCCGGCCCGTCCACTGCTCGAAGGCCAGCGCGCCCTGGTGGACGAGCATGCCGAGGCCGCCGGCGACCTGCGCTCCTCGTTCACGGGCTATTCGCATCAGCGGCGTGGTCGCCGGGTTGGGGACGAGGTCGACGAGCACCTGGCCTTCGGACAACAGGCCGGCGTCGAACGGCAGGTCGCCGGCGCCGGCGCCGGCCATGCCGAGCGGGGTGGCGTTGACGACGAGATCGGCGTGGCGCACGTCGGCGGCGGTGCCGACCCGGCCGCCGGCGCCGGCCAGGGCGGCCACCGCCTCGGCCCGGGCCGGCGTGCGGTTGACCACGACGACTGCGCCGGCGCCGGCGCTGGCCAGGGCATAAACGACGGCTCGCGCCGCGCCGCCGGCGCCGACGACGGCGCACTGGCGACCGGCAGGGTCGAACCCTTCCTCGGCCAGCGAGGCGAGGAAGCCCGCGCCGTCAGTGTTGTCACCGCGCAGGCGGCCGGCGCCGGCGGGGACGACGGTGTTGACCGCCCCGATGGCGCGCGCGGCGTCCGTCGCCTCGTCGACCGCGGCCAGAGCCGCCGCCTTGTGGGGGATCGTCACCGACAGCCCGCCGAGGCCCAGGGCCCGGGCGCCGGCGAAGGCGGCCTCCAGGTCGCCAGGCGCGACCTCGCACGCCACGTAGATCCAGTCGAGGCCCACCTCCTCGAAAGCGGCGTTGTGCATGGCCGGCGACACCGAGTGGCGGACGGGGAAGCCGATGACCGCCGCCAGGCGTGTGCCAGAACCCGGAACGGTCAGCCGCACAGCCCCCTTCGGGGGCTCATCCACACAGCCCCCTTCGGGGGCTCATCCACACAGCCCTCTTCGGGGGCTCATCCACACAAGCCCCCTTCGGGGGCTCATCCACAGAGTCCTTTCGCAATGCACTGGTTCACTGCGTTGAGGAACTCGCGGTAGTCGGCCGTGAATGTGTGCCGCCCGGTGGGGTCGGTGAGCACGTAGTACAGCCAGTTGCCGGCGGTGGGGTTGGCGGCCGCCTCCAGTGACTTCCGGCCCGGGCTGGCGATGGGACCGGGCGGCAGGCCGGGGATCTTGTAGGTGTTGTACGGCGAGTTGACCTCGCGGTCCTTGAAGCTCACGGACTCTTGCGCCGGCAAGCCGAGGGCGTACAACACGGTGGCGTCGATCTGCAACGGCATGGGTTCGGCCAGGCGGTTGTAGATCACCCGGGCGACCTTGCCGCGCTCGTCGTCCACCCGGGACTCCCGCTCGACCAGCGACGCCACGATCACCGCCTGGTATGGCGTCAGGTTGAACTTGGCCGCCGCCCCCGGCAGGTTGAGCTGGGAGGCGAGCTTGTCGAAGGAGTCGACCATCTTGCGCAGGATGGCGGCCTCGTCGGCGCCCTTCTCGATGAAGTAAGTCTCCGGCAGGATCAGGCCTTCGAGGCTGTTGTTCCCCGGGGGCTGGTACTGCGAGCGGATGGTGCCGCTCTTGGCGACCTCCAGGAACTTGTCGGCCGAGCGGCCCGGCATGGCGCCGATGACCTTGGCCACCTCGCCGATGGTCAGCCCCTCGGGGACGGTGAACCGCTCTTCCTCGGCCTTGGCCGCACCACCCTCCAGCACCTTCGACACCTGGCCGAGGTCGGACTTCTTCTCAAGGGTGTAGTTGCCGGCCTCGATGCCGCCGAGGCCGGTGAGCCGGGCGTAGTACTTGAAGATCGAGGCGCTGACGATGATGCCTTCGCGCTCGAGCAGCTCGCCGATGTCAGCAGTCGACATGCCCTGCTCCACCGTCACCAGGACCTCGGGGCCGCTTGCGCCGGGCGGGTTGACCTGGCGTTGGACCCACATGACACCCGAGCCGACCAGCACGAGGAAGGCCACCGCAATGGCCAGGAGGACGAAGGGCCAGCGCCGGCCGTGGTCCGCGTACTCGTAGTAGTCGTGGGGGTCGTGGCGGAGGTCGACTCCAGTCATCGGCCCACCCTCTCACGAGGGGTCGCCGATGCTTGCTGGCTGGACCAGCCTGCCGGACCGGTCATCGCTTGGAGTCCAGCCACGACTGAAGGAGCACAGCGGCGGCGGCCTGGTCGACGGCGCCGGCCTCCCGCGCCTTGCGCCGGCGCCGGCCGGTGACACCCGCCTCGGTCAGCGACCGGTTGGCGGTGACGGTGGTGAGGCGCTCGTCCTGGAGCTCGACGGGCACGTCGAGCAGGTCACGCAGCGCCTGCGCCTCGGCGAGGGCGGCTTTTGCCGCCGACCCCTCGGTGCCGTCCATGGACAGCGGGAGCCCGACGACGACGAGGCCGGCGTCGACCTCGAGGACGATCTCGGCCACTTTGGCCCTGTCGGCCCGGGCATCGCCCGACCGTGTGATGACGCTGTACGGCGTTGCCATGGTCCCCCCTGCATCGCTGACCGCTACTCCGATCCGCCGAGTACCCAGATCGAGGGCGACGGCCCTCATGAACCGCTCGCCGCGTGGCGAGCCTGTTCCAACGCCTCGTCGAGCCGGCTCGGGTCGCGCCCGCCGGCGATGGCTACGTCCGCGCCGCGTCCGCCGCCGCCGCCCACCGTGCGGGCCGCGTCGGCGATCAAGGCCGACGCATCCAGCCCGCTCCCCCTGGCCGCAGCGGCGATCAGGGCGACGCCTCCGCTGTCGGGCGTGCCACCCAGCACGACCGCCCGGATCCCGGGCTGGTCGCGCACGGCCAGGGCCATGTCCTTGAGCTCGTCGCGGGTCGTGCCGTCGATGCGGGCGACGACCACGCCGTCGACCGCTTCGGCGGCCAGCTCCTTGGCCCGCCCGCCGGCGCCCTGCCGGCGCAAGGCCTTGATCTCGTCGGCCAAGCTGCGCTGCTCGTCGAGCAGCTTCTCCACCCGTTGCGGCACCTCCGGCGGAGCGACCCGCAGGAGCGTGGCCGTTCGCGTCAGGGTGTGCTCCTCGGCCCGGATGTGGTCGAGGCTGGCCACCCCCGTGACGGCCTCGATACGGCGAAGGTTGGCGCCGATCGAGCTCTCGGATGTGATCTTGATCGGGCCGATCGTGCCGAGGGCGTGGACGTGCGTGCCGCCGCACAGCTCCACCGAGCGCGTGCCGGCCTGGACGACCCGCACGACGTCGCCGTACTTCTCGCCGAAGAAGGCGATGGCTCCGAGGCGCTCGGCCTCGGCCTTGGACACCTCGAAAGCCTTGACCGGCTCGTTGGCGATCACCTGGTGGTTGGCCAGGTCCTCGACCTGCTGCAGTTGGGCCGGCGTGACCGCCTCGTAGTGGCTGAAGTCGAACCGGAGGCGGTCGGGCGCGACGAGGGAGCCCGCCTGCTTGACGTGGCTGCCGAGCACCTCCCGGAGGGCCCAGTGGAGCAGGTGGGTGCCGGTGTGGTTGCGGCGGATGTGCTCCCGGCGCTCGGTGTCGACCGTGGCCGTCACCTCTTGGCCGGGGGTGATCTCGCCCTCCACGATGCGCCCCGTGTGGCGGTGGAGCCCCGGCAGGGCATAGGTGGTGTCCAGCACCTCGGCCCGGCCGGTGGCGCTGACGATGGTCCCGGTGTCGCCCACCTGGCCGCCGCCCTCGGCGTAGAACGGGGTGCGGTCGAGGAAGATCTCCTCGCCGATGACGGCGCGCACGTTGGCGGTGGCCTCCACCTGCTGGTAGCCGAGGAACTCCACCGGCCCGCCGGCGTCGAGCAGGGCCTTGTAGGCGGCGCGGCGGGCCTCGGCGTCGGCCGGGTTGGCGGCGCTGAGCTTGGCCGCCTGCTGACCCAGCCGGCGCTGGTTCTCCATGGCCTCCTCGAAGCCGGCCCGGTCGACGGTGACGCCCTGCTCCTCGGCGACCTCCAGGGTGAGCTCGAGGGGGAAGCCGTAGGTGTCGTGCAGGCGGAAGGCCACGGCGCCGGCCAACGTGCCGCCGGCGCCGGCCTTGGCCAGCTCCTCGTCGAGGATGGCCGAGCCCGACCGCAGGGTGCGGTGGAAGCGCTCCTCCTCCCGCCCGATGACGCCGGCGATGTCGTCCTTCCCCGCCTGCAGCTCGGGGTAGGCGTCGCCCATGACTTCGACCACGGCCTCGACCATGGCCGGCAGCACCCGCCCCTCGGCCCCGAGCCCAAAGGCGTGGCGCACGGCCCGGCGGATGATGCGGCGCAGGACGTAGCCCCGGTCCTCGTTTGAGGGGGTCTGGCCGTCGGCGACCAGGAAGGTGAACGTGCGGGCGTGGTCGGCCAGGACCCGCAGGCTGATGTCGGCCTTGGGGTCCTCGCCCAGGCGCCGCCCCGTGGCATTCTCGGCCGCGGCCACCAGGCGGGCGAGCTCGTCGGTCTCGAACACCGAGTCCACGCCCTGGAGCACGGTCAGCATGCGCTCGAGGCCGGCGCCGGTGTCGATGATGCGCAGGGGCAGCGGCTCCAGCGTGCCGTCGGCCAGGCGGTTGTACTGCATGAAGACGAGGTTCCAGATCTCCTCGAACCGGGCGTCGGCACCGTGCGCCGGGCCGCCGGGGGCGCCGAAGGCCTCGCCGCGGTCGTAGAAGATCTCCGACGACGGCCCGCACGGGCCGGTCTCGCCCATCTCCCAGAAGTTGTCGGAACCCAGGCGCTGGATCCGCTCGGGCGGCAGGCCCACCGACGTCCGCCAGATCTCCGCGGCCTCGTCATCGGTCTCATGGACGGTGACCCACAGGCGGTCACCGTCGATCTTCAGCACCTCGGTGAGCAACTCCCACGCCCAGGGGATGACGTCGGCCTTGAAGTAGTCGCCGAAGCTGAAGTTGCCCAGCATCTGGAAGAAGGTGAGGTGGCCCGACGTCACACCGACGTTGGCGATGTCGTCGTGCTTCCCCTTGACTCTCAGGCACTTCTGCACCGACGTGGCCCGGGGCGGGTCGGGGACGGGCTCCTCGCCCAGGATGACCGGGAGGAACAGGTTCATGCCGGCGTTGGCGAACATGGGCGCGGCCGGGTGGTGCGGGATCAGCCCCATCGACTGGTGGAGGGTGTGGCCCCGGTCGACGAAGAAGCCGGTGAAGGCGCGACGAAGTTCCTGTGCATCCATTGGCGTCCGGCCAGACTACCGACCGGAGCCGCCGGCGGTCAGCCCGATTGTGGCGCGGAGCCGGTACGGCGGGCGATCTCGGCCCGCAGCTCGGCCTCGCGCTCGCGCATCGCCGTGCGGCCCTCGTGGAGCGCGGCCCGGATCTCGTTGCTCGCCGACCGGGCGCCGGCGACGGCGTCCTGGGTCAGCCGTTGGGGCGCGAGGCGCTCGACGGTCTTGCGCACCGTGCGCATGACCCACAACGAGCTGGCGCAGCCGATGGTGAACCAGAGGAAACGCTTGAACACGGCCCGATCAGGCCTTTCCCGCCAGGCGGCGGGCCGCCCGCTGGAGGCCGGCGGTGATCGCGGCCAGCTTGATGAGGGGGGTGGCGAAGGCGGCCAGGGCCAGCTGCGAGGCCGAGTCGACGGTGCCCTTGATGGACTCTGTCCGCTCCAGGATGGCCTCGACCTGGACGAGGTCGCCGTTGGCCTGGCGCACCGCCTTGTGGATGTCGGCGATGAGCGGGACGGCCGTTTGGCGGACGTCGTCGACCGCACCACGCACGCTGGAGAGGGTGCGCATGGCCGAGCCGACGAGGAACAGCAGTCCCACGACCAGCATGGCGAAAGCCATGGAGGCGACGGTGGCGGCGAACTCAGCCGGCGTCACCGTGCCCCCCGCTCCCGGCCGCTCGGACCTTCCAGTTCCCGTGCTCGCATGCGCTCGGCGATCTCCCGTTCGAAGCCATGGTCCGACGGCTCGTAGTACACCCGACCGGCGACCTCGGGTGGGCGATGCTCCTGGGGGACCCAGCCGCGTGGGTCGTCATGAGGATACTCGTACCCGATCCCGTGGCCGAGCTTCTTCGCCCCGTAGTAGCCGGCGCTGCGCAGGTGCATGGGCACCTCGCCCGCCGGCTTCTCCCTGACGTCCTGCTGGGCCTGGCCGAGGGCGGAGGTGACCCTGTTGGACTTGGGCGCAGTAGCGAGGTGGATCACGGCCTGGGCCAGGTTGAGCTGGGCCTCCGGCAGCCCGACGAACTCGACGGCTCTCGCTGCGGCGTCGGCGACGAGCAGGGCCATGGGGTCGGCCATACCCACGTCCTCGCTGGCCAGGATCACCATGCGGCGGGCGATGAACCGGGCGTCCTCGCCGGCCTCGAGCATGCGGGCCAGCCAGTAGAGGCCGGCGTCGGCGTCGGAGCCGCGCAGGCTCTTGATGAAGGCGGAGACGATGTCGTAGTGCTCGTCGCGCTCGTAGCGCAGGGCGCGGGCGTCGAGGGCGGCCTCGGCGTCGGCGAGGGTCACCGGGTGATCGTTCGCCAGCGCGATAGCCACTTCGAGGGCGTTGAGGGCGACGCGAGCGTCGCCGTCGGCCCGCCCGACAAGGTGCTCGATGGCCTCGTCGTCGGCCTCGGCCTTCTCGTTCTTCAGGCCTCTTCGCAGGAGGGTGCGGACCGCTTCCTGGGACAGAGGCTGCAGCCGGAACAGGCTCGACCGTGACAGGAGGGGCGCATTGACCTCGAAATACGGGTTCTCCGTCGTCGCCCCGATGAGGACGAGCAGTCCCTCCTCCACCGCCGGCAGGAAGGCGTCCTGCTGGGACTTGTTGAACCGGTGGATCTCGTCGAGGAACAGGATCGTCCCCTCACCCTGCTCCCCCAGGCGCCGGCGGGCCCGCTCCACCACCTCGCGCACGTCCTTTACGCCGGCGGTGACCGCCGACAGCTGCTCGAAGCTCCGGCTGGTGGTGGCGGCGATGAGCTTGGCCAGCGTGGTCTTGCCCGTGCCTGGCGGTCCCCACAGGATCACCGAAGACATCCGGTCGGCTTCGATCAGCCGGCGCAACGGGCCCTTCGGCCCGAGCAGGTGCTCCTGCCCGACTACCTCGTCGAGCGACGCCGGCCGCATCCGGGCCGCCAACGGCGCCTGCCGGCGCAGCCGGTCCTGCAAGGCCGCCCCGAACAGGTCCTCGGCCATCCCCCGACCCTACGCGTTTGGTCAGTCGCCGGCGCTAGGCCACCCCCAACTGACCAAACGATCCGATGCAGCCGAGGATCTCCTCGTCAGTGGACCGTGAAGTGAACCGAACGACCGTCCAACCGTGGGCGACGAGGAGGTTGGCACGCGCCCGGTCACCATCGAACGCCGACCGGCTGCTGTGGAACTCCCACCCGTCGAGCTCGATTGCCAATCGGAGCACCGGATAGGCGAGGTCGACCCGAAAGGCTCGACCACCGATCCTCACCCTATGCTGCTGCGCCGGCGGCGGGAACCCTTGCGCCACGAGCAGGCGAAGCACTCGGGTCTCCAAGTCACTGTCACCGGGGTCGTAGCCGGCTAGTCGCTCCGCCAACAGCTCCTGAAGCACCGAGGTGCGCCGGCCGGGTGCCTCGGCGAGACGGGCGACGCAACGCCGGAAGGACTCGAGGGACATCACCCGTCGTCGAACAGCATCGTCGACGGCGGCGCCGAGCTGGCGATACGTCAGCTGCGCCGACAAGTCGACGATCGAACGGGCCGCAGTGGTGACCGGGATGCGCTGGCTCATCGTGAGGTCGGCGTCGAAGAGGGCCCCTGACCGATGTCCACGCACGCCGGCGAGCCGGACCCGGCGGTCCAGACCCGTGACGATGTGGATGGCCTCCTCCTTGACGCCGGGCAAAGCCCAGAGCGTGCCCGCGGTCTCGTGCGAGAGCCACGCCCGCGGCTGGCTCGCCAGAGCCACTGCGCCAACGGTCTGCATCCATGTCGGTGGAGTACCCGAGACCGCATAGACGCCGGGTCGAGCCACCGACCACTCCCCGGAGCGATGGCGGTGGCGCACTTGACCGATGGTGAGGCCCGAAGCGAGCGCCTGATCGAGCGTGATCAGGCCGTGCTGTCTGCGGGCGATCTGGTTGGTGGCCAGACGGGTGTTCACGCCGAAAACGATGCCAGGAGCCTGAGACACTCGCACCGTTTGATCACTTGGCGGCCACATGTGCCCCCCAGAGACCAAACGCCGGCGGGTTAGGTCGGTTTGGGGAGGACGCGGAGGCCGAGTTCGGCGAGTTGGCGGGGGTCGACGGGGCCGGGGGCGTTGGTCAGGGGGTCGACGCCGGACTGGGTCTTGGGGAAGGCGATGACCTCGCGGATGTTCTCCTCGCCGGCGAGGAGGGCTACGAGGCGGTCGATGCCGAACGCGAAGCCGGCGTGGGGTGGGGCGCCGTGGCGGAAAGCGTCGAGGAGGAAGCCGAAGCGGGCCTGGGCCTGCTCGGGCTCGATGCCGAGGAAGGAAAAGATGCGCTGCTGCACCTCGGGGCGGTGGATACGCACCGAGCCCGAGCCCAGCTCCCAGCCGTTGAGCACCAGGTCATAGGCCTGCGAGCGCACCGACAGGGGGTCGGAGTCGAGGCGGTCGAGGTCCTCGGGGTGGGGCATGGTGAACGGGTGGTGCGCCGGCATGGGGCGCCCCTCGCCGTCGAGCCCCTCGAAGAGCGGGAACTCGGTGACCCACAGCAAGTTGAGGCCGCCCTCGTTGACCGGCGGGCGCCCGAGCTCCAGCCGGAGCTGGCCCAGCACGCGGTCGACGATCAGCCGCTCGCCGGCGGCGACCAACAACAGGTCGCCGGGCTCGGCGCCGAGTGCCTTGGGAATGGCGGCCTTCTCCTCCGCCGAGAGGAACTTGGCGACAGGCGACTCGAGGGCCTCACCCTCCAGCTTCAGCCACACAAGCCCGCCGCCGCCGGCGGCCTTGGCCTGGTCGGTCAGGCGGTCAAGCCGGGCCCGACCCATCGAGGCCTCCCCGGGCACGCGGATGCCCTTGACGCAAGCGGCCTGGAACGCCCGGAACCCGGTGCCGGCGACGGCCTCGGTGAGCTCGACAAGCTCCATGCCGAAGCGCACGTCGGGCTTGTCGGAGCCGAACCGGTCTTGGGCCTCCCGCCACGACATCGAGGGAATTGCGTCGTCGACCCGGCCGCCTGCGGCTCGGATGGCGGCGACCACAGTCCGGGAGATGACCCCGATGACGTCGGCCTGGTCGGCGAAGGACATCTCGGCGTCGAGCTGGGTGAACTCGAACTGGCGGTCGGCCCGCAGGTCCTCGTCCCGCAGGCAGCGGGCCAGCTGGTAGTAGCGGTCCACCCCGCCCACCATCAGCAGCTGCTTGAACAGCTGGGGGCTCTGGGGCAGGGCGTAGAACGACCCCGGCTGAAGCCGGGACGGCACGACGAAGTCGCGCGCCCCCTCGGGCGTGGAGGCGATCAGCGTCGGCGTCTCCACCTCGACGAAGCCCTGAGCCTCCATCGACCGGCGAATGGCGCTGCTGACCGTGGCCCGCAGGCGCAGGTTGCGCTGCATCGCCGGCCGGCGCAGGTCGACGTACCGGTGGCGCAGGCGCAGGATCTCGTCCGCGTCGACCCGGTCGCCGATCGGGAACGGCGGCGGCTCCGCCTCCGAGAGGATCTCGACGGTGCAGTCGCCCACCTCGACATCGCCGGTCGGCAACGCCGGGTTATGCGTGCCCTCCGGCCGGTCCCGCACGGTGCCGGTGACCCGGACGACGAACTCGGACCGCAGCTGATGGGCGCCGTCGACCACACATTGCACGATGCCCGTGTGGTCTCGCACGTCGACGAAGGCCAGGTTCTGGCCGTGCTCACGCCGGCTTGCGACCCACCCGCAGACGCTGACCTCCTGGCCGGCGTGCTCCGGGCGCAGCTCGCCGCACATGTGGGTCCGCATCATTGGAGTTCCTGCTTTTCTGAGAGGCATAGTCTGACGTGTTCGACGACGTCGGCGCGCCCGACCGTCTCCTGGTCGCCGGCGCGGAGGTCGCGCAGGGTCACTGTGCCTGCGGCTAGCTCGTTGTCGCCAACCACGAGCGCCAGGCGGGCACCGGAGCGGTCGGCCGACTTGAACTGGGACTTCATCGACCGCCCGTCGAAGGACCGGTCGGAAGACACGCCGGCGGCCCGCAGCTCGTGCGTGAGCGCCAGCGCAGCCGAGCCGCCCGTGGTGTCGACGACCCACACGTCGACGGCCCACGCCGGCCCCGCAAAGACACCCTCGGCGTCGCACGCCAGCAGCAGCCGCTCGATCCCCATACCGAAGCCGATCCCGGGCGTGGGCGGGCCGCCCAACGCCTCGGCCAGCTTGTCGTACCGGCCCCCGCCGCCCACCGCGTTCTGAGCGGAGTCGAGGGCCTCCGCGGCCAGCTCGAACGTCGTGCGGGTGTAGTAGTCGAGGCCCCTGACCAAACGGGGCTGCAGCGTGTAAGCGACGCCGAGGCTGTCGAGGCCGGCCTTCACCCCGGCGAAGTGGGCGTCGCACGGCGCGCACAGGAGGTCCACCAGGCGGGGCGCGTCCGCGGTCGCGACAACACAAGTCTTGCGCTTGCAGTCCAGCACTCGCAACGGGTTCTTCAGGTACGTGCCGGCGTGCTCGTCGCACAGCTCCTGGACGGCGAGGAACTCCGTCAACGCGCCGAGGTACGCCGGCCGGCAGACGTCGTCGCCGAGGGAGTTCAACAGCAGTGTGACTCGAGACAAGCCGAGAGCAGAACAGACCGACCACGCCAACGCCAGGACCTCGACGTCGAGGTCGGCGTCGTCGGTGCCCAGGGCTTCGACGCCCAGCTGGTGGTGCTGGCGGAACCGGCCGGCCTGGGGCCGCTCATAGCGGAAGTTCGGCGCCGTGTACCAGGCCTTGAACGGCGGCGTCGGCCGGTGCTGGACGAAGGCCCGCACCACCGACGCGGTGCCTTCTGGTCTGAGGGCGATGTGCCGAGCCCCCTTGTCCTCGAAGTCGTACATCTCCTTGCGGACCACGTCGGTGCCCTCGCCCACCCGCTCGAACACGCCGACATCCTCGAACATCGGGCTGAGGACCAGCCCGTAGCCGGCCCGCTCGACCGTGCCCGCGAACATTGCGATCAGCCGCTCCCAGCGCGCCGACTCGGGCGGCAGCACATCACGGGTGCCCACCGGGGCGCGGAACTCGACCATCGGCCAACGCTACCGGCTGGCCAGGAACGACCAGCAGGAGTTACCGGCGCGATCCCGGCAGCACCCGGTAGGCGTCGAACACCGACTCCACCCGCTTCACCGACCGAAGCAACGCATCGAGGTGCGACGGGTCTGCCAGCTCGAAGTCGAACCGCAGGCGGGCCACCCGGTCGGAGCCGGTGTGGGTGGACGACGCCACGATGTTGACGTGGTGGTCGGCCAGGGCGGTCGACACGTCACCCAGGAGCCGGGCCCGGTCAAGCGCCTCCACCTCGATGGAGGCCACGAAGACGCCGGCCCGGGCGCCGTCCCACTCCACCTCGATCTGGCGCTCGCCCATGCTCGTCGTCAGCGTCATCGCGTTGGCGCAGTCGGACCGGTGCACCGAGACGCCCCGCCCCGACGTCACGAACCCGACGATCTCGTCCCCGGGCACCGGCGTGCAGCACAAGGCCAACCGCACCATCACGTCGTCCAATCCCTCGACGTGCACGCCGCCGGTTCCCTGGACCCGCGACCGGGCCGGCCGGCGGACGGTGGTCGGCAGCTGCTCCTCGTGCTCGCCGCCCCGCAGCTCACGGGCCAGGCGCTGAGCCACCGACTGGGCCGAGACGTGGTTCTCGCCGATGGCCTGGTGCAGCGCCTCGAGGTCGGCGTAGTTGAGGTCCACTGCCACCTTGGCCAGCACCGCCGAGTTGGTCAGCTTCTGGACGGGCAGCCCCTCCCGCCGCATGTACTTGACCAGCTCCTCCCGGCCGGTCTCGACCGCCTCCTCCCGCCGGCTCTTGCTGAACCAGTGGCGGATTTTGTTCTTGGCCCTTGGGGTGACCACCACCTGAAGCCAGTCACGGGAGGGGCCGGCGCCCTCGACCTTGGAGGTGAAGATCTCCACCCGGTCACCGGACTTCAGCTGGGAGTCCAGCGGCACCAGGCGCCCATTGACCCGGGCGCCGATGCAGCGGTGGCCGACGTCGGTGTGGATGGCGTACGCGAAGTCGATGGGGGTGGCCCCGACCGCCATGGTGACCACGTCGCCCTTGGGGGTGAAGACGAAGACCTCGTCCTGGTCCAGGTCGAGCTTCAGCGACTCCAGGAACTCCGCCGGGTCGTCGGTCTCTTCCTGCCAGTCGACGATGCGCCGCAGCCAGCCGACGTCGGCGACCGGACCGGCCTCCTTGTAGTTCCAGTGGGCGGCCACGCCGAACTCGGCCCTCTGGTGCATGTCCTTGGTGCGGATCTGCACCTCGATCGGCTTGCCCTGCGGCCCCACCACCGTTGTGTGCAGCGACTGGTAGAGGTTGAACTTGGGCATGGCGATGTAGTCCTTGAACCGGCCCTGCACCGGCTTCCACGTGGCGTGGATGGTGCCGAGCGCCGCGTAGCAGTCCTTCACGCTGCCGACGAGAACCCGGAGGCCGACGAGGTCGTAAATCTCGTCGAACTCCCGCCGCTTCACCACCATCTTCTCGTAGATGCTCCAGTAGTGCTTCGGCCGGCCGGAGACCTCGCCGTCGACCTTTACCTCGGCCAGGCGGCCCTTCACCATCTCGACGACCTGGGAGAGGTAGATATCGCGCTCGGGGGCCCGGCTGGACACCATCTGCTCGATCTCGGCGTAGCGCTTGGGGTAGAGGGTGGCGAAGGAGAGGTCCTCCAGCTGCCACTTGATGCCTCCGATGCAGAGGCGGTGCGCCAGCGGGGCGTAGACGTCGATCGTCTCCTGGGCGATGCGCTCCTGCTTCTCCCGGGGGCAGGGCGGCGATCGTGCGCATGTTGTGGAGGCGGTCGGCCAGCTTGATGAGCAGGACGCGGATGTCCTTGGCCATGGCCACGAGCATCTTGCGCATGGTGGCCGCCTGCTGGGCCTCCTTGGAATCGAAGCGCACCCGGTCCAGCTTGGTGACGCCGTCGACCATGGCCGCCACCTGGGGGCCGAAGTCACGGGTCACATCGTCGAGGCCGAGGCCCGTGTCCTCGACGGCGTCGTGGAGGAGGGCGGCGGCCAGCGTGTTGGCGTCGAGGCCCAGCTCGGCGAGGATCGTCGCCACCGCGAGGGGATGGACGATGTAGGGGTCGCCGGAGCGGCGGACCTGGCCCTCGTGGGCCTCGGCGGCGACGGTGTAGGCCCGGGTCAGGAGGGTGGTGTCACCCTTGGGGTGCTTCGACCTGTAGATGTCGACCAGCTCCCGCACGTCGTCGGGCACGGCTTGGGACGAGCGCCGCCATGGCAGGACACGATCGGCGGTCGGCAACTCCCCCAGCCCTCCTTCTACGGGTACGCAACGAGCGAGGTGATGTCGTACTCACCAAGCTTCTCGCGTCCGGCGAGATACGTCAGTTCGACAAGAAAGCCCAGGCCGACGACGGTGGCCCCGGCGCCTTCGACCAGCCGGGTAGTGGCACGGGCGGTGCCGCCGGTGGCGATGACGTCGTCGATGATCAGCACCTGCTCGCCCCGCTCGAGCGCATCTCCGTGCATCTCCAGGCTGTCGACCCCGTACTCCAGGGCATACTGCTCGGACTCGGTGCGCCACGGCAGCTTGCCCGGCTTGCGGACGGGAACGAAGCCGGCCCCGAGCCGGTACGCCACCGGCGTGGCCACGATGAATCCCCTGGCTTCCACGCCGACCACCTTGTCGATGCGCCGGCCTTCGAAGGCGTCGGCGAGGGCGTCGATGCTGAACCGGAGGGCCTCGGGGTCGCCCAGCAGCGGCGTCAGGTCGCGGAAGATGATCCCCGGCGTGGGGAAGTCGGGGATATCCCGGATCCGCCCTTTGAGCCAGCCCGCATCAGCCATGGGCCAGATTAGACCTTCAGCGCTTCTTGCCCTTCTTCCGGGGCCGAGGGGCTCCGGGGCGCGACGGCTGCTTGGGCCGGGGCTTGGGGGCTCCCCCGTTGGCGTCGGGGCGCGACGGGATGAGCAGGTCCTCTTCGCCGTCGGCCGTCGGCGCCGGCCGGGGCCGGGCCGCCGGCTTGGCGCCCTGGCGGGGCCGGGGTGCGGCGCTCGGGCCGCCGCCGCCGGAGGCGAGGGCCGCGGCGGCCGCCGGGGTGAGGAGGCCGGCGCCACCCTTGGCAGTCAGGCGCTGGCGGATGCCGGCGTAGCGGGGCTCGCGCTCCTTGAGCATGGCCAGGATGGGGGCGGCGATGTAGATCGACGAGTAGGCGCCGGTCAGGAGCCCGACGAACAGGGCCAGCCCGAAGTCGTTCAGCGTGGTGGCGCCCAGAACGCCGGCCCCGATCACCAGGATCGAGACGATCGGCATGATGGCCACGATCGAGGTGTTGAGCGAGCGCATCAGCACCTGGTTCATGGACAGGTTCACGGTGTCGGAGTAGGTGAACCGGCCGCTGGCCGCCAGCCCCTTGGCGTTCTCCTCCACCTTGTCGAAGACGACGATGGTGTCGTACAGCGAGTAACCGAGGATGGTGAGGAAGGCAACGACGGTGGCCGGCGTCACCTCGAAGCGGGAGATCGAGTAGACGCCGACCGTCACGAAAATGTCATGCACCACAGCGGCGAGTGCCGCCACAGCCATCTTCCACTCGAACCGCAGGGAGATGTAGATGCTGATGAGGATGAAGAAGACGACGAGCGCGTTGCGGGCCTTGTTGGTCACCGCTTGACCCCACGAGGGCCCCACGTCGTTCACGCTGACTGCGCTGATGTCGGCCCCGGCCACCGCAGCCAGCGCATCACTGATCCGCTGCTGTTCTTCGATCGACACGTTGTCCGAGACGACCCGGACTCGGTCGTCGCCGACGATCTGGATGGTGGCGTCACCCAGCCCGAGTGGCCGCACGGCGTCGCGAGTTTCGGCCACCGACACGCCGGGCGCCGGCACCTCCCACGATGTGCCGCCCTCGAAGTCGATGCCGAGGTTCAGGCCCTGCGTTCCGAGCGAGATGAGGCCGGCGAGAATGACGACGGCCGAGAAGATGAACCACACCTTGCGGCGACCCACGAAGTCGAAGGTCGTGTCGCCGTGGTAGAGGCGGTGGGCGAGCGAGGCCTTCGGCGCCGAGGTGAAGCTCTCGGTCACACCAGCTCCCGGGCCCGTGGTTCGGTGACCACCGGCGCCGCGTTGAGGCCGCGAGCCACGCCCACCCAGCGGGCCTCGGTGAAGAACCGGTTGCGGCCGAGGAGCATGACGATGGGCCGGGTGAAGAAGTAGGCAGTGACGAGGTCGAGCAGCGTGGTGAGGCCCAGGAAGAAGGCGAAGCCCCGGACCGACCCGACGCTCAGGACGTAGAGGACGGCGGCACCGATGATCGATGCCGAGTTGGCGGCCAGGATCGTGCGGTAGGCCTTGGAGAAGCCCCGGTCCAGGGACGAGCGGACGGTCTTGCCCGAGCGGATCTCGTCCTTCAACCGCTCGAAATAGACGACATAGGAGTCCACCGTCACGCCCACGGACACGATGATGCCGACGGCTCCGGCGAGGCTCAGGGCCAGCCCGCTGGTGTTTCCCAGCAGGGTGACCAGGGAGTACATGATCGCCGCAGTGAGGGCGAGGCCGATCCACACGACGATGCCGAGCGCCCGGTAGTAGAGCAGCATGTAGAGTGCGACAAGAGCGAGCCCGACGAGGCCGGCGCCCACGCCGGCCCTCAGCGTGTCCCGGCCCAGCGATGCCGACACGGTCTGCACCGTCTGGCGGTCGAGCTGGACGGGCAGGGCGCCGTAGCGCAGGACGAGGGCCAGGTCCTTGGCCTCGCTCTGGGAGAAGTTGCCGGTGATGACGCCCCGGCCCTGGAACTCGGTGACCTCCAGGCTGGGGGCGGAACGGACGACGCCGTCGAGGTCGATGGCGATCTGGTTGCCGGCGCCGACCTTTGCGGCCATGGCGTTCCACTGCCGGGTGCCCTCACCGGTGAGCTCGAACTGCACCTCCCACTGGCCGGTCTGGGAGACGTTGGCCGAGGCGCCGGAGAGGACAGTGCCCTTCACCTCCGCCGGGCCGAGGAGGTAGCGGGCCGTGACGTTGCCGTCGGAGTCCTTCTCCGGCAGGATGACCTGCTTCGTCTCGTCGTCGTCCTCGGGCCGGGTGGTGCTATTGAGGTCGATCGGGATGGTGGTCGACGTCGAGGTGGTGGTGGCGCCTGCCTCCACCGTGGTGGAGGTCGTGGAGGACGTTGTCGTGGAACTCGTCGCCGTCGGCTCGGGCGGCAGCACCTGGAGCACCGGCCGAAACAGGAGCTGGGCCGTCTGCCCGACGACCTGGAGGGCCCGCTCCCGGTTCTCGACGCCGGGGAGGGAGACGATGATCGACTCCCCCTGGCGCGTGATCTCCGGCTCGGCCACTCCCAAAGCGTCGACCCGGTTGCGGATGATCTCGATGGCCTGGTCGAGGGTGCCCTGATCCGTCTTCTCCCTCGGCTGCAGGACCACGGACGCCCCGCCCTGCAGGTCGAGGCCGAGCTGCGGACTCTCACCGGACGCCAGCGTCCAGGTCAGGGCGCCGAGGGCGACGACGATGAAGGCCACCAGCGTGACCGCCGGCGAGCGGCGCATCAGAATCTCGTCCTCGGGCACGTCCACGTCGTCGTCGCCGGTCTCGTCGGGGCCGATGCGGGAGGTCACCGCGCTACGGAGCACCCGCAGGATGACGCCGGGCGCCACTTCGACAGCCAGCGTCTCCTGATCGACGGAGGTGATGGTGCCGTAGACGCCGCCGGCGGTCAGGACCTCGTCACCGACCTCGAGCGACGCGACGACCGCCTGGTGGGCCTTCATGCGCCGCTGCTGGGGCAGGATGAGCAGCACCCACATGAGGCCAAAGGTGATGAGCAGCGCGAGAAGGGGTCCCATGAGAAAAGTGGGCCGCCGAGCGACCGGGGATCACGTTACTGCTTAGCTGAACAGGCCGGTGGGCGACTGCGCCTGCTCGGGCGGCTGGAGCCCCACGTGGGACCACGCCGCCGGCGTGGCGACCCGGCCCCGGGGGGTGCGCTGGAGTAGGCCGAGCTGCAGCAGGAAGGGCTCATAGACATCCTCCACCGTCTCGGGCTCCTCGCCGACGCTGATGGCAAGGGTGGAGAGGCCGACCGGCCCGCCGCCGAAGCGCCGGCATACCGCATTGAGGATGGCGCGGTCGACCTTGTCGAGCCCGGCCTCGTCGACCTCGAAGAGGGCGAGCCCCTCGCGGGCGGCCGCCTCGGTGACCACGCCCTCGGCCCGCACCTCGGCGAAGTCGCGTACCCGGCGCAGGAGGCGGTTGGCGATGCGAGGCGTGCCCCGAGCCCGGCGGGCGACCTCGTGGCCGCCGGCGGGGTCGAGGGCGACCCCCATGATCCGGGCCGCCCGCACGACGATGGCCTCCAGCTCGGCTACCTCGTAATAGTCAAGGCGGGCGACGAAGCCGAACCGGTCACGCAGCGGCCCGGTGATGAGCCCGGTACGGGTGGTGGCGCCCACGAGGGTGAAGCGGGGCAGGTCGAGCCGCAGGGACCGGGCCGAGGGCCCTTTGCCCAGGACAATGTCGAGCTGGAAGTCCTCCATGGCGGGGTAGAGGACCTCCTCCACCACCCGGGGCAGGCGGTGGATCTCGTCGATGAACAGGACGTCGCCCTCGTCGAGGTTGGTGAGCACCGACGCCAGGTCACCCGCCCGCTCCAGCGCCGGCCCCGACGTGACCCGCAAGGTGACACCCATCTCGGCGGCCACGATGCCGGCCAGGCTGGTCTTGCCCAGTCCGGGCGGGCCGGCCAAGAGCAGGTGGTCGGCCGGCTCGCCCCGCCGGCGGGCAGCCTCCAGCAGGATCTCCAGGTGCTGGCGGAGCTGGGCCTGGCCCACGAACTCCTCCAGCCGGCGGGGCCGCAGGGTGACCTCGTCGGGGGCCTCGGCCGGCGCCGTCGTAGGCGTCAACAATTCGTTGCGGGTCATTCTCTGGTCGCTGCGCGCGCCGAGCCGCAATGGGCCGCCGGCGAGGGCCTCCGCTCCGCTCCGGCCGGGCCGGCGGCCCAGCTCGGCGTGCTCGCTCCGGTCACCGAGAGGCGCCCAGTGTCTGCAGGGCAGTGCGGACGAGCGTGCGCACGTCGCCCTCCGCCGGTAGCTCCACCATGGCCCGGCGCACCTCCTCGGGCTGGTAGCCCAGCGCGGCGAGGGCTTCGCGGACCTCGGCGCGCGACGAGCCGTTCGAGGGAACAGGATCGCCCTCGGGCACGTCGAGGCGGGACTTCAGCTCGAGGAGCAGCCGGGCCGCCGTCTTGCGCCCGACGCCGGGCACGAGGGTCAGCGAGTCGAGATCTCCCTCGAAGACCACCCGGCGCAGCTCGTCGGGCCCATGGGTCGACAGGATGGCCAGCGCCAGCCCCGGGCCGACCCCGTGGGCGCCGAGCAGCGACTCGAAGCAATCACGGGCGTCGTCGCTGGCGAAGCCGTACAGGGTGAGGGCGTCCTCCCGGACGTGGAGGTGGGTGTGGACCACCACCTCGTTGCCGATGGTCCCGAGGTCGACGGCCGTCGCCGGCGACACGCTGATCCGGTACCCCACCCCGCCGACGTCGAGCATCACCTCGCCCCGGTGCGACCGGTGGACGAGCGTGCCCCGCAGCCGCCCGATCATCGTTTGGCCGCCACTCGCGTACGCAGCGGGGCCATGGCCAGGTGGCAGAGGGCCAGCGCCAGGGCGTCGGCCGCGTCGGGCGGGCTGGGCACCTCGGCCAGGCCGAGGAGAGTCTGGACCATGCGCTGGACCTGTTCCTTGGGGGCCGAGCCGTAGCCGGCGACGGCCTGCTTGACCTCATTGGGCGTGTACTGCACGACCTCGGCACCGGCCTGGGACGCGGCGACCAGGGCCAGGCCGCTGGCCTGGCCGACCGACATGGCCGTGCGGGCGTTGACCTGGAAGAACACGCGCTCGACGGCGACGGCCGCCGGCCGGAACTCGACCATGAGCGCCCGCAGGTCGACGTCGAGCGCGGCCAGCCGTGCCGGCAGCGGATCCGAAGGCGGCGTGGTCAGCACGCCCACCGCTACCACCCGCGGCGCGACGCCCTGCCCGCCTTCCACGCAGCCATAGCCGCAGCGCGACACCCCTGGGTCGATCCCGAGCACGAACATCCGTTCGGGACGATACCGCACGGGCCGGCGCCCGGCGCGGATGTTCTAGGCGCCGGCCTCGACCAGCTGCAGGACGTTGTCGGGGATGTCGAAGTTGGCGTAGACGGCCTGCACGTCGTCGTGGTCCTCCAAGGCGTCGACCAGACGGAGCACCTTGCGGGCGTCGGCCTCGGACTCCAGGGCGATGGTGGACGTCGGCACCATGGTCAGCTCGGCGGAGGTGACCTTCACGCCGGCGGCTTCGAGGGCGTCGCGCAGCCGGCCGAGGTCGGTGGGCGGGGCGGTGAGCTGCCAGGTGTCGCCCTGGTCCTCCAGGTCCTCCATGCCGGCGTCGAGGCCGATCATCATCACCTCGTCCTCGTCGCCGGCCGGCGCGTCCTTCGGGATAATCAGCACCGCCTTGCGCTCGAACTGCCAGGCCACGGCCCCGGGCTCCGCCGACGAGCCGCCGTTCTTGGAGAAGATGGCCCGCACGTCGGCGCCGGTGCGGTTGCGGTTATCGGTGAGCGTCTCGACGTAGACGGCGACGCCCAGCGGCGCGTAGCCCTCGTAGTTCACCGCCTCGTACCGGACGCCCTCCAGGTCGCCGGTGGCCCGCTTGATGGCCCGCTCGATCGTGTCGACCGGCACCGAGGCGTCACGCGCCTTCTGGTACATCGTGCGCAGGCTGGCGTTGGCCGTTCATGTCCGCTCCGCCCTCCCGGGCCGCCACCTCCACCTGGCGCAGAACCTTGGCGAACACCTTGGCCCGGACCTTGTCCTTGGCCCCCTTCTGGTGCTTGATCGTCGCCCATTTCGAATGTCCGGACATGTCAGGCCTCCAGGAAGAGTTGGTGCAGTCGAAGGTCGTCGGAAAGCTCGGGGTGGAAGGCGGCGCCCAGCAGCGGCGCCCTGCCGGCACAGCACGGGCCGGTCGTCGATGGCGGCCAGCACCGTCACGCCGGCGCCCACCCGCTCGATGGCCGGCGCCCGGATGAAGACCGCCGGCACCGCGCCACCGGCCAGGCCCTCGACCGCCAGCTCGGTCTCGAAGGAGTCGACCTGGCGCCCGAAGGCGTTACGGCGGACGTCGACGTCGAGGACGCCGAAGCTGCGCTGGTCCTCCCGGCCGTCGAGGATGTGGGACGACAGCAGGATCAGGCCGGCGCAGGTGCCGAAAGCCGGCATGCCGTCACAGAGCCGCTCGGCCAGGGGGTCGAACAGCCCGGACAGCTCCAGCAGCTTCGACATGGTCGTCGACTCGCCGCCGGGCAGGATGATGCCCTCGATGCCGGCCAGGTCTTCGGGGGTGCGGACTTCAACGGGGTGGGCGCCGAGGGCGGCCACCGCCTCAGCGTGACGCTGCGACGCCCCCTGCAGGGCCAAGACGCCGACTTTGTGCACCTGGGGGCCGCCTCATGAGCTCACCAGCCCCGCTCGGCCAGCCGGGTCTCCAAGCTACCGATCTCCGCGCCCCGCATGGCCTCGCCCAGGCCCCGGCTGACCTTGGCGACGATGGCGGGGTCACGGAAGTGGGCGGTGGCCTCGACGACGGCGCCGGCCATGGCCACCGGGTCGGAGCTCTTGAAGATGCCGGAGCCGACGAAAACGGCCTCGGCGCCGAGCTGCATGACCAGCGAAGCGTCGGCCGGCGTAGCGATACCGCCGGCGCAAAACAGCGGGACGGGGAGGGCACCGGACTCGGCGACCTCGGCGACCAGGTCGATCGGCGCCAGGAGCTGCTTGGCCCAGCCGTAGCGCTCGGCGGCGTCGGCCTGGGTCAGCCGGCGGATGTCGCCCAGGATCGAACGCAGGTGGCGGACCGCCTCCACGATGTTGCCGGTGCCGGCCTCACCCTTGGAGCGGATCATGGCCGCACCCTCGGAGATGCGGCGGAGGGCCTCGCCGAGGTTGGTGGCGCCACACACGAACGGCACGGCGAAGGGCCACTTGTCGATGTGATGGGCCTCGTCGGCCGGGGTGAGGACCTCGCTCTCGTCGATGTAGTCGACCTGGAGCGACTCCAGCACCTGGGCCTCTGCGAAGTGGCCGATCCGGGCCTTGGCCATGACCGGGATGGTGACCGCGGCCTGGATGGCCTCGATCATCGCCGGGTCGCTCATGCGGGCCACACCGCCGTCGCGCCGGATGTCGGCGGGCACCCGCTCGAGGGCCATCACGGCCACTGCGCCGGCGTCCTCGGCGATGCGGGCCTGCTCGACGTTGACCACGTCCATGATCACGCCACCCTTGAGCATCTCGGCCAGGCCGCGCTTCACTCGATTGCTGCCGGTCGTGGGGCTGTCGGGCATGGAGGCGATTCTACCGCCGTCGTCCGGGTGGCCCGGTGGGATTCGGCCGCTCAGCCGAGGGTGACGGCGTTCCCGGGCTGCTGGAGGTGGACCCAGGTCTGCCCGGGCGAGAGCGCGATGGGCTTACCCGCCGAGTCCGTGTAGGTGGTCATCGCCGTCGACGATGCCTTGGACCACCGGGCCTTGACCTGCGTCCCGCCGATGAAGATCGCCGCCTCGCCCGAGCCGACCACCTCGGGGAACTTCACCTTCGAGTCGGCTGCAAAGTTGGCATACGGCGTGTACTGGACGATCACGTTGCGGGGCGACAGCTGCGCCCCGCCCTCCAGGGTGTGGGGCCGGCCGTCGGTCGAGCGCTTCCACACCGCAGCCGTGGCGTCCCACTGGTACTGGGCGGTCACCCCCGGCGCCGGCGAGAGCCGGAACGCTGGCGCCGGCGTGGCGCCGGCGGACGTCGAGGTCGCCCCGGGCGCCAGGAACGTCGAAAACGCCGGCGGCGCGGCGCCGGCGCCGGCCTTCGCGTACATCGCCGGCGTCGTGGTATAGAGGTTGTGCGGCGCCTTCTTCCCGCTGCGGCGCTTGAGGGTCTCCTTGTCGTTCTCGGTGACCTGGACGATGCCGGCGGACCGGACCACGCCGAGGACCGGCGCTGAGCCGCCGGAGAAGACCAGCGGCCCGCCGAACGGCCGAACGATCGCGGGGTCACCGGGGCGCACCGACCGCACCGGGCCGACAACGGCGGCGTCGGCCGACTGGAACACGACGACGAACCGGGTGATCCCTTCGGTGAACTCCTCGTAGATCACGTCCGCGGCCTCGAGGCCGGCCTGGGGTCGGGCCTGGGCGTTGTTGTCGATCTTGACGGCGACCGCGGGCCGGCGCAGCTTGGCCGCGTCAATGGCCGGCATGCCGGTGAGGGGGAAGTTGCCGACCACCGGCCCAGCGGAGGGCGGCTCGTTCGGCCCCCGGCCGATGGGGCCGGCGTTGCCGATGTCGGCGGCGGCACCACCACCGCCCCCGCACGCGGCGGTGAGGGCCAGCACGAGCGGCACGGATAGGGAGATGAATTTGCGCTTCATTTCCTTACAGCTCCTTCAAGGCCTGGATCCGCTCCTCCAGGGGAGGGTGGGTGTCGAACAGCCGGTTCAACCGGGAGAGTCGCCCCTCCTCCGGCGTGCGGGCCAGCGGCGACTCCATCCAGAGATGGGCGGTGGCCCTCGACGACGAATGGACGACGGTCGTGTCGTCCTTCAGCTTCTCCAGCGCTGAGATAAGTCCCGGAGGGTAGCGGGTCAGGGCCACGCCGCTCACATCGGCCAGCGCCTCCCGCCGCCGGCTGATGGTGGCCTGCATGACCTTGGCTACCAGCGGGGTCACCACGAGCAGGATCAGCCCGAAGATGGCCAGAGCCGCCGCCGGCCCCCCGCCGCCGGCCCGGGTGTCGTCACGGTGGCGGGGGCCGCCCCACCACATGAACCGGAGGCTGAAGTCGGCCAGCACGGCCACCACGCCAACGAGGGTCACGGCCAGGGTGGAGACGAGAATGTCGTAGTTCTTGATGTGGCTGAGCTCGTGGGCGAGGACCCCTTCGAGCTCGATGCGGGTCAGCTTGTCCATCAGCCCGGTGGTGACGGCCACCGCCGCGTGGCGGGGATTCCGCCCCGTTGCGAAGGCGTTCGGGGCGTCGTCCTCGATCACATAGATGCGGGGCTTGGGCAGGCCGGCGGCGATGCAAAGCCCCTCGACGAGGTTGTGCAGCCGGGCGTAGTCCGTGGGGTCGGCCGGGCGGGCATGGCTCATGGCCAGGGCGATCGAGTCCGACTTCCAGTAGGCCACCGCCACCCCGCCGCCGGCGAAGAGCAGGGCCATGACCAAGCCGACCAGCCCGAAGCCCACCAGCAGGTCGACGGCCCACCCGACGAGCAGGACGAGGGCCACGAAGCCCACGAGCAAAAGGACCGACCGGCGCTTGTTGGATGTGATCTGGTCGTACAGAGCCGAAGTCAGTCGAGAGAGGTCAGAACTGCACGGAGACGGGGCCGCGCGAGCCTTCGTCGGCCTCGAAGTACTCGTGCTCCTTGAACCCGAACATGTTGGCCAGGATGTTCGACGGGAAGCTCTGGATCTTCGTGTTCATCCGCAGGACGGCGTCGTTGTAGTACTGGCGGGCGTAGGAGATCCGGCCTTCCGTCCCGCTCAGCTCCTCCTGGAGGGACAGGAAGTTCTGGTTGGCCTTGAGGTCCGGGTAGGCCTCGGAGACGGCGAACAGGGACTTGAGCGCTCCGCTGATCATGTTCTCGGCCCGGGCCTGGTCGGCGGGGCCCTGGGCGTTGATGGCGTTGGCCCGAGCCTGGGTGACGGCCTCGAACGTGCCCTTCTCGTGGGCGGCGTAGCCCTTGACCGTCTCGACCAGATTGGGAATGAGGTCGTAGCGCCGGCGGAGCTGCACGTCGATCTGGGCCCAGGCGTTCTGGATCCGGTTCCGCAGGCGGATGAGGCCGTTGTAGGTGACGATCACGTACAGGGCCAGCAGGATTGCGATGACGATCAGGACGATCAGGACCATGCGGGCACCATCATACGGGAGCGACCCCTGCGATCGCCGACCGGTAGAGGTCGAGGTAGCGCTCGGCCAGGCGGTCCATGGAGAAGGTGGCGGCCCGCACCGCGCCGGCGGCGGCGAGCGAGGCGGCCAGCGCCGGGTCGTCCAGCACCAGCCGCAGGGCGGCGCCGAGCGCAAATGCGTCCCCCGGCGGCGCCAGCAGGGCCGCCGGCTCGCCGGCGCCGATCACCTTCCGGTAGCCGGGAAGGTCGCTGCACACGATGGGGGTCTCCGCGGCCATGGCTTCCAGCAGGATCATCCCGAAGGACTCCCCCCGAAGGGAGGGGGCGCAGAGGACGGAGGCGCCCCGGAGCCGGCGGACCTTCTCCTGCTCGTCGATGCGGCCGAGCCACTCCACCCGGGCGTCGCCGGCGGCCGCCGCCTTGAGCCGGGCAGTGTCAGGGCCGTCGCTGGCAACCCATACCCGGGCGTGCGCCGGCAGCGCCGGCAGCGCGTCGATGAGCACGTCGAGCCCCTTGCGCTCCTCGTGCCGGGACAGGAACAGCACGGTCGGGCCTTCGGTCGGCCAGGGGGTCGCCTTGGTGAAACGCTCGACGTCGATCCCGTTGTGCAGCACCAGGTAGTCGCCCCCCAGGCCGCCCTGGGCCAGGTCGCGAGCGTCGTCGGACACGGCGCAGCGAATGGTGAGCCGGGCGGCCAGTGGGCGCAGGAAGGGCGCCAGCCACCGGTAGGAGGCGCTGGTGCCGGCGGCGTGGAACGTGCCCACCATCGGCGCGTTGCTGTACACGAGGGTGGTGACCGTGCAGCCGGGGGCGATGGGCTCGTGGAGGTGGATGACGTCGAAGTGCTCGTCGCGCAGGGCGGCGATGGTCCGCAGGGCGTTGGAGGGGTCGGGGGCAACGGGTGCCATCGAGCCGTTGGCTGCGGTCGGGATGCTGTCCCCGAGGGGTGTGATGCCCACCTCCGGCGGCGCGCCGTCGCACGGCCCGAGCACCCGTACCTGGTGGCCGAGTCCCCGCAGGGCCCTCGCCAGCGCGAGCACCTGGCCCTGGACGCCCCCCGGCAGCGACAAGCTGTACGGGGACACCAGGCCGACTCGCACGAAGGGAGGTTAGCTGTGGAGGCAATACTGCTCGTATGACCGACGACAATCTCACCCGGGCGGAAGCTCAGGACCGGGCCACCAAGCTGTCGGGTGTCTCCTACACCATCGCCCTGGACCTGCGGCCGTCCTCGGACCTGCCTCCCGGGCAGGTCACGGGGGACGAGACCTTCCTCAGCGAGACGATCGTCCGCTTCCAGGGCAACCTCGTCGGGCTGAGCACGTTCATCGACCTCGACGCCGCCAACGTCCGGGAAGCCAGCCTGAACGGCCGTGTCATCCCGGTCGAGTCCTATGACAAGGTCCGCAGCCGGCTGCCCCTGCGGGGCCTGCTGGCCAACAACGAGGTGCGCATTGTCGCCGAGTGCGCCTACCAGCACACCGGCGTCGGCATGCACCGCTTCGCCGACCCTACCGACGGCAAGGTCTACCTCCACACCCAGTTCGAGCCCTATGACGCCCACCGGGTCTTCGCCTGCTTCGACCAGCCCGACATCAAGGCCCGGTTCACTCTCACCGTCACCGCGCCGGAGGAGTGGGACGTCGTCAGCAACAGCCCCTCCACGGTGGAAGCCGGCGTGTGGCGCTTCTCCCCCACCGACATCATCTCCACCTATCTGGTGGCAGTGGTCGCCGGCCCCTACCACGTGGTCCGCGATGTCCACGGGCAGGTCGAGCTCGGCATCTACTGCCGGGAGTCGCTGGCCCAGTACCTCGACGCCGACGAGCTCTTCACCCTCACCAAGCAGGGAATCGACTTCTTCGAGGAGGAGTTCGACTATCCCTACCCGTTTGCCAAGTACGACCAGCTCTTCGTGCCCGAGTTCAACTTCGGCGCCATGGAGAACCCCGGCTGCGTGACCTTCAACGAGTACATGGTGTTCCGGTCCCGCCAGACCGAGGCGGCCCACGAGGGCCGGGCCAACACCCTGCTCCACGAGATGGCCCATATGTGGTTCGGCGACCTGGTGACCATGAGGTGGTGGGACGACCTGTGGCTGAACGAGAGCTTTGCCACCTACATGGCGACTCACGCCCTGGCCCAGGCCACCCGATTCTCCGACGCCTGGGTCCGCTTCGCCGCCGGCACCAAGGCCGGCGCCATGGCCCAGGACCAGATGCCCACGACCCACCCGATCTCGGCCGACATCGTCGACACCGACGCCGTCCGGCTCCACTTCGACGGGATCACCTACCTGAAGGGCGCCTCGACCCTGAAGCAGCTGGTGGCCTGGGTGGGCCAGGACGGCTTCCGCCAAGGGCTCCAGAAGTACTTCCGCAAGTTCGAGTGGCGCAACGCCGAGCTGGCCGACTTCCTGGCCAACCTCGAGCAGGCCAGCGGCCGCAAGCTCACCGAGTGGTCCACCCAATGGTTGGAGACCGCCGGCGTGAACACCCTGCGGGCCGACTTCACCTCCGGCGAGGACGACACGTACGAGTCGATTGCCATTGAGCAGGCCGGGCAGCCCGGCAACGACACCATCCGCTCGCACCGGGTGGCCGTCGGCCTCTACCGGCTGGGCGACGGTGGTCTGGCGCGCGACCGGCGGGTCGAGCTGGACGTAGTCGGCGAGCGCACCGAGGTGGCCGAGCTGGTGGGCGAGACGGTCCCCGACCTGCTGCTGCTCAACGACGACGACCTCACCTACGCCAAGGTGCGGCTCGACGAGCGCTCGCTGCGCACCTTGGCCGACCATCTCAGTGACATCGTCGACCCCCTGGCCCGCACCCTCTGCTGGGCCGCCACCTGGGACATGGTGCGAGACGCCGAGCTGGCCACCCGCCGCTACGTCGACCTGGTCATGACCCATGCGCCGGCCGAGACCGATGACTCCGCGCTGGCCCGCCTTCTGGGCCAGGCCGCAACCGCGGTCGACATCTACGGCGACCCCGCCCGCCGGCGCGCCGGCCGTTCGGCGCTGGCCGCAGCGGCGAGGAGGGGCCTCGATGACGCCGAGCCGGGCTCGGACCGGCAGCTCATCTGGGCCCGCCAGTTCATCTCGGTCGCCGACCTGGTCGAGGAACAGGAGTACCTCCGGGGCTTGCTGGACGGGAGGAAGGAGGTGCCCGGCCTCGCCGTCGACACCGACCTTCGCTGGCAGATCGTCATGAGCCTCGCCGCCGACGGTGCCGACGACGACGGCGCCCTGATCGAAGCCGAGCTGGAGCGCGACCCGACCGACATCGGCCAGCGCCGGGCGGCATCGGCCCGCGCCTCTCGACCGTCCGCCGAGGCCAAGGCCGACGCCTGGTCCCGCCTCACCGCGCAGTCCGACCTTCCCCTGGCCATGCTGCGCGCCACCGCCGGCGGGTTCGGCGTCATCGGCCAGGACGAATTCCTCGCCCCCTACGTCGAGCCGTACTTCGCCAGCATCGCCAGGTTCTGGGCGGACAGGACCCGTGACGAGGCGCTCAGCCTCATCCGGGGCCTGTACCCCAGCACCCTCATCGGCCAGGAGGTGCTCGACGCCACCGACCGCGCCCTGGCCGACGGCACCCTGCCCGGGCCGGTGCGGCGCATCCTCCTGGAGTCCCAGGACAGCATGGCCCGGGCCCTGCGGGGCCGGGCCGCCGACGTGCCGGATTGACGCTGCGCTGCGCGGTCGCACCGGGGCCGGTCGCCCCGGCCGTCGCCGAGGCCATCGCCGGCGCCGGCGGCGAGCTGGTGGACACGGAAGAGGCGGAGGCGCTGGTCTGGACCGATGCCACGGATGCGAGTGGATTGGCGGACGTGCTGGCCGGGGTCTCTGATGTCCGGTGGGTCCAGCTGCCGTTCGCCGGCGTCGACCGCTTCGCCGGGATGTTCGCCGACGGCCGGACGTGGACGAGCGCCAAGGGCGCCTACTCGGAGCCCGTTGCCGAGCACGCCCTCGCCCTCGGGCTGGCCGGCCTGCGCGGCCTCACCCGGCGGGCCCGGGCCCGGGAGTGGGGCGAGCAGGGCGGGACGCGCCTGGCCGGCGCCGGCGTCACCGTGGTCGGTGGCGGTGGGATCGCCAAGGCGTTCCTGCGCTTGGTGAAGCCGTTCGGCGTGCACGCCACTGTCGTCCGGCGCCACGTCACCCCGGTAGCTGGCGCCGCGCTGGTGGTCGGCCCGGCGAAGCTGCACGAGGCGCTGGCCGGCGCCAAGCTCGTCGTGCTGGCGCTCGCCCTCACCAGAGAGACCGAGGGGATCATCGGCGCCGCCGAGCTCGACAGGATGGACGGCGACGCCTGGCTGGTGAATGTGGCGCGGGGCGCCCACGTAGTAACCGACGACCTGGTGGCCGCGCTCCAGGCCGGCTCCATCGGCGGTGCCGCCCTCGACGTCACCGACCCCGAACCGCTGCCGGCCGGCCATCCGCTCTGGGACCTCGACAACTGCCTCATCACGCCCCACACGTCCAATACCTGGCAGATGGCCGAGCCGCTCTTCGCCGAGCGGGTCGGTGCCAACATCGGCCGCTACCAGCGCAACGAGCCACTCCTCGGCCTGGTCGACGCGGACCTCGGCTACTGATGGCGTTCGGCCAACAGGCGGGGCCGCCGGCATCGGCCCGCCAGGTCCAAGAGCTGCTGGCCCTGCTCCAGGACGCCGGCTACACGAGCTTCCGCGACGCCCGCGGCCCGATGGGCTTCACCCAGCGCCAGGCCGGCGGGAAGTTCACCCGCGACGAGGCGGCGGCATTCATTGAGCAGCTGCAGGAGGGCGGGGCCGGCGACCCCCCGGCGCCGGCCGAGCGGCTCAGCGCGGCCGAGCGGGCCCTGCGGGCGCAGCCCGCGGAGACCCTGGCCGCCGAGCTCCAACGCCGGGGGTGGGTCGTGCTCGAGCCGCCCGGTTAGCCGCCCATGGCCCGGCGGTAGGCCCGACGGCTCAGCACCTGGGTGACGATCAGCAGGCCCAGGGCGACGGCGACCGCCTTCACCACCGGGCCTGCGGTCAGGGGGCCGGTGGTCATGGCCCGGCCGGCGTCGATCATGTAAGTGAAGGGGTTCCAGGCCGAGATGGCCTGCACCCACCCCGGCAGCAGCGACTTGGGCACGAACTGGGTGGACAGGAACTGCAGCGGCAGGAAGAGCGGGGCCAGGGCCAGCGGCGCCTGGGCGTTGCGGGTGGTCAGGGCCACGACGAAATACAGGCCGCCGTACGCCGCCGCCCACAGGACGAGCAGGAAGTAGAGCAGCACGACACCGATCAAACCCTCGTTCAGCTCGGTGCCGAGCACCAGGCCGACCACCAGCAGCACGGTGCCCGCCGGCAGGACGCGCACGACGTCGAACAGCACCCGGCTCACGAGCAGCGCGGTCGGGCGCACGTCGAGCAGCCGCAGGCGGTCGAGGAACCCCGACTGGATGTCAATGACCAGGCTGGTCGCCGCGTAGCCCACGCCGGTCATGGCAGTGAGCATGATGATCGCCGGCGTCATCCACTCGGCGTAGTTCGACGTAGGGAACCCGGGCAGGTCGGTGACCCGGTACAGGGTCTTGGCGACGAGCACGAGCACCGCGAAGGGGATGATGATCGGCAGGGCGTAGGCCAGAACCGGGTTGCGGGCGCCTTCCCGCAGGCTGCGGAAAAGCAGGAGGCGGACCTGCTGGAGCGGCGTCACCGGCCAACCATCTCACGATGGTCGGCCGGTGAATGCCAGCTGGACCGGCCTCCCGGGCCGGTCACCGCCCGGGACCGGTGGGGACACCAAGGCCCCGGCGCACGGCGGTGATCTTGCCGAGGTCGCTGCCGCCCGCCGACGCCTCGATCTCGGTGCCGGTCAGCTCCACGAAGACGTCCTCCAGGCTGGGCGGCTGGACCCTGATCCGGTCGACGCTCACGCCGGCCCCTGCCAGCCGGGCCAGCACGCCGGGCACCGCCGCCTCCCCGCCGGCCACGGTGATGTCCATCCACCCGTCGGCGGCGGCGACAACGACGTTCGGCTGGACGGCGTGGCTGAGCGCGGGGCCGTCCGCCGGCGCCACCCGGGCCCGCACTGTCGTGGTCCCCAGCCGGTCCTTGAGCTCCTGCGGCGTCCCGATCGCAGCGATGCGGCCCTCGTGGACGACTGCCACCCGGTCCGACAGCTCGTCGGCCTCGGCCAGGTACTGGGTGGTGAGGAAGACGGTGGACCCGCTGTCACGCAAGGCCCGGACCAGCTCCCACACGGCCCGCCGGCCCTGGGGGTCGAGGCCGGTCGTGGGCTCGTCGAGGAAAAGCACCTCGGGCCGGCGGACCATGGCCATGGCCACGTCCAGCCGCCGGCGCATCCCTCCCGAGTAGCCGGCGGCGATGCGGTCGGCGGCCGCCTGGAGCCCGAAGCTCTCGAGCAGCTCGGCCGCGCGCTCTCCCGCCCTGGCCTTCCCGAGCCCTACCAACCGGCCGGCCATTTGCAGGTGCTCCCGCCCGGTCATCAGCTCGTCGAGCGCGGCGTCCTGCAGGGCGCACCCGAAGACCTTGCGTACCCCGCCGGGGTCCTTGCGCACGTCGTGGCCCAGGACGGTCGCCGTGCCCGACGTGGGCCGCAGCAGGGTCGTCAGGATGCGGACGGTCGTCGACTTCCCGGCCCCGTTGCGGCCGAGGTAGCCGAAGATTTCGCCTTGCTCGACGGAGAAGCTCACGCCGTCGAGCGCCTTGACGCCGCCGGTGAACTCCCGGGTGAGCTCGTGCGCCGCGATGGCCTTGGACACGTGCGACACCCTGTCACGAGAAGGGGAACAATGCCCTCATGCAAGATGCACCCACGACGCAACGACCGGCCGATCGGTGGAGGGAGCTCCTCCGCCGCTCCGCGGTCCCGCAGGAAATCATCGACGCCTCCCCCGAGCCCGAGGCCACCCTGGAGCCGGAGCGGTTCCGCTGGCGACCCGAGGAGGACGCCCGCCAGCCGGTTCGCCCCTCCCGCCGGCGGGCGCTGGAGGCCCTGCCCGAGGGCGGGACGGTACTCGACGTGGGCGTCGGCGGAGGGGCCTCCAGCCTGGGCCTTGTCCCCAAGCCCGGCCTGATCGTGGGGGTCGACCCGTTGCCCGGAATGCTGGAGTCGTTCCAGGCCAGCGCGGCGGTCGCCGGCGTGGCCGCGAAGGCGGTCCTCGGCAGCTGGCCGGCGGCCGCTGGTGAGGTGGAGCCGGTGGACGTCGCCGTCTGCCACCACGCCATCTACCGGGCCGAGGAGCTGGAGGACTTTCTTCTGGCCATGACCGCAAAGGCACGCTGGCGGGCGGTCATCGAGATCTCGGACCGCTCGCCCCTGGCCGGGCTCGACCCGCTGTGGAAGGCCCTCTACGGCATCGAGCGGCCGGAGTGGTCGGTGGCCGACGAGGCCGAGGCCGTGCTCCAAGCGATGGGCGTGGCCGTCGAGCGCGAGGACATGGTGCTGCCCGCCCGGGCACCCGACGTCACCCCTGAGTTCGTCGCCTTCTGCCGCCGGCGCCTCTACGCCGGCCCCGAGCGCGACGCCGAGATCGAGGCCTTCCTGCGGACCCGAGAGCCGCAGGAGCACCGGGTCGTCGCCCTGTGGTGGCCTGGCGCCGCGTAGGTTTGCCGCCACTGGCAGTGAGATCCGCACTAACCTACGCCGACCGGGTGCGGAGTGCGGGGGTTGGACGATGTCGGTTCACGCTGGTCGTAAGGCAACAGGTGCGGCCCTCGCGCTCGTGCTTGCCCTCGTCGCCGGCGTCCTCGTCGCCACCCGGCCGGCGTCGGCCGCGGGGCCCATGCACGGCATCGACGTGAGCGGGTGGCAGGGCCAGATCGACTGGGGCGCCGTCCAGCGGTCCGGGCGCCAGTTCTCCTTCGCGAAGGCGACGGAGGGGGCCACGTTCGTCGACCGCAGCTTTGCGGCCAACCGCGCCGGAATGGCCCGGGCCGGCCTCGTCCTGCGCGGCTTCTACCACTTCGCCCGCCCCGATCGGAACGGCCCCGCCGCCGAGGCCGAGCACTTCCTGCGCACCGTCGGCTCGTTGGGTCCCGGCGAGGTGGCGGTCCTCGACCTCGAGGTGGGTTCCCGGCTCCCCGGCCTCGGGGACTGGGCCGCCGAGTGGCTGGGCCGGGTGCATCAGGCCACCGGCCGGCTGCCGCTGATCTACAGCTTCGAGTCCTACCTCGCCGAGAACCCCACCAGCCGGCTCACCCAGTACCCGTTGTGGATCGCCTCTTGGGGTGCCGACAACGGCGTCGTTCCCGGCGAGCTGCCAAAGATCGATCGGTGGAGCAAGTGGACGTTCTGGCAGTACACGTCCAAGGCTCGGGTGCCGGGCGTGTCGACCGTCGTCGACGACAACCTGTTCGTGGGGACGACGGCCGAGCTCGCCTCCTTGGGCGGCGTGGCCGTTCCGCCGGCGACGAACGACCCGATCGGGGAGCTGCTCAAAAACGTGCTCAACGGCCTGGGCGGGCTTCTCGCCCCGAAGCCGTAGCGACGCGTCGTCGCGCCCGGGCGCTGCTGGCAGCCGCCGGCCTCCTGGCAGCGGGAGCGCTGACCGCCTGCTCTGACGGGGGCACCGGCACCACATCGCCCACGGTGACCACGGCGCCGCCGGCCACGGGTCCGCCCGGCTCGAGGTCCTCGACCTCCACCAGCGTCGCGCCGACCATCACGGCCACCTCCCGCCCGCCGGCGACGGCCGTCTCGTCGCCAGAGCTGGCGGCCAAGGCGCTCTACGACGCCTGGACGCAGGGCGACCGCACGGCAGCGGCCCGCGTGGCCCAGCCGGCGGCGGTGACCGCGCTTTTCGGGCGTACCTGGCAAGCCGGCGACGGGTGGTCCTTCGGCGAATGCACGGGTGCGGCGGGCTCGCTCATCTGCAGGTGGCTGCGGCCCGGAGGCCAACAGCTCATGATGCGGGTCCAGAACGCCCCCGCCAGCGTGGCCGAGGTGCGCTTCCAGCCGTAGCGGGTGCGAAGCAGGGTGTCATGACCGCCGTCCAAGGGGTCCGATTCGCCCTCGCCCTCTGCGCCGCGGCCGCGCTCGTCCAGCTGACCATCGCCCGGCGCATCGCACGGGTCTGCGCGGCCGGATCAACCGCCCATAGAAGACGCCCGGCGGGACGCCCAGGCCAGGCGCTCGGCCTCGTCCCTGCCCCGGTGCGGGGCTCGAGCCTGGATGCGGGTCCCGGCCGTGTCCAGGTGGAGCGTGGCCAGCCCGAGGGCGCGTTGCCACGGCCCCTCCGCCAGGCGCAGGCTCTGGACCTTGTGGTGGGGGACGATGTCGGTCTGGCGCCGAAGGAGGCCACGGCGCACGACTGCGTGGCCGTCGCCCCACGCGATCGAGTACGTCCGCCAGCGAATCGGTGCCCGCCATCGTGACGCCCGCGGGGCACGAACGAACGCCAGCTCGTCGAGTCGCAGGTCCGGCTGCACCCGGCCCAGCACATCCGCCACGACGTAGCGCGGGGCGACGGGGAGGAGCACCGACGCCTGCTTGCGCTCGTCCTGGCTGCCGCCCCGGTAGCCGGCGACGTCGACGATCAGGCGGGCCCGCCCGAACAACCGCCAGAGCATCGGCTCGACGACGGCTACCGCCTGGACGCGATCGAGCGGCACGACTTGGTTCATCTCGTTGAACAGGCCGCGACGGATCGAGAAGCCCCGCACCTCCTCGCTGAGGGTGAAGCCGTAGAGGCGCTCGGCCTCCAAGAGGCCGACGAGAAGCGGGCCGAGCACCGCCGGGGGGCCCACGGCCAGCGTTAGACGGAGGGCCGCTTCCGTCCCCGCGGCGGCGAGGGTCACTACCAGGACGACCAGGAATGCCGGCCAGGCCAGGGCCACCCGGGCGACGACCGAGGACACGAACAACTCGGCGGTCGGGACGCCTAGGACATGCTTGCTCGGCTCCGGGAGTGAATCACCGTCGGGCTCGGCGACCGGGTGGCCCTCCTTGGCCGCCCGCAGCTCGTCGCACACGCGCCGCGCCGTCGCCTCGTCGAGATACGACAGTCGCACCTCGCTCCCCCCCTCCGAGACCGCTTCCAGGCGCACCTGCGCCAGTCCGAAAAGTCGGGCGGCGAGCGGCCGGGCCAGGTCGATCGTCTCCAACCGGGCCAGCGGCAGGCGCCGGTGACGGCGGAAAAGCAACCCGGTGCGAAGCTCGACGTCCACGGCGGTGACCCGGTAGCCCGTGTTCGACCACGACCACCAGCCGGCGAGCCCTCCGACGATGAGGGCGCCGAGCAGGAAGAGCCCCGCCCAGGCGGGGCGGACGTCGAGGCCGGTGGCGACATCGTCGGCCAGCAGGACGGACACGAGGACGACGACCCGGCCGGCGCGGAGGAGGGGGCTCAGCGGGTGGAGGCGCTGCCAGTCAGAGCCCAGCCGCATGGGCCTCACCCAGCACGGTGAGGCGGTCGCGCAGTCGGGCGGCCTCGCTGTCGGCGACGAAGGGGATGCGGGCATCGGTGGCCGCGGCCGCGGTGTGGAGCTGCACCGTCGACACGCCAAGCGCCCGGGCCAGCGGGCCCTGGCTGATATCGACGAACTGCATGCGCCCGTAGGGCACGATCGTCAGGTGCCGCACGAGGACGCCGCGGCGGATCATGAGATCCCGTTCCCGCTCGGCGTAGCCCCAGGCCCGCCAACGCCGGCCGATCATCACCCACCACAGAACGGTGGAGAGGGCGGCCACGACCATGACGGCCGTCCACGCCGGCGACCCGGTGATCAACAGCCCGACGGCGCCAGCCACGGCAACGACCCCGGCGGGCACGGCACCGGCCATTCCCCACACCGTCCGGGCCGACGGGTGGAGGCCCCGCCACTCTTCCGGCTCTCGCTCGACCAGCGGGCTACCCACCGTCGGAGTAGTGGATGTCGTCGCCGAACACCAAGGCCATCCGCTCCCGCTTGCGCTCCTGCTCCTTCCCGTACCGGGCCTCGAGGGCGACGACCGTCTCCTGCGTGGCGCCGTACTTAACCACCCACCGCTTCTCCGGCTCGCTCAGCCTGGTGCCGGCGCCGGCGCACGCCATGATCGCGTTTCGGTAGTCGAGCCGCTGGTCCTCGGGCACGCCGGCCGGGAAGTCCCACATCTCTCGAAGCAGCCAGAGACCGCCAATCTCATGTGTGTCCATCCGTCCTCCGGTCGCCGTGATGGGCGCGCAATCTACCGCCGCCAGTGCGGCCCTCCGGTCGGGGCCTGCTCATGGGCATCGGTGTGCCAGGCGACGTTGACCAGGAGGGCGGTGTAGGCGATCAGCTCCGCGAGCCGAAGGGATGCGGGCGCCTGGACCTCGTCCACAAGGCGGAAGGTACGGGATCGTCGCACCTTCGCGTGCCAGCGTCGAAGGTGAGGCGAACGTCCCGTGATGCGGCAGCAACGACTCTCCATAGTCTCCGAGGCACGAGCCAACAATCGGATTGGGAGGAGTCATGCCACGGGTGTCCAAGCGAGCACCGACACGAGCAACGATACGGAGCGGTGCTCGAACGCACCAGCGAGCTCGACGATCACACCGTCAACTTCGTGACGTTCCGCGAGGACAGCGACGATCACCCAGATCCTCGCCTCGCTGTCGGGGAACAAGTGCATTTGCCTTCTCGGGCCGCATGCACATCGAGTGCGTGCACGTTCGCCGGTCTACCCGAGGAGGCTTGCCCGTGCCCGCACTGGGGCGTACTCCTCAGCGGCGGGTTCCGGTCCCCGATGACCGGCGGGACGCTGGTGACGGTCACGGCGGGCCAGGCCGACCTCGGGTGCGCTCGCCGACGGCCGGAATGCCACCAGAACTGCGCCCCATGATCTCTGGCACTCGGCGCTGCTGCGGGCTCACCGCGGGCCTGAAGGCGCCGCTTCGCGGGTAAACCATTAGGTCAGCG